>NZ_JBWKWR010000011.1:0-176695 GCF_059422325.1 Duganella sp. GW821-FHT01E12 | reverse complement strand
CGCGGACGCAACGGCGCCGGCCGGGTTCGACGCGGCGCGCGCGCAGGCGGCGGCGCAGGCGCTGCTGCCGTCGCTGCGGCGCGGCGCGCTGGACGACGCCGCGCTGGCCGCGCTGGCGTCCGCGCTGGGCGGGGCCGGCGTGCCGGCCGCGCCGGCGCGGCTGCTGGCCACCCTGCACGCCGCACTGAACGATTTCGATTTCCCGCAGGCCCATGCTACGCTGCTGGAATTGGCCGGACAGCTGGCCACGGAGAACCCATGATCGCCCCACCCGCCCCCCACCAGCCGCTGATCCTCGCCGTCGACGACGAGGCCAGCAACCTGCAGCTGCTGCGCCACATCCTGCAGGACCAGTACCGCCTGCTGTTCGCCAAGGACGGCCCGCGCGCGCTGGAACTGGCGCGCCAGGAGCAGCCGCAGCTGATCCTGCTCGACGTCATGATGCCCGGCATGACCGGCTACGAGGTGTGCCGCCAGCTCAAGGCCGACGAGGCCACCGCCGCCATCCCGGTGATCTTCGTCACCGCCCTCAACGACGCCAGCGACGAGGTGGTCGGCTTCGAGGCCGGCGCGGTCGACTACATCACCAAGCCGGTCAGCCCGCCCATCGTGCGGGCCCGCGTGCGCACCCACCTGTCGCTGGTGCGGGTGGACGAGCTGGCCCGCACCCGGCTGGAGATCGTCCAGCGCCTGGGCCTGGCGGCCGAATACAAGGACAACGAAACCGGCCTGCACGTGATCCGCATGAGCCACTACGCGCGCATCCTGGGGCGCGCGGCCGGCATGAGCGAGGCCGAGGCCGACGACCTGCTGCACGCGGCGCCGATGCACGACGTCGGCAAGATCGGCATCCCGGACAGCATCCTGCGCAAGCCCGGCCCGTTGGATCCGGACGAATGGAAGGTGATGCAGACCCACGCCACCATCGGCGGCGACATCATCGGCCGCCATGCGCGCGGCATGCTGGCGATGGCGCACCAGGTGGCGATGACGCATCACGAGAAATGGGACGGCAGCGGCTATCCGCACGGCCTGGCCGGCCAGCAGATCCCGCTGGTGGGGCGCATCGTCGCCATCGCCGACGTGTTCGACGCGCTGACCTCGACCCGGCCCTACAAGCCGGAATGGCCGCTGGAGAAGGCGGTCGAGTACCTGCAGCAGCAGCGCGGCAAGCACTTCGACGGCCAGCTGGTCGACCTGTTCCTGGCGCAGCTGCCGGCGCTGCTGGAGGTCAAGCAGCGCTGGGCCGAGCGCGACGCGGCCTGAGCGCGGCCGGCGCTCAGGCCGCCTGGCGCGTGGCGCGGCCGGCCAGCTGCGCCATCACCCGCACCACGTGGTCGATCTGCGCGCGGGTGTGGCCGGCGTTCATCATGAAGCGCAGCCGCGCCTGGCCCACCGGCGCCGCCGGGAACTGGATCGCGTCGACATGGATGCCTTCCCTGCGCAGCGCGATCGCATAGCGCTGGCAGGTCTCGGCCTCGCCGATCAGCACCGGCAGGATGGGCGTGTCGGTCGACAGCAGGGTGTAGCCCAGCGGCGCCATCTGCTCGATGAAGTAGCGCTGGTTGTCCCACAGGCGCTGGCGGCGCTGCGGTTCCTGTTCCAGCAGGTCCAGCGCCGCCAGCAGCGCGGCCGCCTGGTCCGGCGGCGGCGGGCAGGTGAAGCCGTAGGCCGAACTGGTCAGCCGGATCACGTCCGCCACGTCGCGCTCGACCGCGACGAAGCCGCCGATCGAACCGAGCGCCTTGCTCAGGGTTCCCATCTGCATGATGCACGGGCTGTAGCAGCCGTAATGCTCGGAGGTGCCGCCGCCATGCGCGCCCAGCACGCCGGTGGCGTGGGCGTCGTCGATGTACAGCAGCGCGCCGTGGCGCTCGGCCAGTTCCACCAGCGCCGGCAGCGGCGCGATCGTGCCCTCCATGCTGAACACGCCGTCGCTGACGATGATCGGCGTGCAGCCCTCGTCGGCGCCCGCCTTCAGCAGCGTGGCCAGGTGGTCCATGTCGCCGTGGCGGTAGTTGTAGCGCAGCGCGCCCGACATCTGGATGCCTTCGCGGATGCTGACGTGGTTGTACTCGTCCGAATAGTAGGCGTATTTGTGGCGCTTGCGGGCGCGGTAGCCGTGCAGGCGCGCCAGCGTGGCGGCCTTGACGATGGACGACAGCACGCCGATATTGGTCATGTAGCCGGTGACGAACAGCACCGCGTCGCTCTTGTGCTTGAGGGCGCCGAGCCGGGCCTCCAGCGTGCGGTAGACCTCGAGGTCGCCGCCCAGCAGGCGCGATTCGCAATTGCCCACGCCGTAGCGGTCCAGGCCGTCCTTGGCGGCCGCCACCAGGCGCGGATGGTTGGCCAGCGCCAGGTAGTTGTTGGTGCTGAACGACACCACGCTCTCCCCCTGGGTGACGAACACCGGGTCCGGCAGCGTGCTGTGGACCTGGCTGTCGTGGTGGACGGGATGATGTTTGAGCCAGTCGGCGATGTCGCTTAAGTCGTGCATGATGACGGGAGCCTCGATAGGTAACCGTCCATGCTAGCGCAGCCCGGCTTGCCGCAGGCTTGCGGCCGCATTACCGATCGGATAGCCGGGCTAGGCCGGGGGCGCCAGCGGCAGCAGGATGCGCGCCACCAGCCCCGGCGCGCCGTCCTCCAGCACCAGCTCGCCGCCGTGGGCCAGCGCGGTGGCGCTGACGATGGCCAGCCCCAGGCCGTTGCCCGGCAGGTGGCGGCTGTCGTCGAGGCGGTAGAAGCGCTGCCTGACCTTGCCGCGCTCGGCCTCGGGAATGCCGGGGCCGTTGTCCTGCACCGCGATCGACGCCAGGCCGCCGTGGTAGACCCCGGCCCGCACCCGGATCGCATGGCCCGGCCCGGCGTACTTGATGGCGTTGTCGAGCAGGCTGGCCACCGCGCTGGCCAGCAGGTTGCGGTCGCCGTCCACGTACAGGTGCTCGGGCGCCTCCACCGTCAGCGTCACGCCGCCGTCCTCGGCGCTGGCCTCGTACATCTCGCCGATGTCGCGCGCGATGTGGCCCAGGTCGAGCCGCTCGAACAGCCGGCTGCGCATGCCCGATTCGGCCTCGGCGATCTGCAGCAGGCGCTCGAACAGCCGGATCAGGTCGTCGATGTCCTCGATCGCGTCGCGCGCGGCGCCGGACAGGCGCGGCACCGTGGCCTCGTGCCGCAGCGCGTCGTCGAGCTTGCTGCGCACGCGGCCCAGCGGCGTGCGCAGGTCGTGCGCGATGGCGTTCGAGACGTGGCGGATGCCGTCCATCAGCAGTTCGATGCGGTCGAGCATGCGGTTGATGTCGCGCCCCAGCAGCGCGAATTCGTCGCGCCCGGTGACCGGGATGCGCGAGCTCAGGTCGCCCGCCTCGATCAGGGCGGCGGTGCGGCGGATGGTGCCCAGGCGCCGCTCGACCACGCGCCGGAACAGCAGCGCGCCGGCCACCGTCAGCAGCAGCGACACGCCGGCGCCGGCCAGCAGCGCGCGCCAGATCACGCCGCGCACCGCCTCCTGCTCGCTCAGGTCGCGCCCGACGATCAGCAGGCCGCCGCCGTCGAGCGGGCGCAGGTACAGCCGCGCCGGCGCCAGGCGGCCGTCGCGCCTGACCACGGCGCTGAGCAGGCGCGGCTCGTCGCCGGCGCGCAGCGCCAGCGCCGGCCACGAGCTCAGGTTGCCGGCCTGCGGCGCGCCGTCGGCCGCCAGCAGCTGGAAGATCTCGCGGTCGCTGTCGATGCCGTCGTCCAGCTGGCGCCGCACCTCGGCCGCCAGCACGCTGTGCGGCGCGCCGCCGGCGCGCGCCTGCAGGCGGTCGGACTGGGCCACGATGCGGCCGTCGATGTCCCGGTCCAGCACGCCCACGGTGCCGCGGTAGAACACCGCCGACACCGCCACGATCGAGGCCATGCCCAGCAGGCCGTAGCCCAGCACCAGCTTGGCCGCGATCGAGGCGCGCAGATTAATCAAGCGGCGGCTCCGCGCCCTCGGGCGGGGTCGGCCCCATGCGGTAGCCGACCCCGCGCAGCGTGTGGATCAGCATGACGGGGAAGTCCTTGTCGACCTTGGCGCGCAGGCGGCTGATCTGGACGTCGATGACGTTGGTCTGCGGGTCGAAGTGGTAGTCCCACACCGATTCGAGCAGCATGGTGCGGGTCACCACCTGGTTGACGTTGCGCATCAGGTACTCCAGCAGCCGGTATTCGCGCGGCTGCAGCGTGATGACCCTGGCGCCGCGCGTCACGCGCAGCGTGCGCAGGTCCAGCTTGAGGTCGGCCACCTGCAGCGTCGAACTGTCGGCGCCGGGCGCGCTGCGC
This sequence comes from Duganella sp. GW821-FHT01E12, assembly GCF_059422325.1. Taxonomy (NCBI): domain Bacteria; kingdom Pseudomonadati; phylum Pseudomonadota; class Betaproteobacteria; order Burkholderiales; family Oxalobacteraceae; genus Duganella; species Duganella sp. GW821-FHT01E12. The sequence continues at coordinate 172,381 of NZ_JBWKWR010000011.1, read as the reverse complement.
CGCTGCAGCGCCTCGATGCGCGCCAGCAGCTCGGAAAAGGCGAACGGCTTGGACAGGTAGTCGTCGGCGCCGCCGCGCAGGCCGCTGACGCGGGCGTCGATTGAGGTCAGCGCGGAAACGATGATGACCGGGGTCTGCTTGCCCAGCGCGCGCAGCTTGTCGACGATGGACAGGCCGTCGATGCGGCCCGGCAGCATGCGGTCGAGGATGATGATGTCCCAGTCGTTGCCGGCCGCCAGGTCGAGGCCGTCCGGGCCGTTGTCGCAGGCGCTCACCAGGTGGCCCGCCTCGCGCAGCCCCTTGCAGATGTAGTTCGAGGTGTCGGCTTCGTCTTCAATAACCAGGCAGCGCACGCGGTTCTCCGGGATTCAGGGTGGTGCGGTATTCTACCCTGCGGCGCGCGGCCGTTGGTGAACTCCCGCCCGGACGACGTCGTTGCGTCGCACAGGGAGTGGCGCCGTCTTGGCAGCGCCAACGTTGAGGACCATCGGCAGGACGCGGAGTTCGACCGCCATCATAGCCGCGTCCGCCCGCGGCGGACTTGCGCCAGATCAAACAGGGCGCCCGCCCCGGCCGGCGGCCAGCTCGGCGTACAGCGCGTGGTAGTTGCGCGCCATGGTCTCGGCGGTGAACAGTTCCCAGTAGCGGGCCTCGGCGCGCCGGCCCATCTCGGCGGCGCGCTCGGGCTGCTCCCACAGCGTGCGCATGGCCGCGCCGAAGGCTTGCGGGTCGTCGGGCGGCACCACCAGCCCGGTCTCGTTGTCGATGTTGATGTAGGTGGTGCCGGTGCCGATCTCGCTGGAGATCATCGGCTTGCCGTACATCGCCCCCTCCAGCAGCGAGATGCCGAACGCCTCCGAGCGCAGGTGCGAGGGGAACACCATGGCGTAGCTCAGTTCCAGCAGCGCCACCTTGTCCAGCTCCTCCACCGCGCCGACGAAGATCACATGGGTCAGGCCGAGGCGGCGCGCGTGCTCCTTGAGCTCGCGCTCGATGGGGCCGGCGCCGACGATCACCACCGGATAGTCGAGCTTGGCCATGGCGTCGAGCAGGATGTGCAGGCCCTTGTAGTAGCGCAGCACGCCGACGAACAGGAAGAAGCGCTCGCCGCAGCGGGCCCGCCACTGCGCCTTGAGCGCGGCCGGCGGCTGCGGATAGATCGACTTGTCCAGGCCGTAGGTGATGGTGCGCGTCTTGTGGGCGAAGCGCTTGAGCACCGGCGACGAGGCCAGGTAGTTGGGCGAGGTGGCGACGATGGTGTCGATGCTGCGCAGGAAGCAGCGCTTGAGCGGGCCGTACACGCGCAACAGGTTTTTCTGGCGCACGATGTCCGAGTGGTAGGTCACCACGCTGGGCTTGTCGATGCGGGCCAGGAAGTGGGCCACGTCCATGAACGGCCACGGGAAGTGGTAGTGGATCACGTCGGCCTCGCGCGCCAGGCGCGCCAGCTGGCGGATGGCGGCGAACGAGAAGCCGGTCGAGGCCAGCTCGAAGTCGAGCGGCGCGCGGTGCACGGTGTGGCCTTCGAAGTCGAGCTGCGCCGGGCCGCTGTCGCGCGTGAGTGTCAAGACCTCGTTGCGCACGCCGAGGCGGCTGGTGCCCACGCACAGCTGGCGTATCACCTGCTCGATGCCGCCCCAGGTGTCCGGGTAGTAGGTCTTGTAGAAATGGAGGACGCGCATGGCTGCTTCAGTGAGGCTTCAATTGGACAGGACGGCGCGGTACACGGCGACGGTGCGGCGGGCGGCGGCGTCCCAGGTCAGTTCCAGCGCGCGGCGGCGGCCGGCGGCGATGCAGCGCTGGCGCAGCGCGTCGTCGCGCGCCAGGGTGGTCATCGCGGCGGTCATTTCCGGCACCGACAGCGGATCGAATTCCAGCGCCGCGCCCTGCGCCACCTCCGGCAGCGAGGTGGCGTTGGAGCTGGCCACCGGCACGCCGCTGGCGAAGGCCTCCAGCAGCGGCAGGCCGAAGCCCTCGTGCAGCGACGGGAACACGAAGGCGCCGGCGCCGGCGTAGATGTGGTGCAGCTGGGCGTCGTCGGTCAGGCGGCTGAGCCAGACCACGTTCTCGCCGCGCTGGCCGGCGGCCCTGATCTGCGCCACCAGCTCGTCGCTGAGCCAGCCGGGCGCGCCGACGATCACCAGCTGGCGCGCGGCGCGCAGCACCGGCGGCAGCGCCAGGTAGGCCTCCAGCAGGCGGCCGACGTTCTTGCGCGGCTGCAGCGTGCCGACGAACAGGAAGTAGCCGGCGCGCAGGCCGTGCAGCGCCAGCGTGGCGTCGCGCGCCTCGGCCGCCGGCGCCTCGAACCATTCGGGCCGCACGCCGTGGTGCACCACGCTGATCCTGCGCTCGTCGACGCCGAAGTGCTCGACCAGCTCGCGGATCGAATAGTGCGAGCCGGTGATCACGTGCTGGGCCTTGCGCGCGGCCTTGATCTGCAGCCAGTTCTTCAGGCCGCGCAGGCGCGGCGTGCACCACTCGGGATGGGCGATCGGCACCGCGTCGTGCAAGGTCGCCACCACCGGGCAGTCCATGCGCACGATGCGGTAGTCGGTGGCGTGGAACAGGTCCAGCGGCGCCGCGCCCTGGCCCGCCAGGCCGCTGACATTCATGCGCACCGAGGACGGCAGCAGCAGGTCGGCCAGGGTCGCGCCGCGGAAGGAGCGCGGCAGCGCGCGCCCCACGTGGACGCGGCTGGCGTCGCCGCCGGGCGCGAAGGACAGCGGCTGCACCTCGGCGCCGGCGCGCGGCAGGTGTTCGAGCAGCGCGCGGCTGTACACGCCCAGGCCGTCGAGGCGGCCGCCGGTCAGCGTGGTCTCGGCGGTGGTGGTGGACAGGCCCACCCGCAGCGGGCGGGCGGCCTTGGTGTCGGCCACGCTCACGCCGTGTACATCCAGCGCAGCGTGTCGGCCAGCGGCACCGTGGCCAGCGGGCCGACGGCGGCCACCAGGCGGCGGTTGTCGCCGACCAGGCGCACCACCTCGTTGGCGCGCACGAAGGCCGGATTGACGTGGACGTTGATCTGGTAGCCGGCGATGTCGGCCATCATGGCCAGCGCCTCGCCCAGCGAGTACGCCTGGCCGGAACAGATGTTGAAGGTCCGGCCGGCCACGGCGGGGCCGGCGGCCAGCAGGCGGCGGTAGCTGTGCGCCACCATGCGCACGTCGGAGAAGTCGCGCCACACGTGCAGGTTGCCCAGCTCGATGTCGGCGGCGCGGCGGCGGAAGTGCGAGACGATCTTGGGCAGCAGGAAGTTCTCGTGCTGGCCCACGCCGGTGTAGTTGAAGGGGCGCACCACGATCAGCGGCAGCTTGTCCTGCCACAGGCGCGCCATGTATTCCATGGCCAGCTTGCTGACCGCGTAGTCATTGGCCGGCGCGGCCGGCACGTCCTCGCCGATCAGGCCGGCGTCGGTGTTGCCGTAGATGTTGGCGCTGGAGGCCAGCAGCACGGCCGACGGCTTATGCTCGGCGGCGGCCAGCGCCTCCAGCAGGTTGCGGGTGCCGGCCACGTTGACGCGGTAGATCTGCTCGACGTCGCCGTGGCCGACAAAGGCGATCGCCGCCAGGTGGGCCACCACGTCCGGACGCACCTGGGCCACCACGTCGGCCAGGCCGGCGCGGTCGTTCAGGTCGACGGCGAACTGGCGCGCGCCGGGCGCGTGGCCGGGCGTGATGGTGCCGTAGACCTCGTAGCCGGCGTCGCGCAGCTCCTGCTCGACGTAGCGGCCGGTGAACCCGGACAGCCCCGTGACCAGGGCGCGCTTGCCCATGCCTTCAGCAGCCATCGTGGTTCCTTAGAAGGAGAAGCCGGCTTGGTTGCGGCGCAGGTCGGCCTCGACCATCATCTGGCACAGCTGCTCCAGCGTGGTCTGCGGCTTCCAGCCCAGTTCCTTGTGCGCCTTGGCCGGATCGCCGATCAGCAGCTCGACCTCGGCCGGACGGTAGAACTTCGGATTGACGCGCACCAGCACCTTGCCGGTTTTCTTGCAGGTGCCGATTTCGTGATCGGCCGAGCCGCTCCACTCCAGCGCCACGTCGACCGCCTTGAACGCCATGCTGACGAAGTCGCGCACGGTTTCGGTGCGGTTGGTGGCCAGCACATAGGTGTCCGGCTCATCGGCCTGCAGGATGCGCCACATGCCCTCGACGTATTCCTTGGCGTAGCCCCAGTCGCGCTTGGCGTCCAGGTTGCCCAGTTCCAGCACGTCGAGCTGGCCCAGGTGGATCTTGGCGACCGAGTCGGTGATCTTGCGGGTGACGAACTCGCGGCCGCGCAGCGGCGACTCGTGGTTGAACAGGATGCCGGAGCAGCCGAAGATGCCGTAGGATTCGCGGTAGTTCACGGTCATCCAGTGGGCATACAGCTTGGCCACGCCGTACGGGCTGCGCGGGTAGAACGGGGTGTCCTCCTTCTGCGGCACGGCCTGCACCTTGCCGAACATTTCCGAGGTCGACGCCTGGTAGAAGCGGATCTTGGGATTGACGATGCGGATCGCCTCGAGCAGGTTGACCGGGCCGATGCCGGTGATTTCCGCCGTGGTGACCGGCTGTTCGAACGACACGCCGACAAAGCTTTGCGCCGCCAGGTTGTAGACCTCGTCCGGCTGCGCGCTTTGCAGCAGGCGGATGTTGGAGCCCAGATCGGTCAGATCGTATTCCACCAGCTTCAGATTCGGATGCGACTGGATGCCCAGTTCCTCGATACGCCAGAAATTCACCGAGCTGGTACGGCGATAAGTGCCCGTGACTTCATAACCTTTTTCCAGCAACAACTCCGCCAGATATGCGCCGTCCTGGCCGGTAATGCCCGTAATCAGGGCTCTTTTTATTTTATTCATGGTGAATAGCAATCCAAATCATGGGTGACTTTACAACCCGGTATTGTAACAGAGCACCCATGCAGCACTTCTCACCAATTATGTCGATTACATCACTTACATCTTGTTACCGCCGGGCGCAGCGATGGCACGACTTCATTGATTCAAAGGCAACAAAAAAGGGCCGGCCCGCCGCGCGAACCGGCCCCGGGCCGTGCCTCCGGCGCGCGCGGCTTACACCTTGCGCTGGGCCACCGCGTCGACCACGCACAGCGCGGTCATGTTGACGATGCGGCGCACCGTGGCCGACGGCGTCAGGATGTGCACCGCCTTGGCGCAGCCCAGCAGGATGGGGCCGACCGCGATGCCGTTGCCGGCCGCCGTCTTGACCAGGTTGTAGGCGATGTTGGCGGCGTCGATGTTGGGCATCACCAGCAGGTTGGCGTCGCCCTTGAGCGTGGTGCCCGGCATGATGGAGTTGCGCAGCTTGGAGTCCAGCGCGGTGTCGCCGTGCATCTCGCCGTCCACTTCCAGCGCCGGGTCGAGCTGCTTGACCAGCTCCAGCGCGGCGCGCATCTTCTGCGCCGATTCGCTGTTGGACGAGCCGAAGTTCGAGTGCGACAGCAGGGCCGCGCGCGGCGACAGGCCGAAGCGGCGCATCTCCTCGGCGGCCATCACGGTGATGGCGGCCAGCTCCCTGGCGTTCGGGTTTTCGTTGACGTGGGTGTCGACCATCACCAGCTGGCGCTCGGGCATGATCAGCACGTTCATCGCGGCGTACACGCAGGCGCCGTCGCGCTTGCCCAGCACCTGGTCGATGTAGTGCAGGTGCAGCTGGGTGGTGCCGAAGGTGCCGCAGATCATGCCGTCGGCGTCGCCCTTCTTGATCATCATGGCGCCGATCAGCGAGTGGCGGCGGCGCATCTCCAGCTTGGCGTACTCCTGGGTCACGCCCTTGCGGCTGGTGAGCTCGTAGTAGGCCTGCCAGTATTCGCGGTAGCGCTCGTCGTGGTCGGGGTTGATCACGTCGAAGTCCACGCCCTGCTTGAGGCGCAGGCCGAACTTGGTGATGCGCGTCTCCAGCACGGCCGGACGGCCCACCAGGATGGGACGGGCCAGCTTCTCGTCGACGATCACCTGCACCGCGCGCAGGATGCGCTCCTCCTCGCCCTCGGCGTAGACAATGCGCTTGAGCTCGGCGGCGGTCTTCTTGGCCACCTGGAACAGCGGCTTCATGAAGGTGCCGCTGCGGTAGACGAACTGTTGCAGGCTGTCGGCGTAGGCTTGCAGGTCCTTGATCGGACGGGTGGCGACGCCGGAATCCTCGGCCGCCTTGGCCACGGCCGGGGCGATCTTGATCAACAGGCGCGGATCGAAGGGCATCGGGATCAGGTACTCGGGGCCGAACGACAGGTTGCTGAAGCCGTAGGTGGTGGCGACGATGTCGGACTGCTCGGCGTGCGCCAGCTCGGCGATCGCGTGCACCACGGCGATTTCCATTTCGCGCGTGATGGTGGTGGCGCCGCAGTCGAGCGCGCCGCGGAAGATGTAGGGGAAGCACAGCACGTTGTTGACCTGGTTCGGATAGTCCGAGCGGCCGGTGCAGATGATGGCGTCGCCGCGCACCGCCTTGACGTCTTCCGGCAGGATTTCCGGGTTCGGGTTGGCCAGCGCCAGGATCAGCGGATTGGGCGCCATGGCCTTGACCATGTCCTGCTTGAGCACGCCGCCGGCCGACAGGCCGAGGAAGATGTCGGCGTCGCTGATCACCTCGGCCAGCGTGCGGGCCGTGGTGTCGCGCGCGAAGCGTTCCTTGTCCGGGTCCATCAGTTCCTTGCGGCCCTTGTAGACCACGCCGGCCAGGTCGGTGACGTAGATGTTCTCCAGCGGGAAGCCGAGGTCGACGATCAGGTCCAGGCAGGCCAGCGCGGCCGCGCCGGCGCCCGACACCACCAGCTTGCAGCGGGCGATGTCCTTGCCCACGTACTGGATGCCGTTCATGATGGCCGCGCCGACGATGATGGCGGTGCCGTGCTGGTCGTCGTGGAAGACCGGGATCTTCATCTTCTCGCGCAGCTGGCGCTCGATGTAGAAGCACTCGGGCGCCTTGATGTCCTCCAGGTTGACGCCGCCGAAGGTCGGCTCCAGCGAGGCGATGATGTCGACCAGCTTGTCGGGGTCGGATTCATTGATCTCGATGTCGAACACGTCGATGCCGGCGAACTTCTTGAACAGCACGCCCTTGCCCTCCATCACAGGCTTGGCCGCCAGCGGGCCGATGTTGCCCAGGCCCAGCACGGCGGTGCCGTTGGTGATGACGGCCACCAGGTTGCCGCGCGCCGTGTACTTGTAGGCGTTGGCCGGATCGATGACGATCTCCTCGCACGGCGCGGCCACGCCCGGCGAGTAGGCCAGCGCCAGGTCGCGCTGGTTGGTCAGTTGCTTGGTCGGCGTGACGCTGATCTTGCCGGGCGTCGGGCACTCGTGGTATTCGAGCGCCGCGAGGCGCAATTGTTGACGAAGTTCTTCTTTTTTATCAGATGACGAATCCATGCTGTGCGGCCTTCCTGTTTGTACTGTCGGAAAGCTTCCGATTTTATCAGACCAATTCTTTCAATTAAGTAGGTATTTTCACCAACAGCTATGACTGATATCAGCATTATTTATGATTCAATGCAACAAAAACCGAATTTTTGTCGTTTTTAGCGGCATTAACCTATGAATAGCTCCAACATAATCAATTTTCCGTATCTATAACTATTTTGTATTGCTTGATGAAATTTGATTGAAAATACCAATTATCAGGCGCCGGCGCCGGACACCGGCCGCGCCGGTCTTCAGTACAATGGCGCATGCTCTCAGAATTCGACCTCATCCAGGAATACTTCCAGCGCCCCCAGCACGCCGTCCGCGCCACGCTGGGCATCGGCGACGATTGCGCCCTGCTCACCCCCACGCCCGGCATGCAGACGGCGATCTCGTCCGACATGCTGGTCGAGGGCCGCCACTTCTTTGCCGGCGAGGATCCGGCCCGGCTCGGCCACAAGGCGCTGGCGGTCAACCTGTCGGACCTGGCGGCCATGGGCGCGCGTCCGGTCGGCTTCACGCTCGCGCTGGCGCTGCCGTCGGCCGAGCGCGACTGGCTGGCCGGCTTCGCCAAGGGCCTGTTCGCGCTGGCCGACGCCTACAACATCGAGCTGATCGGCGGCGACACCACCAGGGGTCCGCTCAACATCTGCATCACCGTGTTCGGCGAGGTGCGGCCGGGCCAGGCGCTGCGCCGCAGCGCCGCCCGGCCGGATGACGACATCTGGATCTCCGGCACGCTGGGCGACGCCCGCCTGGCGCTGGCCGGCTACCGCCTGGAGCAAAGCATGGACGCGGCCAGCCTGCAGGCGGCTGCCGCGCGCATGCACACGCCGACCCCGCGCGTGGCGCTGGGCATGCTGCTGGCCGAACAGGGCATCGCCCACGCGGCGATCGACATCTCGGACGGCCTGGTGGGCGACCTCGGCCACATCCTCAAGCAGTCGCGCGCCGGCGCCACGCTGGACGTCGACGCGCTGCCGGCCGGCGCCGTGCTGGCCACGCGCGAGAGGGCGCTGCGGCGCGCCTTCGCGGCGGCCGGCGGCGACGACTACGAGCTGTGCTTCACCGCGCCGGCCGCGGCGCGCGCGGCGGTGCTGGCGGCCGCGGCCAGCGTGGCCACCCCGGTCACGCGGGTGGGCCGCATCGAGGCCGCGCCCGGCCTGCGCCTGGTGGACGCGGCCGGCGCCCCGCTCGACCTGCAGCTACAGGGCTTCGATCACTTCGCTTCCTGAAGCGCGGTCACGTCCTCGCCCGGCTGGCCGACGCGCCGGCCGCTGCCCTGCATCAGCCAGTAGTGGTGGAAGGCCAGGCGGATGTTGTCGCGCAGCTGGGTGTCGTCCCACGGCTTGGTGTAGAAGCGGTAGATGGCGCCGCGGTTGATCGAGTCGAGCACCGCGTCCAGCCCCGTGTAGCCGGACAGGATGATGCGTATCGTCTCCGGATACATCTCCTTGACCTTGCTGAGGAACTCGGTGCCGCTCATGCCCGGCATGCGCTGGTCGCACACGATCACCTGCACCGCGTGCAGCGCCAGCAGCTCGAACGCCTCGCCCGGCGTGGCCGCCGTCAGGATCTGGTAGCCGTCGCGCCGGAACAGCCGGTGCAGCGAGGACAGCACGTTGACGTCGTCGTCGACGATGAGCAGGGTCTGCGCCGGCTGGCCCGGCTTGGCCGCGTCCGCCGGCAGGCAGTGGCCGGACTGCACCAGCGCCGCCATCTCGGCCGGCGCCACCGGCCGGCTGAAGAAATACCCCTGGATCTCGTCGCAGCGGCTGCGCCGCAGGTATTCGAGCTGGGCGCGCGTCTCCACCCCCTCGGCGATCACCCGCAGCTTCAGGCTGTGCGCCATGCTGATGATGGCCTGGGCGATGGCCGCGTCGTTGGGGTTGGTGGTGATGTCGCGCACGAAGGCGATGTCGATCTTGAGCTTGTCGATCGGGAAGCGCTGCAGGTAGGCCAGCGACGAATAGCCGGTGCCGAAGTCGTCGATCGCCACCTTCAGGCCCAGCGCCTTCAGGCTGGCCAGCACGCTGATGGTGCGCTCGGTGTTGGACATCAGCGCGGTCTCGGTCAGCTCCAGCTCCAGCAGCTCGGCCGGGACGTCGTGGCGCAGCAGCGCGCTGCGCACCACCAGCTCCAGGTCGCCCTCGACGAACTGGCGGCTGGCGACGTTGACCGCCACCCGCACCGGCCCGACCTCGCTGCGCAGCCAGGCGCCGATCTGGCGGCAGGCGGCGTCGATGATCCAGGCGCCGACCCGCACGATCAGGCCGGTGTCCTCCAGCACCGGCACGAACTCGGCCGGATACACCAGGCCGCAGCCGGGCCGCTGCCAGCGCAGCAGCGCCTCGGCGCCCACCATCTGGCCGCTGTGCAGGTTGACCTTGGGCTGGTAGTACAGCAGCAGCTCGTTGTGCTCGAGCGCGCGGCGCAGCGCCATCTCCATGTCCAGCCGCGCCAGCACCTGCACGTTCATGCCGGCGGTGAAGAAGCGGTAGCCGTCGCGCCCGGCCTGCTTGGCGCGCTCCATCGCGGTGTCGGCGTACTTGACCAGCGTGTGCGGATCGGTGGCGTCGTCCGGGTACATGGCGATGCCGATGCTGGCGCTGAGCTCGGCCGGATGGCCGTCCAGGTCGAACGGCTGGCGCAGCGCCTCGCGCACCTCGTTGGCGGTGTGCACCGCGTCCTGCTGGTCGCGCGTCATGGTCAGGATCAGCGCGAACTCGTCGCCGCCCATGCGCCCGACCGTGTCGCGGATGCGCACGCACTGCACCAGCCGGTTGCTGAACTGGCGCAGCAGCTCGTCGCCGGCCGCCGCGCCCAGCGAATCGTTGACGTTCTTGAAGCGGTCGAGCGCGATGAACAACACCACGATGCGCCACGACTTTTCCTGCGCCAGCGCGATGGCGTCGCCCAGCGTCTGGAAGAACAGCGTGCGGTTGGGCAGGCCGGTCAGGCTGTCGTAGTGGGCCATGTGCTGCAGCAGCTCCTCGGCCTGGCGCCGCTCGCTGATGTCGCGCGCCACGCCCAGCAGGATGTCGGGCTGGCCGGGGCGCTGCAGCAGCTGCCAGTACAGCTCGACCGGCACGGCGATCAGGTCGCGCCGCATCAGCTCCAGCTCGACCATCTCGGGCGCGCGCGCCGGCCCCACCGCGGCCGCGTAGGCGGCCAGGCCCACGGCCTGCTCGCACAGCGCGGCCGGCGCGCCCAGGCCGATGCGGCTGGCGGTCTGGCCCAGCAGCTCGCCGCGCGGATAGCCCAGCATGCGGCAGGCGCCGTCGTTGACGTCGACCAGCGCGGCGCTGCCGGCGTCGAGCAGGAAGATGGCGTCGGCGGTGGCGTCCATCGCGCTGCGGAAGCGCTGCAGCTCGGCGGTGCGCTCGCGCACGGTCTGCTCGAGCCGCGTGTTGTAGCCGCGCGCCTCGCGGTGCAGCAGGCGCACCTCCAGCAGGTTGCGGATGCGGGTGAGCACCTCGACCGGGTCGAAGGGCTTGCTGACGAAGTCGCGCGCGCCCAGTTCCAGCGCCTTGATCTTTTGGTCCGGCTGGGCCGTGACCACCAGCACCGGCAGCCAGGCCTCGGTCTCGAGCGGGCGGATCGCCTCCATCACGTCGAAGCCGCTCATGCCGGGCATCTGCAGGTCGAGGATGATCAGGTCGTACTGGTGCTCGGCGTGCCAGCCGGCCACCACGCGCGGGTCGGTGGTGGAGCTGACCGCCGTGTAGCCGGTGGACTTGAGCAGGAATTCCAGCAATTCCACATTCACGGGCTGATCGTCGACGATCAGGATGCTGGCGTTGAAGATGTCGGTCTGGCTGATCATGAGATGCGCCTCCGTATGGTCCCCAGGGAGCCGGCGCCGTGGCCGGTGCGGACCGCTGACTACTACCGAGCAAGCTTAACAGTTTGCCCAATTGGCGGCGCACGGCTGCGGTGTTTGGGCAGCGGCGGCCGGATTATCCGTTCGAGTGTACGCAAGTTCAAATCGGCGGTCTAATGTTTTTTGGCATGTTGCGGTTCAGGCAAATCAGCCGTGCGCCGCTGGCATCGATTGCACACTGCATGGTAGAGTGGAAGCGAGGCCACAGATAGCCGCTACAGACGGAGCGTTCCATGAATTCCACAGACACCATTCTTGACCTGGCCGCGCAAGTGGGCAAGTCTCTGCAGGCCAAGGGCCTGATCCTGGCCACGGCCGAATCGTGCACCGGCGGCGGCGTGGCCCAGGCCATCACCGAGATCGCCGGCTCGACCGCCTGGTTCGATTGCGGCTTCGTCACCTATTCCAACGCCTCCAAGAGCGAGATGCTGGACGTGTCGGCCGCGCTGATCGCGCAGATGGGCAGCGTGTCCGAGGAGGTGGCGGCGGCCATGGCCACCGGCGCGCTCGGCGCCAGCAACGCCCACCTGGCGGTCTCGACCACGGGCATCGCCGGCCCCACCGGCGCCGTGCCGGGCAAGCCGGTCGGCACCGTGTGCTTCGGCTGGGCCAACGGCGACACCGTGCACACCGAGCGCCTGGTGTTCGCCGGCGACCGCAAGGCGGTGCGCGAGCAGACCGTCATCCACGCCTTGCAGGGCTTGCTGCGCTTTATCGACTGAATGCGCGACTGAATGCGCGACTGAATGCGGGCCGGCGGTTGCCATACCGCCGCAAAACAATTACTCTCGACGCATTCGAGCGATTCTGGAGTGATTGATGCAAAATTCGGTACATTTTATTCTCCAAGGTAAAGGCGGTATCGGCAAGACCCTGGTGTCCACCATCCTGGCGCAATGGATCGCGGCCAAGGACGAGACGCCGCTGCGCTGCTACGACACCGACCAGGAGAACGCGACCTTCTCGCGCTACAAGGCGATGGACGTCAAGCATGTGCCGGTGATGACCGACAGCCGCACCATCGACCCCAAGCGCTTCGACGCGCTGATGATCGACATCCTGGAGGAGGACGGCAACTGCGTCATCGACAACGGCGCCAACACCTTCTCGCCGCTGATGGGCTACCTGATCGAGAACGACTGCTTCTCGCTGCTGGAGGAATCCGGGCGCAAGGTCTACATCCACACCATCGTCGGCGGCGGCGACACGCTGCACGACACCGCCATGGGTTTCGTCTCCACCGCCAAGTCCACCAGCGTGCCGCTGGTGCTGTGGGAGAACGAGCACTTCGGCCTGCTGCAATCGGCGTCCGGCAAGCAGTTCACCGAATCGCAGACCTATGCCGACAATTCGGCCCGCGTGAAAGGCCGCGTGGTGCTGTCGGCCCGCAACGCCGACACCTTCGGCGCCGACATCAAGAAGATGAACACGGCCCGCCTGACCGCCCAGGAGGTGCGCGAAAGCGACAAGTTCAACCTGATGGAAAAGCAGCGCATCAAGGTGGTGTTCCGCGACTTGTTCGAGCAACTCGACAAAGTGGAATGGTAAGCCGCCATGGATCAGCACAAGCTGCGCAGCCTGGTCTTTGAAAAAACCGGCGTCCGGATCGACATCGACGATCCCGTGTTCGCGCTGGTGGCGCTGAACGAGGCGGTGCTGGCCGAGACCGTCGAGCGCCACATCGCGCTGATCGACGCCGCCTCGCAGGAGCTGGCGCAGCAGGCGCGGCTGGCCGGCGGCCTGGCGGCGCAACATGGCCGCAAGCCGGCGGTGCTGGACGCCACCAACGAACCGGCGATGGCCGGCGCCGACACGCCGTCTGCCTACGCGCCCACGCCCGCCGCCGGCCCGGTGCGGCCGATCGCCACCCAGGCGGAGGCCGTCACGCCGCGCGAGCTGCGGCTGCTGGGCGCGGCGGCCGGCGTCGCCGTGCTCAGCGCGCTGCTGGTGCTCGGCGGCCAGGCGGCCTTCTTCAAGCCGGGGCTGACGGCCGAGCAAAGCGCCGCGCTGGCCCAGGCCGACAAGCTGAACAAGGCGATCCAGAAGCTGGAGCCGAAAGTGCGCGAACAACTCCAGGCCGAACTGCAAAAATAAGGAAGCTGCATGCATTTTGAAGTCCCCAAAGCCAAGACCCTGAAGGAATTCGGTGGCGAATATTTGATGATCGTGATCAGTATCGCGACCGCGCTGGCGCTGGAGCATGGCGTGCAGACGGTGCACCACCGCCACCAGGCGCATGAGGCCGGCGTCAAGATCGACGCTGAAATCCAGGTCAATGTGCACGAGCTCGACGAAGCGCTCAAGCACAACAATGAGCAGCTGAAAATCATCCAGGCCACGCGCGAGCAGCTGCTGGCCGGCATCAAGGACAAGGTCGACGGCAAGGTCCTGCTCAGTCAGCTGCTGGAACAGCAGCACAACAAGCTGGGACTGAGCATCATGACGCCGTCGTTGCGGCGCGAGGCCTGGGAAGTGGCGATCGCCAGCCAGGCGGTCAGCTGGATGCCGCAGCAACAGCTGGAGCGCTACTCCAGCATCTACGCCAACATGCGCGACGTGCAATCGATCAGCGCCAGCGGCAGCAACAACTTCCTCAACGGCGCGGGCATGCTGAACACCATCAGCGACATCCAGATGGGCGACGGCGATGCCAAGGCCGTCTACCGCATGCTGTCGCAGATGATCAGCGCCTATTCCAGCACGGACGGCAACCTGCAGGAGCTGCGGGACAACCTGGCCAAGTCCGCCAGGGAAGCGCCGCACACCTGAGCCGCGCCCGGGAGATCAGGGCCGCCGCGCGCGGCCCATGATCGCGCCGCTTAGTTGGTGTACACCAGACCGCGGCCGGTACCGCTGAAGTAGATGCGGCCGTAGCTGTTCCAGTCGGCCGCCATCACGCCGATGCCGCCGTACTGGTGCGCGTCATCGTTGAAGCGCGCCCAGGTCGCACCGCCGTCGTCGGAGTGGTAGATGCCCCACACGCCATTCATCGCCCCCACCACGTAGACCGCCGCCGGGTACGACGAACCGGCCAGCGCCCTGCCCAGGGCGACGACGCTGGCGCCCTGCAGCTGTCCGGTGGAACCGTTGGCCGGGATCGTGGCGAAGCCGTTCAGCTTGGTCCAGCTCGCGCCCGAATTGGTCGAGTGGTACACGGCATTGCCGTCGGCCAGCCAGAGGTCGCCCTCGACGTTCGGGTTGACCGCCAGCGACGTGGCATACCAGCCGTTCGGCGCCAGGTTGGCCGACACCGAACCCTGGCTCAGCGCGAAGCTGTGGCCGCCATCGGTCGAGACGTAGACCTTGCCCTGCAGGTTGCTCCAGGAAGCGCCGCCCGAATCGTAGGCATAGACCTTGTTCGGATTCTTGCGGTCGACCACCAGGCGGTAGCCGCGATTGACACCGACGGCGGACAGCGCCGGCAGGTTGGTCGAAGTCCAGCTCGCGCCGTTGTTCGTGGTGTACGACGGCACCGAGTTGGCGGGCGCCCAGATCGCGTTGTTGCGGAACGCGGTCACGATGCTGGCCGATTCGCCGGTGTTGGCGGAAGCGCCGGCGGGCAGGGTCGCGAAGTTCGACCACGTGCTGCCGCCGTCGCCGGACCAGGAGCCGAACGCGACCGCAGGCGAGCCGTTGAACACGCCGGCACTGACGATGTAGCTCGGATCGGACCACAACACGTCGGCGGCGTTGCCGTTGCTCCATGCGCTGGTGGGCGCCCTGGTCGGCGTCGTCGCGAGGTCGGTCTGGACCCAGGTGCCGATGTCGCCCGCGCTGTTGACGAACTTGTACGGCGCGCCGGCCGGCGGCGTGACCAGCGCCAGGGTGGCGGTTTCCTCGAAGTTATTGAGCGGCACATCCCAGCTCGGGCTGGTCGCCGACGCATTCCAGGTTTCCCAGACACCGCCGCCGTGCACGTGCATGATGTGATCCTTGTTGGCCGGATCGATCTCGATGTCGTCCACCCAGCCCCGGTACGCTCCGCCCCAGTGCTGCATGCCGTCGGCGATTTCGTGCCAGGTGTTGCCGCCGTTGTCGGACAGCTGGACCACCGGCTGGCCGGCGCTCCATGTCCCGGTCACGGCCAGCGCGATGCGGGCCGTGGCGCCGGTGCCGTACACGGACACGCCACCGTAGCCGCCCTGCGTGGTCGTGGCGAGCTGGGCCCAGGTCTCGCCGTTGGTCACGCCGCCGAACCGGTAGAGGTAGCCCGGACCCTGGGCGCCCTGCCCGGCGTTCTTGTTGAACACCACGTAGTAGTTGCCGTCGCCGGTGCGCAGCATGTGCGGGACGAAGTAGCCGGACACGTTGGACGGCACCGACACCGGCGTCCACGAGAAGCCGCCGTTGCTGGACTTGTACATGGTCGAGCTCAGGCCCGCCTTCTGCACGTAATCCGGCGCGATGGCGGCGTACATGATCCACGTCGTCGCGCCGCCCCCCACGTTCGAGTTGTCGAAGACGATCTGCTCGACGCCCACCGGCGCCGTGCCCAGCCCCTGGATCTCGGCGGCCGTCAGTACCTTGCCCGACAATCCGGTCTGGGTCCAGGTCTGGCCCGAGTTCGTGCTCTTCCACAGGCCGGCCGTGCGCGAGGCATAGAACAGCGTCGATGGATTGGTGGGGTCGGGCTTCAGGCGTTCGCCGATGGCGCGGGCGTCCTCGTTGCCGCCCACCGGGAACGGCAGGTCGTAGTGCGTCCAGCTGGCGCCGCGGTCTCCCGAGGCATAGATGCGGCCGTTGATCGGGGTGCCGTCCCAGTTGTGCGAGTACATGCCTGTGACCAGGTAGACCTTGTTGTCGTTGGCCGGATCCAGGGCGATGCTTTCGACGCCGTGGAAGGTGCCCTCGCCCGCGTTGAAGCCGATGCCGTCGGTGATGGGCGTCCACGATCCGTTCGAATTGTTCCAGCGGTAGGCGCCGCCGATGTCGGTGCGCGCGTACATGACGTTAGCACTGGTCGGATGGTAGATGAGACCGGTGACATAGCCGCCGCCGCCCCACTTCACGCTGGTCCAACTGGCGGGCAAGGCGGTCGAGGTCGACGCGGCGGCCGTCACGCTGGTTGTCGCGGCAAGGAACTTGGGATTGCCGGTGGCGCTGTCGGACTGGCTGCCGCCGCAGGCGGTAAGCAGGCCCGCCAGCAAGGCAGGGACGACAAAATTGAACTTCCGATTCATGCGGTTCTCCTCCAAGAAAAACCATGTAAATGAGCCGGCGCCCGGTTTTGCAGCACCGGTGCTTGGACCGGCTTACGCGTTATTTTGGGACGAGGTCCGCATGCATCTTATCCGTTGGGGGAGGCCGTCTCACTTACGAAAACTGTCAAATACCGAAATGAAATTTCACAGTTGTGCGCCGCACGCCGGGGACATCCGGCGGCGGTCGGCGTGGTGGCGGCGGGTCACGCCTCGGCCAGCACGGCCGTCGAATACGGCGCCAGTTCCCGCCAGCCCAGGCGGGCGTACAGCGCGCGGCCGGCCTCGGTCGCCACCAGCAGGCGTTCGGCGTCGCCGGCCTGCGCGTCCAGCGCGTGCATCACGGCGCTGGCCAGTCCCCTGTTGCGGTGCGCCGGCGCCGTTTCGATGCGGTCGAATACCGCCGTCCCTTGATGCAGCACCACCCGTCCCATCGCCGCCGTCTGGCCGCCGGCGTCGAGCAGGCGCACGATGCGCGCGCCATGCTCGGCCGACGTCTGCGGCGTGTAGCCGGCCGGCGCCGGGGCGGCGCCCTCCATCGGGGCGGAGCGGTGCATCAGGTAGCGTGCCTGCTCCAGCGTCCAGCGGGACGGCAGCGCGCGCCGCATCGCTGCCGTATCGACGGCCGCCTTCAGGTAGACGCGCGCTTCCCGTATCCGCGCGGCGCAGGCTTGCAGCGCGGGGCCGGCGTCGAGGAAGACGTGGCGGCGCAGCTGCTCCGGCCAGCCCACTTCGACCACCAGGCCGCCGTCGCGGCGCTGCGGCGGCGGCAGGCCGCGCGCCAGGCTCCAGCCGCTCAGCCAGCGTTCCAGCAGGTCCAGGTCCAGGTCCGGCGTGGGCTTACGCACGACGGTTCAGCAAGGCCAGCGCATCCTGGATGCGCCGCGCAAACGCGGCCGGCTGGATGCGGTCGCCGGACTCCTGGCCGCCGATCAGGCACAGGTGCGCGAGGCGGCCCACCAGGTCCGCGTCGACCAGGGCGCCGGCGCGTGCGCGGCAAGTCGTGATGGCGAACGTCAGCCGCGTCTGGTCGACGCGCTGCTGGTAGACGGCCACCAGCGGATCGTGGCGCGCCCACGCGCGGATCGCGGTTTCCCGGCCCGGCTGTTTTTCGGCCGCGATGGCAAGATAGCGGTCCAGCACCTCCTCCAGGCTGCGGCCGTCGGCGGCATGGGCCAGCATGCGGTGCGCGTAGTCGGCCTCCCACGCCGACAGCAGCGCATGGACGAAATCTTCGCGGTTGCGGAAGTGGTGGTAGAACGAGCCGCGCGTCACGTTCAGGCGGCGCGCCAGACGCTCGGCCGAGATGCCGGCGTCGCCGTCGTGGTCCAGGGCGTCGAAGCCCGCGGCTATCCAATGATCACGCGTCAACAATCGTCTCACCTTGAAAACATACAGACTGTGTATGGTAGCACCGGCGTCGCTAGACTGCGGCTTCCTACCCTCAACCATGGAGCCGCAATGAAGACCATCGCGCTGGTCGCCTTCGACCACTTCACCGACATCGACCTGTTTCTGATGTGGGACATCCTCGGCCGCAACCGCCACGACTGGCAGGTGCGCATCCTCGGCAAGCAGCGCGAGCTGCGTTCCGCCCACGGCCTGCGGGTCGCCACGCACGGCGCGCTGGCAGAGGCCAACCAGGCCGACGTGGTGCTGTTCGCCAGCGGCAAGGACGGCGTGCCGGCCGCGCTGGCGGACCCGGACTTCATGGCGGCCTTCCAGCTGGACCCGGGCCGGCAGCTGATCGGTTCCATCTGCGGCGGCGCCTTCATCCTGGCGGCGCTGGGCCTGCTGCCGGGACGGCGCGCCGCCACCCATCCCGAGGCGCGCGGCGCATTGCGCGCGGCCGGCGTGGAGCCGGACGAGCGCCCGCTCATGAGCATCGGCAACGTGGCGACGGCGGGCGGCTGCCTGGCCGCGCTGTATCTGGTCGGCTGGATGGTCGAGCAGCTGTTCGGCGCGGAAAAAAGCCTGCAGACGCTGCGGCCTGTCCTGCCGGCGGGACAGTACGATTTGTACGAGCAGTTGATCGTGTCCAGCATCCGCCAGGGCCGCGACGGCTAGGCCAGTCCGGCCAGCAGATGCTGCCACAGCCGGCTGGCGACCGGGCCGTGGGCGGTGTCGCGGCGGCGCGCGATCACCAGTTCCAGTTCGCTTGCGCGGAAATGGTTGCCGGCCAGCGACAGCAAGCGGCCCTGCGCCAGATCCTCGTCCACCAGGTAATCGGGCATGTGGCCCCAGCCCATGCCCTGCAGGATCACTTCGCGCTTCATGAACTGGTCGGCCACGGTGCAGCGGCGCGCGCCGTCCACCACGAAGTAGTCGCGCGGCGGGCCGTCGCGTGCGCTGTCGCGAATCATGCACTGCACGTAGGGCCGCATCATCTCGGGCGTGATGCCGGCGTGCAGCGGGAAATCCAGGAAGCCCGGCGCCACCACCGGCACCAGCCGCACGCGCCGCCACGGCCGCGCTTCGAAGCGCAGGTCGGCCTGTTCGAGATGGTGGAAGATCAGGTCGGCCTCGCCGTTGTGCAGCCGTTCCCACGGCCCGGACAGCGCTTCGAAATGCAGGTCCAGCCGGGTGCCGGGGCACTGCGCGAAAAAGCGCCGCAGCAAACCCAGCGTGGCCGGCAAGGGGCACAGGTCGCCGATCACCACGGCCAGCTTGACCTCCTCGCCCTGCGCGATCTGGCGCGCCTGCATCGCCATCTGGCCGGCGCCGTCGAGCAGCTGCCGCGCCTGCTCGACGAAGGCCTGGCCGGCGTCGGAGACGGCGACGCGATAGCCGCTGCGGTCCAACAGCGCCAGGCCCAGCTGGCGCTCCAGGCTGGCGACGGCGGCGAACACGCTGGGATGCGAACGGTGCAGCCGCGCCGCGGCCTTCTGGAAGCTGCCCAGCTCGGCCACCGCCAGGAAGCACGCCAGTTCATGCAGGGTGAAGCCGACTGTGTTCATAAATCCTACAGAGATGGACTGAATTATTCAATTTTATCCGAATGTGTTTCTCTCTACAGTGGGGCTTCGTTCATTTTTAAAGGAGCATCCCATGCGTGCCATACACATCGTCCGCTTCGGCGGCCCGGAACAGTTGCAACTGGTGGAGCTGCCGATCCCGGCGCCGGCCGACGGCCAGGTGCTGATCCGCGTCAAGGCGTTCGGCCTCAACCGGGCGGAGAGCTATATGCGCCGAGGCTTGTGGGGCGAGGTCGCCCAGGTTACCGGCATCGAATGCGTCGGCGAGGTGGCCGAGGCGCCCGGCACCGGCCTGCTGCCGGGCCAGACGGTGGCCGCCATCATGGGCGGCATGGGCCGCAGCATCAACGGCAGCTACGCCGAATACGTGTGCGTGCCGGCCGCCAACGTGGTGCCGCTGCGCTCGACGCTGCCGTGGACCGGGCTGGCCGCCATCCCGGAATCGTACGCGACCGCCTGGGCCTGCCTGCACGACAACCTGGCGCTGCGTCCCGGCCAGACGCTGCTGATACGCGGCGCCAGTTCCGCGTTGGGCCAGGCGGCCAGCAACATCGCGGCCCACCTGGGCGCGCAGGTGATCGCCACCACGCGCCGCCCGCAGCAGCTGGCCGATGTGCTGACGAAGAACGGCGCGCGCCAGATCGTCGCCGAGCAGCCCGTCCTGGCCGGCACGGTGCGCGGCGTCGACGCGGTGCTGGACCTGATCGGCAACACCACCCTGCTCGATTCGCTGGCCTGCGCGGCGCGGCCGGGCGGCCGGGTGTGCCAGGCCGGCTTCCTCGGCGGGCTGGAACCGCTGGCCAATTTCCTCCCGCTGCAGCAGCTGCCGCCGGGCGTGCAGCTGAGCTTTTTCGGCAGCTTCGCCTTCGGCACGCCGGGGTACGAGCTGGACCGGCTGCCGTGGCACGAGATCGTCGAGCGGGTCGAACAAGGTCAGTACCACGCCCGCCCGGCCAAGGTGTTCGCCTTCGACGACATCGTCAACGCCCACGCCTGGCTGGACGCCGGGGCCGGACTGGGCAAGGCGGTGGTGCAGCTCGCGCCATAGCCCCGCCCGCCAATCCGTGCTAACATGTGAACACCTATTCACTTGTTAGCATTATGAGCTGCCAACACGACTATTCCGACTGCGATCCCGCGATCGCCCAGCTGGCCGACCTGTTCCATCTGCTGGGCGATCCGACGCGCCTGCGCATCGTGCTGGCCTGCGTGACGGCGCCGATCGCCGTCAGCGACATCGCCTCCTCGCTGGAGCTGAGCAGCTCGCTGGTCAGCCACCACTTGCGTTTGCTGCGCGCGGCGCGCATCGTGAAGTCCGAGCGCCAGGGCAAGCAAGTGTTCTATTCCGCCGCCGACGCCCACATCAGCGGTGTACTCAACGATATGCTCGAACATATCGCCGAACCTTCCAACGGACACGAAGCATGAGCAAGCACCACGACCATCACGACCACGATCATGACCACAGCCACCACGGCCATGACCATGATCACGGCCACGACCACGCGCCGGCCAAGGCCGAGGCCAAAGCCAAGGCATGCGGCCACGACCACGGGCATGACCACGGCCATGGCGGCCACCATCACCACCACGGCGACCCGAACACCATGGGCCGCGCCTTCGCGGTCGCCATCGTGCTCAACACCGCGTTCGTGGCGATCGAATTCTTCTACGGCTTCCTGGCCAACTCCACCGCGCTAATGGCCGACGCCGGCCACAACCTGTCGGATGTGCTGGGCCTGATGCTGGCCTGGGGCGCGGCGATCCTGGCCAAGCGCGTGCCGAACGGCCGCTACACCTACGGCCTGCGCAGCACCTCGATGCTGGCCGCGCTGTTCAACTCCATGCTGCTGATGGCGGCCTGCGGCGCCATCGCGTGGGAAGCGGTGCAGCAGCTGGTGCATCCGGAACCCGTGGCCGGCCTGACCGTGTCGGTGGTGGCCGGCGTGGGCATCCTGGTCAACGGCTTCTCGGCCTGGCTGTTCATGTCCGGCAGCAAGGACGACATCAACGTGCGCGGCGCCTACCTGCACATGGCGGCCGACGCCGCCATCTCGCTGGGCGTGCTGGTGGCCGGCGTGATCGTGCGCTACACCGGCTGGAACTGGCTGGACCCGCTGGTCAGCGCGGTCATCGTCGCCATCATCGTCTACAGCACCTGGTCGCTGCTCAAGCAATCGATGCGCATGATGCTGGCCGCCGTGCCGGACAACCTGGACCACGCCGAAGTCGAACAATTCCTGCGCGCGCAGCCCGGCGTGAGCGACGTGCACGACGTCCACATCTGGTCGATGAGCACCACCGAGAACGCGCTGACGGCGCAGCTGGTGACGCCGGCCGGCCATCCGGGCGACGCCGCGATGGACGCCATCAGCGCGCAGCTCAAGGAGCAGTTCTCGATCGACCACAGCACGCTGCAGGTGCGCCTGGGCACCACCGCGCACGAGTGCAGCCTGCAGGAACAGCCGCACTAAGCTATGCACGTAGGGGCGTCTCGGCGCTCCAGACCGCTTTCAATTATTTTCCGGCTATTTGTGGAGCGGTATCAATCGATATCAGGACATTGGTGTGGTGATGGCCAGTGATGGCGTGGAAGAGCTTTCCCTTTACGGTCACCGGCTTGCCAACAAACGGCGCAAGACTGAGGCCCCCCATAGGAACCAGCGTCACATCGATTTGACGTTCCTCCGCAGGACTATCGGCCGAGGCAACAGTGCAAATCGGCCGGTCCAAATGAAGAATCGCCTGCCGTTCCTTAGAATCGGTTTCTGGCGACTCGCCGTAGTTGGGCGGGCCGAAAAACGTCTCGACCCGAACCCGACCGGTGAGCTCGACATTGGCCGCATCATATTTTTGACAAGTCTCCGCGCGTACTGAAGCGCAGACCAGCAGGAAAATCGCGGAAAGTATACGCATCTATATCCCAAAGCAAAGCAGTTTCAATCCGCCAGATTGGCGTACAACGGCGTGCTCAGGTAGCGCTCGCCGAAGGACGGGATGATCGTCACGATGATCTTGTCCGCGTTCTCCGGCCGCCGCGCCACCTGCAGCGCCGCCCACAGCGCGGCGCCGGAGGAGATCCCCACCAGCAGCCCCTCCTGGCTGGCCGCCAGCCGCGCGGTCGCGAACGCATCGTCGTTCTTCACGCCGATGATCTCGTCGTACACCTTGGTGTTGAGCACGGCCGGAACAAAGCCCGCGCCTATGCCCTGGATCGGATGCGGCCCCTTGACGCCCTTGGCCAGCATCGGCGACGCCTCCGGCTCCACCGCGATGCAGCGGAACTCCGGCTTGCGCGCCTTGATCACCTCGCCCACGCCGGTGATCGTGCCGCCGGTGCCCACGCCGGCCACCAGGATGTCGACCCGGCCGTCGGTGTCGGCCCAGATCTCCTCGGCCGTGGTGCGGCGGTGCACCTCGGGATTGGCGGGATTGTTGAACTGCTGCGGCATCAGGTAACGCGGATCGCGCTCGGCCAGCTCCTCGGCCTTGCGGATCGCGCCCAGCATGCCCTCGGCGCCCGGCGTGAGCACCAGCTCGGCGCCGTAGGCGCGCAGCAGCATGCGCCGCTCGCGGCTCATGGTGTCGGGCATGACCAGGGTGCAGCGGTAGCCGCGCGCGGCGCACACCATCGCCAGCGCGATGCCGGTGTTGCCGCTGGTCGGCTCGAGGATGACGGTGTCGGGACGGATCTGGCCGGCCGCCTCGGCCGCCTCGATCATCGACAGGCCGATGCGGTCTTTCACGCTGTGGGCCGGGTTGCAGTATTCGAGCTTGACCAGCACCTGGGCGGTGCTGCCTTTGTTCAAGCGGTTCAGGCGCACCAGCGGGGTGCGGCCTATCAGTTCGGTGACGTCGTTGGCAATCTTCATGGAAAACCTCCGAGGTGGGACGGAGGTTCCAGTCTACGCTTGTTTGCGCCGATTATTTCACGTCCACCAGCTCGACGTCGAAGATCAGCGCGGAATTCGGCGGAATGCCGCTGCCCGGCGTCGGACGTGAGCCGTATGCGAGCTCCGACGGAATAATCAGCGTGCGCTTGCCGCCCACCTTCATGCCCTGGATGCCCTGGTCCCAGCCCTTGATGACGCGGCCGGCGCCCAGCACGAAGTCCAGCGGCTCGCCGCGCGGGATCGACGAGTCGAACAGCTTGCCGTGCATGGCCTTGGCCAGCGGACGGTACAGCCAGCCCGAGTAGTGCATGTAGACGGTGGAACCGGTGGTCGCTTCCTTGCCGGTGCCGATCTTGGTGTCGGTGACGATCAGCTGCTCGGCGGCCGGGCCGGGCGTGGCCGAACCAACCACCAGCGGTGGCGGCGGCGGCACGTCGGCCGGGGCCACCGGGGTCTGCGCCTGGGCCGCGGAGGCCGCCAGCGCGCACAGCATTGCTACGAGTACGGAACTACGGATCATGTTTTCTTCTTTCGATCAGGTCTGTGGGTGGCACGCTCCCCGTGCCAGCGCGCACCATGATAGCAAACCCGCCCCGCCCGCTGGATAAAATCTAAATCGTTTCGTCCTGCGCTTGCGCGCCGTCGGCCAGGTGGCGCAGCACGCGGCTGGCCGCCACCATGCCGAAGCTGGCCGTGACCACCATGGCCGAACCGAAGCCGGCGCAATTGAGGCCGGTCACGCCGCCGGCGCGCTCGTCGCCGTCCACCGCGCACACCTCGCCCGTCTCCGGAAACTTCAGCGGCTCCATCGAGAACACCGCGTCGACGTGGAACTTGGTCTTCTCGCCGCGCGGATAGCCGTACTGGCTGCGCAGGACCTTGCGCACCTTTTTCAGCAGCGGCTCCTGCTCGGTGCGCGCCAGGTCGCGCACGGCGATCTGGGTCGGGTCGGTCTGGCCGCCGGCGCTGCCGATGATGATCAGGGGCATGGCGTGCCGGCGGCACCAGGCGATCATCGCCGCCTTGGCCGCCACGCTGTCGATGGCGTCGACCACGAAATCGTACTGGCCGGCGCCCAGCATCTGGTCCAGGTTGTCCGGCGTGACGAAGTCCTCGATCTGGTTCACCACGCAGAACGGGTTGATCTGCGCGATGCGCTCGGCCAGCGCGGCGATCTTGGCCTGGCCGACGGTGCCGCTCAGGGCCTGGATCTGGCGGTTGATGTTGGACTCGGCGACGTTATCCAGATCAATTAGCGTGAGCCGGCCGATGGCGCTGCGGGCCAGCGCCTCGACGATCCACGAGCCGACGCCGCCGGTGCCGACCACGCACACGTGGGCCGTGCGGAAGCGCGCCAGCGCGCGTTCGCCATAGAGGCGGGCGATGCCGCCGAAGCGGCGCTCGAAGTCGACATCGTCGAATGGGGTGGGTGCAAGGGAGTTCATCCCGCCATTTTAACGGACGCTGCCGCAAAAAATCTTTTAGAATGACTTTCTCCCCTAGCCCGAGCGCCCTCCATGAGTCATACACTGTTCGACACCGCCCCCGATTTCAGCCAGCCGATAGCTGTCTTGAAACATTGCCACGACCGCATACGCAAGCAGCTCGAGACCCTGCAAAAGCTGGTGACCTACCTGCCCGGGCACGGCGCCGACGCCGACGCCCGGAAGGCCGCGCACGCGGTGCAAAAATATTTCAACCACGCCGCCCCGCTGCACCACGAGGACGAGGAACAGAACCTGATGCCGATGCTGCAGGCCACCGCGCGCGACGCCGACGCCGTGCTGCTGTCCGCGCTGGTGCCCGCCATCCTGGCCGACCACCAGCAAATGGACCGGGACTGGCATATAATCAATTCTCAACTTGAGCAAATTGCCAACGGCCAGGGCGCGGCGCTGTCGGCCGAACAGGTACAAAGCTTCTGCGACGCCTACGCGGCCCACATGGCCACCGAGGAAACGAATATCGCGCCGATGGCCAAGCGCCTGTTCAGCCACGAGCAGATGGCGCAACTGGGCAGCGCGATGCAGGCGCGGCGCGGCATCGCCCCCGACCTGCCGCAAAGCCAGGTGCCGGAGCGCCAGCAGGTGGCGGTCTCCGACAAGGTGGCCGACGGCGTGGTGCTGGCGGACCTGCGCCTCGATTACGGCCGCGCCAGTTTGACGGAACACGAGGTGCTGGACGATCCGATCGCCCAGTTCGGAAAATGGTTTGAGGAAGCGCTGCACGCCAAGGTCAACGAGCCGAACGCGATGAGCGTGGCCACGGTGGACGCGCAGGGCAAGCCCAGTTCGCGCATCGTGCTGATCAAGCAGTACGACGCGCGCGGCTTCACCTGGTACACCAACTACGACAGCCAGAAGGGCCGGCAACTGGGCGACAACCCGCACGCCGCGCTGCTATTCTTCTGGAGCGAGCTGGAACGCCAGGTGCGCATCGAGGGCACGGTGGTCAAGACGTCGGTCGAGGAAAGCGACAAGTATTTTTACAGCCGGCCGGTGAAGAGCCAGATCGCCGCGATCGCTTCGCAACAGAGCGCGCGCATCGCCAACCGGGAGCAGCTGGAAGCCAATTACGATGCGGCCGCCGCCGTCAGCGGCGAGCATCCGGTGCGGCCGGAACACTGGGGCGGCTATCGCCTCGATCCGGTGCGCATCGAGTTCTGGCAAGGGCGCCGTTCGCGCTTCCACGACCGGATCGTGTATCTGAAACAAGCAGATGGTAGCTGGGTGAAGGAGCGCCTGCAGCCGTAAGCGGAGCGCCACGGGCCAGACACGGCCACACACACCGGACCATCGCATGCGGTGGTCTTTTCATTTGGACTCGGAGGTGTGTCGTGTTCGTACAAAACCGTCTCAGCAGCTGGATCGCCGGCATCCGCCGGCAAATCGCCCTGCCCCTGCGCATCGAACTGTGGAACGGCCAGCATGTCGACTTCTCCAGCGAGACGCCGCGCGTGACGATACGGCTGCCCACTGTGTCGGCCGCGCGCTACCTGCTCACGCCCTCGCTGTCCAACCTGGGCGCGGCCTACGTCGAGGGCGCGATCGAGGTCAGGGGGCGCGCGCACGACATGATCGCCGTGGTCAACGCGCTGGCGCGCACCACGCTCAAGGCCGAGGGCAAGTTCTCCCGCATCGCGCGCAGCATAGGCCACAACAAGCGCCAGGACGCCGAGGCGATCCGCTACCACTACGACGTCTCCAACGAGTTCTACCAGCAGTTCCTCGATCCGGCCATGGTGTATTCCTGCGCCTACTTCGAGCACGGCGACGAGGACCTGGCCACCGCGCAGGCCAAGAAGATCGACCACATCCTGCGCAAGATCGAGCTCAAGCCGAACCAGACGCTGCTCGACATCGGCTGCGGCTGGGGCGCGCTGGTGATCCGCGCCGCGCAGCAGTACCGCGCGCGCTGCGTCGGCGTCACGCTGTCGGAAAACCAGTTCGCGCTGGCCAAGGAGCGCGTGCGCCAGGCCGGGCTGGAACACCTGGTCGAGATCCGGCTGCAGGACTACCGCGACGTGCGCGGCCAGTTCGACCGCATCACCAGCGTCGGCATGTTCGAGCACGTGGGCGTCAAGCACCTGCCGGAATATTTCGCCGCCATCCACCAGCTGCTGGCGCCGGACGGCGTGGTGATGAACCACGGCATCACCACCACCGACCCGGACAACGGCGAGACGCCCTACGGCGGCGGCGAGTTCATCGACAAGTACGTGTTCCCGCAGGGCGAGCTGGCGCACATCGGCCATGTGCTCAAGGCCATGCAGCAGGGCAAACTGGAGGTGAGCGACGTGGAAAACCTGCGCCGCCACTACGCCCGCACCTGCGCCATCTGGACCGACAACTTCGAGGCCCACACCGAGCGCGTGCGCGCGCTGGCCGGCGACAAGCGCTACCGCATCTGGCACGTCTACCTGGCCGGCTGCTGCTACGCCTTCGAGCAGGACTGGATCAGCCTGTACCAGATCGTCGGCCGCAAGGCGGGCCAGCGCAGCGCGGCGCTGCCGTGGTCGCGCCGGCACATGTATCCGGCCGGCGCCGGCCCCGCCGGCGCGCACTATGCGTTCACCGCCGACGGCGTGCCCGCTTTCTCGCTGCTACAGGAGGACGGCGGTGCGCTCACGGCTTCGGCGCCGCCGGTCGGCTCCTTCAACGCCACGTAGGCGCGGCTTGCCGGCGGCCGCGCCGCCGCCGTTATTTCAGGCGCTGCGCGTAGATGCTCTTGAACTTGGCCACCTTGGGCGCCACCACGAAGGCGCAGTAGCTTTGCAGCGGATGCTGGCTGAAGTAGTCCTGGTGGTAGGGCTCGGCCGGATACCAGGTCGTCAGCGGCGCCAGCTCGGTGACGATGGGCGCGTCCCACACCCCGGCCATCTGCGCGATCACCTGGCGCGCCGTGGCCTCCTGCTGCGGCGACTGGTGGAAGATCACCGAGCGGTACTGGGTGCCGACGTCGTTGCCCTGGCGGTTCAGGGTGGTGGGGTCGTGGATGGTGAAGAAGATTTCCAGCAGGTCGCGGAAACCGATGACGGCGGGATCGAATTGCAATTTCACCACCTCGGCGTGGCCGGTGCCGCCGGCGCACACCTGCTCGTAGGTGGGATCGGGCTGGTGGCCGCCGGCATAGCCGGACTCGACACGAACAACGCCCTTGACCCGCGCAAACACGGCCTCGGTGCACCAGAAGCAGCCGCCGCCCAGATACGCTGTTTCGAGCGCCGTGCCCGGCGCGGACTGACTCGTCATGACTCCCCCGCGTAGAAGAATGCCCACGGGTTCACTGTAACGCAAACCAGGGCAATACGCTATCGCACGGTAAACTTTGGCATAATGGCTGAAAAGTCACAGGTCCACCATGCACACTCGTTCCCCCCGCGCCTCCAAGCGCCCCTTCGACACCAGCCATTTCCGCCAGGCGCTGGGCCAGTTCGCCACCGGCGTCACCGTCATCACCACCCGGCTGGCGGACGGCAGCTTCCGCGGCCTGACGGCCAGCTCCTTCAACTCGGTGTCGCTCGATCCGCCGCTGGTGCTGTGGAGCCTGGCCACCACGGCCAACAGCATGCCCATCTTCACCGGCAACTCGCACTACGTCATCAACGTGCTGTCGGCCGGCCAGGCCCACCTGGCCAAGCAGTTCGCCACGCGCGGCATCGACCCGTGGGAAAACACCGAGTACGAGCTGTCGCGCACCGGCCAGCCCATCCTCAAGGGCGCCTCGGCCTGGTTCGAATGCCACAACCGCAGCCGCTACCCGGAGGGCGACCACGTGATCTTCGTCGGCGAGGTCGAGTTGTGCGAGTTCTCGCCGTCGCCGCCGCTGATTTTCCACGGCGGCCAGTTCGGCGGCCTGGGCTAAAAACGGAAATTGGTGTCGCCATTAGAAAAGCCGTTCCGGTGGCCGCGGCATAGAATGCGGGCAGCCTTCACCAATTTTCATAATGAGAGACCACTATGAGCCAAGCCCGCGCCCAATTCCACTGGGATGATCCCCTGCTGCTGGACCAGCAACTGACCGACGACGAGCGCATGGTGCGCGACGCCGCCGCCGCGTATTGCCAGGACAAGCTGGCGCCGCGCATCCTGGACGCCTTCCGCCACGAGAAGATGGACACCTCGATCTTCCGCGAGATGGGCGAACTGGGCCTGCTGGGCCCGACCATTCCGGAACAGTACGGCGGCCCCGGCCTGAACTACGTGGCCTACGGCCTGATCGCGCGCGAGGTCGAGCGCATCGACTCGGGCTACCGCTCGATGATGAGCGTGCAGTCGTCGCTGGTGATGGTGCCGATCTACGAGTTCGGCACCGAGGCGCAGAAGCAGAAATACCTGCCCAAGCTGGCCACCGGCGAGTGGATAGGCTGCTTCGGCCTGACCGAACCGAACCACGGCTCCGATCCGGGCTCGATGATCACCCGCGCCAAGAAGGTGGCGGGCGGCTATGCGCTGACCGGCGCCAAGATGTGGATCACCAACTCGCCCGTGGCCGACGTGTTCGTGGTCTGGGCCAAGGACGACGAGGGTGCGATCCGCGGCTTCGTGCTGGAAAAAGGCATGGCCGGCCTGAGCGCGCCCGCCATCCACGGCAAGTTCGGCCTGCGCGCCTCGGTCACCGGCGAGATCGTGATGGACAACGTGTTCTGCCCGGAAGAGAACGCCTTCCCGGACGTGCGCGGCCTGAAGGGTCCGTTCACCTGCCTGAACTCGGCGCGCTACGGCATCGCCTGGGGCGCGCTGGGCGCGGCCGAGGCCTGCTGGCACACGGCGCGCCAGTACGTGCTGGACCGCCACCAGTTCGGCCGTCCGCTGGCCGCCAACCAGCTGGTGCAGAAGAAGCTGGCCGACATGCAGACCGAGATCACGCTGGGCCTGCAGGGCTGCCTGCAGCTGGGCCGCATGAAGGACGCCGGCACGGCGGCGGTGGAAATCACCTCGATGATGAAGCGTAATTCCTGCGGCAAGTCGCTGGACATCGCCCGCGTCGCGCGCGACATGTTGGGCGGCAACGGCATCTCGGACGAGTTCGGCATCATCCGCCACATGGTCAACCTGGAGGTGGTCAACACCTACGAGGGCACGCACGACATCCACGCGCTGATCCTGGGCCGCGCCCAGACCGGCATCCAGGCCTTCCAGTAAGCACCAGGGGCGTAAAAAAAACCGCTGGGCCTTGCGGCCGCAGCGGTTTTTTTACGCCCCTACGGACTAGAAGCCCTTGAAGTTGTAGCCCACGCTGACGCTGACGGCCAGCGGATCGAGCCGCACGTCCTGCACCTGGCCGGTCGAGAAGTGCACCACGGTCTTGAGCTTGGTCTTGATGACGGTGGCGTCGATGAACCACTTCTCGTTGATCTTCATGGTGCCGCCGATCTGGTAGCTCATGGCCCACTTGTCGTCCAGCTTGAAGGTGGTGCCGGGGCCGCCGGTGTTGAGCAGCGCGGTCAGCTGGCCGGAGCCGGTCTCCTTCTGGAACATCGCGTAGGTCAGGCCCAGGCCCACGTACGGCCGGAACTTCGCATTGGCCGGCAGGAAGCGGTACTGCACGAAGGCGGTCGGCGGCAGCACCTCCGAGGTGCCCACCTTGCCCGTGCCCTGGATCGAACCGGCGCCGATCAGGTCATGCTTGTACGGCAGGCCCAGGTCCAGCTCGGCGGCGACGTTGTCGGTCACCATGTAGGCGATCGTGAAGCGCGGCTTGGTGTCCGAGCCGACGTCGGCCTTGGTGCCCGGCAGCGCCGGCGCCGACACGTCGCCCGAGTCGACTTTCGGGGTGATCTTGTTGATGCCCAGCGTGCCGAGCCAGGTGCCGGCCGATTGTTGCGCCGATGCGGCCGACGCCACCGTCATTGCGGCGGCCAGCGCCAGCAGTTTTACCGTGTTCTTCATATCGTCTCCTGATTTATTGTGTTGTGAGTCCGGCAGCCGCCCGCCCGCGGGCGGCGGCTGCCTGCGACGACTGAATTACAGCCAGCCCTTGACCACCAGCTTCTCGGCCACATAGCGCGCCAGCAGCAGGTTGTTGAACGGCGTCGGATGGACCTCGTCGGCGAAGGACCAGTGGCTGACGTCGCCCGCCTTGAGGTTGCCGGCGTTGCACACCAGCGAACTGGCCAGCGGGTTCTTGGCGGCGCTCAGGTCGCAAGCGGTCTCCTCCACGTTGGTCAGGCCGTACGGGCCGGGGTTGGTGGCCTGGTCGTGGCTGACGGCGAACACGTCGACGATCAGCACCTTGGACTCCGATGCCAGGCCGGTGCTCAGCGCGCCGTTGAAGGCGCTCACCATGGCGTTGATCAGCGGCTGGGTGGCCGGCTTGGCGCGGCCCGACGGCGTGGTGGCCACGTCCGGCAGGTTGTTGACGGTGACATAGTTGGCGCCGTTGGCGACAAGCTGCGTCTTGACCAGGTTGGCCAGTTCGGTGCCGGCGGTGGTCATGGCGGCGACCAGCTCGGGGCCGTGGGCGGCGGCATAGTCGGCGCCGGCCTTGGCGCCGGCGGCGGTGGCGTCGGTGGTGGCCTTGGCGACCATCGGTCCCCACACCGTCTGCGAGGCGACTGCCGAATTGCCCGGCTGAACGGCGGCGGTGCCGACCGCGACCTGGGTGATGCTGGTCTGGGTGCTGCCCGGGCGGGCCGCTTCCGTCTGCGCGGCCAGGCCGATGGCGGCGGCGGCGCTGGCCGGATCGGTGGCGCCGGCGGCCAGCTGGCCGACCAGGCTGGTCACGTAGGCGGCGCCGCCGGCGGCGGTGCCGGCCGCCGTCGCGTCACTGCTCAGCTTGGTGAGGAGGAACAGCGCGTCGTTGCCGCCGGCCATGACGAACACCATTTCATCGCCCTTGAACTTGCCGCCGACAGCTTTCAGGTGGTTGGCGATCTGGGTCGCCACCGGGATGGTCAGCGCGCCCAGCGGGCTGCCGGTGAGCTTGTTGCCGGGGCCGACCGGGTTGGTCACGCGCGCGCCGCCCTGGGCGTAGCCGTAGCAGCCGGCGTGGGCCACCTGCGGCACCGAGAAGCCTTTGCTGGCGTCGCCGTCGAGGCCGGTCAGGGCCGCGCACGGCGCAGCCACGCCCAGCTGGGCGGCAACCAGTTCGGTCCAGTTCTTGCCGGTCAGCGTGGACGCGACCGCGGTGTTGTCGCCATTGATAGTAAATTTGCCGCCCTTGAGCAGGGCCACCGTGCCGACGGCGTAGGAGCCGACGTCGGACAGGCTGTCGCCAAACGATACCTGGCTGCTGTACTTGACTTTGATGGTTTGATCGCCGGGCTTGGGATCGGTTCCGCCGCAACCCGCAAGGACGGCCAGGGTCATTGCAGCAAGTGCAAATTTGGTATGACGCATGTTGTCTCCTAGAAAATTTTTTTATATATGATACGAACGGCCGTGCTATTCGCAACCCAACTAATATGCCAGCGTTATACGCGGATGTATAGGGAAGCACTTAAAATCCCGCGCGTTTGTGGCAAAAAAGAACGATTGCTCGGCCGTATTTTCATAGAGTCAACTTACATCAAATCGTTTTCACCTCGCTGGTGCAGAATCGAAGAATTTTCTTGCCTCGCGCAGGCAGAATGGCGCCACCAGGCCGGCATGGTAACTGTCGCTGACCGCCTGGTTGGCCGCCGCGGCCGAGCCGGTGCTGTTGAGCACGGACAGGCGCAGCACCTGCTTGGCGGCGGCGAATTCGACGCGGGTGCTGGCGTAGGGGCCCAGCAGCGACGAGTCGTCGACGTCCAGCACGGTCAGCACGCCGGGCGCCACGGACTGGGCGCGGAAATAGGCGGCGGTGGCGTCGGTATTGGCAAAGGGCACCACCGGGTCCTGGTTGCCGCCGCACAGGAACAGCGGCGCGGTCGGCGTGTAGGTGCGCAGGTCGTTCTTCAGCAGCCACTTGCGCAAGGGCTGGGCCGGCGCGCAGCCCAGCGGCGCGCTGTCGCTGACGTTGCACGGGTGGTCCCTGAGGTCGGCCAGATACCCATTGCGGTAGCTGGTCTTGAGCAAATGGTCGGCGCCGAAGTAGGACGCGTAGCCGGCCGCCTGCGGCAGCGAATCCTGGGCGAACAGCACATCGTTGGGCAGCTTGCCGGCGGCGACCAGCGCGCCCAGGCTTTGCGTGCCCGGCAGCAGCGTGTCGATGCCGGAGGCGTACTTGGCTTCGTACACCTCGTCCAGGCTGGCGTAGATGCCGGCGCCGGCGCGCTGGCCGGCGTTGATCAGCATCGGCATGAAGCCGCTGGAGCCGACCGTCGGCGCGCCGTTGAAGATGGCGTCGCCGAACTGCAGCAGCGCGTACGGGCCGGACATCGGCGCCGCCGCCGTGACCGTGAACTCCCCCGCATACGTGGTCTGCATCGCCCGCTGGGTGGCCAGCGCCACGAAGCCGCCCTGAGAGTAACCGCTCACCATCAGCCGGCCGGACGCGCCCGCGCCGATGGCGGCGAACACGCTGCGGGCGGCGCGCAGGGCGTCGATCATGTCGTTGGACTGCTGCCCGGCGTCCAGGTAGGCGTGGTAGGCCATCGAGGAACCGGCGTAGCCGGCGTAGTTCGGCGCCACCACGATGTAGCCCTGGGCCGCGAACATCGACGCCACCAGCTGCGCCTCGGTGCCGGACAGCTTGGCCATGTCGGTGGTCTTGAGCGCCGAGGTGCCGTGCGCGTACAGCATCACCGGACGGCCGCCCTGGCAGGCCGCGTTGCTGCCGGACGGCACCATGATGGCGGTGCTGGCGTCGGTGTCGGCCGCCAGCGCATCGACGGTATGGTACTTGAGCGTGTAGGTGGTCACGGCGCAGGTCGGCGTGCCGGTGACGGCGCTGCCGAAGCTGAACGAGGACTCGACCAGCTTGAGCATGGCGGCCGGATCGACGGTGTCGACGCTGGCGCCGCCGGCGAGCACGGCCGGCACCAGCGTGGCGCTGCCGATCGGCACGCCGCGCAGCTGGGTCACGGGCGGCTGGGTCACCACGTTGCCGCCGGTATGGTCGCCGGACGAACCGCCGCCACCGCCGCAGGAGGCCAGCAGGACGGCAAGGGAAATCAATGAGTAACGAGCGGCGTTGTGCATAGCGCATCCTTGAAAAAGGTGCAGGGCGCCAAGGCGGCCTCTGCTGGAAGGTCAAGGTCGCCGGGCGGTTTATGGCGACCGGCAACACCTCATCTTAGCAGATAAGCAATTAAACCGCACCAGCTTGTTGCGATGCCGCAGCGCTTATTTTTTCAGCAGGGACGCGATCACGCCGGCCGAGCCGAACACCGAGCGGCGCAGGCGGTCGTTGACGCCCAGCCATTCCGCGCCCTGCGGCGGGGTCTCCACCAGGATCAGGTCGGAGCCGGTCTGGTCCATGTCGCGCAGCGCGGCGTACAGGCCGTAGGCGTAGCCGGCCGGGTCGGCCGGCAGCCTTTGCTGCGGCAGTGGCGGCAGGGCCGGCAAGGCGTGGCCGATCAGCGCCACCTTGACGCCGCGCGCCTGCAACTGCGCCAGCGCGGCCGTCAGCTCGGCCTGCTCCAGCATGGTGACCGGGGTGCGCGGCGCATAGTGCGACTCCAGCGTGCCGGAGGCGCGCGGCGCGGCCTGGTCCGGCGCGGCCGGCATGGCGCCGATCACGTCGGCGATCTGCTGCGCGCTGATGTGGCCGGGACGCAGCAGCACCGGGCCGTGCGTGGCCAGGCGCGACAGGTCGACGATGGTCGATTCGATGCCGACCTGGCTGGCGCCGCCCTCGAGCACCGTGCTCAGCAGCGCGCCGCTGCAGGCTTCGCCGTCGGTGGCGCCGTCGTCGTGCGCGTCCAGGCCGAACTCGTCGCGCACATGCTGCGCGGTGGTCGGGCTGACGTTGCCGAACTTGTTGGCGGACGGCGCCGCCACCCCGCCCTTGCCGCCCTTGAAGGCGCTCAGCAGGGCGATCGCGACCGGATGCGACGGGCAGCGGATGCCGACCGTGTCCTGGCCGCCGGAGACGGCGTCGGGGATGTGGCTGGCGCGTTTCAGGATCAAGGTCAGCGGACCCGGCCAGAAGGCGGCCACCAGCTGGCGCGCCTGCGGCGGGATGTCGGTGACCCAGTAGTCCAGGTCGGCGCCGGGGGCGACGTGCACGATCACCGGATGGTCGTTGGGTCTGCCCTTGGCCTCGTAGATGCGGGCCACGGCAGCCGGGTTTTCGGCGTCCGCGCCCAGGCCGTAGACGGTCTCGGTGGGGAAGGCCACCAGGCCGCCCTCCTCCAGGATCGCCGCCGCCGCCGCGATGGCGGCGTGGTCGGCTACCGTTGCGGGCTGCTGCTTCACGGTGCCGCCTTCTCGATACCCAGGATCACGCAAGCGGCGTCGAGCTGCTGCTGCGCCTGCGCCAGGGTCGGCGCGATGAAGGTCAGGTGGCCCATCTTGCGGGCGCGGCGCGGATCGTCCTTGCCGTACAAATGCAGGCAGGCGCCCGGCAGCGCCAGCACCTGGTCCCAGGCCGGTTCGCGCGTGGCGTCGCTGTCGTCGGTGAACCAGACATCGCCCAAGATGTTGAGCATCACGGCCGGCGAATGCTGGCGCACGTCGCCCAGCGGCAGGCGCGCCATCGCGCGCACCTGCTGCGCGAACTGGCTGGTGACGCAGGCGTCCATCGTGTAGTGACCGCTGTTGTGCGGA
Source organism: Duganella sp. GW821-FHT01E12 (assembly GCF_059422325.1). NCBI lineage: Bacteria > Pseudomonadati > Pseudomonadota > Betaproteobacteria > Burkholderiales > Oxalobacteraceae > Duganella > Duganella sp. GW821-FHT01E12. The sequence continues at coordinate 136,893 of NZ_JBWKWR010000011.1, read as the reverse complement.
CGCGGCGCCATCTCGTTGACCACCAGGCTGCCGTCGGTGAGCACGAAGAATTCGATGCACAGCACGCCGACATAACCCAGCTCGGCAACGATGGCTTGCGCGGCCTGCTGCGCCTCTTTGGCGCTGGCGTCGGACACGTTCGGGCCGGGTACGGTGGTGGTGAACAGGATGCCGTCGCGGTGGACGTTCTCGGCGATCGGATACACCACCGATTCGCCGTCGGCGCCGCGCGCGGTCAGCACCGAGACCTCGTAGGCCAGCGGCAGCATCTTCTCCAGCAGGCAGGTCACGCCGTCCATGCCGTCGAAGGCGGCGCGCACATCCTCGCGGCTGCGCACGCGCACCTGGCCCTTGCCGTCGTAGCCCATGCGAACGGTCTTCAGGATGCCGGGCAGCAGGTCGTCGCCAATGGCGTCGATGTCCGCATGCGAGGCGATCACCTTGTGCGGCGCCGGCATCACGCCCGACTTGGGCGCGCAATCGACAAAGAAGCGTTTCTCGGCGATGCGGTCCTGCGCCACCGAGACGCCATGCGCGTTCGGCGCGACGAACACCTGTTGCGCCAGGCGCGACAGGCTGTCGGCCGGCACGTTCTCGAATTCGGTGGTGACGGCCAGGCATTGCGCGGCCAGCGCGTCGAGGCCGGCGGCATCGCTGTAGCCGGCGTTGACCAGGCGCTGCGCGACCTGGCCGGCAGGACAATCGTCGGCCGGTTCCAGCACGGCCACCTGGTAGCCCATGCTTTGCGCGGCCTGGGCGAACATGCGGCCGAGCTGGCCGCCGCCCATCACGCCCAGCCAGGCTGGCGGATTGGCGGCGGGCAGAAATGATGAAAACTGTTTACTCATTTATTCAAGCGGTAAAGTCATGGCCTTGGCGGCATCGGTTTGCGAGACGCGGAACGCTTCCAGCTTGTCGGCCAGCGCGCCGTCGGTGGCGGCGATCATGGCGACCGCCGTCAGCGCGGCGTTGGCGGCGCCGGCCTCGCCGATGGCGAAGGTCGACACCGGCACGCCCTTGGGCATCTGCACGATGGACAGCAGCGAATCCTCGCCGCGCAGGTACTTGGACGGCACGGGCACGCCCAGCACCGGCACGATGGTCATCGCGGCCACCATGCCAGGCAGGTGGGCGGCGCCGCCGGCGCCGGCGATGATGGCGCGCAGGCCGCGCGCGCGGGCGCTCTTGGCGTAGGCGTACATCTCGTCCGGCATGCGGTGCGCGGAAATGACTTGCGCTTCAAACGGCACGCCGAACTGCTTGAGGATGGCGACCGCGTTCTGCATCACGTCCCAGTCCGACGACGAACCCATGATGACGCCGACCAGTGGCTTGTTCTGCTCGCTCATATCAGGCCTTCAGCTTCTGGCCGGTCAGGCGCTCGATGGCTTCGAAGTACTTGGCCTGGGTCTTGTCGATGACGTCGGCGGGCAGCGCCGGCGCCGGTGCGGTTTTGCCCCAGGTCAGGGTTTCCAGGTAGTCGCGCACGAACTGCTTGTCGAACGACGGCGGCGACATGCCCGGCTTGTACGAATCGGCTGGCCAGAAGCGCGACGAGTCGGCGGTCAGCACTTCGTCCATCAGGTGCATGACGCCGTTTTCGTCCAGGCCGAATTCGAACTTGGTGTCGGCGATGATGATGCCGCGCGTGGCGGCGTAGTCGGCGGCGGCCTTGTACAGCGCGATGCTGACGTCGCGCATCTTGGCGGCCAGCTCGGCGCCGATGCGGCTTTCCATTTCAGCGAAGCTGATGTTCTCGTCGTGCTCGCCCAGGTCGGCCTTGGCGGCCGGGGTGAACAGCGGCTCCGGCAGCTTCTCGGCCTGTTGCAGGCCGGCTGGCAGCTTGATGCCGCAGATGCTGCCGGTGTCCTGGTAATCCTTCCAGCCCGAACCGATGATGTAGCCGCGCACCACCGCCTCGACCATGATCGGCTTCAGGCGCTTGGCGACCACGGCGCGGCCCTTGACCTGCTCGACTTCGTCGGCGGCCACCACGGATTCCGGCGCCACGCCGGTCAGGTGGTTCGGCACGATGTGGCCGAGCTTCTCGAACCAGAAATCGCTCATCTGGTTCAGGACCATGCCCTTGCCGGGGATAGGCTCGTTCATGACGACGTCGAAGGCCGACAGGCGGTCGGTGGTGACGATCAGAATTTTGTCGTCGCCGACAGCGTAGTTGTCGCGGACTTTGCCGTGGCCGAGGAGTGGCAGGGACTTGATGGAGGTCTGGTAAAGGCTGTTCATAGCGGGAGGTGGATAGACTAGCGGTATAGAAAAGCGAAAACCGGCGCAGGGAAAACCTTGCTAGCCGGTCAAGAGAGATGGACCGGTTCCCGAAAGAACCAGTCCGTTCCAAAACAGAATTTTACTTCACAATCTGGGACAGCTCGCCGGCCTTGTAGCGCTCGGCCATTTTTTCCATCGGGATGACCTTGATCTTCGACGCCTGGCCTTCGCAGCCGAAGGCCTGGAAGCGGGCGCGCACGACCTGCTCGGCGGCGGCGCGGGCCGGCTTGAGGAAGTCGCGTGGATCGAATTTCGATGGGTTCTGGAACATGAACTGACGCACGGCGGCGGTCATGGCCAGGCGGATGTCGGTGTCGATGTTGATCTTGCGCACGCCGTGACGGATGCCTTCCTGGATCTCTTCGACCGGCACGCCGTAGGTTTCCTTCATGTCGCCGCCGAACTCGCGGATGATGGCCAGCAGTTCCTGCGGCACCGACGACGAACCGTGCATCACCAGGTGGGTGTTGGGGATGCGGGCGTGGATTTCCTTGATGCGGTCGATGGCCAGGATGTCGCCGGTCGGCTTGCGGGTGAACTTGTAGGCGCCGTGCGAGGTGCCGATGGCGATGGCCAGCGCGTCGCACTGGGTGCGCTGCACGAAGTCGGCGGCCTGGGCCACGTCGGTCAGCAGCTGTTCGCGGGTCATGGTGCCGTCAGCGCCGTGGCCGTCTTCCTTGTCGCCCTTCATGGTTTCCAGCGAACCGAGCACGCCCAGTTCCGCCTCGACGGTGACGCCGATGGCGTGCGAGAACTTGACCACTTCGCGCGACACTTCGACGTTGTAGTCGTAGGAGGCGACCGACTTGCCGTCCGCTTCCAGCGAGCCGTCCATCATCACCGAGGTGAAGCCGGAGCGGATCGCGGCCATGCAGACGGCCGGCGACTGGCCGTGGTCCTGGTGCATGACGACCGGGATGTGCGGGTAGGCTTCGACGGCGGCGTCGATCAGGTGGCGCAGGAAGGCTTCGCCGGCATATTTGCGGGCGCCGGCCGAGGCCTGCATGATGACCGGGGCGTTCAGGGCGTCGGCGGCGGCCATGATGGCCTGCACCTGCTCCAGGTTGTTGACGTTGAACGCAGGGATGCCATAGCCGTTTTCAGCGGCGTGGTCCAGCAGTTGACGCATGGATACGAGGGACATGGTAATACTCCAAACAATAAAAAAACCTGGTTGCCGGAGCAATGCCGTCCTCGTTCCGCGAGGACGGCGCTACCGGACTTACTTGGTAAATTCTCCAACCTTGACGATCTTCAGCGCATTGGTGCCGCCGACCTGGCCCATCGGCTCGCCCCAGGTGACGACGATCATGTCACCCTTCTTGGCGATGCCGTACTCGACCAGCAGATCCTCGGCCTGTTTCAACACTTCCGCGCTGCCGGCCTTCTGCAGCAGATTGTAGGCCTTCACGTTGCGATACAGCGCCACCTTGCGCTGGGTCGTCACGCTCGGCGTCAGCGCGAAGATCGGCGTGTCGATGTTGTGACGGCTCATCCACAACGCGGTCGATCCGGACTCGGTCAGCGCCACGATGGCCTTCACCGCCAGATGGTGCGCGGTGAACAGCGCGGCATAGGCGATCGACTGGTCGATCCGGGTGAAGGTCGCATTGAGGAAGTCGGCGTCGAGCTTGTTGTACTCGGACTGCTCGGCTTCCACGCAAATGGCGGCCATCATTTCCACCGTCTCGATCGGATAGCGGCCCGAGGCCGTTTCCGCCGAGGTCATCACCGCGTCCGTGCCGTCCAGCACCGCGTTGGCCACGTCCGACACTTCGGCGCGGGTCGGCACGGCGTTGAAGATCATCGACTCCATCATCTGGGTCGCGGTGATCGCCAGCTTGTTCGACTCGCGCGCCATCTTGATCATGCGCTTCTGCAGCGCCGGCACCGCCGCGTTGCCCACTTCCACCGCCAGGTCGCCACGGGCGACCATGATGCCGTCCGAGGCGTCGAGGATCTCCTGCAGCACAGGGATCGCTTCGGCACGCTCGATCTTGGCGATCATCATCGGCTTGTGGCCGAACGGCTCGCCGGCGATATTGGCCAGCTGGCGCGCCATCTCCATGTCGGTCGCGCTTTTCGGGAACGAGATCGCCAGGTAATCGCACTGGAAACTCATTGCCGTCTTGATGTCTTCCATGTCCTTGGCGGTCAGCGCCGGCGCGGTCAGGCCGCCGCCCTGGCGATTGATGCCCTTGTTGTTGGACAGCTCGCCACCGATTTTCACGGTGGTGTAAATCTCATGGCCGACGATCTTGTCGACCACCAGCACGATCAGGCCGTCGTTGAGCAACAGCCTGTCGTCGGCGCGCAAATCCTGCGGCAGCGCCTTGTAGTCCAGGCCGACGCGCTCCTGGTTGCCCAGTTCGCCGTTTTCGCCCCATTTCGCGTCCAGGATGAATTTATCGCCGTTCGCAAGGTCAATCTTACCATTTTCAAACTTGCCGACGCGGATTTTAGGGCCTTGCATGTCCGCCATGATCGCCACCTCGCGGCCGCATTCGGCTGCCGCCTCGCGCACCAGACGGGCGCGGTCGATGTGATCCTGTGCCTTGCCGTGCGAGAAGTTCAAGCGCACGACATCGACACCGGCACGTATCATTTTGACCAGGACATTGAAATCAGTGGAGGCTGGGCCGATCGTTGCGACAATTTTAGTACCACGGGACATAGTAATCCTTGAGCGTTTGGGCTAGCGAACAGTCCCCGCCAGGCGGGGACCAGGAAAAGCTGCGCTGTTTGTGTGGCGGCCCGAAAAATGTAGCAAAGCTACAAAAATCGGACCATTCCCAGGCATTACCTGGATTTTACTGTCAATTTGCTACAACGCACGACCGTGCTTTTTCACTTACTTCGCGGCGCGCTGGGTCAGGATCTCCACGGCCGGCAAGGTCTTGCCTTCCAGGAACTCCAGGAAGGCGCCGCCGCCGGTCGAGATGTACCCGATCTGCGCGGTGATGTCGTACTTGGCGATGGCCGCCAGCGTGTCGCCGCCGCCGGCGATCGAGAAGGCCTTGGAGTTGGCGATGGCCAGCGCCAGCGTCTTGGTGCCTTCGCCGAACTGGTCGAACTCGAACACGCCGACCGGGCCGTTCCAGACGATGGTGCCGGCCGCGCCGATCTGCGCGGCCAGGATGGCGGCCGTCTGCGGGCCGATGTCCAGGATCATGTCGTCGTCCGCCACGTCGGCCACGGCCTTGATGGTGGCGGCGGCGGTCGGCGAGAATTCCTTGGCGCACACCACGTCGACCGGGATCGGCACCTGGGCGCCGCGCTTGGCCATGATCTCGATGATGGCCTTGGCTTCATCGACCAGCTCGTTTTCCACCAGCGACTTGCCGATGTTCAGGCCGACGGCCTTCATGAAGGTGTTGGCGATGCCGCCGCCGACGATCAGGTTGTCGACCTTGTCGGCCAGGGCCTTGAGGATGGACAGCTTGGACGAAACCTTGGAACCGGCCACGATGGCCAGCAACGGACGGGCCGGGGCGCCCAGCGCCTTGCCCAGCGCATCGAGCTCGGCGGCCAGCAGCGGGCCGGCGCAGGCGACCGGCGCGAACTTGGCGATGCCATGCGTGGAGGCTTCCGCGCGGTGCGCGGTGCCGAAAGCGTCATTGACGTAGATGTCGCACAAAGCGGCCATTTTCTGCGCCAGTTCGTCGCTGTTCTTCTTTTCGCCCTTGTTAACGCGGACGTTTTCCAGCAACACCACCTGGCCGGCCTGCAGGCCTTCCAGGCCGGCGCCGTCGACCCAGTTCTGTTTCAGCTCGACCGGCTGGCCCAGCAGCTCGGCCAGGCGCGCGGCGACCGGCGCCAGGCTGTCTTCCGGCTTGAACTCGCCCTCGGTCGGGCGGCCCAGGTGGGACGTGACCATGACCTTGGCGCCGGCTGCCGCGGCAGCCTTAATGGCGGGAACCGACGCGCGGATGCGCGTATCTTCGGTGATATTGCCGGCATCATCCTGCGGCACGTTCAAGTCGGCGCGGATGAAGACGCGCTTGCCTTGCAGCGCATTCTGGGCGATGAGATCTTGCAGACGGATGAAGTTCAAAACAGCTGACATGGCTACCCAAGGGTCGAGTTGAAGAAAGAGCGCTATTTTACCGCAAGCACGGGGTGATTCATCTGTTATTAAAATACATGGATCAGCCGCAAAGCCGTGTAAAAGGCCATGCCGAACACGATGGTCTGCAACATATTGCGTCGCAGCAAATAAAAGATCGTGGCGACAATTCCGGACACCAGTTTGAGGTTGCTCAGATCCAGCAGCGCGTGGCCGTCGGCCAGCACCAGGTCGGGCGCGACGATGGCCGCCAGCGCGCAGGCCGGCGCGTAGCGCAGCATTTCCTGCACCCGCTTGGGGATGGTGATGTGCTGGCCGATCAGCCAGAACGAGCTGCGGGTGGCGGCGGTGGCCAGCGCCAGCACGCCGATGATGAGCCAGATTTCCCAGTCAACCATGGGCTTTCCTCCATTTGTCGATGCCCTCTTCGATCGCCATCGACGTCAGCATGCCGACCAGCACGGCCAGTAGCAGGCCCAGCTTGTACGGCAGCCCGGCCGCCAGCACCGACACCACGCCAGCCACCAGCACGCCGCACAGCGCCGGCCGCCCCACCACCAGCGGGATCATCACGCAGATGATGGCCAGCGTGCCGGCAAAGCCCAGCCCCCATTCGGCGGGTACGGTGCTGCCGAGGAAGATGCCGGCGATGGAACCGACCTGCCAGGCGCCCCAGTTCGGGTACAGCAGGCCCTTCAGATAGGACAGCTTGCCCACCTGCGGCGCCTCGCTGGGGTATTTTTGCAGAAACATGGCGACCGTCATATCGCCGGCCACGTAGCCCAGCACGAAGCGCTTGCGCCACGGCAGCTGGGCGAAATGCGGCGCCAGCAGCGCCGAAAAGATCACGAAACGCAGATTGACCACGACCGCGGTGGCGAAGATGACCCACACCGGCGAGTGCGAGGCAATCAGCGGCAGGGCTGCCAGCTGGGCCGATCCGGCAAACACCAGCAAGGTCATGCCCAGCGCCTGCGGCACCGTCAGGCCGCTCTTGACCATGGCGATGCCCACCACCAGGCCCCAGGCGCCGATGCCGAACAAGGTGGGAGTACCGGTCTTGAGGCCTTCGCGCCACGAGGGTTCGTGGTGCTCTGCGACGTAGGGCGGAGGGGGTGCGCTGCTCAATTCGGTCATGTGCGTAGTCGTGTGGCATTCCTGCCACATAGCAGGCCGCACCGGGGTTGTAGAGGCGCTATTTTACCGATGATTTTTGCTCAATGCGCGAATCCGTTAAAATCGTGGTTTTCCTCAGCCTTCCGGAGCACACGAATATGACCAACGCCCACACGTCCGCCGCCACCAACGCAGTCGAGCTCGAAGGCAAGGACCTGCCGGCCCACTGCCCGAATCCGGCCATGCCGCTGTGGTCGTCCCACCCGCGCGTGTTCCTGGAGTTCAACCACGACGGCATCGCCAAGTGCCCGTACTGCGGCACCGCCTACCGCCTGAAGCCGGGCACCGTCGTCGGCCACCACTAACACCACCGCCAGCCAGCGCCCGGAGCCAGCATGCCCACCAAGCGAGTCAAGCAGTTGAATGGCAGTGCCGCCGAGACCGAATCGGCGTTTTACGACGCGCTCAACCGCGCCGACCTGGACGCCCTGATGGCCCTGTGGGCCGACGACGACGAGATCGTCTGCGTGCATCCGGGCGGGCCGCGCCTGATCGGGCACGCGGCCATCCGCGGTTCGTGGTCGGCGATCCTCGAGCACGGCGGCCTGCACATCGTGCCGTCGCAGCTGCATGAAACCCACAACCTGATGAGTTCCGTGCACACCGTGGTCGAAGGCACGGCCGCCGGCGGCGAGGCGGCGCACCTGGTTGCCACCAACGTCTATGTCAAGACGCCGCGCGGCTGGCGCATCGTGCTGCATCATGTGTCGGTGGCGCCGGGTCCGGCGCCGTCCGACACGCACAGCCAGATCCTGCACTAAGTTTCGCCGTGAAGTACACCGCGCCCTTCTGGCTTCCCTCCGGCCACCTGCAGACCATCTATCCCGCCACCTGCGTCGCCAAGCCGGCGGTACCGTTCCGGCGCGAGCGCTGGGACACGCCGGATGGCGATTTCATCGACGTCGATTTCGTCGACGGCCGGCCGGGCCAGCCCTTCGTGGTGCTGTTCCATGGGCTGGAGGGCTCGTCCGACAGCCACTACGCGCGGGCGCTGATGGCCGACCTGGCCGCGCGCGGCTGGTCCGGCGCGGTGCCGCATTTCCGCGGCTGCTCCGGCGAGCCCAACCGCGCGCCGCGCTTCTACCACTCCGGCGACGCCGCCGAAATCGACTGGATCGTGCGCCGTCTGCACGCGCGCAGCAGCGGCAAGTTCTACGCCACCGGCGTCTCGCTGGGCGGCAACGCGCTGCTGCGCTGGCTGGGCGAGTCGCAGCACCAGGCCGACTTTGTCGACGCCGCCTGCGCGGTGTCGGCGCCGCTGGACCTGGCGCAGGGCGGCATCTCGCTGTCGAGCGGCTTCAACATGGTGTACACGCGCATGTTCCTGCAGACGCTCAAGCCCAAGTGCGTGGCCAAGCTCAAGCAGTTTCCCGGCCTGTTCGACCTCGACGCGCTGCACGCCGCGCGCGACCTGTACGCCTTCGACAACGTGGTGACCGCGCCGCTGCACGGCTACCGCAACACCGACGATTACTGGGACCGCGCCAGCGCCAAGCATGTGCTGGACGACATCACCGTGCCGACCCTGGTGCTCAACGCCCGCAACGATCCCTTCCTGCCCGGCCGCCACCTGCCGCAACGTGCGGCGCCGAACGTGATCCTGGATTATCCTGACCAGGGAGGCCATGTGGGCTTTGTCGCCGACGGCTTGCCCGGCAAGCTGGCCTGGCTGCCGCAACGCCTGATCCACTTCCTGCAAGGCGCCACCGCCACCCACCACGCACCGGCCGAACAACATGGATGACATTGTCAAGCAAGCGCTGGCCAAGTGGCCCAACGTGCCCCACTGCTACGGCTGGCTGGGGCTGGACGCGCGCGGCAACTGGCGCATGCGCGACGAACGCGCCCAGCATCTGAACCTGCCCGGCGATAAATTGCACCACGCGGCGCTGGTGGCCTTCATCGTCCGCAACTACGCGGCCGACGAGCGCGGCTGCTGGTATTTTCAGAACGGGCCGCAGCGCGTGTACGTGCAGCTGGAGGCCACGCCCTACATCGTGCGCACCGATCCGGCCCAGGGCTGGGTGCTGCACACGGGCGCGGCGCTGGGACCGGTCGAGGAAGCGGTGCTGACGGAGACTGGCGCGCTGGTCCTGCGCAGCGGCGCCGTGGTGGCGCAGCTGGACGACCGCGATTTCGCGCACGTGCTGCCGCGGCTGAAAATGAACGGCGCCGCCGTGGCCGACGAAACCCTGCTGGCGTGGATGGACGGTTCGATGTCCGGTGCGCTGACGCTGGACGGCGTGGCCGTGCAGCGCGTGGCCGCCGCCGGACTGCCGGCGCGTTTCAGCTACGTCAGCGCGCCGTCCGCCCCTGCGTAGGGTCGGTGTTCTGGCGCAGGCGGTCGAAGGGGTTGGCTGACTGCGCCGCTTCCGGGCCGCTGCGCAATTCCGCCTTGAACGCCGGGCGCGTTTCCGCCTCGCGTAAATCCTTCTTGCCCTTCTCGCCCAGCTCCTCGCGGCGGCGCGCCTGCAACTCGCGCTCGCGCGCGTCGATCACGGCCTGGTCGTAGAAGGAAGCGTCGGGCGACTTGCGCGCGTAGTTCAGCTGGTCCAGCGCCGACAGCACGCCGCCCTGCAGCACATACGATTCCGCCAGCGCGATATGCTGCAAGGCCAGCTTGCCCTGCTTGGAATACGCCTGCGCCAGAAGGTCGTAGGCGTCGGGATCTTCGCGGTACAGCTGCACCTGGTCGCGCAGATAAGTGGCCGCCTCCTCCAGCTTGCCGGCCGCGATCAGCGCCTCGCCGTATTGATGCGCGATGCCGCGCGACAGCGGAAACTGCAGGTGCGCCGCTTCCGCCTCGGCCAGTCCCTTGGCGATCATGGCCTTGTTGTCGGGCTCCGCCAGCTTGATTTCTATCGACGTGCTGACGAAGATCGAATCCGGCGCCGGCCGCGCGGCCACGCCGAAGGTGCCTGCGGCGAGCGGCTTGTCGAAGGTCGCGCGCGCCTTGTCGAGCCACACCTGGGCCTGGGCGGTATCGCCTTTTTTCAGCGACAGGAAGGCCATGCCGTACTGGCCGGCCGTGACCTGCTGGCGGTTTTCCTGCTGCATCTGGGTTTCAAAAAACACCTTGGCCTCGGCCAGCCCGGACGCGCTCGGGTCCTGCAGCACGCGCGCGCGCGAACGCACCAGGTAGAAGTCCAGGCTGTCCTGGCGCTGCTTGTACGGTTGCTCGCGGATGCGGGCCTGGATGTCGGCGATGCGCTCGGTGGTCAGCGGGTGGCTTTGCAGATAGGCCGGCACCAGGTCGCTGTAGTTGCGGGTGGCGGTCTGCATGCGCTGGAAGAAGGCCACCATGCCCGAGGTGTCGAAGCCGGCCGCGCCCATGATCTGGAAGCCGATGCGGTCGGCCTCGCGTTCGGCGTCGCGGCCGAAGTTCAGCTGCCGCTGGATCGCCAGGCCCTGCCCGGCCGAAAACACGCCGATGGCCGCGTCGCCGCCGGCCTTGGAGGCGAGCGCCGCCAGGATCATAGCCGCCAGCGGGATCAGCGCGTCCTGCTTCTGCTGGCCGATCGAGCGGGCGATGTGGCGCTGCGCCACGTGGCCGATCTCGTGGCCCAGCACCGAGGCCAGCTCGGACTCGGACTGCGCCGCCAGCAGCAGCGCCGAGTGCACGGCGATGAAGCCGCCCGGCAGCGCGAAGGCGTTCAGCTGCGGATCGCGCACGGCGAAGAAGTAGTAATCGAAATTGGCCTCGCCGCGCGCGCCGGGGCGGGCCGCCACCAGCGCATTGCCGAAGCTGTTCAGGTATTCGAGGATGGGGCCGTCGTCGAGGAAATCGTGGTCGCGGCGGATATCGCGCATGATTTCCTCGCCCAGCTTGCGCTCCATCAGCGGCGACAAATCCTGGCGTTCGGTATCGCCGAGCGCGGGCAGGTTCGGTATCTTGGCGGGCGCCAGCACGTCTTGCGCCATGGCCAGCGGCATGGCGAGCAGCAGCGCGGCGGCGACTACGCGCTGCCGCAGGGAGCGGGGGGATCGTTTAGCATTCACGATGATATGATACCCGCAACTTGGACGCTCACGCACGGCGTCCGCCGACGAATTATCTTGTTACGTATTTCAGCCCACCATGACCATCGAAAACTCCGCGCCCGCCGACCAACTGACCCACTTCGACGGCTCCGGCCAGGCCCACATGGTCGATGTCGGCGCCAAGACCGAGACCCATCGTATCGCCGTGGCCAGCGGCACCATCCGCATGAAGCCGGAGACGCTGGCCATCATCACCGGCGGCACGGCCAAGAAAGGCGACGTGCTGGGCATCGCGCGCATCGCGGCCATCATGGCGTCCAAGCGCACCAGCGACCTGGTGCCGCTGTGCCACCCGCTTGCGCTGACCCGCGTGGCGGTGGATTTCGAGACCGACGAGGCCAATTCCAGCGTGCATTGCAAGGCGCAGGTCGAAACCTACGGCAAGACCGGCGTGGAAATGGAGGCGCTGACCGCCGTGCAAGTCGGCCTGCTGACGGTGTACGACATGTGCAAGGCGGTGGACCGGGGCATGGTGATGACCGATATCCGCGTGATGGAAAAGCATGGCGGCAAGTCGGGCGACTGGAGCGCGGCCTCTTAAGTGGTTGATTTGTTAGTTTCAGCGGCTATTGATTAGCCTCAGAACGTAAATCTTTTAGGGCTGCCAAGGCAGCTCGCCCAATTCGTGCACAGGTACGCTGCGCAGACACGTCATGTGGACAGCTTTTTTTAGAATTCAATATAATTTTTGCCAAGTCCTTGTCAGAAGACGTAGCGTCGATGTGGTGCAAAGCCCAACGTTGGAATGCTGGGTCCGCGTTCGAAATGGACATAAACACGTGCAGCTGGCTCCATTGCCCCGCTAACAACGAGACCACTGCATCGGAATATCCTTCGCCAATGCCCCCATCGTCGCAAATCGCATATACATGCCAGTGCTTATAAAGTGAAGTCCAGTCGACACGGGCATCCACAAGGGTACGCTCGGCTTTTGCGCTTGTCTGAGAGCTGCAAGCCGTCCCCGCCCACGCGTAGGAGGCCGGAATTGCAAGACACCCAACCGCAAAAATCGCCGACAAAAACCGCGCATGAAATCTTTCGGCTGGTTTCGAATAGGGCATGATAAATATGTTCTCCGTTCTGCTATTGACTCGTTCCCTGCTGTGGCGCGTTCGGATCGTTGTTCACGACCGTTATAGACGTAATCGGATCGTTTTGAACAAAATCTCGCAGGTAACTCATGGCTGAATCGGTCGTGCGTACGCAACCCAAAGTCGGGTGATTCTGCGCGCCGCTGTTCGCCCTACCTGAGTGAAGACCCATACCGGGACGCCCTGGAACATTGAAAACAAAAATTCCATGTGATCCGTAGGCTCCGTTGGCGTTACTTTCCGGATGGGCATTTGAGTGCGAATAATTGTATGTACCATCCGGCCAAGGACCACCACTGGTTGTTGTTGTTCGGTTATTTGCTGGGTAGGTCGCAACCGTCTGCCCAGAGCTGCCTTTGACAGTGATTGTATGAGCCTGCCCATCATATGTAACGGAGGAGAGCCCGGTCGGGTCGATGTTGCTAATTGGGTTGCCCATTACATATGCATAAGTATTCACCCCAGCAATTAAACCTAAAGGATCACTTTCGACATACCTTCCCGTCTGCGGATCATAATCCCTGAAGTAGTTGTAGTGGGTATTGGTCTCTCTGTCAAACAGTTGACCAGGGAAGCGAACGTTGTAGCTGAAGGCGCCGCCGCTTGGATTTTCGTTCGGCCCCACCAGCCCGAATGGATCTGTGGCGCTCCAGTTCCAAACAATAGTTCCGTTGCCAGCATCCGTTATCACTCTTGGCGTGTTGAGATGGTCGGCATAAATATAATATGCCGATGTGCTCACCAGCGCTGGCGCGCCAACGGTCGCCTGCTTAAGTACCGCAACAGGCGTATCACCCAGGAAGACAGTCTCCTGAACCACCAGCCCTGCAGCATCATATTCCCCCAGTAACCTGCCGGCTTCGTCGTACATGTACTCATTCCCGCCAGTAGGTACTAGCGTGCCCGTCTTGCTGACCCGCTGGCCGAGGCCGTTGTACAAATAGCTGGTGGTAGCGGCTGCAAAGGTACTGCTTTTCATGCGGCCACGGTCGCTGTAAGCATAGCTGATCGTGCCATCCGTGCTCAAGTTACCTGCCGCATCGTATTGATTACTTTTGGCTGGGTATGGGCCGGTAGTCGAGCTTAGCCGATTGCTGACCGTGCTGATGGTATTGGCATATCCTCCCGACCCGATTGAGAATTGGGTACGGTTGCCATTTGCGTCGTATGCATACGTCTGGCTGCCAGTATTGTCGTTGAAGGTCAATAGCCGGCCCAACCCATCGTAGGTAAAACGTTGATCGTACGCCGACGCTGTGACGCTCCCGCTATGAGTCATTGACGTGATTCGACTGGCCGCGTCGAAGTTGATGGTCCTCAGAACGCCAGTGCCTGCGGCCACATTCCCCAAGGGGTAGCTGGTCACACGTCCATCCAGATCGAAGGTGCGCGCATAGCCGTTAGGCGTAGCATCGGTGCTGTTACCCCACACCCAACTCTGCACAGCGCCAAACGGCGCATAGTGAATCTGATCCAACAGCGCAATCGCAATGCCCGCGTTTGTTCCGCCGTTGCTGTCCGATGGATTGAGCGTGAGATTGCTGATACGCCCCGCTGCATCGTAGCTGTAGTTGATACGGTTGCCGCTCGCATATGTCAGGCTGGTCAGTTTGCCATTGCTGCCGTACGCATAGCCTACGGTACGCGTGATCGTACCTGCCGCGCTGACCGTGGTCTGCACCTTGGATAGCACACGCCCCATCTGGTCATAACCATAGGTGGTCGGTCCCGACTCGTCGGTCAACTTGGTCAGGTGGCCAAGCGCGTTTGCAGCACCAACACTGCCGCCATCATATTCAAATGTGATGGGCGTGCCGGTGGAGAACGCGATACTGGTCACACGATTGAGCGCATCGTAGCTCAAGGTCGTCACTTTGCCGCGCGCGTCCGTGCTCGTGACGAGGTTGCCAGCGGCATCGTAGGTACGGCTCGCTGTGCCAGTATCCGGGCTGGACAGCGCGGACTGGTTACCCAAGCCATCGTTGGTGTAGGTCGTTACCAGATTGCGCGGATCGCTGATCGTGCTGGTCTGGTCAAGTCCGTCATAGGTGAAGTTGGTCGTTGGACGCGCAACGCCGACGGCCGGTACCGGCTGCACTTGCTGCTTGATGCGGTGCAGCGCGTCATAGCTAAAGTTGGTGACGTTGCCCAGCGGGTCGGTCGCCTGGGTCCGATTGTCCATCGCGTCATACAGGTAGTTGCTGGTGGTGTTTTGCGTCTGGGCGAAGGCCGCTGTGCAGGTCACACTGCCAAGCATGGGCGTGTACACCAGCGAGATAATCACGGCGCTGATCACAGCGCGCGTTGGGGAGTAGCGGTTCATTGCGCACCTCCCGTTTGCTGTTTCAGATTGCTCAAGGCGTCATAAACCCAGGCCGTCTTTCGAGCCAGCACGCCGCTTGGATCATTCACGCTCTCCGCAGTGCGATTGCCTTTGAGGTCCAGGGTGTAGACAATGTTATTACCCATGCTGTCGGCAATATTGGTCAAGCGATGCGCACCGTCATAGGTGTACGAGATCGTTGAATTGTCCGGCAATGTAACTTGCGTCATCTGTCCGGCGTCATCATAGGTATAGCTGGTATTTTCGCCGCCATCGGTGCGCGAGGAGAGCCAGCCGCGCGGTGTATAACTGAATTCGGTCACTCGCCCGTTGGGATTGGTGATCCTGCCGACTCTTCCATTGGCGTCGTAGCCTGACATGGTGGTTACGTGACCAACGGCATTGGTAATGCTGGTCAAATTGCCTTGCTCATCATAGGCGTAGCTGGTGACGTCATTCACGTCCGTTCTCGGCCCCTTCTCAGTCAGCATCTGGCCAAACTGATTGTAGGTGTAGGTCCACACCCTCGCCGTGCCAACCAATGGCGCATTAAAGCCCGTCGTGCCATTTGCATCATTGGTGGCCTGCACTGACTTGGTCAGAACATTGCCATTGGCGTCGTAGGTAAAAGTGGTGCGGCGTTTAGGCGCTGCAATCTGGGTCGGCAGACGCCATGTGGGGTGCCACGCAGTGGTGATGGTCCTCGCGCTGACCGTGCCAGCAGCTTCAATCCGCGTCAGCTCCAGATTGCGCGTCAGGTCGTAGGTATAAGTAGTCCGGTTGCCGTTAAAGTCGGTCGTTGACGATACGTTGCCGTTGGCGTCGTAACTGAGTGACGTCGACACCGTACCGGTCCCTGTAGGCGAGGGTTTGGTGATGCCAGAGCTTTTGACCACGCCCAGCACGGTGGCAAAATTGTAGGTGCGGGTCGTGCCCAATGGATCAATGACCACTGTTTGCTGATTCGGGTACGGATAGGATAGCGAGAATTTCAGCGTACCCGCTGCGTGCTCGGTAGAAATCGCGGAACCGATAGCTGCATATTTAAACGTGGCATATCGATTGTTGTTTTCATCAACGATGCCGGTCAAGGCGAACGGCTGATCCCTATTGGCCGTATAGGCCGGTTCGTTATACACGTAGCGACGCACTTTTCCGTCCGGGTAGGTAACCGACGTCAAATTATTCTTGCTGTCGTAGGCATACTGGTAGACCCCACCTGCCGGATCCGTCATGGTATTCATCAAACCCGTGCTGGTATAGCTGAAGCTCAATTGATGACCGAAGACATCGGTCACAGTCAGCAACAGCCCGGCAGAGGGTGCAATCGCAGGCGCCGTGTGCGTGTCGCTATAGGTGTACGTGGTAATTCGGCCGTTGCGGCTGGTCGAACTCAATAACAATCCATTCAAATCGTAGCTTTCAACAGCTTCCGTTTGGCCATTGATCACGGTCCATCCGTTTTGAACGCCGCCAGCATCCAGCGATGGCGATATCCTGTCATTGATGTCCGCCCGTGGCTTGAATGAATTCCCACTGCTGAAATACAGCATGTTGCCGCCGGCGCGACGCAGGCCAATGTCATTCGTGGTGCCCACTGAAGCATATGGGTAACAGTACGGGAGATGGGATGAGCTGCTGACGGCCAGATAACAGCCCGTCCCATTTTGCGCATACGCCGTCGGCGCGCTCAGGCTGGCGGCGAAGGATGAGTAATTGTGCTCCCATCGCTTTGTGCTGCTCCGATAGGTTCGAATGAAAGAAAGCGTGCCGCTGGCATTGGTATAGTCTGTCTCTACCTGCTCCTTCACTCCCGTCGACGGAAGAATTGGATTTCCTACGGATGGGTTGGCAGACGGTACGGCGTCTGATTCGAGTGGCGGATCGGCTGGCGGGGAACCCGGGACTGGTGGCGGTGGTGGAGAGCCGCCTGCGCTACAGGTGCAATCTGAAGGAGGGGGTGGTGGTGGCGGCGGATCAGGCTGGTCCGGCGCTGAACACAGCCCAGCCCCATGAGGTAAATCGTAGGCGGTAAATCCACTTGGGCATTCGAAAGTAATGAAATTACCAATATTTACCGCGTAACCCTTTACTACAGGCGGATTCGGCGGATTTAAAGTAGTGATGAGGTACGTTTCAGTACCCGTCCACCACCAATTACTAAGGCTCGCATTGTAGTACTCCGACGTATAGCTTCCACGGCAATCGGACTGGCCATACGCACCGCAATGCTCTTTGGCATACGAATCCGCTGCCGCATCGTGATCGGTAAAATAGGCAGACCCTCCCAGATAGACTTTTTTCGCTTGAACATAGGTTGTCGCTTGGACAGAATTTGCCAGGATAAATAATGGCAATAGAAGCAATATATTTCTGGCAATGACGGTGAAGCGCAGTGGCGATTGCGGTTTTCGGGTCTGAGTCTGCATATTCACAGTCAATTCATCCATTGAAATCGGAATCACACAAACATTTCCACATGGAAATTTCAATCGAGTATGGCACATAGCTCCAGCGCAATTCTCTCGAAAACCCACGTGTTACAAAAATCCCGGTTTGACCGCTCAATCACGTCAGGATAGGGAAAAGTTTACAGCGCGCTTGTGGCGGCCGCCACCGGAGCCAGCAAGCTCACGCGTTCCATGAACTCCAAAACGCAACGGTTTTCAGCGTTGCGCCCCCCGCCAGTTGGCCGGTCTGCGACCGAATAGCAACCCATCGTATTGTCTGATTGTTACCTTTGATTGGCGCGTATATAATCAATGTCGCAGAAGTAATTTTTGACGTAGGCCTCACCGTACCCGCCTCGCGCATACGAGAAAGAATTTGAATGAGCAGCAACCCTCCACCGAGCGAAGCCAAGACTCAGGAATACGAATTCGAGCAGATGAACCTGCAGGTAGGCGGCAGGATACAGTTCATCACCCATCGCACCATCAAGCCGATCCAGCACTTCTCCACGCTGATCGGCTGGGCCAAGGACGAGTATATGATCGTCAAGGTTCCGTTCGAGAACGGTGCGCCGATCGCCCTCAACGATGGCGACAAGCTGACCATCCGCGTCTTCTCCGGCGTGAACGTGTGCTCCTTCTCTTGCGTGGTGCAGCGGGTTTTCCCGCGTCCCTTGTTTTATGTCCACCTGTCGTTCCCGGTGTCCATCCAGGGCACCAGCCTGCGCGCGGCGATGCGGGTCAAGGTCGACATCCCCGCCCAGGTGACCTCACCCATCGGCACCACCTCGGTGTTCCTGGTGAACCTGAGCGTGTCCGGCGCACTGATCGAATCGTCCAAGAAGCTGTCGGACGACGAGACCCAGGTCGGCCTGTCGTTCTACCTGATCGCCCAGCCCGGCAACCGCCAGGTGCGCATCAATCCGAATGCGACCATCCGCAACATCAACGTGGTCAAGCCGGCCACCGGCGACAAGCCCGAGGTGTTCACCTACGGCGTGCAGTTCATCGACCTGGACCCGGTCCACTACACGATGCTGCAAAACCTGACCTACGAAGCGCTGATCGCCGACCGCCAGAAGATCGTCTGACCCGCGTTTCTGTGGACGAAAAAAAACCCGGCAGCTGCCGGGTTTTCTACGTGATCAACTGATTAGTTGTTCTTCTCGATCGCGGCCTTGGCAGCGGCGTTCGCGGTCGATGCGGTAGCGGTCCAGCGTACATTGGTACCGCCGGCAGCAATCACTGGCACAAAGGTGATGGTGGAGCTATCAACGTCCTTGCCCACGCCAGTGTTGAAGGTCATCAGGATGGTGCCGCCGGTGACGGTTGCGGTAGCCACTTCCTTGGTTGCGGTAAAGGTTGGAATGCCTGCTGCGCCGTCCGAGCAAGTGGTCAGCGTACCACCGGCTTCTTGAGCGCACAGCGCCACGGCGGTTTTCAGCGAGTCGACTGCGCCCAAGGCGTTGGCGACCTTGGCCTTCACGGTGTAGTCGCTGTACGCTGGAATCGCGACGGCGGCCAGAATGCCGATAATGGCAACCACGATCATCAGTTCGATCAGGGTGAAGCCGGCCTGGGCTTGTTTCTTCATCATTTTCATGGATTTCATTTTCGACTCCTGGGGTGTGTTGAACTACAAAATTGGGTGGGACACTGTGCTAACTGCAATTGGTGTGCCACCCCATTTTTCACCCCGAAACCGGCGAAACCTGCCAAAAACTGTCGCTTTTCACCGCCCGGACTGCCGTTTTTTGTCAGTCGCCGCGCCGCAATTTGTCAACCGGCCGGGCCGCTGACAAATATTGTCAGGCGATGCGGAAGGCCATTTGCGTTCCGCCCAGGTCGATCACGTCGCCATGGTTCAGGCGCTGCTCCTGCTTGCCGAGCGCCACGCCGTTGACCAGCGGCGGCTGCGCGCCTTCCTGATGGCTGATGGTGTAGGCGTCGGGATGGCGGTGGATCACCACCACCTGCACGCCGGCGCGGCCGAGCGTGGTCTGCGGCTTGGTCAAGGCCATTTGTTTGCCGGCATTGTTGCCGTTTAATACTTCGATCTGCGCCAGCAGCGGCGCGGCCGCCATCATCGGCCGCACGCCGTCGGCGATGAACTCGATCTGGAACTTGGCCATTTTGATCACATCCTGGTGCTGCAGGAAGTGCTTGCCGATGCGGTGGCCGTTGACGAAGGTGCCGTTGGTGCTGTGCAGGTCTTCCAGAAAAGAGTCGTCCAGGATGGTGACGATGACGGCATGGTCGCCGCTGACGGCCGGATGCGTCAGCACGATGTCGTTGCGCGGGTGACGGCCGATGGTCATCCGCTCTTTGCTCAGTTGTACTTGCTGTTCGACTTGCCCATCCCGCGAGATGATGATCTTCGCCAATCTGGTCTCCAAAACAAAAAAAGGGGAGCGCTGGGCTCCCCTTCATTATTCCACACTAAAGCAAGCTGTTATTACAGCATGGCTTTCAGCAGACGCGCCATTTCGGACGGGTTCTTGGTGACGGTGATGCCGCAAGCTTCCATGATTTCCAGTTTGGCTTGGGCGGTGTCGGCGCCGCCGGAGATCAGCGCGCCGGCGTGGCCCATGCGCTTGCCCGGAGGAGCGGTCACACCGGCGATGAAGCCGACGACCGGTTTTTTCATGTTGTCTTTGATCCAGTAAGCCGCGTTGGCTTCGTCCGGACCACCGATTTCGCCGATCATGATGACCGCGTCGGTATCAGGATCGTCGTTGAACATCTTCATGACGTCGATGTGCTTCAGACCGTTGATCGGGTCGCCGCCGATGCCGACTGCCGACGATTGGCCCAGGCCCAGCGCGGTCAGCTGGCCGACTGCTTCATAGGTCAGGGTGCCCGAACGCGATACCACGCCGATGCGGCCCTTCTTGTGGATGTGGCCTGGCATGATGCCGATCTTGATTTCGTCAGGGGTGATCAGGCCTGGGCAGTTAGGGCCCAGCAGCAGGGTCTTGGAACCTGCTTTAGCCATGCGGTCCTTCAGGGCCATCATGTCGCGGACAGGGATGCCTTCGGTGATGCAGATGGCCAGATCCATTTCGGCTTCGACAGCTTCCCAGATCGCGGCGGCCGCGCCTGCTGGCGGGACGTAGATCACGGACACGTTGGCGCCGGTTTCTTTTTTCGCTTCGGTGACGTTAGCGAAAATAGGGATGCCTTCGAAATCTTCGCCGGCTTTCTTCGGGTTCACGCCTGCCACGAAGGCGGCTTTGCCGTTCGCGTAGTCGCGGCAACCGCGGGTGTGGAATTGACCGGTCTTGCCGGTAATACCTTGGGTAACGACTTTGGTATCTTTATTGATCAGAATGGACATGTTGATTCCTTAATTAAGCTTGACCGGCAGCGGCGGCGACTACGCTCTTCGCTGCATCTTCCATGGTGTCGGCTGCGATGATAGGCAGACCGGAATCGGCCAGCATCTTCTTGCCCAGGTCTTCGTTGGTGCCCTTCATGCGGACCACCAGCGGCACGTTCAGCGACACGGCCTTGACCGCGGTGATCACGCCTTCGGCGATCACGTCGCAGCGCATGATGCCGCCGAAGATGTTGACCAGGATGGCTTTCAGGCCTGGGTTTTTCAGCATGATCTTGAACGCTTCGGTCACTTTCTCAGCCGTGGCGCCGCCGCCTACGTCCAGGAAGTTGGCTGGCTCGCCGCCGAACAGCTTGATGGTGTCCATGGTGGCCATGGCCAGGCCGGCGCCGTTCACCAGGCAGCCGATGTTGCCGTCCAGGGAGATGTAGGCCAGGTCGAATTTCGATGCTTCGACTTCGGCTGGATCTTCTTCGTCCAGGTCGCGGTAGGCGACGATTTCTGGTTGACGGAACAGCGAGTTGGCGTCGAAGTTGAACTTGGCGTCCAGTGCGATGACCTTGCCCGAACCGGTCAGGATCAGTGGGTTGATTTCGGCCAGCGACGAGTCGGTTTCCCAGTAGGCTTTGTACAGGCCTTTCAGGTTGGCGACCGCGTCGGCGATCGAAGCTTCCGGCACGCCGATCTTGGCGGCGATGCCGGCCGCTTCAGCGTCGGTCAGGCCGACGGATGGATCGATGGCGATCGAGTGGATCAGCTCCGGGTGCTTTTCAGCGACTTCTTCGATGTCCATGCCGCCTTCGGAGGAAGCCATCAGCACCACGCGCTGCGAGACGCGGTCGGTGACCATCGATACGTACAGTTCTTTCTTGATGTCCGCGCCTTCTTCGATCAGCAGGCGGCGTACTTTCTGGCCTTCAGGGCCGGTCTGGTGCGTGACCAGCTGCATGCCCATGATTTGCTCGGCGTATTCCTTGACTTGTTCCAGCGACTTGGCAACTTTCACGCCGCCGCCTTTACCACGGCCACCGGCGTGGATCTGTGCTTTCACAACCCAGACTGGGCCGCCCAAGGTTTCAGCAGCTTTGACTGCTTCTTCAACGGACATGCACGGAATACCGCGCGGAACCGTCACTCCGTATTTTCGGAGGATTTCTTTGCCTTGATACTCATGGATTTTCATGCTGGCTTCCCTTCTGATGCTGATGTGTAAAAATCGGTTGATACTGCGAAATGTGTGAAACTGGTAAGCAGGGATTGCTACGCGCCACCTGGTGCTGCTTTGGCCACCCAGCGCGGGTAAAACTGCGCCACTGCCCCGCCGTCGGTGCGCAGGGCATGGCATTTGTCGAGTTGAAACGGCTTGTGGCGCGGCACACCTTGGTCTTCGGTGGCCGCGTCGTTGGTCGACCAGACATCGTTGGCGAACGCCTGCACCGCGGCCGTGGGCAGGATCTGCGCCAGTTCGGTCAGGTGGGTGCAGCCGGCGGTGCCGGCCAGGCGTTGCTTGAGCTCGTGGCGGAAACCCTTCATCAGGTTCAGGCCGACGAGCTGTTTCTTGTAATCGGGGGCGATGGTGTCGCAGTAACCGGGATACGGCACGGCATCGGATGCGGCTTCGGCATCGACGATGGTCAGTTGCAGATCGACGGTCAAACGCAGGTGCAGGTCGTGCAGCGGGGTGCCGGCAGCGCGCGGGCCGGAGGCCAGCATGGTGTCGATGACTTTGATGTCGGTGATATGGGCGTCAAGATCCCACAGGCCGTCATCGCGCGCGTACGCTTGGACGGCAATTGCGCGCGTGTGCCGCAGCGCACGTCGGGTAACTGGAGTTGACAGGGACATAAGACCGATGCCGCTCTCGCGGCAGAAATTTAGTAAGCAGCCATGTGCTGAATCGCACGTGTCCGCAGCTTCTACGGACAACTACCGCACCTGCGGCGCTGCAAAAACCCCAAAAGTGTAGCACATCGGTGCCTCAAGTTGCGCCAGAACATAACTTTGAGCGCTGAAAATGGCCGTTTCGTGAGCCTTTTGGCAAGAAATTCACCAGTCTTATTTCTGTCATGGAAACATTACATGGTGCGGTGCGGTGGTACCCCTGCCTGTGGATTTGGGGTTCGATCTCACTCGTCTTCCGGCGCGCCTTTGAGCGCGGTCTGCACGGCGCGCTGGGAAAAGCCCCGCTGCAGCAGGAATCGCATCTGCTTGTTGCGTTCCTGCGGATCGGCCGCCACGGTGCCGAACTTGCGGTTCCACACCTCGACACAGCGCTCGGTCTCGCCCTCGGCCAGGCCGGCCTTGAGCTCCTGCAGCTCCTCGCCCTTGATGCCGTGGCTTTGCAGCTCGGCGACGATGCGGCTGTTGCCGAAGCGGGCCGAACGGCGGTGGATCAGCGCCTCCGAGAAGCGCTCCTGCGACAGCCAGTTGTTCTTTTCCAGCAGGTCGAGCAGGGCTTCGACATCGTCGCCCTCCTCCGCGTAGCGCGCCAGCTTGCGGCCCAGCTCCATGCGGCTGTGCTCGCGCATCGACAGGAAGCGCAGGGCGCGTGCCTTCAGGCTCAGTTGCGGTGCTGCCATAAAACCCTCTGCGCAATGAGAAAACCACCGGCTGAATCAACAGCGCGGTGGTTCGGGATAAAGCGGACGCCGCTTACGCTGCGTCGGCCTTGTCGCCCTTGTCCGCCTTGTCGACGGATTTCAGCTTGACGACGGTGTCGCCCTTGTCGGTGTTAAGCGGCGGCAGCGCGCGCACGCCCAGCGATTCGCGCACCTTGTTTTCGATTTCCCACGCCAGCTCCGGACGCTCCTGCAGGAAGATGCGGGCGTTGTCCTTGCCCTGGCCGACGCGCTCGCCGTTGTAGCTGTACCACGAACCGGACTTCTCGACAATCTTCGCTTCCACGCCCAGATCAAGAATCTCGCCCTCGCGCGAGGTGCCGGCACCGTACAGGATGTCGAAGTGCGCTTCCTTGAACGGCGGCGCGATCTTGTTCTTGACGACCTTGACCTTGGTTTCGTTGCCGATCACCTCGTCGCCCGATTTGATCGAGCCGGTGCGGCGGATGTCCAGGCGCACGGAGGCGTAGAACTTCAGCGCGTTGCCGCCGGTGGTGGTCTCCGGGCTGCCGAACATGACGCCGATCTTCATGCGGATCTGGTTGATGAAGATGACCAGGGTGTTGGTGCGGTTGATCGAACCGGTGAGCTTGCGCAGCGCCTGGGACATCAGACGCGCCTGCAGGCCCGGCAGCGAATCGCCCATGTCGCCTTCGATCTCGGCGCGCGGCGTCAGCGCCGCGACGGAGTCGACCACGACCATGTCCACCGAACCGGAACGCACCAGCGCGTCGCAGATTTCCAGCGCCTGTTCGCCCGTGTCCGGCTGCGAGATCAGCAGCTCGTGCAGATTGACGCCCAGCTTCTGCGCGTAGCCCACGTCCAGCGCGTGCTCGGCGTCGATGAAGGCGCAGGTGCCGCCCAGTTTTTGCATTTCCGCGATGGTCTGCAGGGTCAGCGTGGTTTTGCCCGACGATTCAGGACCGTAGATTTCCACCACGCGGCCGCGCGGCAGGCCGCCGACGCCCAGGGCGATGTCCAGGCCCAGCGAGCCGGTCGACACCACCTGCACGTCCTCGATCGGCGCGTTGGCGTCCATGCGCATTACGGAGCCTTTGCCGAATTGCTTTTCAATCTGGGCCAGCGCGGCAGCGAGCGCCTTAGCCTTTTCAGATGCAGGTACAACAGCTTTTTTATCGTCCATAATGTTCTTTCAACCAGTAGGTGGGTGCAAATTCGTCGAATTCGTCGGTACAGGCAGCACTGTATAAAAAAACAGTGCTTAATGCAAGCACGATTTTTAAACAATTTTGAGATAGCACAAAAACTCGCCACCCTGCGCGAAATGCAACACAATACAAGCTTCTGCAGCCGGAGTACCTTACATGCGTATTTTACTTGCCGAGGATGACAGCGTACTGGCCGACGGCCTGACCCGCTCGCTACGCCAGTCCGGCTACGCCATCGATTGCGTCGGCAACGGCCAGGAGGCCGACACCGCCCTGTCGACCCAGGAATTCGACCTGCTGATCCTGGACCTGGGCCTGCCCAAGCTATCCGGGCTGGAGGTGCTGCGCCGCCTGCGCGCGCGCGCCTCGCTGCTGCCGGTGCTGATCCTGACGGCGGCCGATTCGATCGAACAGCGCGTCAACGGCCTCGACCTGGGCGCCGACGACTACATGGCCAAGCCCTTCGCGCTGTCCGAGCTGGAGGCGCGGGTGCGCGCGCTGACCCGGCGCGGCGCCGGCGGCGGCGCCACCGTGGTCAGGCACGGGCCGCTGAGCTACGACCAGGTCGGCCGCAGCGCCTACATCAACGAGCAGATGCTGGACCTGTCGGCGCGCGAGCTGGGCCTGCTGGAAATCCTGCTGGCGCGCAGCGGCCGCCTGGTGTCCAAGGAACAGCTGGTCGACCACCTGTGCGAGTGGGGCGAGGAGGTCAGCAACAACGCCATCGAGGTCTATGTGCACCGGCTGCGCAAGAAGATCGAGGTGGGCGGCATCCGCATCGCCACCGTGCGCGGACTGGGCTACTGCCTGGAGAAATTCTCGGACGCCGCCAAGTGACGCCGCCGGCCTCGCCACCGCAGCAGGATCTGGAATACCAGCCGCCGGCGGCCGAGGCCGACGACGACATCCAGCACTCGCTGTTCGGCGAGATCCTGGACTGGATGCTGGCGCCGCTGCTGCTGCTGTGGCCGATGAGCATCGCGATCACCTACCTGGTGGCCAAGTCCATCGCCAACCAGCCTTTCGACCACGCGCTGGAGGACAGCGTGACCGTGCTGGCGCAGCAGGTGCGCGCGGTGGACGGCAAGCTCATCAAGGGCCTGTCCGGCCCGGCCCGCGACATCCTGCGCGCCGACGACGTCGACAGCGTCTACTTCCAGATCCAGGGCCCGCACGGCGAGCACGTGGACGGCGACCGCGACCTGCCGCCGCCCGTCATCGACGAAGACGACAAGCCGCGCAGCAGCGTGCGCTTCCGCAACGACACCATGCACGGCACGCCGGTGCGCGTGGCCTACGCCTACGTGCGGCTGGAGCGCGACGCCGTCGACGATCCGCAGCTGGCGCTGGTGCAGGTGGCCGAGACGCTGGAGAAGCGCGGCCAGCTGGCCAACGCCATCATCAAGGGCGTGATCCTGCCGCAGTTCATCATCCTGCCCATCGTGCTGGCCCTGGTGTGGTTCGCGCTGGCGCGCGGGCTGTCGCCGCTGGCGCAGCTGCAGGAGCGCATCCGCGCGCGCAGCTCGGACGACCTCAGCCCCATCGCCTCCAACCAGGTGCCGGAGGAGATCTCGCCGCTGGTCAATTCGCTCAACGACATGCTGGCGCGGCTGTCGCTGTCGATCGAGATGCAGAAGCGCTTCATCGCCGACGCCGCGCACCAGATGCGTACGCCGCTGGCGGGCATGCGCATGCAGTCCGAGCTGGCGCTGCGCCAGACCGACAGCGGCGAAATCCACCGCTCGCTGGAGCAGCTGGCCAAGAGCTCGGAGGCGGCCACCCGCCTGGTCAACCAGCTGCTGGCCCTGGCCCGCGCCGAGAACCAGCCGCAGGCCGGCACCGCCATGCTGCCGCTGGAATTGTCCGAGCTGGCGCGCAGCGCGGTGCAGGACTGGGTGCCGGCCTCGTTCGCGCAGCGCATCGACCTGGGCTACGAGGCGCCGGCCGAGCCGGTGCACATCGTCGGCAACCCGACCATGCTGCGCGAGCTGCTGTCGAACCTGATCGACAACGCGCTGCGCTACACGCCGGCCGGCGGCAGCGTCACCGTGCGCGTGCGCGGCGACGCCGAGCACGGCTTCCTGGAGGTCGAGGACACCGGCCCCGGCATCGCCCAGGCCGAGCGCGCGCGGGTGTTCGAGCGCTTCTACCGCATCCTCGGCAACAAGGCCGAGGGCAGCGGCCTGGGCCTGGCCATCGTGCGCGAGATCGCCCAGCAGCACGGCGCCGAGGTCGACATCTACAACAACCCGCGCGCGCAGCAGTCGAAGCTGCCGGGCGCACTGTTCCGGCTGACCTTCCCGTTGCCGCCGCGTCCGCCGGAACCGGAAAGCGAGCCGCCGTACTATGGATAAGAGCCCGCCTTTGAGCCGCGTCCAGCACTGGCAGCGCACGCGCCGCCTGACCGCGATCCTGCTGCTGGTGTGGCTGGCGACCGGCTTCTGCGCCGCCTTCTTCGCCCGCGAGCTGGCCGGCCTGAGCGTGTTCGGCTGGCCGCTGTCGTTCTACCTGGCGGCGCAGGGCGCGTCGCTGGTCTACCTGACCATCCTGGCGCTGTACGCCTGGCGCATGCGCAAGCTCGACCGCGCGGCGGCGGCAGCCAAGCCGGAGCCGCGCGCGTGAAGGCCGCCCGCAGCTTCTTCCAGCGCCTGCGCAGCTACTACCTGCTGTTCACCGCCGGCTTCGCCTGCTTCCTGGTGGCGCTGTCGGTGCTGGAGCAGGAAGGCATGTCGCGCACCTGGATCGGCTACCTGTTCATGTTCGCCACCATCGTGCTGTACGCCTCGATTGGCGTGCTCAGCCGCACCTCCAACGTGCTGGAATACTATGTGGCCGGACGGCGCGTGCCTGCCATGTTCAACGGCATGGCCACCGCCGCCGACTGGATCTCCGCCGCCAGCTTCATCAGCCTGGCCGGCGGCCTGTACCTGCACGGCTTCGACGGCCTGGCCTACATCATGGGCTGGACCGGCGGCTACTGCCTGGTGGCGCTGCTGATCGCGCCCTATCTGCGCAAGTTCAGCCAGTACACCATCCCCGACTTCCTGGCCGCGCGCTACGGCGGCGGCGACGGCGACGGCCGCGGCGGGCGCGCGGTGCGCCTGCTGGCGGTCTGCGCCACCATCATCGTCTCCTTCACCTACGTGGTGGCGCAGATCTACGCGGTGGGGCTGATCGCCTCGCGCTTCACCGGCGTCGATTTCTCGGTCGGCATCTTCCTCGGCCTGGCCAGCATCCTGGTGTGCTCCTTCCTGGGCGGCATGCGCGCCATCACCTGGACCCAGGTGGCGCAGTACATCATCATCCTGGTGGCCTTCCTGATGCCGGCGGTCTGGCTGTCCGGCAAGCACACCGACAACCCCATCCCGCAACTGGCCTACGGCAAGCTGCTGCCCAAGCTGGGCGCGCGCGAGGCCGTGCTGCAGAACGATCCGAAGGAGGCCGAGGTGCGCGCCATCTTCCGCCAGCGCGCCGCCGAGCTCGACACCCGCCTGCGCGCGCTGCCGGCCGCGTGGGAGGCGGGCCGCGGCGAGCTCCAGCGCAAGCTCGACCGCGTCAAGCTGCGCAACGCCTCGCTGCTGGAGATCCGCAACGCCGAGCGGGCGCTGATCGCCTATCCGAAGAACACCGACGAGGCCGCGCGCAGCTGGAGCGAGGCGCGCGACCAGAACCTGGCGCGCGCCGAACCGATCACGCCGCACGCCACGCCCTACCCCGGCGACCCCGAGACCTCGGACATCAAGCGCAACAACTTCCTGGCGCTGGTGTTCTGCCTGATGCTGGGCACGGCCGCGCTGCCGCACATCCTGATGCGCGCCTACACCACGCCGTCGGTGCACGAGACGCGGGTGTCGGTGTTCTGGACGCTGTTCTTCATCCTGCTGATCTACCTGACCATCCCGGCGCTGGCGGTGCTGGTCAAGTACGACATCTACAGCGCGCTGGTCGGCAGCGACTACGCCCACCTGCCCAACTGGGTGTCATACTGGGCCAACGTGGACAAGGCCAATCCGCTGTTCAGTATCAGCGACATCAACCACGACGGCGTGGTGCAGCTGGCCGAGATCACCATCGACGCCGACGTGCTGGTGCTGGCCACGCCGGAGATCGCCGGCCTGCCCTACGTGGTGTCCGGCCTGGTGGCGGCGGGCGGCCTGGCCGCCGCGCTGTCGACCGCCGACGGCCTGCTGCTGGCGATTTCCAACGCGCTGTCGCACGACGTCTACTACAAGCTGGTCGACCGCGGCGCCTCGACCCAGAAGCGGGTGACCATCTCCAAGCTGCTGCTGCTGGGCGTGGCCTTCATCGCCGCCTACGCCGCCTCGCAGAAGCCGGGCGACATCCTGTCGCTGGTGGGCGCGGCGTTCTCGCTGGCGGCCTCGGCGCTGTTCCCGGCGCTGGTGCTGGCCGTGTTCTGGAAGCGCGCCAACTACCAGGGCGCGCTGGCCGGCATGACGGCCGGCTTCGCGGTCTGCCTGTACTACATGCTGCACGCCAGTCCCACGCTGGGCGGCGGCGCGGCCGGCCAATGGTTCCACATCGCGCCTATCTCGGCCGGCATCTTCGGCGTGCCGGCCGGCCTGCTGACGATGGTCGCGGTCAGCCTGCTCACGCCGCCGCCGGCGCCCCAGACCGGCGCGCTGGTCGACTATATCCGCGCGCCGGAAGCGTAGGCGCGCGCCGGCGTGCCTTTGCCGCGGCGCGCACCGCCGCGGCATTTCGACTAGCAAGCGGGAAGCCGTAGAGCTCGCCATGCCGACGGCGCGGCATTCCCATCTTCTCCTTATCCCACTTGGCTCCGTTTAATTTCCAGCGGTCCCGCGCCCTCACTTCAAAGATAGAATTTTCACAATATTTCACAGCATCAAACACCTTCCGTCTTTCACTCAGGGTTTTCCGCATACCGCCGGCAACCCTGCCTTGAAACGGAAAGGGAACCGAAGTGGAAATCGATATCTCGTTCGACCCGGCGCTTGCACACCACAACCCGCCAAGCCTCTCCAGCGGCGATCCGGACCAGTCGGCAGCGCTGGCCTGGAACTACCGGACCTTCCTGATGGGACGCTGCCGCCAGCTCACCCGCGGCAACCGCGAGGACGCCAACGACTTGTTCAGCCGCGTCATGCTCAAACTCTACAGCGAGCCGCCGACGCAGATGGAACAGATACGCCATCTGGGCGGCTGGCTGTACCGGGTGGCGCAGAACCAGTTCATCGACGACCAGCGCGAACGCCGGGCGATGGCGCGGCGCGACGACGAGCTGACCTTTCTCGGCTCGGCCTATGGCGCCGACGCGCCGTCGCCGGAGCAGCAATACCTGAACGACGAATTGCGCCGGCATCTGCGCCTGGCCTTCGACCGCCTGCCGCCGCGCCTGCAGGCGGCCGCGCGCATGCGCCTTCACGACGAGGCGCCGTACAAGGAGATCGCCGCCCATCTGGCCATCAACGAAGTCCTGGCCCGCAAGCTGATCCAGGAGGCGCGCAAGCTGCTGGGCGAGTACCTGCGCGCCTACCTGGGACCGCAGCGCCATGCAACGAACGCCGGGCGCCAAAAAAAGATTCACAGCGCGGCCGCGGCATCCGTCCTAACCGGGACCGCTGCAAGCGAACACAGGCCAATTAAAGGAGAGATCATGGGAACGTACTACACGCTGAAGAACATCGACGTGGCATCGGCCACCGCGGTGGCGATACGCAACCTGATGCTCAAACCCAGCCAGGAGGCGGACGCCGCCGCCGCCCCGGGCCCGACCTTCGCCTACACCGCCTGGCAATTCCTGCGCGCCTCGCCCCAAGCCGAAGAGCTGTTCTGCCACGAAGAGAACCTGTATGCCGGCGTGCGCCGCAGCGGCCAGCCATGGACCCCTGACGCCGGCGCGCGCCACCCGGTCCATCCCGGACGCAGCTATCTGCTGGTGGCCGACGGCGAGCGCTTCGGCCTGCAGCCGCAGAACAAGGGCGGCGACAGCTGCGTCGAAATCGTCGTGCCGGCGGCCGCCGCCGATCCGCTCTCGGTGGACATCGACTGGTATCTGGGCGACGCCGATCCGCGCCATGCCCGCCGGGTCGGCGTCACGCGCGGCGTGCAAAGCGGCAGCGCCGCCCACTACCAGCCCGACCACGGCGTGCTGCTGTTCTTCCCGGTGCCGTCCAGCCATGCCGGCCAGCGCATCTACGAGCCGTCCGACCTCCAGCGGGCGCAGCCCTACAAGGCGCCGGCCAACGCCACCGCGATCGTCGTCAAGCTGCAGGCCGACGAGGGCGGCGTGCCGCAATACAGCTTCAGCCAGCGCAGCGCGCTCGGCGGCGACTAGGCCGCCCCCCTTTCATACCCGTCGCGAAAAATCGCGGACTCGTTCCGCGACGGGGTCTTGTTGCCGAGTCCGCAGCAGTCCCACAACCAGGAGCAAGGAATGGCTACCCAATTCAACGTCAACTACAACGTCGGTTCCGACGAGCTGCAAGGCAAGACCGTGCTGGTCTTCCTGAAGCCGCAGAACCCGCAGCGCAACTACCAGATCCATGCGTGGCAGGTGCTGACCGGTTCGGCCGGCGCGACCGAATCGTTCGGCTACGAGGCCAACATCTCGACCGACGTCACCAGCATCGGCGTCAACGACAACAAAATCGTTTCCGGACGCCAGCCGCTGCTGCCTGGCCAGTTGCTGTCGGCGGTCAGCCCCAGCGGCCTCTCGCCCAAGCTGCAGCCGGCCGCGACCTCGCTGGCGCAAACCAAGCTGACCCCGCAGCAATGCGGCGTCATCAACCAGACCAATCCTTACACCCAGTTCGACAGCAACTGGTATGTGAACGATAAGCCGGTGGTGACCATGCCCTACGTCGATACCAACATGACGGTGAGCTTCGAGTACCTGCCCAACTTCTACTTCATGGTGGCGACGCCGCCGATGGTGGGCCAGACCTACATCGTCCAGAACTTCTCGGACATGACGCAGTACGTGATGCCGATCACGGCCACCGAAGTCAATGTCACGCTGACCCGCAACCAGGGCCTGTGGACCTTCGACTTCGACGCGCAGTAATCCCCGCCGGGCGGGCCGCCGCCGTCGCGGCCCGCCCGGCCATTGCGGCCACACACCGAAGGAGGACAATATGATCGAATGCAGCGTCCATTCACGCGTCGCGGAGATGCACGGCAAGCGGGTGCTGGTGTTCCTGCAGCCGCGCGGCGCCAGGACCGACTACCGGATCCACGCGTGGCAAGACCTGGATATCTCGTCGGAGGCGACCGCGCGCTTCCAGTTCGACGCCGCCATCAGCGCCCGCGTCCAGACCGCCAGCGCAGGCGGCAACCAGACCTGGTCGGCCCCGCACCCGGTGCGGCGCGGCCAGTTGCTGCTGGTCGAACGGCAGGACCAGCTCTCGCCCACGCTCGGCCGGGCGCCGGCCGGCATGGCGGCCGCACGGCTGACGCCGACGCAGGCCGGCGTGTTCAATCAAACCATCCCCTACGCCAGCGTCGATTGCATCTGGCAGGTCGGCGGCAGTCCGGTGGTGACGATGCCGCGCATCGACTGGGGCATGACCTGCACCTTCGAATACACGCCCACGCTGTACTGCATGGTGGCCGCGCCCATGGTCACCGGCGAGAACTTTTCCGTGCAGGCGTTTACCGACATGACCGCGTTTCCGCTGGACGAGGGCATGGCGCAGCTGAGCATCGAGGTCTGCCGCAACAAGAACCGCTGGAGCTTCCACTTCCGCAGCGATCTCGACGAATAACGCTCACAGCTGCGCGCCGCCTTCGTCATACAGGCGCCGGGCGATGAGCCGGTGACTCCCCCGCCGCCCCCGCGGCGGCCCTTATGCAACGTCCTTGTCATGACT
Organism: Duganella sp. GW821-FHT01E12; assembly: GCF_059422325.1. Lineage (NCBI taxonomy): Bacteria > Pseudomonadati > Pseudomonadota > Betaproteobacteria > Burkholderiales > Oxalobacteraceae > Duganella > Duganella sp. GW821-FHT01E12. Next base: position 104,486 of record NZ_JBWKWR010000011.1, on the reverse strand, counting down.
GGAGAACCCTGATGAACACCACCGCATTTGCAGTCTTCCGCCGCCGCGCCCTGTTCCTGCTCGCGCTGTTTGCCGGCGCGCTGGCCGGCGGCGCCCACGCGCAACAATACCTGTATCGCGGCATGCGTCTCGATCCGGCCATTCCGGCGCCGGTGCCGCCCCGGCCCAGCACCGCCGTCAACGCGACGGGCCTGACGGTGCGCCCGAACGATGTGGGCAATCCTGGCGCCCTCGCTCTGGTGCAGCCGACCAACGGCCAGGGCGCGGCACAAGGCATGTCGGTGGTCTGGTCGGCCAACGATGCCGACGCCTGCCAGCTGCCGCCGCACGCCCGTCCCGCCGGCAACAACTGGAATGGCACGCCCGGCAATCCAGCCGCGCTGCGGGTATGGCGCCTGGACCTGATTGCCCATCCGTTGCCGGTCACGCTGGCGTCGTCCGCCGCCTCGCTGCCGGCCGCGCCGCCCCTGCTGGCCGCGCCGATGCATGCGCTGGTGACGAGCGTGGTGCCCGGCGTGACGCTGGCCGCCCTCCAGGCAGCCGTGGTCGGCACCGCAGCCCACTGGACCATCGTGCCGCCGCCGGCGGCGCCCTGCCCTTGAGCGGCATGCCTTAGGTACAAACTCGACAGAAAAGGGGCTTCATCATGCAACGATCCTCTCCACTGCAACAGCACTGCCAGCACTGCCTGGACGGCGGCGGCGCGTTCACCCTGACCGGCCTGTCGCGGCAAGTCGTCGCGGCCAACCAGAGCGGCATGAAGAAGTCCGCCATCATGGCGCTGCTGCACGACATCCTGCAGCGGCTGGAGCATGCCAAGCGCGACGCGGAATGCGAGTTGGTGACCGAGCTGGTCCAACGCATCGTCGACTTCTCCCCCGGCGCGATCGCGCCTGATGAAGCCCCCGACGCCGCCGGCCCGTCCGGCCGCGGCCACCCCTAAACGGACGAAAGGAAATGCCATGTACCGCTACCCCATGATTGCGTGCCTGTTCGCGGGCTTATTGTTCCTGACCGGCCTCTGGCTGCTGCCTGCCGCGATCGGCCAGCCCGCGCTCAGGAACGAGGTGAGCTGGGTCGGCACCAGGGTGCAACCGTCGGACGACATGCGCAAGACGGCCCTGCAGTTCGCCCAGCGCAACCTGCCCTCCGCCGTGCCCACCCAGGTGGCGTTTGTGCAGATCCGGGCCAGCTCTCCGCACCACCGGGTGCCCGTCGCCACCTTCTACGGCTGGCGGATGCAATATGCCGGCGCCCAAATCGGCAGCGCCGCCAAGGTCGACCTGACGCTGCTGCTGAACAGCGACGCCCCGGTGGTCGACGGCTGGCCGCCGTATGGCCTGGTGGCGATACTGGCCGACCGCAGCGCGCCGCCGCTGCCGCCATGACGCCCGCGCCTGTGGCGGATTTGGCAACTTGGTGCTATTGTCCGGTGCTTGGCTGTTTTGCGTAACAGCCCGACCAACCCGCACGAGAGCGCCCATGAAATTTCGCACCATCCTGCTGCTGGCGGCCTGCGCCGCCAGCCAGGCTTTCCACGCCGCCCAGGCCGCCGACGCGCCGCCGCCCCGCCCACCGGTCGAAGCCTTCTTCGGCAATCCGGAATTCAATGAAGCCCAGCTCTCGCCCAGCGGCAAATACCTGGCCGTCAAGGTCGGCTCCAAGAACCAGCGCGACCGCCTGGCCGTGGTGGAACTGGGGCCGAACACGGTCCAGGTGGTGGGCAACTTCAGCGACGCCGACATCGGCCGCTTCCAGTGGATCAGCGACGAGCGCCTGGCCTTCACCGCCGCCGACCACCAGCTGGCCCAGGGCGACCAGCGCTACGCGCCCGGCCTGTACGCGATCAACCGCGACGGCACCCACTTCCTCCAGCTGGCCATGCGCAACGGCAAGCCCTTCATCAGCGCCGGCTCCGGCAGCTCGCTGACGCGCGAGCTGCTGCCGTGGCACACCTATATGCTGGACCAGCCCGGCGCGCAGGATTCGGAATACATGTACGTGCTCAATTCGGCCTTCAGCGGCCTGGGCCAGGTGGACCACATCGACCTGCAACGCATCAACACCCTGACCGGGCGCGTGCAGGCCACCATCGCCCGCCCCGGCGACAGCATGAGCTGGCTGCTGGACAACAAGGGCGAGCCGCGCCTGACCGAAACCCTGAAGGAGCGCACCAGCGAGATCTGGTACCGCGATCCGGCCACCAACGCCTGGCGCAAACTGACCGGTTTCGACAGCTACACCGGCGGCAAGAACGCCTTCACGCCGCTGGCGTTCGGGCCGGACGGCACGCTGTACGTGGTCATGAACAAGGACAGCGACCGCTCGGCGATCCACAGCTACGACCTGGCCACCAACACCGTCTCCGAGCAGCCCATCGTCAAGCTGGACGGCTACGACTTCCGCGGCCGCCTGATCATGGAGCGCAACAAGATCCTCGGCGTGCGCTACCTGACCGACGCCACCGGCACGGTGTGGTTCGACGCCGGCATGAAGGCGATGCAGGACCAGCTGGACGCCATGCTGCCCAACACCGTCAACCTGCTGACGCCGCCGACCCAGCCGCAGGCGCCGTGGGTGCTGGTGCGCGCGTTCAGCGACGTCTGGCCCTCGCGCAGCTTCCTGTACAACCGCGACACCAAGCAGCTGACGGCGGTGGGCTCGACCTATCCGGCCATCAACCCGATGCAGATGGCGCACAAGACCATGGTGCACTACAAGGCGCGCGACGGCCTCGACATCCCGGCCTGGCTGACCACGCCGCAGGGCGGCGGCAAGCACCTGCCGATGGTGGTGCTGGTGCACGGCGGACCCTACGTCCGCGGCGGCAACCTGGAGTGGGAGCCGCAGGCGCAGTTCCTGGCCTCGCGCGGCTACGCGGTGCTGGAGCCGGAATACCGCGGCAGCACCGGCTTCGGCGTGCGCCACTACCGCGCCGGCTGGAAGCAATGGGGCTTGAAGATGCAGGACGATATCGCCGACGGCGCGCGCTGGGCCATCGCCCGCGGCACGGCCGACGCCAAGCGCATCTGCATCGCCGGCGCCAGCTACGGCGGCTACGCCACGCTGATGGGCCTGATCAACGATCCCGAGCTGTACCGGTGCGGCATCGACTGGGCGGGCGTGACCGACATCAACCTGATGCACGACGGCCACTGGGCTTACATATCGGACTTTTCGGACAGCTGGAAGCAGTACGGCATCCCGGAACTGGTCGGCGACCCGGTCAAGGACGCCGACCAGCTGAAGGCCACGTCGCCGCTGCTGCAGGCGGCCCGCATCAAGCAGCCGCTGCTGCTGGCTTACGGCGGCGCCGACCAGCGCGTGCCGCTGCCGCACGGCACCAAGTTCTACAAGGCGGTCAAGCAGACCAACGCCGACGTCGAGTGGATCGAGTATCCGGATGAGGGCCACGGCTGGGCGCTGCCCAAGAACCGCTTCGACTTCTGGACCCGGGTCGAGCGATTCCTCGACAAGCACATCGGCGCGGGAGCCGCGCAATGAAGGCCGTCCGCAACATGCTGCTGGCCGCGCTCGCGCTGACGGCCGCCTGCCGCGCCCAGGCCGCGCCGCCGCCGGTGGCCAGCTTCTTCGCCAATCCCGTCTTCAACGGCGCCATGCTCTCGCCCAACGGCCGCTACCTGGCCGCCTTCATCGGCGCCGACGACAAGCGCGACGGCCTGGCCGTGGTCGACCTGTCCGACCTGAGCGCCCGCATGGTGGCGCAGTTCCGCGACACCGACATCGGCCAGGCGCAGTGGGTCAACAACGAGCGCCTGCTGTTCAGCACAGTCGACAAGAGCGTAGGCCGGCGCGACGCGCGCTTCGGCCCCGGCCTGTTCGTGGTCGACCGCGACGGCAAGCACTTCCGCCAGCTGGCCAGGCGCAACAACCCGTTCTTCCAGAGCGGCGACGGCGGCCGCGAACTGCTGCCCTGGCACACCTACATGCTGGACCAGGCCGGCGCGCAGGACAGCGAGGAGGTCTACGTCACCGACGCCGACATCCGCGGCGCCGGCATCCTGGCGGCGTCCGACCTGCTGCGGCTGAACACGCGCACCGGCGTCACCCGCGCGGTCGAGCATCCGGGCGTGGCGCGCGGCTGGCTGCTGGACCAGCAAGGCCAGCCGCGCCTGGTCGAGACGCTGGACCAGAACACCGAATCCATCCACTACCTGGACCCGGCCACCGGCCAGTGGCGCACGCTGGCCAGCTTCAACGCCTACACCGGCGGCGCCGGCGGCTTCGATCCGCTGGCCTTCGGCCCGGACGGCACGCTGTACGTGACCAACCACGCCGGCCGGGACCGCAGCGCGCTGTACCGCTACGACCTGGTCCACAACAAGCTGTCCGACCAACCGCTGGTGACGCTGGACGGCTTCGATTTCAGCGGCCACCTGATCGTCAGCGACCAGCGCCTGCTGGGCGTGCGCGTGCACGGCGACGCCGAGGGCACGGTCTGGTTCGACGCCGGCATGAAGGCGCTGCAAAAGACGGTGGACGCCATCCTGCCCGGCACCATCAACCTGATCACCCCGGCCAGCCGGCCGGAGACGGCGTGGGTGCTGGTGCAGTCGTACTCGGACAAGCAGCCGCAGCGCACGCTGGTGTTCAACACCGAGACCCGGCGCATGAGCGAGGTCGGCAGCCTGGCGCCGCAGATCAAGCCGGCCGACATGGGCAGCCGCGAGCTGGTGCACTACACCGCGCGCGACGGCCTCGACATCCCGGCCTGGCTGACGCTGCCGCCGGGCGGCCGCGACCAGCACCTGCCGATGGTGGTGCTGGTGCACGGCGGCCCCTACCTGCGCGGCGGCAGCTGGAACTGGAACGCCGACGCCCAGTTCCTGGCCACGCGCGGCTACGCGGTGCTGGAGCCGGAGTTCCGCGGCAGCACCGGCTTCGGCAACGCGCACTTCCGCGCCGGCTGGAAGCAGTGGGGCTTGAAGATGCAGGACGACATCGCCGACGGCACGCGCTGGGCCATCGCCCAGGGCACGGCCGACGCCGGCCGCATCTGCATCGCCGGCGCCAGCTACGGCGGCTACGCCACGCTGATGGGCCTGATCAACGATCCCGATCTGTACCAGTGCGGCATCGACTGGGTGGGCGTGACCGACATCGACCTGCTGTACGACAGCGGCTGGCGCTACGCCTCCGACCTGCCGCAGGGCTGGAAGCAGTACGGCATGCCGGCGCTGATCGGCGACCGGGTCAAGGACGCGGCGCAGTTGCAAGCCACCTCGCCGCTGCGCCAGGCGGCGCGCGTGACGCAGCCGCTGCTGCTGGCCTACGGCGGCGCCGACGTGCGGGTGCCGATCACGCACGGGCTGCAGTTCTACGACGCGGTCAAGGCCGGCAATCCGCGCGCCGAGTGGATCGAGTACCCGGAGGAAGGCCACGGCTGGGCGCTGCCGAAGAACCGCATCGACTTCTGGACCAGGGTGGAGCATTTCCTCGACAAGAATATCGGCGCGCGCTGAAAGTCGCGCTATAGTCTTGTTGCAGCAAACCTGTTCAACGTCTACGGAGGAGCGCGCATGTCGTCGGGAAAAATCTTGGTCGCACAGGGAGGCGGTCCCACCGCCGTCATCAACCAGTCGCTGGCGGGGGTGGTGCTGGAGGCGCGCCGCTTCCGCGACGTCAGCCGCGTCTACGGCGCGCTGCACGGCGTGCGCGGCATCATCAACGAAGACCTGGTCGACCTGACCCGCGAGACCAGCCACAACCTGGAGCTGGTGGCGGCCACGCCGTCGTCGGCGCTGGGCTCCACGCGCGACAAGCCGGACCTGGCCTATTGCGCCGAGATCTTCAAGGTCCTGCGCGCGCACGAGATCGAGCAGTTCTACTACATCGGCGGCAACGACTCGTCCGACACGGTGCGCATCGTCAGCGAGCAGGCGCAGCAGGCCGGCTATCCGCTGCGCAGCATCCACATCCCCAAGACCATAGACAACGACCTGGTCGGCAGCGACCACACGCCGGGCTTCCCGTCGGCGGCCCGCTTCGTCGCGCAAGCCTTCGCCGGCGCCAACCTGGACAACGCCGCCCTGCCCGGCGTCTACGTGGGCGTGGTGATGGGCCGCCACGCCGGCTTCCTCACGGCCGCCTCGGCGCTGGGCAAGAAGTTCCCGGACGACGGCCCGCACCTGATCTATCTGCCCGAGCGCGTGTTCTCGCTGGAGCAGTTCCTGGCCGACGTCAAGGCCACCTACGCGCGCCACGGTCGCTGCGTGATCGCCGTGTCCGAGGGCATCCACGACGCCTCCGGCGAACCGATCGCCAGCCTGCTGGCCAAGGAGATCGAGCGCGACGCGCACGGCAACGTGCAGCTGTCGGGCACGGGCGCGCTGGCCGACCTGCTGTGCGACGAGATCAAGGCCAGGCTGGGCATCAAGCGCGTGCGCGGCGACACCTTCGGCTATCTGCAACGGTCCTTCATCGGCTGCGTGTCGGACGTGGACCAGCGCGAGGCGCGCGAGGTGGGCGAGAAGGCGGTGCAGTTCGCCATGTGGGGCGGACGCGACGGCTCGGTGGCGATCAAGCGCACCGGCTTCTACTCGGTCGACTACGAGCTGATGGCGCTGGCCGACGTGGCCGGCAAGACGCGGGTGATGGAGGACGAGTTCATCAGCGCCAGCGGCACCGACGTGACCGACGCCTTCCGCATGTATCTGCGCCCGCTGCTGGGTTCGGGCATGCCGGACGCCTTCCGCCTGCGGCCGTCGCCGGTGGAAAAAATTCTGAAGAAATAGGAGATGAAGATGAGCATATTCCAACGCGGCCTGCTGCTGGCCATGCTGGCCGGCGCCGCCGTGGCCGCCGCCGCGCAGAACGCCAACCAGCCACCGCCGCCCGACGGCAGGCGCGGCCCGCCGCAGGAGGCGATCGACGCCTGCAAGGGCAAGGCCGAAGGCGCCAAGGTCACCTTCAAGGGCCGGCGCGGCGAGGACGTCAAGGGCGTGTGCAAGAAGATGCGCGAAGGCGTGGTCGCCGTGCCCGAGGGCGGCATGCCGCCGCTACCGCCGGATCAGCGCAAGTAACAGCGAATCAGCTCAGGTGCTCAGGCCGCGTCTGTCCGTACCGGAAAAACAAAAGGTCGAACCGTAGCGGGATCGACCTTTTTTCTCGCCTGCGTCACGTCATGCGCAGCCTGCATGGCCATCCAGCACATGGCGGATCGATCGAACACCAGTTCGAGCCGTACCGCCATTTCCGCCGTCAAGGCGATTTCGCGTAAAAAAAGCGGACGACGCCGGGGCGTGGTCCGCTTCTTTAAAAAGACGATCGATTAAACGACGATGGTCTGGTGCTCGTCGCCGACGCGGGCGCGGATGGCGCCGATGGTGTAGACGGTCTCGCCGGCCGCTTCCAGCTGGGCGATGGCGGCCGCGGCGTTGTCCTTCGACACGATCACGGTCATGCCGATGCCGCAGTTGAACACGCGGTGCATCTCGGCGTCGGCCACGCCGCCGTGCTGCTGCAGCCAGGTGAACAGCGGAGGCATGGTCCACGCCTTCGAGTCCAGCTCGGCCACCAGGCCAGGCTGCAGCACGCGCGGGATGTTCTCGACCAGGCCGCCGCCGGTGATGTGCACCATGCCTTTGACTTCCATCGAGGCCATCAGCGCCAGCAGCGGCTTGACGTAGATGCGGGTCGGCTGCATCAGCACGTCGGCCAGCTTGCGGCCGTGGAAGTCGCCTTCCAGATCCGGCTTGGCCACTTCGATGATCTTGCGCACCAGCGAGTAGCCGTTGGAGTGCACGCCCGACGAGGCCAGGCCCAGCACCACGTCGCCCGGGGCGATCTTGGTGCCGTCGATGATCTTGGATTTTTCCACCGCGCCGACCGCGAAGCCGGCCAGGTCGTATTCGCCGGCCGGGTACATGGACGGCATTTCCGCCGTCTCGCCGCCGATCAGCGCGCAGCCGGCCTGTTCGCAACCCTGGGCGATGCCCTTGATGACGTCGGTGGCGGTGGCCACGTCCAGCTTGCCGCAGGCGAAGTAGTCGAGGAAGAACAGCGGCTCGGCGCCCTGCACCAGGATGTCGTTGACGCTCATGGCGACCAGGTCGATGCCGACCGTGTCGTGGCGGTTCAGCTCGAACGCCAGTTTCAGCTTGGTACCCACGCCGTCGGTGCCGGAGACCAGCACCGGCTCCTTGTACTTCTTGCTGATCTCGAACATGGCGCCGAAACCGCCCAAGCCGCCCATCACGCCTTCGCGCATGGTGCGCTTGGCAAAAGGCTTGATCGCTTCGACTAAAGCGTCGCCCGCGTCGATATCGACGCCGGCGTCACGGTAGGACAGGGAAACATTAGAAGTTTGGCTCATGGTGTATTTCGCAGCGGAGGCGGTAAAATAGAAGGCGGAGACCTGTTTCGTAGCAAAAAGCCACGAAAATGCGCAAAATGCGGCGCAACAACCCGGTCAATCCGCTATTTTATCAAAATGCCCCGTCCAACAGCCGTTTTTAACTATCTAAATCACTTTCCATGCCATTTCCCCTCTCGGTAGAGCAAAAGCAAACGGCATTCTGGGTGGCGATCTGGGCGGCATTCTTCCTCTTGCTGGTCACTTTGGGACCGGTGCTCACGCCCTTCCTGGCCGCCGCCATCATCGCCTACGCGCTCAATCCGGGCGTCGATTTCCTCGACCACCTGCGCCTCGGCCGCCTGAAGATGCGGGTGCCGCGCGCGCTGGCCGTGCTGGTGGTGGTGGTGCTGTTCTTCGCCGCCATCGCCACGCTGGTGCTGATCGTGGTGCCGGTGCTGCAGAAGGAGATCCCGCTGCTGCAGGCGCAGATCCCCGCCTTCCTGGCCAAGGCCAACGACCTGCTCGGCCCCAAGCTGCAGGAAATGGGCGTCAAGGTGAGGCTCGACAGCGCCGGCATCAAGAAGCTGGTGTCGCAGCAGATGGCCACCAGCGGCGACGAGATCTGGACCGCCGTGCTCAATTCGGCGCGCGTGGGCGGCACCGCAGTGCTGGGCTGGATCGCCACGCTGGTGCTGATCCCGGTGGTGCTGTTCTACCTGCTGCTGGACTGGCACCCGATGCTGGCCCGCATCGCCGGCTGCGTGCCGCGCCGCTGGATAGGCGCCACCATGGCCATGGCCGAGGAGGTCGACACCCTGCTGGCCCAGTATCTGCGCGGCCAGCTGCTGGTGATGTTCGTGCTGGCGGTGTATTACTCGGTGGCGCTGGCCATCGCCGGCTTCGACGTCGCCCTGCCGGTCGGCATCATCACCGGCCTGCTGGTGTTCATCCCCTATCTGGGCTTCGGCCTGGGCCTGGTGCTGGCGCTGATCTCGGCGGTGCTGCAGTTTACCGACTGGAGCGGCGTGATCGCGGTGGCCGGCATCTACGGCGCCGGCCAGGTGCTGGAGGGCTTCTTCCTCACGCCGCGCCTGGTGGGCGAGCGCATCGGCCTCAATCCGCTGGCGGTGATCTTCGCCTTGTTGGCCTTCGGCCAGCTGTTCGGCTTTGTCGGCGTGCTGCTCGCCTTGCCCGCTTCGGCGGTGCTGATGGTGGCATTTAAGCATCTGCGCCGCCACTACCTGAGCAGCAGCTTCTATAATGCGTGACGTGAAACAGAAAAACGTTATGCAAAAGACCACAAACAGGCGAACGCCATGAAACAGCTGGTGCTCGATTTAGGCGCGGACCAGGCGCACAGCCTCGCATCGTTCGAGGTGGGACAGAATGCCGAAGCGGCAGCGCTGATGGCGCAGTTCGCCGACCGCACGTCGCGCGAGCACTTCGCCTACCTGTGGGGCGCGGGCGGGGTCGGCAAGACCCACCTGCTCAAGGCCCTGGCCAGCGCCGGCGGCGAGGCCGAGCAGCTGCGCGCGCGCTACATCTCGCCGTTTTCCATCGAGTCCGAATTCGTCTACTCGCCGGAGGTGGACCTGTACCTGCTGGACGACTGCGAGAAGCTGTCGCCGCTGGCGCAGATCGACGCCTTCGCCCTGTTCAATGAAATCCGCGCCAACAACGCCTTCATGGTGTGCAGCGGCGCGGTGGCGCCGGCGGTGCTGCCGGTGCGCGAGGACCTGCGCACGCGCATGGGCTGGGGCCTGATCTACCAGATCCACGGCCTGACCGACGACGAAAAGGTGGCCGCGCTGACGGCCGCCGCCACCGCCCGCGGCTTGACGCTGTCGCCCGGCGTGATACCCTACTTGCTGTCCCATTTTCAGCGCGACATGCGGTCGCTGTCGACGATGCTGGACTCGCTGGACCAATATTCCCTGGAAACCCAACGCCCGATCACCCTGCCGCTGCTGCGCGAGTGGTTGCAGGCGGAAGCTAAAGAATGACGAAATCCTGCATGAACTTAGCCTTATTTGACCTCGACCACACGCTGCTGCCGATCGACTCCGACTACGAGTGGGGGCAGTTTTTAGTGCGCATCGGCGCCGTGGACGCCGCCGAATTCGCCCGCCGCAACGATGAATTCTTCGCCCAGTACCAGGCCGGCACGCTGGACCCGGTGGAATACCTGGAGTTCTCGCTCGGCACCCTGGCCTCGTTCCCGCAGGAGCGGCTGCAGGCCATGCAGGAGCAGTACATGGCCGAGGTGGTGCTGCCGGCGATCCGCCCGTCGGCGCGCGCGCTGCTGCAAAAGCACATCGACGCCGGCGACCTGGTGGCCATCGTCACCGCCACCAACCACTTCGTCACCGCGCCGATCGCCAAGGCGCTGGGCGTGGAGCACCTGATCGCGGCCATGCCGGAGACCGACGCCGACGGCAAGCTGACCGGCAAGCTGCTCGGCACCCCGACCCAGGGCGCGGGCAAGGTCACGCACACCAAGGCCTGGCTGGCGAAGATGGACAAGAAGCTGGAAGACTTCGGCACCGTCCACTTCTACAGCGATTCGCACAACGACCTGCCGCTGATGTCCATCGTCAGCCATCCGGTGGCGACCAACCCCAACGCCGCACTGAAAACGCACGCCACAGCCCAAGGCTGGCCATTAATTGACCTATTCAATGATTAAGAAACTGATCCGCAAAATCCTCGGCACCAAGAGCAAGGCCCGCGACACCTGCACGCCGGTGGTGCTGGGCCCCGAAGCCCACGGCATCGACCCGCGCCTGCTGTCGTCGAACGCGGTGCGCGTCACCAGCACCCTGCAGGAAGCCGGCTACGAAGCCTTCGTGGTCGGCGGCGCCGTGCGCGACCTGCTGCTGGGCGTGAAGCCGAAAGACTTCGACATCGCCACCAACGCCACGCCGGAGCAGGTCAAGCGCCTGTTCCGCCGCGCCTTCATCATCGGCAAGCGCTTCCAGATCGTGCACGTGATGTTCGGCCAGGACCTGCTGGAGGTGACCACCTTCCGAGGCACCACGCTGGACAACGCACCCAAGGACGAACATGGCCGCGTCCTGCGCGACAACACCTTCGGCTCGCAGGCGGAGGACGCGGTGCGGCGCGACTTCACCATCAACGCCATGTACTACAACCCGGCCAACCAGCAGGTGCTGGACTACCACGGCGGCATCGAGGACATCCGCGCCAAGACGCTGCGCATCATCGGCCAGCCGGAGGCGCGCTACCGCGAAGACCCGGTGCGCATGCTACGCGTGGTGCGCTTCGCGGCCAAGCTCAAATTCACCATCGAGCCGAACACCGGCGCACCGATTCCGGTGATGGCGTCGCTGATCGACAACGTGCCTGCGGCGCGCGTGTTCGACGAGATGCTCAAGCTCCTGATGAGCGGCCAGGCGCTGGCCTGCCTGCAGCAGCTGCGCAAGGAAGGCCTGCACCACGGCCTGCTGCCGCTGCTGGACGTGGTGCTGGAGCAGCCGCTGGGCGCCAAGTTCGTGACGCTGGCGCTGGACTCGACCGACGCCCGCATCCACGCCGGCAAGACCGTGTCGCCGGGCTTCCTGTTTGCGTCGCTGCTGTGGCACCAGGTGCTGGAGAAGTGGACCGCCTACCGCGCCGCCGGCGAGCAGACCATCCCCGCGCTGCACCTGGCGGCCGACGACGTGCTCGATTCGCAGACCGAGAAGCTGGCCTTGCAGCGCAAGATCGGCTCCGACATGCGCGACATCTGGTCGATGCAGCCGCGCTTCGAGCGCCGCACCGGCAAGTCGCCGCACAAGCTGCTGGAGCACCTGCGCTTCCGCGCCGGCTACGACTTCCTGCTGCTGCGCTGCGCCTCGGGCGAGATCGACGCCGAGTTGGGCGAATGGTGGACCGCGTTCTATGAAGGCGACGAAGCCACCCGTGAAGACCTGATCGCGACGGCCAACCAGCCGGCCGGCGGCGGCGCCAAGCGCAAACGCGCACCGCGCCGCGGTGGCCGCAGCAAGGGCGGCGCCGAGGGCGGCCATGCCGGCGGTTCCGGCGACGGCGGCCAGGGCGGCGGCGACTAAGCAGCACCATCGCACCATGAACAGCATCGGCAAAGACGGCAACCCTTCGGCCGCGCTCACCGCGCAGCCGGACGATGGCGCGCCGTTCGCCTTCACCATCGCCTACATCGGCATCGGCGCCAACCTGGGCGACGCGCGCGGCAACGTGGCCGACGCGCTGGAGCGCCTGCAACGCCTGCCCGGCTGCACGCTGATGGCGGCATCGGGCCTGTACCGCACCGCGCCGATCGATTCCAGCGGCGACGACTACATCAACGCCGTGGCCCGCATCGCCACCACGCTCGACGCCGAGGCGCTGCTGCGGGCGCTGCACGGCATCGAGCAGGCGCACGGCCGCGAACGGCCCTACCGCAACGCCCCGCGCACGCTGGACCTGGACCTGCTGCTGTACGGCGACCAGCGGATCGCCAGCGCCACGCTGACCGTGCCGCATCCGCGCATGACCGAGCGCGCCTTCGTGCTGGTGCCGCTGCTGGAACTGGCGCCGGCCATTCACATCCCCGGCAAGGGCGCGGCGCAGCAGTATGCCGCGTCGGTCGCCGACCAGGGCATCAGCCCCATTATTTGACTCCCCTGCACGCGATAGCATTCGGGACTACACTATCGCCGTGCCTCTACATCTTTAAAGGATTTCCCATGTCTGGTTATTTGCAAGGAAACGAAATGGCCGCGAGCCACAAGCCTGCCGCCACCACCGCACCTGCACCGGCCAAAGCGGTCGCCAACAAGGCAGTCACCATCCCCACGCTGGCAACCCTGCGCGCGGCCGGTGAAAAGATCACCATGCTGACCTGCTACGACGCCAGCTTCGCCTCGCTGATGGACCGCTGCGGCGTCGAAATCCTGCTGATCGGCGATTCGCTCGGCATGGTCTGCAACGGCCACCAGTCGACGCTGCCGGTGACGGTGGCCGAAGTGGCCTACCACACGGCGGCCGTGGCGCGCGGCAGCAAGTCGGCGATGATCGTCGCCGACCTGCCGTTCGGCGCCTACGGCACGCCGGAGACCGCGTACGCCAACGCCGTGCAGCTGATGCAGGCCGGCGCGCACATGGTCAAGCTGGAAGGCGGCGCGTGGCTGGCCGACACCGTGCGCTTCCTGACCGACCGCGCGGTGCCGGTCTGCGCCCACCTCGGCCTGACGCCGCAGTCGGTGCATCAGCTGGGCGGCTACAAGGTGCAGGGCAAGACCACCGAAAGCGCCGACCTGCTGAAGGCGGACGCGTTGAAGATGCAGGCGGCCGGCGCATCGCTGCTGGTGCTTGAGGCGATCCCCACGCAGCTGGGCAAAGAAGTGACCGAGCTGCTGGCGATACCGACGATCGGCATCGGCGCGGGTCCTGACTGCTCGGGCCAGGTGCTGGTGATGCACGACCTGCTGGGCGTGTTCCCGGGCCGGAAGGCGCGCTTCGTGAAGAACTTCATGGAAGGCCAGACCAGCATCGACGCCGCCGTCACCGCCTACGTCGCCGCCGTCAAGGACGGCAGCTTCCCGGCGCTGGAGCATTGCTTCTAAGCTGAGCTTGTGACATACCTACTTCAGAGATTCCAATAGCAGAACGCATTGGAGTCTTTGCATATCAGAGACCAGCTAGTTTTCTTAGTCGACCAATGAGCATCTCGACACGCGCCTGACTCGTCGGATCTGGATGCAATTGCCATGGTAGAAGCTCCGTAAACATGGGATCTGCAAGTAGTGTATCTATTTCATCCATGATGAACTCCTTAACAACAGAGTCGGCGTTTGCAACTTCATCTAGTAGCTCTACTCGTCCGTCCACCAGATTGACTATGTCTTCAATATCATGATGCTCATAGTTTCCTCCCCCCCTACTCCGAAAGGACTCCAATTTGGTCGCCAAGAACATCGGTGCGGTGACCATTCGAATCTCCGTTCCCGACGGAAGCTTGATACGCTGTGAGTATTGAACAGCTAACGGATACCATCTATTGGTGAAATTGTGCCCAATTTCTACGGATGACATGACATCCACTATTAGTTCATTTTTTCGCCATCGGCATATCACATCGCCCTGCTCTTGAAATCCCTTTTCACGTAATTTTTGCTCTAGTTCGTAGTAGCTCGGCAGTGTAATCACTTCAGTGATTAAGTCGACATCTTGTGTCTCACGAATGGGGGGGCGCGCACCGTCTGTGATAAGCAAGCCCACCGCACATCCTCCGACAAGCACCAATTCATCACGCAGCTCTCCCAATTCATTTGCGACTAACTCTACCGAAGCTACATTCGGGTCTCGTAAGTTCATTTTAAGCACCTCATCAGTTCATCTTTGGCCAACTCTCTCTCACGAGCAGCCCCCCCCCTTAGAGCATCCACGAGTGTCAACAACTCATAGAGCGCGGCGTCCTGCCGACAAGCAGCAGGTACCGTCGGGTAAATCGGAAGAAAAGCTATACCCCTAACTGTGCCCTCTTGGTCGGGCCAGACTTGAGGTATCTCTACGTCGCTCGGAAAATATTTGTTTAGTGGTGGCCCTGCAAATCCTGTTGGCATCCCCCGCACAAGTGTTCCGTGTATCGCAGGAAATACATACTTAACACCGTGAATCAAAAACTCCAGGAGAGATGCCTTGACCGCAACTATGCCCTCAGGTTGCCGAATCAACAACCGAGATACTTGCGCTCGTTTTACTGCTGCATGTACTTCAGAGCTCGCTAAATGTAGTTCAGAAGCCAAGTACGCATAGGTGATATCTGCTGGTTGCATCACAGCAATTTTCAGGCTGACAAGCAAGTCTTGTGGCTTAAGGCTCATCTGTTTTGCTAAAGATGTCACAGTAAATTCTCCATTCGCGATTAGCAAATATCAAACATCAGTATAAGTCAGAATTTTATGCTTATTTTCTTTTCGCGAATAGCGAATATTTAGAAATAATGACAATTCAGCGCACTAAATGGAGCATAATTGTTGCTAAGCTCTGAGAGCTTGCTCCCAGAGGGTAGAAAACTACCAGCATAGATCAAAATTCAGGAGGAAAAATGTCTGTTATCGTGTCAAAAAAAAGCCCAAGAGCGCCTACGATGTCACTGAAAGATGCAATAGATCGCGCATTAAAAGCATATGATCGCGAACGCTTACATGAGGCCCCCACGGAAATTGTCGCTCAAAACATAGGTTACAAGAATGCAAACAGCGGCACCGCCCTTTCGGCGATAGCTTCACTACGCTACTTTGGACTGCTGACTCGCCCTAAAAATGGCCACTTAGCTGTGTCCAAAGACCTTGAGTCGATGAAGTTTGCACCTACAGATGAGCAACGGCAGACTTTGATCATCCAGTTTCTTATGAAACCAGACTTGTATGTCGACCTGCTAAAAAAGTATGAGGCGGGACTACCATCAGACGCAACGATGAAATACGACCTCATCCAAAGAGGCTTCATTCCTGCTGCGGCCGAAACCGTCCTGTCCGCCTTTAAACAATCTGTTGAATTTGCAAACTATTATGGTATTTCATCAGCTATCGAGGCTAGCGTTGAGCCATCGCAACCTCTAGATCTCGATGAGCAAAAAGACGATGAGCTACCTGCTCAAAATTCAGTTCAAGCGCGCCCACAACCCGTCGCCAAAGCAGTGCCGATCGAAGTACAAGACAATGACTTAGAAAAAATTCCTGTCAGACTATCCGGGGGAAGAAAAGCCTGGTTACTCATCCCTAGCACTTTCTATAAAGCAGACAAAGATCGCCTGAAGGCCCAAATAGATCTGCTACTCGCTGAAGACGAAGAATATTAAGAAAGCTGTTTTACACAATTCTCAAATGCGGCCAGCAGCAGCTTGATGTCGCTCTTACCGGTACTCGGACATACAAGCAGCATATTGTGGAACGGCGTGATCAGCAGGCCGCGGTTGAGCAGGTAGAGGTGGATGATCTGTTCAAGGTCGCTGTCCAGTATCGCTTGCGCCTGCGTGCCGTTTTGCGGCGCGGTGGGCGTGAACTGGAATTCGGTGCGGGCGCCGATCTGGGTGACGCACCATGGTAGCTTATGCCGCGCGATCACGGCGCGCAAGCCTTCCGCCAATTGGGCCGCCAGCGCGAACATGTGCTGGTAGGCGTCCTCCGTCATCACCTGTTCCAGATTGGCGCGCATCGCAGCCATGGCAAACATGTTGGCGCTCAGCGTGGTGCCGACGCCGGAGTGGCCGGGCGGCGCGCCGCGCTTGGCCTGCTCCACCCGGCGTGCCAGCGCCTCGGTAAATCCATACACCGCACAGGGAATGCCGCCGCCAATTGGCTTGCCGACCACCAGCGCGTCCGGCCGCATGCCGTGCGCCTGCGCGTAGCCTCCAGGGCCGCTGCTGATGGTGTGCGTCTCGTCGATCACCAGCAGGCTGCCGTGGCGCTTGATGAGCTGCTGCGCGGCTTCCCAATAGCCCGGCTGCGGCAGCACCATACCGATGTTGGTCATCACCGGCTCGGCCAGCACGCAGGCGATGTCGCCCTGCTTCAGCGCCGCCTCCAATGCCGGCAGGTCGTTGAACTCCACCACCACCGTATGATCCGTCAGCTTGTGCACCTGGCCGAGCAGGCTGTCGCGCTGCGTCGGCACGCCGTCCACCAGGTCGACGAACACGTCGTCCACCGTGCCGTGGTAGCAGCCGTTGAACACCAGGACCTTGCCGCGCCCCGTTGCGGCGCGCAGCCAGCGCAACACGAAGCGGTTGGCGTCCGACGCGGACAGGGCGAACTGCCAGTACGGCAGGCCGAAACGCCGCGCCAGTTCCGCCGCCACCGGCGCGGCATCCTCCGACGGCAACATGGCCGTGTAGCCGCGCGCGGCCTGGCGCGCTATCGCCTGCGCCACCGGCTGCGGCGCGTGGCCGAACATGGCGCCGGTGTCGCCGAGGCAGAAGTCGATGTATTCGTGGCCGTCGACGTCGCGGAAGCGCGCGCCCGAGGCTTCGCTCACCGTCAGCGCGAACGGCGTGGACCAGTCGTTCATCCAGTGCATCGGCACGCCGAACAGCAGATGTTGTGCGGCCTGCCCCGCCAAGCGCGCCGACTCCGGATTGCGCGCGATGTAGCTGGCGCGTTCGGCGGCGGCCAGCGCTTGCGCGCGCGGCCAGTTCAATCCATCGCGGGTGCCGGCCATGGTCACACCAGCAGCATCAAATGCTCGCGCTCCCAGGAACTGATCACGCGGCTGTAGGTGGCGAATTCGAGCTCCTTCACTTCGCAGAAGGCCTGCACGAACAACTCGCCCAGGATCTCGCCCAGCGGCCTGCATTCGCGCAGGCGCAGGATGGCGTCCTCCAGGTTGCGCGGCAGCTGGTCGTGCACATGTTCGGCGCTGTCGGCGGTGGGCGGCGATGGCGTCAGCCCTTGCGTCATGCCGAGATAGCCGCAGGCCAACGTGGCGGCCATCGCCAGGTAGGGATTGACGTCCACGCCCGGCACGCGGTTCTCGACGCGCCGGTTGACCGGCGCGGAGTTCGGAATGCGGATGCCGCAGGTGCGGTTGTCGTAACCCCAGTGGACGTTGGTCGGCGCCGACATGAAGCGCGACAGCCGGCGATACGAATTCACATGCGGCGCGAACAGCAGCGTGGCCGCCGCCGTGTACTGTTCCAGTCCGGCGATATAGTTGAAGAACAAATCGCTGGCCTGGCCGTCGGCGCGGCTGAAGATATTCTGTCCGGTCGCCGTATCGAGCACGCTTTGGTGGATGTGCATCGCGCTGCCAGGCTCCGTCTCCATCGGCTTGGCCATGAAGGTGGCGAAGATCCCATGCCGCAGCGCCGTCTCGCGCACCGCGCGCTTGAACAGGAAGACGCGGTCGGCCAGCTCCAGCGCCTCGCCGTGCGTGAAGTTGATCTCCATCTGCCCCGCGCCGGCTTCGTGGATCAGCGTCTCCACGCCCAGTTCGTGCTGCTTGCAGAAGGTGGACAGCTCCAAAAAGAAGGGATCGAAATCGTTGACGGCATCGATCGAATACGACTGGCGGCCGGACTCCGTCTTGCCGCTGCGGCCCAGCGGAGGCGTGAGCGGCTCGTGCGGATTGCTGCTGCGTGCGACCAGATAAAACTCCATCTCCGGCGCCACCACCGGCTGCCAGCCGCGCTCCGCATACAGCTTGAGCACCTTGCGCAGCACCGCGCGCGGCGACAGGCCGACCGGCGAGCCGTCGAAGTTCTGGCAATCGTGGATCACCAGTGCGACATTCTCGGCCGCCCACGGCACCTGCCGCAGCGTGTTCAGGTCCGGCACGCAGATCATGTCGGGATCGGTGGCGCCGACGTAGGGCATGTTGTTGGGCTGTTCGCCGTTGACGGTGTTCAGCAACACGCTCTTGGGCAGGCGCATCTCGCCCTCGCTGAGGAAGAGATCCTTGGGCAGTATCTTCCCGCGCGCGATGCCGGTCATGTCGGCGATGACGCACTCCACCTCGTGGATGCTGCGTTCGCGCAGGAAGTCTTTCATGGCCTTGCTCATCGTTGCTCCTAGAAGCGGTCGAGATAGCGCCTGGTCTCCCACGCGCTGACGTGTTGGCTGTATTCGATCCATTCGGCGCTCTTCAGCGCCGCGAACTCGTTGACGACGTTCGTGCCCAGCGCGGCGGCCAGCACGGTGTCGGCTTTCAGCGCGGCGGCGGCTTCGCCCAGGTTCTGTGGCAGCAGCTTCAGGCCCGCTTCCGCGCGCGCCGCGTCGGACATTTCATACACGTCCTGATTGACCGGCGCTCCCGCCTCCAGCGCGTGATCGATGCCATCCAGCCCCGCCGCGATCACGCCGGCAAGCGCCAGATAGGGATTGGCCGAACTGTCGGGTAAGCGCCATTCGATGCGCTGGTAGACCACGCGTGCGACCGTGGTGCGGTTGTTGTCGCCGTAGCCGATGAAGGCCGGCGCCCAGCTGGTGCCGGACAGCGACTGCCCGCACATTAATCGTTTATACGAATTGACCGTCGGCGCGCACAACGCCGTCAGCGCGGGCGCGTGACGCAGCAGGCCGGCCAGGAAATGGTAGGCCAGCGAGGATAGGCCGAGATCGCGCCCGCCCTGCTCCTTCTCCTCGCCCAGCGCGAACAAGGGCTTGCCGGCGACATTCGCCAGCGACAAGTGGAAATGCAGCCCGCTGCCGGGACGCTCGGCGAACGGCTTGGGCATCATCGAGAACAGCATGCCCTCCTCTTCGGCGATGTGCTGGGCCGCCATCTTGAAGAGCATGAAATTGTCCGCCGCCTTGAGAGCGTCGGCGTACTTGTAGTTGACTTCGAACTGGCCGGTCGCATCCTCGTGGTCGATCTGGAACACGCCAAGGCCGCACTGGTCCAGCGACGCCGTCAGCTTTTCGATGAAGCCGCGCCGGCGCAGCAGGCTCTTGGTGTCGTAGGATGGTTTTTCCAGTGTGTCGGCGGCTTCGGCGTCGTAGCCGTTGGCGCCTTTTTGCAGCAGGAAGAATTCCGGCTCCAGTCCCGCGTTCAGGGTCCAGCCGCGCTGCGCCAGCCGTTCCACCTGCCTGCGCAGCACCTGGCGCGGGCAGGCGTCGAACGGCTCGCCGGCCACATGGCCGTCCAGCGCCACGCGCGCGTAGCCGGGCAGCCAGGGCATGATCTTCAACGTGGAGAGATCGGCGCGGCCATAGTACTCGGAGCGCGGGCCGGTGCGCGGCAGGCCCGTGCCCCAGATCGACGGCCCCGAAAAGCCCGCGCCCGGCGATACGATATCGTCCAGGTGCGCCAGCGGTATCAGCTTGCCTTTCGCGGCGCCGTGAATGTCCGTGAACTGTGCGAAGACGAAGTTCACGCCTTTCGCCGCCAGCTCTCGCTGCAATTCCTCCGTCGAACGGGCAGTCATGCTGTCTAGCCGATTTGTATCCATGTAGTTTTCAGCTCGGTGTATTTGTCGAAAGCGTGCAGCGATTTGTCGCGGCCATTGCCGGACTGCTTGTAGCCGCCGAACGGCACGGTGATGTCGTCGCCGTCGTACTGGTTCACGTGCACGGTACCGGCACGCAGCGCACGCGAGGTCTGGATCGCTTTGCTGATGTCGGCCGTCCACACGGCGGCTTGCAGGCCGTAGGGCGTGGCGTTGGCCTGCTTGACGGCGTCCTTCACGTCGGTGAAGCTCAGCACCGACAACACCGGCCCGAAGATCTCCTCGCGCGCGATGGTCATGCCGCTGTCCACCTGGTCGAACAGCGTCGGCTCGACGTAGTAGCCGCCGGTGTCGGTGCGCGCCTGGCGTCCGCCGGACAGCAGCTTGGCGCCGCCCGACTTGCCGGCTTCGATGTAGCCCATCACCGTCTTCAATTGCGTCGCATCGACGATGGCGCCCATGACCGTGTTCTCGTCGAGCGGATCGCCAGGCTGGAAGTCCGGCATCATCGCCATCGCCTTTTCGAGGAACTGCTCCTTGATCGACGCCTCCACGAACAGCCGCGATGGCGCGTTGCAGCTCTCGCCCTGGTTGAAGTAGATGGAACCAATGGCCGCCTGCACCGCCGTGTCCAGATCGGGACAATCGGCACAGACGATGTTGGCCGACTTGCCGCCCAACTCAGTCCACGCCCGCTTCAGATTGGACTGCCCTGCCATCTGCAAAATCTGCTTGCCGACGCGGGTGGAACCGGTGAAGCCGATGCAGTCCACGTCCATGTGCAGGCCGAGCGCGGCGCCGGCCTCGTGGCCGTAACCCGGCAGCACGTTGAACACGCCCGGCGGAATGCCCGCCTCCAGTGCGATCTCCGCCAGCCGCAGCGCCGTCAGCGGCGACTTCTCGGACGGCTTGAGCACCACGCTGTTCCCGGCCGCCAGCGCCGGCGCGATCTTCCACGCGGCCATGATCATCGGGTAGTTCCACGGCACGATGGCCGCCACCACGCCGACCGGCTCA
Organism: Duganella sp. GW821-FHT01E12; assembly: GCF_059422325.1. NCBI lineage: Bacteria > Pseudomonadati > Pseudomonadota > Betaproteobacteria > Burkholderiales > Oxalobacteraceae > Duganella > Duganella sp. GW821-FHT01E12. Next base: position 83,244 of record NZ_JBWKWR010000011.1, on the reverse strand, counting down.
CGCGTAATCAGCGCAAGGCTGTTGGCCGCCGTCGGCGCGATTTCGTCGTAGATCTTGTCGATCGCCTCGCCGTACCAGCGCAGGCAGTTGGCGGTCGCGCCCACGTCCACGCTCTGGCTGTATTTGATCGGCTTGCCCATGTCGAGCGTTTCAAGCAGCGCCAGTTCGGGGCCGTGCTTCTGTACCAGGTCCGCGAACTTGATCAGCGTGCGCTTGCGCTGCGCCGGCGATTTTCGGGCCCAGCGGCGGTCTTCGAAAGCGGCGCGCGCGGCGGCCACCGCCAGGTCGACGTCGGCGCCGTCGCAGCGGGCCACCATGCCCAGCTTGCGGCCGTCGACCGGCGACAGGTTCTCGAACTGTTGTTCGGATTTGGCCCAGACGCGCTCACCGCCGATGAAGGCGCGGCCGTCGATTTGCAGGCTGTTCGCCCGCTCGTGCCAGGATGTTGTCGTCATATTCGTCTCCTCCTTCAGGATTTACAGCCAGCCGCGCTGCTGGAGGTCCGCGTACGTCAGGTCGAGGCAGTGGCGGATCAGCGCCACCATCTCATCGATCTGCGCGCAGGTCATCACCAGCGGCGGCGCGATGATCATGCGGTCGCCGACGGCGCGCATGATCATGCCGTTGTTGAACATGTAGCCACGGCAGACCATGCCCACCGCCAGCTCTTCGTCGAACGGCACGTTGTCGTGCACCGTCGCGCCTTTGACACGCACCAGGTTCAAGCCAGCGACAAAGCCGCAGCTGTCAGCATAGCCAACCAGCGGATGATCCGCCAGCTCGGCAAAGCGCTTTTTCAGATACGGCCCGGTCTCGCTGCCGACGCGCTCGACCAGCTTCTCGTCCTCGATGATGCGGATGTTCTCCAGCGCCGCCGCGCAAGCGACCGGATGGCCGGAGTACGTGAAGCCGTGATTGAACTCGCCGCCCTTCTCGATCAGCACATTGGCCACGCGGTCGCCAACGAGCACGCCGCCCAGCGGCACGTAGCCGGAGGTGACGCCCTTGGCGAAAGTGATCAGATCCGGCTTGATGCCAAACAGCTCGGACGCGAACCATTTTCCCAGCCGTCCGAAGCCGCAGATCACCTCATCGGCGATCAGCAGGATGCCATACTTGTCGCAGATGCGCTGGATCTCCGGCCAGTAGGTGGCCGGCGGGATCACCACGCCGCCCGCTCCCTGTACCGGCTCGCCGATGAAGGCCGCGACCTTGTCCTGGCCAACCTCCAGAATTTTTTTCTCCAGCCACGACGCGGCCTCGATGCCGAATTCGTCCTCGGTCATGCCGCGCCCTGATTCCAGGTAGTTCGGCTGGCCGATATGCACGATGCCCGGAATCGGCAAGCCGCCCTGCGCGTGCATGCCGTCCATGCCGCCCAGCGATGCGCCGGCCACGGTGCTGCCGTGGTAGGCGTTGTGGCGGCTGATGATGGTGTGGCGCTCCTTGTAGCCCAACACGTCCCAATAGCGGCGCACCATGCGCAGATTGGTGTCGTTGGCTTCCGAGCCGGAGCCGGTGAAGTAGACGTGGTTGAACTGCGGCGGCGATATCTTCACCAGCTTGGCCGCCAGCTCTACCGCTGGGATGTTGGTGGTATTGAAGAAGCTGTTATAAAACGGCAGCGTCTCCATCTGCCTGTAGACCGCCTCGGAGATGCTGGTGCGGCCATAGCCAACGTTGACGCACCACAGGCCGGACATGCCGTCCAATACCTTCTTGCCCTGCGAGTCCCACAGGTAGATGCCCTCGCCGCGCACCATCACGCGCGCGCCCTTTTCGCCGAGCGCCTTGTGGTCGGTGAAGGGATGCATGTAGTGGGCCGTGTCCAGCTTCTGGATGGCTGCGGTGTAATACACTTCCGGACGCGCTGCGGCCTTCACCGACGCGACCAATGCGGCGCTGGGCGCCAATGGGCTGTTCGACATGATGGTTCCTATCTCAAAAAGGTCAGACGTGCAGCAGCAGGTGCTCGCGCTCCCACGGGCTGATGACGGTCATGAATTCCTGGTGCTCCAGATCCTTGATGGCGGCGTAGACATCGATGAAGCGGTCGCCCAGTACGCTGCGCAGCTTGTCCTCGCCGCGCAGCAGTTGCAACGCTTCCGGCAGGCCTTGCGGCAGTTCGACCATCAAGTCGTACGCGCTGCCGACGGTCATCGGCGTCGGCTCCAGCTGCTCCGTCATGCCGAGGTAACCGCAGGCCAGCGTGACCGCCAGCGCCAGGTAGGGATTGGCGTCCGCGCCGATGATGCGGTTCTCCACGCGACGGTCCTGCACGCCCGATTCGGGCACGCGGAAGCCGACGGTGCGGTTGTCCATGCCCCACTGGATGTTGATCGGCGCGGCCGTGTGGCGCACGATGCGGCGGTACGAATTGACGTACGGCGCGACGATCGCCATCGCCGACGGCATGTAGCGTTGCAGGCCGCCGATGTAGTGCTTGAAGATCGGCGCGGCCGAACCGTCCTCGGAGCTGAAGATGTTCTTGCCGGTCTTGATGTCGACCACACTCTGGTGCACGTGCATCGCGGAACCCGGCTCGCCCGCCATCGGCTTGGCCATGAAGGTGGCGTACATGTCGTGCTTGAGCGCCGCCTCGCGCAAGGTGCGTTTGAAGAAGAACACCTTGTCGGCCAGGCCGAGCGGATCGCCGTGCAGGAAGTTGATCTCCATCTGGCCGGCGCCGATTTCGTGAATCAGCGTGTCGACGTCGAGGTTCATCATGTCGCAGTAGTCGTAGATGTCTTCGAACAGCGGATCGAATTCATTCACGGCGTCGATGCTGTAGACTTGGCGGCTGGTCTCCGCGCGGCCGCTGCGGCCGATGGGCGGTTTCAACGGCAGGTCTGGATCGCTGTTCTTGGCGGTCAGATAGAACTCCAGTTCCGGTGCCACGACAGGCTTCCAGCCTTTGTCCGCATACAGCTTGAGCACACGCCGCAGCACGGAGCGCGGCGCGAAATCGACCAGCCGGCCGTCGGAAAAATAGCAGTCGTGGATGACCTGCGCGGTCGGGTCGGTGGCCCACGGCACCATGGTGATGGTGGTCGGATCGGCCTTCAAGATCATGTCGCGGTCGGTGGTGGAGATGGCGCGGTCGTAGCCCGCGTCCTCCACCGGGTAGTTACCGGTCACGGTCATGCCCAGCACCGCCTCGGGGATACGCATGCCGCGCTCCTGGGTGAACTTACCGCGCGGGAGGATCTTCCCGCGTGCCACGCCGGTCAAGTCGGGGACCAGGCATTCGATTTCGGTGACGTGCTTCTCGTTGAGCCACAGGTCCATGTCGGTGTAAGTAAAATTCTCGCGGATTGCCATGGTTCTCTCTCTTTTTAGCGTTGGTTTTTATATGTGCGGCAGGCCTCGCCGAAAGCCTTGAACAATCTGACGGAATCGGGATTCTCCGCCAGGCGCCACTCTGGATGCCACTGTACCGCCAGCGCAAAACTCCTGGCGTCCGCCACGCGGTAGGCTTCCACCAGGCCGTCGTCGGCGCGGGCTTCCACCGCCAGCGACGGTGCCAGTTGGGCGATGCCCTGGCCGTGCAGCGAATTGACCATGATTTCGGAGGCGCCGCCCAGGATGCGCGACAGTTCTCCGCCAGGCTCCAGCAGCACGCGATGCGAGGCCGCGTATTGTTGCTCCAGCGGCTGGTCCTTGCGCTCGCGGTGGTCGGCCATGCCGGCCACGTTGTGCACCGCCTGGTGCAGCGTGCCGCCCAGCGCCACGTTCACTTCCTGGAAGCCGCGGCAGATCGCCAGCAGCGGTATGCCGCGCTTGAGCGCCGCGCGGATGAAGGGCAGCGTGGTGGCGTCGCGCGCCGCGTCCTGCGGCAGCGACGGCTCCAGCACTTCCTGCCCATACAGGCCGGCGTGCACGTTGGACGGTGAGCCGGTCAGCATGACGCCGTCGGCCAGCGCCAGCAGCGCTTCGAAATCGGTGGCCGCGCCCAGGGCCGGCATGATGAGCGGCGTGCAGCCCGCCCCGTCGGCCACGGCGGCGACATATTTGAACTGGGCCGTGTGATTGGCATGGGCGCCGATCTGGTTCACACAGGCGGGAACGATGACAATTGGGCTACGCATGTCTTTATCATATGCCTATTTTGGTATCATTGTGAGTGCCACTTGTTTAAATTTGATGGAACCACTTTGAGTATCATGCCGCATCCCCTGTCGCCCACTTCCGATCTGCTGGCCCAGACCCTGGCCCAATCGGGCTTCCATCCGCGCCTGCCGCAGCAGCGCCGCCTGTACGAGGCGGCCAAGGGCGCCATCCACCGCCAGCAGCTGGGCGCGGGCAGCAAGCTGCCGTCCAGCCGCGACCTGGCGCGCGACCTGGGCATCTCGCGCAACACGGTGATCGCCGCGTTCGAGCAGCTGGCGGCGGAGGGCTACGTCACCAGTCAACTGGGCAGCGGCACCTACGTGGCGGACCTGCAGGCGCAGCGCGCCAGCATGCGCGGCACGGGACCGGCGCCGCGCGGTTCGCCGCAGGGCCGCGCGGCGCGGCTGTCGCGGCGCGGGCGCGAACTGACCGCCTTTGGCGCCGGCCCGCGCTTCGAGATCCAGCCTTTCGCGCCGGGCGAGGACGACTTCTCGTCCTTTCCGTTCAAGCTGTGGCAGCGGCTGCAGAACCGCATCTGGCGCGAGGCGCGCACCGACCTGCTGGACTACGGCCAGTCCGGCGGCCACCTGCCGCTGCGCCAGGCCATCACCGAGTATCTGCGCCTGTCGCGCTCCGTGAAGGTGACGGTGGACCAGGTGATGATCACCGCCGGCACGCAGCAATCGCTGGACCTGTGCGCGATGCTGCTGGCCGACGCCGGCGACACCGCCTGGGTCGAAGATCCCGGCTACTGGGGGGCGCGCCGCGTGTTCCAGTCGCGCGAGCTGAAACTGCATCCGGTCGCGGTGGACAACGACGGCATGGTGCTGACGGCAGCCGACCTGGCGACCAGGCCGCGCCTGATCTACGCCACGCCGTCGCACCAGTATCCAACCGGCTCCGTCATGAGCTTGGCCCGCCGGCGCGAGCTGCTCGATGTCGCCGTGCGCAAGGACGCGTGGATACTGGAGGACGACTACGACAGCGAATTCCGCTACACCGGCCGGCCGCTGGCGGCGCTGCAAGGGCTGGACATCGACGACCGCGTGCTTTACATGGGCACCTTCTCCAAGGTGCTCTACCCCGGCATCAAGGTCGGCTACCTGGTGGTGCCGCCGGCGCTGGTCGATGGCTTCAAGAGCGCGCTGTACGACCTGCAGCGGCCAGGCCAGCAAACGGTGCAGGCGGTGCTGGCGGACTTCATCGCGCTGGGCCACTTCACCACCCACATCCGCAAGATACGCCAGACCTACGGCGCGCGCCGCGAACTGCTGCGCCGCACGCTGGTGCAGCAGCTCGCGCCCCGGCTGGGCGGCAGGGTCACCATCTCCAGCGAGGAATCGGGCCTGCATCTGGTGGTGCAGCTGCCCGACGACGCCGACGACGTGGCGCTGGAAGCCGCCGCCGCCGAAGCGGAGATTCGCGTCAAGGCGCTGTCCACCTACTACCTCGCGCAGCCGGTGCGGCGCGGCCTGCTGGTCGGCTACGCCTACTGCACGCCGGAGAAGATCGCGCACTACGGCCGCATCCTGGCGGACCTGATCGCGGCGGGAGTCCCGGCATGAAGCACATGCCGTGGAAGGACTTCTGCGCGCTGGTGAGCAGCATCGGCGTGGTCGGGCTGGGGTTGGGCGCCACCATTCCGTTGACGGCGCTGCGGCTGGACCAGCGCGGCATCGGCACCGACATCATCGGCATCGTCACCGCCGCCAGCGCCTTCGGCATCCTTGCCGCGACGCCCTTCGTCTCGCGCTGGGTGGCACGTCATGGGCCGCGCGGCTGCATGGTGGGCGCCATCGCCATCGGCGCGCTGTCCACCGGCTTGATGGAGGCGACGGACAACGTGCTGCTGTGGGGCGTGCTGCGCTTCGTGTTCGGCGCCTGCATGGGCGTGCTGTTCACCATCGGCGAGGCGTGGGTCAACCATCTTGCGCCGGTCAATTCGCGTGGCCGCGTGGTGGCCATGTACACCACGGCGTTTACGCTGTTCCAGTTGATAGGCCCCGCGCTGGTGGCGGGCCTGGAAGGCAAGGTCGCTTGGCCGTTCGCCGCCTGCGGCGCATTGTTCCTGCTTGCGCTGCCCGGCATGGCGCTGATCTCCAACGACGGCCAGGTTGAGGAGGACGAGCCGCACGTCTCCTGGCGCGCGGTGCTGCCGCGCATGCCGATGATCGCCGTCGGCGCGGCCTTCTTCGCGCTGTTCGACACGCTGGCATTGAGCCTGCTGCCGCTGTATGCGATCCGGCAGGGCATCGTCACGGAACTGGCGCTGCTGTCGGCCACGGTGGTGCTGGTCGGCGACACCGCGCTGCAATTCGCCTTCGGCTGGCTGGCGGACCACGTGGGACGGCGCCGCGTGCACACCGGCTGCGGCATCGCGGTGTGCGTGCTGCTGCCGCTGCTGCCTTTCGCGGCGGGCACGCCGTGGCTGTGGTGGATACTGCTGCTGATGCTGGGCGCGGCGGCGGGGGCGATCTACATGCTGTCGCTGGTGGCGTGCGGCGCGCGCTTCCAGGGACAATCTCTGGTCGCGGCCAGCGCGGTGGTCAATGCCAGCTGGGGGATCACCAGCAGCGGCGGGCCGCTGCTGACAGGCCTGTTGATGCAGACCGCCGGCATCAATGCGCTACCGGCGGTGCTGTGGTGCGGCGCGGCGATCTTCGTCGCCTGCGCCTGGTGGGAATACAAACAGGGTTATACCGATTAACCCTTGGCCGCGGCGGCGACCTGCTTCTGGCGCAGGCGCTCGTTGCGCGCCATGTACAGGCTCGATCCGATCACGCCGATCGACACCACCAGGATGGTCAGCGCCGCCACCGCGTTCACGCGCGGGTCCAGGCCCAGGCGGGCGCGCGAGAAGATCACGATCGGCATCGTCGACGAGCCGGGGCCGGACAGGAAGGCCGACAGCACGACGTCGTCGAGCGACAGCGTAAACGTCAGCAGCCATGCGGAACCCAAGGCCTGCGTGATGTTCGGCAGCGTCACCAGGAAGAACACCTGGAAGGGACGGCAGCCGAGATCCATCGCCGCTTCCTCCAGCGACTTGTTCATCTCCTGGAGGCGCGACTGCACCACCACCGCCGCGTAGGCCATGCCCAGCAGCGTGTGGCCGAGCCAGATCGTCACCAGGCCGCGCTCCGGGAAGCCGAACGCCTTCTGCACCGACACCAGCATCAGCAGCAGCGACAGGCCGATGATCACCTCCGGCATCACCAGCGGCGCACTGACCATGCCCGAGAACAGCGTGCGGCCGGGGAAGCGCTGGTAGCGGTTCAGCACAAACGCGGCGAACGTCCCCAGTATCACCGAGCTGCAAGCCGTGAGCAGCGCGATGCGCAGCGACAGGCCGAAGCCGCTGATGATCTCAGAATCGTTCATCAGCGCCTCGTACCACTGCGTCGAGAAGCCGCTCCACACCATGTCCTGGCGCGAGCTGTTAAACGAGAACACCACCAGCACCACGATGGGCAGGTAGAGGAACAGGTAACCCAGCGACAGCCAGCCGCGCCCGAACCAGCGCTGCACGAAATTGGTATGTCCTTTCATGGACGGGCCTCCTGCTCTGCCTTGTATTTATTGAAGATCGCCATCGGCACCAGGATCAGCAAGATCACCACCACCGTCACTGCGGACGCCAGCGGCCAGTCATTATTGGTGAAGAACTCGTCCCACAGCTGGCGGCCGATCATCAGCGTTTCCGGGCCGCCCAGCAGCTCCGGAATCACGTACTCGCCCACCGCCGGAATGAACACCAGCATGGTGCCGGCGACGATGCCGGACTTCGACAGCGGCACCGTGACGCGCCAGAACGCCTGCATCGGCGTCGCGCCCAAATCGGCTGCGGCCTCCAGGAAGCGCAGGTCCATCTTCACCAGGTTGGCGTACAGCGGCAGGATCATGAACGGCAGGTAGGCGTAGACCATGCCGATGATGAGCGAGAACTGGGTGTTCATCAGGTGCAGCGGCTCGCTGATCGCGCCTATGCTGATCAGGAAGTGGTTCAGGATGCCGTTGTTGGCCAGGATGCCCTTCCACGCGTAGATGCGCAGCAGGAAGGAGGTCCAGAACGGCATCATCACCAGCATCAGCAGCACTGGCCGCACCGTCGGTTTGGCGCGCGCCATGAAGTAGGCGAACGGGTAGCCGATGAGGAGGCACAGCGAGGCTGTGATGGCGGCGAACTTGAGGGAGTTCAGGTAGGTGATCGCATACAGGTCGTCCTGCGCGATGAACAGGTAGTTGGCCACCTTGATCTTGAACGTGACGGCGCCGTCCACTATCGTCATCAGCGTGCCGAAGGGATTGCCGCCGGCGTCGGCCTCGGTGAAGCTGATGCGCATCACGATCAGGAACGGCACCAGGAAGGCCACCGTCAGCCACAGGAAGGGCACGGCGATCACCAGGTTGCGACCGGAGAGCCAGCGCCCGCCCAGCAAGTACTTGAGAGTTTTCATGGCTGCGCTCCGCCTTAGCTGGTCAGCACGACGACGTCGGCGCCGTCCCACCAGGCGTGGACGCGCTGGTCGCGCTTGAGCGCCGATTCGTCATGGCGCGCGGCGTTGGTGCGCGAGACCTTGAGCGTCGTGCCGCTGTCGAGGCGCACGTGGTACAGCGTCTCGTTGCCGAAGTACGCCATGGCCGTGATCACGCCCTGCACGCAGTTGTAGCCGTCCTCGCTGGCCTTGGCGCGCTGCGCCGCGGTCGGCGCCTCGGCCTGCACGGCGATCTTCTCGGGCCGCACCGCGACCGACACCGGCATGCCCACCGTGCCGGTGATGCCGTGGGTGACGTAGTGGCGGCATTCCGGCGAATCGATGATGACGTGGTCCGGCTCATCGACCGTCACGCTGCCCTCGAACATGTTGACGCTGCCGATGAAGTCCGCCACGAAGCGGCAGTTCGGCGTCTCGTAGATTTCGCCCGGCGCGCCCACCTGCAGGATGCGGCCTTCGCTCATCACGGCGATGCGGGTCGCCATGCTCATGGCCTCGTCCTGGTCGTGCGTGACCATCACGCAGGTCACGCCCACTTCCTCGATGATGCCGACCAGTTCCATCTGCGTGCGTTCGCGCAGCTTCTTGTCCAATGCGCCCAGCGGCTCGTCCAGCAGCAGCAACTGCGGACGCTTGGCCAGGCTGCGCGCCAGCGCCACGCGCTGCTGCTGGCCGCCCGACAGCTGGTGCGGCTTGCGCTTGCCGTAGGCGGTGAGCTGCACCAGCGCCAGCATCTGCTCCACGCGCGCGGCGATTTCGTCCCTATGCAGGCCGTCGCGACGCAGGCCGAAGGCGATGTTGTCCCAAACAGACAAGTGCGGGAACAGCGCGTATGACTGGAACATCATGTTGATCGGGCGCTCGTACGGCGGCACGCCGACGATGTCCTTGCCGCCCAGCGTGATCTGGCCCTGGGTCGGCGTTTCGAAACCGGCCAGCATGCGCAGCAGCGTGGACTTGCCGCAGCCGGAACTCCCCAGCAGCGCAAAGATCTCGCCCTTGTTGATCGCCACCGACACATCGTTGACGGCGCGGACGCCGTCGAATTCCTTCACCAGGTTGCGGATCAGCAGAAAGGGTTCTCGCTCTTGGGTCATGTTATTAAAATATAAATGATATTAATAATATACTGAATACGGGCCGACCGCAGGCCGCGCGCTTAGTCGAACCCGTGATTATAAATGACGACAATCACACATGCAGCAGCAAGTGCTCCCGCTCCCACGGGCTGATGACGGTCATGAACTCCTGGTGCTCCAGTTCCTTGATGGCCGTGTAGACGTCGATGAAGCGCTCGCCCAGCACATCGCGCAGCCGGTCCTCGCGCCGCATCAGCTCCAGCGCCTGCGGCAGCCCTTGCGGCAGCTCGAACAGATGGTCGTAGGCGCTGGCGGTGGTCATCGGCGTCGGCTCCAGCTGATCCACCAGACCGAGATAGCCGCAGGCCAGCGTGACCGCCATCGCCAGGTAGGGATTGGCGTCCGCGCCGATGATGCGGTTCTCCACCCGCCGCTGCTCGACGCCGGAGATCGGAATACGGAAGCCCACGGTGCGGTTGTCGATGCCCCACTGGATGTTGATCGGCGCGGCCGTGTGGCGCACGATGCGGCGGTAGGAGTTCACATACGGCGCCATGATCGCCATCACCGCCGGCGTGTAGCGCTGCAGTCCGCCGATGTAGTGGCGGAAGTGGGCCGACGGCGAACCGTCCGCCGCGCTGAAGATATTGAGACCGGTGGCGGCGTCGCTCACGCTCTGGTGCACGTGCATCGCCGATCCCGGCTCGCCCGCCATCGGCTTGGCCATGAAGGTGGCGTACATATCGTGCTTGAGCGCCGCCTCGCGCAAGGTGCGCTTGAAGTAGAAGACGTTGTCGGCCAGCGCCAGCGGATCGCCGTGCTGGAAATTGAGGCCCATCTGGCCGGCGCCGGTTTCGTGGATCAGCGTGTCGACGTCGAGGTTCATCAGCGCGCAGTAGTCGTAGATGTCCTCGAACAGCGGATCGAATTCGTTGACGGCGTCGATGCTGTAGACCTGGCGGCTGGTTTCGGCGCGGCCGCTGCGGCCCACCGGCGCCTTCAGCGGCAGGTCGGGATCGATGTTCTTCTCGGTCAGGTAGAACTCCAGCTCCGGCCCCACCACCGGCTTCCATCCGCGATCCGCATACAGCTTGAGCACGCGCCGCAACACGGAACGCGGCGCGAAATCGACCAGCGTGCCGTCGGCGAAGTAGCAGTCGTGGATGACCTGCGCGGTGGGGTCGATGGCCCAGGGGACTTTGGTGATGCTGCCGGGGTCCGCGCGCAGGATCATGTCGCGGTCGGTGGAGGAGATGGCGCGGTCGTAGGCCGCGTTCTCGGTCGGGTAGTTGCCGGTGACGGTCATGCCCAGCACCGCCTCGGGGATGCGCATGCCGCGCTCCTGGGTGAATTTGGCGCGCGGCAGGATCTTCCCGCGCGCCACACCCGTCAGGTCGGGCACCAGGCATTCGATTTCAGTGACTCGGTTCTCGTTGAGCCACTGGTCCATATCGGCATCGGAGAAGTTTTCACGGATAGACATGTTCGCTCTCTGAGGTCATGATCAAGCGATCGATAGTCTAATTTACCATGTTTACAACCTTTCTTCCTCCGCCTCCACGCGGGTTTGCACAAGAATCTTTTTGATTTCCGGTACACAGGAGCCGCAATTGCCGCCGGCCTTCAGGCAGGCCGTCACCTCGGCCACCGTCTTCAGGTCTTTTTCGACGATGGCGCCGCAGATCGTGTTGCGGCCCACGCCAAAGCAGGAGCACACGGTGGGGCCGGTGTCGGCGCCCTTCTCGACCGGCATGCCGACCAGCAGGCCGACGCGGTCGATCTCACTGAGCTCCTGCTTGACGAACAGGCTGGCCAGCCAGGCGCGCGACGGCATGTCCTGGCGCGGCGACAGGAAGATGCACTGCTCGATGCGGTCATTCACCACGTGCACGGCGCGGTACACGCCGGCGGTGCGGTCTTCGTATTCGAGCCAGTCGGCGTCCAGGTCGGCCACGCCCAGCAGCTCGCGCGCCCAGGCGCCGAAGTCCTTGATGGTGTTGCGGCCGGCCAGTTCGTAGCGGGCGAATTCGCGGCCCTGGATGCGCGTCCAGTGGGCCACGCTGTCGAGGTTCATCTCGGTGCGGCTCAGGATGAAGCCATGCCAGTTCACGCGGAACTGCTCGATGCGCACAGGCGTGTGCTTGAATTCCGGCTCGCCGGAGACCGGATCGACCACCGGATTGACCAGCGCTCCCACCCGCGCATCGGACGAGGTCTGGCCCGACCAGTGGATGGGAATGAACACGCTGCCGCGCGGGATGCCGCCGCCGTGCTGCACGCGCGCCACCATCGCGCCCCATGCGGAGCTCACGCGCGCTAGCTCGCCCTCGCGCACGCCGTGCAGCAGCGCGTCTTGAGGGTGGATGTCGACGAAGGATTCGGCGATGTGGTCGGCCAGCGTGGCGGATTTGCCGGTGCGCGTCATGGTGTGCCACTGGTCGCGCACACGGCCGGTGTTGAGCGACAGCGGGAAGTCCTCGCACACCGCGTTGGCCGGCGCGCGCGTGGCGGTGGCGATGAAGCGCGCCTTGCCGTCGGCGTGGGCGAAGACGTTGTCCTTGAACAGGCGCGCCTCAACCTGCAGCTCGCCCGAGGCGGTGCGGCGCACCGGCCACTGGATCGGCTCCAGTTCGTCGTATTCGCGCTGATCGAGACCGGCCAGGCCGGACATGTCGAACGCGCGCGGCACGTCGCCGACGGCGTTGCGGAAGCCGCTCAGGCGCGCATGTTCGTCGAACACGCCCTGGGCGCCGCTGAAATCGAAACCGCCGAAGCCCATGCGCTGCGCGAACAGCGACAGGATCTTCCAGTCGGGCAGCGCCTCGCCCGGCGCGGGCAGGAAGGCGCGCTGGCGCGATACGCGGCGCTCGGAATTGGTGACGGTGCCGTCCTTCTCGCCCCAGCCCAGCGCCGGCAGCAGCACGTCGGCGTAGGCGTTGGTGTCGGTGTTCTGCATGATGTCGGTGGCGACCACCAGCTCGCACTTCTCCAGCGCGCGCCGCACCTGGTCGGCGTCCGGCAGGCTGACCATCGGATTGGTGGCGATCACCCACACCGCCTTGACCTTGCCCTCTTCGATCGCCCGGAACAGGTCGACCGCCTTCAGGCCAGGCTTGGCAGCCATCGCCGGCGATTCCCATAATGTCTGCACCACCTCGCGGTGGTCGGCGCGGTCCAGGTCCATGTGCGCGGCCAGCATGTTGGCCAGGCCACCCACTTCGCGCCCGCCCATGGCGTTGGGCTGGCCGGTGATCGAGAACGGCCCCATGCCCGGCTTGCCGATACGGCCGCCGATCAAATGGCAGTTGATGATGGCGTTGACCTTATCGGTGCCGGCCGACGACTGGTTCACGCCCATCGAGAACGCGGTGATGGTCTTGCGCGTGGTGGCGAAGGATTCGTAGAACTCCATCAGCACCGGCAGCTCGATGCGGCAGATCTTCGCCACGGCGGCGGGATCGCTGCAATCGATGTTGACCGTGTCCAGCGCCGCATCCAGGCCGTTGGTGTGATGGCCGATGAACTCCGGATCGACCGCGCCGATGCGCGCCAGGTAGCTCAGCAAGCCGTTGAACAGCCACACGTCCGTTCCCGCCTTGACCGGCAGGTGCAGGTCGGCCAGCTCGCAGGTGGCGGTGCGGCGCGGGTCGACGACCACTATCTTCATCTCCGGCCGGCTCTCCTTGGCCTTGAGGATGCGCTGGAACAGGATGGGATGGCACCACGCGGTGTTGGAGCCGACCAGCACCACCATGTCCGCCAGTTCCAGGTCGTCGTAGCAAAGCGGCACCAGGTCTTCGCCGAAGGCGCGCTTGTAGCCGGCCACCGCAGAGGACATGCACAGGCGCGAGTTGGTGTCGATGTTGGCGCTGCCGATATAGCCCTTCATCAGTTTGTTGGCGACGTAGTAGTCCTCGGTCAGCAGCTGGCCAGAGACGTACAGCGCCACCGCGTCCGGGCCATGCTCGGCGATGATGGAACGCCAGGCGCCGGCTACCTTGTCCAGCGCGGCGTCCCACGACACGCGGCGCAGGCCATCCGCATCGCGCACCTGTGGATACAGCAGTCGGCCATCAAGGCCGATCGTCTCGCCCAGCGCGGAACCCTTGACGCACAGGCGTCCCTTGTTTGCGGGATGCAGCTTGTCGCCGGCGATGGCGATCGTGCCGTCGGCCTTGGGCATGGCCTGGACACCGCAGCCTACGCCGCAATAGGCGCAGGTGGTGCGTACTGCAAGATGGTCGGTGGACAGGTTCAAGATGCTTACTCGCTCAAATCATGCGGCGCGCGCGGAAAGCGCTTCGCCAAACAACAGGTTTTGCCGGATCGGCGTAATGTCGGTGCGGTTCTGGATCAGGTTGAAGTACCACGGGCCGTCCTTGACGTCGCCATACAGCACGGCGCCGGTCACGCGGCCGTCCTTCAGCACCAGCCGCTTGTAGACGCCGCGCCGCGCGTCGCGCAGCACCAGGTCTTCGCTGCCTTCGCCGCCGATAAAGTCACCGACCGAGTACAGGTCCACGCCGGTCACTTTCAGGCGTGTCGGGGAAGTCTGCTGCACGTAGCGGCGCACACCGGCGCCGGCCAGGTGCGCTCCGCAGACGCGCGCCTGGTCCCATATCGGCGCCACCAGGCCGAAGGTGGCGCTGCGGTGCTGCACGCATTCGCCAACGGCGTACACGCGCGGATCGTAGGTTTGCAGCGTGTCGTCGACAACGATGGCTCGTTCGCAGTGCAAGCCCGCGGACTTGGCCAGGTCGATGTTGGGGCGCACGCCGGCGGTCATCACCACAAGGTCCGCCGGGATCTCGCTGCCGTCCTTGAAGCGCACCGCGCGTGCGCGATCCGGGCCGACGATTTCGGCGGTCTGCGCGTTCATCATGAACTTCAAACCCTTCGCTTCCAGCGCCTTTTGCAGCAGCAGCGCGGCGGGCTTGTCGAGCTGCTGGTTCATCAGCGCGTCGGTCACGTGAACCACGGTGACGGACATGCCTTGGCGTTGGAGGCCGTTGGCCGCTTCAAGGCCCAGCAGGCCGCCGCCGATCACCACCGCGTGGCGGTGATTGCGCGCCATCGCCAGCATGCTCTCCACGTCCTGGATGTCGCGGAAGGCCAACACGCCGGGCAGCTCGTGGCCCGGCACGGGAATGATGAAGGGCTTGGAGCCGGTGGCGATCAGCAGCCGGTCGTAGCGCACTTCCAGCCCGGAGCGGGCGCGCACGATGCGTTTGCGGCGGTCGATATGCTCGACCGGGTCGCCCGCGTGCAGCGTGATGCCATGCTGAACGTACCATTCGCGCGTGTTGAGCATGATGTCTTCCATGCTCTTCTCGCCCGCCAGAACAGGCGACAGCAGGATGCGGTTGTAGTTGCCATGCGGCTCGGCGCCGAACACGGTGATGTCGTACATGTCGGGCGCAAGTTTGTGCAACTCCTCCACCGTGCGCATGCCGGCCATGCCGTTGCCGATCACGACCAGCGCGGGTTTCACAGGCCGACCCATACTTTGCCGCCGTCGATGCGGGCGGGATAGGTGCCGACCGAATGGTGCGGCGCCTCCAGGCATTCGCCCGTTTGCAGGTCGAAGTGCTGCTTGTAGATCGGCGAGGCGACCACGATGCGCTCGCCCAGGTTGCCCACCAGGCCGCGCGACAACACGGAGGCCTCGGAATTCGGATCGTAGTTATCGATGGCGAACACGCGCGCACCGCCGTCGTCCACGTGGAAGACGGCGACCTGCTGCTTGTTCAACAGGGCGCATACGCCGGTGTTGGGCACGATCTCGTCCAGGTTGCAGACGGCGATCCAGTTATCGGTTTGAATATCGCGATGCATAATGTTCTCCTCAAGCTGCCTTGACTGCGATCGGAATCACGCGCTTGCGCTCTTCCACGGTGGCCGGACGAATCTGTCCGCGTTCTTCCATGAACAGCACGTTCTCGTCGCCCTTCTCGCTGTTGACGAAGTGGCGGAAGCGCTTGCGGGTTTCAGGATTCTCGACGGCTTCCTTCCACTCGCATGCATAGGTGTCGACCACGTGCTGCATATCGGCTTCCAGTTCGGCGCCGATGCCCAGCTTGTCGTTGACGACGACCTGCTTCAGGTAATCCAGGCCGCCTTCCAGGTTCTCGCGCCACACGCTGGTGCGCTGCAGGCGGTCGCCGGTGCGGGTGTAGAACATCAGGAAGCGGTCGATGTACTTGACCAGCGTGGCCTTGTCCAGGTCCGTCGCCAGCAGCTCGGCGTGGCGTGGCTTCATGCCGCCGTTGCCGCACACGTAAAGGTTCCAGCCTTTTTCGGTGGCGATCACGCCGACGTCCTTGCCCTGCGCCTCGGCGCATTCGCGGGTGCAGCCCGATACGCCGAACTTGATCTTGTGCGGCGTGCGCAGGCCTTTGTAGCGGTTTTCCAGCTCGATCGCCAGGCCGATGGAGTCGTCGACGCCGTAACGGCACCAGGTGGAGCCGACGCAGGACTTCACCGTGCGCAGCGACTTGCCGTAGGCGTGGCCGGATTCGAAGCCGGCGGCGATCAGTTCCTCCCAGATCAGCGGCAGCTGCTCGACGCGCGCGCCGAACAGGTCGACGCGGGCGCCGCCGGTGATCTTGGTGTACAGCTGGTACTTCTTGGCGACCATGCCGACCGCGATCAAGCCATCGGCGGTGACTTCGCCGCCCGGCATGCGCGGCACCACCGAGTAGGTGCCGTCCTTCTGGATATTGCCGAGGAAGTAGTCGTTGGTGTCCTGCAGGCTGGCGTGCTCCTTCTTCAGCACGAAGTCGTTCCACACCGAGGCCAGGATGCTGGCGGCCAGCGGTTTGCAGATGTCGCAGCCCAGGCCCTTGCCATGCTTGGCCAGCAGGTCGGGGAAGCTCTTGATCTGGCCCACTTTGATCAGGTGGAACAGTTCCTGGCGCGAGTAGGCGAAGTGTTCGCACACATGGTTGTTGACGGCCATGCCGAGCTTTTTCATCTCGGCCTTCATCACCTGCGTCACCAGCGGCACGCAGCCGCCGCAGGAGGTGCCGGCGTTGGTGCAGCTTTTCAGTTCGCCGATGGTGGTGGCGCCGCCGGCCACCGCGCCGCACAACACGCCTTTCGACACGTCGTTGCAGGAGCATATCTGCGCGCTTTCAGGCAGCGCATCCACGCCCAGGCCAGGCTTGGCCGCGCCGTCGGACTGCGGCAGGATCAGGAACTCCGGCGATTCCGGCAGCTCGATTTTGTTCAGCATCATCTGCAGCAGCGTGCCGTATTCGCTGGCGTCGCCCACCATCACGCCGCCCAGCAGGTACTTGCCGCAGTCGGAGACCACGATCTTCTTGTAGATCTGCTTGCGCTCATCGGTGAACTGGTAGGAGCGGCTGCCTTCGACCTTGCCGTGCGGGTCGCCGATGCTGGCCACGTCCACGCCCATCAGTTTCAGCTTGGTGCTCATGTCGGCGCCGGCGAATTCCGCCACCTCGCCCAGTATGTGCTTGGCCGCGACGCGCGCCATCTCGTAGCCCGGCGCCACCAGGCCGAAGATCAAGCCGCCCCACAGCGCGCATTCGCCGATGGCGTAGACGTCCGGGTCGGAGGTGACGCAGTTGTTATTGATCTCGATGCCGCCGCGCGGGCCGATGGCCAGGCCGCTCTCGCGCGCCAGCATGTCGCGCGGACGGATGCCGGCCGAGAACACGATCATGTCCGCGTCCAGGTGGCCGCCGTCGGCGAACTCCATGCGGTGGGTGCCGTCGACGCCGTCGACGATGGCGGTGGTGTTTTTACCCGTGTGGACGGTCACGCCCAGTTCCTCGATCTTCCGGCGCAGCACGCGCGCGCCGCCGTCGTCCACCTGCACCGCCATAAGGCGGGGCGAGAATTCGACCACGTGGGTGTCCAGGTTCATGTCGCGCAGCGCCTTGGCGCATTCGAGGCCCAGCAGACCGCCGCCGATGACGACGCCGGTCTTGGAGCGCTTGCCGCATTCGAGCATCGCTTCCAGGTCTTCGATGGTGCGGTAGACGAAGCAGTCCTTGCGCTCCTTGCCCGGCAGCGGCGGCACGAACGGGAAGGAACCGGTGGCGATCACCAGCTTGTCGTAGTCGAGCACATTGCCGTCGGCCGTGGTCACGGTCTTGGCGGCGGTGTCGATCTGGGTGGCGCGGGTGTTCAGGCGCAGCACCATGTCGTCGCGCTCGAAGAAGCCGGGCTTCACCAGCGACAGGTCTTCCGCCGATTTACCGGAGAAGAATTCGGACAGGTGCACGCGGTCATAGGCGGGACGCGGCTCTTCGCACAGCACCGTCACCTGCAGGTTGGGGGCGCCGCTGTTGGCCAGGCTTTCCAGGAATTTGTGGCCAACCATGCCGTGGCCGATAACGATAATTTTCATGATGTCCTCTTAGGCGGCCAGCTTGGCGGCGGTTGCGGTTTCTTCGACGGCGCTGCTGCTGAAGCGGGCGGCCAGTGCGCACAGCGCGGATGCGGCGACAACGATGCCCAGGATGCTCAGGGTTTGCTGCACATTGCCCAGGCCCTTCATCAGGAAGCCCGCGGCCACGGCGCCGACGTTGCCGCCCGCGCCGATGATGCCTGCCACGCCGCCCAGGGCGCGCTTGTCGACGAACGGCACGATGGCGTAGGTGGCGCCGCAGGCCATGTGGGTGAACAGGCCGAATACCAGCATGGCGCCGATCGCCAGCGCGGCGGTGCCGGCGTTGGCGAACATCAGCAGGCCGGCGCCTTCGCCCAACATCAGCACGAACAGCAGCGTGACGCGGTTATTCAGGTTGCCGGCGGCGGCGAATTTGTCCGACACCCAACCGCCCAGCGCACGGGCGAACAATGCCAGCAGGCCGAAGCTGCCCGCCGCCATGCCGGCCTGCGGCAACGTCAGTTTGAAGTGGTCGACGTAGTAGATCGCGGCGATGTTGTGGATGAAGATCTCGATGCCGAAGCAGGCGCCGTAGGTGATGAACAGCATCCATACGCGGTAGTTGATCGATGCCAGCTTGAAGCTCTCCCAGCCGCCTTTTTTTGCGCCGCCGTCGATGGCGATGCCGGCTGCGCGCAGTTCGGTGAAGTTCCCTTGCGGGCAGTCCTGCGTAAAGCGGTAGTAGACACCGGCCATGATGATCATCAGGACGCCCGGCACGATCAGGGCGGCGCGCCAGCCGTAGGTTTCGCTCACGCCCAGCATGATCATGGCGGTCATCAGCAGCGGCATGGTCGCTTGCGCCACGCCGCCGCCCGCGTTGCCCCAGCCTGCGGCGGCGGCGTTGGCGGTGCCCACCACTTTAGGTGCGAACATCACCGAGGTGTGGTACTGCGTGATGACGAAGCTGGCGCCGGCCGCGCCGATCCCGAGGCGGAAGAACAGGAAGCTCTCATAGCTCTGCGCGAAGGCGACGCCGATCACCGGGATGGAGCCGAGCAGCAGCAGGCCGGTATAGGTTTTGCGCGGGCCGAAATGGTCGCACAGCGGGCCGACCACCAGCCGCACGAGGATGGTGATGGCGACTGCGGCGATATTGATGTTGGCGATCTGCGCGACGCTCAGGCCGAATTCCCCTTTAATCACCGGCATCAGCGGCGCGCAGGCGAACCACGCGAAGAAGCAGACGAAGAACGCCATCCAGGTCAGGTGGAACGCCCGCATCTGCGGCGAGGAGATCGAAAAGAGCTTGATACTGGTAGCTTTGGTGGCCATTTTTTATCCCGTTCAGAAAACAAAAAGGCGCCCGCGCAACCAAGGTCACCTAAGACCGGGTTGGGCGGACGCCGTTGTCCTGCCAACCCGTCATTGGGTCAGCTGATGTATTCGGGGGGATCGCCGTTGATCCCTTAGCCTTTCTATTGCAAGAGCTGTGCCAGGCCGTTCGCCACGTGTTTACAGGGGGAGAAGGCCGCGGCGGGCCGGGATTGCGCCGCCGCGACGCCATGTTGCGGTGCACGATTGCACGCTATCGGTGCGCGCTGACGGTGCGCGCCAGCGTTCCATAGCGCCGGCGGTTTGTTGACGATATTTCAATGCAGGCTTATGCTGGCGGCCATGAACCCACGCGCAATTCTTCGCAGCACAGCACTGGCGGCCATTGCTGCCCTTCTGGCCACATCCGCGTTTGCCGCCCGCGTACTGGATGAGACGACGATCCAGATCGATGGACAGGCACGCCTCTACTATCATCTGCACGATGCCCCGAACAACGGGCCAGCGACGCCTATCGTGCTGCTCAGCGGGTCGGGCTGCAAAGACTTCGGCAGCAGGGTGCCGTTCTTCTTCGAGCGCTATCCGGCGCAGGCGGATGTCTACTTCCTTGAAAAGATCGGCATCCAAAAAGGAGCGGACGGCAAGGCATGCTCCGATGCCTACAACGAGGCGGACACCTTGGAGCAAAGGGTAAGCGATACCCTGGCGTTCATTGAGCAGGAGCCGAGGTTGAAGGCCATGGGTGCGCGCAGCCTGGCGATACTGGGCTTCTCCGAAGGCGGCGCAGTGGCGCCCATCGTGGCGCTGCGGAGCCCCAAGATAGGCTGGCTCGCCACAGGGGGCAGTGGCGGCCTGCCGCAAAGCCAGAGCTTCCTGATCTTCGCCGGGCGCGGCGTGCCGCCTTACGCATCGCCTTTTTCGCGTGAGATCTTCCTGAACACCTTCGCCGCGATCAAGGCCGATCCGCAAAGCCTGGGCAAGTCGTTCTTCGGCCATCCTTATCGCTACTGGAGTTCGCACCTGTTCTACGATCCCTTGCCTATCTACGCGCAACTGGATATGCCGATCATCGCCGCCATGGGCGAGAAGGACGAGAGCGAAGCCATCGAATCAGGACGGGCCTTGCGGGACTACTTCGCCGGCCATCCGGAAAAGAAGTTCACCTTCATCGAATACCCTGGCGCCGGCCACACGCTGCAAGCACCGGACAAGGCCAACCTGCAGGACTTCGTCGGCGCCCTGGCGGAGTGGTTCAGGTCAGGCGTCAAGCGCTAGCGCGCACAGGTTCGACCAGGGCCTGCCAGTCATCCGCGCAGCGCACCACGTCGCCGACGACGATGATGCTCGGGCTACCCAGGCCGCTGTCGCGCAGCGCCTGCGGCAGCTGGCCCAGGGTGGTGATCAACTGGCGCTGGTTGTCGCGCGTGGCCGACTGCACCACCGCCACCGGCGTGTCGGCCGCCGCGCCGCCCGCCAGCAGGCCGGCCTGGATCGCGTCCACGCGCGCCACGCCCATGTAGATCACCAGCGTCAGGCCACTCTGCGCCAGCGCCTTCCATTCGGGCTCGGATTCCGCATCCTTGCCATGCCCGGTGACGAAGGTCACGCCCTGGCTCCAGGAACGGTGCGTCAGCGGGATGCCGATGCTGGTCGGCGCGGCCAGGCCGCTGCTGATGCCCGGCACCACATCGACCTCGATGCCGTGCGCGCGCAGCGATGCCCGCTCCTCGCCGCCCCGGCCGAACATATAAGGATCGCCGCCCTTGAGCCGCACCACGCGATTGCCCGCGCGCGCTTCGGCGATCATCAAACGCTCGATGAATTCCTGCGGCGTGGACGCGCAGCCGCCTCGCTTGCCGACCTGGATCACCCGCGCCGTCGATGGCGCGAAGCTGAGTATCTCCGGATTGACCAGGTCGTCGATCAGCACCACGTCGGCGCGCTCGATGGCGCGGACGGCCTTTAACGTCAACAGTTCCGGATCGCCGGGACCGGCGCCCACCAGGGTTACGCTGCTCATGCTGTTCTCCTTATCCTGCCGCGGCCAGCGCCGCGCTGACCATTTCGTCGATCTCGCCTGTGATATTGGACAGCACGCCCGCCACCACCGAGAATTCCTTGCCCGCGTGCCCCGCCCTCGCCGCGACGATGCGCGCATTGAAGGCCACCATGCGCGCCTGGCGGTTGATGGTTTCGATATCGGTGATCACGCCGCGCAGCTGCTTGCGCACCATGCGGGCGTTCTTCTTCGCCTGCTCCTCGTAGATGCTGGTGATGGTGTTGAGGATCGCCAGCGTGGGCGTGGTGATGCGCACCAGTTCCGCCAACAGTTCCGCCGTCCGCGGCGATCCCAGCGCGATCGCCTTCAAGGTGCGCTCGCCCAGATCCGCAAAAGCAGCGATCTGCCGGTCGCCATCGAGCTTGCCGAAATAGGCCTCGTGCAGCTCGGGACAGAACACGCCCGGCAAACCATCCTTCTCGGCCAGCAGGGACTTGTGGGCGCCACGGAACAGCGCCAGCGCCTCCTGCGCGATGGCGGCGCCATCCTCCTGCCCCTGCGACGCCAGCAGCGCATACAGCACGATGCGCTGCGACGTGAAGCGCCGGCGGCCCGACAGATTGATCAACGCGCCGAACACTTCACCGGTCAGCGCTTTGTTGGCGGCGCTCTCCGGCGCCAGCGGGGGCGTGATCATATCCATCAAGCGGCTTCCTTCGCGGGATGCGCCTGTTTGCGGTACAGGAACTCCAGCACCGCCGTGCGGTACTCGCCGTAGCGCGCATCCTGCGCCAGCGCCACGCGGTCGCGCGGACGGTCCAGCCGCACGTCGACGATCTCGCCGATGGTGGCGGCCGGGCCGTTGGTCATCATGACGATGCGGTCGGACAGCAGCACCGCCTCGTCCACATCGTGCGTGACCATCACCACGGTCGACTTGGTGGCGGCGACGATCTTCAGCAGCTCGTCCTGCAGGTGCGCGCGCGTCAACGCGTCGAGCGCGCCGAAGGGTTCGTCCATCAGCAGCACTTTCGGCTCCATCGCCAGCGCGCGGGCGATGCCGACGCGCTGCTTCATGCCTCCCGAGATCTCGTGCGGACGCTTGGACTCCGCCGCCGTCAACCCGACCAGCGCCAGGGCCTGCAAGGTGCGCTCGCGCAGCTGGCTGCGCGTTTCGGTCTTGCCGAACACGCGCTCCACGCCGAGGTGTATGTTCTCGTAGCAGGTCAGCCAGGGCAGCAACGAATGGTTCTGGAACACCACCGAGCGCTCCGGCGACGGCCCGGCGATCTCGCGGTTGGCGCACAACAGCACGCCGTCGGTGGGCTTGAGCAGGCCGGCGATCAGGTTCAGCAAGGTCGACTTGCCGCAGCCCGAGTGGCCGATCAGCGTGATGAACTCTCCCTTGCGCACCGTCAGGTCGATCTCGCGCAGCGCGTGGAATACGCCCTTCCGGGTGTGGAACACCATCTCCACGCCTTCGATATCGATGAATTTTGGCTCGTCCATGATCGCGCTCCTTTAGTTGGATACTTGTTCGTAGGTGAAGGCGCGGGCCAGCGCCATCAGCGCCTGCTCCAGCAGCAGCCCGACCACGCCGATGGCGACGATGGCGATGATGATGTGCGGGACATTGAGGTTGTTCCACTCGTCCCACACCCAGAAGCCGATGCCCACGCCGCCGGTCAGCATCTCGGCCGCGACGATCACCAGCCACGCGGTGCCGATCGACAGCCGCACGCCGGTCAGGATGTAGGGCAGCGCGGACGGCAGCAGGATCTTGGTCAGCACCTTCCACTCCGTCAGGTTGAGCACCCGCGCCACGTTCATGTAATCCTGCGGCACGCGCTGCACGCCGACGGCGGTGTTGATGATCATCGGCCAGATCGAGCAGATGAAGATCGACCAGATGGCGGCCGGGTTGGCGGACTTGAACACCAGCAGGCCGATAGGCAGCCAGGCCAGCGGCGACACCGGCTTGAGCAAACTGATGATCGGCCCGAACATGCTGCCGACGAACTGCACGCGGCCGATCAAAAAGCCCAGCGGGATGCCGACCAGCGCCGCCAGCCCGAAGCCCACCGCCACGCGCTGCAGCGACGCGAGCACGTTCCAGCCTATGCCCTGGTCGTTCGGGCTTTTGCTGTAGAACGGATCGGAGAACAGCTTGACCGCTTCCTGCAGGGTCACCAGCGGCGTGGGGAAGCTGCTGTTCTTGATGGTGATGATCTGCCAGACCAGCACCAGCAGCGCGGCGCCCAGCAACGGCGCGACGATCTTCATCGCGGTGGCGGACACTTTCTGCCGCGTGCGCGCCGCAGTGTTGGCCGCCAGCGGACGGCGGGGACGGCGTACCGCGGCCGGCGCCGGTGCGGCTGCCGGTACTGGTGCGGCGCTTTCAGGTTGGAGCATGGCGTTCATGGCATTCCCTCATCAGGCTTTGATCTTGAACGAGGCGGCGAACGCTTTCGGGTTCTTGCCGTCCCACACGGAACCATCCATCATCTTCGACGTGCGCAGCGGGCTTTTCGGCACCGGTGTCTTGGTCATCGCCGCGGCGTCCTTGTACAAATCGATCTGGTTGACCGAGGTGGCCACGGCCAGGTAGTCCGGATCGTCCTTCAGCAGGCCCCAGCGGCGGTGCTGCGTCATGAACCACATGCCGTCCGACAGATACGGGAAGTTAACCGCGCCGTCGTTGTAGAACTTCATGTAGTTCTGGTCGTCCCAGGTCTTGCCCAGGCCATTCTGGTAGCGGCCCATGATGCGCTGGTCGATCGCATCCTTGCTGGTGTTGACGTAGGATTTGTCGGCGATCACCTCGGCCATCTTGTTCTTGTTGGCCAGCGAGGCATCGATCCATTTGCCGGCGTCCAGGATGGCGGCCATCATCGCGCGGCAGGTGTTCGGATATTTTTTCGCGAATTCCAGCGTCGAGCCGAGCACCTTCTCCGGGTGGTCCTTCCAGATGTCCTGGGTGGTGGTGGCGGTGATGCCCACGCCGTCCATGATGGCGCGGTGGCCCCACGGCTCGCCCACGCAGAAGCCGTCCATGTTCCCGACCCGCATATTGGCCACCATCTGCGGCGGCGGCACGGTGATGACCTTGGCGTCCTTCATCGGGTTGATGCCGTTGGCGGCCAGCCAGTAGTACAGCCACATCGCGTGGGTGCCGGTCGGGAAGGTCTGGGCGAAGGTGTATTCGCGCTTGTCGGTCTGCATCAGCTTGGCCAGCGACGAGCCGTCGATGGCGCCCTTGTCGGCCAGCTTCTTCGACAGCGTGATGGCCTGGCCGTTGTTGTTCAGGCCCATGAGCACCGCCATGTCCTTCTTCTGGCCGCCGATGCCCATCTGCACGCCGTACAGCAGGCCATACAGCACATGGGCCGCGTCGAGGTCGCCGTTGGCCAGCTTGTCGCGCACGCCGGCCCAGGAGGCCTCCTTGCTCAGCACGAACTTGACGCCGTACTTCTTGTCGAAGCCCAGCACCGAGGCCATCACCACCGACGCGCAGTCGGTCAGCGGAATGAAGCCGATCTTGATTTCTTCCTTCTCCGGCTTGTCCGAACCCGCCGCCCACACCCCACCCGTTGCCAATCCCAACATGCTTCCCCCCGCTACAAGACCTGCGCCATGAATGATTTGCCGACGCTTGGTGTTCACAACGTTCGCATCGGATGGCAGGTCGTTCCCTGCTCGTGGCTTTTTTTCGTATTCCATCGCAAATCCCTCAAGTAGTCAGCAGAACAAAACGGCAAAAAAAAAGTCTACCCAGCGTGAACGGATTCACGTGTGTAGACGTCGTTGTCTGGTGGACCTCACCGCCGTTGGCGAGGTACATCAAGCGCATCGTTGCGCTTGCTTACAGGCTATGCAATGTCCATGCCAGCAAGTTTGCAGAGGAAAGAGCGGGGAATCGGGAGGATGGCGGCGCTGTGTGATGGCGCAGAAAACGCACCGCGATTGCGCGGTGCATCATTTTGGACGGGCGTCAGCCCAATAGATCTTCGACGTCGATGATGCGCTGGGCCACCTCGGACAGCTTGAGGTTCTTGCTCATGGCCATGTTGCGCAGCTTTTGGTAGGCCTGCTCTTCGCTGAAACGTTGGCGCTCCATCAACAGGCCCTTGGCGCGTTCGATGATCTTGCGCTCGGCCAGCTTGCTCTTGGTGTCGGACAGTTCGTCCAGCAGCTTCTGCTCGCGTTTGAAGCGCGCCAGCGCCACCTGCAGCACCGGCTTGATGCGGTCGCTCTGCAGGCCGGCCACGATATAGGCCGACACGCCGGCCGCCATGGCGGCCTCCATGCTCTCGGTGTCGTCGCTCTCGGTGAACATGACGATGGGGCGGCGCTCGTCGCGGGTGGCGATGACGATGTGTTCCAGCACGTCGCGCGCATCGGATTCGGCGTCGACGATGATCATGTCCGGCTGCAGCTGGGCGATGCGCTCGGGCAGGTACATATCGGGCGGCAGCGAGGCGACGATGTCGTAGCCCGCCTCCAGCAGGCCGATGCGCAGCGCGCGGGCCCGCTCGGCCTGCGCGCGCAGCGCTTCGTCATCCTCGTCGCCGGCGTGGATGATGGTGTTGACGACCACGATACGTAAATGTTTCATGGTCGTCATGCGGAGTATGGAAGAGAGTTCATGGCCTTACTGCAAGCAAGAATCAATCCATTCTACGGCACAAAGCAGCCTCTCCGCCAGCGGCAACGAAGATCAGCTCAGTTCCGCCTCGTACACCCCCAGGCGCTTGGCCACGCGCGGCGCCAGCTCGTGGGCGGCTGCGACGGTCATCTCCAGGTCGTGCAGCTTGCCGTCCTTCAGGCCGTAGACCCAGCCGTGCACCGTGACGTTCTGGCCGCGGTCCCACGCGTCCTGCACGATGGTGGTCTGGCAGACGTTGGACACCTGTTCGACCACGTTGAGCTCGCACATGCGTTCCGCGCGCAGCTTGCTGGTCAGCACATCGCCCAGGTAGCGCTCGTGCTTCTGGTGCACGTCCTGCACGTGGCGCAGCCAGTTGTCGGCCAGGCCGACGCGGGTGCCCGTCATCGCCGCGTGCACGCCCTTGCAGCCGTAGTGGCCGACGATGATCACGTGCTTGACCTTCAACACGTCGATGGCGAACTGCAGCACCGACAGCGCGTTCAGGTCCGAGTGCACCACCACGTTGGCGATGTTGCGGTGGACGAAGACGTCGCCAGGCGCCAAGCCCAGCAGCTCGTTCGCCGGCACCCGGCTGTCCGAGCAGCCTATCCACAGGTATTCCGGCGAGGCTTGCTGCGCCAGGCGGTTGAAGAAGTCGGGATCGCGCTCGACCTCCGATTCGGCCCAGCGGCGGTTGTTGTCCAGCAGGTTGCTCAACGGGGAATTGCTGGTGTCCAGATCACTCATGATGCTCCTCTCGTACATAAGAAGACCGCCGGTCCACCCGAAAAGGTGGCGCGGCGGCCCGATATTACCAAGACTGCGTGACGTCGCAGTTACTCAACTCGCTTACTCAAAAAAATCCTTCACCTTGTCGCGCCAGGTCTTGCTTTGCGGGCTGTGCTTGGCGCCGCCCTCGGTGGTGAGCTTTTCGAAATCGCGCAGCATGTCCTTTTGCTTCTCGGTCAGCTTGACCGGGGTCTCGACCGCCACGTGGCAGAACAGGTCGCCAGCGAAGCCGGAACGCACGCCCTTGATGCCCTTGCCCTTGAGGCGGAAGGTCTTGCCCGACTGGGTGCCTTCGGGGATCGTGAACGACACTTTACCAGACAATGTCGGCACCTCGATGTCGCCGCCCAGCGCCGCCTTGGCGAAGGAGATCGGCATCTCGCAATGCAGGTCGTCGCCCTCGCGCTGGAACACCGAGTGCGGCTTGATGTGGATCTCCACATACAGATCGCCCGACGGCCCGCCGTTGGTGCCCGGCTCGCCGTTGCCGGACGAGCGGATGCGCATGCCGTTGTCGATGCCGACCGGGATCTTCACCTCCAGCGTCTTGTTGCGCTTGATGCGGCCCTGGCCCGAGCATGCCGCGCATGGCTCGGGAATGATCTTGCCGGTGCCGTGGCACTTCGGGCAGGTCTGCTGGATGCTGAAGAAGCCCTGCTGCATGCGCACCTGGCCGTGGCCGGCGCAGGTCGAGCACGTGACCGGCGACGTGCCGGGCTTGGCGCCCGAGCCGTGGCAGGTGTCGCACTTGTCCCAGGACGGCACGCGGATGGTGGTGTCGAAGCCGTGCGCGGCCTGTTCCAGCGTGATCTCCAGGTTGTAGCGCAGGTCGGCGCCGCGGTACACCTGCGGGCCCTGGCTGCGGCCGCGGCCGCCACCGAAGATGTCGCCGAAGATGTCGCCGAAGGCGTCGCCGAAACCGCCGGCGCCGCCGCCGAAGCCGCCACCGCCGCCCATGTTCGGATCGACGCCGGCGTGGCCGTAGCGGTCATACGCCTCGCGCTTCTCCGGATTGGTCAGCATCTCGTAGGCTTCTTTGACTTCCTTGAATTTTTCTTCCGACTCTTTGCTATCCGGATTGCGGTCCGGATGGTATTTCATCGCCAGTTTGCGATACGACTTCTTGATCTCGTCTTCCGACGCGTTTTTGGCGACACCAAGTGTCTCGTAGAAATCTCGCTTTGCCATATTGTCGGCACCTTGCTGTATTTATACTGATGTACTGTTTATGCTAAAAAGCCGAGCCGGTGCCGTTTGCACGGCCGCACGGCTCGGCTGGTCGTTCCCGCGCAAGCGGGAATGACGCCGGATTACTTGCTGTCTTTGACTTCTTTGAAGTCGGCGTCGACCACGTCGTCCTGCGGCTTGGCCTGCTCGGCGCCCGCGCCCTGGTGGCCTGCGCCGCCTTCGGCGCCGCCGCCGGCCGCAGCTTGCTGCGCCTGCATGTCAGCGTACATCTTCTCGCCCAGCTTCTGCGAAGCGGTCGACAGCGCGGCCACCTTGGCGTCGATCTCGGCCTTGTCGCCGGCCTTGATCGAACCTTCCAGGTCGGTGATCGCCGCTTCGATCTTTTCCTTCTCGCCCGCTTCCAGCTTGTCGCCGTATTCGGTCAGCGACTTGCGGGTCGAGTGCACCAGCGCGTCGGCCTGGTTGCGCGACTCGGCCAGCTCCTTCACTTTCTTGTCTTCCTCGGCGTTGACTTCGGCGTCCTTCACCATCTTCTGGATCTCGGCTTCGGTCAGGCCGGAGTTGGCCTTGATCGTGATCTTGTTCTCTTTGCCGGTGGCCTTGTCTTTCGCGCCGACGTGCAGAATGCCGTTGGCGTCGATGTCGAAGGTCACTTCGATCTGTGGCGTGCCGCGTGCTGCCGGCGGGATGCCTTCCAGATTGAATTCGCCCAGGCCCTTGTTGCCGGCCGCGATTTCACGCTCGCCCTGGTAGACCTTGATGGTCACCGCAGGCTGGTTGTCGTCGGCGGTCGAGAACACTTGCGAGAACTTGGTAGGAATCGTGGTGTTCTTGTGGATCATCTTGGTCATCACGCCACCCAGGGTTTCGATACCCAGCGACAGAGGGGTCACGTCCAGCAGCAGCAAGTCCTTGCGCTCGCCCGACAGCACGGAGCCCTGGATCGCGGCGCCGACAGCGACGGCTTCGTCCGGGTTCACGTCCTTGCGCGGGTCCTTGCCGAAGAACTCCTTGACCTTTTCCTGCACCTTGGGCATGCGGGTCATGCCGCCGACCAGGATGATGTCGTCGATGTCGGAGACCTTGACGCCGGCGTCCTTGATCGCGGTGCGGCATGGCTCGATGGTGGCGTTGATCAGCTCTTCCACCAGCGATTCCAGCTTGGCGCGGGTCATCTTCAGGGTCAGGTGGACCGGCGCGCCGTTCGCCATGGCGATGTACGGCTCGTTGATCTCGGTCTGCTGCGACGACGACAGTTCGATCTTCGCGCGCTCGGCCGAGGCCTTGATGCGCTGCAGGGCGATCGGATCTTTTTTCAGGTCCAGGCCGTTGATCTTCTTGAACTCGTCGATGATGTAATCGATGATGCGCTGGTCGAAGTCTTCGCCGCCCAGGAAGGTGTCGCCGTTGGTCGACAGCACTTCGAATTGTTTTTCGCCATCGACGTCGGCGATCTCGATGATCGACACGTCGAAGGTACCGCCGCCCAGGTCATACACGGCGATCTTGCGGTCGCCCTTGTCGGTCTTGTCCAGGCCGAAAGCCAGCGCGGCAGCGGTCGGTTCGTTGATGATGCGCTTGACGTCCAGGCCGGCGATGCGGCCGGCGTCCTTGGTGGCCTGACGCTGCGAGTCGTTGAAGTACGCAGGCACGGTGATGACCGCCTCGGTGACTTCCTCGCCGAGGTAGTCTTCCGCCGTCTTCTTCATCTTGCGCAGCACTTCGGCCGAGATTTGCGGCGGAGCCAGTTTCTTGTCGCGTACGCCGATCCATGCGTCGCCGTTGTCGGCTTTCATGATCGAGTAAGGCATCAGGCCGATGTCCTTCTGCACTTCTTTTTCGTCGAACTTGCGGCCGATGAGGCGCTTGACGGCGAACAGCGTGTTTTTCGGATTGGTCACCGCCTGGCGCTTGGCCGGCGAACCGACCAGGATTTCACCATCTTCTTGGTAAGCAATGATCGAGGGCGTCGTACGCGCGCCTTCGGCGTTTTCGATTACCTTTGGCTGACCGTTTTCCATGATGGAAACGCAGGAATTCGTGGTTCCCAGATCGATACCGATAATTCTACCCATGATTTTTCTTCCTTATTTGCTAAAGTTCAGATGGTACTAATATGTGGAAAAGCTTTATGTTTTCAAGTGCTTAGTTCGGCGAATCCGCAAATTACTTTGCCTGCGCCGCAGTCACGATGGCGGGACGCAGCAGGCGATCCGCGATCATATAGCCCTTTTGCAGTACGGAAACTACCGTATTGGCTTCCTGGTCGGCAGGCACCACGGCGACCGCCTGGTGCTTGTTCGGGTCCAGCTTCTCGCCTTGGGCCGGCAAGATTTCCAGCAGACGGTTCTTCTCGAACGCCGACGACAGCTGCTTGAGCGTCATTTCCACGCCCTCCTTCAGCGATTCGATCGACGGGGTTTCCACCTTGAGCGCCATTTCCAGGCTGTCCTTGACCGGCACCATGGCTTCGGCGAAGCTCTCGACGGCGAATTTGTGGGCCTTGGCCACATCTTCCTGGGCGCGGCGACGGATGTTTTCGCCGTCGGCCTTGGCGCGCATGAAGGCGTCGTGCATCTCGGCCAGTTTCGCTTCGGTGGCCGACAGCTGTTCCTCCAGCGTAGGCTGGTCAGGATTCGATGGCGGGGCCGACGCAGCGGCAGCTGCCGCCTCTGGATTAGGTACGGCTTGGTTTTCCTGATCTTGCATCTATAGACTCCTACTATCGTATTTGTTTGACATTACTTTTCATACTGCACCAGCAGCAAATGGGGCGATATCCTACGTTTTCAAGGGTTATTCCGAGCGCCATTTTCCGCCGCTGCCCCGCAAACGGCCTGATGTATCAAGCGTTACAAAACTTCGTCTGTGCAGGCTCTACAATTTTGCAGCGCAGCGTCTAAGATGAACTAAAGACAACCATCGCGGCAGGTTTTCAGGGAGCGCATTCATCATGAAGTTGCCACTGATCGCAGCATCCATCCTGGTGTACATCGTCCTGGCGACGGCATGGATATGCTACGCCGCGGATCCCTTCAGCCGGCTATTTTAACAGGCTGGCACTCGTCACCCGCAAGTGCTGATGACGACGTGGGGACGGAGTTGTGGCGAGATTGCCTCTTTTCAGTCGGCGGCGCCCAGTTTGAGGGCGGCTGCGCGGCCGGTTTCCGCGTCTTTCCTTAATTCATCGTGCTGGGCCGGCGCCAGCTGGGTCGGCCAGCCGATCATGTGCTGTTCGGCAATTTCCGCCAGCGCGGCGATCCAGGCCGGGGTTTCGTTCAGGCAGGGGATGTAGTGGAAATCCTTGCCGCCGGCCTGCTCGAAGTCGTGCCGCACCTCCATCGCGATTTCCTCCAGCGTCTCCAGGCAGTCGCTGGTGAAGCCGGGGCACAGCACGTCCACGCGCCGGACGCCGTCGCGCGCCAGCTGGGCCACGGTGGGCGCGGTGTAGGGCTGCAGCCACTCGGCCTTGCCGAAGCGCGACTGGAAGGTGACCACGTACTGGTCCGGCGTCAGCTTCAGCGCGGCGGCCAGCAGGCGCGCGGTCTTCAGGCATTCGCAGTGGTAGGGGTCGCCCAGCAGCAGCGTGCGCTTGGGCACGCCGTGAAAGCTCAGCACCAGCTTGTCCGGCCGGCCGTGGGCGTCCCAGTGCGCCTGCACCGACTGGCGCAGCGCGCGGATGTAGCCGTCGTGGTCGTGGTAGTTGCGCACGAAGCGCAGCTCGGGGATGTTGCGCACCGCGCGGTAGTGGTCGAACACGGCGTCGTAGATGGAGCCGGTGGTGGTGCCGGAATACTGCGGATAGGCGGGCAGCACGGCGATGCGCTCGACGCCGTCGGCCTTGAGCTTGGCCAGCACCTCGGGCAGCGACGGCGAGCCGTAGCGCATGGCCATGGCCACGGTCAGGTTCTGGTGGCCGCGTTCGCCGAGCGCGCCGAGCAGCAGCAGCGCCTGGGCGGCGGTGTGCACCTTCAGCGGCGAGCCGTCGCGGGTCCAGATCGACGCGTATTTTTTGGCCGACTGGCCGGAGCGGAACGGCAGGATGATCAGGTTGAGGATGAACCACCAGACTGCGCGCGGAATCTCCACCACGCGCGGATCGGACAGGAACTCCTTCAGGTAGCGCCGCACCGCCGGACGGGTGGGCGCGTCGGGCGTGCCCAGGTTGACCAGCACGATGGCGCTACGGCCAACGGTGCCGTGCTTGTGGGGAGGTTCTTTTAGGAAGGTCATGTCGGCCGATGGCAGCGTGTATAGGACAGCTTGCCATTATAGATAGCCTAGCGCAGCGATGGTTGGAAATCGGCGTCGGTGACCATGCCGAATTCGAAACCGCCCGCCAGCAGGCCGGCCACGATGGTGTCCAGGCTCTTGAGCGTGTTCGGGTGGATCTCGTGCATCAGGATGATGCCGCCCCGGCGCGCCCTGGCGGCGGCCAGCACGTGGCCCACGTAATCGCTCTGGAACTGATGCGGCACGCCGCAGGAAATCGCCTCGCGCGCGTCGATGGCGCCGGTGCGGTCGTAGGCCCAGTCGCAGGAATCGATATGCCAGCCGACGATCTTGTAGCCATGCTCGCGCACCAGCTGGTTGGTCTCGCAGGTCGAATTGCCGTAGGGGTAGCGGAACAACTTGGGGCCGTCCGCGCCGGTCAGGCTGTCGGTGCGCAGCACTTCGCCGGCCTGGCGGGCGGCGTCGATGTCGTGGAAGTTGGGATGGCTCCACGAATGGTTGGCCACCACGTCATGCCCGGCCGCGCGCACCTTGGCCACCAGCTCGGGATACTGCTGCGCCTTCTCGCCGATCATGAAGAAGGTCGCGTGGATCTTGTACTTCTTCAGCACCTCGAGGATGTATTCGGTGCCGGGCGCGGTGGGGCCGTCGTCGAAGGTCAGCGCGACGCGGTTCAGCGGCGGCGGCGTGGCGATGTCGGACTCGTAGCGGCAACGGCCTTCCAGCACCGCCGGCTCCACGGTCAGGCGCTCGTTGAGGCGCTTGAAATGATGGTGGCGTATCGCCGCCGCTTCGTCCTGTGGCGCGGCGGCCGCCGGCTGGATTGGTTCGGTCGCCAGCGCGCATTGGCTGGCTGCGGCCAGCAGGATGAACTGTCGCGCCGCGCGTTTGCAAGAGAGTTTGAAAGAGGTCATGCCGCTATTATAGTCAGGCCGGCGCCCAGGGAATGGTCAGGCATGCGGCGCGCGGCCGGGCGGGCAAATACAGGATCTTGACGCGGGAGCCGACGGCGGGACCGGGATCCGGATGATAGAACACGATGCTGTCGCTGCATTTGATCGCCTTCGCGGCGCCCGCCGGCGTGTAGCTGAAATCCACCATCCAGCCATCATCGGTCTGATACAGGCGCGTGACGGTTGCCTCCGCGGCGACGCCGTCCCGCTCCAAGCTGGCCCGTTTTAGCGCCAGCATCACGCCGTACCAGGCCAATCCCAGCGGCGCGGCGATGAACAATGGCAGCCACCAGGGCATCGTCAGGATGCCAGCAGCTCGCGCGCGTGCTTGCGGGTGGTGGCGGTGATTTCAAGGCCGCCCAGCATCCGCGCCACTTCCTCGACGCGGGCCTTGGCGTCCAGCACGTCAATGCGCGAGGCGGTCTTGCCGTTTTCCAGCGTGCCCTTGGCCACCTGGAAGTGCTGGCCGGCCTGGCTGGCCACCTGCGGCAGGTGCGTCACGCACAGCACCTGGCGCTCCTGACCCAGGCGGCGCAGCAGGCGCCCCACCACCTCGGCCACGCCGCCGCCGATGCCGCTGTCGACTTCATCGAAGATCAGCGTCGGCGTGGTGGTGGCGTTCGAGGTGATCACGGAAATGGCCAGCGAGATGCGCGCCAGCTCGCCGCCCGACGCCACCTTGGCCAGCGAGCGAGGCGCCACGCCGGCGTGGCCGGCCACCAGGAACTCGACCTGCTCCAGCCCATGCGCGCCAGGCTCGCCGGCGTTGAGCGCGACCTCGAAGCGGCCGCCCGTCATGTTCAGCTCCTGCATCGCCTTGGTGACGGCGTCGCTCAGCTGGCGGGCCGCCGTGGCGCGGGTGCCGGACAGGCGCCGCGCCTGCTCCATGTACGCGGCCTTGAGCTTTTCCTCCTGCTTGCGCAAGCCGTCGATGTCGCTGGCGTCGGCGATTTGCGACAGGCGCTCGGCCAGCTTGGCGTGTTCCTCCGGCAGCTGCTCCTCGGCGACGCGGAACTTGCGCGCCGCCGAATGGATCGCGTCCATGCGCGCCTCCACGCTGCGCAGCCGCGCGGGATCGAGGTCGACCCGGTCCAGGTAGTCGTTGAGCGCATACACGGCCTCCTGCAGCTGGATGCGCGCCGGCTCGATCAGATCGACGATGGCCTGCAGGCCGGTGTCGATGCCGGCCAGCTTGCCCAGCTTCTGGTTCAGCGACGACAGCTGCGACAGGATGGGATGCTCCTCCGCCTCCGAGATCACCGCCAGCGCCTCCTGCGCGCCCTCCAGCAGGCTGGCCGCGTGCGACAGGCGGCTCTGCTCATTGGTCACCTCGGCCCACTCGCCCGGCTTGACGGCCAGCTTTTCCAGCTCGTTGACCTGCCACTCCAGCCGCTCGCGCTCATACAGCACGTTGGCGGCGTTGGTCTCGAACTCCTCCAGCTGCCGCGCCAGCGCGCGCCAGGCCTTGTACGCCAGCGTCACCGCCTTGACGTCGCCGCCGGCGCCGGCCTGGCCGTCGAGCAGCACGCGCTGCGCCTCGGTCTTCATCAGCGACTGGTGCGCGTGCTGGCCGTGGATGTCGACCAGCATGTCGCCGATCTCGCGCAGCTGCGCCGCCGTCGCCGCGATGCCGTTGATGTAGGCTTTGCTGCGGCCGGCGTTGTCGATCACGCGGCGCAGCAGCGCGCCGCCCTCCTCCGCCGCGAACTCGTTGGCGGCCAGCCAGTCGCGCGCCTGCTCGCTGGGCGCGAAGTCCGCCGTGATGTCGGCCTTGGCCGCGCCCTCGCGCACCACGCTGGCGTCGCCGCGCCCGCCCAGCGCCAGCGTCAGCGCGTCGATCAGGATCGATTTGCCGGCGCCGGTCTCGCCGGTGAAGACGGTGAAGCCTGCGGAGAATTCCAGTTCGATGGTGTCGACGATGACGAAATCGCGGATGGACAGGGTGCGGAGCATGGAGGCCTGGTGAGGTTAATTGAGTTTGCCTTCAACGGAAGGATGTTCGTTCCAGTGCAGCTTTTCGCGCAGCGTGTTGTAGTAGCTCCAGCCTTCCGGGTGCAGGAAGGTGATCGAGTGCGGCGAACGCTGGATGATGATCCGGTCCTGCGCCGTCAGGCTGGCGAAGGTCTGCATGTCGAAGTTGACGCTGATGTCGCGCCCGCGCACGATCTCCACCACAATCTCGCTGGACTCGGGTAGCACGATGGGCCGGTTCGACAGCGCGTGCGGCGCGATCGGCACCAGCACCACGCCGCCCAGGCTGGGGTGCAGCAGCGGCCCGCCGGCCGACAGCGCGTACGCGGTGGAGCCGGTGGGTGTGGAGATGATCAAGCCGTCGGAGCGCTGGTTGTACATGAAGTGGCCGTCGACGTCGACCCGCAGCTCGGCCATGCCGGCGCCGGCGCCGCGCGAGACCACGACGTCGTTGACGGCCAGGCCGACGTGGATGGTGGCGCCGTCGCGCACCACGCGCCCTTCGAGCAGCGTGCGGCGCTCGGCCTTGCAGCGGCCGGCCAGGATCTTGGGCAGCACGTCGAGCATGGCGTCGAGCGGGATGTCGGTCATGAAGCCCAGGCGGCCCTGGTTGATGCCGATCAGCGGCACGTCGAACGGCGCCAGCTGGCGCGCGATGCCCAGCATGGTGCCGTCGCCGCCCATGACGATGGCGGCGTCGCAGTGGGCGCCGATGTCGGTGGCGCTCATCACCCGCACCCGGTCCAGCGCGAAGCCGAGATGGGCGGCGGTCTGCTCTTCGAACACCGCCGTGTAGCCGTCCCGCTGCAGCAGATCGACCACGCTGCGCACCGATTCGGCGATGCCGTCGGTGTTCTGGCGCACGACCAGTGCGATGGTTTGATATACGGCGTGCGTGGCGGTCATAAAAATCTCGGCTAAGGGGTGAGGTCGGCGACACGCAGCAGGGTAACCCATAACGCAGGCTTCTGCCATCACCCGCCCGCCTCACGACTGTACGTTTAAACAGTATTTTGCGCAGTATAGTGTGCGGGCCGCCAGACTGCAAGGACCCCGGTGGCCGCTCAGTGGCCGCCGACGCTCATGATCCCGGCCAGCATCGACAGGAACACCGCCACGCCGATCGCCACCGAATAAAAGGTCATCAGGGTGCCCCAGCGGAAGAACACGCCCCAGCGGCTGCCGCCGTACACGCGCCGCATGGCCCACGGCAGGTAGCCCAGCAGCCAGCACCACAGCACGAAGTTGACGACGCCGAGCGGTATCACCAGCATCACGCTGTAGATGAAAAAGGCGAAGGCGTTGGTGTGCAGCGCGAACAGCAGGTGCTCGCCGAAGCGCTTGCCCGAGCCCAGGTACAGCACCTTGAGCATCAGCGCGAACACCGGCATCAGGCAGAAGATCGCATACGGCGCGTAGTGATAGAAGCCCTCCGAGAAGACCTTGCCTTTTTCGTCGCCCGGCAGGTCTTCGAAGGCCTGCCATTTGTGCCTGAGCGTCGGCCAGCGCTTGAGGAAGTCGCCGTCCTTGTCCATCAGGCTGAAGTCGACATTGTTCTTGCTCTTGCTGCGCTCCGCGGCGACGGCGGCGTCCTCCTGCTTGAAGTCTTCCTGCATGGCGCCGATCGCCGCCTCGGCGGCGGCCTTGCCGCGCTGCTCTTCCGGCGTGAGCGGCTTGAGCGGCGCGGCCGCCTTGGCGGCCTGGCGCGCCGCGTCCGCCGCCGAGGTCGCCGCAAGCTCGGGCTTCTTTTCCTTGTCGTCCGCGACCGGATCGAAGCCGCTGGTGAACTTCATCAGCGCGAAGAACACCAGGCTCAGCGTGAGATACAGGCGCAGCGGCTGCACGAAGCGCACGCGGCGGCCCCGGATGTATTCCAGGGTCAGCGCGCCGGGCCGGAACAGCAGGCGCATCACCGTGCCCCACAGCTTGCCCTCGAGCGCGACGTAGTGGCCGACGAACTCGTGCAGGAACTCGCGCGTGCTGGCGTGGTGCAGGATGGCTTCCTGGCCGCAGTTCGCGCAGAAGTGGCCGCCGAGCGGCGCCTCGCAATTGGGGCAATGGTCCGGCGGCGCGTGGGCCTCGTGTTCCTGGGTGACGGCAGTGCTCATGCAAACATCCTGATCGTTAAGGGCATGGAAAAAGTGTCCAAATGATAAACGAGTTCATCCGATAGTTGTCGGAATTCAATGTAGCGCCCGTGAAAAAAACAACTGGTTAAGATGGTTGCAGCCACAGGATCGGCAAGCCTTCCGCCACCACAACCGCAGGCAAATAAGGAGTCAACATCATGAGCAGCAAACACACGGGTTCGGCAGTATGGAGCGGCGGCCTGAAAGACGGCGGCGGCAAGATTTCCACGCAGAGCGGCGCCATGGACAACGTCCAGTACGGATTCCACGCCCGCTTCGAAGACGGCCCCGGCACCAATCCGGAGGAACTGATCGGCGCCGCGCACGCGGGCTGCTTCACGATGGCCCTGTCCGGCATCCTGGCCGAGGCCGGCCTGACGGCGCAAAACCTCAGCACCACGGCCACCGTCACGCTCGACAAGGTGGACGGCAACTTCGCCATCACCGAGGTCCACCTGAACCTGGTGGCCAGGATCGCCGGCGCCGACCAGCAGAAATTCGAGGAGGCGGCCCTCAAGGCCAAGCAGAACTGCCCGGTGTCCAAACTGCTGAACACCCACATCACGCTGGACGCGCGGCTCGAGCGCTGAGCGCGGTTGCGGCAAAACGCATAGAATTCTGGTTTATCCGTTCCCACGAAAGACCACGATGCGTATTCTGCACACCATGCTGCGGGTCGGCGACCTCCAGCGCTCGATCGATTTCTACACCAAGGTGCTCGGCATGAAGCTGCTGCGCACCAGCGACAATCCCGAGTACCGGTACACGCTGGCCTTCCTCGGCTACGGCGCCAACCCGGAGCACGCCGAGCTGGAGCTGACCTACAACTACGGCCAGAGCAGCTACGAGCTGGGCACGGCCTACGGCCATATCGCCATCTCGGCCGACGACATCGTCAGCGCCTGCGACGCCGTCAAGGCCAACGGCGGCGCCGTCACCCGCGAACCGGGCCCGGTCAAGGGCGGCTCGACGGTGATCGCCTTCGTCACCGATCCGGACGGCTACAAGATCGAATTGATCGAACGGCGTTTCGACGGCCAGGGCGCGGGGCTTTAATAAGCCGCGCCGGGCGGCGCCGGCAAAACCGGCGGCGCCATCGGCCGTTCGCGCAGCGGAAAGCGCCATTCGCGCACCCAGGACGTCGCTTCGTCCGATACCCAAGCAGACCTCGGGCTGGTGGGGCAAGATGCGGCCATCGCAATCGGCGATCAACTGAGGGGACGCAGCATGACACGGTTTTTTCAATCTGTAATGGCCATCGCATTGGCCGCCGGCGGGCTGGCACAGGCGGCCGACCTGACCGTCGAGGTCGCCGGACTGAAGGATGGCAAGGGCCAGGTGCTGGTCGCCGTCTACGACAAGGCCGAGGACTTTCTCAAGCGCCCCATGCGCACGGCGGCGGTGGCGGCGCAACCGGACAAGGTGCGGCTGGTCATCGCCGGCCTGCCGCCCGGCGACTACGCGCTCAGCGTTTTCCAGGACAGGAACGGCAACGGCGACCTGGACGTGAACCCGGTGGGCATGCCGATCGAACCCTACGGCTTCAGCAACGATGCGGCGGGCCGCTACGGGCCGCCGGATTTCCAGCAGTCGCTCGCGCCCCTGGCGGCGGCCGGCGGCACCATCGCCATCACCCTGCGCTGAACCGCCATGCACCGGCGTGATTTCCTGCGCGGCGTGACCGCGGGCGGCGCGCTGCTGGCGTTGCCGGACTGGGCCAGGGCAGACGAGACCCGGGACAGCTATCTCAGCAAGCTGCCGGCCCACCCCCGGCTGGCTGCGCTGCGCAACTGCGCGGCCGAGCGCCTGGGCGGCAACGCGGTCGTGGAAGGCCGCTGGCCCGCCGAACTCAGCGGCACCTTCTACCGCAACGGCCCGGCGCGTTTCGAGCTGGGCGACGAGCGCTACCGCCACTGGTTCGATGGCGACGGCATGGTGCACGCGTGGCGCATCCAAGGCGGCAGCGTCCGGCACGAAGCGTGTTTTGTGCAGACCAACAAGTACGTGGAAGAATCGGCCGCCAGCCGGTTCCTGTATCCGGCCTTCGGCACCGATATCATGCGCCAGCCGGTGGGCAACAACGACACGGTCAACGCCGCCAACACCAACGCCGTGCCGCACGCGGGCAAGCTGTACGCGCTGTGGGAAGGGGGCTCGGCCACCGAACTCGACCCGTCCAGCCTGGCGACCCGCGGGATACGGACCTGGCGCGACGATCTGGCCGCCCTGCCCTTTTCCGCCCATCCCAAGATCACCCCCGACGGCACGCTGTGGAATTTCGGCGTGGTCCCGGGAGCGAATAAGCTGGTGCTGTGGCGCGTCGCCCCGGATGGCAGCCTGGGCAAATTCGGCCTGCTCGACGTGCCGCACCTGTCCATGGTGCACGATTTCGTGGTCACCGCACACTACATGGTCTTCCTGGTGCCGCCTTTCGACCGGCACGGCGCGCCGCACACCAGCTACCTGGGAACGCATGTGTGGAATGGCAAGCGACCCCTGCGCGCGCTGGTGATCGACCGCGCCGACTTCACGCTGCGGCGCGTATTCGAAATGCCGGCCAGCATGGCGCTTCACCTGGGCAATGGCTGGGATGAGGGCGAGGTGCTGCGTTTCGATGCGTGCATGGCCGCCGACGACAGCAATCTGCGCGCCCTCGGCGGTGTGATGCGCGGCGAGTCCTGGCACGAGACCAGCACCGACAGCGTGCTCATCACGCTGAACCTGGCCAGCGGCAGCGCCCGCAGCGAGCCGCTGTTGCGCGGCACCGAGTTTCCCCGTGTCGCCAGCGCCGACATCGGCGGCCGCTACCGCCAACTGTTCGTCACCACCAGCCACAGCACCTCGGAATTCGGCATGACCGGTCTGGCCTGCCTG
Organism: Duganella sp. GW821-FHT01E12; assembly: GCF_059422325.1. Taxonomy (NCBI): domain Bacteria; kingdom Pseudomonadati; phylum Pseudomonadota; class Betaproteobacteria; order Burkholderiales; family Oxalobacteraceae; genus Duganella; species Duganella sp. GW821-FHT01E12. The sequence goes on along the minus strand of NZ_JBWKWR010000011.1, from coordinate 43,081 downwards.
GACGTGGAAAGCGGCAGGGTCGAGCGCTTCGAATATGGCCCGGGCTGGCTTGTGGAGGAGCACATCCCGGTGGCGAAAGCCTCGGGACGGGGCCAGTGGCTGCTGGGCGTGGCATACGACGTGCGCCGGCAGCAGAGCGTGCTGACGGTCTTCGATGGCGCCCATCTATCGCACGGGCCGCTGGCGCGGGCGCGCCTGCCCTACGCGGCGCCGCTCTGTTTCCACGGTAACTTCCTGGCGGCCTAAGGCGGTCGACGGCTTGTTTGGCGCCCCCCGCTCCCGCATAATCGGATATTCACCTTGGCACTGACCCACTTTATGTCGACCGACCACCCGCTTGACCTGATCCCGCTGTTCCGCCGCGTCCCGGCGGGACTGCTACGCGACCTGGCGTACACCTTCCTGCTCGGTATCGCGGGCTGGCTGCTGTTCTTCGGCCTGTTTGCGTACGACTTGCCGCGCGGGCGCCTGATGGAACAGCTGGGCAGCGACTTCGTCATCGCGATGGCGATCGCCTACACCGTGCATGGGCTTTACGCGCTCGGCAACATGGTGCTGACCCCATGGCAGCACCATATGCACGGCTGGCTGCGCGGGGGGTACAACGTGGCGCTCTCCACCTGCGGCGTGTTTGCCGGCTACTTCATCGGCCTCACGCTGCTGAACCCGGCGGCGGCCCACCACGAAATCTTCACACCCGGCATAGTCCTGAGCTTTGCCATTGTGTCGATGCTGGTCTCGTTCGCGCTCCTGTTCTCGTATCTGGCGCGCGAACGCGAAGTGCAGGCCAAGGAGCGCCTCGCGGCCGAGCAGCGCCGCGCGCTGGAGGCCGAACGCCGCGCGCTCGAAGCCCAGCTGCGGATGCTGCAGGCACAGATAGAACCGCATTTCCTGTATAACACGCTGGCCAATGCGGTCGGCCTGATCCAGCCGGCCCCCGAACGCGCCCGGCTGCTGCTGGAACGCCTGATCGACTACCTGCGCGTCACGCTGGTGGCCAGCCGGGCCAGCGCCGCCCCCTTGCAACGGGAAATCGACACCATCACCGCCTATCTGGAATTGATGAAATTGAGGATGGGCGAGCGCCTGCGCTACCGGATCGAGCTGGGCGGCGACGCCGCGCGCGTCCCGCTGCCGCCGATGCTGCTGCAACCGGTGGTGGAAAACGCCATCAGCCACGGACTGGAGCCGAAAGTGGCGGGCGGCGAAATCGTGCTGACCGCCGACATCGAGCGGCAGCATTTGCGCATCCTGATCCGGGACAGCGGCGTCGGTTTCCGCTCCACGGCTCCGGGCAAGGTCGCCGGCGGGGTGGGCTTGTCCAACCTGCGCGAGCGCATCGCCGCCCTGTACGGTGACGATGGCAGCCTGAGCATCACCGACAATGCGGCGGGCGGCGTCAGCGTGACCTTGCGCATTCCCCTACCGTCGTCCACCCCCACTGCCTGAAGCGCCACAACCGCCATGCCTACCGCACTGATTGCCGACGACGAGCCAGTTCTCGTCGACTTCCTCCAAGCCGAACTGGCCGCGCTGTGGCCTGAGCTGGCCATCGTGGCCACCGCCAGCAATGGCCTGGACGCCTTGCGGCTCATCGACGAGCTGTCGCCGTCCATCGCCTTCCTGGACATCCGCATGCCCGGGCTGACCGGACTCGAGGTGGCGAGCCGGCTGCAGGCCCTGCGCGCCGTGCCGCGCGTGGTCTTCGTCACCGCCCACGATCAGTATGCGGTCGACGCATTCGAGCGCGAAGCGGCCGATTATCTGCTCAAGCCGCCCACGCGCGAACGCCTGGGCCGCGCGGTGGAACGGCTCAAGCGGCAGCTGGCCGGCAGCGACAGCGCGCCGCCCGCCGCCGATGTGCTGGCCCGGCTGGTGGCGACCTTGGCGCAGCCGCCGGCCAGCTCCCCGCTGGAGTGGATACTGGCAGCGCACGGCAACGAGACGCGCATGATCGCCCTGGACGAAGTGATTTATTTTGAGGCCAACAACAAATATGTGTCGGTGTTTACCGAAGAGGGGGAATCGCTGATCCGCATGCCCCTCGCGGAAGTTATCGACGGCCTCGATGCCAGGCACTTCTGGCAGGTTCACCGCGGCACGGTGGTGGCAGTGAAACACATGGCCGGCACCAAGCGCGATTTCCGCGGCCGCACGCTGGTCAAATTGAAGAAGCGGCCAGAGGAGTTGCTGGTCAGCCGCGCCTACCTCCATCTGTTCCGGCAACTATAAGTCCGCGCCGTCCAGCGCCAGGTGGACGCAGAACTGTTGCATGGTCACAACGACAACGTTGTCTATTTTTCGCACCGGGCGCGCCGTCCGGAACGGCTGCAGGCTGGCGTTCCGGATCGCCATTCAGCCCCCCTGAGCGCGGCCGCCCGACCTGTGCGCCGCGGAAATAGCGCTTCAAATAAGACCTTTTTACCAGGAACACCCTATTTCTAGCAAAAAAGTACAATTGTTTTTTAAGAAACTCACACATTATTGCATACCATGCCGGCGCTCAGCCCTAACCCTCCTCTCCGATTCGCATCTGTCGCACATCTATATTCGGCAGAAATTTCTGCAAATAAGAGCTTGACATTCGTAAATTTCTAATTGTACTATCTTTTTTGGCAACTAATTAATGCACCGGATTCAAGCTGTGTACGGGAAGTGCCAAACGCCGATATGCCAGAATTATTTAAGCTAAAAATGGCTTGACAGGCGGCAATCGATGTTTGTAACATGTTTGAAACATTTGTCTTTTATTAATTCATCTCGAATAATATTGGTCCAGGCATGCCTCAAGATTATTGTTTAAACCCGACAGTCAGGCTCGAGCCAACCAATAATCCGGGGTCCGTCAAACGCCAGTATCTATTGAGCACGAATAGCCGCCAGTATTATGTGGATGCCGCGGTGGGCGATATTGTGGCGGGACTGCAAGCCAACCATGATGCGGATCAAATATTTGAAAATATCGCGAAAAAATTCAGCATCACACGGGAAGCCTTTGAAGAGCTCTTAAGCGTCAAGCTGCCGGCCATGGGCGTGCTGCTGCCCCGCCATGCCGAGGAGCAATCCGGCCCGGGGCTGGCCGATCCGGATTCCATCACCTTCCTGTTCCCACTGATGCCGCGCCTGGTGGCCAGCCATATCGCCGGCCGTGCAGCCATCATGTTTTCCCGGCCGGCGGTCGCCGTGACGCTGGTGCTGATGCTGAGCGTGCTGATGGGCGCCATCTTTTTCGGCAATTTCACCTACGTCACTCTGGAGCGCCTGATCCATGCCCCGGCCAGCTTCTCCGCGGCGCAATATGGCAAGCTATACCTGCTGACGTTTGCCGTGGCAGTGATCCACGAGCTGGGCCATTTAGCCGCAGCCAGACGCTTCAATTGCGAGATAGACCGTATCAACGTCGGCGCGTATCTTATTTTCCCGGTGTTTTATGTGAATATGTCCAACACATGGAAACTTTCCGCCTCGCAGCGCATCGTGGTAAATCTTGGCGGCGTGTATTTCCAGTTTATCGCGACTATTGGCTTATTGCTGATAGCACAGCTGAGGTCGTCTGAATTAATTCTGTACGCATTTTACGTATCGCTTTATATTATTTTCGCCAATTTGAACCCGTTCCTGAAATTTGACGGGTATTGGGTGTACGGCGACTATTTCGATATTATAAATTTACGCAAGCAGCATTTAAAACTGCTGGGCAGGATTTTACGCACTTCGCCGCTCAAATGGGCCACCGTATATGGCGCCGCCTGGCGGGAAAATGCCGGACTGGCCGCCTATGTCGTGGGCGCCACGATATTCCTGCTTTATTTCGGCTATCTACTGATTAAGTTATTAATTGAATTCGTCAAGATTTTGCCCGGCAAATTAAGCGAGCTGACCGATGCCATAGCGCATAGCGAAACTTTATGGGGCACCGTGGACATCTCCGCCCACATCGCCTATCAGTTCTTCCTGCTGTTTGCCTTTGTCATGATCGGCCGCCGCACGATTTCGTTCGGCATGTCCGCCTGGCGCTCCGGCCGGGCCGAGGCGGGCCAGGCATGAACACTACGGTCGACGGCGGCGCGCTCAGCATGGATGCGCTGTGCCAGTACAAACTGTCCGAGGCTGCGCGCCTGAGCCCGCAGCCCGATGGCGGCGTGGTGGTCAAACATCTGATCAGCAAACGCTCCTACAAACTGGGCAGCAAGGAGCACCAGGTCCTTCAGGCGCTGCAGGCTGGCGCCGGGTGCGGCCCGGACGGCAGCGACGGCATCGATACGCAGTTCGCGTCCAGTGTGCTGCACTTCTTGCGCGACAAGAACATCGTGGTCGGCAAGGATCACGCCATCGCCCGGGACTATCTGCTGATCGAGCCGGCCATGCCATTGTGGGGCCAGTTTGCCGCGCTCGCGGCCTGCCAGCGCGGCGACATATGCTATGTCGGCGTGCCATATGGCGCGGGCAATGGCGTGTCCAGCGCCACCAGGGACGCGCCGGGGGCGCTGCGCCAGTGGCTCGGGACGCATCGCATGAGCCGCGACAACATCCTGCGTGAAGCCAATATCGCCAGCTATTTTCCGGCGCAGTTGGCGCAGCGCGCGCAAGCCCTGCAGTCGCTGCACCGGCAAGAGCGGGTCAAAGACCTGGGCGACCTCTACATCTACCCCTACGAAAATCCGACCGCGATCTTCGAGCGGCTGGAAAAACTTGCCGCGGAGATGGCGCGGCGCGGCCTGGTCCCCATCTTCATCGGCGGCGACCACTCGATCACCTGCCCCGTGCTCAAGGGCTTGAGCGCGCAACTGCCGGAACTGTGCGTGCTGCACTTCGATGCCCACAACGACTGCTATCAGACCGCGGTGGACAAGCTGTTCAAGACAGTCGCCAACAACCATCACGGCAACTTCCTGTCCAGCGCCCTGGCCGAGTGCGCGGGCATACGCCACGCCTATCAATGGGGTGTGCGCGGCATCAACAACCTTGGCTCGGTCCTGCCGCCGCGGGTCATCAGCCGCAATGCCGCCGAGCTGATCCACGGCTTGCAGAGCGGGCAGCTGGCGGCGATTCCGGACGATCTGCCGATTTACGTGACGATCGACATCGACGTGCTGGACCCGGCCATCGCCCCCGGCACCGGCAGCCCTATCCCAGGCGGCATCAGCTGGGAGCAGCTGTTCCTGGCGCTGACGGCGCTGCTGCGCAACAAGCGCGTGGTCGGCATCGATGTGGTCGAGCTCGATCCAGGCGCCGACATCAAGGGGGTGACCATGCAAGGCGCCGCCCATCTTTTATCGCTACTTCCCGCTTTTGCTGAGGCGCTCTGACGTGCAACTATCCGACTACATCCAGCAGCGCGACGCCGCCGTGGCGCGCAAGACGCCGACCAAATACACGGCCGTGGCGGGCGATCCGCAGATGCGCACCAGGCTGGAGCGCCTGACCGGGCTGATGCTTGAACACTTTCTGCCGGAGCTGCGCGGGCGCGACCTGCGCAGTATCGTCGACGGCGTCTTCCGCAACCAGGAGTGTGCCGCCTACGAATCGTCGCCCGAGCTGGGCAACGGCTACCGGGATTTGCTGGACCAGCTGATCCAGGTGGAATCGGCCGAGCGGCTGAGCAAGTCGTTGAGCAAGCGCTCGCTGTACTGCGCCTTCCACCTCGACTCCTACCGCCTGATCATTGCCTACCTGCGCAACCAGTGCGAGCGGCCGGTGGGGCTGCTGGTGACGCCGGACGTGATCGCGGCGCAGCAGGCGCAGATCAACGCGCTGGGCGCCTCGGCCGTGCCCGGCATGCAGGAGCGCACCGACATCCAGTTGTTCGATGCGGAATCGTTCGAGGGCCTGGGCGAGGCCATCCGTTTTCTCGGCCGGGGCGGCCTGCTGGTGATCTATATCGACGGCAACTCGGGCTTCGGCGGCATGGCGGCACGCCACAAGAGCATGATCCAGATCCCCTTCCTGGGCGGGCACATCATGGTGCGCGGCGGCGTCGCGCAGTTGGCGTCGCGCTTGAACCTGCCCATCGTTCCCTTGTACGTGGAGAACCTGGACAACGGCCGCCGCCTGCTGCACTGCCTGCCAGAGCTGGCGCCGCCGGCGCAGGGCCAGCGCGCGGCGCAGATAGAGACCACGCGCCAGCTGTACGCCATTCTGGAAGAGCGGATCCGGCGCAAGCCCGAAAGCTGGGAGGGCTGGCTCTACCTCAACCGCTTTATCGGCGCCGCCGACGCTGCCGAGCCGGTGGCCAGTGCCGGCCCGGCAGCGCCGGCCGGCGACCATTTGACGTTTGCCCACCAGGCTTACACCCTGCTGCCGTATCCGAACCAGACCGCGCTGATGTGCAAACGCCGGCTGAGTTACCAGCTGCTGTCGCCGGTGGCGCTGCAGGTACTGGAGCAGGCCTTCCATGGGCCGGTCGAGGCGGCCACGGTGGCGCCGCCCCATATTGTTGCCGAGCTGGTCAAGCTCGGCGCGCTGGTGCCGTTTCCCGCCGCGGCGGCAGGCTGACAGCAACACCGATTACCGGTCGGGCGCGCCCCGTGCGGCGCGCGTCCGACCCCAAGAATTTGCCCGGCAATGAACGGGTGGATGCCTGCCACGGCTGGTGGTGTTTATTCACGAGGAGATTGTAATGAAAGAAGTTTCGATCGTAGAAGTCAAAGCTGAGCAAACCGTATCGGAAATCCTGTCGATCGAAGAGCTGGAGACCCGTCTGGAAATGGTTTCCGCCAGCACCAGCAGCCGTTGCACCGCGTCGAACAACGCAGAAGAGTAATCAATATCTGACTGATATTGCTATTTGCTGAGTTGGGCGCCGCCGTTCAGACGGCGGCGCCCAATGTTACAGAACATGATGGGGAGATGCCATGTCGGCACGTTGTTGTCTGGTGGTCGGTGCCAGCGGAAATATCGGGGAACAGATTGCGCTGGAGTTGCTGCAAAGCGGCCGCAGCGTGGCCATGACCCATTCACACCGGTCCCGGGCGCCGTCCGGCATACCGGCCGACACCCCGAACGCCCGCTGGTATGCGGTGGATGTCTGCGACAGCGCGGCCGTCACCGCGCTGGTGGCGCAAGTCGAGCGCGATTTCGGCACGGCGCCCGACCTGGTGTACTGCGCCGGCATTACCCGCGACCACGCCATTGCGCTGCTGTCCGACGAGGACTGGTCGCAGGTCCTGCAAACCAATCTGACCGGCGCCTTCCATTTTGTGCGGGCGCTGTCGCGGCCGTTAATGACGGCCGGCAATGGACGCATCATCCTGATCGGCTCCGTCACCGGCGTCAAGGGAAATCCGGGGCAGATCGCCTACGCGGCGGCCAAGGCTGGCCTGGAAGGCATGTGCCGGGTCGCGGCGGTCGAACTCGGCCGCTTCGGCGTCAACTGCAACGTGGTGTCGCCGGGTGTGATCGAAAGCCGGATGGTCGAGGCGACGGCGTCGGCGTCGATCGGCAAGCTGGTGGGCAACACGCCGCTGCGGCGCCTGGGCAAGCCGGCCGAGGTGGCGCGCCTCGTCAGTTTTTTGCTGGGCGAAGGCGGCAATTTTATAACCGGCCAAACAATTCAAATCGACGGCGGCCTGACGGCGCATTAAATAGAGGTGGGGAAAGAAATGCAACTTACAACTGCTGAAATTAAAGAAATCGTGGAATACGCCCTGGACCGTGAACTGGAAGAGTTTTCCATGACGGCCAATTTCTACGAAGAATACATGATGGATTCGCTGGGCGCCGTGGCGCTGGTGGTCGAGGTGCAAAAGCGCTACGACGTGCGCCTGCCCGACGACCGCATGCCCGAGGTCCGCACCGGCGAACAGCTGCGGGACATCATCCTCGAACTGGACAGCCTGCGGGAAGCGCAGAAAGCCGAGGCATAAGAGTCATGGAAAGCAGATTCCCACAAGCGCTGGAATATCACCAGATCGTCAGCCTGGTGCCCTACCGCTCGCCCTGGCTGCTGCTGGACCGGGTACTGGCATGGGGTGAAAAGCACATCGTCGTGCAGAAGGCGATCTCCGGGGCGGACCCGATGATGGCGGCCCACCTGTCCGAGGGACCGTCCATCATGCCGGGCGTGCTGTTCATCGAACTGGTCGGCCAGGCCGCCATGCTGCTGGGCGTGCTGACCGCCGCCGGCGAAGCCGGCACCGGGTCCGGCGGCGGCAACGCCGAGCTGACCGATGTGCTGGCGCGCTGCAAGGGTGATTTCCTGTCGCCGGCCTACATCGGCGAAGTCATCACCGCGGAAGTGACGATCAGCGACAAGATCGCCGGCAAGACGCTGTATGAGGGCGTGGTCAAGGCCGGCGACCGTCTGGTGTGCAAGGTGTCGGGCATCGGCGCTTCGCTGAGCAAGCCTGCCGTCTCTCTAGCTTAACAAGGAAACCGTCGTGATTGAACCGTACCGTGAAGAAATCGCCATCGCGCGTCAATGCTACGCCATCGCCAATATCGCCAGCTCGTGGCCCGACTGCTGGCAGGCTTTGTTGGCGGGCGAGCGGGTATTCTCCTTCGGCAAAGACATCTTCGAGCAATGGCCGGACACGCCGCCCCTGGCGGCCATCGCGCCCTTCCCCGGCACCGACGGCCAGCCGCAGTACGAGGACCGCGCCGTGGCGCTGGCCAGGCTGGTGGGCCAGCAGATGAAAGCCGTGGTCGACGACTTCTTCGCGCATCAGCCGCAGGCCACGCTGACGCTGATCACGGCCAGCTCCCATTTCGATCCCGGTCCGCTGTCGACCATCGTCGACCGCCAGCATGCCAGCCCGGACGACGACGGCATTGCGGCGCGCACCTGGGAAGGCGTGCTGACCGGCCGCCTGACGGACGCCATCAACGCCGGACTGGAGCGCCAGCTGCTGGGCATCGACGTGTCCGCGGCCTGCGCTTCCACGCTGGTCGCCCTGTCCTACGCGGCCGACCGCATCAACGCCGGCCTGTGCGACGCGGTGCTGCTGGTCGGCATGGACGTGCTGTCGCGCGTGGCCTCGGTCGGCTTCAGCAATCTGGGCGCGATGTCGGCCAAAGGCTGCACCCCCTACGACGTCGACCGCGACGGCACCACCGTCGGCGAAGGCGCGGTGGCCATGCTGGTGGCGCGCCGCAGCCTGCTGGCGCCGGCCGAGGTGCAGGGCCTGGTGGCCGGCACCGCCACCTATTGCGACGCGGCGCACATGGTCGAACCGAATCCGCAGGGGGTGTCGCGCGCCATCTGGTCCGCCATGGAGCAGGCGCGGCTGCAGCCATCCGACCTGCGCGGCATTTTCTGGCACGGCACCGGCACCCGGCAAAACGACAAGACCGAGGCGGCGGTGGCGCAGCTGGTGTTCGGCGACAAATCGCCGCCCTGCACATCGACCAAGGGCTCGCTGGGCCACACCATGGGCGCCTCCAGCGGCTTCAACGTGCTGGCCGCCTGCGAGGCCAACCGCCAGGGCCTGCTGCCCCACGTGGCCGGCACCGTCAAGTCCGAGTACGCCAACCTGTCGCTCGTGCTGGGCGCCCCGCAAACCATCGAACCGGGCCCCATGCTCATTACCGCATTGGGCTTCGGCGGCATCAACGCCGCCGCGGTTATCTTTCCCGTCCAGGAGCGTGTATGAAGGCACAACTGTTGCGCAACGGCCCTTACCTGCATAGTCTGGGATGGCTCAATCACGACTACAGCGTGACCGCCGCGCCCCTCTCATCCGCGTGGCAGGGCGCCGCCGGCCCGGTCCACTTCGACGGCGCGGGCGGCTATGCGCTGCGCGGCGACAGCCTGCCCGACGAACTGCCGGTGGCCATCGGCCGCGGCAGCGGCGTGGCGCGGGCCCGCTCGGCGGCCAAGAGCACGGTCTATGCGGCGCTGCTGGGCAAGAGCCTGCTGAAGACCCTGCCCGAGGGACAGATTCCCGGCGAGCGGCTGGGCGTGGCGATCGCGTCGGCGTCCGACACCACCGGCATCTCGCATGAATTCGAGACGTGCGGCGTGCGGGCCGGCTGGTCGAAGACCGACACCATGCTGCTGCCAAGCTCGATACCGAGCGCGATTACCACCCAGACCTCGGCCGTGTTCGACACGCACGCCGCCGCCATCGCCTTCGGCAACGCCGCGCTGGGGATATGCGCCGCGCTGGAATACGTGTATTTGTCCTTCATCCACGGGCGCTCCGATGCGTTTGTGGTGATCGGCGCCGACGAAAGCTGCAGCGTTCAAACCCAGGCGCTGGCCGCGCTGGGCGACCGGCGCCCCAAGGTCAGCGGCGCCGCCGGCCTGGTCCTGACCCGAACCGCCCCCGCCGCCTCCGGCAACTGGCAGCTGGCGATCTGCGCGCAGGCGGCCTATGGCGACACGATCGAATTGCCGGAGCCGTGGCAGGACGCGACGCGGCTGGAGCTCGACATCGCCAACCTGCTGCACATCTATACCGCCGCCCTGATACCGCTGGCCGTGCATCAGTTGCTGGGCGATGCGGACACGCGCGCCCTGCTGCGCTTCACCATGCACAGCGACGCCGGCCAGAGCAGCTTTGTCCTCGGCTTCCAACGCAGCGCCTAAACATCGGGATCATCATCATGAAGCGTCATCATCTACCGTGCTTATTGCTGGCCGCAGCCGGCGCTGCGGCCCATGCCCAGGTATCGGAGTTCGCCAATCCGCAATGGCAGTCGCTCTACGAAGCGCGCCAGTATCCCCAGCTGGAACAGCAGGCCCAGAGCCATCTGCAGTCGCACCCGCGCGATCCGCAGGCCGTGCTGGCGCTGGCCCTGGCGGCCAGCGCGGACCCCGACAAAGGCCGCGCGGTGCTGGCGCAAGCGCAGGACTGCGCGGAACGCGACGACAAGGCCACGCTCTGCCATTTTGCCAGCGGCATGCTGATGAGCCAGCAGATCGCCAGCGGCGGCCCGCTGACCGCCATGCGCTATGGCGCCTCGATCGGCAAGGCGTTCGAGCGGGCCGTGCAATTGCAGCCGGCGTATTTCCCGGCCCGCTCGGCCCTGCTCCAGTTCTACCTGGGCGCGCCGCGCCTGGTGGGCGGCGGCATCGACAAGGCGCGCGCGACGGAAAAGGCGACCCCGGCCGAACAGGCCGAATACGCCAGGCTGCTGCGCGGCCAGATCGCCATGGCGGAGGACAAGATCGAGCTGGCGGTCAAGGAGTTCCGCGCCGTCAGCGTCGGCGGCGACGAGCAGCTGGCGCGCCGGCTGCGCATGGTGCGCATGGATCTGGGCCAGGACCTGGTCAAGGACAAGCAGGCCGACAAGGCGCAGGCCATCTTCGACGAGCTGCGCAAGGACTACCCGGAGCGCGCCGAGGGCTACTACGGCCTGGGCCGCTGCGCGCTGCAGAAGAACGAGTTCAGCGGCGCCATCGCGCAACTGGAAAAGGCCCAGGGCCTCAAGGGCAGCGAGCTGTTGCCGGTGGACCAGCGCCTGGCCGAAGCCTACGCCGCCAAGGGCGACAAGCAGAAGGCCAAGGCCCTGCTGGAGCGCTTCCTGAAGCAGCCGGGCATGTTGAAGGGGAATGTGGACACCGCCAAAAAAATGCTGGCCGAACTGAGCTAGCCCGCCAGCGCCAGCCGTGTCAGCGATTCATCCCAGCCGTTGTTGAAAGAGGTAGTTTGTGGAACCCGTCCGTATCATCGAGTCGAAGTATCAGAACACCGGGCAGCATGACGCCCAGTCCGTCGAGGCCTGCTTTGCGCGCTGCGCCGCGGCCCGGCCGCAGGCGATCGCCGTGGTGCAGGACCAGCACGCCGTCAGCTACGGCGAGCTGGCGCTGCGCGCCGAACGCCTGGCCGGCGAGCTGGAGCAGGCGGGCGTGCGGCGCGGCGATTTCGTCGCCCTGCTGCTCGAACGCGGCATCGACCTGATCGTCGCCATGCTGGCCACGCTGCGCGCCGGCGCGGCCTATGTGCCGATCGATCCGCGCTATCCGGCCAGCCGGCGCGACTTCATCCGCGACGATAGCCGCGCGGTGGCGGCCATCGTCGGCCAGGGCGGCGGCGTCGCCGTCGAGCGCCTGCATCCGGCCGCCCGCCCGGAGCTGCCGGCCGGCAGCGGACGCCTGCTGTACGTCATGTACACCTCGGGCTCGACCGGCAATCCCAAGGGCGTGATGGTCACCCACGACAACCTGCTGCGGCTGTTCGCGTCGACCCGCGACGAATTCGGCCTGTCGGCCGACGACGTCTGGTGCGGCTTCCATTCGCCATCGTTCGACTTGTCGGGATGGGAAATCTGGGGCGCGCTGCTGCACGGCGGACGCCATGTGGTGGTGTCGCGGGAGCTGGCGCGCGATCCGGAGCGCTTTGCCGGGCTGCTGCGCCAGCAACAGGTCACGCAGCTGATCCAGACGCCGTCGGCCTTCCGCAACCTGATGCCGGCGCTGCTGGCGCAAGGCTGTCCGGCCAGCCTGCGCATGATCGTCTTCTGCGGCGAAAAGCTGGACTACCAGGCGCTGCGCCCCTGGGCCGAGCAGGTCGGCCTGCAGCGGCCGGCGCTGGTGAACATGTTCGGGCCGACGGAAACGACCATCGTCGCCACGCACCACCGGGTGACGGCCGCAGCAATAAGCGGCGACGGGCCCAATTCGATCGGCGCGCCGATCCGCGATCTGCAGCTGCGCATCGTGCTGGAGGACGGCAGCCCCGCGCCGCAGGGCACGGCCGGCCTGATCCATGTCGGCGGTCCCGGCGTGAGCGCCGGCTACCTGGGCGCCGCCGCGCTGACGGCCCGCCACTTCTATACCGCCGCCGACGGGGTACGCTGGTACAACTCCGGCGACCTCGGCATGCAGATCGGCGCCAACGAGTTTGCCTATATTTCACGCGCCGACCGCCAGTTGAAAATTCGCGGCTACCGCATCGAGCCGGGCGAGGTCGAGGCCGCGCTGCGCGCCTGTCCCGGCGTGCTCGACTGCATCGCCACCGCGGCGGACTACGGCGACCATGACCAACGCCTGGTCGCCTGCGTGATCGCCACCGAGGAGGCGCTGCGGGACGCGGGCGCCACCGAGCGGCGCCTGCGCGCCAGCCTGGCCGCCACGCTGCCGCACTATCTGCTGCCGTCCAACTACTTCCTGGTCAGGCAGTTCCCCATGAATGAAAACGGCAAGCTCGACCTCTCGGCCTGCGTGCAGCCCGCCCCTCAGGCCGGCGTTGCGGACGACGCCATGCACACGGCGCTGCGCGCCATCTGGTCGCAGCTGCTGGCCTGCCAGCAGGTCGGCGACGACGACGATTTCTTCCAGCTCGGCGGCACCTCCATCACGCTGGTGAAGATGCTCAGCGCGGTCCAGGCGATCTACGACGTCAGGCTGATCCTGGACGTGCAGGAGACCGGCGTGACGATCAATGTGGTGGCCGAGGCGATACGCGAACAGCGCGTCGACGCCGGCTGAGCACGGGGGAGCACAAGAGCATGGCTGACTTATCCACGTCGGACGCCGGGCCGGCGCCGGACCAGCTGCTGCGCCTGATACAGGCGCTGGAGGACTGCCGCGGCTTTCTGGCCTCGTGCGCCACGGCGCCCCGGGTGTTTGCGCGCGCCCCCCTCGACCCGCCGGCGTTCGAGGGCGTGCGGCGCCTGCTGGCCGCGCTGGCCGGCGCGCTGGCGCTGGCGCCGTTCGAATGCTGCGCGCGCCGCCCGGCCGACGTCAACAGTCTGGACCTGGCGCTGAGCCGCTATCTGGCGCCCGCCCCGGCGCTGGCATCCGTCGACCCGGCCGCCGTGCCGGCCCTGCTGGAACGCTGGTACGCCGGCCGGCGCCGCCCCGCCGTCCAGACCGTCGCCGCCGGCAACGGCGGGCAGCTGCGGATTGAAACCTGGACCTCGCCGGACGCGCCGCAGGACGCGCCCACGGTGCTGTTGCTGCCCATCTGCGGCGTGCCGCTGGCGGCCATGCGTCCCCTGCTGGGCGAGCTGGCGCGCGGCCACACCGCCGTGTGCTGGGACTCGTCGCTGCTGTCCGGCGCCGATCCCATGCCCGCCATCGACGGCGATCCCATCCTGGCGCTGGCCGGCGAGGTGGCCGACGTGATGCGCGCCTGCCGGTTGGAGCGCGTGCACCTGGTGGGCATCTGCGTGGCCACCGCGCCGGCGCTGCTGGCGGCGGACATGCTGGGCGAGCGGGTGCAGTCGCTGAGCATCTGCCACGCCGCCGTCAAGGTCGGCGACGAGCAGCCGGCCACCGCCTTCGAACAGCAATACAACGCCATGCTGGCCCAGGTGTGCGGCAGCGAAGAGCAGGCGCGCGAGGTCTACCGCACGCTGCTCGAACCCGGCTTCGCCATGAGCGTGCCGACCGCGCTGGCGCCCTTCATCCTGGACCCGTACACCCGCCTGTCGCGCCTGCGCCGCCATGCGCTGGTGCATGGCGCCGCCGCGGCCTTCGACGCCAGGGCCAGCGCCGCGCGCATCGCCTGCCCCGCGCTGGTGCTCACCACCGGCGCCGACCGCATGGTGCATCCGGAACAGTCGCGCCAGCTGGCGGCGCTGTTGGGCCATGCGCGCCTGCACCAGCTCGACGACGGCAACCACCTCGATGTGCTGCTGGAGGGGAACGCCTTCCTGCCGCTGGTCTCGTCCTTTATTTCGCAACCGAACCCACCTTTCACTGAAGGCTAACGCTATGTCATTCCGTTTCCCCGCGCGGCGCAAGCTGCTTTCCACCGCCCTGCTGGCCATCGCCCTCGGCGCCATCATGCACAGCGGCCAGGCCGCCACCGAGGCCCAGTACCAGGCGGCGCTCAAGCACTTTGTGGCCGCCGACAAGGACAAGTCGGAAATCAAAAAGGCCTACCAGGCGTTCGACGCGCTGCGCGCGGCCGAGCCGGCCGATCCCGTGCTGCTGGCGTACACCGGCGCCGCCCATGCCTGGATGGCCACCACGGCCAGCGATCCGATGGCCATGCTGACGCTGGTCGACGACGGTGTCGCCCAGCTGGAGAAGGCGCTGGCGCTGCTGACGCCGGCCAACGACGCGGTCAGCTACGACGGCGAACCGGGCAGCCTGATGGTGCGCTTCACCGCCGCCAGCACCTTCCTCAGCCTGCCGGAGATTTTCCACAAGGGGCCGCGCGCCGCCAAGCTGCTCGACGAGACGATCGCCAGCCCCGCCTTCGCCAAGGCCACGCCTGCGTTCCAGGGCAATGTGCTGATGCGCGCAGCCCAGCGCGCCAGGAAGGCCAAGCAGGCCGACCAGGCCAGGCAGTACGCCAAGGCCGTCATCAGCAAGAAGCTGCCGCAGGCGGGCGAGGCGCAAGCGCTGCTGAACAAACTGGGCAGTTGAGATGGACGCCCAGCGACTGCCCCTGAGCCTGAGCCAGGTGCACAAGACCTACCGCATGGGGCAGCATCTGATCCCGGCGCTGCAAGGGGTGGACCTGCAGGTGCGCCAGGGCGAGCTGCTGGCGCTGACCGGGCCGTCGGGCAGCGGCAAGAGCACCCTGCTCAATATCTGCGGCCTGATCGACGCCGCCGACGCCGGCGAGGTGCTGTTCCAGGGCGAGCGGGTGGACGTCCAGGACGTCGTCGCGGCCACGCTGCGGCGGCGCGACGGCATCGGCTTCATCTTCCAGAGCTTTAACCTGGTGCCGGTGATGACGGTGTTTGAAAACGTCGAATATCCGCTGTTCGTGGCGGGCGTGGCGGCCGCCGAACGCCGCGCCCGGGTCCTGAAGATCCTGGAGGAAGTGGGTTTGAGCGAGCACGTCAGGCACCGTCCGGACGCCCTGTCGGGCGGCCAGCGGCAGCGGGTGGCGATCGCCCGCGCGCTGATCAAGCACCCGGCGCTGGTGATCGCCGACGAGCCGACCGCCAGCCTCGACTCGACCACCGCGGGCCAGATGCTGGACCTGATGCGGGCCAGCGCGCACAAGCACGGCGCCGCGTTCCTGATCGCCAGCCACGACGAGCGCCTGACGCGCCGGGCCGACCGCGTGATCGCGCTGCGCGACGGCGTCATCCTGCCAACCGACGAGGAGCAACGGTCATGCACAGCGTGAATCAAGCAGCGGCCGACGCCGGGCTGCAGTCCTGGCTGAAATGGCTGCGCTTTGCCGCCGCCAACACCCTGCGCAACAAACGCCGCTCGTTCACCACGCTGGGCATCACGGCGCTGGGCGCGTGCGCGATCCTGGTGTCGGCCGGCTTCGCGCTGTTCACCTACCAC
The DNA here is from genome assembly GCF_059422325.1 of Duganella sp. GW821-FHT01E12. Lineage (NCBI taxonomy): Bacteria > Pseudomonadati > Pseudomonadota > Betaproteobacteria > Burkholderiales > Oxalobacteraceae > Duganella > Duganella sp. GW821-FHT01E12. Next base: position 26,937 of record NZ_JBWKWR010000011.1, on the reverse strand, counting down.
GGACTGGCCGAGACCAGCGCCCGCAGCACCGGCCACCTGATCCTGGCCAAGACGGCGGCGTTCGACAGCGAGGAGGACCTGCCCCTGCAAACCGGCCTCGACAACTGGGACGCGCTGCGCAAGGTCTTGCTCGGCGACGAGCATGTGCGCAATGTGCTGCCCAAGATCGAATTTACCGGACTCATCAGCAATGGCGACAAATCGGCCGTGATGCTGGCGGTCGGCATCGATCCCGACGCCGAGTTCGCGGTGCGCGGGCCCTTCCTGCGGGTGCGCCAGGGCGAGGTCATTTCCGGCAACGACAGCAACGAGGTGGTGATCGGCGAAGCGCTGGCGCGCACCCTCAAGGCCAGGGTCGGCGGTCAGCTGACCTTGCTGGCCACCACCACCGAAGGCGCATTCAACGCGGTCGACGTGACCGTGCGCGGCATCGTCAGCTCCGGCGTGACCGAGCTTGACCGCCGCCTGGTGTACTGCGACCTCGGCACGGCGCAGCGCCTGCTGGCGACCCAACGCGTCAGCAACGTCGGCGTGTATCTGGACCAGATGGACGGGGTGGCGGCGGCGCAGCAGCGCTTCACCCAACTGCCCATCGTCCGCGAGCAGGGCTTGACGGTCAAGACCTGGCTGGACTTCTCCGATGTCTACCGCAGCGTCAAGGGCCTGTACGACATCATTTTCGGCTCGCTGGGCACGGTCATCACGCTGATCGTGTTCATCGTGGTGGCCAACGCCATGGCCATGGCGGTGGTCGAACGCACCCGCGAAATCGGCACCCTGCGCGCCATGGGCACCCTGCCGTCGCAGCTGACCAAGATGTTTGGCCTGGAGGCCCTGCTGCTGGGCGGCGGCGGCGCCCTGCTGGGCGCCTTGCTGGCGGTGCTGGTGGCCGGCCTGCTGGTCATGCTCAACCTGCAGATGCCGCCGCCGCCCGGCAATACCTACGGCTATCCGCTGCTGATCGCGCTGAGCTGGCAGATGACGGTGCTGGTGCTCACCGTGTTCCCCGTGCTGTGCGCGATGGCCAGTATCTTCGTCACCCGCCGCAGCCTCAATCAAAGCGTGGTCGATGCGCTGGCCCATGTCTGAAGCACAACCGCTATTCCTGGAGACACCTTGAAATTATTATTGATTGCACTGCTGGGCCTGAACGCAGGCCAGGCGCTGGCCGAGGCGCCCGACGCCCAGGAACTGATCAAGAAGGCCGACTACTACCGCTCCAACACCGCCAATGTGCAGGTGCAGACGCGCATCGAGGTGTACGCCCGCGATGGCGCCATGGAGAAGCGCCGCGACTACCTGGTCCTGGCGGAAGCCGGCCACAAGACGCTGGTGCTGATGCAAAGCCCGTCGGAGAAGGGGCAGAAGGTGCTGATGCTGGGGGACGACTTCTGGATGTTCCTGCCGTCCAGCCAGCGCCCCATCCGCATCACCCCCACCCAGAAATTGCTGGGCGAGGCCTCGACCGGCGATATCTCCACGCTGGCCTGGTCCGAGGACTACAACGGCGAGATCGTCGGCGAGGAGCCCTGCGGCGCGCAGGCCTGCCTGCATCTCACCCTGAACGGCAAGCGCAAGGGCCTGACCTATCAGCGCATCGAACTGTGGCTGGGCAAGGCCAGGAAGGAGCCGGTCAAGGCCGAGCTGTACGTGCAGTCGGAGAAGCTGGCCAAGACCGCGACCTTTGCCATGGAAAACGGCATGGTCAGCTATATGGACTTGCAGGATCTGGTGTCCAACCACAAGATGACGCGGGTCACCTATGTGTCGCGCAAGAACCGTGCGATCCCGCCGGAGTGGCTCAATCCCATGTTCCTCGCCCGCACCCCCGATCTGGAGCAGTGACTTGCGCATCGCCTTGCTCGCCCTCTGCCTGCTGGCCGGCGCGGCCGCCCAGGCGGAAGAGGACCAGCCCGCGGTCGACGTCAGCGGCCGGGTACGCCTGCGTGTTGACAACCTGCAGCCGCAGCCCGCCTCCACGCTGGCCCTGGCCCGGCAATTGGGGCTGCCGGGCCTGCAGGAGGCGCCGTCCAGCGCGCTGCTGAAAACCGAGCTCAGGCTGGCCGCCGGGCCGCTTGCCGGGTCGGCCACGCTGAGCCAGACCAAGGCCCAGGGCCAGGCCTGGTCCGGCGACGCCCGCATCAACGAACTCAGCACCTCCGGCTCGGCGCTGGGCTGGTATTACACCGTCGGGCGCAAGATCGTGTCCTGGGACGTGGGCTGGGGCTTTCGTCCCAACGATTTGATCCAGCAGGAAGCGCGCCTGGTGGTGAACGACACCACGCTGCAGGGACGGCCGCTGCTGATGGCGGAGAAATTCGACGACGAGGCGGCCCTGTCGCTGGTCGCCGTCAATCCCACCCGGGCAGCGCACAGCTTCGGCGGCGACGAGCCGGCCCTGGCCGCGCGCTATTTCCGCCATCTGGGCGCGGTCGACCTGTATGGATTTGGCCGCTGGGGTGCGCGCACCCACGGCGGCGTCGGCGCCGCGCTCTCCTGGGTCGCGACCGAAAGCAGCGAGCTGCACGCATCGTGGAACCGCGCACAGGCGCTCGACACGCTGTGTGTGGACGCGGTGCAGGGGCTGGTCAGCGTGGCGCCGGCGCACAACTGCGCCATCGGCCCGGCGCAGCGCGTATTGCTCGGCAATACCTGGTCCAGCGCCAGCAATCTGACGCTGATCACCGAATGGTGGTGGGACGGCGGCGCCCCGGACGAGGCGAGCTGGCGCGACTGGCACGCGCGCAACCGCGCCTTGTCGCACATGGCGGCGCACGTCCCGCCGGCCGAGCAGATGCCGCTCGCGGCCAATCTGGCGTGGCAGAGCAACGCCCTGTTGCAGACCAATCTGCACCGCAGCACCGTCCTGGCCTCGGTTAACTGGGCGTACGACAGATATGCCTTCAGCGTGTATGGACTGTGGCATCCGGCCGATGCCGGCCGCATCCTGACCGCCACGCTGACGTGGTCCAGTTCGGCTTGGGAGCTGAACGCGGGCGTGCGCGTCTATGGCGGCCCCAGCGGCAGTGTGACGGCGCAGCTGCCTACCCGACGCCAGGTGTATGCCGGCGCCAGCTTGAAGTTTTAAACGGAGCCTGAGCTGGAAACCCACAAGCACGCCGTGCGCCTGATCCACCACCAGGCGGGAGGCACGACGATCCCGGTGCACCTGCTGGGTTTCGACCGGGCGCGGTTCGCGTTCGACCAGTTCACGCAGGCAGGCATCGCCTGCCCGGCCGGCATCGCGGGCAGCGTGCCCAAACGCCAGGCCGAGTATTTCTTTGGACGGTTGGCGGCGCGCGCGGCGCTGGCCCACGCGGGATGGCCGGCGGTACAGCTTGGAACCGGCGCCCGCCGCCAGCCCTTGTGGCCAGACGGCGCCATCGGCGCCATCACCCACAACAACACGCGGGCGGCGGCCTGCGTCATGCGGGCGGGCCCGCTGCGCGGCGTGGGCATCGATATCGAGACGCTGCTGGACGCCGACGCCGTCGCCAGTGTCGAAAAGGAAGTGGTGTCGGCGGCGGAACTGCGCATGCTGCGGACCTTGCATCCGCAGCCAGCCTGGCCTTATGCCATGCTGCTGACCGCCGTCTTCTCCGCCAAGGAAAGCTTTTACAAAGCCCTGTCTCCGACGCTGGGCCGCTATTTCGGTTTCGACGCGATTCAAATCGACGCGGTCGACACCGCGGCCGGCAGCCTGCGGTTCACCAGCCGGCAGCCACTCTGTCCGGAGTGGCCCGCCGGCCGCCAGGGCCGGATCGATTTCAGCTTGCTTGACGCCGAAACCGTGCTGACCGCGTTCGCCTTCTGAGCGCGGCCCGGTGCAGCTTAGTGCGCCAGCAGGGCGTTGATCGGCGCCAGGTCGTCTTCCTTCAGCGAACCGGCGGCCGACTTCAGGCGCAGGCCGTTCATGATGGTGTCGTAACGGGCCTTGGCCAGGTCTTTCTGGGTCGAGTACAGCAGCTTCTGGGCGTTCAGCACGTCGATGTTGATGCGCACGCCGACCTGGTAGCCCAGCTTGTTCGAATCGAGCGAGGACTTGCTCGACACCTCGGCCGCTTCCAGCGCCTTGACCTGCGCCAGGCCGCTGTTCATGCCCAGATAGGCCGAGCGGGCGTTCTGCGAGGCGGCGCGCTTGGTCGCTTCCAGGTCGTTGCGGGCCTTGTCTTCCAGCGCGATGGTCTCGCGCACCTTGCTGGTGACGGCGAAGCCGCTGAAGATGGGCACGCTCCAGCTGACGCCGATGGCGTTGTTGTTGGTGCGCTGCTGGCCGGTGGTGGTCTGGTGCGTGGTGCTGGCGATCAGGTTGGCGGTCGGCAGGTGGTTGGCGCGGTTGCGCTCGATTTCGCGCTTGGCGATTTCCACGTTCAGCTTGGCGGCGACCACGGCGTAGTTCTGGTTCTCGGCCGAGCTGACCCACGGTTCCACCGCGGCCGGCGACGGCGCGCTGATGGTCACGCCGGTGCGCAGCGGCGCCAGTTCGCCCGGCGCCTGGCCGATGATCACCTGCAGCGCGGTGCGCTTGTTGTCCAGGTCGTTGATGGCGGCGAACTCCTGCGCCACCACCAGGTCATACGCGGCCTGCGCCTCGTGGGTGTCGGTGATGGTCTGGGTGCCGACCTCGAAGTTGCGCTTGGCCGAGGCCAGCTGCTCGGTGGTCGCCACCTTCTGCGCCTGGGTCGAGGTCAGGTTGTCCTGCGCCGTCAGCACGTCGAAGTAGGCCTGCGCCACGCGCGTGATCAGGTCCTGCTGGGCCTGGGCGAAGGTGGCCTCGGCCGTGGCCTGCGCCAGCTTGCTCTGCTGGTAGGTCTGCCAGTTGCCCCAGTTGAACAGCGGCTGGCTCAGTTGCACGGTGTAGGAGTTGCTGTGGCTGTCGATGTCGGCCTTCGGCGTGTAGCTGCCGCCGATCACCTGGGACGCGTCGCCGCTGTTGCGCGTGTTGCTGCCATTGGCGGAGATGGACGGCAGCAAGCCGGAGCGCCCCTGGATGATCCGTTCCTGCCCCGCGGTCAGCGACGAGCGGGCGCCGGCATACGTGGCGTCGTTGGCCAGCGCCTGCTGATATACCTGGATCAGGTCGGCCGCCTGTGCGTTGAGCGTCAAGAAGGCGCTGGTGATCAGCACGGCGATAAGGGGTCTCTGCATTGCATTCTCCGTTGGAGTCATCAAAAAAGTTGATCAAATCAAAAACACACTACCTTAGCGCCGCGCCCGTCTTCAGCGTCGCGACACTCAATACTTGGCCATCGTGCTGTCGACTTGCAGCGCCCAGGCGTGGATGCCGCCGGTCAGGTTGACCATCTTGCCGAAGCCGTTACGCTCCAGGAAGGCGGCCACCTGCAGGCTGCGCGCGCCGTGATGGCAGATGCAGACGATGGCCGCATCCTCATCCAGGTCGTCGATGCGCGCCGGTATGGTGTTCATCGGGATCTGCACCGAACCGTCGATGCGGCAGGTCTCGAATTCCCAGTTTTCGCGCACGTCCAGCAACATCGGGCTGGGCCGCGCGTCGTCCGCCAGCCAGTCGGCCAGTTCCAGAGCGGTGATCTGCTGCATGCTGGTCCGTCCGGCTTAAAACTTGAACTGCGACGGCTGCACGGCCGAGGCCAGCGGCTTGACGTCGGTCTCGAACAGCGTGCGCGTGTCGTAGCCGGCCTCGCCGGTGCGGGTGATCAGCTGCGCCTTCATCGCCGGCGACTGGCCGATGATGGCCGCCAGACGGCCGCCCACCTTCAATTGCTGCAACAACGCTTCCGGCAGCACCGGCAGCGAACCGGTGACGACGATGACGTCGAACGGCGCGCCCTTGCTCCAGCCCTGGGCGCCGTCGCCCAGTTCCACCGTCACGTTGGTGACGCCGTTGTCGGCCAAATTCTTTTCCGCCAGCGCCTTGAGCTCGGGCGACACTTCCACCGCCGTCACGTGGCGGCCCTTGTGGGCCAGCAGCGCCGCCAGGTAGCCGGAGCCGGCGCCGATTTCCAGCACGCTCTCATGCTTCTTGACGTTGACGTCCTGCAGCAGGCGGGCTTCCACCTTCGGGTTCAGCATGGCGACGCCGCCCGGCAGCGGGATTTCCGTGTCGGCAAACGCCAGCGCCTTGTGGGCGGCCGGCACGAAATTCTCGCGCTTGACCACCAGCAGCAGGTCCAGCACACTCGTGTCGAGGACGTCCCAAGGACGGATTTGCTGTTCGATCATGTTGAAGCGGGCTTGTTCGATATTCATCTTATGACTCGGGTCGGGATTAAATAATCCGTCATTTTATCGTTGAACTGGCATCGAGGCACATATTAACGATATGACGGCGGGTTCGCGGGAAATTGCGACAGTCTGCAGTTTAAGGGGGTTGAACCTACCAAATCGGCAAGTTTGACGCATGGCGCGGGGCGGGCGGCTCACGGCGCGGGCACTTCCAGGCCGCGCAGGGTGACGTCGATCAGCGTCTCCATGAAGGCGCCCGGGTCGATCGCCGGCATCTCGCAGGTGGGCATGAAGGAGTGGGTCCACATCATCAGCATCAGCACCGGGGCCACCAGCACCGGCGTCATCACGGCCGGATCGACCGGGCGGAACTCGCCGCGCTCGATGCCGCGCACCAGCACGCTGGCGATCAGGCCGTTGCCGCGGGCGACCACGTCGTTGTTGTAGAACTGCGCCAGCTCGGGGAAGTTGTTGCCCTCGGCGAGCATGAGCTTGGTGATGCCGGCCAGGTGGGTGGCGCAGATCTGGTGCCACCACTTCATCAGGATGGCGCGCAGCAGCTCGGCGCTGGGGCCGTCGAAGCCGGCCGCCTCCTGCTCGGCCTCGCCGATGGCGTGCACGATGTTCTCGCGCACCACGGCCTTGAACAGTTCTTCCTTGTTGGCGAAATACAGGTACAGCGTGCCCTTGGACACGCCGGCCCGCTTGGCCACGTCCTCCAGGCGCGTGCCGGCATAGCCGCGCTCGACGAACTGGTCCAGCGCCGCCGCCAGCAATTCCTGCGGCCGCGCATCCTTGCGCCGCTCCCAGCGTGGCTTGGTATCTTGAGGGGCTTGCATGGGTGTACCCGATTTAACTTACTTATAAGTCATTAATATAAGCGCAAGGGCGTGCAACGTCAAGGCGCGTGGCTTCGTCGCTGGCCATCGTCAAAGTTAAGCGCACAAATCATCAAAGTTAGCGACTAACTTTGACGAAACCCGCATGAAGTCACGGGACTTGCCAAACTCGCGACGATAAATTGTGCAATGGTTGTCATCACTGGCGACTCCGAATTATCAATAACCGCTGTCAGAAATTCCCGCGTATGCTCTTCGTGAAGTGTCAGCCGACCAATCAACAGCGCAATGAGATACTCAATCAGTGCTGGGCCTCCACCGTGTTTTGTCGCAGCAAGTTCGCCCATAAGAAACACGAACATTCGCTCGCTGACTGTCTTCTCGCAATTGGCGTATGCGATCTCTCCGCCTCGCGCTGCTCGGAGGAAGGACGCTTGAAGGACGCCATCACTAAACCGTTGGAAGCATTCGGGAGCTATTACAGTTCGCTCATAGTTGCGTGATACAAGCTTTGGCTTCTTCTTCACACCTTGCCGGTATTTGTGAAATAGCGAGGTAACAATCGCGAAAATGTCTGCTTGAGATATCTCACGGGATCCGTCTCGCGTCGGGATGATTGTGAAGTCGGAAGCAATGTTCAGTTGAGTGCCCGCTGGAGTAGGCCAATACACGTTATTTACCAAGCCGATGGCAGGCGCGTTGCGCAAAGCCGTGATGCGGCCACTGATCGGCGTAGGCACTTCTATATCGTTCAAATCGCACCAATGCTGAACCTCAAGCAGGTGATCGTACTCTAAGCTCCATGCGTGATTTGACTCACACGATGGCAGGTCAATCGTGAGCACGTTAAACAGCGAAAATGTCTTGGGGCCTTGGTCACCGAATGTTAGATTGGACTCAACCCGCTTGCGTTCCGACTCAGAACTCGCCCGGAAGACCGGGCTGACATAAGTGATATTGCCCCCTGGCTGGACCGTACGCAGATCTCTGCTGACGCCCATCAGCTCATAAGTATCGTCCATACATCCTGACACAACTAAAGTTGCGGTTTCCGCATCCTCAGGCCGAGGCAATAAATTCTCCGAGAGGAGCACTTCAACGCTTGACTGTACTGCACAAGGAAGAGTCTCCAGCGCTTGCCTAGCGAAGCGTTCTGCCCCTGGATATTTCGTCGGAACGATACGCCGAAGATGAGTAGGCATTCCACGGCGCAAAAGCCTCGCAAATCGCATTTGAATGTCATGAATGGAAGCCGTACCATCAACGTCATTGGTCTCGCCATAAACCAACTGCTCCACATCAATGTACAGCTCCATTTGGCGAACACCGTTCGAACGAAACACTTTGAATGCGCCCGTGCTGACCAGTCTATTAAGAGTCAGGCGTGTAGCCTCATCAAAGTCACTAAGAAGAATATTCAGTTCCTCGACCTTTGCCGGCTCTGTACGAAATTGATCCCCCACAATAGGAATTGGGTAAGAGTGCATCTTACAATCCGGACAGTTTTCTGTGCTGTGATTGTCTATGACTGGGATGCCCTCGAAGCCAACACGCCTGTCATCCTTGAGCTCGCATATGACAGTTCCATCTGTGGAAGAACCTAAGAAGAAGAGCGTAAAAATGTTTTCAGCCAGAGCCCCTTTGCTCATCAGCTTTGACGCAAGGTTGCCCGAGGTCGACGCTGAAATGAGAAAGATTGTCTGATCAGGATCCGCAATGGTTAAGGAATCCAAGCCGCCATAGGATGCATGGGACTCTATACTCGGAAGCTCCGAATCAATGCCTCTCCGCAGCCGTTCATATGCCAGTATAAATGCGACAGGGGCGATTCCCGACGTGTCTACGATCAGTCTGCGAAACTTCCGTTGACTGAGGCTTGGATAAAGCCAAAATGCCAGCTGATGACTAGCGGCGCGTCTTTCGAGCAGGTTCGCCGCTCGAAGAAATCGCTGAGAGTGCGTGCCAGATGGCTTTGTAAAATGAGTACCGGTAGCGGCAGTAACTACACCACCATTCTTCAAAAACGCATCGCTTAATGAGAAACGTCGCTCAAGGTCTGCGATACTTTTGTCTAACGAGCTACCATCTAACGTCTCCGCTTCGATAGTGTCATTTGAAGGTAGACTCCATTTGATAAGTACGACATCACGATCAACGTTTGCGAGCACATTCTGTAAGCGAGCGCGAGGTGAAGATTTCGCTTTGAGGATTTCGCGGACACACGCGATATCCTCCGGCGCTCCCGATATGTGCACGTAATCAGCCGGCTCGCCGCTCCCTAGGAATGGCGCTATCGCTTCGTCGAAGAGCTCTTCATTGAGAGATACGGGCGGAAGAAAAATTGACAGCACGCGCTTGGTTTGCCCATCACCCTGAGTAGACACAAATTTACATAATGTGATGGGGTTCATAGGTTGTCCCCCAGAGGAATCAGAACTGTGACGTGCGCACCTCGCATATCGCCATAGTCGTCTGAGATCTTTTGCGTAATTCCTCGACGCCAGTCCATCATCCTTTCCTCAGGCGCTACTATGTCCGACTGCATGAACATATCGGTATACCAAGCGAAGTCGCGATAGACGTGAATACGATTTGTTCGAACTCGAATAAACCCCTTCAGTTCGCGTAGGTCGCGCAAGACTTTCCAAAGGCCATAACCGCGGCTGGGATCACTTGTTGATGATCTGCCCGTGCTGAAGCAACCCAGGACTGCATCAAACTGATCCTGAACTGAAGAACCTGGAAATTTGCCCTTCAAATATGTAGCGGCAAATCCAGGTCCGGTATCGAATACAGACAGCTCGAGGAGTCCGAAAAAACGGGGTGGTTCACCTGCTTTCACGCGCCTGGCGGGCGCCACTTTTTCGCGGACAAAATACGACGCATAACGCTCTGCCTGATTGATATCTGGAAAAATCTCGTTACCTTCTTTGTCTTCTTTTTTCGGCGGCGCCGTGTAAGCCAGCTCTTCCGCAGTGTAAAACCGAGCATAGGGGCCTCTGATAGAAAGAGGTAACGCTCGCATATCAACGGTCGTTCTGGCGTGATCGTGGGTATTTTTAAACAGTTCGTGAAGTATCGTTGTGAGGCGGTCGCGATGATCATTAATTGCACCGCGTATGTTCTCTTCTGCAGTCACTGCACGGATAAGTTTGTCAACCAAATTCTCAAATTGTTCGCGGCTAGCCACTCGATTGGCCTGTCCACTCGGGTACAGCTGCAAAGGAAGACCGATGGTCGGCGGTACATTATCTAGACAGAGCAAGGAGGCCCGGTCTTGGACGTTCAAATCTGGCCAAAACCTCTGCTGCTTGAAAAAAGCATCCTTGTAACGGGCGAGTGCCGATCGAGGTATGTCTATCAACGCTTGATCATCCAGCATGCCAAGCAGTGCGCCAGGCAGCGTCATCGATATTCGCTTAAGAGTATCACTTGCCGAGTCTGGGGCAGACGGCTCGATTAGAACGCGGCCGTCGAGGCCCTGAGTCCATGTGGCTAACCATTGCACTATTGAGGCTTCGGCAAGAAGCTTTTCACCGCCAGTTCGAGCAAAGCTCGCATCAAATACCAGTGTCCGCCCCTCCAATGGAGGTGGGGCTAAGATGAGTGACTCCATCTCTTCAAGCGTTTGCGGAAACTTAAGCATTCTGTACTGGCCTTAGGTTGGTCATGCAGTTAGGAAATTATCCCATATAGTTGCACAGAAATAATCTCAAATTCTCACCACTATGGTGAGCATAGGCTGCTCGCACAACGGACTTCTAATTTTGACGATTTCGAGAGCAAAGCGGCGAATTAAAAAGCGTACAGCTTCCGATCCGCATGCTTGAGATCGTCTTTATGTTAAAACGATAAGATTGCTGGGAATTAAGTTTTCGGATGTGCAAGTTTCTAGTAGCATCATAGAATTTTCCAATGCAACCCATGATTTCAGCCGTCCGGGTTGGGGTTGGGTTTGATAGAGCTTCTGCTTCCAAATTGGTTCTAACCTACGGGATGATGTATGAACAACACAGTATTTTGGTCGTGGCAAAGCGATCTCCCCCCTTCAACTACCAAGGACTTCATCAAGGGTGCACTTGTCCAAGCATTAACCAAGCTGACTGAAGAGCTCGAACTCGAGATGGCTAACCGCCTGGAACTAGACCACGACACTAAAGGTGAGGCGGGACTTGTCGAGATTGTGACTACAATATTCAGGAAAATTGACGACTGCGAAGTATTTGTTGCCGACATCACGCCAGTTGCCGAAGTATCAACCAAAACGGGGACAAAGAAGGTTCCGAATCCAAATGTGATGATCGAACTTGGTTATGCACTTCGTGAAGTGGGGCACCAGCGGATTATTACCGTTGCAAACTTGGCCTTTGGTGGCAAGCCTGAGGAATTGCCCTTCGACTTGAGACATCGACGCGGCGCAATTACTTACCATCTAGACAATGCTAACGGTCTATCTACAGAGAAAGTCAGAAGGGAGCTGATCAATCAACTTGTGGCCGCGCTGAAGACAAATTTAGCGGCGCCAAGAGAAGATAAATTGATCCGCAATCCAATGCCGTTGCTGTCAGTTGAGACGAGCGATGAAATGCTCAAAATCCTTGAAGTCCAGCAGGGTGTTCAGTTGGAAGGCGTGTCGTCGCTAGATGAAGTAATGTCCCAAACGCCGATAAAGACACGAGCGGACCAGCAAGCCCCAACCTTCGGCTTCGACGAGCAAAGTATGCGCCCGTTTGACCTATTCAGTCGTCAGCGTATAACGCCATTCAGAGAATGGACTGGAGAGGAACTCGACGGATATAACCAACGCGTGCGTTGGTACTATGACAGCTACAAGAAATATCTTGTAAAGGTTGAGGAGTACAGGCTGCTGCTTCGACGTTCTGCGAACATGCGTCTAGTCCTAGTGAATCGTGGGACTCGGCCAGCGACGGACGTCTGGGCAAAAATCACTTTCCCAGAAGGTTTTCTCGTCTACGAAGACGACGACTTGCCACCACCGCCCGAGGCGCCCACACCTCCCGCATTTGCACCCAATGGAATCGGCAGTCCGACAGTTCGAATGGTGCCGCATTCTGTGGACTTCTTGCGTAAGCCTCGTCGTATTACAGAGGACCGCAGGTCGCTAACTTTTAGCTCTGAAAAAATACAACATGGTTTTCAGGTTTCTATTAAACCGTTCAGGGTGCTGATGAGCACCAAAGAGGAGATACGTTCCTTCGCAGCTGCCTACCAAGTCAGTTCGGACGAATTGCCACGACAAATAACTGACGAGTTGCATTTTGAAGTAAAACTAGTTGATGAGTAAGCGGGTTCTGCACTGATCTTACTGCGCCCTGTAAGTGTGATCAGATACGCGCCGGGACGCACAGCGTCCACGCCCCACTATTGAGTCGGAAAACTGCAGCTGCTGCACGAACTGAACCTGCAGGCGCGGCGCGGGACGCCGTTACCCTGCCGCCGGGCTTGAAACCGCAGGTGGCAGCGTAACGGTGCGTAGGCACTAGGCAAAATTACGCCGTAGACAATAGCCCATAAAGTCCATCATTGAGTGCGTGCAACTTTGACGATTTTTGAAAAATCGGAGTTGAAGATTAGCCGCGTAAGTCTTTGTTCCCAATGATTTATGGCGTTAGCTTAACTTTGACGATGGCCAGTCGTTGTCCATCGTCAAAGTTATCTGCGAAACTTCGCTTCATTCATCGCCTTCCTCTCCCTTACGGAAGGCGCGATATTTCGCTCTGCCGAAATGGGGATCGAGTCAACATAGTATTCCGCAATCAAGTTTTCCCTTGGTATCTCGAAGCCTCCCCATACTTCGCGGCCATTTTCAATCGACGGCGTTGCAAGCGTAAATAGCCCATCTAAAGCATCGACGCAGTGAATGAAGCTCCTGAAGTGTGTTTGCGACATGCCACGCACAACCCAACCCTTCTCAAGCTCGAAGTCCCGCATGAACTGCTGCGCATGAACTTTCGAAAAGAAGAGTACCGATAAAAGCAGTCCATTTTTGCAGGTGCCATAAGGTGCATTTGTTTCGGTCTCAAATATGGTCCAGAAAGGAGCTCCGACGCTCTTTTCGTCTGGCATTGTCACGTGCTCCAGCACCATTCCGAGGAGCTGAGAAATTGTCGGCAAGTCTTCCAATTTGAGCAACAAGATTCCGTTCTCATCCGCGAATTCTTGAGCACCACTCTGATAACCTGCTGCGGAAATCATCACTGCGGTCATGCCCGGAAATTGGTCTATTGCGCTCTTAAACGAGCCAACTTTGGATCGTTCAACCGGGCGCTTTGTATTCTTGCATTCAAAGGCAACGCGGTGACGGATTCCAGCCTTCTCGAATTCGTAGTAGACATCGATCTCGTACATTGCGCCGGTTTTTCCGCGCAACTGGACATTTCGACCAACGACGACATTCTCGCCGTCAAGGCTCAACAAGAATTCGTAGACCTTCTTTACATGATCTTCGAGCTCACTCCAACTCATCTTAGGTGAATGGACATTATGACTCTTCAGTATTTCAATTAGTGCTGCCATCGAGGGTTTTCGCATACTCTGCTTTTATCGCTCCACGAGCGTCATCAAGAAATGCCTGATTATGCGTCGTTTCCTCAAGGAAATGTCGATTGATGCGTGGTGGTCGGATGGCAATAAATGTCGTGGCTGGAACTAGGTGCCTGATTTTGCTATATGCCGCATGTCAAACTATCTGTCGCGCGACGGGCTGGTTATCGGGCCGTGCAAGCGGTTGCCGTCGCATGTTGCAGCAATTAAACCTGCGTATAATGGCCTCCAGGCGTGCAAGTCCTTGACGCCGGACCAGGGGGACTACCAGGGAATGAAAATGCTGCGCTTGCTGCTCTGGGTGGGGCTGATATTGGCGTCGGCCACCGCGCATGCCACCGACACCGTCACCTGCGTCACCGAGGAAAACCGCCCCGTCAATTTTTGGGAGAACGGCAAGGTCACCGGCTTCAGCACCGAGGTCGTCGAGGCCGTCCTCAAGGAAATCGACGTGCAGGCCGACATCCAGATCATGCCCTGGGCGCGCGCCTACGCGACGGCTTTGCACAAGGAAAACGTGCTGATCTTCTCGATCATGCGCACGCCCGAGCGCGAGCACCTGTTCAAATGGGTCGGCGTGGTTTCCCCGCCCGACAGCTCCTATCTGTACGCCCTGCGCGAGCGCCACATCAAGCTCGACCATCTTGGCGACGCCCTGCGCTACAAGATCGCCACCATCAACGGCGACGCGCGCGAGCAATATCTGGAGTCGAAGGGCTTCGTCAAGGGCCGCCAGCTGCATGGCAACGCCCAGCCCAAAACCAACTACGAAAAACTGAAACTGGGACGGGTCGACCTGTGGGCGATGAGCGACCTGGTGGCGGCGGACATCGTGCGGCGCGATGGCGGCGAGCTGTCCAAGACGCTGGAGCGGGCGCTGCAGTTGACCGAGCTGGGCAGCGGCGGCAGCTACATGGCGTTCGGGCCGCAGACCGACGATGTGCTGGTCGAGCGGTTTCGCAAGGGGCTGGACGCCATCAAGGCCAACGGCACGTTTGCAGCGCTGCAAAAGAAATGGTTCTGAGGACTAACTTGAATAGATGAAGCCGTTTTTGATCTGGATCAAGGGTTTTTCGGATCGCAATTCATAGTATCGTTCCTGACAGAAACCTATGACGGAGATCGCAATGAAACAGTTTATTTCTAAAGTTTTGCTGCTGGTGATGGCCGCGCTGCTGGCCACGGGCGCCCACGCCGCCAACGACCGCGCCAACGCGGAAGACTGCGTCGCGCTGGTCAAGAAGGCCGTCGCCTACATCAAGGCGAACGGCAAGGAAAAGGCGTTTGCCGAATTTAACAATTCCAAGGGCCAGTTCACCGACCGCAACCTGTATATCTTTGTCTACGACCTGAACGGCGTCAACCTGGCCATCGGCAACGGCAACGCCTCCAAGATGGTCGGCAAGAACCTGATCGATATGCGCGACGCGGAAGGCACCTACATCATCAAGGGCCTGATCCAGACCGTCAAGAGCAAGAACCAGGGATGGTTCGACTACAAATGGCCCAACCCGGTCACCAAGGGCATAGAAGAGAAATCGAGCTATGTCGAGAAGGTGGACGACTACCTGGTGGGCGCCGGGATCTACAAACAATAAGCCGCGCGGACGTGCAACGCCCGCGCGGTCGCTTCGCGGGCCAGCCTGTCAGGCCAGGCGCGCCGCCAGTTCGGCCACGCGCTTGCCCAGCAGGCGCGCGGTCTCCAGGTCGCCGCTGCGCGGCGCTTCCTCGGGCGAGGCGTCCGACGGCGAGATCGACAGCGCGCCGGCAAAGCCGGCGGTCCAGTTGACGTCGGCCGGGCCGTGTTCCTTTTTATTCGACGGCAGCAGGCCGGTGCCGACCCATATCTGGCTGTGCTGCATGGCCAGCGTCCAGAAATACTGGATGGTGGAGAACTTGTCGCCGTTGGTCGAGGCCGAGTTGGTGAAGCCGGCGGCGACCTTGTTCTTCCAGTTCTGGCCGAACCACGCGGCCGAGGACTTGTCGGCGAACTTCTTGAACTGCCAGGCCGGCCCGCCCATGTAGGTCGGGCTGCCGTAGATGATGGCGTCGGCCTTGGCGATGGCGGCCAGCGCATCCTCGGACAGATCGCCGTTCTGGTCGATCCGGTACAGCGTCGCCTCGGCGCCGGCCACGCCGGCGGCGCCCGCCTGCACGGCCTCGGCTTGTTTGACGGTGTGGCCGTAGCCGCTGAAGTACACGATCGCGATAGTGGTCATAAATTTCCCAAAAAAGTTATTGAACAGGAGGCCAGGCGCCGATCTGGTTCAGCATGCCGAACCAGTCTTCCAGGTGCCAGGTATGGGTGATGCGGTCTGCCCCCAGATAATGAAACTCATGGATGGCAATTGCAATAGGCTTGTTGGTGGGGGCGATGCCGAAAAACTCGCCGCGATGGGTGCCGGTGATCTGCGCACGCACGGCGGCGCGGCCGTCGCGGCCGAAGAGGTCGAGGATGGCGATGCGCGCGTCCGGGAAGGCGGCGCCGAACATGGCGACCACCGGCTTCATGCCGGCCAGGCCGGGCTGCTGGCCGGGGCCGAGCGGCGTGTCCTGCCAGTCCGGCGCCAGCGCGTAGTCGAGCAGGTCGGGATCGCCCTCGTTGAAGGCGCGGTACAGGGTTTCGATGGCTTGCTGCTGGGCCGTGGTCAGGCCGTTGTCCTGCATGGTCATGGTGGGCTTTCTGTATCGGTGGATGGCACGGCCACTGTAGCAATCCGCCCCCACGCAAGTCCAATCGATAATGGATATGCGGTATCATCCACCGCATGGATTTACATGGCATAGACCTCAACCTGCTGGTGGCCTTCGACGCGCTGATCTGCGAGCGCAACGTCACGCGCGCCGGCGTGCGGATCGGCCGCACCCAGCCCGCCATGAGCGCGGCGCTGGCGCGCCTGCGCCTGCTGCTGAAGGACGAGCTGTTCGTGCGCAGCGCCAGCGGCCTGCAGCCGACGCCGCGCGCGCTGGAACTGGCGGCGCCGCTGGGCGAGGCCTTGGCCAGCATCCAGCGCACGCTGGCGTTCACGCAGGCCTTCGAGCCGTCGCGCGCGGCGGTGCGCTACACGCTGGCCCTGTCCGACCATCCGGCCTGCGTCATGCTGCCGGCCTTGCTGGCGCGGCTGGCGCGGCAGGCGCCCGGCGTTACGCTGCGCATCAAGTCCTTCAGCGCGCGCGAGGATGCGCTGGCGCTGCTCGATGCCGGCGAGGCCGACGCGGCGGTCGGCGTGCCGGGCGGCAGCACGCCGCGCATCCCCACCCTGCCGCTGTTCGAGGAACGCTTCGTGTGCGTGGCGCGCAAGGGCCATGCGCTGGCCGGCAAGCGGCTGACGCTGAAGCGCTTCCTGGACTGCCGGCACCTGCTGGTGTCGCCCGAGGGCGACGGCGTCGGCCACGTCGACGTCCGGCTGGCGCAGCTGCAGCGCCGGCGCCAGATCGCCGTGACGCTGCCGCAGATGTACGCGGCGCCGGCCATCGTCGCCGGCGGCGATCTGCTGGCCACGCTGATGGAGGGCGTGGTGCGCGCCAGCGGCCTGGCGCGCGCGCTGGCGGTGCTGCCGCTGCCGCCGGAGCTGGACCTGGCGCCGGTGCCCTTCGTGCTGCACTGGCACCGCCGCAACGATGCGCATCCGGCCCAGCGCTGGCTGCGCGATCAGGTCGCGCTGGTGTGCCGCGAGCTGTATGGCGTCAGCGGCGGCCCTTGAGCTCCTGCACGCGCCAGCCGTCCTCGCGCCCGCGCAGGAAGGCCAGCATCGAGTCGACCGTCACCGCGTTGATGCGGTCGGAGAAGCGCAGCGCGTTCGGATGGTCGTCGAAGGCGATGTTGGCCTTGAACACGCGCCCGCCCAGCCGCGTCATCGGGCCGATGTGCATCTCGGTCGGCGTGTAGCCGGCCATCTTCAGCCACGACTGCGCCTGCTCGCGCGTGCGGATACGGAAGTCCGTGGCCTCGGCCGAGGCCAGCACCTCCAGCACCCACTGGTTGGAGTTCTGGTACTTGGTCGAGAACGGATAGGCCACCATGCTGTAGCGGCTGCCGTGGAAGGCGTGCAGCGTGGCCGGATCGCGCAGGATCTCACCCAGCTTGGCGGCCATCTTAGGCGGCGGCACGATCACCAGCGCGTCCAGCGTGAACGGGTTCTCCAGGAAGAAGTTCGCCAGGCCGTCGACCCACAACGCGGAATCGGCGGTGCCGCATTCGTTGAGCAGTTCGTACACGCGCCACGGCTGCCCCGGCGCGCTGCGGAAGGCCAGGCCGGCGTGGCTGTACTTCAAGCCGTACTTGGACAAGTCCTGGCCCTGGCGCGCGATCATCGCCACCTCGCTGCCGCTGGCGTCCAGCGCGGCCTGCAGCGACTGGCCGGTGGCCAGCGCGTCGGACAGCGCGGCCTGCGTCACCGGATGTTCTTCGCACGAGCGTCCGGCCTGCGCCGGCGCGGCGGCCAGCATGGCGATCACGCCGGCCGCGCCCAGCAGGGAACGCGCGCTCATTGCGGCGGCAGGCGTTTTTGCGACAACAGCGCCTCGCCCAGTGCGTTGGGAATGAAGGCCACCACCTTGCCCGAGGCGACCAGCAGGGTGCCGGTGGTTTCCGACACCACCTGCACCGTGGTGCCCACCGACAGGCCGATCGCGTCGACCGTCTTGCCGGCCAGCTTGACCGACAGCTTGGCCGCCGAGCCGACCGAGGTCAGCACCACCTCGACGCCGTCCGCCACGCTCTGCCCGATGCCGCTGACGACGTAGGCGCCGCCGGCCACCACCGCGACCGAGCCGGCCGCCGGGCCGGAATCGCCATGGCCGGACGCGGCCACGCTGACCACCGGCGCGGCCAGGATGGACATGGTGCCGACCGAGATCTTCTCGGACGGCGTGAAGTTGGACACGCCGTTCTGCGCCAGCGCCGCGGCGCTGCCCAGCGCCAGCACGGCGCCGGCGATGGTGGTACGAATTGCTGCACTTGCTGTCATGCGTAAGTCTCCCGATCCGATCTGATGTCACAATGTTCCCGTAGCATAACATTAAATACAAAACAACATTTAACCCGTCGCCAAGCGTGTGCGAGTGGGCTACACTGTCGGTCACACCTATCCGCGTCCGCTTCCATGCCCGAGAAGAACCTGCCTGAACTGATCACCCTGAAGCGCCTGATCGACGAAGGCGGGCGGCATCTGGAGGTCGGCACTTCCTGCACGGTGGCGATGGACGGCCGCCAGTTCCCGGTCTACACCATCGCGCTGGGCAACCCCAGCCCGGACGTGCCGGCGCTGGGCTTCTTCGGCGGCATCCACGGACTCGAGCGCATCGGCACCCAGGTCATCCTGTCGTTCATGGAAAGCCTGCTGGCGCGGCTGCGCTGGGACAGCACGCTGCACCAGCAGCTCGAATCGATGCGGCTGGTGTTCATGCCGCTGGTGAACCCGGGCGGCATGTGGCAGGCCACGCGCTGCAATCCGCAGGGCGTGGACCTGATGCGCAACGCGCCGCTGAGCGCGGTCGACAAGGTGCCCTTCATGCTGGGCGGGCAGCGCTACAGCCATCACCTGCCGTGGTATCGCGGCAAGGCCGGCGCGCCGATGGAGCAGGAAAGCCGCGCCGTGTGCGAACTGGTCGAACGGGAACTGCTGACGCGCCAGTTCAGCATGGCGCTCGACTGCCACTCGGGCTTCGGCCTGCGCGACCGCATCTGGTTCCCGCATGCGCACACCACCGCGCCCATCCCGCACCTGGCCGACATCGGCGCGCTGGAGCAGCTGTTCAGCCAGAGCTACCCCAACCACAACTACGTGTTCGAGCCGCAGAGCCGCCAGTACCGCACGCACGGCGACCTGTGGGACTACCTGTACCTGAACGGCACCAGCTACAGCGAGCGCGTGTTCCTGCCGCTGACGCTGGAGATGGGCTCGTGGCTGTGGGTGAAAAAGAATCCGCGCCAGATCTTCGACCGCATCGCCATCTTCAACCCGACCGCCAAGCACCGCCTGCAGCGGGTGCTGCGGCGCCACCTGATCTGGTTCGACTTCCTGATGCGCGCGGCCAACAGCCACGGACGCTGGATGCCGGAGGGGATGGCGCGCAAGGTCCAGCACCGGCGCGCGCTGGCGCAGTGGTACGACGCATGAGCCGCTGGGTCCTGCTGCGCGGCCTGATGCGCGAACAGCGCCACTGGGGACGCTTCCCCGGCCAGCTGGCCGCCGCGCTGCCGGACGCCGCCATCGTCACGCCCGACCTGCCCGGCAACGGCGAGCGCCACGCGCTGCGCAGCGCCACGCGGGTGGCGCAGATGGTGGAGTTCTGCCGCGCCGATCTGCGGGCGCGCGGCGTCGAACCGCCCTACTCGCTGCTGGCGCTGTCGCTGGGCGGCATGGCGGCGGTGGAGTGGTGCAGCCGCTATCCGGCGGAGGTGGAGCGTTGCGTGCTGATCAACACCAGCATGCGGCCGTACAGCCGTTTCCACCAGCGGCTGCGCTGGCAGAACTATCCGTCCATCGTCGACCTGATGCTGCGCGGCGGCGTCGAGCGGCAGGAGCGCCTGATCCTGCGCCTGACCAGCCGGGGCGGCAACGCCGCCGGGCGCGAGGAATTGCTGCAGCGCTGGCTGGCCTACCAGCGCGAGTTCCCGGTCACGCGCGCCAACGCGCTGCGCCAGCTGTGGTCCGCCGCCCGCTTCCGCGCGCCGGCCGCGCGGCCCGC
This sequence comes from Duganella sp. GW821-FHT01E12, assembly GCF_059422325.1. Classification (NCBI taxonomy): domain Bacteria; kingdom Pseudomonadati; phylum Pseudomonadota; class Betaproteobacteria; order Burkholderiales; family Oxalobacteraceae; genus Duganella; species Duganella sp. GW821-FHT01E12. Next base: position 6,637 of record NZ_JBWKWR010000011.1, on the reverse strand, counting down.
CGTGCCGCTGCTGATCCTGGCCGGCGCCGGCGACCAGCTGGTGGACCACCGCTGCTCGCTGCGGCTGGCGCAGGCATGGGACGCGCCGCTGATGGTGCACCCCGGCGCCGGCCACGACCTGCCGCTGGACGACGGCCCGTGGGTGGCGGCGGCGATCGCGAAATGGCTGGCGGCGGAAAAAGGGGCGTAAAATAACGCCCCTATGAAAACCACACCGCCCGCCCTGGACTGCCGTCCCAACTGCGGCGCCTGCTGCACGGCGCCCTCGATCACCAGCCCCATCCCCGGCATGCCCGACGGCAAACCGGCCGGCGTGCGCTGCATCCAGCTGGCCGACGACAACCGCTGCAAGATCTTCGGCCGCCCCGAACGTCCGGCCTTCTGCGGCGGCCTGCAGCCGTCGGCCGAAATGTGCGGCGCCGACCGCGAATCGGCCATCCTGTGGCTGGCCGACCTGGAACGTGCGACCGCTCCCCGCTACGGCTTGGTGTAGCTATAGGTCAGCGAGTAGGCGCCGCTGCCGGTCGCCGCGCTGATCATCGCGTAGTAGTAGCCGGCCGGGGCGTTGTAGGTCAGCGTCTTGTTCGGCGCCGTGCCCTGGCTGGCGGCCACCTGCGCCCAGCCGTTGGCGCCCCACTGATACAGCGAGACCCGGAAGTCGGTGCCCACTTTTCCGCTCAGGTTCAGCGTGATGGGGCCGGCCCCCGCCTGCACCCATCCCGGCGATGCGCTCGGTGCGTAGGCGGTGCCGCCGCTGGCGAGCACGCCGGTCTGCGTGACGCCGCCGCCACTGCCGGTGTACTGCGCGAACACCTTGCGCGCCGCCCCCTCGTTGACCGCGTGCCACGGATAACCCAGCATGCGCATGCGCGAGTTCTCGGTCGGACGGTATTTGCCGCTGGCGCAGTACTGCGCGCCCTGGAATACGCCCACGGTGCCGTTCGGGTACACGCCGGCGGTGGTCGGCACCGGCGTGCTGCCCGCGATCAGGCCGCGCCACTTGACGCTGCGGGTGCCGTTCATCGTCACGTCGGGCTCGCCCGGCTCGCCGTTCAGGCTGCAGGTGCCGTAGTCGTATTCGTCGGCCAGCCCGAACGCGGTGTGGCCGATCTCGTGCAGCGCGATCTCGATCGATTGCGTCGCCATCGACAGCGTGGCGACCTGCCCGCCCGAGCCGCCGTAGCGCGTGGAGTTCGCGACCACGATGATCACGTCCCGTTCGTCCGGCGCCAGCACCGAGCCGACGATGTCCTGCACCTTGTCGTTGTCCACGCACAGCAGCCGGTCGATGTTGTAGCAGTTGAAGGCCGCGTCCATCGCGGTGTCGCGGTAGATGCCCTTGTCCGGTTCGTCCACGCCCGACTGGTTGCTGGCCACGTCCACGCGCCGCACGTTCATGTTGGCGCGGTTGGCGGCGAACAGCGGATCGGCCAGGAAGCCGTCGATGACCTTCTGCGCGTCCGTGTGCCACTTGTCCATTTCGGCCGCCGTGTAGCCGTCGCCGACGAACACGTAGTCCATGCGCGAGGCGGCGGGGCCGGTGCTGAGGATGGTGGTGGCGGTGGCCGCCGGCGTCAGGGCGGCGGCGCGCGCGGCGCGCGATGCGCCGGCCAGCCGGGTCAAGGCGGCGCGGTCGAAACTGGCCAGCGGCGCGGCGGCGACGGCCGCGCTCAGGCCCTTGCCGCCCGCTGCCTGCACCGGCAGCACCTCGATGGTGGCGGTGGCGCTGTCGAAGGGCATCGAGACTTCGAACGAGCCGGATGGCTGGCGCACGGTTTCGGCGATGTCGATGGCGCCGGTGCGCGGGTTGAAGACTTCGACGTGGCGTTGCTGGCTGCCGGCCACCGTGACTTCGTGCAGGATCGCCCCCTGCGCATCGCGCGCGACCACGCGCCATTGCGCGCCGGCCGCCTGGTTGCGCACGTCCGGCGTCAGGGCGAAGCTGCCGATTTCCGCGTGGCGCGCGCTGAACACGGCGCCGTTGCGGCCATCGGCATAGGACAGGCGCAACGAGATATTGTCGGCGCTTGCGGCGCCCGCTGCCAGCAGCGCTGCCAGCGCCGCCGTGATGCGTAGGTAGTTCATGGTGTCCCCTTGTTTTTTGTGGTGGAACACCGATTGTCACGCCGCCGCCCGCCGCACAATTGCGCAATGCCGCGCTACTTGCACAAAACTGCTGCCATCGTCGATGGCTGTTGCGCGGCCGCCGCGCCCGGCCGGATCAGCGCCGCAGCGCCATCTGCGCCAGCATGCGCTTCAGCTCCGCCCAGAATTCCGGCGCCGGCGCGCTGCGTGGCGTGGCCGGCTTGCAGATGCATAACGGGGTGATGGCGTGGGTCTGGAACATGGCAACCTCCTTATCGTATGGTGCGCCGATGACGATAAATTCTTGTGCATGGAGTTTTATCAGCGCATGAGGTATATTTTCCTCCCGCATGCGCTCGTGATCAAACGAGTAATTTTCGAACCATGCATAAGAAAAACTTAGCCTATGACCAAACCGCTGCGCTCACTTTCCGGCCTGATCGACTTCGATTGCGCCGCCCGCTGGGGCAGCTTCAAGCTGGCCGCCCAAGAGCTGCACAAGACGCCGGCGGCCATCAGCCTGCAAGTCAAGCAGCTGGAGGCGGCGGTCGGCTTCGAGCTGTTCACGCGCCATCCGCGCCACATTGCGCTGACCGACAAGGGGCAGGAACTGGCGGTGACGGTGGCGCGCATGCTGGGCGAGCTGCGCGCCAAGGTGACGGCGCTGCAGGACGGCGACGAGGAAAAAATCCTGCGCATCTCCACCACCCATTCGCTGGCGATCAAGTGGCTGGTGCCGCGCATCCACCGCTTCACCAAGCTGTATCCGGAGCTGGACATCCGCATCGATTCCAGCGACCGCCTGGCCGACATGGAGGACGGCAGCACCGACGCCGCTCTGCGCTTCCATGCCATCGAGGACGGCGACCCGGAGCTGCTGTTCCGCGAACGGCTGGTGGCGGTCTACAGCCCGTCGTTGCTGGCGCCCGGCCAAGAGGCGCTGACGCTGGCCGACCTGCAGCGCTTTCCGCTGCTGCATGAGCAAAGCAACGAGGAGTGGATACAGCTGCTGCGCGAGAACCACATCCTCAAGGGGAAATACGATTTCTCCCGCAGCTACAGCAACTTCGCCGTGCTGGCGCAGGCGGCGCTGGCGGGACAGGGCATCAGCCTCGTATCCTACGCCATCGCCTACGAGGACATCCGCACCGGCGCGCTGAAGATGCTCGCCTGCCGCTGCGCGCCCTACCCGCGCGGCTACCGGCTGGTGGTCGGCCGCAGCAAGGAGGGCATGACCAAGATCGCCCGCCTGCGCGCCTGGCTGAAGGACGAAATCGCCGAGATGCAACGCTCGCTGGATTGAAGCCGCTTATCGCAGCAGCTTGAGCGCGCCCTCCAGCCGGATATCGTCGGAGGCGCTGCCGACCATCAGTTTGAAGTCGCCCGCCTCGGCGCCCCACGCCAGCTGGCTGTTGAAGAACGACAGCAGCTCGCGGTCGATGGTGAAGCTCACGCGGCGCTGCTCGCCCGGCCGCAGATGGATTTTCTGGAAGCCCTTCAACTCCTTCATCGGCCGCGCCACCGAGGCCACCATGTCGCGCAGGTACAGCTGCACGATCTCGGTGCCCTCGGCCTTGCCGGTGTTGGCCAGGTCGAACGACAGCGTGACCTTCTGCGACGGCGACATCTCCGCGCTGCTGATGCTCAGGCCCGAATATTTGAAGTCGGTGTAGCTGAGGCCATGGCCGAAGGCGTAGCGCGGGCTGTTGACGGAATCGATATAGCCCGATTTGTAGACCACGTCCTTCTCGTCGGTGACCGGCCTGCCGGTGCTGGGCTGCGCATACGACAGCGGAATCTGGCCGACGCTGCGCGGGAAGGTGATCGGCAATTTGCCGGACGGGTTGTAGTCGCCGAACAGCACATTGGCGACCGCGTTGCCGCCCTCGCTGCCGGGGAACCAGGCGTAGACGATGGCGTCCGCCTGGTCGGCGATGGCGTTGAACACCAGCGGACGGCCGGCCAGCATCACCACCACGACCGGCTTGCCGGTGGCCTTGAGCGCGGCGAACAGCTGCTCCTGATGGCCGGGCAGCGTGATGTCGGTGCGGGACTTGGCCTCGCCGCTCAAGTCCCAGGTTTCGCCGACGGCCAGCACGACGACGTCCGCCTTGGCCGCCGTGGCGACGGCTTCGGCGAAGCCCTCGGTGCTGGTGCAGCCGGCGCCGCAAGCCTGCGCGTAGCTGACCTGCGCCTTGCCGGCGTGACCGCGGATGCCTTCGAGGATGCTGACCACGCGCGCGCGGTCGCCCTCCACCACCCAGCCGCCTTCCAGGTCGCGCTGCGCGTCGGCCAGCGGGCCGATGACGGCGATGCGCCGCGCCTCGCGCGACAGCGGCAGCGCGCCACCCTGGTTCTTCAGCAGCACCAGCGATTTCTGCGCCACGTCCAGCGCGGCGGCGCGGTGCGCCGGATCGGCCAACACGGCCTGCTCACGCGCGGCGTCGGCAAAGCGGTAGGGATCGTCGAACAGGCCAAGCTCGAACTTCTTGTACAGGATGCGGCGCACGGCGTCGTCCAGCGTCTTCATCTTCACCTTGCCGGACTTGATCGCCTGCTCAAGGTGGTTGAGGTGGGCGTAGCTCTCCATGTCCATGTCGCTGCCGGCGTTGATGGCTTTGACCGAGGCGTCGGCCAGGTCGGCGGCGTAGCCGTGCGCCACCATCTCGCGCACCGAGCCCCAGTCGCTGACCACGAAGCCCTTGAAGTTCCAGCTGCCCTTGAGGACATCGCGCTGCAGGAAGCTGTTGCCGGTGGCCGGAACGCCGTTAAGCGTGTTGAAGGAGTTCATAAACGTCGCCGCGCCCGCGTCCAGCGCGGCCTTGAACGGCGGCAGGTAGACTTCGAACAGCTGCTGCTGGCTCATGTCGACCGCGTTGTAGTCGCGCCCCGCGATCGCCGCGCCATAGGCGGCGAAGTGCTTGGCGGTGGCCATCACGGCGTCGGTGGCGCCCAGCCGCTTGCCCTGGAAGCCATGCACCCGCGCGCGGGCGATGGCCGAGCCGAGGAAGGCGTCCTCGCCCGCGCCTTCCATCACGCGGCCCCAGCGCGGATCGCGCGCGATGTCGACCATCGGCGCGAAGGTCCAGTGGATGCCGGCGGCGGAAGCCTCGCGCGCGGCGATGCGGGCCGACTGCTCGATGGCCTCCATGTCCCACGACGCCGACTCGCCCAGCGGCACCGGGAACACGGTGTGGTAGCCGTGGATCACGTCCTGCCCGAACAGCAGCGGAATGCGCAGGCGCGATTGCAGCGCCAATGCCTGCATGGCGCGCGTATCGGCCACGCCTTTCACGTTGAGCATGGAGCCGACCTTACCGAGGCGGATATCGGATTGCGTCCTGGCGTCCTCGCCGCTGGCGGGGCCGGTGTTCAGGCGGCCGGAGATCTGGTGCAGCTGGCCGACTTTTTCGGCCACCGTCATCTTCCGCATCAAGGCGGCGACTTTGCCGTCGATCTGCGCGTCCTGGGCGCCGGCCAGCAACGGCAGCAGCGCCGCTGCCAGGGCCAAGGCCAAGGCCGGTGTGGTCTTCATCATGGTCATTTTGCCTTCCTGTTTAAATTTCAGCGTTCATGTTTGAACCCGCCAATATATCCGCTATACTTCAAGTTAAACGTTTAACTACATTTCTGAAAAAATGACCGAGACCTCCAACGCAAAGCCTTTCAAACGTTTACTCCTCACCGGCGCCGGCGGCGGCCTGGGCACCATCCTGCGCGAACGCGCCAAGGCCTGGGCCGACGTGGTGCGCCTGAACGATGTCAAGGATCTGGGCCCGGCGCGCGAGGGCGAGGAGATCGTCATCGGCGACCTGGGCGACCGCGACGGCGTGCTGAAGATGATGGAAGGCGTGGACGCGGTGCTGCACTTCGGCGGCATCTCGGTCGAGGACAAGTTCGAGCCTATCATGAACGCCAACATCCTCGGCCTGCACCACCTGTACGAGGCGGTGCACAAGTGCGGCGTCAAGCGCGTGATCTACGCCAGCTCCAGCCACGTGGTGGGCTTCTACGAAACCACGCAGGTGGTGGACGCCGGCATGCCGCTGCGGCCCGACGGTTTCTACGGCGTGTCGAAGGCCTTCGGCGAGGCGCTGTCGCGCTACTACTACGACCGCTTCGGCACCGAGACCGTGTGCCTGCGCATCGGTTCCTCCTTCCCGGAGCCGAAGAACAGCCGCATGATGGTCACCTATCTGGCCTACGACGATCTGGTGGAGCTGATACGCTGCTCGCTGTTCACGCCGCGCGTGGGCCACACGATCACCTTCGGCACGTCCAACAATCCGACCAAGTGGTGGGACAACAGGCACGCCGCGCACCTGGGCTATGTGCCCAAGCACAGCTCCAGCGAATTCGCCGCCAACTTCCCGGACAGCGCGGCCTACCCGGCGCCGGGCGACGCGCCCACCATCTACCAGGGCGGCCCGTTCGTCACCGCCGGGCCGATGTACAAATAACGAATGCCGCCCCCTTGAACTGAACCCCTAAAGTTGGACGCCAACTTTAGGGGTTTTTCATTGGCGAAGTACACGACGCAATTCAAGCTGGA
>NZ_JBWKWR010000010.1:0-226088 GCF_059422325.1 Duganella sp. GW821-FHT01E12 | reverse complement strand
GGCGTCCCCAGGGGGATTCGAACCCCCGTACTCACCGTGAAAGGGTGATGTCCTAGGCCTCTAGACGATGGGGACTGCGAACAACCAATTCTGCAACGTGGTGGAGGTAAGCGGGATCGAACCGCTGACCTCTTGCATGCCATGCAAGCGCTCTCCCAGCTGAGCTATACCCCCGTTTGCTGCAGAAACAAGAGTATAGCAAAGAAGCTGCGCTATGCAAATACCCTTTTGCAACTTTGCTCAGGATTCAATTCAGAATCACAAAAATTTCGCCAGGCGGGCAACGATGGCCTCGCGGCCGAAGATGTGCAGCACGGCGTCGATGGCCGGCGTCTGCAATTGGCCGGTGACGATCAGGCGCAGCGGCATGGCCATCTGCGGCATCTTCAGACCGTTGGCGGCCAGCACTTCCTTGATCATCGCGGCCAGCGCTTCCTTGCTCCACTCCACCGTGGCGCAACGCTCGGCGAACTGCGCCAGCGCCGGCTTGACGGCCTCGGTCAGGTGCTGGGCCATCAGCGCCGCGTCCGGCTGCGGCGCGCGATAGAACAGCATGGCGGCGTCGGCCAGTTCGTTGACGGTGTTGACGCGCTCTTTCATCAGCGCCAGCACGGCCGGCAGCGCGGGCGCGCCGTCGAACACGGCGCCGGCCGCCAGCATGCGCGGCTGCGCCAGCGCGGCCAGGCGCTCGTTGTCGGCCTGCTTGATGTAGTGGTTGTTGAGCCAGTTCAGCTTTTCGATGTTGAACTGCGCGGCCGAGTTGGACAGGTGGCTGCCGTCGAACCAGGCGCACACCTGCTCCATCGAGAACACCTCGTCGTCGCCGTGGCTCCAGCCCAGGCGCGCCAGGTAGTTCAGGATCGCTTCCGGCAGATAGCCCTGCGCCGGGTAGTCCATGACGTTGACCGCGTCCTTGCGCTTGGACATCTTCTGGCCGTCGGCGCCCAGTATCATCGGCAGGTGGCCGTACAGCGGCAGCGGCGCGCCGATCGCGCGCAGGATGTTGATCTGGCGCGGCGTGTTGTTGACGTGGTCGTCGCCGCGCAGCACGTGACTGATCTGCATGTCCCAGTCGTCGACCGCCACGCAGAAGTTATAGGTGGGCGTGCCGTCCGGACGGGCGATGACGAGGTCGTCCAGCTCCTTGTTGCCGATGGTGATGGTGCCCTTGACGAAATCGTCCCAGCTCACCTCGCCGTCCAGCGGGTTCTTGAAGCGCACCACCGGCTTGCGGCCTTCGGGGATGGCCGGCAGCGTCTTGCCCGGCTCCGGACGCCAGGTGCCGTCGTAGCGCGGCTTCTCGCCCGCTTCGCGCATGCGCTCGCGCATCGCCTCGACTTCTTCCGGCGACGAGTAGCAATGGTAGGCGGTGCCCGCCTCCAGCATCTGCGCCACCACTTCGCGGTAGCGGTCCATGCGCTGCATCTGGTAGAACGGGCCTTCGTCGTGGCTCAGGCCCAGCCACTCCATGCCTTCGATGATGGCCTGCACCGCCTCCGGGGTCGAGCGCTCCAGGTCGGTGTCCTCGATGCGCAGCACGAAGGTGCCGCCGAAGTGACGGGCGTAGGCCCAGGAGTACAGCGCCGTGCGGGCGCCGCCCAGGTGGAGGTAGCCGGTCGGGCTCGGTGCGAAACGGGTGCGGACTGGCTTGGCTGGTGCAGTAGTCATCGAAGTAGGAATGCTTATGTGTAAAAGACGCTATTTTACCGCGTCGGCGAAGGTGCGGCGATAGCGCTCTTCGGCGTCGGCGCGGGTGTTGATCTCAAACAGCAGGCCGCCCGGCGCCTCGCAGAAGAAGCGCGAACCGCGTTCGTGGTGGAACACCTCGGTTTTCATCGTCACGCCCTCCTGCTTGAAGCGGGCGTGCAGCGCGCGCACCTCGTCGACGCCGGGCAGCTCAAAACCGAGGTGGAAATTGTGCGGCCAGACGGTGCTGCGGTCGCCGCAGTCTTCGATGACGATGTCGAAGCCGTCGCGCTTGAGGATGCTGGTCGGGCCGGCCAGTTCGACCCGGCAGCCGAGCTGGCGCTCGAAGAAGGCGACGCTGGCGGCGACATCGTTGGAAGGGAAACTCAGGTGGTTTAAACGCATGGTGGACTCCGGTTGCGTGGGTTGGTGGAAGCCACAGAATACGGAGCCGGCCGGGCGCCGGCTATTCGCCGCGACGCGTCCGCGCGGCGGCGAAAAGATGGCGTGAAAACAAGGACTTGCGGCTTAGATCAACATACGCGCGACGACGCCATTCGCTTTTTAGCCGCGCCCGACTCAGACCGAAGTGATCGCCAGCACCTGCATCACCTGCATGATCAGCACCGCCAGCGTCGCCAGATAGGCCACGGCCAGCACCAGCCAGCGGGCCAGCGTGGCGAGCGGCGCGCCGCCGTACACATTGTGCATGGCGCGGCCCACATACAGCATCAGCACCAGCGCCAGCGCGCCCACGCCCCACGCCCAGGGCATCGCGTGCATCAGCACCATGACGAAAAAGGCGAAGGCGTTGACATGCAGCGCAAACAGCAGGTATTCGCCGTAAGGCCGGCGCGACGGCAGATACAGCAGCTTGAGGAACAGCGCGAACACCGGCACCATGAAGAAGATGACATACGGCATGCGGGCAAAGAAGCCGTGCGTCAGCAGTTCAGCCTTGGTCTCGGCCGGCAAATGGCTAAACCGTTTGGACTTTTCATCGTATTGCGGGAACACCAGCAGAACCGCCGAGCGCAGCAGGGAGGGCTGCTCGCCGTTCGGAAAACTGAAATTGACTCCAAACTCGGATTCCCGGCCCTGGCGCAGCAGGCTCAAACGATAGTAGCCCAGCGACGCCGTATACCGGGTCGCGCCGGGCGCCAGCGGCGGTGGCGCGGCTGCCGTGTCGGTCTGCTTGATATCGGCGGTGAAGGCCACCTCGCCCGGCGCGGCGGGCCTGGCGTCATTGCCGCCGATCTTGAAGCCGCCGAACTGCAGCAATGAAAACAGGATCACGCTCAGCGTCAGGAACAGCCGCAGCGGCTGCAGGTAGTTGACGCGTTTGCCCGCCATGTAAGCCTTGGTCAGCGCGCCCGGACGCAGCAACAGCAAACCCATCGTGCGCCACAGCTTGCCTTCGATGGCGACATAGTGGCCGATGAACTCGGCGACAAATTCGCCCATGCTGGGCGGATGCAGCACGGCCTCCTGGCCACATTGCGGGCAAAAGTTGACGCCGAGGCGGGTATTGCAGCTGGGGCAGAATTCAGGTGCGGCGTGATGGGCGGTCGGTGCGGGGACCGCGTGCAGATGGGGCGACGTCAAGGCAGGCTCTCGGCAAACAAAACCGCATGCTAACCCATGATGTTGCGTTTTTTAATATCTTTTTTGGAAAATTTGCGCGCGGTGTGGGCCGCGCGCAACCATCCGGCTTACTTGACGGTGACCTTGATGCTGGTGCTCATGCCCGGGCCATAGGACTGGTGCAGGCCGTTGGCGAACTGCAGCGACAACACATAGGTGCCGGGCGCCAGCTTGACTTCGGTCTCGGTCTGGCCCTTGCCGAAGTGGATGTGCTGCTCGTCGGCCGGCACCACTTCGCCGGCCTTGACCGGCGCGGCGTTGATCAGCAGGTGGTGGTGGCCGGTGTTGGCGGTCATGTCGCCGGCCGGCTTGACCTCCATGCCGGTGACGGCGAACTTGACCCGGAACGGGCTGGTGACGGTGGAGCCGTCGAAGGGCTCGACAAAGGCGACCGACTGCTGGGCATAGGCGCTCGCGCCCAGGGTCAGGAAGGCTGCTGCGGCAATCATTTTTTTCATCATAGGGAATCTCCGGTTAGTCGTTCTTGATGACGATGCTAGGGAACTTGCTGGTCATATCCTTGGCCTTCTCCGAGACCTGTACTGCAATCTTGCGCGCGATATCCTTGTAGATGGCGGCCACCTTGCCGTCCGGCTCGGCCACCACGGTCGGCTTGCCGGAATCGGCCTGCTCGCGGATGGACAGCGTCAGCGGCAGCGCGCCCAGGAACTCGACATTGAAATCCTTGCACATCTTCGCACCGCCGCCGGCGCCGAAGATTTCCTCCGCGTGGCCGCAGTTCGAGCAGATGTGCGTGCTCATGTTCTCGACGATGCCCAGGATAGGAATGCCGACCTTCTCGAACATCTTTAAGCCCTTGCGCGCGTCCAGCAGCGCGATGTCCTGCGGCGTGGTGACGATGACGGCGCCGGTGACCGGCACTTTCTGCGACAGGGTCAACTGGATGTCGCCGGTGCCGGGCGGCATGTCGACCACCAGGTAGTCCAGGTCGCGCCAGTTGGTCTGCTCCAGCAGCTGCTGCAGCGCCTGCGTGACCATCGGGCCGCGCCACACCATAGGCTCGTCCGGGTCGATCAGGAAGCCGATCGACGACACTTGCACGCCGTAGTTCTCCAGCGGCTCCATGGTCTTGCCGTCCTTGGTCTCGGGCCGGCCGGACACGCCCAGCATCATCGGCTGCGACGGGCCGTAGATATCGGCGTCCAGCAGGCCGACCGAGGCGCCCTCGGCGGCCAGCGCCAGCGCCAGGTTGACGGCGGTGGTCGACTTGCCGACGCCGCCCTTGCCGGAGGCCACGGCGATGATGTTCTTCACGTTGGGCATCAGCTTCAGGCCGCGCTGCACGGTGTGCGAGATGATCTTGCTCGACACGCCGACGCTGACGTTGCCCACGCCCGGCAGCGCGCGCAGGCCGGCGATGACGCTGGCGCGGATGGCGTCGAACTGGCTCCTGGCCGGATAGCCCAGCTCGATGTCGAGCGAGATGTCGCCGCCCTCGACCTTCAGATTCTTCACGGCCTTGCCGGTCACATAGTCTTTCGTTGTATTTGGGTCAACGATCTTGGACAGCGCGGCTTTGACGTCTTCTACTGTGATGCTCATGTAACTCTCTCCGTAAAATGTGCCCTCATTCTAGCGCATCGCGCCGGAAAACCCCTCGAACGTGCGCAGTTGCGGCTTCCACTGTTAAAATGTTCTTTTTCCACCCACAAAGTGCATCAACCATGACCCGCAAGCTGTTCGTCACCACTGCCCTGCCCTACGCAAACGCCGCTTTCCATATTGGCCACATGATGGAGTACATCCAGGCCGACATCTGGGTCCGGTTCCAGCGAATGCAGCGCGACGGCGACGCGCAACGGGTGGTGCACTTCGTCGGCGCCGACGACACCCACGGCACGCCGATCATGATCGCGGCCGAAAAGGAAGGCATCACGCCGCAGGAATTCGTCGCCAAGATCGCGGCCGGCCGCGCCCAGTACCTGGACGGCTTCCACATCGCCTTCGACAACTGGTACTCGACCGACTCGCCGGAAAACGTCGACCTGTCGCAGGGCATCTACCGCAAGCTGCGCGACAACGGCCTGATCCAGACCAAGATCGTGCCGCGCTTCTACGACCCGGTCAAAGGCATGTTCCTGGCCGACCGCAACATCAAGGGCGAGTGCCCGACCTGCCACGCCAAGGACCAGTACGGCGATAACTGCGAAGTGTGCGGCGCGGCCTACCAGCCGACCGAGCTGATCAACCCATTCTCGGTGTTCACCAACGCCACGCCGGTGCTCAAGGATTCGGAGCAGTACTTCTTCAAGCTGTCCGACCCGCGCTGCTACCAGTTCCTCAAGGACTGGCTGAACACGCCGGGCCGCTTGCAGCCCGAGATGGTCAACAAGGTCAGCGAATGGCTGGGCGAGGCCGGCGAGAAGCTGGCCGACTGGGACATCTCGCGCGACGCGCCCTACTTCGGCATCCCGATTCCCGACGCGCCGGGCAAGTTCTTCTATGTGTGGCTGGACGCGCCGGTCGGCTACCTTGCCAGTCTGAAGAACTACTGCGAGAAAAAAGGCATCGACTACGAGGCGCTGCTGAAGGATCCGGGCACCGAGCAGATCCACTTCATCGGCAAGGACATCGTCTCCTTCCACCTGCTGTTCTGGCCGGCCATGCTGAACTTCGCCGGCCACCCGGTGATCGACAAGCTCAAGGTCAACGTGCACGGCCACCTGACCGTCAACAACGAAAAGATGTCCAAGTCGCGCGGCACCGGCATCTCGCCGCTGCGCTACCTGAACCTGGGCATGAATCCGGAATGGCTGCGCTACTACATCGCCTTCAAGCTCAACTCCAAGGTGGAAGACCTGGACTTCACGGGCGAGGACTTCGTGGCCCGCGTCAATAGCGACCTGATCGGCAAATACGTCAACATCGCCTCGCGTTGCGCCGGCTTCATCGCCAAGAAGTTCGACGGCAAGCTGGCGTTGTCGCTGTCCGAGGGCGCGCAGGGCTGGATCAAGCGCGCGCTGATCACCGCCGACGGCGTCGAACGCCAGGCCAGCATCGCCGCCAATTTCGAGGCGCGCGAGTTCGGCAAGGCGCTGCGCGAGATCATGGAGATCGCCGACATCACCAACCAGTACGTCGACGAGAACAAGCCGTGGATACTGGCCAAGGACGAGGCCAAACTGGCCGAGCTGCACGACGTCTGCACCACCGCGCTGATCCTGTTCCGCCAGCTGACCATACTGCTGTCGCCGGTGCTGCCGGGCGTGGCCGCCAACGTGGCCAAGTTCCTCAACGACGATCAGCTGGTGTGGGCCGACACCGACGTCGCCAGCGGCGTGGTGTCCAGCGCCATGCTGGGCCGCACCATCGGCGCCTACGCGCACCTGATGACGCGCGTCGACGCCAAGATGATCGAGGACCTGTTCGACGCGCCGGCCCAGCAGGCCGCCGCCGCTGCTGCCCCTGCGGCCGCCGCCAAGCCGGCCAAGGCCGCCGCCGCGCCAGCCGCACCGGCGCTGCCGATGCCCGAAGGCGTGGAAGAACTGGCGCCGCAGATCAGCATCGACGACTTCGTCAAGATCGACCTGCGCGTGGCCAAGATCGTCAACTGCGAACACGTGGACGGCTCGGACAAGCTGCTGCGCCTGACCCTGGACGTGGGCGAAGGCCGCCTGCGCAATGTCTTCTCCGGCATCAAGTCCATGTACCAGCCGGAAGAGCTGGTCGGCAAGCTGACCGTGATGGTGGCCAACCTGGCGCCGCGCAAGATGAAGTTCGGCGTGTCCGAAGGCATGGTGCTGGCCGGCTCGGCCAAGGACGAGAAAGCCAATCCGGGCATCTACATCCTCAACCCATGGCCGGGCGCAGAGCCGGGCATGCGCATCCGCTAAGGACGTGGGCATGAACATCGTGGTTCGGGAAGCAAGGAATGACGATGTCCAGCTGATCGCCGAGCTCACGCGCGCCGCGTGGGCCGGCAAGGTCAGCGTCACTTCCAGCGGCCACCGCGAGACCGCCGTCCTGGTCGCAGACCATCTGCGCGACGGCGGCGGTTTTATTTTGCTGGTGGACGAACAGCCGGTGGGTTCGGTGCGCTGGCTGCCGCTGGACGCCGAGCCGGACGTGTGGGAAGTGTGCCGCATGGGCGTGCTGCCGCAATACCGGGGCAGCAACCTGTCGCAGCATCTGCTGGAGGCGGTGATCCACCACGGCCTGGCCTGCGGCGTGGAGGAAGTGCGGCTGGCCGTGCGCAGCGACCAGCCCAAGCTGATCGACTTCTACTCCGCCTTCGAATTCGAACTGGCCGAGGAACTCGAATACACGCACGCCAATCCGCTGGAGCCGCCGCCGCTGGTGATGCGGCGCATGCTCAGGTACTGAGCTGATCCGCGCCGAGGGTGCGCGATGGGAGAGGCCGCGCGCATCCTTCGACAGATCGTACTATTTCCGCCCTCTGGTTCCTGCTCCCGTCTTCTATTTCCATCTATTTTGTTTGCTGCGCCTGCACATAGCGCGGAACCAACGGGAATAGAGGGAAATAGATGGGCGAAATAGTATGGTCTGGCGAAGGCCCGAATTACGCCTCCCCCTATACATACTCCTTACTTGTAGATGCCGCAGCCGATCACCACGTCGTCCACGCGCTCGACGTAGGTGCGCTTGCCGTCGATGCTGCCGGTGGTGGGGTTGGGCCACTTGTAATCGACCCAGCCCTTGCCCTCCTTGCTCATCCCCAGCGCCAGGATGTCCTTGATCAGGTACTTGCCATCGGCGTCCTTCATCTCCAGCACGTTTTTGCCCACCAGCTTGACGTTGGCGCCGTTGGCCAGCTCCACGCCGTCGCCGTTGGCGCCGAAGGCAAAGATGTACAAGTCCTTATGAATAAAGGCGCCCTTGGGATTATTGAACTCGGCCAGCGCCTTCTCCTTGCCGTTCTTCTTCATGAATTCGGCGGCTTTCTTGACCATCGCCACCGCTTCATCGGCAGTACCCTTCTCCGCCGCGCCGGCGCCCAGCGCAGCGAACATCATCAACGCAGCAAACATACCCGTGAATAGTTTTTTCATGACCTCTCCTTAGAAAACGTGACGAATGCCGAGATTGAGACCGCGGTTGCCGGTGCCGCCCTCGATCGCGCTGCCGACCGTGTAACCCGCGCCGTTCTTGTTGCGGATGTAAGCATACACCCCGTACAAGTCCGTGCGCTTCGACAGGTAGTAGCGATAGCCCGCCGCCAGCTGCTCCGCATCCTGATTGAAGCTGGTCTTGTCGTTCTTGCGGATGTAGGAACCGATCCACGTGCCCATCCCCTGCGGCACGGTCACGCCCAGCAGCACCACGCTGCTGTCGATCGACGGCGTCGGCGCCACCGCGTAGCCGAACGGATTGTTCAGATTACGCGGCAAGGCGCTGTTCATGCCCTTGTCCACGCCATACGCGAAGTGCGCCTTCGCCACGCCGAAGTCGTACAGCGCCGTCAGCACGGTGTTCTTTGCGCTGCTGGTGTTTTTCAGCGTGGCCGTATCGTTGTTGCGGTTGTGATGCGCCAGGCGCAGCACCAGCGGGCCATTCGCGTAACCGACCGCGCCGCCGAACTGGCGCTGCGCCGTGCTGTCGCCAGCCACCTCGCCCACGCCGTAGACCACTTCCGCATTGAAGCCGTTCACCACCGGCGACGTGTACTTGACCGCGTTGTCCATGCGGCTGGCGCTATTACCGGTGGACGCCATCAGGTTCTTGGTGTCGCCCGCAGTGCCGGAGCCGAAGGGATCGACCGCCGCCACCGCCAGATACTGCGGCGTGTACTGGCGGCCCAGCGTCAGCGTGCCGGCCGTCTTGCTCTGCAGGCCGACGTAGGCCTGGCGGCCGAACAGCAGGCCGCCCTGCCCCATCGCGCCGGTATCGGCCTGGAAGCCATTCTCCAGCAGGAAGATGGCCGACAAGCCGTCGCCCAGATCCTCCGTGCCCTTAAAGCCCAGCCGCGAGCCCGATTCCACGCCGCTGGTCAACTTGGTGCTGGACGCCGCGGCGCCAACGCCGCCGCTCTCGCGCACCAGCGCCATGTCGACGATGCCGTACACCGTCACGTTAGATTGAGCGGCAGCCGCTCCAGCCAAGGCGCTCAGCGCCAGCGCAAACATAGTTTTCTTCATTTTGTCCCCAGTTGTTCAGGCTCTGAAATTGAAGGCGGGATAACGAGCCCTGGCTACCCCGCCCATCTGCTTATTTGATGCCGAAGCCGCCGCCGCCCGGCGTCTCGATCGCGAACACGTCGCCGGCCTGCATCTCCGCGGTGTGCGTGGCGCCGAATTCCTCGATCGATCCATCGCCGCGCTCGACCCAGTTGCGGCCCAGCGCTCCCGGCGCCGCGCCTTCCAGGCCGAACGGCGCGATGCGGCGGTGGCCAGCCAGGATGTTGGCCGTCATCGCCTCCAGGAAGCGGATGCGGCGCAAGGCTCCGTCACCGCCACGCTGCGCACCCTCGCCGCCGCTGCCGCGCCGGATCGCGTGCGTTTCCACCAGCACCGGGAAGCGCCATTCCAGCACCTCGGGATCGGTCATGCGCGAGTTGGTCATGTGCGTCTGCACCGCCGCCGTGCCGTCGAAGCCCGGCCCCGCGCCGGAACCGCCGGCGATGGTCTCGTAGTACTGGTGCTCCGCATTCCCGAAGGTGAAGTTGTTCATCGTGCCCTGCGAGGCCGACATCACGCCCAGCGCGCCATACAGCGCGTCGGTGACGTACTGCGACACCTCCACATTCCCCGCCACCACCGCCGCCGGATAGCGCGGATTGAGCATCGAGCCTTCCGGGATAATCAGCTTGAGCGGCTTCAGTACGCCCTCGTTCATCGGGATGTCGCTGTCGATCAGCGTGCGGAACACGTACAGCACGGCCGCCTTGCAGACCGACAGCGGCGCGTTGAAGTTGGTCGGACGCTGCTCGCTGGTGCCGGTGAAGTCCACCGTGGCACTGCGGCTGGCATGGTCGATGGTCAGCTTCACCTTCAGTACCGCGCCGTCGTCCATCTCGTAGGCGAAGCTGGCGTCGCGCAGGCCGCCGATGGCCTTGCGCACCGCCGCCTCGGCGTTGTCCTGCACGTGCTGCATGTAGGCCAGCACCACGTCCTCGCCGTAGCAGGCCACGGCCTTCAGCAGCTCGTTGGCACCGGTCTCGCAGGCGCCCAGCTGGGCGATCAGGTCGGCGATGTTCTGGTCGATATTGCGGCTCGGCCAAGGGCCGGCGCCAAACAGCTCGCGCACCAGCGGCTCCATGAACACGCCCTTGTCGACGATCTTAATGTTATCGAGCAGGACGCCCTCCTCCAGGATGCTGGTGCTGTTGGGCGGCATGGAGCCGGGCGTGATGCCGCCGACGTCGCCGTGGTGGCCGCGCGCGGCGACGTAGAACAGCGGCTTGTCGCTGTCGCCGTACACCGGGCAGACGATGGTGATGTCCGGCAGGTGGGTGCCGCCGTTGTACGGCACGTTGAGCACATACGCATCGCCCGGCGCCATCGTGGCCGCATGCTGGCGGATGACGCACAACACGCTGTCGCTCATCGAGCCCAGATGCACGGGAATGTGCGGCGCGTTGGCGATCAGGTTGCCGTGGCGGTCGAAGATGGCGCAGGAGAAGTCCAGCCGCTCCTTCATGTTAACCGAGTAGGCGGTGTTCTCCAGCGTGGTGCCCATCTGCTTGGCGATCGCCATGAACAGGTTGTTGAATATCTCCAGATGAATCGGATGCACGGCGGTGGTCATCTTGTGCGCGCTGCCGGCGGCCGCGCTGCGCTCCAGCATCAGCGTGTGGTCGGGCAGCACGCGCGCGGTCCAGCCGGCGTCCACCACGGTGGTGGCGATCTCCTCGCGGATCAGCGCGGGGCCGGCCACGCGGCTGCCCACCGGCAGCTCGGCGCGCACGTGCAGCGCGATCGGTACGGTCTGACCATCGACATAGCTGTAGACGCGGCCCGGCGAATCGCCGCCACCGCCGGCCGGCACTTCGATGACGAAGTCGGCGCCGTCGCCCGCGCCTATCGCTTCGGCGGACACCGATTCGATCACCAGCGGCTGGCCTTCCATGACGAAGCCGAAACGGCCGCGATACAGCGCCGCAAAGGCCTCGCTCATCTCGGCCATGCCGTCCAGCGGAATGACGAAGGCGGAATCGCTGTCCTGGTACTTCAGGCGCGCGCACAGTTCGACGCGGATGTCCTCCTGCGCCACCTGCTGCTCCAGCAGTTCGGTGGCGGCGTCGCGCGCCAGCGCCACCAGTTGCGGCCCCAGATCGGCCAGCGTGGCCTCACTCAAAGGCTGCTCGACCGCGCCCTCGCGCATGGCGCGGATGTCGGCCAGGCCCATGCCGAACGCGGACAGCACGCCGGCGAACGGATGGATCACAATCTTGGTCATGCCCAGCACATCGGCCACGCGGCAGGCGTGCTGCCCGCCGGCGCCGCCGAAGCAGCACATGGCGTAGCGGCTGACGTCATAGCCGCGCTCCACCGAGATCGACTTGATCGCCTGCGCCATGTTGTCGACCGCCACCGCCAGGAAGCCGTCGGCCACGGCGGACGGCGACAGCCGCGTGCCGGTTTCGCGGGCGATCTTCTCGGCCAGTTCGCCGAAGGCGCGCACCACCACGTCGCGGTCCAGCGGCTGGTCGCCGTTCGGGCCGAACACGCGCGGGAAGTGCTCCGGCTGGATACGGCCCAGCATCACGTTGCAGTCGGTGACGGTCAGCGGGCCGCCCTTGCGGTAGCTGGCCGGCCCCGGATTGGCGCCCGCCGATTCCGGCCCGACCTTGAAGCGGCCGTTCTCGAAGCTGCAGATCGAGCCGCCGCCCGCCGCCACGGTATGGATGTGCATCATCGGCGCGCGCACCCGCACGCCGGCCACCACGGTCTCGAACACGCGCTCGTAGGCGCCGTCGTAGTGGGCCACGTCGGTCGAGGTGCCGCCCATGTCGAAGCCGATCACCTGTTTCAGGCCGATCGCCTCGCAGCTCTTGACCGCGCCGACGATGCCGCCGGCAGGGCCGGACAGGATCGCGTCCTTGCCCTGGAAGCGGCCGGCGTCGGTCAGGCCGCCGTTGGACTGCATGAACATGATGCGCACGTCGCCGGTGTCGGCCGACACCCGCGACACGTAATCGCGCAGCACCGGCGACAGGTAGGCATCGACCACCGTGGTATCGCCCCGGCCGACGATCTTCATCAAGGGGCTGACCTGGTGGCTGACGGATATCTGCGTGAAGCCCACCTCCTCGGCCAGCGCCTGCAGCCGCTGCTCGTGCTGCGGATAGCGGTAGGCGTGCATCAGCACGATGGCGATGGCGTCGATGCCCATGGCGCGCAGCGCCACGAACTGGCCGCGCAGGTGCTCCTCGTCCGGCACCTCCAGCACCTCGCCGCGCGCGCCGATGCGCTCATCGATCTCGATCACTTTTTCGTAGATCAGGTCCGGCAGCTCGATGCGCATGGCGAAGATGTCCGGCCGGTCCTGGTAGCCGATGCGCAGCTGGTCGGCGAAGCCGCGCGTGATCGCCAGCGCGGTGCGCGCGCCCTTGCGCTCCAACAGCGCGTTGGTGGCGACGGTGGTGCCCATCTTGATCACTTCGATCTGCCCGGCCGGCAGCGGATCGCCGGTCTTCAGTCCCAGCATGTCGCGCATGCCCTGCGTGACGGCGTCGTCGTAGCGCTCCGGGTACTCGGACAGCAGCTTGTGCGTGACCAGCTTGCCGTCCGGACGGCGCGCGACGATGTCGGTGAATGTACCGCCACGGTCGACCCAGAACTGCCAGCGGAGTTGTTGAGCGGGGATGTCGTTTTTCATGGTCTTACCTTTTTGATTCAGGATTCAAGTTGTTTGCCGGCGGTTTCGGGCAGCGTCAGCGCGGCCAGGATCATCACGCCGTAGGCGGTGCCTGCGAACACACCGATCGCCTCGCCCAGCGCCATCGACTGGCTGCTCATGCCTATCATCAGCGGGAACAGCGAGCCGATGGCGCGGCCCATGTTGTAGCTGAAGCCCTGGCCCGAACCGCGTATCTCGGTCGGGAACAATTCGGTCAGGAAGGCGCCCATGCCGCTGAACACACCGGACACGCAGAAGCCCAGCGGGAAACCGAGGAACAGCATCACGCCGTCCGTCACCGGCAGCCGGGTGTAGGCCAGCGCGATGCACAGCGAGCCGGTGGCGAACAGGATGAAGTTCTTCTTGCGGCCCAGGTAGTCGGTCAGGAAGGCGCTGACGATGTAGCCCACATAGGAGCCCACGATCACCATCGCCAGGTAGCCGCCGGTGCCCAGCACCGTCAGATGGCGCTCGGTTTTGAGGAAGGTCGGCAGCCAGGTGGTGATGGCGTAGTAACCGCCCTGGGCGCCGGTGGTCAGCAGCACGGCGCGCAGCGTTGTGCTCAGCATTTTCGGCGCGAATATCTGCGCGAACGAGGCCCGATCGGCCGGCGCCACCTTCTTCTGCTGCGCCACGAACACCTCGGGTTCATCGACGAAGCGGCGGATGAAGATCACGAACAGCGCCGGCAAGATCCCCAGCAGGAACAGCGAGCGCCATGCCCACTCGGCCGGCAGCAGCGAGAACATCAGCGCATACAGCAGCGCCGACACGCCCCAGCCGATCGCCCATCCCGCCTGCACCATGCCGACCGCCTTGCCGCGGTCCTTGGCGCGGATTACCTCGCCGATCAAAATGGCGCCGGCGGTCCATTCGCCGCCCATGCCGAAGCCCATCAGGCCGCGCGCCACCAGCAGCTGGGTGAAGTTCTGCGCCAGTCCGCACAACACGGTGAAGAAGGCGAACCACAGGATGGTCAGCTGCAGCGTCTTGACGCGGCCGATGCGATCCGACAGGATGCCGGCGATCCAGCCGCCAGCGGCGGAGGTCAGCAAGGTGACGGTGCCGATCAGGCCCGCGTCGCCCTTGGACAGGCCCCAGGTGGCGATCAGCGTCGGGATCACGAAGCTGAGGAACTGCGTGTCCATCGCGTCGAGCGCGTAGCCGATCTTGCAGCTCCAGAAGGTGCGGCGCTCCTTGCCGGTCAAGGCGTGGAACCAGGAGAAGAATCCCTCCGGCTGGGTGGTTGATAGTGCTCTGGTGTTCATGGTGGTCCCCTTTTGTCAGGCGTAGCACTCCCCTGCGGACGCGCTGTGCGGGTCCGTCGCGGGTGCCACTTTGGTTTTAAATCAGAACGCTGCTAAAGATGAATTGAGTATGTCCGTCACCAGCATGTAGCCCGGCTGGTGGGTGATCGCCAGCGGCAGGCGCGCGTGGCGTAGGGCTTCCTGCGGCGTCACGCCGCATGCCCAGAAGACCGGTATCTCGTCCGGCATGATCTCGACCGGATCGCCGTATTCGGGCCGCGCGATGTCGGCGATGCCGATCAGCGACGGATCGCCCAGGTGCACCGGCGCGCCGTGCACCGCCGGATAGCGGCTGGTGATCTGGATCGCGCGGATGGCGTCGGCCGCCTTCATCGGCCGCATCGACACCACCATCTCGCCGCCGAACGGGCCGGCGCTGTGGTTGCGGATATGGGTGCGGTACATGGCGACGTTGCGGCGCTGCTCGATGTGGCGCAGCTGGATGCCGGCCTCGATCAGCATCTGCTCGAACGAGAACGAGCAACCGATGGCGAACACCACCAGGTCGTCGCGCCACACCTCGTGCAGCGCGTGGGTTTGCGACGCCAGCTGGCCGCCGCGATAGATGTTGTATCCGGGGACGTCGCTGCGCAGGTCCATGTCGGCGCCCAGGCGCGGCACGTTCCACTGCCCAGGCTCGCCCACCGCCAGCAGCGGGCAGGAACGCGGATTGCGCTGGCAGAAGAGCAGGAACTGGTCGGCATGCGCCTGCGGCAGGATCACCAGGTTGGCCTGGGCGTATTGGCCGCAGTAGCCGGAGGTCGGCAGGCGGAATTCGCCGCTGCGTACTTTGTGACGTAATTCGATCGGGGTCATGGCGCTGGTCTCGTTCATCGCTATCAAATCGTGAATAACTTGCTTGAGTTAAGAATAAACTTGAATAACCCTACACGCCATCTAGTTATTTTTGCTGTTGTTGTATAGTTTTTCTTACCACTCTGCGCTATCTTGGTGCGCCAGGTTAAGGTATTCTTGTTTGCCATGAACACCCGCTTCCTGGAAACCTTCGTCACCCTGGCCCAACTGCGCAGCTTCCGCGCCACAGCCCGCGCGCTGCACGCGACGCCGGCCGCCATCTCGCTGCGCATCAAGACGCTGGAGGAGGAGCTGCAAACGGAGCTGATCGACCGCACCAGCAAGGACTTCCGCCTGACCGCCAACGCAGAATACCTGCTGGGCCACGCCAAGGCGGTGGTCGACGCCACGCGCCGGCTGATGGCGGCGGCGCAGAAGGACAGCGCCATCCGCGGCCGCCTGCGCGTGGGCGTGATCGAATCGGTGGTGCACAGCTGGCTGGCGCAGTACATCCGCGAGTTGAACACCATGTATCCGGAGCTGGAGGTCGACCTGACCGTCGACATGAGCAATGTGCTGGAGCGGCGTCTGCGCTCGCGCGAGCTCGATCTGGTGATCCAGGTCGAGGGCGTCGAAAGCAGCGACATCGTCTCCGAAGCGCTGGCCGTGTATCCGCTGCACTGGATCGCCCGCAAGGGCCTGATCGACACGCGCAAGGAAGGCCTGAACCAGCGCCTGCTGGCCCTGCCCATCCTGACCTTCGGCCGCGGCACCGCGCCGCAGCGCATGATCGAGGCCATCGTCAGCAAGATGGCCAACCTGGCGATGGTGCCGCTGGAGCAGACCCGCATCACCTGCTCGCCGTCGGTGGCGGCCATCGTGCAGCTGGTGAAGGACGGCTACGGCGTGGCGGCCATCCCCAGCCTGTTCGTGGTCGACGCGCTCAAGAACGGCGAGTTCATCGAACTGCCGGTGCAGCCGGAGCCGCCGGCCATCATCGTGTCGATGTGCTTCCACTCCAACGCCGAGATGCTGGTGCACGCCGCCGCCAACGCCGCCCGTCAGGCTTGCGCCGGCTACTGCGCGCAGATCGATCCCCGCTACATCAAGTCGCTGGGCTGAATTCACACCCCGCCGTTTGCACAACAGTAAAAATACTGGGGTGCGCGTGCGCGCGCTTTTTTGAACTACTATTTTCCTGCCGCCGGCGCACCCACACAACGACAACGGAGACTATCATGGCCAACCACATCAAGCGATTGGTGTCGCATATATTCGCCTGTACGATCCTGCTGGCGGCTTGCTTCGCGCAAGCGGCGACGGCCGATCCCGGCGCGTGGAGCGCCCAGCAGACCTGGGCCGCCGACAGCGTCAACGGCGGCAATCTCACCGGCTACTTCTACTGGCCCGCGTCGCAGCCCACGCTGGGCGGCAAGCGCGCGCTGGTGCTGGTGCTGCACGGCTGCCTGCAGACGGCGGCCGGCGACGTGATCGACAGCGCCAGCGATGGCGGCTTTAACTGGAAGGCGGTGGCCGATCAATACGGCGCCGTGATCCTCGCGCCCAACGCCACCGGCAACGTCTACAACAACCACTGCTGGGACTACGCCAACACCACGCACACACGCAGCGCACCCGGCCACGACGCCATCCTGCTCGACCTGGTGAGCCGCTTCGTCAACGATCCGCAGTACGCCATCGATCCCAAACAGGTGTACGTGACTGGCCTGTCGTCGGGCGGCGGCGAGACCATGGTGCTGGGCTGCCTGGCGCCGGACATCTTCGCCGGCGTCGGCATCAACGCCGGCCCGCCGCCGGGCACCACCACCGCGCAGATCGGCGCCGTGCCGTCGGGTTATACCGCCACCACGGCGGGCAATCAGTGCAAGGCGATGGCGGGCTCCAATGCTAGCGCCTTCGCCACGCAGATCGCCGGCGCCATCTGGGGCACGTCCGATTTCACGGTGGCCCAGGCCTACGGGCCGATCGACACGGCCGGCATCCGCCTGGCCTACGGCGGCAGCTACAGCAAGGGCGGCGCGGTGTCGGTGGCCGGCGGCGGCAGCAACGTGCCCTACACCGACAGCAACGGCAAGCTGCGCACGCACGAGATCACCGTGACCGGCATGGGCCACGCGTGGCCGGCCGGCAGCGGCGGCCAGAACGCCAACTTCGTCGACAGCACCAAGGTCAACTACCCGGCCTTCGTCATGGATTTCTGGTTCAAGAATAATCTGCGCGTGTCGTCGACGGCGGGGCCGGTGATGAACTCCTGCGGCACCACGGTGGTCAGCGGCAGCGGCGTGACCGTCAGCGGCGCGGCCACGGCCAGCGGCGGCGTCGCCAGCTACGCGGTGCAGCTGAACGGCCCCACCGCGATCAACGATGCGGCGGCCGGCAGCGGGGCCAGCTTCAGCAAGAGCTACAACGTGGCCAGCGGCTACTACACCGGAAGCGTCACCGCCACCGACACGCTCGGCCAGGTCTCGACTGCCTGTCCGCTGGCGCAGTTCCTGGTTGGCAGCGCGCCGGTGCTGCCGCCACCGACAGGCCTGAGCGCCGGCACGCCCACCTCCAGCGCCGTGGCGCTGGCCTGGAGCGCCGTCAACGGCGCCACCGGCTACAACGTCTACCGCAACGGCGGCAAGTTGAACGCGTCGCCGTTGAGCGCCACCAGTTACACCGCAACCGGGCTGGCGGCCGGCACCAGCTACAGCTTCGCCGTATCGGCGGTGGGTTCGGCCGGCGAGAGCGCGCTGTCGAACGCGATCAACGTCACCACCGCGCCGGCGTGGAGCTGCACCGCCGTCAGCGCCAGCAACTACGCCCATGTGCACGCGGGCCGCGCGCACGACAGCGGCGGCTACGCGCTGGCCAACGGCTCCAATCAGAACATGGGTCTGGATAATCTGTTCTACACCACGATGCTGGCGCAGACGGCGGCCGGCTACTACGTCATCGGCGCCTGTCCCTGAGACGCGCGGCCTTACAGCGCCAGCGTGATGGCCGCGCCGCCAGCGGCGGGGACGGCGGAGCACAGCAGCACCTGCCCCGGCGCGATGTCGGCGGCACAGGCGCGGGTGTATTCGACCGCGCCGCCAACCAGGCCGACCGCGCAGGCACCGCACTGGCCGGAGCGGCAGCTCGACTCGGCCGGCACGCCCTTGGCTTCGGCCAGCGCCAGCAGGCTGTCCGCGCTGCCGTCCCACATCGCCGTCACGCCGGATTGCGCGAACTGCACCGGCACCGGCGCGGCCGGCGGGCCGGGACGCTCGGTGGCGTTGGCTGCCGCCTTGGCGTCGCGCCGCACGCTGGCCGGCCCGAAGGCCTCGAAGCGGATGCGCGCATCGGCGACGTTCAGGCCGCGCAGGCCATCGTACATCTGCTGCATGAAGGACGCCGGGCCGCACAGGTAGAAATCGTAATCGTCGAACGGCAGCTGTGATTTCAGCCAATCGAGGTCGATGCGGCCGCTGCTGGCCTGCCAGTTGGCGATCTCGCTGCGTTCGCCCTCCCCGCCGCTGTAGCGTATGTGGACATTGAGGTTGCGGTGGCCCGCCGCCATCGCCTGCAGATGCGCTGCAAACGCATGCTCGTCGCGGTTGCGCGCGCCATGAAAAAAGTGGATGGCATGCCGGTGGCGCGTGCGGCTGCCGTTCACCAGCAAGCCGTTCAGCATGGCGATCATCGGCGTGATGCCGATGCCGGCCGACAGCAGCACCGCCGGACGCCGCGTGCCCCGCTCGAAGACGAAATCGCCGCCGGGCCCCAGCAGCTCGACGCGCGCGCC
Source organism: Duganella sp. GW821-FHT01E12 (assembly GCF_059422325.1). Lineage (NCBI taxonomy): Bacteria > Pseudomonadati > Pseudomonadota > Betaproteobacteria > Burkholderiales > Oxalobacteraceae > Duganella > Duganella sp. GW821-FHT01E12. The sequence continues at coordinate 207,047 of NZ_JBWKWR010000010.1, read as the reverse complement.
CGGCGCCAGATGGTCGTGCAGCCAGCCGGAGACGGCGCCGTCGCGCTTGACGCTGATGCGGTAGCGGCGCCCGTTCGGCGCGTCGGACAAGGTGTAGCTGCGGATGCGCGGCGCGGCCTCGCCGTCCGCCGGCGCGCGCAGCGAGATGAACTGGCCCGGCACATGCGCGGCCACCGCCATGCCGTCCGCCGGCTCCAGATAGAACGATTGCACGGTGGCGCTTTCGCGCACCACCTCGGCCACGGTGTAGGGCCGCCACGCGCTGGTCAGCGCGGCCGCTTGCAGCACGCGATCCGCCTCCTCCCAGATGCCGGTGCGCGCCACCTGCGCGGCGGGCTTGGGCGCGCTCCAGCGGAACGGCAGCGCGCCGACATTGCGCACCACCTCGCGCACGTGAAAACGCAGCAGCTGCTCGGCGCCGGCGAAGGCCCGCAGCTGCGCGCCTTCCCAGATGATCTCCGCGTCCACCGCCACGTGCAGCATGTCGCCGCGCTCGAAGTCGATGAACAGCAGGCCCGCGCGCGGATGGGCGAGCAGATTGCCCATGGTGTTGAAGAAGAAGTTGCCGACAAATTCAGGCGACGTCAGTGTGCGCTCGTCGTCGATCCGCACAAAGCCGGGCCGGCCGCCGCGATGCGAGACATCCACGCCGCGCCCCGCCTCGGTCTCCAGGTTGGCGCTGGCGATGAAGAAGGTATCGGCGCGGGCGATCAACTCGCGGTCCTGCGCGCTCAGCGCGTCGGCGCGCAGCACCAGCGGCGTGGGCGCGGCCGGCACCGGCGTCTGCACGCGGTCCTGGATGTACTGCGGGCAGTTGCCGAAGCTCTGCGTCACCGCCACCTGCATGCGGCCCTCGTCCATCGCCGCGATCACGCCGTTGACGCGGTTGCGCCGGCGCGTGGCCGGCACCAGTCCCAGTCCGCCGATGTGGGCGCCCACGCGCAACTGGCCTTGCAGCGGATCGCCGGCCAGCATGCCGCCGTCGACGCGCAGCGTGCGCGCATCGGGCGTGGAGACGAAGCCGGCGTCGTTGACCAACATGGTCGCCCACGGCTGCCCCGCCCCATCGAGCGCGCCGATAAAGAACAGCGGCAGCTCGCCGAAGAACTGGCGATGCTGGTCCGGCATGTAGTCGCGCACACCGGCGCTGCCTGCACCAGCCATCTGTTCGCGCACGCCCACCCGCTGCTGGATGGCCAGTTCGCCCGCATGGAATGGGGTAACGCTCATGATGGCCTCCGCTTAAATGATTTAAATGATTTCGGGCGCCAGGCCGCAGGCGGTGGCCTGCATCGCCACGAAGCCCGGCAGCGCGCGCACATTGGCCAGCCAGGCGCGGATGTTCGGGTAAGGCTTGAGCGAGACGCCGCCCTCCGGCGCATGCTCGATGTAGCTGAATGCGGCGACATCGGCGATGCTGGCCTGCTCGCCCAGCGCAAAGCGGCGGCCGGCCAGTTCCACCTCCATCGCGTCGAACAGGCGCACCGCGATGCTCTTGGCGCGCTCGTGATCGAACGGCATGCCGAACGCCACCACCAGCCGCGCCACGCACGGGCCGTAGGCGATCTTGCCCGAGGCGTTGGACAGCCAGCGCTGCACCGTGGCCGCCGCCACCGGTTCGCGCGGCAGCCAGCGGCCGCTGTCGTCGTATTTCAAGGCCAGGTAGACCAGGATCGCGGTCGAATCGGGGATGGTCACGTCGCCGTCTTCCAGCACCGGCACTTCGCCGAATGGGCTGCGCGCCAGATGCTCGGGCGAGCGGTGTTCGCCGGCCCGCATGTCGAGCTGGACGAATTCATACGGCAAGTTCAACAGACTGAGGAACAGGCGCACGCGGTGGGTGTGGCCGGAAAGGAGGGAGCCGTAGAGTTTCATGATGGATGTCCTGTGACGATGGATAGTCTGGCCAGTATATTCAGCTACAATCGTGCTGATAAGCTGGACAAAATAGGACACTCAGTTCACCCTAAGTGGACAATCATTCCCCGCACACGCCATGGCCGATTTAAACACCATCAACCTGAACCGCCTGATCACCTTGGTCGCCGTGGTGGACGCCGGCTCGCTGACGGCCGCCGCCGAACGCCTGGGCCTGGCCAAGTCCATGGTCAGCAAGCACATGCAGTTGCTGGAGGCCGAGGTCGGCGTCGCCCTGCTGCTGCGCTCGACCCGCAAGCTGTCGCTGACCGAGGCCGGCCGCGCCTTCTACGAGTCCAGCCGCCAGCTGCTGCAGCAGGCCGAACAGGCCATCGAGCAGGCCCGCAGCGGACGCACCGTCCCGCAGGGCACGCTGCGGGTGGCCGCGCCTATCGATTACGGCGTGATGGTGGTGGCGCCGGTGCTGTCGCAGCTGCGGCGGCGCTTTCCGGCGTTGAAGGTCGAACTGGTGTGCGGCGACAGCCTGATCGATCTGATCGCCGAAGGCATCGACGTCACGGTCAGGCTGGGCAAGCTGGCCGATTCCGGCTACATGGCGGCGCGCGTCGGCCGCATGGTGCGCCTGCTGGTGGCCAGCCCGGACTTCGTGGCGCGCCACGGCATGCCGGCCGATCCGCAGGCGCTGGCGCCGCTGCCCTATATTTCGCTGACAGTGGTGCGCCAGCCCAACACCTTCACGCTGGTGGACCAGGCCGGCAACCACGACGAGGTCAGGATGCGCAACATCGTGTTCTCGACCAACACCGCCACCGCCTGCCGCGCCGCCGCGCTGGCCGGCGACGGCGTGCTGCGCGCGACCTTGTTTTCGGTGCGGGAGGATCTGGCGGCCGGCCGCCTGCTGCCGCTGCTGCCCGAGTGGTCGCTGCCGGAGGGCGATATCCACGCGGTGTTCCCGGCCACGCCGCACCTGCCGCAAAAGGTGCGGGTGTTCATCGACGCGCTGAAGGAAGCGGCGGGCGGCTAGCGCAATTCACGCGATTAGCGCGACTGCGACTGCGGCGGCGCACGGCGGCGCAGGCGCGCCACCAGCGCGGCCCCGGCCACCGCCAGCACGCCGAACCACAGCCAGGTCGCCAGCACCGACGGCGGCTTGCGCTCGCTCGGCGCGCCGGCGTCGCGGAACGAGGCCGGCAGCACGCGCGGCGCCACCGGCACGATTTTCCAGTCCGCGTGGTTGGCCGGCGCGCGCCGCTCGTATTCGCGCAGCGACAGCACCGGATCGCTGCCGTACGCGCGCGACGACGGGAACTGCGGTATCCGCACGAACAGCAGCGCTTCCAGATCCTGGCCCAGTTGCGCCTCCAGCTGCTCGCGTCCGGCGCGGCCCGGCACGGCCAGGCGGGTCAGCAGGTCTTCGGCGATGGTGTTGAAGGCCGCGAAGGGCAGCAGCTCGGTGCGCTCGGTCTTGAGGTAGTCGTAGGCGCTCTGGCCGCTGGCCAGGCTGACCTCCTTCAAGGCCATGTACGGCAAGGCCAGCGCCGCCTTCAGCGGGCTCTCGCCGCCCAGGCGCGGGATCCTCCAGCCCAGCGTACGCAGCGTCTCGACGTTGATGCCGGCGCAGTTGGTGCTGGCGTGGCGGTAGTGGAAATCCTGCCGGTAGAAATGGTTGAACACCCGGCCGATCGCCTCCTGGTACAGCGCCGGCGCGCGCTGGTCCTTCAGCACGGCCACCAGCATATAGGACGGCCGGTACCAGGCCTGGCCGCTGTTGAGGTCGCCCATATAGGCGTCCATCGGCAGGATCGAGGCGACGATGCCCTTTTCGCTGACCGAGGCCAGGCTGTAGAAATTGTTCACCAGCCAGTTGTCCCATTCGCCGGCCGGGCCGAAGCGGCCGGTGGCGACGGCGAAGTGGCCGCCGTAGGATTCATCGTCGTCGCCCTGCGCGCCGTTGAGCATGAAGGCCAGCACCGGCTTGCCGGCCAGCGGCAGCGGCGCGCGGCCGCCGTCGCGCCGCCACAAGGTCCGGCTGGCGAACGGCGCGGTGGCGCCGCCCTGCTCGGCGCGCACCAGGCTTTCGACCGTCTCGCCGCCGGCCAATGGCACGCTGGGCGCGGCCGCGCCGATCGCGTAGCGCTTGGGCCACAGCGTGCGCAGCACGAAGCGTTCCTCGGTCAACGCGCCACGGGCCTTGACGTCGCCGCCGGCAAAGAACGCCAGGCTGGAGGGATCGACATAGGAACGGTTGGTGGACAGTTTCGGCGTCAGCTCGACCGCCAGCGAGAGCGCGCCGTCGGCCCTGGCCAGCCGCGCATCGGCGCCCAGGCGGCCCTCGGCCACATGCGGCGAGCCTATCCACACCAGCGGCGGCGCCTGGTCGCGCGCTCGGCCGCCGGTCTCGGCCAGCCATGCCTGCACGTCCTCCTGCGCCCGCAGCCGTGGCGCGTAGCCGGCCGGGTCGGCCTTGGCCACGGCGATCATGTCGTCCCTGAAGTACCACAGCGCCTGCTCGGGCGCCGCGCAGTCCTGGCAGCGGCCGGTGGCCAATTTGAATCGTTCGCTGGAATACAGGCCCAGCAGGCCGGGCGCGAGCGCGTCCCGCAGGCTGGGTTCGGCTGGCGCCGCGTGGGCAGGCATGGCGGCGCCGATCAGGGCCGCTGCCGCCAGGACGCCGGTGGTGGTGTATGCGCTGTGCCACATGCTGTCGCTCCCGAGAAAGATGGCGAAGCTGCAGTGTAGAGTGGCCCGGCCTGCGGTTTGTTACGCTCCGTCAACCTTTCGCCTAGCGGCGCGCCGACACCACGATGCCGCCGACGATCAGCGCGAACGCGGCCACGTGGTAGCCGTGCGGCGCCTCGCCCAGGAAGGCGGCCGACAGCAGGGCCGTGAACAGCGGCGTCAGGTTGACGAAGAAGGCGCCGATCGCCGGCCCCGCCGCCTGCACGCCCGCGCCCCAGCAGCGGAAGGCGATCACGCCCGGCCCCACCGACACATAGGCCAGCGCGGCGGCCAACGGCCAGCTCCACTGCACCGGCGCCGCGCCCAGCGCCTGCTCGCCCAGCGCGAAGCCGCCCGACCACAGCACGCCGAACGCCACCTGCGCCAGCAGGAAGCCGGCCCAGTCGGCGCGCAGCGCGGCCGGCTCGCGCGCCCGCGTCAGCAGCCAGCTGTACAGCGACCAGGCGATGGTGGCCAGGATCATGAACAGGTCGCCCGCCACCAGCCGCAGCTCCAGCACGTGGCGCCACTCGCCGCGCGCCAGCACCAGCAGCACGCCGGCGATCGACAGCACGGCGCCGGCCATCTGGCGCCGGCTGACCGGCACGCCGAAGAACAGCCAGCCGGTGAGCATCATCCACACCGGCATGCCGGACGCCACCAGGGTGACGTTGATCGGCGTCGAGGTTTGCAGCGCCATGTATTGCAGCGTGTTGTACAGGCCGATGCCGAGCAGGCCCAGCAGCGCGTACTGCTTCCAGTAGCGCCACATGCCGGCCGCGCGCCCGAACACCGGCCCGGCCAGCGGCAGCAGGATGGCGCCCGCCAGCACCCAGCGCAGCAGGTTCAGCAGCACCGGCGGCAGCTGGTCGTGTACCAGCCGGCCTACAATGGAATTGCCGGCCCACAGCAGAGGCGGCAGGGTCAGCAGGAAAACGGTGCGGGGCGTCAGGCGGGTGCTCATCGGGGGTTTTATCGGGGGAAACTATGCAATATTGCAACTTAAGCATAGCCGATTCCGCCGTTTCTCGCTGGCGGCCACCGATAGGATTGGCGTCCGGCTGCCGCGGCGCGGTAAAATAGCCGTTGCTGATCCACCCACTTGAAAAATATGAAACTCTCCAAACAACATTCGATGTACGAATCCGAGCACACCCTGTTCATCAAGGCGCTCAAGGAAAAGAATCCGGGCATGGAAGCGGGCCAGCAACAGGGCCGTGCCCTGCTGTGGGACCGTCCGCCGGTGTCGCTGGACGAGCAGGAGCGCCAGCTGAAATCGGCCATCAAGCAACAAGCCTACGTCTACCAGAACAAGGTCTAAGCACCCGGGGCGGCAAGGATGTTGCCAGACGATACGGCTGAGGCGCAGCCGCCAGCAAGCGACGGCGAACTCGCCGGCGTGGCGGCGCCACTGTCGCCGGAGCTGGCCGAGGCCGCCGATGCCGCCGGCGCCGCCGCGCTGGAAGCGGTTGCCGTCACCACCGAAGTGGCCGCCCTCGCCCGCCTGTACGGCGAGCCGCTGCTCAAGCTGCCCAACGACCTGTACATCCCGCCGGACGCGCTGGAGATCTTCCTCGACGCCTTCGAAGGCCCGCTGGACTTGCTGCTCTACCTGATCCGCAAGCAAAACTTCAACATCCTCGACATCCCGATGGCGCAGCTGACGCTGCAATACCTGAAGTATGTCGACCAGATCCGCCTGTCCAACCTGGAGCTGGCCGCCGAATACCTGCTGATGGCGGCCATGCTGATCGAAATCAAGTCGCGCATGCTGCTGCCGCAGCGCCCGTCCGAGCTCGACATCGAGAGCGACGACCCGCGCGCCGAGCTGGTGCGCCGCCTGCTGGAATACGAGCAGATCAAGCTGGCCGCCTACGACCTGAACACGATCCCGCAGCTCGACCGCGACTTCGTGCGCACCCAGATCTTCATCGAGCAAAGCCTGGTGCCGACCTGGCCCGAGGTCGAGGCCATCGACCTGCAGCAAGCCTGGCTGGACGTGATGAAGCGCGCCAAGCTGACCCAGCACCACAAGATCAGCCGCGAGGAACTGTCGGTGCGCGAGCACATGACCGGCATCCTGCGGCGCCTGCAGTCGAGCCGCTTCGTCGAGTTCGCCGACCTGTTCGACATCGCCGGCGGCGTGCCGGTGGTGGTGGTGAACTTCGTCGCGCTGCTGGAGCTGGCCAAGGAAACCCTGATCGAAATCACCCAGGCCGAACCGTTCGCGCCGATCTACGTGCGGCTGGCGTATTCGCCGGCCTGAACGGCGCCCCATCCATTCCCATTACGCTCATAGCGACCAAGTCATGAAAATCATCACCTCCATAGAAGAATTGCGCGACCAACTCAGCGGCCAACTGCGCACCGCCTTCGTCCCGACCATGGGCAACCTGCACGAGGGCCATTTGTCCCTGATGCGCCTGGCGCGCAAGCACGGCGACCCGGTGGTGGCGTCGATCTTCGTCAACCGCCTGCAGTTCGGCCCGAACGAGGACTTCGACAAATACCCGCGCACCTTCCAGGCCGACGTCGAGAAGCTGGAGAAGGAAGGCGTGTACGTGCTGTTCGCGCCGACCGAGAAGGACCTGTACCCGGAGCCGCAGGAGTTCCGCGTGCGCCCGCCGGACGACCTGGGCAACACGCTGGAGGGCGAGTTCCGTCCCGGCTTCTTCACCGGCGTGACCACCGTGGTGCTCAAGCTATTCTCCTGCGTGCAGCCGCGCGTGGCCGTGTTCGGCAAGAAGGATTACCAGCAGCTGATGATCGTGCGCAACATGAGCCGCCAGTTCGCGCTGCCGACCGAGATCATCGCGGCCGAGACCTACCGCGCCGACGACGGCCTGGCGCTGTCGTCGCGCAATATGTACCTGTCGCAGGCCGAGCGCGCCGAGGCGCCGGCCCTGTACCAGAGCCTGAACTTTGTGGCCAACGAGGTGCGCGCCGGCCATCTGGACGTGTTCCAGCTGGAGCACAAGGCGATGGAGGATCTGGCCCAGCGCGGCTGGAAGCCGGACTACATCTCGATCCGCAAGCGCATCGACCTGCAGCCGCCCAGCGCGGGCGACCTGGCGCAGGGCACGCCGCTGGTGGTGCTGGCCGCCGCCAAGCTGGGCTCGACCCGCCTGATCGACAATCTGGAAATTTAAGGTTTGACCGGTGGCGCCGCAGGCGCCGCCGGGGTCAATGGCTGCACGGTGAGGCCCTGCGGCGTGACCTGGATGATCACGGCCGGCACCGCTGCGGCGGCCGGCGCGACGGGCGCAACCGGCTGCGCCTTGGGGATGGCGTTGTTCAGCACGAAGGTCATCACCGTGACGACGATGGTGATCCCCGCCGCCAATACGCCCACCATCCATTTGACCATCTGCGAGGTGGCCCGTTGGAAAGCGCTCTCGATCTTCGCCATGATGGCCTCAAGCTTGGCATCGGTAGCGTCGAAGCGGGTATTGACCGCGTCGAAGCGGGCATCAACCGTGCCGAACTTGGCGTCGCTCGTCCCGCTGGCAGCAGCCAGCCTGGCGTCGAGCCCCTCCACCTTGGCGTCGATATAGTCTTTGTCGGCATTGGAGTTCATACGCCGATGATCCGCCCCGCAACCTGCCCTGTCAACGCGCGCACGCGTCCTGCTTGAGACGGATCAGGCGGCGACGTTTTGCGCCCAGGCCAGCGCGGAGAGATGGGCGCGGTTGACGTCCTCGGGCCCCAGCTTGAGCCCGGCCGCCAGCGAGGCCACCAGGTCGGAATTGAGTTCGCACGCCTCGGCCAGCGCCAAATACGGGCCGTACTTGCCGCTGCGCGTGAGCAACGCCGCCACCACATCGTCCGACAACTGGATGTTGGCCAGCACCTCCTGCATGGCGATGCCCAGCAGCCGGTCCAGCAGCGAGAACATGCCCGCCACGAACACATTCTCCGCCTCGCTCTTGCCCAGCGCGGCCTGCGCCAGCAGCTCGGCCAGGCGGCCGCGCACCACCGCCGTCTCCAGCAGCACCGGCGAATAGCCCGAGGTGCTGGCCGTGGCCAGCAGCAGGGTCAGCCAGCGGTACAGCGGCGTGTAGCCCAGCAGGGTCAGCGCCTGGCGCAGCGACTGGATCTCGCGCCCGGCGCCGAAGCCGGCCGAGTTGATGAAGCGCAGCAGCTTGTACGACAGCGTGGCGTCGCGCTTGAGCACGGCCTCCAGCTGGGCGATGTCGGCGTTCTGCCGCACCATCTGCATCAGCTGCATGATGATGGTCTGGGCCGGATTCAAGCCCTTGGCATCGGCGCTGGGGCGCGGCGTCAGGTGCAGCTTGCCGACGAAGGCGTTCAGGCCCAGCGCCGCGCAGGCGTCGAAGTCGGCCCAGTTGCTGACCGGGCGCGCCACCATGCCCACGCTCGACTGCTTGAGCGCCGCGTAGGCGCGCGCCTGGCTGCCGACGTCGGCGCCGGAAAAGCGCACCTCCACATACGAGGCGATGGTCGGCAGGCGGCTGCCGATGCGGGCCAGGTCGGCCTCGCGCAGCAGCACGCCGACGCCGCCCGCGCGCAAGCCCTGCACGGCGGCCAGGGTGTCGGGATTGGCCAGTTCGGCCGTTTTGAGGGACAGCACGGTGCGCTCCGGCGGCAGCCGGTGCAGCGCGTCGGCCGACAGCATGGCCGGCACCGCGTCGAGGAACAGGATTTTGTCGCGCAGCAGCCAGTTGTCGTCGTCGTCGATCACCTGGCCGGCCACGAAGTCCAGCAGCGCTTCCAGCGCGGCGGGCGACGACGGCGCCGCCCCCTGCTGCTGCCAGCAGAGCTCATACCCAACCACACGCTGCTTGGGATCGAGCAGCGGTTCACGAACGATGAAATTGGTCTGATGCATGATGCTCGTATCGGAGTGGGCCCGCGGCGAACGGGCCGGAACAGATCAGAAGCCCAGACTATCCAGCAAGTCGTCCACCTGCTCCTGGTCAGCCACCACGTTCTCGCGGGTCGGATCGATTTGCGGTCCGTTCAGCAAGCCGTTGTCGAGTTCCTTCTTCATCTGGTCAGGCGCGAAGTCGATCAGCATCTGCACCAGCTGCTTCTCCAGGTTTTGCGCGATCGAGGTGACTTTTTTGATCACCTGCCCGGTCAAGTCCTGGAAATCCTGCGCCATCATGATGTCCATCAGGTGCGCCTTGGTCTGCGAGGTGCCGGCGGTGGCGCCGTCCAGCGCGGCGATGGTCTGCTGCGCCAGCGCGCGCCATTGCTCGTCCGAGGCGCCGGCCGCCAGCAGGCCGTTCCAGGAAGCGCTCAGCTGCCTGGCGTCGCCGGCGATCCGGTCCTGCAAGGGACTGGCCGCGTCGGTGGCGTTCAACACTTTCTGCGCCGCGTCTTCGCTGAGCCGCGCCACGTAGTCCAGCCGGTCGCGCGCGTCCGGAATGTCGGACGCGGCTTTTTCGATCAATTTATCCAGCCCCAGGCCGCGCAGGCTTTCATGCAGGGCGCGCGTCATGTGACCGATGCGCGACAAAAACTCCTCGTTCGGCTCCACCGCACCCGCGATGGCGCCGCTTTGTTGCTCAACCATCATCAAGCTCCGAGCTTCTCGAAGATCTTGTTCAGCTTTTCATCCAGCGTTGCAGCGGTGAACGGCTTGACCACGTAGCCGTTGGCGCCGGCCTGGGCCGCCGCGATGATGTTTTCCTTCTTGGCTTCGGCGGTCACCATCAACACCGGCAGCTTGGCCAGCGCGGGATCGGCACGGATGTTTTGCAACATCGTCAAGCCGTCCATGTTCGGCATGTTCCAGTCGGACACGACGAAGTCGAACGATTCGGCACGCAGCTTGGCCAGCGCCATCACGCCGTCCTCGGCCTCGTCGACATTGGCATAACCCAGTTCCTTCAACAGATTCCGGACAATGCGGCGCATCGTCGAAAAATCGTCAACGACTAAAAATTTCATCTTTGGATCAGCCATGAATTACTCCGTTGTTTCTCTACGCGGTTGTTAATAGTGCCTACAATTGCCAGCAAGTTGTAGGATAGCATTTTCGTTGCTTTAAGGCGAACAAAGTAGCAGTAAAACGTCACACTTGACGATTTAAGGCTTTTTATACCCGCAAAGCGCGCATGCCGTGGGCCGCCAGGTAGCCCAGCACCATGCCCGGCAGCGCCTGCAAGGCCCCCACCTCGTGGGCCGCGCCGACCGCGATCGCCTCGCGCGGCATGCCGAACACCACGCAGCTGGCCTCGTCCTGGGCGAAATTATACGCCCCGGCCCCCTTCATCTCCAGCATACCTGCCGCGCCGTCCTTGCCCATGCCGGTCAGGATCACGCCCACCGCGTTCTTGCCGGCGCACTGGGCGGCCGAGCGGAACAGCACGTCGACCGAGGGCCGGTGGCGGTTGACCGGCTCGGCCTGGTCGATCTTGGTCATGTAGTTGGCGCCGCTGCGGGTCAGGTACAGGTGCGAGTGGCCGGGCGCGATGTAGGCGTGGCCGGGCAACACCCGCTCGTTGCCGGCCGCTTCCTGCACCGAGATCTTGCACAGCGTATCGAGGCGCTTGGCGAACGAGCGGGTAAAACCTTCCGGCATGTGCTGGGTGATCAGGATGCCGGGGCAGTCGGACGGCATCTGCATCAGGAATTCGCGGATCGCCTCGGTGCCGCCGGTGGAGGCGCCGATGATGATCAGCTTTTCCGACGAGGTCAGCGGATTGCGCAGCTGCGGCAGCTGGGCCTGCCCTTCGGCGCCCGCCTGCGGCAGCGTGCGGGCCCGCACGCGCGCCTTGGAGGCGGCGCGGATCTTGTCGGTGATCAGTTCGGTGTACTCGCGCATGCCGGCCTGGATCGAGATCTTCGGCTTGGTCACGAAGTCCACCGCGCCCAGCTCCAGCGCGCGCATGGTGATCTCCGAGCCGCGCTCGGTCAGCGAGGACACCATCACCACCGGCATCGGCCGCAGCCGCATCAGCTTTTCCAGGAAGTCGAGGCCGTCCATCTTGGGCATCTCGACGTCGAGCGTGAGCACGTCGGGGTTGGTCTGCTTGATCAGCTCGCGCGCGACCAGCGGATCGGGGGCGGTGCCCACCACTTCCATGTCGGGCTGGCTGTTGATGATCTCGCTCATCACGCTGCGGATCAGCGCGGAGTCGTCGACGATCAGGACTTTGATCTTCATAAAACGCTACTTTCCGGGCAAAAGGCCCACTATCACTATCAAAACAGGTCGATCTCGCCACCCACCGGCGCCACCTTGAGGCGGCTGGCGTATTCGATCTCGCGCTTGGCCAGGGTGTCGTTGTGGGTCTGCATCAGCTTCTTGACCAGCACCTTGCCGGTGCGCGGGAAGAAGTACACCTTGCGCGGGTGGACGTCGTTCAAGTCCTCGGCCACCACGCGGATCTTCTCGACCTTGAGGAAGTTCAGCACGAAGGCCGCGTTGCGCTCGCCGACGTTGATGGCGGTGAAGCCCTTGAGCACGGCGCCGCCGCCGAACACCTTGGCCTCCATGTTCTCGCGCTTGGCGCCGGCCTTGAGCAAATCGTTGATCAGGATTTCCATCGCGTAGGTGCCGTAGCGGGCCGAGGCCGACACCGGGCTGTTGGTGTCGCTGCCGCCGTCGGGCAGCATGAAGTGGTTCATGCCGCCCAGGCCGGTGACCCGGTCGCGGATGCAGGCCGACACGCAGGAGCCCAGCACGGTCACGATCAACATGTCCTTGTTGGTGAAGTAGTACTCGCCGGGCAGGATCTTGGCCGCTTCACAGTCGAACGTCCTGTCGTAATACACGTTCGTGGCAAATTGTTCGAGGTCCATGTTTTACTCTCATGTGCGTTGCGATGCTTTGAGGGCAGCGCCACGGTGTTGATCGTCCAGCTCGTACACCGTCTTGCCGCGTAGTTTGAGCGACTCCGACACGTAGAGGAAATTCTCCGAATGGCCCGCGAACAGCAGGGCGTCCGGTTTCATCAGGGGGACAAAGCGGGACAGGATCTTGCGCTGCGTGGCCTTGTCAAAGTAAATCATCACGTTGCGGCAAAAGATCACGTCGAACGGGCCGCTGATCGGCCAGTTGTCGGCCAGCAGGTTGAGCTGCTTGAAGGTGATCATGTTGCGCAGCTCGGGCCGCACGCGCGCCATGCCCTCGCGGTCGCCCTTGCCCTTGAGGAAAAAGCGGCGCGAGCGCTCGGGCGACATCTTGTCCAGCCGGTCCATCGTGTAGACGCCGTTGGCGGCCGTGGCCAGCACATTGGTGTCGATGTCGGTGGCGATGATGTGGCAGTTGGGCGTGAGCGTGTTGAACGCCTCGCACACGGTCATGGCGATCGAGTACGGTTCCTCGCCGGTCGAGCTGGCCGAGCACCAGATGCTGATCGGCTCGCGCTTGTGCTTGACGTGTTCGGCCAGCAGCGGAAAATGGTGGGCCTCGCGGAAGAACGAGGTCAGGTTGGTGGTCAGCGCGTTGGTGAACGACTCCCATTCCTCGCCCAGCCGGCCGGCCTCCAGATCGTCCAGGTACTTGCCGAAGGAGCCGATGCCGGTGGCGCGCAAACGCCGCGCCAGGCGGCTGTACACCATCTCTTGCTTGCTGTCGGCCAGCGAGATGCCGGCCCGTTTGTAGATCAGGCCGCGGACGCGTTCGAAGTCCTTGGCGTTGAAATCAAACTCTTTGACGGTGTCTTTGGTTTGCGGCATGTTCTGTATTCCTTAATCTAAAACCAACAATGCCTGCGACGGCGCCGCTGGCGCCGCCTTGCTGCGGACTGCTTAAAACTCTTCCCACTCGTCGCCGGCGGCCGGCGCGGCCGGCGCCAGCTTTTTCGGCGCGGCCGGCTTGGCGGCCGCCACGGCCGGACGCGGGGCCGGGGCCGGACGGGCGCTGACGGCCGGCGCCGGACGCGGGGCCGGCACGGCCGGGGCCGGACGGCGCACCTGGTCGTGCGACAGCTTGAAGATGCTCACCGCCTGGGCCAGCATCTCGGCCTGTTCCTGCATGCTCTCGGCCGCCGCGGCGGCCTCCTCCACCAGCGCGGCGTTCTGCTGGGTCATCTCGTCCATCTGGGTGATGGCCTGGTTGACCTCCTCGATGCCGTTGCTCTGTTCCTGGGTGGCGGCGGTGATCTCGCCCATGATGTCGGCCACCTGGCGGATCGAGGTGACGATCAGGCCCATGGTCTGGCCGGCCTCGTCGACCAGCTTGCTGCCGGCGTCGACCTTGTCGACCGAGTCGCCGATCAGCTCCTTGATTTCCTTGGCCGCGCCGGCCGAGCGCTGCGCCAGGTTGCGCACCTCGGACGCCACCACCGCGAAGCCGCGGCCCTGCTCGCCCGCGCGCGCCGCCTCGACCGCCGCGTTCAAGGCCAGGATGTTGGTCTGGAAGGCGATGCCGTCGATCACGCCGATGATGTCGACGATCTTGCTGGAGCTGGCCTTGATCGAGCCCATGGTCTCGACCACCTGCGCCACCACGGTGCCGCCCTTCTCCGCCACCGACGAGGCGGTCACGGCCAGCTGGTTGGCCTGGCGCGCGTTGTCGGCGTTCTGCTTGACGGTGGAGGTCAGTTCCTCCATCGACGAGGCGGTCTCCTCGAGCGAGCTGGCCTGCGACTCGGTGCGGGCCGACAGGTCGGCGTTGCCGGAGGCGATCTCCTGCGAGGCGGTCGAGATCAGGTCGGTGCCGCTGCGCACGTCGCCGACCGTCTTGGCCAGGCTGTCGTTCATGTCCTTGAGCGCCTGCAGCAGTTCGCTGGTCTCGTCCTTGCCCTCGACCTGGACCTGCGAGGTCAGCTCGCCGGCCGCCACCTTCTGCGCCACCTCGACCGCGCCCGACAGCGGCACCGTGATCGAGCGCGTGATCACCACCGCGCAGGCCACGCCGATCGCCACCGCGACCGCGCCCAGCAGGAACAACATCATCATCAGGCTGCGGTCGGCCGTGACCGAGCTGTCCATCACGTCGCGCGCGGCGGCCTGCTGCATGTCGACCAGCTTGTTGATCAGCGCCAGCGTCTGCTGGTTGAGCGGATCGATGCGGCCGGAGATGACCTTGGCCGCGCCCTCGCTGTTGAACGCCAGCACCTGGCCGATGGCTTCCTTGAAGGCCTTGTCGACGTCGGCGTCCAGCGCGGCGATGTCGGCCAGCGCCTTCTTCTCGTTGTCGTTCAGGCCCAGCGCCCTCAGGTCGGCCTGCGCTTTTTCATAGCGGGCGCGCTGGTCCTTGACCTTCTGCTCTTCCTTCTGCATCAGGCTGACGTCCGACTGCAGGCCGATGTTGCGCATCGCGATGCCGGTCTCGAGCATCGCGCTCTTCATCGCGCCGGCCTGCAGGTTTTTCTGGGTCGACAGTTCCAGCCCGCGCGTGAGCTTGCCCTTGTTGCTGTAGTTCAGATAATTGGTCATCAGGACCATGGCCACCAGGATGGCCAGGATGGCGCCGAAGCCCAGGCGCAGCCGTGCGCCGATTTTGAAGTCGCGTAAATTCATGTTGTTTCTCCCCTATGCTGTCTGTGCTTGTCCGCCGGGCACTGCTTGCGGACCCCGTTATTGTGTAGTGGATGGTGCGCGCTCTGTGGCCGCTGCCGTGCGACTGCGCTGGGGCGTGGGCTAGGCCGCCAGCTGTTCCATCAAGCCCATCTCTGCGCTCGACATCAGTTTATCGATGTTCACCAGGATCAGCATACGCTCATCGATGGTGCCCAGTCCAATCATGTAGTCCGAACTGAAGGCCGTGCCCATCTCCGGCGCCGGCTTGACCTGCTCGGGCGTGAGCGTGGTCACGTCCGACACCGAGTCCACCACCATGCCGACGATGCGCCCGCCGATGTTGAGGATGATGACCACGGTGAACTGGTCGTACACGGGCGAGCCGAGGTTGAACTTGATGCGCATGTCGACCACCGGAATGATGATGCCGCGCAGGTTGATCACGCCCTTGATGAACTCGGGCGCGTTGGCGATCCGGGTCACCGTCTCGTAGCCGCGGATCTCCTGCACCTTGAGGATGTCGATGCCGTATTCCTCCGAACCGAGCGTGAAGGCCAGGTATTCGTGGCCGGCGATTTCGTTGGCCCCGGTGCTAAGTACGTCTGCCATGATGGTTTCCTTGGTGGGATTAGCTAAAAATCTGTTCGTCAGCGAGCTGACGGGAGGAGCGGATCAGGGCCGCCACGTCGAGGATCAGCGACACGCCGCCGTCGCCCAGGATGGTGGCGCCGGAGATGCCGGCCACCTTGCGGTAGTTCGATTCCAGGTTCTTGACCACCACCTGCTGCTGGCCGACCAGGTCGTCGATGAACAGGCCGGCCTTGCGGCCGTCGGTCTCGATGATGACCACGATGCCCTGGCAGGGGTCGGTGAAGCGCGGCGTGATGCCGAACATCTGGTACAGCGGCACCAGCGGCAGGTATTCGCCGCGCACCTTGATCACCCGGCCCTTGCCGGAGATTTCCTTGACGTCCTCCGGCGCCGGCTGCAGCGACTCGATGACAAAGCCCAGCGGCAGGATGTAGACCTCCTCGCCGACCCGGATCGACATGCCGTCCAGGATCGCCAGGGTCAGCGGCAGCGAGATCGAGATGGTGGTGCCGAAGCCCTTGGCCGAGCGGATGTCGACCACCCCGCCCATGGCCGTGATGTTGCGCTTGACCACGTCCATGCCCACGCCGCGGCCGGACACGTCGGTCACCTGCTCGGCGGTGGAGAAGCCGGGCGCGAAGATCAGCTGCCACACCTCGGCGTCGCTCATGTTCTCGGAGAGCGGCAAGCCGTTCTGCTGGGCCTTGGCCAGGATCTTCTCCCGGTTCAGGCCGCCGCCGTCGTCCGACACCTCGATGATGATGTTGCCGCCCTGGTGGGAGGCCGACAGGAACAAGCGGCCGGCGTCGCTCTTGCCGCCGGCGCGGCGCACCTCGGGCATCTCGATGCCGTGGTCGATGGAGTTGCGCACCAGGTGGGTCAGCGGATCGACGATGCGCTCGATCAGGCCCTTGTCCAGTTCGGTCGCGGCGCCGTTGGTGATGAAGTCGACCTTCTTGCCCAGCTTGGCCGCCAGGTCGCGCACCATGCGCGGGAAGCGCGAGAACACGAAGTCCATCGGCATCATGCGGATCGACATCACCGCTTCCTGCAGGTCGCGGGTGTTGCGGGTCAGCTGGCTCACGCTGTTCAACAGGCGCTCGTGCACCATCGGGTCCAGCGTGTCGACGCGCTGCTCGATCATCGCCTGCGTGATGACCAGCTCGCCCACCAGGTTGATCAGCTGGTCGACCTTTTCGATCGACACCCGGATCGACGACGACTCGGCGCCCGGGCCGGCCCCGGCCTTCTCCTCCTTCTTGGCGGCCTTTTTTTCCTCCTCGGCGGCGGCCTGCTGCTGCGCGGCCGGGGCCTCGATCACGATGCCGGCCGCGGCGCGGATCTGCTCGACCGGCTGGAAGAAGCCGTAGCCGCGGGCGTCGTCGGCGCCCTCCTCGGCGGCGGCGCGGATCTCCTCGAGCGGCTGGAAGAAGCCATAGCCTTCGCCGCTGCCGGCCGGGTGCAGCTCGGTCTCGTCGAAGAAGCCGTAGCCCAGCGCGCTCTCGACCTTGGCGCGTTCGGCGTTTTCCAGCCTGGCCTGTTTGGCGTCCAGCGCCGGCAGCTCGGTCACCACCATCTCGTCCGGGTTGAGCACGAAGGAGCAGATGGCGATGATGTCGTCCAGGCTCTCGTGGGTGGTGACCAGCATGGCGTTGCGCTCCTGGTCGAGCGGGGTGATGGACACATGGCCCATCAGGCCCAGCTCGGCGCCCAGCGCGGTCACCTCGCGGTGCGCCATGGCCGGCAGCTCCAGCCGGTAGCGGCGCCCGCCGCTGTGGTCGACCGCCTTGGCCTCGGCCGCGTGGAACGACGGCGCCACCGGCGCCAGCGCCGCCAGCGGCACGTCCTGCGCCAGCGACTGCAGCATCATGCGCACGTCGCCCACCGCGTCCTGGTCGACGGCCGCGCCGTGGCGGTGGCCGTCGAGCTGCATCTTGAGGATGTCCTTGGCCGCCAGGAAGGCGTCCACGTGCTCCGAGGTCAGCGCCATCTCGCCCTTGCGCACGCGGTCGAGCAGCGTCTCGAGGATGTGGGTGACCTCGGTCATGTCGGTGACGCCGAACGTGGAGGCGCCGCCCTTGACGGAGTGGGCGGTGCGGAAGATCGCGTTCAGGTCCTCGGGGTCGGGATGGTCGACGTCGACGGCCAGCAGCAGGCGCTCCATTTCAGCCAGCAGCTCCTCGGCCTCATCGAAAAAGACCTGGAAGAACTGGCTTATATCGATGGTCATGGGGATACTCCGTAAGTTTCGCTCAGCATCATTGCATGCGCCTTATCAGCCGATGACCTTCTTCACTACCTCGATGAGCCGCTGGGGATCGAAGGGCTTGACCAGCCAGCCGTTGGCGCCGGCGGCGCGGCCCTTGGCTTTCATCTCGTCGGACGATTCGGTGGTCAGCATCAGGATAGGGGTCTTCTGGTAGGCCGGCAGTTCGCGCAGCAGCTTGATCAGCTGCAGGCCGTCCATGCGCGGCATGTTCTGGTCGGTCAGCACCAGGTCGACGCTTTGCAGCTTGGCTTTTTCCAGGCCGTCCTGGCCGTCCACCGCTTCCACCACCAGGTAGCCGGCCGCCTTCAGGCTGAAGGCCACCATCTGGCGCAGGGAACTGGAATCATCAACTGCAAGTATTGTCTTGGCCATCTTTGCTCTCACTCATTAAATGCGGGACGCGGAGTCCGGGTAGTTCAATCGGCAGGTTGCGGCGTCTAGAATAATTCGATGTCGCCGCTCTCCAGGTGTTGTTGACTGACGGCCTTGCGCAGCACGCTGCGCAGCTCCAGGCTCTGGATCGCCAGCGCCATGCTGACCTTGCCCAGCAGCGCGACGATCTCCTCGTTGTCGCTCTCGGGCAGCATCTCGGCGCCGTGCGCGCCCAGCGTGCCGAGGAACTCGCGCAGGCCGGTCACGCGTTTCAGCGTGCGGTCGAGCAGCTGGCTGGTCATGTCCTGGAACTGCAGGCTGGTGATGGCGGCGTTCACATAGCCGCCCACCTGGCCCTGCAGCGATTCCAGTTGGGCGCGCTGCTCGGGCGTGGCGGTGCCGCCGTCCAGCAGCAGCCGGATCGTGGCTTGCTCGGCCTCGACCGCCTGGTGGATGGCCATGAAGTTGAAGGACAGCTTTTCGATCGCCTCCTCCAGCAGCAGGCCGGTCTGGATCAGGTCGGTCTCGACTTCGGTCAGATGCTTGCGCCCATGGTCGGACACGCCCGACAGCAGGCGCTTGACATGGGAGCCCAGGATTTTTTTTCTCGTCATAACAGTCTCGTCACTCCACCTGCTTTATTTGCGCACCGGCGGGCCGGACGGCGCGGGCGCCGGCGCCGGCGCCGCTTCGTCCGCGCCCACCTCCATCT
The DNA here is from genome assembly GCF_059422325.1 of Duganella sp. GW821-FHT01E12. NCBI lineage: Bacteria > Pseudomonadati > Pseudomonadota > Betaproteobacteria > Burkholderiales > Oxalobacteraceae > Duganella > Duganella sp. GW821-FHT01E12. The sequence goes on along the minus strand of NZ_JBWKWR010000010.1, from coordinate 188,067 downwards.
GGCGGGCGCCGTCGCGCATCACGTTTTCCTCGGTGCGCTTGTTCATCACGATGATGCTGATGCGGCGGTTGATCGGGTTGAACGGATCGGCCTTGTCCAGGTGGGCGGCCGAGGCCAGGCCCACCACCCGCAGCACCTTGTTGTCGGCCATGCCGCCGGCGATGAGCTCGCGGCGCGAGGCGTTGGCGCGGTCGGCCGACAATTCCCAGTTGCTGTAGCCGGCGTCGCTCAAATACGGCGTCGAGTCGGTGTGGCCGGACAGGCCGATCTTGTTGGGCACGTCGTTCAGCACGAAGCCGATCGCGTGCAGGATCTCGCGCGTGTACGGTTGCAGCTCGGCCTTGGCCAGCGCGAACATCGGACGGTTCTGCTCGTCGACGATCTGGATCCGCAGGCCCTCGCTGGTGATGTCGAGCAGCAGCTGGTCCTTGTATTTCTTGAGCAGCGGGTTGGCCTCGATCTGCGCCTCGATCTTGGCCTTGAGCGCCTTGAGGCGCTGGTTCTCCTCGGCCTCCAGCGCGGCCTTGGCGGCGGTCAGGTTGAAGGTCTTCTTGACCAGCGGATCGTCGCTGGCCTTGACCTGGCCGTCGCGCCGGGTCAGGTCCTTGCCGCCGCCGGGGATCACCGACGAGCTGTCGCCGCTGCCCGAGCCGCCCTGCAGCGCCACCTTGAGCGGCGTCTTGAAGTATTCCGAGATGCCGTTCAGGTCGCCCTTGGTGGTCGAGCCGAGCAGCCACATCAGCAGGAAGAAGGCCATCATCGCCGTCACGAAGTCGGCGTACGCGATCTTCCAGGCGCCGCCATGGTGGCCGCCGCCGCCCTTCTTGATGCGCTTGACGATAATCGGCCGCAAGCCTTCTTCAGCCATGGCGATTCCTTAAGGTTGCTCGGGCGCTGACGCTCATGCGCGCGCTCACTTGGACTTCGATTTCTTGATATGGTCCTCCAGCTCGGCGAAGCTGGGGCGCTCGGTCGAGTACAGGACCTTGCGGCCGAACTCCACCGCCAGCGCCGGCGCGTAGCCGTTCAGGCTGGCCAGCAGCGTGACCTTCACGCACTGGTACATCTTGGTCGATTCGTCCAGCTTTTGTTCCAGCAGGCTGGCCAGCGGGCCGACGAAGCCGTAGGCCAGCAGGATGCCGAGGAAGGTGCCGACCAGCGCGTGCGCGATCAGGATGCCCAGCTCGGCCGGCGGCAAGCCCACCGATTCCATCGTGTGCACCACGCCCATCACCGCGGCCACGATGCCGAAGGCCGGCATGCCGTCGCCCAGCTTGGCGATGGCGTGCGCCGGCACGGCGTGCTCGTGGTGGTGGGTCTCGATCTCGTTGTCCATCAGGTTCTCGATCTGGAACGCATCCATATTACCGGACACCATCAGGCGCAGGTAGTCGGTCATGAACTCGACGATGTGATGGTCCTCCAGCACGCTCGGATACTTGCTGAACAGCGGGCTCTGCTCCGGGCTGTCGATATCGCCTTCGATCGACATCAAGCCTTCCTTGCGCACCTTGGACAGCACATCGAACAGCAGCGACATCAGCTCCATGTACAAGTCGCGGGTGTAGCGCGAGCCCTTGAACAGGGTGGGAATCGCGGCCAGCGTGGCCTTCAGGGCCTTGGCGTTGTTGCCGACCAGGAAAGCGCCAAGCGCGCCGCCGCCTATCATCACCAGCTCCAGCGGCTGCAGCAGTGCGGCCAGATGCCCGCCATTCATGGCGAAGCCGCCGAACACGCCGACGCAGACCACTACATATCCAATTATGACTAACAAAGCGCCCTGACTCCCCGGTATGAAAACGGGCGGTATCATACCTAACAATCGCCCGATTTCAATAAATTTACATGTAGAACTACAATAGCGTGACTAGGGGGGAGCGGGCAAGTGAATAACGCGAAATGATGCTTAAAAGTACCATATGTAGAGGGCATCCTCGGCCCCTGTGGCGTGGATGGTGCGGTCGGGCGCACGGGCGTCGATAGCGAATTCGTAGCTGGCCAGCATGGCGCCGGGCCGCATCTCGGCCGCCGCCTTGCGCCACAGGCCGGGCATGGCGGCCGGCGACAGGTAGGCGAACACCAGCGTGTAGCGGCCGAAATCGAGCTTTTCGTAATCGCCCAGGGTGAAGCGGGCGCGGCTGCCGCTGGCGGCCGCGCGCAGCCGGCTGACCAGCCACGGCAGCGGCGCCAGCTCGATGCCCTCGCACCCGGCGTCCGGCCGCTGGCGCGCCAGGTACAGCACCAGCCCGCCCAGGCCGCTGCCGATATCGATCACCCGCGGCGGCGCGCCGCCGGCCGCCGGTGGCGGCAGAATTTGACGTACCGCATCCCACACCGCCGGCTGCGACGGGTAGTACGGCACCTGGGTGCGGAAGGTCGACCAGTACAGGCCGAGCAGAAACAGGAAGCCGGCCAGGAACAGCCACGGCGGCAGCCGCAGCGCCAGCGCGGCCAGCAGCGCGACCGGGAACAGCAGCTGGATGGCGCGCCACCACGCGGCCAGGCCCAGCTTCCAGGTCAGGCCGGCCGCCAGCAGGCCCTGCACGGCGGCCGCGCTCCACACATCGACGGGTAAACGAAAACTGGCCATCACATAGAGGATGGCCAGCGTCAGCGGCGCGGCGCCGCATTGAATCAGCAGCGCCCGCACGGCGGGCGCGCGGGCGATGCGCGCCAGGTAGGGATCGGGACCGGGCCGGCTCACGCGGCCAGGACATCGGCGTCGCGCGCCTTCTTGGTCTTGCCGGCGCGCGAGGGCATGTGGCACAGGCCGCAGACATAGCTGCCGTTCAGGTCCATGCAGTTGACCACGAACTTGCCCTGGCACTTGCCGCACGGGGCCAGCTCCAGCATCTTGCCGCTGAAGAAGCGCACCAGGGTCCAGGCGCGCGTCAGCGACAGCAGCGGCTCCTCCCCTGCCTCCGGCGGCATTTGTTCCAGGTACAGCTTGTAGGCTTTCATGACCGCCTCGATGCCGGTGGCGCCGGCGTGCTCGGTCAGGAATTTGTGGATGTTGATGAACAGCGAGGAATGGATGTTGGGCTGCCAGGTCAGGAACCAGTCGGTGGAGAAGGGCAGCATGCCCTTGGGCGGCGACACGCCCTTGAGTTCCTTGTACAGCTTGAGCAGGCGCTCGCGCGACAGCGACACTTCGGACTCCAGCAACTGCAGGCGCGCGCCAAGCTGGATCAGTTCGATGGCCAGCTGGATTTCCTGGGCTTCCGTCACTACGCTTTTCTTGCTCATGATCCGCTCCGGCGCGTGGGTTAAGCGATTTCTTCGACGGCCTGGCCGGCCATCAGGATGGCGGCGTGCGACTGGGCCAGCACGCGGTCTTTATTGTAGTTGGTCAGCATCGACAGGATGGCGCTGTCGTCGAAGCGGAAGCGGGCCAGCATCATGTTGCCGCCTGCCAGTTTCAGGATTTGCGCGTTGCTCATGCCTTCGATCAGGTCGGCGATCTCGGCGGCGATGCCGAGGCGGAAGATCGCGGTGACTTTGTCGGCGCGGATCATCTGCTGGGCCAACATCAGGTAGCTCAGGTTGGCGTCGCGAATTTCAGCCATCATATCGTTAGCGGTCATTTCCATCTCCTAGTCCGTTATCTGCACTGCGGAACACAATTGCGTTTCCAGTGAGATACATTCTGCGGGAGCAACAAAAATACGAGTAGAGGATGTCCTCCGTATTTTTCGTCGGGAAATAGCGAACGCGACCCGTCGGTGTTTGTCTGACAAACACACGCGAATCACTCATCAACGCCCTTGCGGCGCCGGTTTGCTAAGGTCCAAGATCTTCAAAAAAGCCCTGTCATGAAACGAAAAATAATGCGATTCAGCGACTCTTTTTTGCTACATCTAACCCGGTTACGGCAGCTTTTCCAGGAACTTTAGGGTTCCGCTGAAAATATTTTGAACTATTTTCGACTCGCTTCCTGCAACCTGATGGCGCTTTTCCGCTCATCATGAATCTGGTAACGGCAGCGTTTTGGGGAACTTGAGGGTTTTTTTGAAAAAAATCGAAAATAATTTAAAAAAAGCCGCAAAGCCAGCATCCATGCGGGTTTGCGGGCGCCCCGCCGGCCCGGGGTCCGGCCCCGTGCGGAGTCGGGCCCCGGTTTTTCGGGTTACACTGGCAACTTATTGAAGCCTAAAGCATTTGACCACCCTTGCAAGAAGGTTACATAATGACAACTCGCAACGACTGCCTGGACCGCGACGCGCAAGATCCGCTCGCCGCGCTGCGCGACCAGTTCGACCTGCCCGACCGTGTGATTTATCTGGATGGCAACTCTTTAGGCGCCCGCCCCAAGGCCGCGCTGGCCCGCGCGCAGGACGTGATCGCCCGGGAATGGGGCCATGACCTGATCCGCAGCTGGAACAGCGCCGGCTGGTTCGACCTGCCCAAGCGCCTGGGCAACCGCCTGGCCACGCTGATCGGCGGCGCCGTCGGCGAGGTGGTGGTCACCGACACCACCTCGGTCAACCTGTTCAAGGCGCTGGCCGCCGCGCTGCACATGCAGGCCGGCGATCCGGCCAGCGCCGCGCGCCGCGTGATCGTCACCGAACGCTCCAACTTCCCCACCGACATCTACATGGCCCAGGGCCTGAGTACCTGGCTGGAGCGCGGCTACAGCGTCAAGCTGGTCGACTCGGTGGACGAACTGCCGGCCGCCATCGGCGCCGACACCGCCGTCGTCCTGCTCACCCACGTCAACTACCGCACCGGCTACCAGCACGACATGCGCGCCACCAGCGCCCTGGCCCACGCGGCCGGCGCGCTGATCGTCTGGGACCTGGCGCACTCGGCCGGCGCGGTGCCGGTCGACCTGAACGCCGACGGCGCCGACCTGGCCGTGGGCTGCACCTATAAATACCTGAACGGCGGCCCCGGTTCGCCGGCCTTCATCTGGGTGCCGCGCAAGCACCAGGAGCGCTTCCAGCAGCCACTGTCGGGCTGGTGGGGCCACGCCGCCCCGTTCGCCATGGCGCCCGACTTCGCGCCCACCGACGGCATCGGCCGCGCGCTGTGCGGCACGCAGCCGGTGGTGTCGCTGGCGATGGTCGAGTGCGGCCTGGACGTGTTCGCCAAGACCAGCATGGCCGCCATCCGCGCCAAGTCGCTGGCCTTGACCGACCTGTTCATCATGCTGGTCGAGCAGCGCTGCGCCGACCATCCGCTGGGGCTGGTCACGCCGCGCGAACACGCGCGCCGCGGCAGCCAGGTCAGCTTCACCCATCCGCACGGCTACGCGGTGATGTCGGCGCTGATCGCGCGCGGCGTCATCGGCGACTACCGCGAGCCGGCCATCATGCGCTTCGGCTTCACGCCGCTGTACACCAGCTATGCCGACGTCTGGGACGCGGTGGAGATCCTGCGCGACATCCTCGACCGCAAAGACTACAACGTCGACATCATGCGCGACGCAGTGACCTGATAACGAGATAAACAATATGAGCGATTCCAAACCAACCACCAGCGGCTGCCCGATGCACGCGGCCGCCGGCAGCGCCGAATGGCACGGCGCGCAGATGGACTTCAGCAACTCGATGAGCTACGGCGACTACCTGGGCCTGGACCAGATCCTCACCGCCCAGCACCCGCTGTCGCCCAACCACAACGAGATGCTGTTCATCGTCCAGCACCAGACCAGCGAACTGTGGATGAAACTGATGCTGCATGAAATGCACGCGGTGCGCAGCCACCTGCAATCGGACGACCTGGCCCCGGCCTTCAAGATGCTGGCCCGCGTGGCCCGCATCATGGACCAGCTGGTGCATGCCTGGGACGTGCTGGCGACGATGACGCCGCCCGAATACACGGCCATCCGCCCCTACCTGGGCGCCTCGTCGGGCTTCCAGTCCTACCAGTACCGCGAGATCGAGTTCATACTCGGCAACAAGAACGCCGCGCTGCTCAACGTCCACACCACCGCGCCCGCCGCGTTCGCCGTGCTGGACAAGGCGCTGCGCGAACCCTCGGTCTACGACGAGGCGATCAAGCTGCTGGCCCGCAACGGCCTGCCGGTCGCCGCCGAACGCCTGAACGCCGACTGGACCCAGCCGACCGTCGCCGACGAATCCGTCAAGAACGCGTGGCTGGAAGTCTACCGCGACCCCAGCCGCCACTGGGCGCTGTACGAGCTGGCCGAAAAACTGGTCGACCTGGAGACCGCGTTCCGCTACTGGCGCTTCCGCCACGTCACCACGGTCGAGCGCATCATCGGCTTCAAGACCGGCACGGGCGGCACGGCCGGCGTCAGCTACCTGCGCAAGATGCTGGACGTGGTGCTGTTCCCCGAACTGTTCGCCCTGCGCACCGCCCTCTGAGATTGCCGCGAGAATACACATACCGGGGGTATGTGTATCCTCCTTCTAGCAAACCTGCTGATCTTTTTACTGAATTCGCCTGAAACGAACTTCCTCTGCCTGCCACTGTCTAACTCAGTAGCCGGAAGCAGAAATCAGGCAGTTTCAGTAAGGAGAACAGCATGGTTGCGACAATGAGTGTGAATGTCTCCCCCTCCACCCTGCTCGCGCTGATGGAGCGGCTGCGCGAGACCGGCGCGAACATCGATCCGGCCGAAGCCGTCGATGCCGCAATACGCCAGTGGCTCGCAACGCCGCTCCCGGCATCGGACGCCGCACCGCGCGGCTACCAATGGAAAACGCTGTTCCTGCCTGAAGGCACATGGCTGCGCATGGCCTTGCGCGGCGACCATGAATACGCCATCGTCGAAGGCGACCGCATCATGTACAAAGGCCGCTCCGTCTCCCCCAACCAATTCGCCAGCGGCTACGCCGACAGCGTGCGCAACGCCTGGCGGGACATCTCCATCCGCATGCCCGGCGAAAAGAACTGGAAATTGGCCGGCCTGCGCCGCCGCGAACTGGCACGCGCCGCAGCGCCAGCGGCAGCGGCACCGCCCACACCCGTTGCTGCAAGCATTCCGGCCGCCGCGCAGCCCCAAGTCATTGCCAGCGCGCCGTGCGCGGCACCCGCGCCAGCGCCATCATTGCCGCCTGAAGGGACGCCGTCCTCCCCGCCCCTGCCCCTGCCCCGCGACCCCGCCCCCGGCCGAGGCTGGACGGAGCCAGAGCGCAGAAAATTCCGCTTCCGCCTTGAAGACGTCGCATTCGATTGAAGGCGATTGTCCACGCTTGCGCAAACTGCCGGCGCCTGCAAAAATCCCGCGCCGCGCCAAGGTAAGATAAACACCATCTTACCCAGCAAGGAAAACGCATGGACTACGAAGTACTGACCCTGGCCGGCCTGTGGAACTCCGGCCCCGCCCACTGGCAAACGCAGTGGGAAAGCAAGCACCCCGGCTGGGTCCGCGTGCCGCACCGCGACTGGGAAACGCCCGACCGCGCCGAATGGGTGGCCGAGCTGGACGCCGCCATCGCCCGCTGCAAACGCCCGCCGGTGCTGGCCGCGCACAGCCTGAGCTGCTCGCTGGTCGGCCGCTGGGCCGCCTCCGGGTCGCCGCTGAAGATCGCCGGCGCCTTCCTGGTCGCCCCCAGCGACACCGACGCCTCCGGCTACCCCGGCTGCACCACCGGCTTCCAGCCCATGCTGCTGGCACACCTGCCCTTCCCCAGCATCGTCATCGCCAGCAGCGACGACCAGTACGTCAGCCCGCAGCGCGCCCGCCAGTTCGCGCAAGCCTGGGGCAGCGAGCACGTCGAGATCGGCAACGCCGGCCACATCAACGGCGACGCCGGCTACGGCCCCTGGCCCGAAGGCGAACGCCTGCTGCGCGATTTCTGCGCAAAGCTGCAACGCTGAGGGAACTCCCGCGCCGGCCGGCCCTCTAACTAGGCATCACGCACAAGGAGGGAAGAAACATGAACCATCATCTCCGCCACTGCGCAGCCGCCGCCGGCCTGCTGCTCATGGCCATGACGGCCAGCGCCGTCACCTACACCGCCATCCTCACCGGCCCGCAGGAGTCTCCGCCCAACAGCTCGCCGGGCATAGGCGCGGCGGTCGTCGCGTTCGACGCCGCCACCCACGTGCTGCAGGTGGACGTGGCCTTCAGCGGCCTGCTCGGCCCCAGCACCGCCGCGCACATCCACTGCTGCACCACCACGCCGGACGCCGGCACCGCCGGCATCGCCACGGAAACCCCGACCCTCGGCGGCTTCCCCATGGGCGTGCTGAACGGCGCCTACAGCAACAGCTACAACACCTCGCTGATGGGCAGCTGGAACCCGGCCTTCATCAGCAGCCACGGCGGCACCACGGCCGGCGCGGAAGCGGCCTTCGGCGCCGGCCTGGCCAGCGGCGCAGCCTATCTCAACATCCACAGCAGCACATATCCGGGCGGCGAAATCCGCGGCTTCCTGATGGCCGCACCGGTGCCCGAACCCGCCATGCTGGGCATGCTGGGCCTGGGCGTGCCGGCCGTGCTGCTGATGGCGCGGCGCCGCCGCAAGGCCTAGCTAGCGCGCCGCGCCAACCAGCGGCAGCTCGACATAGCTGTCGTGGTAGACGCGCTGGGTCGCCTTCTTGTAGTCGCCCGGCTGGGCGTAGAAGATGTTCGGCACAAAGGTCTGCGGGTTGCGGTCGTACAGCGGGAACCAGCTCGACTGCACCTGCACCATGATGCGGTGCCCCGGCAGGAACACATGGTTGGCGGTCGGCATGGCGAAGGTGTAAGGCAGGGCCGTGTTGGCGGCGATCGGCTTGGCCGTCTCCAGGCTCTCGCGGTAGCGGCCACGGAAGATGTCGGCCGACACCATCAACTGGTAGCCGCCCATCTCCGGCTGCGCCGCCACCTGGTCCGGGTAGACGTCGATCAGCTTGACGACCCAGTCCGCGTCGCTGCCGCTGGTGGCGGCGAGCAGGTGCGCCACCGGCTCGCCGCTGATCTTCACCGGCGCCGTCAGCACGTCCGTCGTGTAGCTCAGCACATCGGTGCGGCCGGACGCCTCGCGCTGGTCGTCCACCAGCCAGCGCGGCCACGTCTGTCCCTTGGCCTCGTCGTAGCCATACGGCGCGATCGGCCGCGCGCGGTACGGCACCGGCTTGGCCGGATCGGACACATACTCGTCGAACGCGGCCCGCTGCGCCGGCGCCGAAGCCGGCCGGGACGCCTCGTTGGTCAGCCGCAGCTTGCCGCCGGCCGCCAGCCTCAGCGTGGCCGGCGCGATCGCGCAGCCGCTGGCGCAGCCGCTCGGCCAGCTGTTGAGCGACCGCCACTTGTTGCTGCCCGTCTCGAACGCCGTCACCGGCGCGATCTGCGCGGGCGGCGCATCGTCCTTCAGATAGCGGTCCAGGAAAGGCCGCAGAACCTCCTGCCGGAAGTGCAGCGCCGTGTCGCTGTTGAAGCGCAGCGCGCCCAGACGACTGCCCTCGCCGATGGCGCCGCCATGGTTCCACGGCCCCATCGCCAGGTACACCTTGTTGTCCTGGTCGTGCGGCTTGATCGCCTTGTACACCGCGATCGCGCCATAGATATCCTCGGCATCCCACAGGCTGTGCACCAGCAGGGTCGGCACCGTCACCGGCTGCCGCGCCAGTATCTTGTCCATCGCCTGCGCGCTCCAGAACGCGTCGTAGCTGGGATGCGCAACGATCTTGCGCCAGAAGCCGCTCTGCTCCACGCCGCGCTGGCGCGCCAGCTCGCCCACCGAACCGGCGCGCATGAAGGTATCGTAATCGTCGAAATGCGAGGTGTACCACTTGGCCTCGTTGCGCCGCGTGACCACCTGCTCCAGCACGTACGACAGGTTGACCTGCCGAAACGCGCCGTTGTGGAACCAGTCGTCGCCGCGCCAGCCGTCCACCATCGGGTTCATCGGCACGGCCGCCTTCAGCGCCGGATGCGGGTGGACCAGCGCCATCAGCGGCAAAAAGCCGTCGTACGAAATGCCGATGATGCCGACCTTGCCATTGGTCTCGGGGATGTTCTTGACCAGCCAGTCGATGGTGTCCCAGGTGTCGGTGGCATGGTCGACCGGCGTCGAATTGAGCGCGCTGCCACTCAGCGGCCGGTTCATCACATAATCGCCCTCGGAGCCGTACTTGCCGCGCACATCCTGCACCACGCGGATATAGCCGCCCTCGGCGATGACGTCGGCCGCGTTGTCATAGCCCTGCAGCATGGACTCCATCTGCGAGCTCTCGTTGTGGCTGGTCAGCTCGACCGCGTTGTAGGGCGTGCGCGTCAGCAGGATGGGCGCGTGGCTGGCCTTGCGCGGCACGATGACCACGGTGTTGAGCTTGACGCCGTCGCGCATCGCTATCATCACGCTGCGCTTGACGTAGTCGAGGCCGTCCAAGGGCGCCTTGAACTCGTCCGGCGTCTCGCTCGGCAATGCGGGGTAAAGGGGAACGGCCGCCACGCCCGGCGTCGACGCCGGCAGCTGGGCCAGAACGGCAGGTGCGGATACAACAAGGGCGCCAGTCAGCGCCCATAGGATCTTTTTCATGTACATCCCGGGAGTGTGCCTGTGAAGCCCTAAAATAGCACAACTCCCGGGACCGGTCTTACTTGCTGGCCCCGTTCAGCAGCATCTCGTTCAGACGCTTGACGAAGGTGGCCGGATCGCTCAGCGAACCGCCCTCGGCCAGCAGCGCCTGGTCGAACAGGATGTTGGCCCAGTCGCTGAAGGCGCTGCCCGCCTCCTCGTACTTCAGGCGCGTCACCAGCGGATGGTTGGGGTTGATCTCCAGGATGGGCTTGGACTCCGGCGCGCTCTGGCCGGCCGCCTTCAGCATGCGCAGCAGGTTGCCCGACAGCTCATGCTCGTCCGCCACCAGGCAGGCCGGCGAATCGGTCAGGCGGAACGTCACGCGCACGTCCTTGGCCTTGTCCGACAAGGCTTCCTTCATCTTGCCGACCAAATCCTTGTACGAGGTCTCGGTCTCCTCGTGCTCCTTCTTCTCGGCCTCGTCCTCCAGCGCGCCCAGATCCAGGCCGCCCTTGGCCACCGACACCAGCTCCTTGCCTTCGAACTCGGTCAGGAAGGACAGCATCCACTCGTCCACGCGGTCGGTCAGCAGCAGCACCTCCACGCCCTTCTTGCGGAAAATCTCCAGGTGCGGCGAGTTCTTCGCGGCGACGTAGTTATCGGCAGTGACGTAGTAGATCTTGTCCTGGCCTTCCTTCAGGCGCGCCACGTACTGCTCCAGCGAGACGCTTTGCTCGTCGCTGTCGTTGGCGGTCGAGGCGAAGCGCAGCAGCTTGGCCAGACGGTCCTTGTTGGTCGCGTCCTCGCCGATGCCCTCCTTCAGCACCTGGCCGAACTCCTTCCAGAAGGTGACGTACTTGTCCTTCTTCTCCTGCTCGTCGGCGTTCGCCAGTTCCTCCAGCATGCCGATCACGCGCTTGGTCGAGCCGTCGCGGATCACCTTCACATCGCGCGACTCCTGCAGGATCTCGCGCGACACGTTCAGCGGCAGGTCGGCCGAATCGATCACGCCCTTGACCATGCGCAGGTAGGCCGGCATCAGCTGCTCGGCGTCGTCCATGATGAACACGCGCTTGACATACAGCTTGATGCCGCCGCGCTTGTTGCGGTCCCACAGGTCGAACGGCGCCTTGGCCGGAATGTACAGCAGCTGCGTGTACTCGCTGCGGCCCTCCACGCGGTTGTGGGTGTGCGTCAGCGGCGCCTGGAAGTCGTGCGACACATGCTTGTAGAATTCGTCGTACTGCTCCGGCGTGATGTCCGCCTTGTTGCGGGCCCACAGCGCGCTGGCCTGGTTGATGGTCTCCAGTTCGTCCTTGACGACGGTTTCCTTCTTCTCCTCGTCCCACTCCTCCTTCGCCATCACGATAGGCAGCGAGATGTGGTCCGAGTACTTGCGGATGATGGACTTGATCTTCCACGACGACAGCAGCTCGTCCTCGCCCTCGCGCAGATGCAGGATGATGTCGGTGCCGCGGCCGGTCTTCTCGATCTGCTCGACCGAGTAATCGCCCTCGCCGGCCGATTCCCAGCGCACCCCTTCGGAGGCCGGCGCGCCGGCGCGGCGGGTTTCGACGGTGATCTTGTCGGCCACGATGAAGCCCGAATAGAAGCCCACGCCGAACTGGCCGATCAGGGCCGCGTCCTGCTGCTGGTCGCCCGACAGCTTGCCGAAGAACTCCTTGGTGCCCGATTTGGCGATGGTGCCCAGGTGCGAGATCGCCTCGTCGCGGCTCATGCCGATGCCGTTGTCGGAGATCGTGATGGTGCGCGCGGCCTTGTCGAACGATACCTTGATCTTCAGCTCATGGTCGTTGCCGTACAGGGCGTCGTTGTTGATCGCCTCGAAGCGCAGCTTGTCGGACGCGTCGGACGCGTTCGAAATGAGCTCGCGCAGGAAAATCTCCTTGTTGGAGTACAGCGAGTGGATCATCAGCTGCAGCAGCTGCTTCACTTCGGCCTGAAAACCCAGGGTTTGCTTATCGGTGTCTGCCATTTTGAAAGCCTCAATAGTCTTGTGGTGGTTGATACAAAAAACGCAAAAGTTCCAAGAAAGTGGGGATTATAAGAGCGATTTCAAGAGCGGCCCCTCATTTGCCCAACTCCCGTTCGAGGAAACGCCACACCGCCGGCTCCTGCATGGCCGCCACATTGAGCCGCATGCGGGTCGACGGCAGCTGCTTGGGCGAGAACAGGCTGCCCGGCGCCAGCAGCAGGTTGTGCGCCATCGCGCGCTCGGTGAGCACATTGGTGTCGCAGCCGGCATCGACCCACACGAACATGCCGGCCGGCGCCACCACATCCACCTTCAGGCCCACCCGCTCCATCTGGCGGATGGTCTTGGCGCGGATGCCGTCCAGCCGCGCGCGCACCCTGTCCGTATGCTTGCGGAACGAGCCTTCCGACAGCACCTTGTACACAACCCGCTCGCCGATATCGCTGGTGGTGAGCATGGTCAGCATCTTGCGGTCGGCCAGGCGCTCGGCGCGCTCCGGCGAGGTCGCGATGAAGCCCACCCGCAGGTTGGCCGCCATCGTCTTCGAAAAGCCGCCCAGGTAGATCACCCGCTGCAGCTGGTCCAGCGCCGCCAGCCGCGTGGCCGGCTGCACCGCGGCGCCCGGATGCAGGTCGCAATAGATGTCGTCCTCGACGATGATGAAGTCGTGCTCCTCCGCCAGCCGCAGTACCTGGAACGCCTTGGCCGCCGTCAGCGAGGTCGAACTGGGGTTGTGCAGCACCGAATTGATGATGTACAGCTTGGGCTTGTGCAGCGCCGCCAGCTCCGCCAGCTGCGCGATGTCCGGGCCGTCGGCCAGGCGCGGAATGCCCACCACCTTGGCGCCCAGCGCCGCGAAGGAGCCGAACATCAGGAACCAGGCCGGATCGTCGACGAAGATGGTGTCGCCGGGGCGCGTGAACTCGCGCGCCACCAGGTCCAGCGCCTGCGTCACGCCGGCCGTGGTGACGATCTGCTCCGGCGCGGCGGCGATCTCCATCTCGGCCAACTTCAGCTGCAGCTGCTGGCGCAGCGGCAGGAAGCCCTGCGGCACGCCATAGCCGATCAGCAGATTGGGGTTCTGCCGGCTGACCGCCCGCAGCGCGTTGCCGATGGCGACGCCGTCCAGCCAGTCCGGCGGCAGCACGCCGGTGCCCGGCATCTGCCCGTGCGGCATCTGGCGGAACATATTCCGCACCAGCCAGACCACATCGATCGGCTTGACGCCCGGGTGATCGCGTTCCGCCTCGCCCGTCCTGCGCCGCCCGCCCGGACGCCGCTCCGCCAGATTCAGCTCCATCGCCGCCGGCTCGCGCACGAAGAAGCCCGCGCCCCGGCGCGACTCCAGATAGCCCGAGGCCACCAGCTTGTCGTAGCTGGCCACCACCGTGAACGCCGACACTCCATGCGCCGCCGCGAACGCGCGGATCGACGGCATGCGCGCACCGCCGCGCAGCAGGCGGTCGTCGATGCGCGCCGCCACCGAGCGCACGATCTGGTCGATCAGCGTCTCGCCCGACTCGCGCGACAGCAGGCCCACGATAGTCCCGGACTGCGCCGCCTTGCCAGCCGCTCGTCCCGCACGCGCTGGCGCAGGCGTCGGCGCCACCGCCGCCACCGCAGGCCCCGGCGCGGCCGCCGCCACCGCCCGGCTGGATGCCGCCTTGGCCGCCGAACGCGCCTCGGCGGCCGCCAGCGCATCGGCCACCGCCTCCGCCGCAGCCGACGCCGCGGCGCCCAAAAGTGAAGTGCGCGTGCGTGTATTGGTCATTTTACCGTCACAGTATGAGAAATTATGTGCACAAGTGTACTGGCACTGTACTGGTTTTGTCACGTAGCATACATCCATACCAACCATCACCGCCACCGGAGACCCGCATGACCCACAGCGCCCCGCCGCCCGCCGCCGTCACCATCGCCACCCGTCCCGGCCTGAGCGACGAAACCAGCGGCATGCTGCTCGGCCTGATCGCGGTCGTCATCTTCAGCCTGACGCTCCCCTTCACCCGGCTGGCCGTGGGCGGCGCCCTGGCCAGCCAAGGCGCCGGCCTCCCGCCCGCCTTCGTCGCCCTCGGCCGCGCGCTGGTGGCCGCCGCGCTGGCCGCCGGCTGGCTGGCCTGGAAGCGCGCGCCGCTGCCGCCGCGCTCCGCCCTGCCGGCGCTGGCCATGGTGGCGCTGGGCTGCATCATCGGCTTCCCGTGGCTGACCTCCATCGCCATGCGCAGCCTGCCCGCCGCCCACGGCGCCGTGCTGGTCGGCATCCTGCCGCTGGCCACCGCCGTCTTCGGCGCCCTGCTGGCCGGCGAAAAGCCGTCGGCCGGCTTCTGGATCATGGCCAGTGTGGGCTCGGCGCTGGTGATCGGCTTTGCGCTGGGCCAGAGCGGCGGCAGTCTGCAGCCGGCCGACCTGGCCATCTTCCTGGCCGTGCTGCTGGCTGCCATGGGCTACGCCGCCGGCGGCCGCCTGTCGCAGACGCTGGGCGGACAGCAGACCATCTGCTGGGCGCTGCTGCTGTCGGCGCCGGTGCTGCTGCCGCTGGTGGGCTGGCTGTGCTGGCAGGACGGCCCGCGCCTGGCCGCCGCCGGCGCCGCCGCCTGGACCGGCTTCGCCTACGTCTGCGTGTTCTCGATGTTCATCGGCTTCTTCTTCTGGTACCGCGGCATGGCGCTGGGCGGCGTGGCGCGGGTCGGCCAGGTGCAGCTGGTCCAGCCCTTCCTGTCGCTGCTCGGCGCGGCCCTGGTGCTGGGCGAAACGCTGGCCTGGCCCACCGTGGTTTTTGCAATCGCCGTCATCGCCGTGGTGGGTGCCGGCCGCAAAATGCAGGTAAAACGGGGCTAAAACCGTAGACTATCTTGATTTCGCCGCGATTGCGGGCATGCCCAGCCGCTGACGTACAATATCGGTCTTGAACCAGCATTTCCCACTTACTCTTTGGATAACCACATGTCTGTCTACGAAAAACTGCAAGCCCTCGATATCACCCTGGCCGCACCTGCCACCCCGGCGGCGGCCTACGTCATGTACGCCCAAACCGGCAACCTGGTGTTCCTGTCGGGTCATATCGCCAAGCGCGCCGACGGCAGCGTGTGGGTCGGCCAGTTGGGCAAGAACATCGACACCGCCGAAGGCAAGGCCGCCGCGCGCGCCATCGCCGTGGACCTGATGGGCACCCTGCAGGCGGCCGTCGGCGGCGACCTGACCCGCGTCAAGCGCATCGTCAAGGTCATGAGCCTGGTGAACTCCACCCCTGAATTTACCGAACAGCACCTGGTCACCAACGGCGCCTCCGAGCTGCTGGGCGAAGTCTTCGGCGAAGCCGGCAAGCACGCCCGCTCGGCCTTTGGTGTCGCACAAATCCCGCTTGGCGCCTGCGTCGAAATCGAACTGATCGCGGAAGTCGCGTAAGCGGGCGGCTTCTTACCCGAAGCCGTTCCTTTTATAAGAGCACGCCACAAGCGGCTTGTTGAACAACCGGCAGCGCCGGTTACCTTTAGTGAGACATGTATGAAAATCGAAAACCCTAATCCGATCCAGTGGCGCTTCTCCGAACGCGCCGACCAGCTGCAATCGTCGTTCATCCGCGAGATCCTCAAGATCACCCAGCAGCCGGAGATCATCTCCTTCGCCGGCGGCCTGCCGTCGCCGCTGACTTTCCCGGTCGACGAGATGAAAGCCGCCTTCGACAAGGTGCTCAGCGAAAACGGCAAGGTCGCCCTGCAATACGGCCCGACCGACGGCTATCTGCCGCTGCGCCAGTGGATCGCCGACTCCCTCTCCACCAACGGCGCGAAGATCGTGCCGGAACAGGTCTTGATGACCTCCGGCTCCCAGCAGGCGCTGGACCTGCTGGGCAAGGTGCTGATCGACGAAGGCAGCCGCGTGCTGGTCGAGACCCCGTCCTACCTGGGCGCGCTGCAGGCGTTCTCGGTCTACCGTCCTGAATTCAAATCCGTCGCCACCGACGAACACGGCCTGGTGCCGTCGTCGCTGGACGCCGTGGCCCAGGGCGCGCGCCTGCTGTACGCGCTGCCGAACTTCCAGAACCCGACCGGCCGCACCCTGTCCGTCGAGCGCCGCCTGGAGCTGGTGGAAACCTGCGCCCGCCTCGGCCTGCCGCTGATCGAGGACGACCCGTACGGCGCCCTGAGCTACAAGGGCGACCCGCTGCCGAAGATGGTGGCGATGAACCCGGACGGCGTGATCTACATGGGCTCCTTCTCCAAGGTGCTGACCCCCGGCATCCGCCTGGGCTACGTGGTCGCCCCGCTGCCGCTGGTGCGCCGCCTGGAGCTGGCCAAGCAGGCCGCCGACCTGCACACCTCGCAGCTGACCCAGATGGTCGTGCACGAAGTGATCAAGGACGGCTTCCTGGGCCGCCACATCCCGAAAATCCGCGCCCTGTACGGCGACCAGTGCCAGGTCATGCTGGACGCCATGGCCCAGCACTTCCCGGCCGGCGTCGAGTGGACCAAGCCGGAAGGCGGCATGTTCATCTGGGTCACGCTGCCTAAGCACATCGACGCCATGAAGCTGCTGGACGAAGCCATTGCCCAGAAGGTCGCCTTCGTACCGGGTTCGCCGTTCTACGCCAACGAGCCGGAAACGAACACGCTGCGCCTGTCCTTCGTCACCGTGGCGCCGGATCGCATCCGCACCGGCATCGAGATTCTCGGCAAGCTGATCGCCGCCAAGATCTAAGCCGCCCTACCGTTTGCGGGCGGCCCGCGCCGCCCGCAAATACAACATCTGTGCCGCGACTTTATCACCAAAAGTCACACAACCCCGCCAAAGCCGTAACATCCCGCCAACATTAATCAAGCCAGTGCCATCGCGGCGTGGCGTGGCCGCCAATTCCGAAGACTTACTCAAAAAACCACTCATGTTTTTCCACATGGAGGCGGCCTGAAGCGTTATGATTTGAACGAATAGTCACTTTCCTATCAGGCCAGCCTTTGTTCAACCCAGTCCCCAATCCTCTCCTAGCCACGCGGCGCGACGCCGCGATACTCATAGTGGACGACGCGCCGGAGAACCTGAGCGCGCTGCGCAAGCTGATGGTCCAGCAAGGCTATCAGACCTTTGTCGCCACCTCGGGCGAGCGGGCGCTCAAGATCGCCCGCCGCGTCCATCCGGACCTGATCCTGCTCGACGTGGTCATGCCCGGCATGGACGGCTTCGAAACCTGCCGCCAGCTCAAAAGCCACGCCGCCACCCAGCGCATCCCGGTCATCTTCATGAGCGCGCGCACCGACACCGACGACGTGGTGGCCGGCTTCGACATCGGCGCGGTGGACTACATCAGCAAGCCGCTGCGCATGGCCGAGGTGAGCGCCCGCGTGCGCACCCAGCTCACCATCCGCAGCCGCAGCGAGACCCAGGAGGAACAGGCCGAGCGCCTGCGCACCATCGTCAACAACATGGCCGAGGGCCTGCTGATCATCGAGGCGGACGGCCGCATCCAGTTCACCAACCCGGCCTGCGACAAATACCTGGGCTACCAGGAAAACGAACTGGCCGGCCGCTCCATCGCCGACCTGCTCAACCCCCTGGTGGCGCAGGAATACCTGGACTACTTCGACCGCTACGCCGCCGCGCCGGAAACGGCGCACAGCCACGGCACGCGCGAGGTGATCATCCGCCACCGCAACGGCAGCTCGGTGTGCATGGACCTGACCTTGACGCCGATGTACCTGCGCCAGCCGCTGTTCATCGGCCTGCTGCACGACATCACCCACCACAAGCAGTCGGAGGACGCGCTGCAGCGCGCCGCCATGGTCGACCCGCTGACCAAGATCGCCAACCGCCGCCACTTCGACACCTTCCTGGAAAAGGAATGGCAGCGCGCCATGCGCAGCGGCCTGCCCTTGTCGCTGGTGGTGCTGGACGTCGACCACTTCAAGCTGTACAACGACACCCTGGGCCACCCAGCCGGCGACGCCTGCCTGCAGCAGGTGGCGCAGGCCATCGCCTCGCACGCGCTGCGCCCGACCGACCTGGCCGCGCGCTACGGCGGCGAGGAGTTCGTGCTGCTGTTCGCCGAGACCGACGGCGACTCGGCCCACCTGCTGGCCGAATCGATCCGCGCCCACGTCGAATCGCTGCAGATCCCGCACCCGCGCTCGACCACCTCGGCGTGGCTGACGGTGAGCATCGGCGTGGCGACCATCAAGCCGCACCAGCTGGACAACATCGAATCGCTGTTCGTCGCCGCCGACCGCGCCATGTACGTGGCCAAGGAAGGCGGCCGCAATCAGGTGCAGGCCACCACCACCGGCAGCGCCGCGATGGAGGCCGTCAAGGCGCTGGTGATGCGCTGATCCTGCCATGGCCGCGCAGGGCCTTGAGCCCGAGCGGCACGCTGGCCGCCAGCGCCAGCAGCGAGAACAGGATCACGCCCACGCCGCCCAGGCCCTGGAACAGCGCCCCGGCGCCGACCGTCCCCAGCGCCACTGCGGCGAAGGTCACCACCACCGATTGCGACAGCAGCGTGCCGTCGCGGTCGCGCGCCGAGATGAAGCTGTTCAGTATCGCCATGACGGTATAGAAGGCGGCGTTCAGCGCCAGCTGCGCCACAAAGAAAGCCGCCACGCTGCGCGCCATGAAGAAGCCGGCCACCGACGCCGACATCACCGCCAGCGCCGCCATCACCGTCAGTCCGCGCCGCGCCGCCAGCGCCGGAATGGCCGGCACCACCGCGCCGAAGAACCCCAGCAGCGACGACAGCGACAGCAGCATGCCGATGGCCGGCAGCGACAGGCCGATGCGCTCCCCCTGCAGCGCCGACACCGCCCACACGCCCGCTTGCACGCTGTAGACGCCGACGAACACGCCCCACGCCAGCCACACCTCCGCCCGGCCGCGCCGGTGGCGGGCATGGACCGCAGGCTGCGGCGCCGGCATCAGCGCCGGCACCCGCGCCGCCGCCAGCCCCAGCACCGCCGCCAGCAGCGCCAGTCCGTACCAGATCCCGCTGCCCGCCGCCACGCCCGGCAGCAGCGTCAGTAGCGTGAACACCCCCGCCACCGCCAGCCCGGAAAGCAGCAGCACCACGCCCCACAGGCGCTCCGCGTCGCGATGGCAGGCCAGGCAAATGCCGACCATGACGATCATCTGCGCCTCGCAAAAGCCGGCCGCGAAGCGCGCCCCGGCAAACGCCGGCGCCGACACCGTCAACGCCGACAGCACCTGGCTCCACACCAGCAGCACCAGCGCGCCGGCGGTGAGCTGCGACGGCCAGCGCCTGGCCAGCGCCGGCAGCGCGATGCAGCCGGCCAGCATGCCCACCATCTCCGCCCCGGCCAGCATGGTGGCCGCGCCCTCGTCCAGCCGCAGGCGCGCCATCGCGTTCGTCACCAGCAGCGGCATCATGGTGGTGCCGCCTATGCCCAGCGCCCAGCAGGAGGCCAGGACGAAGGTGGGACGGATTTTGCGTGCGCGCTGCGCTGGCGTGATGATCATCTTTTCTCCGAAGTGAGCGGCGAGATTGCACGCTGGAGTCAAGCATACGGCGGCGGCGCGCGCCGAGGGGGCCGAAGCGGCCAAAAAGAGACACCGATCCGGCCATTTCCGCGCCGGGCGCCCCGCGCCCGCGAATCCATACTATGCTGGCTCCATCGACAAAAGGAGCAACCGTGACGGCGAAATCCCACCACCCCGATTCCGACGCCGACGTGCCGCCCCATGTGATCCGCCAGGTGCTGCAGCTGCTCGCAAGCCGCGGCCATTCGCCCGAGCGCCTGTGCAAGGGCCTGGGCTTCACGCCGGAGAACCTGTGCGACGCCAGCTTCCGCGTCTCCTACCGCCAAACCAGCCTGTTGGTGAAGCGCGCCATGCAGCGCTGGGGCGACCCGGCCCTCGGCATCGCCACCGGCGCGCGCCAGACCGTGGTCTGTTTCGGCCTGCCCGGCCTGGGCATGCTGACCTGCGCCACGCTGGGCGAGGCCTTCCACTACCTGATCCGCCACCAGCGCGCCGCCGGCTCGCTCACCGTCAATGAACTCGGCTTCCTCGACGAACACCACTTCGTCGCCGAAGTCGCCACCCGATTTCACGATCCTGAAATGGAGCCCTTCTTCATCGAGGAGATTTTCGTCAGCAGCGTGGAAGTGTCGCGCGCGCTGGTCGGCTCGCACTTCCGGCCGGCGCGGCTGGAGCTGCGCTACCCGCGCCCGGCCTACGCCAGCGCCTACAACGAATATTTCCGCTGCCCGGTGACGTTCAACGCGCCGATGAACCGGCTGATCTGCGACATGGCCTGGTTCCACTGCCCGCTGCCCACCTACGACCGCTACATGCAGGCCTCCCTGCAGGCGCAGATCGGCCAGCTGCTGGCCGTGGACCAGCCGCGCAACGACCTTGTGGAATCGATCATGAACCTGTTGCGCGCCTCGGTGGACGAGGCACCCGGTCTGGCGGCGGTCGGCGCGGCGCTCAACCTCAGCGAGCGCACGCTGCGCCGCCGGCTGTCGGACCTGAACACGAGTTATCAGCGGCTGGTCGACCAGGTGCGCTACGAATGCGCGCTGGACCTGCTCAAGCGCAGCGACCTGCCGCTGGTGGAAATCGCCATGGCCACCGGTTTCACCGATGCCCGCAATTTCCGCCGCGCGTTCAAGCGCTGGTCCGGCATGCTGCCGAACCAGGTGCGGCAAGGCGCCGCCGCGCCGCGCCTGAACGCCTGGGCCTAGGGCATCAGGACAGCTCCCACTTCCCTTCGCGGGCCACCGCCAGCCCGCGCTTGCGCAGCGACTCCAGGTAGCGCGCATGGCCGCGCACTCCCTTCTTGCGGAACAGCGGTATCAAGCGCGGAAGGAAGTTCGGCGCCAGCATCGCCAGCCGCACCGACCACGACTCGCTCCAGCGCGGATAGCGCTCCAGACAGGGGTTGTCGAGCATGCGCATCACCTGGCGCGCCACGTCCGCCGGCTGCTGCGGCGGGTCCATGAACTGCAGCGTGTTGCCGCCCTCGACCGCCTCGCGCATCAGCATCGGCGTCTCCGTCGCCGAGGGCAGCACGCTGCCCACATGCACGCCGTGCCGCTCGCGGTCCATGCCCAGGCACAGCATCGCCCCGCGCAGCCCGAACTTGGTGGCCGAATACACGCCCGTCTCCGGCAGCGGGAAGATGCCGCCCAGGGACACGGTGTTGATCACGCGGCCGTCGCCGCTGCGCTGCAGGGCCGCGAAGGCCAGCCGCGTGAGCACGATGGGCGACAGCAGGTTGATGTTCAGCTCACCCAGGATATGCTCGACCGAACGTTCCTCGAAATGGCCGGTGCCGGTGATGGCGGCGTTGTTGACCAGGATATCGAGCCGGCCGTAGCGCGCCTGCACAAAGGCCAGCAAGGCGGGCAGCTTGCTGAAATCGGACAGGTCGACCGCCACGCCGACCGCCGCCGGTCCCAGCTCGGCGGTGGCGCGGTCCAGCGCATCCTGGTTATGGTCGGCCAGCACGCAGATGATGCCGCGCTCGATGAAGCCCCGGCAGATCTCGCGGCCGATGCCGCCGGCGCCGCCGGTGATAAGGGCGATCCTGCCGCTCTTCGATGTCATTGCCATGTGTGTTCCTCTCAGATGGTGCCGCCGGCCGCGCCGAGCTGCATCCAGATGGTCTTGGTCTCGGTGTACTGGTCGTGCGCCATCAGCGATTTTTCGCGCCCGCCGAAGCCGGACTCCTTGTAGCCGCCGAACGGCACGCCGGTGTCTCCCTCGGAGAAGCAGTTGACCGACACCGTGCCGGCGCGTATCGCCCGCGCCACGCCATGCGCCGCATCCAGATTGCTGGTGTAGACCGAGGAAGCCAGGCCGTAGTTGGTGTCGTTGGCCATCGCCACGCCCTCGGCCAGCGTGTCGAAAGCCAGCACCGACAGCACCGGCCCGAATATCTCCTCGCGCGCGATGTTCATCGACGGCTGCACATGGTCGAAAATCGTCGGCTCCACGAAGCTGCCGCCGGAATCGCGCCGCACCTGCGCGCCGCCGTGCACCAGCGCCGCGCCCTGCGCCTTGCCGCCGTCGATGTAGGCCAGCACGCGCTGCATGTGTCCAGGTTCGATCAGCGCGCCCACCCGCGTGGCCGGATCGAGCGGATCGCCGACCCGCCACTCGTCGAACGCGCCCTTGACCAGCTCCAGCAGCTCCTCCTTGCGCGAGCGATGCACGATCAGGCGCGAGCCCGCGCTGCAGTTCTCGCCCTGGCAGAACAGCGCCCCGGTGGCCACCTGCTGCGCCACGCGCGGCAGGTCGGCGGCGTCGGCCAGCACCAGCGCCGGGCTCTTGCCGCCGCATTCGAGCACCACCCGCTTCAGGTTCGACTCCGCCGAATACTTCAGGAACAGCCGTCCCACCTCGCCCGAGCCGGTGAAGCTGATGCAGTCGATGTCGCGGTGCCGGCCCATCGCCTGCCCCACCGTCTCGCCGTAGCCCGGCACGATATTGAGCACGCCCTCCGGCACGCCGGCCTCCAGCGCCAGGCGGCCCAGCATCAGCGCCGTCAGCGACGTCTGCTCGGCGGGCTTGATCACCATCGAATTGCCGCTGGCGAGCGCGGGACCGATCTTCCAGCCGGCCAGGTACAGCGGAAAATTCCACGGCAGGACCGCGCCCACCACGCCGATCGGCTCGCGCACGATCATCGCCACCACATCGGGCGCGGTCGGCGCCATCTGGTCGTACAATTTGTCGGCCGCCTCGGCGTGCCAGCGCAGGCTCTCGATCATGTCCGGCAGGTCGGCCGCCAGCGCATCGCGTATCGGCTTGCCCGAGTCCAGGCTCTCCATCAACGCCAGCGTCTCCAGGTTGGCCTCGACCAGGTCGGCCAGGCGCAGCAGCACCTTCTTGCGGTGCTTGGGCGATGCGCCCGACCAGTGACCGCGCTCGAACGCCTGGCGCGCCGCGCTGACCGCGTCGTCCACCTCCACCGCGCCGCAGCGCGCGATGCCGGCCAGGCGCCGCCCGTTGGCTGGGTTGATGGAGTCGAACTCCTCGGCCGAGACGGCGTTGACGAAGCGTCCGCCGATCAGCGCGCGGGTTTCAAAATCCAGCTGCGCCGCTTGCTGCTGGTAGTACTGCAAAGTCTTGTCCATGTATGCGTTCCTCATGCGGCCACGCGCAGCGCGGGCGACGGCCGCGCCGAAGCGCCGGTGCGCAGATGGTCGTAATAGGTCTCGCTCAGCTCCGGCCAGCCCATCTTCCTGCGCAGGCGCTTCAGGTAGGACTTGAGCGCGTGCGCCTCCAGATAGACCTCGTGCCGCTGCGACTTGACGAATTTCAGGCCGCCCGACAGGTCCGGATCGTCGCCCGCGATGAGCGCGTCGAACCGGCTGGCGCCACTCGGGTTGTCCAACTGGTCGCGCAGATAGGCGGCGATCATGAAGGCTTCCGTGTCGAACAGCTTGTAGGCGCTGGAATTGGTTTCGACATAGCCGATGCCGAACAGGTTGCGGTGGTCGCGGCTGAACATCGACAGATAGAGCTGCGGCCTGCCGCCGCGCCACTCGAAATACTCGGCCGCGTATTTGCAGCTCCACTTGTAGCCGGTGGCGTAGATCACCAAGTCCAGCTGCTCGCGGCTGCCGTCCTTGAAGACCACATCGTCGCCGTCGTAGTAGGCCACATCGGGCTTGACGGCGATATTGCCGTGCTGGAGATTGTGCAGCAGCTGGGAGTTGAGCAACGGATGGCTCTCGAACAGGCGGTGGTCCGGCTTGGGCAGGCCAAAGCGCGTCAGGTCGCCGGTGAACATCTTCAGCAGCAGGCCCATGACCGGGCGCGCGATCCACATCGGCAGGTGCGGGCCGCTCTCGCTCACCTGGTCGGCCGGCAGGCCAAACAGATGCTTGGGAATGAAGTGGTAACCGCGCCGCAGGCTGATGAAAGCCTTGTCCGCGCGCGCCGCCGCGTCGCAGCCGATATCCGCGCCGGAGTTGCCGGCGCCGACGATCATCACCCGCTTGCCGGCGAATTCGTCGCTGCTCTTGTAGGTGACGGAATGGCGGATCTCGCCGTTGAAGTGCCCCTTCACCTCCGGCATATTGGGATCCCAGTTGCAGCCCGTCGCGCAGATCACGGCGCGATACCGCCGGCGGCTGCCGTCGCCCAGCGTCACCACCCATGCGCCGCCGTCCTCCTTGCGCACGTTGAGCACCGGCGTGTTGAAGCGAATCGCGCCGCGCAGATCGAAGGCGTCAGCGTAGCTGCGCACATAGCTCAGGATCTGCTGGTTGGTGGGATAGTCCGGGAAGGTCTTCGGCATCGGAAAGCCGATAAAGCCCGACAGGTCGCGCGACGAGATGAAGTGCGCCGATTCGTAGATCGGGCTACCGGGATTGCCCATGTCCCAGATGCCGCCCACGTCCGAATGACGCTCGAACTGCTCGTACTCCAGCTTCATGCCCTTCAAGGCCCGCGCCGCCGACAGGCCGCCCGGCCCCGCCCCCACCACGCACACCGCGTTGCCGCACTCGATAATTTTATCCGTCTGTTGGTCAGCCATGTTCTATCTCCCGTTTTATGAAAAGCCAGGATTCATTGTGCAAACAAAGCCGCCGCCGCACGGGGGCCAAAAGGACAGGCAGGGAGCAATTCCGGCCAAGCCGGCCGCTTGGGCGCGCTTACAACGGCGGGGCCGCCTTGGCCATGCCGGCATCCCCGGCTGTCCGATCCAGCCCCCCTCCCCGTTCGGCGCGCGTCTACAGTCCATTCGCAAGGCAGCAAAAAACATAACCAACGAACCGGGAGATATCGTGAAGACAGCAGCAAAGCCACCATCCAGCCATATGCGCACCCTCGCGCACAGCATCGCCATCGCCTTCGCCGGGGGCGCGGCGCTCGCAGCGAACGCCGCCAACGACGACATCCAAAAAGTGGTCGTCACCGCGCAATCGCGCTCGCAATCGGCGCAGGAAGTGCCGATCTCGATGGAGGTCGTATCGGCCAAGGACATCCAGAACCTCGGCGCCAAGAACCTCGGCGATTTGAACGGCTACCTGCCCGGGCTTCAGGTGGACTCCACCCAGGCCACGCAGCCGGTGTTCGGCATACGCGGCGTGCAGCCGGGCGATTTCGGCATCGGCACCGATACGCCGGTCGGCATCTACGTGGACGGCGTCTACACCGGCAAGACCGGCGGCGCCCTGATGAACTTCATCGACATCCAGCGCGTGGAAGTGCTGAAAGGCCCGCAGGGGACGCTGTTTGGCCGCAACAGCGCCGCCGGCGCGATCTCCGTCGTCACCAATGAACCGGACAGCAGTTTCGACATGGCCGGCCACATCAAGCTGGGCAACTACAACCGCGCCAACATGGACGCGATGATCAACGTCCCGCTGGGCCAGGACACGGCCGCGCGCCTGGTGCTGGTGCGCGCCGCCAGCGACGGGTGGGTGCGCAACAGCGCCACCGGCACCCGCACCGGCGGCGACAACTCCTGGGCCACGCGGCTGTCGCTGAAGCAGAAGATCAAGGACGCCACGCTCAACCTCTCGTGGGAACACGAGCAGCTGCGCCAGCACGGCTGGCCTTCGTTCGGCGTGGTCAAGGATCCCGCGCTGCCGCAGGGCGGCTACACCGGCGCCTATGACGCCGCCTACATCGCCAACTTCGTCGACCCGCGCAAGGCGCCGTTGGAGAACGACACCGACGGC
The DNA here is from genome assembly GCF_059422325.1 of Duganella sp. GW821-FHT01E12. Classification (NCBI taxonomy): domain Bacteria; kingdom Pseudomonadati; phylum Pseudomonadota; class Betaproteobacteria; order Burkholderiales; family Oxalobacteraceae; genus Duganella; species Duganella sp. GW821-FHT01E12. The sequence goes on along the minus strand of NZ_JBWKWR010000010.1, from coordinate 162,010 downwards.
GCCGAGCGGCGCGTGTTCGACGGCGTGACGCTGCGCGCCGAGCTGCCGCTGGGCGGCGTGACGCTGCATTCGACCACCGCCTTCCGCACCTTCTCCTCGTCCAACCTGACCGACAACGACGGCACCAGCCGCGCCGACTTCCACCTGGCCACCGACGACCACAAGAACGCCTACAACTGGCAGCAGGAATTCAAACTGTCCGGCAAGACCGATAAGCTGGACTGGGTCGCCGGCGTGAGCTTCTACGACAACCGCGAACGCCAGACCGCATCCGCCATCGTCAACACCGCGACGCTGGACACCATCAGCCAGATGCAGGGCGGCGCCGCCGATTTCGCCACGCTGTTCGCAGGCCTGGCGCAGGCGGGCGTGCCGGGCGTCGACGGCTCGTCGAATTTCACGTGGGGCGAGAACACCTACAACAAGCTGCATAGCCGCGCGGTGTCGATCTACGAAGACATCATCTGGCACGCCACGCCGTCCACCAACCTGACCGCCGGCGTGCGCTGGAGCCGCGACCGCAAGACCATGCAGTGGTACGTACCCGCGCGCCAGTCGCCGGAGCTCGACCGCCTGCTCAACACCTACGGCCCCGCCGCCGGACTGGATGCCTCGGCCCTGCCGGCCAACGTGGTGTTCAGCGCGGCCGGGCAGCTGGCCGCATCGCCGGTCAGCGCCTCGCACAGCTGGAGCGACTGGAGTCCGCGCGTGGTGGTCGATCATAAGGTGAGCGGCGACCTGCTGCTGTTTGCCTCGCTGTCGCAAGGCTACCAGGCCGGCGGCTTCAACGTCTTCACCCCGCCGTATCCCGCGTCGGCCGACGCCAAGGCGCGCGACCCGAGCTTCGCGCCCGAGAAGATGACCAACCTGGAGCTGGGTTTCAAGCTCTACGTCCCGAGCATCAAGGCCACGCTGAACGGCTCCCTGTTCGCCTACCGCTTCAAGAACCTGCAGGACATCAAGCTCGGTGGCAGCGGCGCCATCTCCACCTACAACATCGTCAGCAGCGACCAGCAGGCCAAGGGTCTGGACCTCGATGGCCGCATCCGCATCGCGCCCGGCCTCACGCTGTTCGCAGGGCTGGAGGTGATCGACCAGACCTACCACCGCTACCAGACCACCGGCGACGGCGGCGTGCCGCTGAACCTCTCCGGGCAGGCGGTCGGCACGCCCTACTTCAGCGGCATGGCCGGCATGAACGGCAGTTGGGAAGCGCCCGGCGGCAGGATCAGCGCGACGCTGCAAGCCAGCTACCACAGCAAGTCCCGCTGCAACGACGACACGCGCGCCCTGCAGTGCATGAACGCGCCGGCCTTCCGCACTGGGGAAGCGGGCAGCAAGGCCGACCTGCGCCTGGCCTGGGACCACGCCAGCGGAAAATTCGGCGTGGCGCTACTGGTCAACAACGTGTTCGACAAGCGCTACGTCTACAACCTCGATGGCCAGACCAAGACGCTCGGCATGCCATATGCCAGCGTCACCGCGCCACGCGCGATCGGCTTGGAGTTGAGGGGCAGCCTGTAACGGCCGACGAACGCGCGGCGGCCTGGTCTGCCGCGCGCCGCAGACAAGGCTAGCGGCAATCGCTACCGTTGTTCATATCGATCATGTCGCCGTTGATGAACGCTGGTGCATCGGTGGCGGTTCACATAATGAAGACGTCGGCCATCCCGATCCCGACGCACGGCCATGCGGCTACCACTTTGCAACGAAATTATATTATTTTGATAATTATCAAATTGTAACAATGTGTGATTATTGCAAGTGGAAACAGGGCTATATTTCATTAGGGCCGTCGCCGGGCCCGCCAGTAACATCCCATATTTACATCGGCTCCACATCCAAACTGTCGGGAGAACGAGATGATTGAAAAGACCTTGCCTGCGATATCGCGCACGGTGCGCACGCATCGAAACCACGCGTGGCGCCTTGGCGCGCTGGTCCTGACGCTGTTGGCTGCGGTGGCGCCCTCTCAAGCGGGCCAGCTCGTCATCGAGAACGCGGCGCAAACCAGCATCGCCTGCACAGTGGACGGATATACCATCCAAAGCGGCGCCAATCACGTGACGTCCTTTACGGTCGAGGCAGGCACGCGCTTAACCGTGGCGCCCAATTCGTCCTTGGCAGTGCCGGCCATTAAGTGGGTCCAGTGCGGCAAGTTAAAGATACTCAACCTGCCCGTGACGGCAACGAGCCCAGACCACAACCTGCTGCTCAACGGACTGCAGACACGGGTGTTGAACGTCTCGCTGTACCCATACCTGCCCAGCGCGCCCGCAAACAATTTTTCCGCGCTGCTCAATTACGTCGTTCAAACCTATCAAGCGCAGAACCCGCTGGTACTGCTGAACGCAGTGATGGACCAGGCCGTCAACACCTATAGCTTCGACGCTTTGCCGGGCTACCTTGGTTCCCAGGGCTTCGACGTGATGGAGTTGGACATGCTGTACTTGGGTTTCCTGGTCAGTAATGGATTAGTCAATCCACAACAGGCACCCGCTACCGCTCCGCTATCGGTCGCGCAGAGCGCGTCGAGCATCGGCGGCGTGCTGTACGGCATACCAAGCTGGTTATGCATGGATTTTCTGTATTCGACCAATCCGGCCGTTCAAGGGTTGACTTCGCTATCGGCGCTGCAATCGTTCCTGGCCCTGGCATCCCCAAACCAGACCGCACTGGTGGGCGACTACGACGGCAAGTGGCGCCTGCCATCGATGTACGTGAACGCTTACGCTCAGACCTACGGCTATACCAGTCTCCAGAATGCCTTCACCATGCCACCCGACGCGACCGTCATGGCGAATCTGAGTTCCCTGGTCAAAACGTGCACGAACGGCGGCAGCGATTACTGCATCGACGGCACCTATCACAATGCCGCGGATGGCATCACCGAACAGGTGTTTGCCAGCGGTACGGCCTACACCGATATGGGATTTTCTGAGCAATCGTTTTTCGTCGCGCTTGCCGGCGACCAGGCGCCGCTGTACGTCGCGCCCGTCCCTTGGGGAAACAACCCACAGCCCTTGTTATTCGCCGACAGTTTCGTGACCAATAGCACGACCTGCCAGCCCAGCTCGCCGTGCGCCGGCGACGCCGCAAATTTCATCGGCTTGATGACCAGTATGCAGATGAAGAACTATATTGTGACGGCGCAGGACCTGCAACTGGGCACGCCGTGGCGCACGCTGCTGGTGCCCTACCAACAATTCTATGCGCAGCCGCAGATTTCGGATAACGCCCTGTACCAGCAATATCAAGCGGTGTTTAATTCGGCGCAGCCATTCCCCAATACCTGGACCGCCAGCACACAAACCAGCATGAGAACGCAGATATGCGCAGCGTTCCAGGCCAATTTCCCCAATTACTACTGCACGACGGCGTCGGCAGCCAAGCAGCCGCTCCTGAAAAAAGCCACGCACAGTACGACCACATCGAAAGGCAAACGACGGGCCGAGGCAGGTCAGAGCCGTTCGGGATAGCCGGTGATATCGGCGATCTCCTGGTACATCGGCTGCAGTTGCTTGTACATGTTCAGGTACACGCGCCGATACAGCTTGTCGTAGATCTGCCGGTTCGCCTCGATCGGATGGAACACGCGGCCTGGCCGCGTCATCGCGCGCGTCGCCGTGTCGAAGTCCTTGTGCAGCCCCAGCCCCGCGGCCACCGCGATGGCCGCGCCCAGTCCGGACGTCTCGTACACATGCGCGCGCGCCGCGGGCAGGCTGAAGATATCGGCCGTCAGCTGCATCGCCGCGTCGCTCTGCGAACCGCCGCCTGCCACGCGCAGCTCCGTCACCGGCACGCCGCTGCGCTTCTCGATGCGCTCCTTCCCCTCGCGCAGCGCGTAGGCCAGGCCTTCGAGGATCGCCCGGTACATATGGGCGCGCGTGTGAACATCGCCAAAGCCGATCATCGCTCCCTTGGCCTCCGGCCCCGGTGTCTTGATGCCGGGGCTCCAGTAAGGCTGCAGCATCAGCCCCATAGAACCGGGCGGCACCTCGTTCACCAACAGATCGAACATCGCCTCCGGCGACGTGCCCTGCTCCGCGCCGGCCATCTGCTCGAAGTGCCCGAACTGCTCCTTGAACCAGTTCACCATCCAGTAGCCCCGGAATATTTGCACCTCCGTGCTGTAGGCGCCCGGAATGGCCGCCGGATAAGGCGGTATCAAGGGCGTGACCTCGACATATTTTTTGGTGGTGGTGTTGATGGTCGCCGTGGTGCCGTAGCTCAGGCAAGCGATATGCGGCTCCAGCGCGCCGGCGCCGATCACCTCACAGGCCTTGTCGGCGGCGGCGGCCACCAGCGGCGTGCCTTCCGGGATGCCGGTCGCCTCGGCGGCGGCGGCGGTGATCGCGCCGATCACCGTGCCCGGCTCCACCAGCTCCGGCAGCATCTCCGGCCGCAGCGCCAGCGCTTCCCATTTCCAGTCGCGCGCACCGGCCCACTTGTGGCGCTTGTAGTCGAACGGCAGATACGCCACCTGCGAACCGATGGAATCGACATGCCGCCCGCACAAGCGGAAATTCAGAAAGCCCGACAACAGCAGGTACTTGTCGGTCCTGGCCCAGATCTCCGGCTGATACTCGGCGATCCAGTTGATCTCCGCCTCGCGCCGGAAGTATTCAATGGTGCCGGAAACACGCGCCAGCTTGAACGCCGTGCGCCACAAAAAACTCAACGGCTTCTGCTTGCCCACGCGGCGCTGGTCCAGCCAGGTGATCGCCGGCCGCAGCACCTTGCCGTCGCGGTCCAGGTTGACCACCGTGCCGCGCTGCGTCGTCACCGCCACGCCCTTGACCGCCGAGCGGGGAATATCGGTGGCGGCCCACAGCTGCCGGCACGCCTGACCGACCGCCATCCAGTAGCCGTCCGCATCGTGCTCCGCCCAGCCGGGGTACTCGGAGAAGTAGGCCTGCAAATGCACCTGCGCCTTGGCGGCCAGGTTGCCATTCAAATCGAACAGCAGCGCGCGCACGCTCTGGGTGCCATTGTCGATGGAAAGTAGGTATTGGTCGGCCATGTCGCTCTAGTCTCGTAATGTCTGTCCGTACTTATGCGGGCAGACTGTAATGGGTATTCCATAATGCCAGATACGCGGCCTGCTCTGCATCCCAGCGCTCGTCGCTCCAGCCCAGCTCCGGCTGGCAGATGGCACGCAGGCGACCGAGTATCTCCACACCGCCGCCGCGCAGCTGGATGCCGATGCGGCTGCGGCGCAGCATCAGGTCTTCCAGCTTCTGCACCGACTCGCAGCGCGCCGCCCAGCGCAGCTGCGCCCATATGGTCTCCGTGCCCGCGATCAGCGCCAGCTCGCCCGGTTGCGCGGCCGCCACCAGCTGCTGCGCCAGCGCGCCATAGCGCCCTTGCAGGCGCCGCGCCTGCCCCGCAGGCAGCAGCCGCTGATAGCGCAGAACGGGCGTAGTGGCCACGCCGAACACCGGCTGCGGTTCCAGCTTGTCGCGCCAGCCCGGCAGCAGCGTGGCCGCCAGCTTGAGCGCGTCGAGCGCGATCACGCGGAAGGTGGTCAGCTTGCCGCCGGTGACGGTCAACAAGCCGTCCTCCAGCCACAGCGCATGGTCGCGCCCCTCCTTCGACGGATCGGCCTTGCCGCTGTCGATCACTGGGCGCACGCCCGCATAGCTGGCGATCACGTCGCGCTCCTGCAGGCCCAGTTGCGGGAACTGGTCGTGCAAAGCCGCCATCAGATAATCGACTTCGGCGCGCGTGATGGCCGCCTCGTTCGACATGTCGCCCTTGTGATCGACGTCCGTTGTGCCGACCAGCGTCACGCCCTCCCACGGAAAGGCGAACACCGGTCGGCCATCCTGCGGATGCATCAAGCTGATTGCCTGCGCCAGCGGCAGGCGCCAGGCCGGCAGCACCAGATGGCTGCCGCGCAAAGGCCGCAGCCGTGGCTTGGTGCCGCGCACCGCCGCATCGCCCTGCATGCGCAAGCCGTCCGCCCAGGCGCCGGTCGCGCTGATGACCAGCCGCGCGCGCACCTCGTGCTGCACACCGCCCACGCCATCGAGCACCCGCACACCGCGCACCGCGCCGTCGGTTCGCAGCAGCGACTCCACCGCCATATAATTGACCGCCACGCCGCCATGCTGCTGCGCCTCCTGCAGCACGCGCATCACGAGCCGCGCATCGTCCGTCTTGGCGTCGGTATAGACCATGCCGCCTTTCAGATTAACGGTCGACACGTTCGGCGCCAGCGCCTTGAATTCGTTCAGGCCGTAGTAATGGCGGGCCTTCTGCCCCGCCATCCGGTCGTAGATCGCCAGCCCAAGCAGGAACATGCGCTTGCCGGGCTTGCGTCCCTCGAACTCGCCGAACGCAAAACTCTGCGGCTCCACCAGCCCCGCCGCCTGCTGCAGCAGGTGCTGCCGCTCGTGCACCGACTCGCGCGTCAACGCGAACTGGCCTTCCTTCAGATACCGCAGACCGCCATGCACCAACTTTGACGAGCGGCTCGACGTACCCCAGGCAAAATCCCGCTGCTCCACCAGCAACGCCTTCAAGCCGCGCCGCGAAGCCTCCAGCAGGATGCCCGCCCCGGTGATGCCGCCGCCGATGACGATCAAATCCCATTCGCGCTCCAGCACCTCCCGCAGGCCGGCGCGCCCGCCGCTGCGCCACAGCGCCATCATGGCAGCAGCTTCCCGGGATTCATGATCTGCTGCGGATCGAAGTGCGCAAACAAAGCCTGCATCGCCGACAGCCCCAACTCGCCCTTCTCCGCCACCAGGTACGGCGCATGGTCGCTGCCGACGCCGTGCTGATGGCTTATCGTGCCGCCATTCTCGACGATCGCCATGCTAACCGCGTGCTTGAGCGTGCGCCAGCGCGCCAGGTCATGCTCGTAGCTGCCCGCCAGCCGGTAGACAAAGGTCGTATAGACGCTGGCGCCCTGCGCATAAAGGTGCGACAGGTGCGTATAAGCGTGAACCTGCTCGCTGTACTGCGACAACGCATCGGCGGCCGCCGCCTCCACCGCCCGCATCATGGCGCCGACACGCGGCCAGTCCACCGCCGTCTCCACCGTGTCGATCGCATAGCCGTGCTGCCAGGCCGTGTTGCGCAGGTAGACATTGCGGAAGCGGTTCTGCTTCCACTTGTCGCCCATCTTGCGGCCGATATGCACGCCGCCGTGCGGCGCCGCGAGCACCAGCGCATCGCGCAGCGCCGCCTTGGCCGCCGCCTTGCGCCCGCTCACGCCTATCATCAGCATGCACTTGCCGTCCTTGCAGCCGCGCCAGGACAGGTAGCGCTCCAGCGCGGAGATCAGCTTCTTGTGGCCGGCCAGCGCCAGCATGGTGGTCGTCTCCAGCGGATTGGACAAGCGCAGCATCGACAGCGACAAGCCACCCTGCACCACCTGCCGCACCGCCGCTTCCGCAGCCTCCCAGCTCGGGAAGAACACCGCATGAAACGCCTCGTACTCCGGCAGCGGCGTCACGCGCACGGTGGCCTCGGTCAAGATGCCCAGGCGGCCCTCCGAACCGAGCACCATCTCGCGCAGGTCCGTGCCCGCCGCCGATGCCGGAAAGGTGGGGATATCCAGCGTGCCGGCCGGCGTCTCCACCTTGCCGCCCCTGAACATCTGCTCGATGCGCCCGTAGCGCAGCGATTGCTGGCCCGACGACCGCGTCACCACCCAGCCGCCCAGCGTCGAATACTCGAACGACTGCGGGAAGTGGCCCAGCGTGTAGCCGCGCGCGCGCAGTTGCGCCTCCAGGTCCGGCCCGAACACGCCGGCGCCGAACGTCGCCAGCTGCGATTCGGTGTCCAGGAAATACAGCTGGCGCATGCGCGTCAGGTTCACCGCCAGCACCGGCTGCGCGCCGGCCGGCGCGGTCAGATGCCCGGCCACGCTGGTGCCGCCGCCCTGCGGGATCAGCGCCACGCCGAACTGCTGCGCATAATCGATCAGCGCCCGCACCTGCTCCGGGCTCTCGGGATAGGCCACGCCGTCCGGCGCCGTCTCGATCACACCGTAGCGCAGGCGCAGCCAGTCCGGCAGGCTCTGGCCCAGCGCATTGCGCAGCCGGACCTCGGCCGACGTATCGATCAAGGCATGCGGCGGCAGCCGCGATGGCGCGATCCGCGCACACGCCTGCCCGAACGCCGCATCCGCCACCGGCGACCCGGCGCCGATGCGCTGCGCCAGAAAGCCCAGCGCATCCTCGTTCAGCGCAAACTCTATCGTATCGTCACCCCAACCGTTCCAGCGTCTCATTGTTTTCCTGTCTGCGTAGCGGAGCGCTTGCTATACTGGCGCGCACCGAGTTTGAATGACAACAGAATAAGATAAGGAACCGACCTGGTATTGCGCTTTCATGACACACGCCTTGTTCGATCATGCCAAGCCCGCGCGCTGACCTGTCGCGCCGCGTAGCCGGCTCCTATTTGCAGCCCCTGCTCGAAGCGGCGGCCGCGCGCGGCGTCTCGGCCGCAGCGCTGGAGCGCGCCGCCGGCATGGCCGCAGGCGCCCTGCAACCGCTGCCCGACTCGCTGCCCGCCGACGACTACGTGCGCCTGCTCGACATCGGCGCCGAACTGGCGGACGATCCGCATTTCGGCCTGCACGTGGGGGAGCGGGTCAAGCTGGGCACCTACAGCGTCTACGGCCTGATACTTCTCAGCTGCCGCGACTTCGGCCAGGCCTTCGACCAGACCATGCGCTACGAGCAGCTGGCGCACGACCTTGGCCGCTCCGCGCTGACCGTGGCGGACGGCGTGGCCCACTACACCTGGCACAGCAACTACGGCCCGGCCCAGCGCCACCTGGCCGACAGCGTCTTCGCCGGCATCCGCGTGTTCGGCAACTGGCTGGCCGGCACCACGCTGCCGGCCGCGCGGTTGACGCTCATGCACGACGGCGGCGCGCCCGAGGCCCGCGACGAATACCTGCGCGTGCTGGGCGCAATGCCCGTCTTCGGCGCGCCGGCCAACGTCGCCAGCTTCGACGCCGCGCTGCTGGCCTATCCGGTGCCGAACGCGGACGTCAGCCTCTACCCCGTGCTGCAGCAACACGCCGAGCAGCTGCTGCGCCAGCGCGCGCAGCACGACAACTCGATCACCCAGCAGGTCCACGCTGCCATCGTCCGCAACCTCGCGCACGGGCAGGTGCGGCTGGCCTCCATCGCCGAAGAATTGAAACTGTCGCCGCGCACGCTGCAACGCAAGTTGAGCGAGGCCGGCGCTACCTTCCAGCAGATACTGGACCAGGCCCGCTTCGCGCTGGCCAAGGACTACCTGCGCCAGCCGGAACTAAGCCTGGTGGATATCGCCTTCCTGCTGGGCTACCAGGAACAGAGCGCGTTCAATCACGCGTTCAAGGAATGGGCGGGCGTCAACCCCGGCGCCTACCGCGGCTAGATCGGATCGCCCTTGACCCGGATGAAGGGACCGATGCACTTGTCGGTGCGCCGCTCCACGCACATCAGGAACATGTCGCCGCTGGGATGGAACAGCAGGTAGCTGGTGACGGCGCGCCCGACCTTCGTCACCTCGCCGAGGCAATCGCGCTTGCCGTTGTCCTTGACGATGGTGTCGACCTCCTTGTAGAAGCCCTCCTTGTCCGGCTGGTCGCTGATGGCGAAGGTGGACTCGGCCACCTCCTCGTTGCTGAACACCAGCGTGGTGCCGTCGGCGCGGATGCGGTAGGTCTCGCTGCAGGAGCCATCGGGTATGGTGATCTGCCACGTGCCGATGACGGGATGGCTTTGCCGCAGCGGCGCCTTCGCGCCGGCGCCGGCCTGCGCCACCAACGCCATCGCCAGCACCGCCCTACTCAGACGCTTGTTCATGGCCCGCCTCCGCTCATGCTATTTTTCCGCCACCGCCTTCATGTTGGCCAGCCCGGCTTCGAAGTCCTTGCCGATCATCTTGTCCATGCTGACCATAAGGCCCATCAACTTGGTGAGGAAGGCGCTCGGGCCGGACATGGTCCAGCTGACGGTGGTCAGCTCGCCCTTGCTCTCCAGCGTGAACTCGGTCAGGCAGTGCGATTCGAACGGCCGCAGGAAATCGAGCTTGATGTCCACCTTGGCCGGCGTCAGGCCGGTGATCTCCATGCGTCCGGCGCCCACCTTGTCGTCGCCTTCCCAGGCATACACCGCGCCCAGATCCTTGGCCGAACCGCTGAAGGTGCGCTTCATGGCAGGGTCCAGCTTTTCCCACGGCGACCACGCGGTCCAGTTGTGGAAGTCGCTGATCAGCGGCAGGATCTTCTCCGGCGGCGCCTTGATGGCGATGGTGCGCTGCACGCGGTAACTGTCTGGCTGCATCGCGGCCAGGCCCAGCACAATCAATACCAGAACAACGACACCGATGACGATCTTCTTCAGCATGATTTCTCCTTGTTTGGGATGCGCGGTTACGCTGCGCGTCTAGCCTATCATGTTTTTTTGGTCAGTCGCACCGGCAACGCGCTGGGCGTCATCGTGAAGGTGAAGCGCTCCTCGGCCGGCGCCGCGCCAGGCACGCGCTCGATGGCGAAATTCTTGACCAGCATGGACATCGCCATCTTGATCTCGGCCATCGCCAGATATCGGCCGGGACAGAAGCGCGGCCCGCCGCCAAAGGGGAACAGCTTGCGCGCGGGATCGTCGCCACTGCCGTTGGCGCCCTCCAGCCAGCGCTCCGGCTGGAAGCTCTCCGGCTGCGCCAGCTCGCAATCGCGCTCCGACGACTGGCGCAGCAGCAGGAAAATCACCGTGCCGGCCGGCACCCACAGATCGCCGATCACCGTATCCTCGGTCGGCTGCGCCGCCATGATGGGCGCCACCGGCTTCAGTCGCATCGCCTCGCGCGTGGCGGCGTCGATGTACCTCAGTCGGTCCAGCAGACGGTAGTCGTCCAGCACGGCCTTCGCGCCCAGGACTTGTTCGCTCTCCGCCGCCATGCGCTGCGCGGCCTGCGGATGGGTGGACAGGAAATCGATCAGCCAGGCCGTCGTATTCGACGTGGTGTCCTCGCCGGCGAACACCATGGTGATCGCATTGCCGACCACCGCCTCGTCGGTCAGGCCGGAATCCGGCTCGTCGCGCGCCACGATCAGCGCCTCCAGCATATTGGACGGCTTTTGCCGCAGCGCCGGATTGAGCTCGATGCGCTTGCGGACCTCGGCGATGAAGCCGAAGATGGCGGTCTGGATGCGTGCTGCGGCGGCGATGGCCTCATGGTCGTCGGCGCGTCTGAGCATCGGCACGCGCCAGTAGGCGAACGGCGACGTCAGGCGCTTGGCCACCATCTTGAACAGGAACTCGATATCGCGCTGCAGCGGATGCTCCTCCAGCTCCAGCGTGTTGATATCCTGGCCCATCGCCAGGCCGATGGTCACGTCCAGCGTGTAGGCCTTCAGGTCGCGCAGCACGTCGACCGGCTTGCCGGCGGCGATAGCCGCCTCCCAGCGCCGGTGCAGGCGCTCGGTCAACGCGCTCAGCGTCGGGAAAAAATTATGGATCACTTCCGGCGTCAACGCCCGCATCACCAGCTTGCGCTGGCGCCGCCAATCGTCGCCCTCCGCCGTGAACAGGCCGCGCGTGCCGACCTCGTTGAGCATGTCGGCGGTGCGGCTGGAGCGGCGCATCGCGTCCGGCCGGTCGCGCAGCAGGCTGGCGATCAGTTCGCGATCCGACGTCGCCAGGATATCCTTGCGCATGATGCGGAAGCGGTACATGGTGCCGAACTGGCGGCTCCAGTCTTCGAGTGCCTGATGCAGTGGCCTGCGATTGATGTCGCGGACATTCCCCACCAGCGGCCGCCCTTTCGGGCCAGGCAAATCGGCGATGCTGCGCAGCTGCGGCGGCGCGACGGACGTCAGTTCCATGGTGTTCCCCCATTTGAATTCATCTCCGCGTACACTATACCCCGAAATGTTGACGATATACTCACTTTATCGGGGAAACAGATGCTATCGCATGTTTATGTGGGGATTAACGACTTCGAACCGGCGTTCGCCTTCTACAGCGCGGTGATGGCGGACCTGGGCGTGCGCCTGCGCTTCAGCGACGCGGCCAAGCCATGGGCGGCCTGGCAGCCGGCCGAGGGCGGGCGGCCCTTGTTCATCATCGGCAAACCGTACGACGGCCAGCCGGCCAGCTGCGGCAACGGCCAGATGATGGCCTTGATGGCGCCGACGCGCGTAGCGGTCGACCACGCACATGCCTCCGCGCTGGCGCACGGCGGCCGATGCGAAGGCGCACCGGCGCTAAGGCCGCACTACCACGCCAACTACTACGGCGCCTACTTCCGCGACCCGGAGGGGAACAAGCTATGCGTCGTCTGTCACGATGCCGAATAAGGCTCGCTGATCACCGTCCCTTGGTGGAAGACGGTCGGCCATGCCAGTCCGCCGTCATGTTGAGCAGGTCTTCGCGGCTGGTGCCAAATTCCCGTCGATGAAAGATCGGCTCGCGGGCACTGAGTTGGCCGAGTATCGCATCGAGCTGTGAGTTCAGCATCGGTCCATCCTATCGTCCGCGCAATTTGGCTTCGACATATTGCAGCCATTTGTCGTTGAAATTGAGCTGGCCATTTGAGCTTTCGATGCGCTCGAAGCTGCGTTTGGTGATCGGCTGTCCGACGAACGCGAGGTAGCTGTGGCCGACGACGAACGTCGGATCGATGACGCAAGCCGTGTCGTTAAACAACCGTCCGCCGCCGCGCTGCCAAAACCGTTCGGCCTGATGGTTGTCGAAACTCTGCTCCTCCTGGTGCTGCGCGGTGTCGCGGAGTTTTAGAGTAAACGATTCCCGAGCCGCTCCGAGGATACGTTTCTGAACCAGGAATTCGTACTCCATTTGCCCATCCATCGGAGTCGCCCTGACGACCGTGGCGACGGACACATCGAAGGCCTTTGCTAGTAGCTCATCAACGCTGATCAACTGCTCTTGCGGCGGCGCGTGGCATGCCCAGCACTGCTGAAAAGACAGCAAAAAAACAAGCACAAGACCAGCTTGGCGGGTTATTTTAAATAATCCTCGAGTCATCGCCTTCGTCATTTCCAATGATTCACTTAAGTTGATTTTTTGTCACTGTCGGTCTGATCACGCCCCAAAAGGAGCCGGTCGGGGTCTTGCAAATTAGCTGACAGCCGCCCAGACCCAACCGGCGTTGCGTGGCCTTATCGTCTATGAAGCAAAGAACTGAGCAGAATCTGCAACTTGCCACACGCCTTTAACTCGGCCCTTGTCATCGATGCCCCAAACATGAGAGAAGCGTACCAATACTGGGGGGCTACCATCGTTTTTTGTAATTTGATAGTGGCCAAGTGCTACGACCGTGTCCCCACCATCTACAAATTTGTCTGGAAAAGCACCAAAAGAATGAACGCGAGCAAGTAGCCGGTGATAAAACCCGCCAAATACCTCGGATATGCCACGATATATTGCGCCGTCTGGAAAACCTGGTGCAACATCCCATACGGGCTCATCAACCAATATTTCTTGTATTAACTGCTGGTCTTTCGATTTTAGCGCCCTATAAAGTGCCTTAACTTGTCGTAGACTTTCAGAATCACCTGGAACTTCATCTAAAGCGGAAGTCTTGACATTATTCATACGAAGCCTTTCTAAGCGAACGTAATATACGTTAATTTGCGCACTGCGGCTTACTGGGCAGTTGCGTAACTTCGCCGCCAACGACGTAAACGGGTAAGCCCAAGCTTCCAGCGACCATGACGCACGAATCGGCCAGATTGCGGTCCAGCGCATGCAACGACACCAAGCCGCGCGCCAAGCCGGCGAGCTGCCATTGCTCGGATTCGGGGGCAGCTCTACTCCATCGACCGCAGGGAGTCGGGTGAAATCAAGCTTTGGCTTATGGATTGACTATGTTTCATAAGGGTATGTAGTTGTTGTTGCACCCATCCGTCAATTACGTGGTCACCATTCTGGCAATGCAACCCCGCGAATATAGTTGAACACAATAACGCATCAACACTACTTTGAGCGCTAAGGGTTTTGATGTCCTCTGTGGCCAAAAGATACGTACGCGTCTCCCCTTCATTGTAAATATTCACAACCCCTAAGTAACCCTGCTGCCAAAATTCCCCAACCCGCATAAATCTGCCTGCTGCCAATGGTGGCGTCGGCTTTTTTTGCTGACTAACAAGAAGTGTATTGAATAGGCTGCTCCATTCTGATGAAACGGCTTCGCCCATTGAGCGGGAAAAAACACGTCCGCGGGCGAATGTGAATTCAACAACAAACACCTTTTCTTTGAGACGGTAAAGCAGCCAAATTTCGTCGTACCCTTCCCCAAAACGAATCATGGCCAATTGATTGATACCGTTAGCGCGCAGTTGTCGTTCCATTGCGCGCGCAGCTTGTCGGGTGTTATCTAAAGTATTAATCAGCCGCGCGACGTCTGCCGGAGCCTGTGCGTCAAGCAAGCCTTGCGGCTCAAGATTCCATACAGCTGTGGGGTCCGCAGCAGCGAAGACAGGACTCGCGAAAAACAAGAAGGCAATTCCTATAAGTGAAAGTAATAATTTCAACGTAATTCTCACGCAGTCATCCCTAATGCCAAATCGAAATATGGAAGAACTAAATCACTGGTACGTATCAGCACTAGCTTTCATTCCCTAAATTCGAGGTTTCCAAAAGTTTCCCATCGATAAGTATGCGCAATCGTTCGCCCGAAAAACCAGCTCGGTGGCTTCCATAAATAGCCTTGCCTATGGCCTCGTAATGCGTGGAATCGTCCGCCTCAATGGAAACGGTAGCACCTGGATTATCTGCGCTCATTTTTTGAAGCGCTTCAGCAACCTCATTTGTCGAGCGCAGCTTCAAGCCATCTAAATCCACACTATCATTTTCGGAAATTCTCAAAACAATAATCTCATTCAAATCGTTGCTCCAAAAAGTGTAATGCTTAGATCGGTGAACGGCAGGTATTGGCCGAACGAAGCAAAGAAGCAGCATATCAGCTTGCATCAATGCAAAGTCCTCACATTGTCACGCCGCCCAGGCCCGCCATCCGCAGCAGACCGCGCAAGGTACAACGAAGCTATCCGAGATGCTTGGCCAGTCGCAGCACGGCTTGATCGATCAGGTGCGTGGGAATCAGGCCCAGTCCAAACACCAGCCCGTTCGGTGGCGCGGCGGCCAGCGCATACTGGCTGAGCGGCTCGATGCGGATACCCGCCTCCGCCGCAGTCGCGACCACCTGCATGGCCGGGGCGCCGTCGGGTAGCAACGCGGCGATATGCAGTCCTCCTTCGGCCGGGATCACCGAAAACTTTCCCGGTAGATGACGCTGCAAGGCCTGTGTCAGGATCTGCTTGCGCTGACTGTAGACCTGGCGCATCTTGCGGATGTGGCGGGCAAGATCGCCATCGTCGATGAAGGCCGCCAGCGTGTCCTGCGCCGCTACCGCGCCGTGCCAGTCGCTGCGCTGTTTCGCGCCGACCAGGGCCGGGCGGGCCCATGCCGGCGCAATGACATAGCCCAGTCGCAGGCCCGGAAACAGGCTCTTGGAGAAAGTTCCGACATAAAACACCGAGTCGGCGCGGTCCAGGCTTTTCAGCGCGTCCAGCGGCCGCGACGAATGGCTGAACTCGCCATCGTAATCGTCTTCGATGATCAAGCTGCCGTGTTCACGCGCGAATGCCAGCAAGGCCATGCGGCGTTGCAGCGACATGGCCTGCCCCATCGGAAACTGGTGGGATGGCGTCACGCAAATCAAGCGCGCGTCGGCCGGTATGCAATCGACCACCATGCCTTCCGCGTCGACCGGCACCGGGACCAACACCGCGCCGGCGCTTTCCAGCGCCCAGCGCAACGGCGGATAGCCAGGATCCTCGATCGCCACCTTGGTCACGCCCGGCTCGACAAAGATGCGCGCCAGCAGGTCGAAGGCCTGCTGCGCGCCCGAAGTCACCAGCACATCGGTGCCGCTGCAGGCCACGGCACGGGCAAACGACACATGCTTGGCGATGGCGGCGCGCAGCGCGGGCCGCCCTTCCGGCGCCGCATATTCGGCCGGCGCCCGCTCCAGCTGGCGTAGCGAACGTCCATCCAGGCGGCGCCAGGTATCGAAGGGAAACTGGGTGGTATCCGGCAGCCCCACCACAAAATCGAACTCGAACCGCGCCGCCGGCGAAGGTCGCAGCACGGTTGGCTCCTTGCGCCAGCGCGGCAACAGCAAGGGCGTCCGGTCGGCCACGACGTTCGCTACGGCGGACGGGTCGGCCAGGTAGATGTCCGACACAAAGGTGCCGCCGCCGGCGCGCGCCGCGACCAGCCCTTCGCTCAGCAACAAGTCGTACACCGCCATCGCACAATTGCGCGAAACACCGCAGTGCTCGGCCAACGTGCGCGAACCGGGCAATCGCAAGCCGGCCGACAGCCGGCCATCGACGATGGCAGTCCGCATTTGCTGGTGCATGGAACGCAGGATTTGCCGGGAGCCACGCTCCGGCAGCGCAAGGGTAATCGGAAGAACTGGCTCCATCGGGACCTGTCGTGGTTGAAATAGCCGGCACGAAAACCTCCCAACCGGCACCCTGAAATTCGCCCGGACTGGCTCTGCCGCCTATGTCCCTGGCTTGCGACACTGTACACCTCTTCAATTCATTCACCAACAACATGCCGTCAAACCTGCTCCGCCTCTTTGCCAGCCCCGCGTTGCTGACAGCGATGGCGCCCGGTCATGCCGCCGATGCCCCCACGATGTATGGCACGGTGACCGCCGGGCTGTCTTATATCGACCATATCGGCGCAAACAACGAGCATGTGGCGCGCGCCTCGAACAGCGAATGGGGCACCAGCCTGATCGGCGTGCAAGCGGCCGAGGCCTTGACGTCCGATCTGCGAGCACTCACCCGGCTTGAAAGCGGCTTCAACACGGCCACCGGCACCGTCGGCGGCGACGGCATGCTGTTCAACCGCTACGCCACGCTCGGCGTGGAAAGCAACAGCTGGGGCAAGCTGGAAACCGGCCGCTCCATGGCTTATAGCAACGACGTCTGGTATATCGATCCGATGGGCCTGAACTGGTCCGGCTCCGCCACGCTGACCAAAGGCCATAGCTGGAATGCCTGGTCCCATACCGTCGGCTATCGCAGCGCGGGACAGGAAGGCCTGGCCGTCGGCCTCCAAACCACCGTGGGCGGGCGCGCCTGCCGCAGTACCGCTGGCGTACTCAGCTACCAACGGGGAGGCCTGGATCTCCGGGCGATTTACGATGAAACCCGCGACAAACAAGGACATTTGTCGGACTTGTTCGACGCGTCGCGCGAATTGATCGTCGGAGCCCGCTATGAGCAAGGCCACAACTCCTGGTTTGCCGCCTACAACATCGTGCGCGCGCCCGATGCCGCCGCCGGCAGTGACACGTCGATGCAGCATGTGTGGGCCGGGGTTAACCGCAAGGTCGGCGCCAGCGATCTGCTGCGCCTCGGCATCTACGGTGCGCGGACCAACGTGTCCGACGCCCGCGGCCTGCTGCTGAGCGGCGGCTGGGAACACAGCTTCGCCCCGGCGCTCACGCTATGGGCCACGGCCGCCGTGGTGCGCAACAGCCGGGATGCCGCCTTCCCGGTGGCGGCCTACTGGCAAGACTTGCCGGCCCCGGGTGCGACCCAACACACCGTGAACGGTGGCCTGATCTACACCTTTTGAAGTCCCATCACTTATTGGAAAGGCAGGAAACATGAAAACCGAACAAAACACGACGCTGGGTCCCGAGTGGATCATTGAAGGAGAGGGAAAATGGTCACGGCCCTTGCAATTCCTGCCCGGCGACGCAGGCTGGGTGGAACTGATGCGGCTTGCGCCTGGCGTCAAATTGGGCCTGCACCGGCACACCGGCCATGTGCATGCCATCAATCTCGAAGGATACCGGCAGCTGGGAACGGGCGAACAGCTTGGCCCGCACGCCTATGTGTACGAACCCGAGGGCAACGTCGACTGGTGGCAGGCCATAGGCGACACTCCGCTGCTGGTCTTTGTCGTGGTCACCGGAACCGTGGAGTACCTGGCGCCGGACGGTTCCGTGCTGCGCCGGATTACCGCGCAGGACCGGAGACAGGATTATCTCCGCCACTGCATCAAGCATGGACTGCAGCCGGTTCTGCTGGACCAATCCGACGGAAGCGCCGAACCCGTAACCGGATAAGTCAGGCCAGCGCTTCCTTCGCGGCCTGCTCCGGCGTCAAGCCGTCGTAGAACAGGTCCGTGAACCACTCGACCTGCTCCTCGATATGCTCCTGCGCCTGCTCCTGCGTTGCGCCGCCCTTCACCAGGAAACCCTCCACTTCGATACACCAGTTGATCAACTCCAGGGTTTCCGGGTCCAGCTCTTCTTTTTTCTTTGCCATGATAATTCTCTACATCGTGATGGATACAAGCCGCCAGTGTAACAGGCGGCCCGCTTACTTCGCCGGATACAGCACCACCTGCACGTAGTTGTTCATGTCGAAGTAGCGCGTGGCCGTGTCCTTCAGCTCCGCCGCCGTCAGCGCTCCCACGCGCGACTCGTAGGTCAGCACTTCCTCCGGATCGGTCTTGTTGAAGAAGGCGTTCATCAACACCCCCATCCAGTAGCCGTTCTCGCGCAGGCCCCGTCGATAGTTGGTGATCCACGAAGCCTTTACCTTGGCCAGGTCCGCATCCTCCGCGCCGTTCTCCTTGATCTTGTCGATCTCCGCGAAGGTGGCCGCCAGCACCTTGTCCACATTCTCCGGCGCGCACGGCAGGTTGGCCGTGATCGAATAATTCTGGTAAGGGATGCGCTCCATGTTGCCGCGCACGCCGCCGCTGTACATCGCGCCCATCTTCTCGCGCAGCACCTCGATCAGTTTGATGTTCAGCACCTCGATCAGCGCCTGCATCCGCATGCGCTCCTGCGCCGAATACTGCGCCTCGCCGGTGAAGGACAGCGAGATCGTGCTCTTCGGCTCGGACCCCGCATGCACTTCCTTCTTCACCACGCCGCGCACCGGCCGCACGCCTTCGTCCTTGAAGGCCACCGGAATCTCCCCCACCGGCAGGCTGGCCAGATAGGTGGCGATCAGGGGCTTGATCTTCTCCACATCGAAGCTGCCCGTCACGAAGAAGGTGAAGCCCTTGGCGCTGGCCATGCGGCTGGTGTAAAGGTCCACCACGCGGTCCAAGCCCAGTTGGTCGAAATCGGCCGGCTTGGGCGCGCGCTGCACGCGCGGGTTGTTGTTGTACAGCGTGGCCGTGATGGCGTCGCCGAAGACCGACTCCGGCCGCGCCAGATTGTTCTTCGCCAGTTCGCGCTGGCGGTCGACGTAGGCGCTGTAGATGGCGGGGTCCTTGCGCGGCTGCGTCATGTTCAGGTACACCAACTGCAGCATGGTCTCCACGTCGCCGCTGCCGGAGCCGCCGCTGACCGTCTCGTTGATCGAACTGACGCTGGCGTTGGCGCCCGCCGTCTTCCCGGCCAGTACCTTCACCAGATCGCTCGGCGTGTAATCGCGCACGCCCATCTGATGAACGATATTGCTGGCGTAGCGCGCGTTGAACAGATCCTGGTCGGCGAACAGCGACCAGCCGCCGTAACGCAGGCCGGCCAGTATCACCTGGTCGTTATTGAAGTCGGTGGGCTTGAGCACCACCTTGACGCCGTTGCTCAACACAAGCTCCGTCAATCCCAGCTTGGCGTTGACGCTCTCGCTGACGATGCTGCCGGCTTTGGGCGGCGCCGCCATCAGCTGGGTGGCGTAGACCTTTTCCTCGCGCGCCCTGACGCCGATCTTCTCGGCCGCGCTGGCGGTGGCCAGCAGCTCGCCGGCCTTCGGCGCCGGCACGCCGGCCACCTCGGTGCCGGTATAGATCACCAGCTTGTTCTGGTTATCCGGAATGGCCGCGCGCACGGCGGCATTCACCTCCGACAGCGTGATGCCCGGTATCAGCTCGTTGGCGTAGCGGTACTCCATCGCCACGCCGGGGATCGACTCCTTGTCGAGGAAGTTGCGGATGTATTCCGCCGCATAGCCGGACGAATCGGATTTATCGCGCTCGTTGTACATGCGCTCGTAGTTGCGCAGCATGCCCTTCTTGGCGCGCTCCACCTCCGACGCGGTAAAGCCGTACTGGCGCGCGCGCTGGTCTTCCTGCACCAGCGCGTTGATGGCCGGCGTCGCGCCGCCCTTGCCCAGCACCGCGCCGGCGCCGAACGAGCGGTAGCCCCGCATCACGGAGCTCATGCCGCTGCCGCCTTGCAGGAACGGCGGGTCGACTTGCTGCGTCAGCTCGTGCATGCGCTGGCTCAGAATAAAGCTGTACATGTTCTCGATCAGCTTCTGGCGATAATCGGCGATGGTGGTACCGGCCGTCCACTCCTTGACCGGATAGCGGATAAACACCGTGTTCGCGCCGATTTCCTTGTCCGTAAAGACCACGCCCTCGGATTCCGAACGTTCCGGGATCTTGGCGTATTCGCGCGGCCGCTCGTTCTGGGGATTTTTCAGCCCGCCGAAATGCTGCGTCACGAGCTGCTCCGCATCGGCCGGTTCGATATCGCCGACCACCACCACCGCCATCAGGTCGGGGCGATACCAGTCGCGGTAGAAGCGCTTGACCGCGTCGTAGTTGAAGGTCTTGAGGATGTCCTCTTTCCCGATCGGCATGCGCTGCGCATAGCGCGATCCATTCAGTACCTTCGGCAGCAGCACCTTGTTCATGCGGTCGTCCACGCCTTTGCCGAGCCGCAGTTCCTCCAGCACGATGCCACGTTCGCTGTCGATGTCGGCGTCGTTGAGCGAAAGGCCGTGCGCCCAGTCCTCCAGCACCTGGAAGCCCTGCTTCACCACCTCCGGCTTATCGGTGGGCAGCGGCAGGATGTAGACCGTCTCGTTGAAGGTGGTGTAGGCATTCAGGTCGGCGCCGAACTTCACGCCTATCGACTGAAGGTAGGACACCAGCTCGTTGCGCTTGAAATGGGTGGAGCCGTTGAAGGCCATATGCTCGGTGAAGTGCGCCAGACCTTGCTGGTCGTCCTCCTCCAGGATCGAGCCGGCCTTCACCACCAGCCGCAGCTCCAGCTTCTTCTCGGGGCGGGTATTTTTCTGCACATAGTAGGTCAAGCCATTGGCCAGCCGGCCCACCTTGACCTGCGGGCCGACCGGTATCGGATCGCTCAAGTTCAACGGCGGTGGATTGTCGGCTTGCGCCATGAAGGAACACGCCAGAAGGACGGCGGCGGAGGCGCTACGCATTGTCATCAGCTTCATACCCGTTGCATAAAAAAGAAGAAAAAAGCCACCATACACTGAAATCCTTAATTTGGGCTAGAATCCTTCCTCGCCTGCCAGCCGGCAGGTATTAACGACGTCTTCGGGGCGGGGTGCGATTCCCCACCGGCGGTAAGGCCAGCGATGGCCAAGCCCGCGAGCGCTCTCGCAAGAGGGGTCAGCAGATTTGGTGTGATTCCAAAGCCGACGGTATAGTCCGGATGAAAGAAGATGTGCGGTGACGCGGCCACCCGCCCGAGCGATCGGTGCGGCGGGCCGCGCGTATTCGCTTGCCCTGTCGCGTTTTTCGCCTATTTGCGAGGAGCGTTCCACATGTTAGACCAACAATCCGCAGTATCCCCCTACTCCCTGGTGTCGGACGATCTGGAAGGCCGCATCAACGCGGCGCTGGAAGCCATGCGCGCCGGCGTGCCGGTGATCCTGCTCGACGATTTCGACCGCGAGAACGAAGCGGACCTGATCGTCGCCGCCGAAAAAATCACCGTGCAGTCGATGGCCATGATGATCCGCGAATGCAGCGGCATCGTCTGCCTCTGCCTGAGCGCCGACAAGGTGCGCGCGCTGGAACTGCCGATGATGGCCGCCGATAACGGCAGCCGTTACGGCACGCCGTTCACGGTATCGATCGAAGCGCGCGAAGGCGTGACTACCGGTGTGTCGGCGGCGGATCGCGTCACCACCATCCGCACCGCCATCGCGGCGGACGCGCAGCCGCGCGACCTGGTCCACCCCGGCCATGTGTTCCCGCTGCGCGCCACGCCGGGCGGCGTGCTGGCCCGCAAAGGCCACACCGAAGGCTCGGTGGACCTGGCGACAATGGCCGGCCTCAATCCGGCCGCCGTGCTGTGCGAGTTGATGAACCCGGACGGCACCATGATGCGCGGCGCCGACATCGAACGCTTCGCAGAGCTGCACGGCATGCCCATCCTGACCATCGCCGAGATGATCGAATGGCGCACCACGCGCGGCGTTTAGGCCGGTTTGCCCAATTTGACGTAGCGGCACACCAGCACTAGCGCGCCTGCGTAAGCCGCCGAAATCAGGCCGAAGGCCAATGGCAGGCGCCACGTCCACTCGGGCATCGCATGCATCACGGTGCCCATCATCGCCACGCCGACCAGGGCGCCGATCTGACGGTTGGCGTTCAGCGCGGCGGCGGCGCTGTTGGCGTGCGCCTTGCCCGCCAACAGCATCACCGTCGCCGTCATGCCCGGAATCGCGATGCCGATGGCGACATTCATCACCACCGCACCCAGTACCAGCAGCCAGTACGGCGTTTGCGGCGTCAGGCCAACCAGCATCAGCACCGCCACGCCCAGCCCCACCATCAAGCCATACATCATCGGCGGCCGCGTGCCGACCCGCGCGGCGATGCGGCCCGAGGTCAGGTTGCCAATCGCGAAAGCGGCCATCATCGGTATCAGTTTCAGGCCGGTGTGCAGCGCATCCGCGCCGGACTGCTGGATGTAAAGGCTGAGCAGGAACAGCTGGCCGAACACCGCGAAATTGATCAGGAAGCCGACCCCGTTGGCCGCAGCGAAGGCCGGCGTGTCGAACAAGGCGCGCGGCAGCAAGGGATGCGCGCCGGTACGCTCGCGCCGCACCAGCAGGAATGCCGCAGCCACCGTCGCCGCCAAGGCGCCCAGCACCGGCGCCGAACCCCAGCCCAGCGACGGACCTTCGATCAGCACAAAGCTCAGCGCCGCCAGCGCGACCACGCCCAGCACATGGCTCAACATCGACAACGCACGCTGCGAGCGCGGCGTGGCCGGCGCCACCATCTGCGTCAGCACGATGCCGAGCAGGCCGATAGGCACGTTCACCCAGAACACGCTGCGCCAGCCGAATTCGTGCACCAGCAGGCCGCCCACCAGCGGGCCGGCCGCCGACGAACAGCCGACGATCGCCGACCAGGTGCCCAGCATGCGGGCGCGCGTGGCTTGGTCCTCGTAGGCGTGCGTCAGCAGGCTCAATGAACTGGGCATAAACAACGCCGCGCCGGCGCCCTGCAGCAGGCGCGCGGCAATCAGCGCGTTGCCGCTGGGGGCCACGGCGCACAGCACCGAGCCGAGTATGAACACGCTCAAGCCGCCCTGGTAGACGTTCTTCGGGCCGTAGCGGTCGGCCAGCGCGCCGCCGGCCATCAGCAGCGCCGCGAAGGTCAGCGTGTAGCCGTCCACCACCCAAACCAGGCCGGTGAGCGGCACGCCCAGGTTGACCGAAATGTCGGACAAGGCGGTATTGACGGCGGTGACGTCGATCATCGCCATGACGAAGCCGATGGCCAGTGTCATCAACACCAGCAAGGCGGGGATCTGGCGCGGCTGAATCGCCGGCGCCGTGGTGCTAGGGGTAGTCATGATGCTTCCTTCCGTGAGATGCCGCCGATGTTAGTCTCCTTGCATGATGCAGTAAATACGCATAATATCGGCACTCCGATGCAAAAATGCATCACCACCGGATAAGCCGCATGGATTGGGACAACGCCAGGATCTTCCTCGCCATCTACCGCAAAGGCACGCTGCGCGCCGCAGCCGCCGCCCTCGATATCGACCAGGCCACCGTTGGCCGCCGCCTCAACGCGCTGGAAAAATCGCTGGGCGCGCGCCTGTTCCTGCGCACGCCGTCCGGCTACCTGGCCACGCCCGCCGGCGAACTGGCCGTCACCGCCGCCGAATTGATGGAGCACGCGGCGCTGCAGTTCCAGCGCGAGATGCAGGGCATCGACAACCGCCTGTCCGGCATCGTGCGCGTGGCCACCTCGGACACCATCGCCAGCCACTCGGTGCTGGGCGCGATGCAGCGGCTGCACGTCATGCATCCCGAGATCCGCGTGGTGCTCAGCACCAGCACCGAGATCAGCAACTTGACCCGGCGCGAGGCCGACCTGGCCGTGCGCTCGCTCAAGCCCACCAGTCCGGACCTGATCTCGCGCCACCTGACCCGGCGCAGCATGGCCCTGTATGCCACGCCGGCCTACCTGGCCGAACGCGGCATGCCGGTGCAGGGCAACGGCATGCAGGGCCACGACATCATCGTCTACCAGGGCACGGTGGCGCCGCGCCACATGGAAAAGCTGTGCCTTGAACCGATCGCCAATGCGCGCGTGGCGCTCGAGGTCAATAGCGGCATGGTCATGCTCGACGCGGCGCGGCGCGGCATGGGCGTGGCCGAACTTCCCTGCCACATGGCCGACGGCGATCCCCGGCTGACCCGCATCTGGCCCGACCGGGTCGACCATTACGACATCTGGCTGGTGATGCACAGCGACCTGAGTCGCAGCGCCCGCGTGCGCGCCACGGCCGACGCCATCGTCGCCACCTTCGCGGAAGAATAGCCGCCGCGA
Source organism: Duganella sp. GW821-FHT01E12 (assembly GCF_059422325.1). Taxonomy (NCBI): domain Bacteria; kingdom Pseudomonadati; phylum Pseudomonadota; class Betaproteobacteria; order Burkholderiales; family Oxalobacteraceae; genus Duganella; species Duganella sp. GW821-FHT01E12. The sequence goes on along the minus strand of NZ_JBWKWR010000010.1, from coordinate 137,426 downwards.
TGGCGGACGCATGCCGAAGCGCTTGCGGTGCTAAACTGTCAACATGAGCATAGAAGCAGCTATCCCCGTCGCGCTGCGGCGCCTGATGCAAGCGACCGTCTCCTGGCTGAACAGCTGGTGGCGGCTGCTGCAATTCGCCGTGCAGATGCTGTCGCTGGCGCTCAGCCCCGCCAGCTATCGCGGCGCCAACCTCAATCTGCTGGCGCGCCGCATCGTGCGCGACACCGCGCCCAACCTGGCCTGGTACGGCGTGCTGTCGGCGCTGGTCAGCCTGGTGCTGATCCGCATCGTGGTCGTCACGTCGCAAAGCTACGGCCTGTCGCGCTTCGCGCTGGAGATGGTGGTGCGCGTGCTGGTGCTGGAGCTGATCCCGCTGACCGCCGCAGCCTTCGTCGCCCTGCGCACCACGCTGCCCGCCGCACTGGAGTTCTCGCAAAGCCGCAGCAACGCCGCCAATACCAGCGACGCCGAACTGCACCAGGAATTCTTCCCGCGCGTGGCGGCGGGCGTGTTCGCCGTCTGGATGCTGGCCGCCGTCAGCTGCGTGACGACGCTGATCCTCGCCTACCTGTCGCTGTACGGCTTCACGCCTTGGGCGCTGCCCGGCTACACGCGCGTGGTCGGCCAAGTGTTCAACCCGGCGGTGGCGCTGATCCTGGTGCTGAAGATCGTCTTCTTCAGCTTTGCCGTCGGGCTGATACCGATGGCCTCCTCCTATTATTTCGGCGCCAGCTACCGCGCCAAGGTCACGCACGGTCTGTACGACATGGTGCGGCTGTTCGCGGTGATGCTGCTGATCGAAATCGCCTCGTTGATGGGCAACTACTACTGAGCGGAATGGAATAATGACCGAACAAACAAACGAAGCGGCGCCGGTGCGCAACGCTGAATTCAAGGCGGCCCTGCTGCTGGTGCTGATGGTGGTGCTGGTGGCCGGATCGGCGCTCTACCTGCTGTACGCGCGCGGCGCGTTCGAGGCGACGCAGACGCTGGTGCTGCAAACGGATAACTCGGAGGGCGTCGCCGTCGGTATGGACGTCACCTTCGCCGGCTTCCCGATAGGCCGCGTGCGGCGCATCGAGCTGGGCCCGGACGGCAAGGCGCGCGTGATCGTCGACGTGCCGCGCAGCGACGCGCACTGGCTGCGCAGCACCAGCATCTTCACGCTGGAGCGCGGCCTGGTGGGCGGCGCCAAGTTGCGCGCCTTCAGCGGCATCCCCACCGATCCGCCGCTGGAGGACGGCGCAACGCGCTCGCTGCTGGTCGGCGACGCCGGCGCCGAGATCCCGCGCCTGCTGGCCGCCGCCAAGGATCTGCTGGAAAACCTGAACGCGCTGACGGCGGAGAATTCCGCGCTGGCCGCCAGCCTGGCCAACGTGCAGGGCGTGACCGGCAAGCTGAATGGCCCCGGCGGCGCCATGGGCCTGATCGCCGGCGACGACAAGAACGCCCAGCAGCTGGCGGAACGCGCCAACAAGCTGCTGATCACCGTGAATGCGCTGGCCACCAAGGCCGATAGCCTGATCGGCCACGCCGACACACAGGTATTCGGCAAACAAGGCGTGATGACGGACGCGCAGGCGACCATCGTGCAGCTCAACGGCCTGCTGGCCGACGCCCGCAACAGCTTGAAGAAAATGGACGCGGTGCTGGTCGAGGCGCAGGCCGTCGGCGCCAACGCCAAGGAAGCCACCGCCGATCTGGGCACCTTGCGCGGCGAGGTGGAAAGCAGCTTGCGCCGGGTCGAGCAACTGGTCAATGAGATCAACCGCAAATGGCCGTTCAAGCGCGACACGGAGATCAAACTGCAATGAAGACCACCACCCCACTGATCGCGACGCTGCTCGCCACCGCGCTGCTGGCCGCCTGCGGCAACAATCCGCCGGTGCCGGACTGGCAGATGAACGCGCAGAGCTCTATCGAACGCTCCACCGCCGCCTACATGTCCGGCAACGCCCGCGTGGAAGCGGCCGAGTCCAAGCGCGCCCACGCAGCGCTGGCCAGCACCGGCAAGGTCGATCTGATGATACGCGCCGAATTGATACGCTGCGCTGCGCGTGTCGCCTCGCTGGTGTTCGAGGACTGCGCCGGCTACGACAAGCTGTCGCAGGACGCCAGCCCGGCCGACCGCGCCTACGCGGCCTACCTGGCCGGCCGCGCCACCGCCGCCGACGCCGCGCTGCTGCCCGCACAGCATCAGGCGGTGGCCTCCGCGTCCAGCGATACGGCCGCCGCAAGCGCCGCGCAAGCCATCACCGATCCGCTGTCCAAACTGGTGGCCAGCGGCGTACTGCTGCGCGCCGGCAAAGCCACGCCGCAGGTCCTCAACGGCGCGGTGGACACCGCCTCAGCCCAAGGCTGGCGCCGACCGCTGCTGGCATGGTTGGGCGTACAGGCGATGCGCGCCACCCAAGCTGGCGACACCACCGAAGCCCAGCGCATCCAACGCCGCATCAACCTAATCACCGAGAAGCCACTATGACAACCGCCATATCCGCAGTCGATGTCCCTCCGAACAGCGAAATTTCCCGACGCCTGAGCGGCGCCTATTATTACGACTCCTACGAAACGGAGATCAACCCAACTTCGCGATCCGCGCTGGAGCTGTATTTGCAGGTGGTGGCCGGTACGCCGGCATGGATCAACACCTTGATGGCGCTGCGTAATCGCGTGGTCGGCCTGTTCGGCCTGAAGAACCTTGGCGGCCTTGGCGACGTCAACGCCGCCAAGCCGGCCGGCGACTATCGCGTCGGCGACCGTGTCGGCATCTTCACGATCCGCTACCTGAGCGAACAAGAAGTCATCCTCGGCGACAGCGACAAGCATCTGCACGTCGAAGTCTCCGTTTGCAGAATGGAGGACAAGGTCACCGTCAGCACCGTGGTTCATATCCACAACCTGCTGGGCCGTGTCTACATGCTGTTCGTCGCGCCGATGCACCGGCTCATCGTGCCCGCATCGCTGAGGAACGCGCGTTTTCTGTAGGCCGGTTTCTGCTAGAATCTCGCCCCTATGAACACCCGCCTCGTCTACTCCACCGAAACCGGCCGCATGTGCCCCGACTGCGGCAAGCCAATCGCCGATTGCGGCTGCAAAGCCGCCGCCAAAGCCAAACCTGCCGGCGACGGCGTCGTGCGCGTATCGCGCGAATCGAAGGGACGGGGCGGCAAAACCGTCACGCTGGTCAAAGGCCTGGCGCTGGACGCCATCGCGCTGGCCCTGCTGGGCAAGCAGCTGCGCAGCGCCTGCGGTTCCGGCGGCACCGTCAAGGACGGCGTCATCGAAATCCAGGGCGACCACTGCGACCTGGTGATCGAAGCTCTAAAAAAACAGGGCCACCAGCCCAAGCGCACCGGCGGTTAGCGCGTGCGCTGGTTCGACAGGTAGATATTGTCGCGTTCCAGCTTGCGGCCGTCGCGCACGGCGGCCTGCCATGCCTCGGTGCTCACCACCGCGCCGAAGTTGGAATGGAAGACCGTGTTGAACACGCGATGGATCTCTTCCGCGCTGGCCTTGCCGGCCGCGTTCTCATACGGCAGTGCGCCGGTGGCGTCCTCCAGAACCTCAACCTGCAGGCCGCGATGCATCGCCTCGTAGATGGTGGACGCATTGCAGTTGTGCGTCATGTAGCCGACGATGGTCAGCGTGTCGATGGCATTCGCTTCCAGCCACTTCGCCAGGTCGGTCCCGGCGAACACGCTAGCCATCTTCTTGTTGATGAAATGATCGTGCGCGCGCTGCGCCACCAGGGGATGCACCTTCCAGCCATCCGAGCCCATACCGAATATCGGCGAGGCTTCCGGCGCGTCGTGCTGCACCACCACCACGGGGATGCCCGCTTCGCGCGCGGCGTCCATGGCGCGGCCGATATTCGGCAGCGAGGTCTCGACCGGCGGATATTCGATCTTCATTTTTCCGGTGAAGTATTCGTTTTGCACATCGATGACGATCAAGGCACGGCGTGGGGTTGCGGTCATTTTGTTCTCCTGTAGGATAAGGCGGAAGCGCCCGGTGAATGACATTCTGCGCCATCGCGCCGTTGTCAAAAAGTGGCCCGAAGGCCACCATGCGATATAATCAGGCCATGCCCACGCACACCTCGCCCATCCATAAATTCCGCATCGCCGTCATCGCCTTCGACGGCATCAACCCGTTTCACCTGTCGGTGCCGTGCCAGGTGTTCGGCGCCCAGCGCGCCGACAGCGACAGCGCCACCTTCGACGTCAAGGTCTGCGCGGAGGATCCGGGCACGCCGTTGGGCACCACCGCCGGCTTCGACATCACCGCCACCCACAGCCTGTCCGCGCTGACCCGCGCGGACATCGTTATCCTGCCGTCCTGGCACGCTGACTGCCGCCCTGCTCCGCCAAGCCTGCTGCACGCCCTGCGCCGCGCCCACCAGCGCGGCGCGCAGGTGGTAGGCCTGTGCGTGGGTTCCTTCCCGCTGGCGGAAGCGGGCCTGCTGGACGGCCGCACCGCCACCACGCACTGGGCGTGCGCGGACACAATGTCCGAGCGCTACCCCAAGGTCAGGGTCGACCGCGAAGTCCTGTATGTCGATGAAGGAAAAGTGGTGACGTCGGCCGGCGTGGCGGCCGGACTGGATTGCTGCCTGCATCTGCTGCGGCAGTTATGCGGCGCGGAGATCGCCAACCGCGTGGCGCGGCAGCTGGTGGTGGCGCCGCACCGGCAAGGCGGACAGGCCCAGTTCATCGAGCGTCCGCTGCCCGTCACCGGCAGCGACGACCGCTTCGCGCAAGTGCTGGCATGGGTCGGCGAGGACCTGACCCAGAACCACAGCATCGACGTATTGGCCGAACGTGCGCTGATGAGCCGCCGGAACTTCACCCGCCACTTCCGCCAGGCCACCGGCACCTCGGTCAAGCAATGGCTGCTCAACCAGCGGCTGGCGCACGCGCAGCATCTGCTGGAAAGCAGCGAGGTGTCGATCGAGATGGTGGCGCAGCAGGCGGGATTCGGTTCGGCGCTGTCGCTGCGCCAGCATTTCCGGGCTTCGTTGCGCACCTCGCCGTCGGAGTACCGCAAGCTGTATCGCACCTCCGCGCCGGATTGACGGCGCGGGCGCCTACTCCCCGGCCGCCGCGGCGGCTTCGCGCAGCTTGTCCTTCTTGCTCTTGCGCTTGCCCTTGATGCCGCCATTGACGGTGTCCGTCACCGAATTGGCGGGCACCGGCGGCAGCGTCTCCACCGGCTCGAAGCCGGCGATCTGCTCGCGCGGCAGCAGGATGTCCTGCCGCTTTTCGATCAGGCGGAAATGCTGCTCCGTCTCCGCGCTGACGAAGCTGATCGCCACGCCGCTCTCGCCCGCGCGGCCGGTACGGCCGATGCGGTGCGTATAATCCACCGCCGAGCGAGGCAGGTCGTAATTGACCACGGCGGGCAAACGTGCAATGTCGATGCCGCGCGCCGCCACATCGGTCGCCACCAGCACCTGCAGGCGGCTGGCCTTGAAATCGCCCAGCACCTCGGTGCGCGCGCCCTGGCTAAACTCACCGTGGAATGCGCCTGCGCGGATGCCGTTGCGGTTCAACTTGTCGGCCACATGCTCAGCCGCGTACTTGGTCGCCACGAACACCAGCACCCTGCTCCACTTGTGCTCCTGGATCAAATGCTTGAGCAGCATGGTACGGCGCGGCACATCGACCATGATCGCGCGCTGGGCGATATCGGGTTTGCTCAACGGCTCGGACAACACCTCGATGCGGGTGGGCTGATGCAGCATGCCGTCCGCCAGCGCCTGCACCGCCGGCGGGAAGGTCGCCGAGAAGAACAGGTTCTGGCGCTGCTTCGGCAGCAGTTCCAGGATGCGGTTCAATTCTTCGCTGAAGCCCAGGTCCAGCAGGCGATCCGCCTCGTCCAGCACCAGCATCGCCGTGCGCGAAATCTTCAGCGCGTTGTGGTCGATCAGGTCCAGCAGCCGTCCCGGCGTGGCGATGACAATGTCCGCGCCGCCTCGCAGCGCCATCATCTGCGGGTTGATCGACACGCCGCCGAATACGATCGATACCTTGACCTGCATCGGCAAATGCGCCACCAGCTTGCGGATCGACTCGCCCACCTGCGCCGCCAGTTCGCGCGTCGGCACCAGTATCAGGCCATGCAACTGGCGCGGGCCGTTGCGGTTGTCCAGCAGCGATTGCAGCAGCGGCAGCGCAAAGGCTGCTGTCTTGCCGGACCCGGTCTGCGCCGCGCCCAGCACATCCTCTCCGCGCAGGATGGCGGGAATGGCGGCGCTCTGGATAGCGGTCGGCTCCTGGTAACCGATTTCGGTAACGGCGTTAATCAGTGAGGGAGCAAGGCCCAGCGAAGAAAAAGACATGTCGGCCTTAATAGTGTGAATGCCGCCAGTATAAAGCATGCTAGATACATTTCCCCCGCAGCTTGGCGATTGGGATAAACGGCAGCGCCAGGTAGCCGCCCAGTAAAAATGTCGACTGCCGCTTCAGTCCCTCCGAATGCAAGCAGTCCGGCACCTTCGCTTCGTTGAAGGCCGCTGTCATGATGTCGCTGCTGGCGGAACCGAACACCGGCGCCGCGCGCGGCAGGGACTGCGCCGGAACCTCGGCCGCCATGGCCTCGGCGATCGCCTTGCGCATCGCGGGATCGACGCGCGCTTCCATCGCCTTCGCGTCCGCCGGCGCAACCACGGCGTCGAGATAGGCATCCTTCTTCGCATCGGCGGACCAGGCGCTTGCCGCGACCATCAACGACATCAGTACAACACATCCTCGCATAAGAATTTCACCCAGTGATTAGCCACATGCGTCATTATCATGCAAAAATAGCTAATCTTTTTAAGAAAAAAATTATGATCAATTGGGACGCCCACGCTTGCCTGCCGCAACACCCGCAGGCCGACTTCACGCCGGTTCAACGACTGCACGCCGCCGGCGTGAACTATGTCTCGCTCAACGTCGGCGGCGACATGAACCCGGTCTCGCAAGTGATGTCCGTGATCGCCGGCTACCGCGCCACCATCGCCTCGGACCCTGACCGCTATCTGCTCGTCTCCAGCGTGGACGACATCATCCAGGCCGCCGCCGACGGCCGCATCGCCATCAGCTTCGACCTGGAGGGCGCGATGCCGCTGCTCGACCAGCCGGAGATGGTGGCCCTGTACGCCCAACTGGGCGTGAGGCAGATGCACTTCGCCTACAATCGCAACAACAGCGTCGCCGACGGCTGCCACGACCAGCCGCGCGGCCTCACGTCGCTCGGCTACAGCATGGTGGGCGCCGTGAACGACGCAGGCATCCTGATGGACTGTTCGCACACGGGGCGCCTATGCAGCCTCGATATCATGTCCGCATCGTCGCAGCCGGTGATCTTCAGCCACGCCAATCCCTATACGCTGGTGCAGCACGGCCGCAACGTCACCGATGAACAGATCCGCGCCTGCGCCGTCACCGGCGGCGTGGTGTGCGTGTCCGGCTTGTCGTGGTTCCTGGGTAAGGAGCATCCGGACGTCAACGACGTCGCGCGCCACGCGGCCTACGTGGCCGATCTGGTGGGCGTATCGCACGCCGGCATCGGCCTCGATATCTGCTTCCAGCAACCAGGCCTGGACGACACGCCGCCCGGCGATTACGACCCGAGTCACTGGTGGCCCGCCTCCGCCGGCTACAGCGCCGGACATCCACCGACCTTCACCCCGCCCGAGATCTGGCGCCAACTGGGCGCCGCGCTGCGCAAGGTCGGCATGACCGACAGCGAGACCGAGCTTGTCATGGGCCGCAATATGATGCGCGTGGCGCAGCAGGTCTGGAGCAAGCCGCGCGCCTTGTTAAAGGCGGCGTAAATAAGGCGGCAATACCGCCTTGCGCAAACCAGCGACGAGGAATTCGATTTTATCCGGAACGTCATTACCAATATGTAATGATAGGCAATCATCACGTGGATACAATACGATACAAAGTTCTATAACCACAGATTGCGACACGGGCTGATCCCGTTGATGATCAGAATCGAATACGTTTCATGACTAACTATCAAAAAACTTACAAATCTTTTGAAATCCGCGCATTCAGCGAAAAAAATGAAAAGAATAAATGGCTAGGCCGGTGGGAAATTTATAAGCAAGTAAGCAGGATGGACGCCAGCACCGTCGTGACGGAGTTTGAAACACCCGAAGAAGCCGGTCAAAACGCTTTGGATATATGCTGCCAACTGATAGACGAGGGGCGCATACGCAACCCCTCCCTGCTCGCCACCGGCTTTTAAAGGCAGCCTTATTCGATGTCGGACATGGCTGAATTCCGAAGCACCGCAGCAATCGCCTTCACATTCGCATCGTTTGCCTCGATAAGGCCGGATTGCAGCAATTGCAGTTTTCCAGCCGGTTGCCGTAGCGCCTGGACAAACGCAAAGCGATAACGCAGATTTAACAACAGGCTCCCCACCTGCTGGCCAGTCAGGGCCTGACCGCCATTGGCCTGGACTGCCGCGTCGACTACATCGTTCCACCCCTGAATGAACGCCAGCGCCTCATTTTCCAGGCGCACGCGTACCGCCTCTTCGATATTCTCGGGACGAGCAGAAGGCATCTCCAATTTTTCCGTCAGATGATAGGCCAGATGGCCAAGGACGAAAGTCGTATTATTGGGATAGATGTCATTTTCACGCCGCACGTCAAACTGTATATTTTTTCGCAACTCCATAAGAAGGGAGTCGGCGAGAATAATCTTGCTCCCCTTAATCCAGCCATTGAATGGCCCCGGTTTCTGCAAGGACGCGGCGGCACTGGAGGATACCAATAGCAGTTCAGTCAACTTCCCTGTGCTTACAAGCTTATTGAACTGAGTAGTCAGCATTGGGGAAATCTTGATGGCATCGGTAATCTGCGCATGCTGTTCGACAGTGGCGGATTCTGCTACCCCATGAAGCAATTTGGCGACTCCAGTTGTTTCGATCGACTCAGCTTGGACATGAGCAGCGAAAAAGGCTAAGCTAAGAGGTAAAAAGTAACGTTTTATAATTAACTCCAATAAGTAATAAATCTATCGGCCGGCCTTTATAAGTTTGCAATCGTCGGAACCGAACTCCGATTGAAACTGTAATACCTGACCTGCCACTTCCAGCGCCTTCAGGCGCGGCGCGACCAGCTCATACTGGCCGGCCTTCAGCTTATCGATCAGCGGAACACACTCGCTGCCGCTGGCATCGAGATGGCCGGCAACCACCCATTTGCCATCGGCGCGCTCGGCGTAGAGCGGCGCCGCCGAATAACGTCCGGTGTTAAACAGCAGAACCTCCGGCTTGCCGTCGCCATCCACATCCAGCACCAAGGCATCGCAGCCGCTGCCGCGGTTTAACAGGCATGGCGGGACCGCCTGGTCATCCTCCGGACTCCACTTCTGCGCCACGAAACTGTCCGGCAGCTTCGCAGTTGCCGGCCACACCTTGACGTTATCGGCCACCGACACCGGCGCGGCATGCGGTCCTGCGTGCCAGCGATCCGTCTCCTTCAATGCCTTGGCGGCCAGTTCGCGGATCAACGCGGCGTCCGGCCCGGCGGCCTGCTGCGCCAGGCGCTCCAGCGCCTCCTGCCCATAGCGCTGCCCTTCGAAGCGCAGGTAGTGGAAATCGAACTTCGCAGCCTTGGTGCGGCCCTTCTCCAGCCGCGCCACCTGGTTGTTCACCGACAGGCGCGCCGGATCGGCGATCGGGGTAAACAACGCCAGCAGCACCGCCAGCACCACGAAAGCCGTCGCCACGTTGACGTTGGCGATGGCGCACAGCCACGTTTCGTAGCGATGCGCAGCCCACGCATAGCCCAGCGCGTAGCCGCCTGCGACCACCAGGCAGGCGGCGGCGACCACCCGATCCGCGGTCCAGCCATAGTCATACACCCGCAAGCCCAGCGCGTAGATGGCGATGGCCGTCAGCGGCAGTATCAGCAGCGACGCCACGCGCGCGCTCACGCGCACGACCAGGGCCGCCTTGGCATGGCCGTTCTGGAAGGCCGCGTTGATCAGGATGATCAGCACCGCGTCCGCCGCCAGCAGCAGGGATGTCGCATGGCGCGTGGCCCACAGCACATCCAGTCCCGTGAACGGCAGCGCGCACAGGAAGCCGCTGACGATCAGCGCCGCCACCGGCAGTATCCACGACAGCAGCACCAGCAGCAGGCTGCGGATGCCGCGCACGATCGCCGGGCGCACATCCGTGATGTGCATCGCGCACGACCAGGCGAAGCAGACCACCGGCGCCACGAACCACGACTCTTCCATCATGTGCTTGAGGAAGTCCAGCTTCAACATCGAAAACAGGCCGCTGCCCATCAGCAGTACCAGCCACAACGCGCCGACAAAGAACGCCGAGAACATCAGCTGCACCGCCAGCTTCCAGGCCAGTTCGAAATAGGTGTCGTAGCTGGCGATGCGGCGTCTGTCCGCAGCCCCCGCCATCACCAGCACGTGGGCGATGTACAGGAAGACCGCGCCGAAGACCATCAAGGGGCCCGGTATCGATGCGAAGGCACCCTTCGCCAGCATGCCGTCCACCCGCCCGGCGCCGCGGCTGACGGCATGCAGCGCCATAAGCAGCACCACGCCGGCCGCGGCAACCATCCATTGCGCCACCTTCTTCGGCGCCATGTGGCCCATGGCCGATATCAACAGCGCGGGCAGCAGCGCGCAGGCCATCAACAGTGGCGTCATCACGTGGGGCGTCCCGGCCGGCCACCATCCTCCCCGGTCGGCCTGGTACAACCAATACAGCAGCGCGCCCTGCGCCAGTCCGGCCGCCAGCCGCAGCGCCATCACGCGCCGGCTGACCTCCGCCTCCAACGTCGTTTCATCCTGTTCCATGCTCAGCCTCTTTGTGAACCATGGGCCGCAGTATCTCACATGTTTATTATTTGGCATTGATAGCAAAGCCTCTAAGCAGTGCCCGACCAAGCCTGGGCGAAGGCGCTATAATGACTGTCTACGCTGCTTCTTTTTCAACGTTCCGCATCCGGTCCGCCAAGTGAATCCACATCTCGACAAGCTGCAACCCTATCCGTTCGAAAAACTGCGCCAGCTGTTCGCGCAGGTGACCGCCAGCCCGCAACACAAGGCCATCAGCCTGGGCATGGGCGAACCCAAACACCCCACGCCGCGTTTCATCCAGCAGGCGCTGATCGACAATGTGGACGGCCTGGCCAGCTATCCGACCACCATCGGTTCGGACGCCCTGCGCGGCGCCATCGCCGGCTGGCTGGAACGCCGCTATGGCATCCCCAAGCTCAATCCGGCCACCCAGGTGCTGCCGGTGAACGGCTCGCGCGAGGCGCTGTTCGCGCTGGCGCAGACCGTGATCGACCCGGGCGCCAAGTCGCTGGTCGTCAGCCCGAATCCGTTCTACCAGATCTACGAGGGCGCGGCCTACCTGGCCGGCGCCGAGCCGTACTTCGTCAACTCCGACCCGGCCCGCAACTTCGGCTGCGACTACGACAGCATCCCCGCCTCGGTGTGGGAGCGCGTGTCGCTGCTGTTCCTGTGCTCCCCCGGCAATCCCACCGGCGCCGTGCTGACGCTGACCGACTGGGAGAACCTGTTCGCCCTGTCCGAGCGCTACAACTTCATCATCGCCGCCGACGAGTGCTACTCCGAGATCTACCACGGCGACAAGGCGCCACTGGGCGCGCTGGAAGCGGCCCACACGCTGGGCCTGTCCACGATCGACAAGCCCTACGCGCGGCTGGTGGTGTTCAGCAGCCTGTCGAAGCGCTCCAACGTGCCGGGCATGCGCTCGGGCTTCGTGGCCGGCGACTCCGACGTGCTGAAAAAATTCCTGTTGTACCGCACCTATCACGGTGGAGCCATGAGCCCTTCCGTGCAAGCTGCGTCGATCGCGGCCTGGAACGACGAAACCCACGTCGAACAGAACCGCGAAAAATACCGCGCCAAATTCGCCGCCATCACCCCGCTGCTGCAGGAAGTGCTGCAGGTGGAACTGCCGGACGCCGGCTTCTACCTGTGGGCCGACGTCAGCCAGACCGGCCTGTCGGACACCGAATTCGCCCAGCGCCTGTACGCCGAATATAATGTCACGGTACTGCCGGGCAGCTACCTGGCGCGCGACGCGCACGGCGTCAATCCGGGCCGCAACCGCATCCGCATGGCGCTGGTCGCCGAGACAGAGGAAGGCCTGGAAGCGGCGCAGCGCATCGTCCAATTTTGCAAGTCCCTTAACAAATAAGATCGCATATCATGAGCCAACAACTCCAGCAAATCATCGACCAGGCATGGGAAGACCGCGCCAACATCAATCCAGCCAACGGCACCGCCGAACTGCGTGACGCGGTTTCGCACGTGATCGCGGGCCTGGACGCGGGCACCATCCGCGTGGCCGAAAAAACCACCGGCGACTGGGTGGTGAACCAGTGGGTCAAGAAAGCCGTGCTGCTGTCCTTCCGCCTGGAGAACAACGTGCAGATGCCGTCCGACGGCACCATGCAGTTCTACGACAAGGTTCCGACCAAGTTCGCCAACTACACCGCCGAAGATTTCGCCAAGGGCGGCTTCCGCGTGGTGCCGCCTGCCGTGGCGCGCCGTGGCTCCTTCATCGCCAAGAACGTGGTGCTGATGCCTTCCTACGTCAACATCGGCGCCTACGTCGATGAAGGCGCGATGGTCGACACCTGGGCCACCGTCGGTTCGTGCGCGCAGATCGGCAAGAACGTCCACCTGTCCGGCGGCGTCGGCATCGGCGGCGTGCTGGAGCCGATGCAGGCCAATCCGACCATCATCGAAGACAACTGCTTCATCGGCGCCCGTTCGGAGATCGTCGAAGGCGTGATCGTCGAAGAGAACTCGGTGATCTCGATGGGCGTGTACATCGGCCAGTCGACCAAGATCTACGACCGCGCCACCGGCGAGGTGACCTACGGCCGCGTGCCTGCGGGCTCGGTGGTCGTCTCGGGCAACCTGCCTTCGGACGACGGCAAGTACTCGCTGTACTGCGCGGTCATCGTCAAGCGCGTGGACGCCAAGACCCGCGCCAAGACCGGCATCAACGAACTGCTGCGCGGTATCTAAGCAGGCAACAAGAACCGGGGACTCTGCGCAGTCCCCGTTTTTTTTGATACTGAGGAGAGTGCCATGGCCATGGAACGCCTGTTCCAGCTGATGAAGGAAAAGAACGCGTCGGACATGTTCTTCGCGGTGAATTCGCCGGTGCACATCAAGATCAACGGCAACCTGATCCCCATCAATCAGCAGAAGCTAGAGCCGGACAACATCCATTCGCTGCTGTCGGAGATCGCCTCCCCCGCGCAGATGGAGGAGCTGGCGGCCACCAATGAACTGAACATGGGCGTGTCGGTGCCGAACATGGGCCGCTTCCGCCTCTCCGCCTTCAAGCAGCGCGGCACCATCTCCGCCGTATTCCGCTTCGTGCCGGCCACCATCCCGGTGCTGGCCGACCTGCAGCTGCCGCCCGTACTGGCGGACCTGATCATGGAAAAGCGCGGCCTGCTGCTGCTGGTCGGCTCGACCGGCTCCGGCAAGTCCACCACCATCGCCTCCATGCTGGACCACCGCAACGAACTGCGCTCCGGCCATATCCTGACGCTGGAAGACCCGATCGAGTACTTGTTCAAGAATAAAAAATCCATCGTCAACCAGCGCGAGATCGGCAGCGACGCCAAGGACTTCTACACGGCGCTGCGCAACTCCATGCGCCAGGCGCCGGACTGCATCCTGATCGGCGAGATCCGCGACAAGGAAACCATGGCCGCCGCGCTGGCGTACGCGCAGTCTGGCCACCTGGTGCTGGCGACCCTGCACGCCAACAACAGCTACAACGCGCTAAATCGTATTATCAGTTTCTACCCGATCGAAAACCGCGCCGCGCTGCTGCAGGATTTGTCGTCGACGGTCAAGGCCATCGTCTCGCAGCGGCTGGTCCGCTCGATCAACGGCGGCACGCGCACGGCGGCGGTGGAAGTGATGGTCAACACCCGCTACATCTCGGACCTGATCGAAAAAGGCGAAATCGGCCAGATCAAGGAGGCGATGGAAAAGAGCATGTCGCCCGGTTCGCAGTCGTTCGAACTGGCCTTGCTCAAGCTGGTGCAGGACGGCTTGATCAGCCAGGACGAGGCGCTGGCCAACGCCGATTCCGCCACCAACCTGCTGTGGCTACTGAACAATGGCCCGGACAGCAAGAACGCCCAGGCCGAGCCGGAACCCAAGTCGCCGCCGGACGAAGCCTCGTTCACCGAGTTCACGCTCAACACCTGAAGCGCCCTACCTCACCTCGCGCGCCAGCTTCAGCATCTGATAGCTGATCGCCAGCCCCCGCCGCCTGGCTTCCGTCTGATTGATGCGGAAGGCCAGGCCATTCGGCTCGATCACCAGCCCGATGATGGCGCCGCTGCGGAACGACTCCGCGCTGTCGCCCACCACCAGCACCGGATCGTCCGCCAGCAGCTCATGCCAGCGCCGCAGATCGCCGCGCACGCCCGCGCCCAGCACCAGCAGCTGGCATTGCGGCACGCGCTGCGGCTCGTTCAGCTGCACCGTGTGCACGATCACGCCGCTCGGCGTGGCCAGCATCAGCGTGCGCAGCGCGTCCTGCAGGGGCGCGTCGCCGGCCACGCAGTAGGTGAACTCGCGCTGCGGAGGCGGCGGCCATTGGGTCAGCTGGGCGAAGCGGTAGATGAAGGCGGCCTTCAGTTGCAGCTGGTCCTGCCCCGCGCGCGCGGGCGCAGCCAGCGCGGCCAGCATCGGCAGCAGCAGCCACGCCAGGCGCAGGGGCCTCATAGGCCGAACCGCCTGGTCAACGAGAAGCGCAGCACACGCCCCTCCTGCCTGTACTGCTGGTCCACGCCGGACGGCGCATCGTAGTAGCGCACATTGGCGATGTTGTACAGCGAGACCGCGATGTCGGTCCCCTCGCCGGGACGCCACAGCAGGGTGCTGTTGAGCAGCGCATAACCCGGCAGCGCCACGGGGCCGATGGAACGGCGGCTCTGGCCCAGCATCTGCCACGACAGCCGCAGCCGGTCGCCTTGCAGCGGTTGGCTGTACAGCAGCTTGGCCAGCGCGCGCGGCGAATTGTCCAGACGCCGTCCCGCCGCGTCGGTGGTCCGCTGCAGCGACAGCGCCGCCTGCAGTTGCTGGCCGCCGGTCCAGCGCCGCTCCAGCCCAAGCTCCGCGCCGACGTTGTGTATGGCGCCGCTGTTTTCGAACACCCCGGACTCCTGGTCGATGCTGATCAGGTCACGCAGGCGCGACGCGTACACCGAGGTCCGGTACTGGAAATTGTGATTCAGCGCGTGCTCCCACGCCAGCTCCAGCGTGCGTATCCGCTCCGGCGACGGCAGCGGCGCCCCCTGCGGCGCGTTGACCTGGAACTCGAACAGGTTGGCCTCGCGGTAGGCGCTGCCGTACATCAGCTTGAGCGAGGCATCCGGCAAGCCGCTCCAGATCCAGGCGAAGCGCGGATTGGTGTTGGTGCCGCCCACCATGGTGCTGTCGCGGCGCAGGCCCAGCGTAACGCGGTGCGTATCGCTCAGGCGCCAGGAGTCCTGCACGAACAGGCCGCGCCGCCGGTTGTCGCCGAAGAAGGCGGCGTCGGGCTCCTCGCCCACCGGGCCGGCGATGATGGACTGCGTGCGATCGTACTGGTATTCGAAGCCCGCCATCAGCTCGTGGTCGCGCCAGCGCTGGGTGCTGACGCGCAGGTCCAGGTTGTACCAGCGGCCCAGTCCAAGGTTGTCGAACTCGAACGTCGTCGCGTCCGGGCGCACGAAGGGATAAACACTCAGGTAATCGCTGCGCTTGGACGACACGGCGCCGTACAGGCTCCAGTCGTTCCCCAGGTCGCGCTGATATTCGACCGACACGAAGTTGTTGTTGTAGATGTTGCGGTTCTGGACCATGTGCACCGGAGCTTCCGGCGGCAGGATGGCCGGGCTGCCAAGTTCGCGGTGGCTCAGGCCCGCGCGCAGCGTCCAGCCGCCATAGCGGGCCATGGTCAGCAGACGCTGGCCGCGATCCCAGTTCAGATCCTTGTAGGGCGCCTCGTCCTCCGGCGGCACGGAGAACGGCGCGGCGATGCCGTCCTGCCTGAAGGCGCTCAGCGCCAGCCACGCCTCCCAGCCCTGCTCCGAACGGTGGCCTACGCTGGCGCGCACCTCGCGCTTGCGGTCGGAGTCCACGTTGGCCCGTAGCTGCAGGCCATCCAGCTTGTCGGTGCCCTTGGTGATGATGTTGACCACGCCGAAGAAGGCGTTGTTGCCATACAGCGCGGAGCCCGGCCCCGGCGCGTATTCGACACGGTCGATCAGATCGACGTCGACGAAGAACTCGGAACCCAGCAGGCCGGCGTCGTAGATGTTCTCGTTGATGCGCATGCCGTCCACCAGGAACAGCAGGCGCGCATTGAAGTCGCCCGGCCGGCCCAGGCCGCGCGCCCCGACGTAGCTGAAATTGCCGTCCCCGGTCACGTACAGCCCCGGCATGCTGCGCAGGATGTCGGCCATGTTGCGCATGCCGTGGCGGGCGATGTCGGTGTCCGTGACCACGTAGGTGACCGACGGCGCCTGCGACGCGCTCTGCGCAAAGCGCGACGAGGTGGATTCCTCGACGTCGCGCGTGACGTCGGTGGGGGTCTGGCGCAGCAGCTCTTCCAGGCTGGCCGGCGCCTGCTGCTGCGCCAGCGCGGCCTGCGCGCAGCACAGCGCCGACAGCACGGCCGCCTTACGCATCCGCATGCCGCGCCCTCCTGTAGGTGTTCTTGCCGGCGCGCTTGGCTTCATACATCGCCTGGTCCGAGGCGTTGAGCAAGGCGGTGGCGTCGCTGGCGTCCACCGGCGCGAACGCCAGGCCGACGGTGGCGCCGATCGGCATGACTTCGCCGCGTATCGTCATCGTCACGCGCACCGCGTCGATCAGGCGCTGGGCCAGGTGCTCGGCCGCCGCCTGGTCCGGCAGCGCCGGCAGGATCAGCGCGAACTCGTCGCCGCCCAGGCGGCACAGCACATCGCGCGCGCGCACCACGCTGGCCATGCGGCGCGACACTTCGCACAGCACCTCGTCGCCGGCCTCGTGGCCATGCTTGTCGTTGACGGTCTTGAAGTTATCCAGGTCGATGAACATCAGCGCCATCAATTCGCCGTGCTCCACGCTCATCGCCAGGTAGCGCTGCAACTCGCCCTGGAAGAACAGGCGGTTGGGCAGGCCGGTCAGGCTGTCCTTGAGCGCCAGCCGCTGGAACTGCTGGCCGGCTTCCTGTTCCTGCTCCAGCTGAAGGTGCAGGTCGGCCTGCCACACTTCGATCCGTTTCAGCATGTCGTTGAAGCGCTCCGTCAGGCGCCCCACTTCGTCGTGGCGATAGACGGTCGCGCGCTTGCCGTAATCGCGTTCGCGGGCGATGTGCTCGGCCAGGCGCGACAGCTCCACCAACGGCGCCAACGCGCGCCGCTGCACCAGCAGCAGGCCGCGCCAGGCGACCAGGATCGCCAGCGCGATCAGCGCCGCCGCCACCGCGCTGATGGTCAGCACCGCCATGCGCAGGCCGGCCAGGCTTTCGCGCAGCACCAGCACGCCGACCACTTCATCCTTCAGACGGATCGGCGCCCAGACTTCCAGTTCCTGCATCGTCACCGAGGTGGCGTTGGCCAGCAGCGCGGCGGCGAGCGGCGGCACTATGCGCGATAGCGGCGCGCCGCCACCCTCCTGCCATTGCGCGAACACCGCGCCGGCCGGGGTCTGCACCTGCACCAGCAGCAGGTCGCTGCGGCGGGAGAAAGCTTCGAGTTCGATTTGCGCGGCGGGACGATCGGCAAACACCATCATCGGCGAGACGCTGTTGGCCAGCAGCTGCGCACTCAGTTGGGCCGCATGCACCTGGCGGCCGCGCGCGACATACCAGGTGGCCGTCGCCAGCAGGGCGAAGGTCAGCAGCATGGTCACGCTGAGCAGTTGCAAATTGAGGCGGGTCAGGCGCCGCACCAGAGAATCGGCCGGTGGCGTCAGCAGGACTTCGGATTCGGTCATGGGTGCGCGGGGATGGCCAAAAATGATATTTCCGTGAAGAATGTTATTTATCGAATTGTAAGCTTAAAGTCCTCGGGAGTGGGGCTAAAGCTGAGGGGGCGTGGCGGCGCAGCCACCAAAAAAAACCGGCCGCATGAACCCCATGTGGCCGGCTTTTGCGCAAGGAGCGTTCTGGCGCTGTCGTCAGGCTGCGCGCTGCGCCTTCCGGCGCCGGTGCAGGCCGGCCAGCACGCCCACGCCCGCCAGCATCATCGTGACGCTGCCCGGCTCCGGCACCGCCGACACGTAGCTGAAATCGTCCAGGCCGATGATGTTGGAATTGTCGCCGGCGGCGCCGCCGTTCGGAACAAAGTAGCGGAACGCGACGCGCCCGTCGACCGGAGCGCTCAGGCCGCTAAGGGTCACCGTGTACTTGGTCCAATCTTCGGGATAGCCGCCGACGTCCACCGACGGGTTAATGGACAGCAGAGCGGTGGTGAACGTGCCCACGCTGCTGGTGGAGCTGCCGACGCTGGTGCCGCTCCCCGTGCTCATGCGGAATTCCAGCCGGTCAGGGTACTCCGAATTCGGCACGGTGGTGGTGTAGAAACTGAACGTGTCGCCGTTGCGCAGGCCGGTGATCAGCGGCGAGATCAGCCAGTTGCTGATGGTGCCGACGCCACCGTCGCCGACGGAGGTGTAGTTGACCAGGGCCATGCCGTCGCCGGAATGCGGCCCAACGACGATCTCGCCGGTATCATCCAGGATGCCCCCGGCGACCGACCACGGATTGCCCGTTGAGTTGCGCGTGCTTAAGTTATTGGTAACCCAGCCGGCAGGCATGGCGCCGGCATCGAAACTCTCGACAAACGATGCGTACGAGGAGGTGCTGAGGCACAGAAGGGCTGCACTGATCGCAGCCTTGGAAGCGATAGCGGATAGTTTCATAGTTTTAAAGGTTGAAAGAGTCGTCATTTAATTCCAGGAGGAATCTAGCACCTGGGCCAGCTGGCCATGCAGGCCAGTAATACAATCCACAACGTTTCCAATGTATCACTTAAGATTGTATTAAATGACAGATATATGACAAAAATTTTAACTTTACTAAAACAGTGACTTTTCAACAACAGCCGCGCCAGCGAACCGCCATCCGCCAGGCTATGCTGCCCCATGGTATTCTATTGCTCCTCCGCGCAAAGCACTTCTTCACCATCCTATGAAAATTACCCTCTACGGCATCCCGAACTGCGATACCGTCAAAAAGGCCCGCGTCTGGCTGGCCGGCCAGCAGCAGGACTTCGTCTTCCACGATTTCAAAAAGCAGGGTCTGAGCCGCGAGATCGTCGCCGGCTGGCTCCAGCACCTGCCGCGCGATGTGCTGGTCAACAAAAAAGGCACGACCTGGCGCGGCCTGCCGGACGAGCGCAAGGCCGCCATCGTCGACGACGACAGCGCCATCGCGCTGATGCTCGAATTCCCCTCCGTAATCAAGCGCCCGGTGCTGGACAAAGACGGCGCCTTCGCCGTCTCCTTCTCCGACGCCCAGTACAAACAAATCTTCGACCTTTGAACATGACTCCATCCAAGACCCTGGCGCTGACCGAAAAACTGATCGCCCTCTCCTCTGTCACCCCGGACGACAAGGGCTGCCAGCAGCACCTGATCGACCTGCTGTCGCCGCTGGGCTTCGCCTGCGAGGTGATCGAATCGAACGGCGTGACCAATCTGTGGGCGCGCCGCGGCACGACCTCGCCGGTGCTGGTGTTCGCCGGCCACACCGACGTGGTGCCCACCGGCCCGGTCGAGCAATGGCGCTCGGAGCCCTTCAACCCGACCCACCGCGACGGCAAGCTGTATGGCCGTGGCGCGGCCGACATGAAGACCTCGATCGCCGCCTTCGTGGTGGCCTGCGAGGAGTTCGTCACCGCCCACGCCGACCACAAAGGCTCGATCGCCTTCCTGATCACCAGCGACGAGGAAGGCCCGGCCATCGACGGCACCGTGGTGGTCTGCAATCTCCTCAAGGAGCGCGGCGAGACGCTGGACTACTGCATCGTCGGCGAGCCGACCTCCGACGAGACCCTGGGCGACATGATCAAGAACGGCCGCCGCGGCTCGCTGTCGGGCAAGCTGACGATCAAGGGCGTACAGGGCCACATCGCCTACCCGCAGCTGGCGCGCAACCCGATCCACCTGGCCGCGCCCGCGCTGGCCGAGCTGGTGGCCGAACGCTGGGACGAGGGCAACGAGTACTACCTGCCGACCTCCTGGCAGATGTCCAACATTAACGCCGGCACGGGCGCCAACAACGTCATCCCCGGCGAGATGATCATCGATTTCAACTTCCGCTTCTCCACCGCCAGCACCCACGAGGAACTCAAGCGCCGCGTGCACGCCATCCTGGACAAGCACAATCTGCACTACGACCTGAAATGGGCCTTGAGCGGCCTGCCGTTCCTGACGCCGCGCGGCACGTTGAGCGATGCGCTGTCGGCCGCGATCAAGTCCGAAACCGGCGTCGACACCGAACTGTCGACCACCGGCGGCACCTCGGACGGACGCTTTATCGCTCAGATCTGCCCTCAGGTGATAGAATTCGGGCCTCCCAACGCAAGTATCCACAAGATCGACGAGCATATCGAGCTGCGTTTTGTCGATCCGCTGAAGAATATCTATCGCCGTACGCTGGAAAACCTGCTGGCCTGATTCCAGAAGGCTGGCGGCGCGGCGTGCGCAAACCGATTACTGTTTTACCGAGATAGCCATGAACACGACTCCTTTCACCACGCCGCGCGACCTGTTGCGCTACGCCGTCACCCGCTTCAACGCCGCCGAGCTGTTCTTCGGCCATGGCAGCGTCGAAGCCTTCGACGAAGCGGCCTACCTGATCCTGCACACGCTCAAGCTGCCGCTGGACCGCCTGGACCCGTTCCTGGACGCCAAGCTGCTGCCGGAGGAAATCGCCTCGGTCATGGCCGTCATCGACCGCCGCACCAACGAGCGCGTGCCGGCCGCCTACATCACCAACGAGGCGTGGCTGGGCACCTACAACTTCTACGTGGACGAGCGCACCATCGTGCCGCGCTCCTTCATCGCGGAACTGATCCCGCAGTACTTCGCGCCGTGGGTCAACGAGCCTGAGAACGTGGCCAACGTGCTGGAACTGTGCACGGGCTCCGGCTGCCTGGCCATCATGTTGGCCGACGCCTTCCCGGATGCGCATGTGGACGCGGTCGACATCTCGGCCGACGCGCTGGAAGTGGCGAAGAAAAACGTCGCCACCTACAAGCTGGAAGACCGCCTGACGCTGATCCAGTCCGACCTGTACGCCAATGTGCCGGACAAGAAGTATGACCTGATCATCACCAACCCGCCGTATGTGAACTCGTCGTCGATGAGCAAGCTGCCGATGGAATACCGCGCCGAGCCTGAACTGGCGCTCGACGGCGGCAAGGACGGCATGGACCTGGTGCGCAAGATCGTCGCCGGCGCCGCCGAGCGCCTGACCGACGACGGCATCCTGATCGTCGAAATCGGCAACGAGCGCGAATTCGCCGAAGCGGCCTTCGGTGAATTGGGCCTGACCTGGCTCACCACCAGCAACGGCGACGACATGGTCTTCCTGCTGACGGCAGACCAGCTGAAGTTGTAATCCCTCTTTAAGAAGAACAAGAACCAATGATTCGCTTTATTCAAGTAAGCCTGATGCGCGGTATTAAGCCGCTGCTGGAACAGGTCGATGTCACCCTCAACCCCGGCGACAAGATCGGGCTGATCGGCGCCAACGGCGCCGGTAAATCCAGCCTGTTCGCGATGATGCGCGGCGAGCTGCACCCGGACCAGGGCGAGATCGACTTCCCGGCCAAATGGCGCGTCGCTTACGTGGCGCAGGAAACCCCGCCGCTGGAACGCGCGGCGCTCGACTACGCCATCGACGGCGACGTCACCCTGCGCAAGCTGGAGGCGGAACTGGCGCGCCTGGAAGCGGAGCCCGAATCGTCCGAGAACGGTATCGCCATCGGCGAGATCTACAGCGCCCTGGCCGACGCCGACGCCTACACCGTGCAGTCGCGCGGCGAACAGCTGCTGCTGGGCCTTGGCTTCTCGATCGACCAGATGCAGCAGCCGGTGGCCAGCTTCTCCGGCGGCTGGCGCATGCGCCTGAATCTGGCGCAGGCGCTGATGTGCCCTTCCGACCTGCTGCTGCTCGATGAACCGACCAACCACCTGGACCTGGATGCGATCATCTGGCTAGAGGACTGGCTCAAACGCTACACCGGCACCCTGCTGATCATCTCCCACGACCGCGACTTCCTCGACGAAGTGGTCAACGTGGTGGTGCACATCGACGAGCGCAAACTAAAACGCTACTCGGGCAACTACTCGTCCTTCGAGCGTCAGCGCGCGGCGCAGATGATCCTGGCCGCAGGCGCGCTGGAAAAGCAGCAGCGCAAGCGCGCCCACCTGGAATCGTTCGTCAACCGCTTCAAGGCGCAGGCCTCCAAGGCCCGCCAGGCGCAGAGCCGCATGAAGGCGCTGGCCAAGATGGAAGAACTGGCGCCGCTGCGCGCCGCCGCCGAATTCTCGTTCGAGTTCCGCGAGCCGCTCAGCGCCCCGAATCCGCTGCTGGTGATGGAGGACGTCGACGCCGGCTACAAGATCGAAAACGAAGCAACCGGCGAGATCACCCACAAGACCATCGTCAACAACATCAAGTTCTCGCTGCAGATCGGTCAGCGTATCGGTCTGCTGGGCGTGAACGGCGCGGGTAAATCGACGCTGATCAAGACCATCGCCGGCGAGCTGTCGCCGCTGACCGGCGACGCCACCATGGGCAAGGGCCTGAACATCGGCTACTTCGCCCAGCACCAGGTGGAGATGCTGCGCCATGACGAATCGCCGCTGTGGCACCTGGCGAAGATCGCGCCGACCGTGCGCGAACAGGAGCTGCGCAACTTCCTGGGCGGCTTCAACTTCCCCGGCACCATGGTCACCAGCTCGATCGCGCCGTTCTCCGGCGGCGAGAAGGCCCGCCTGGCGCTGGCCCTGATCGTCTGGCAGCGCCCCAATCTGCTGCTGCTCGATGAACCGACCAACCACCTGGACCTGGAAACCCGCGAGGCGCTGACCGAGGCGCTGGCGCAGTTCGAAGGCACGCTGGTCGTCGTCTCGCACGATCGCCACCTGCTGCGCGCCACCACCGACCAGTTCATCATCGTCGCCGACGGCAAGCTGCAGCCGTTCGACGGCGACCTGGATGACTACAAGGACTGGCTGTTGCAGACCAAAATGGGCAAAGGCACCGACGTGCTGCCGGCCGCCGGCAATGCCAACAAGACCGAGTTCCCGGTCGCCTCGCCGGTCGCGCCGCCGTCGGCCACGCCGGTGGTCAACACCAAGGAACAGAAGCGCAAGGAAGCGGAGGACCGCCAGCGCCTGGCCACACTGCGCAAGCCGCTGGAGCAGAAGATCAAGCGCCTGGACGAGCAGATCGCCAAGCGCAGCGCGCAGAAAGCCGATGTGGATGCGGCCCTGGGCGAATCGTCGATCTACGACGCCGCCAACAAGGCCAAGCTGAAACAGCTGCTGGCCGATCAGTCCTTCTTCACCAAGGATCTCGGCCAGCTGGAAGCTGAGTGGCTGGAACTACAGGAACAGCTGGAAGCACTGGCCTAAGCCGCCTGGCGGGCGCCCAGCTGCACTTTTTGGATCGACATCAGCTTATCGATGTCGACCACGATCAGGCGGCGCCCGTCGGCTTCCCCGATGCCGACCAGGTACTCCACCGCGCTGGCGCCGGGGATGGGGTGGATCTGCCCCACGGTCAGCTGCACGATATCGGTCACGCCGTCCACCACCATCCCCATCACGCAGCTCGACAGCTTGAGGATGATCACGTCCGTCAGCGGATCGTGTTCCTGCGGGCGCGGCCCGAAGGCGATGCGCATGTCGACGATCGGCATGATCACGCCGCGCGACACCGCCACCCCGGCGACGATTTCCCCCTCCGATGAAAAGCGCTCCAGCGCCTTCAAGGGCCGCAGCTCCTGCACCTTGCTGAAGTCCAGCGCGTAGTCGAGGCCACCCAGCCGGAAAACCAGATACTGGCCCGGCGCGACGGCGGTATCGGCGCTGGTGGATTGCAATGTCGATGAGGGCATGATGATCCTTTCGTCCAGGACGTGCGGTAACAGGCATGTGCCATCCTACCTTTGCCCCCCGCTGCGGTCGTTGAGCGGCGTCAATATTCGCCGGGTCTGCGGTTGTTCGTTTGCTACAATGAACCCATGACGACAGAACTCCCCCTCAACGGCATCCGCGTGCTGGACCTGACACGCCTGCTGCCCGGCCCCGTGGCCACCATGCACCTGGCCGACATGGGCGCGGAAGTGATCAAGATCGAAGACCCCGGTCCCGGCGACTACGCGCGCGCCATGGGACCGGTGCGCAACGAGGTGTCGCAGTTCTTTGTCGCCGTCAACCGCGGCAAGCGGATGATGCGGCTGGACCTGAAGGACGCCGCCCACCGCGAGCAGCTGCTGGCGATGGTGGAGACGGCCGACGTGCTGGTCGAGAGCTTCCGCCCCGGCGTGATGGACAAGCTGGGACTGGGCTGGCAGGTGCTCCGCCAGCGCAATCCCAAGCTGGTGATGTGCGCGATCTCCGGCTACGGCCAGCACGGACCCTTTGCGCAGCTGGCGGGGCACGACATCAACTACATCGGCTACGCGGGCATGCTGGAGCAGAACGCCGGCGCCGACGGCGTGCCCGCCCTGCCCAACCTGCAGGTGGGCGACCTGCTGGGCGGCGCACAGTCGGCGCTGCAGGGCATCCTGGCGGCGCTGGTGGCGGTCAAGATGGGCGGCGCCGGGCGCTTCGTCGACGTCTCGATGACGGCCGCCGTGCTGGCCCATAACATCATGCCGCTGGTGGCGGTCAACAACGGCGCGCCCGCCGCGCCGGGCCGCGACCTGCTGACCGGCGGCGTCCCCTGCTACAACGTCTACCGCACGGCAGATGAGCGCTACATGGCGGTCGGCGCGCTGGAGCTCAAGTTCTGGCAGGCCTGCTGCGACGTGCTGCAACGGCCCGACCTGAAACCGCGCCACTGGCAGCTGGGCCAACAGGTCGGCGGCGCCGACGCGATGGCGCTCAAGGCCGAACTGGACGCGCTGTTCGCCACCCGCACGCTGGCGCAATGGACCGAGGCCTTCGCCGCCGCCGACTGCTGCGTCTCGCCGGTGCTGCGCACCGAGGAAGCGCTGCGGCATCCGCTGTTCCGCGACATCGTCGGCCGCCGCGCGCACGCCACCGAGGGCGAATCGTGGTCGGTGGCGCAGCCGGTGAGGTTCGCGCCGTGATCGATGTGAATGAAGTGGAGTTCACCGCCATCCGCGCCCAGGGGCCGGGGGGACAGAACGTCAACAAGGTGTCGAGCGCGGTGCACCTGCGCTTCGACATCGCCAACTCCTCGCTGCCGGAGCACATCAAGGAACGCCTGCTGGCCATGCGCGACCAGCGCATCACCAAGGACGGCGTGATCGTGCTGAAGGCGCAGCAGTCGCGCAGCCAGGAGGCCAACAAGGAGGAAGCCTTGCGCCGCCTGCAGGAACTGGTCGACAGCGTGGCCGTGCTGCCCACCGTGCGCCGTCCCACGCGACCCACCCGCAGCTCGCAGCGCAAGCGGCTCGACGGCAAGGCCAAGGACGGCGAGCGCAAACAGCTGCGCGGCAAGGTCAGTTTGTAAAAGTCCGCAGGCACTGGTGCGCGCCCAGCGCCAGCAGCCCGGCAAAGAAGCAGCGCCGGAACAATGCCGGCCGCATGCGTGCTCGCAGCCACTGCCCCATCAGCATGCCGCCAGCGGCCGGCGGCAGCGCCAGGAACGACGTCCCCGCCACCGACGCCTGCCACTCGCCCCGGCCTGCCAACATGACCGCCAGCGCCAGCGTGGCGACAGTGAAGGCCAGCCCCATCGCCTGCACCAGATCGTCCTTTTCCAGCGACAGCGCCTGCAGGTAGGGCGCGGCCGGCATGACGAACACGCCGGTCACGCCGGACATCAAGCCGGTGACGACGCCCGCCAGCGGCCCGGCCCAGCGCTCGGCGCGAGGCGCCACGGGCCAGCGCCAGCCGGTCAGGCCCAGCAGGCCATACGCCACCAGCGCGATGCCCAGCACCGCGCCGCTCCACCGGCCGGCGGCCGGCGCGCCGGCCAGCAGCGCCGCCAGCGCCGTGCCGAGACACACCGCCAGCAGCATGGGGCGCAGGCGCAGCCACAGCGGATACAGCGCCGGTCCCGCCGCCAGCTGCCAGACATTCGTCACCGACGAAGGCACGATCAGCAGCGCAGCCGCCTCCAGCGGCGACATCCGCAACGTCAGCAGCGCCACGGCGACCGTCGGCAGTCCCATGCCGGTGACACCTTTGACCATGCCCGCCAGCGCAAACACCAGCGCGATAAATATAAACGAAGTATCCATGTGCGCCATTGTGCCGCGGCGCGCGACAGCTGAAAATGTGGAATATACTGAGCCAGGCTTCGCCAAATCCGTAGGCACACCTCACTTGCCATTATCATGCGCTTCGACCTCACCGACCTGAAACTGTTCGTCCACGTCGCCGAAAGCGGCAGCATCACCGCCGGCGCGCAGCTGTCGCACCTGGCGCTGCCGTCGGCCAGCGCCCGCATCCGCGGCATGGAGCAGGCGCTGGACGTGGCGCTGCTGAAACGCGGCCGGCGCGGTGCGGAACCGACGGAAGCCGGCCGCGCCCTGCTGCACCACGCGCGCGCCATCGCGCGCCAGGTGGACGACCTGCAGGCCGACCTGGCCGAATTCGCGTCCGGCCTGAAGGGGCGCATCCGGCTGCTGTGCAACACCTCCGCCATGACCGAATTCCTGCCCGACGCGCTGTCCGCCTTCCTCGCCGCGCATCCGCAGCTGAGCATCGACCTGGAAGAACGCCTCAGCCACGCCATCGTGCGCGCGGTGGCCGAGGGCGCGGCGGACATCGGCATCGTCAGCGACGCGGCCGACGTCTCGGCGCTGCAGACCTTCGCCTTCCGCGACGACCGCGTCGTGCTGGCGATGGGGCGCGGCCACCCGCTGGCGCGCCAGTACCGCAACCGCCGCAGCATCCGCTACGCCGACGCGCTGGGCCACGATTTCATCGGTCTGGCGGGCGACAGCGCCTTCCAGCAGTACGCCGCGGACCAGGCGTCGCGGCTGGGATTGCGCATGCAATGCAAGATCCGGCTGCGCAGCTTCGAGGCGGTATGCCGCATGGCGTCCAGCGGCGCCGGCCTGGCGCTGATGCCGGAAACGGCGGCGCGCCGCCATGCGGCGGCCGACCGGCTGCTGGTGCTGAAGTTGTCCGATGAATGGGCCGAACGCAAACTGCTGATCTGCGTGCGCGACCTCGCCGCGCTGCCCAGGTATGCGCGCGAGCTGGTCGCGGCGCTGCGGCGGGACTAGTCCGTCTCCGGCGCCCAGGCGATCGGCCCGGTGCTGCCGGCGTAAATGGTGCTCATGCCGGCGGCCGTGGTGCGCACCTTGGCCTTGACCTCCTTGGCCGGCCGGTCGTACGCCGGCGGGCCGTCCGGCACGAAGGTCATGGTCCGCAGCAGCACATCGCCGGTCAGCGTCTCGACCACGCAGCGCGAGCCGCGCATCACGGCGGCCTTCTGCCGCTGCACCTGGTTCACCTCTTCCTGCGCCTGCTCCTGCTGCACCTGCGCCGCCTTCATCGCCAGCGAAATCTTGGCCACCGCCCGCAGCGACGGCCCCACCGACTCCGCCATCTTGTGGAACAAGGGCTCCTGCTCCGGCGTCAGCGTCACCTCGCGCTTGCGCAGGCGCGTGGCCAGCGTCAGGTAGTTGCGCACCTCGGCCTGGCCGGTGATGGCGTCGATCTCCGCCTTGCGCAGATTGGCCTCGTGCGCCGCGTGCTGCACCCGTGGCTGCAGCTCGGCGATCTTCTTGTCGAACTTGGAGATGTCCGGCACCAGCGTGTAGAGCAGCATCTCGTTCTGCTTGCGCGGCCCGGCGTGGGCGATCTCGATCTTGCGCGCCGCGACGGCGCAGCCCTCGGCCACCTTGATCACCACCTCATCGGCCATGATCTCGCAGTTGCTCGCCTCGCCGATCACCACCCGCGAGCCGGAGATGATGCAGCTCTCCGCGCGCGCCAGATTCACCTCGCCGCGCTTCGTTTGCAGCACCGCGCCGGAAGCGACGCCCTGCACCCGTATGCCGCCGTCGGCGTTGGTGACGGTGCCGCCCATCAGGTTGCGGCTCAAGACGATGTCGCCGCCGCGCGAGGCGATGATGCCGAACACGTCGCCGTGGATGGTGATGTTGCCGCCTTCGACCGAGCGCTGTTCCTGCACGTCGCCAAATTCCTCGTACTCGCCGGTCAGCTGCAGGTTGCCGGTGGTGCGCGCGCTGACGCCCTCGCGGCTGATGATCTTGGGCCCGATCGACAACCGCTTGCTGGAAGGGTCCACGCTGAGGAAGCCCTGCACCGCCGACACCAGGAACTCGCCGCCGCGCAGGTTCTCGATCACCGTGCCCTCGCCGGCCACGCTGCTCAATTCGACATCGCGCGGCACCGGCGGCTCCAGCACGATGCCCGACAATTCGAAGCCGCGCACGCCCGGCGTGCGCGGCACCTTGCGCAGCAGCTTGACGTTGGGCCGGACCTGCGGGAAGCGGTTCTGGAACGCCTGCAGATCGAGCTTGCCGTCCGACTTCTCGCGCGGCGCGTTGCTGCGGTGGATATCCTGCGACACCTCCTCGATGGAAGCGTCGCGGCCCGGCGTGGCGTTGAGCCGGCGCGCGACGATGATGCGCGCCAGCCGCCCGCTGGCGATCACGTCGCGCACCGCCGGCGCGTCGATCCCGAAGCGTATGCCCTTGACCCACATGTCGGAGACGAATTCGTCGAAATTGAGCCGCGCCGGTTGCGCCGGCATGTCCGGTATTTCGAAGAACACCGGCTCGAAATAGTATTCGGCCTCGCCGTTGATGATCTTGACGGACTTGTACAGCGCCCTGCGCGGCGGGTGGAACGGCTCGATGCTGTCGGCGAAGCGTATCAACGGCTTGTTGGTGATGCTGAGCGGCAGGTCCGGGCCGCAGTTGTAGAGCAACTTGATGAACAGCGCGTAATCGAGGTTGGCGAAGTAGGCGCTGCCGAGGAACACCTGGCTGATCGCCGCCAGGCAGGAAACGGCCGTCGCGTCGCCGGCGAAATAGACGCCGTCCGCGCGCTTGACGATCGCTGCGGGCAGCTCGCTCTCCGCGTTTACATCCAGCGCAGTTGCGTCATCGGACACAGTAATCCCCAGGAAGATGTACGTCGAAACGCCGACTGGCCGGGCGGGGTTTCTTCACTTTTTAATGTTAAATCTAGATTAGCATGAACCACGCGCATTGTGCACACGCCATGGCTAGGCGTCCACAGGGCGCTGGCGCGCGTTGAGGTGCCAGTCCAGCGAACCGGCGCTGTCGCAGAACAGCACCTCGCCGGCGCTGGGCGAGCCGCGCAGGCGCTGTTTGATGTCCTTGGCCGGCAGCTGGGTCAACGCGGCGACGTCGGCATGGAACGGCATGGTGCGCACCATGGTCTCGCCGCTGACCATGCGCAGGCCGCAGCGCGCGATGCCGGCCGCCTCCACCTTCTGCTCGATCACGCGCGCCAGCTTGTCCTGCAACAGCTTCTGCTGCGTCTGGCCGGCCTGCAGCTCGGTGCGCAGCTTGGCGATGGTCTGCAATTCGGTCGCCACCGCGGCGGCGATCTTGCGCAGCAACAGCCCCTGCTCGGCGTTGAGCTGCAGCTCCTGGGCGCGCAGCTTGGCCGCCAGTGCCAGGTAGCGCCGCACGTCCGGCACCGCCGCGATGCGTTCGGCCTCCTGCTGCGCCGCCAGGTTGGCCGCACCGAATGCCGCCACCCGCTGTTCCAGGTCGGCGATCTCCTGATCGAACTGGCTCACGTCCTTCACCAGCACGTACACCACCATCTCGGTGCGGCGGCGCGGCCCGGCGCTGTCGATCTCCACGTTGCGGCCGGCCACCGCGCAGCCCTCGGCCACTTCGATGCGGATCTCGTCGGCGATGATCTCGCAGTTGGACGCCTCGCCCACGGTCACGATGGTGCCGGAGATGACGCAGTTCTCGGCCCGGCCGACATGCACCGCGCCCTTGTCCGTATGGATCACCGAGCCGGAGGCCACGCCGGTCACGGTGATGTTCCCGGCCGCGTTGGCGACGCTGCCGCTGACCAGGTTCTGGCCCAGCACCACGGTGCCGCCGCGCGAATGGATGTTGCCGTAGACGTTGCCGTGCACCGTGATGTCGCCGCCGGTGACGTCGCGCTGTTCCTGCACGTCGCCGAATTCCTCGTAGGCGCCGGCCAGCTGCAGATTGCCGGTGGTGCGCCCGCTGACGCCGTCCGTGCTGACGATTTTATCGGTGATGGAAATGCGGTTGGACTTGGCGTCCACGTTCAAAAAACCTTCGCGCGTCGATACCAGGTACTCGCCGTCCTCCAGTTCCCTGGCCTCGGTGCCGTCGCCGGCGAAGAAGCGCAGCGTCAGGTCCTTGGGCGACGCGGGAGGCGTCATGCGGCCGCCCAGGTCGAAGCCCGGATGGCCCGGCACCGGCGGCAGCTTCTTGAGCAGCCGCACGTTGGCCTTGATCTGCGGGAAGCGGTTCTGGAAGCTGCCCAGGTCGATGCGGCCGTCGGCACGGGTCTTGGGCGCGTCGCTGCGGTGCAGGTCGGACGAGACCTCGACCACGGTCGCGTCCTGGCCCGGCTCCGGTTCCAGCTCGGTGGCCACGGTGATGCGGTCGGCCTTGGTGGAGGCGATGGCCGCCGCCACGGCCGCCACCTCGATGCCGAACAGGATGCCCTTGTTCCACATCTCGGCCACGAACTCGTCGACATCCAGGCGGGTCGGCCGCTCGGGGATCACGGTGCCGTCGGGCAGCGTCATCTCCTCCAGGTACAGCGTCTCGAAATAGTATTCGGCGTAGCCGCGCCCGAGCTTGGGATTCTTGTACAGCGCGATGCGCTCGGGCGCCATCACCCGCAGCTCGTCCGCCAGCCGCACCATGCCCGGCGTGCCCACGTCCGGGCCGATGCCGTACAGCGCCTTGTTCAGGATGGGGTAGTTCAGGCCGGCGAAATAGCAGTGGGAATGGAAGACCTCGTTGATGGCGGCGGTCAGCGTCAGCGGCGACAGCGACAGGTCGATATAAATGCCGTCCGGCCGCTTGGCCAAACCGACAGGCAAGCCGATGCCCGGAGCGTGCGACTCCTCACCTGGCGCGACAGGGGCAAGCTCTTGAACCACCATCTTCCTTCCAACGGCACGCGGCCGAAAGGCATTGCGTGTAATTAACGAATCTTACACTCAGAATAAGGAAAAGAAAGCGATTTCAGTGGCGTCGGCGCTACAACTGTGAACTTATTGCCACAGATCAATGTTGGTTCAATAACATCTGGATCAGTGGCGCGGCGGATTGGCGTAAATATCCTGCCCCACTTCGTTGATCTGGCGGCGCAGGTCGCGGCGCTCGTCCGGCGTGAGGCGGCCGGCGCGGCGGCTCATTTCCGCGTTGCGGCCGGCGTCCTGCATGGCGCGGCGCTGTTCCTCGGCGCGGGCCTCGTAGCTGCGCGGATCGATCTGGCGGGGTTCGGCCTGGCGCACTTCCTGGCGCACCGGCTGCGCTTCGCGTGCTGGCAAGCCGCGTGGATCCTCGCGGCGCGGCGCCTCGCGCTCCCCGGCGGTATCGTGCGCCATGGCGGCGCCGCTCAGCAGCAGAACACCCAGGAGGGATCGAACGCAAAAAGTTGCGCTTGCTGCCGCGTAGTTTTTTTTGTGATCGATGCCCATTGGCGTTCCTAAAAAGCTGAATCTATGCCCAGAGTGTATGATGCTTTACCTGAGGGGGTAAGACGAATTGGGTAAAGTTTGTAACACTTTGTAATGGGTTGTCACAGACGTTTTCGCAATGCGAATATGACGTTACCATAGCAACATGAATATGACAAATCTGGCAGGCCCCATGACTAGCACAACGACTGAATCCGGCAACACCTCCGCCAACCAGCATGGCCACCAGGCCAAGATCATGGTGGTGGACGACGACGTGCGTCTGCGCGACCTGCTGCGGCGCTACCTCACCGAGCAAGGCTTCAACGTCTTCACCGCCGAGAGCGCGACGGCCATGAACAAGCTGTGGCTGCGCGAGCGCTACGACCTGCTGGTGCTGGACCTGATGCTGCCGGGCGAGGACGGCCTGTCGATCTGCCGCCGCCTGCGCGGCGCCGGCGACCAGACACCGATCATCATGCTCACCGCGAAAGGCGAGGACGTCGACCGCATCGTCGGCCTGGAAATGGGCGCGGACGACTACCTGCCCAAGCCCTTCAACCCGCGCGAGCTGGTGGCCCGCATCGGCGCCGTGCTGCGCCGCCGCGGCCCGGACGAGATCCCCGGCGCGCCGTCGGAAACCCCGCAATCGTTCGAGTTCGGCCAGTTCATCCTGGACCTGGGCACGCGCACGCTGAAGAAAAGCGGCGAGACCGTGCCGCTGACCACCGGCGAATTCTCGGTGCTGAAAGTATTCGCCCGCCACGCGCGCCAGCCGCTGTCGCGCGAAAAGCTGATGGAGCTGGCGCGCGGCCGCGAGTACGAGGTGTTCGACCGCAGCCTGGACGTGCAGATCTCCCGCCTGCGCAAGCTGATCGAGCCCGATCCGTCGAGCCCGCTGTACATCCAGACCGTCTGGGGCCTGGGCTATGTGTTCATTCCGGAGGGGCAGCCGCGCTAAGGCGCGGAAGCACGCATGAAGTCGAAGTTCCCGTTCACCTTCCGCATCGCCAGCCTCAAGAGCGGCCTGTTCTGGCGCACCTTCTTCCTGCTGGGCGCGCTCACCACGACCAGCATGACGGCCTGGGTCGGCATGATCAGCGTGGTGCAGCACGAGCCGCAGGTGCAGCAGATCTCGTCGCAGGTGATCTCGGTGGTCACCATCACCCACGCCGCCCTCACCCACTCCGCGCCCGAGCTGCGGCGCGAGCTGCTGTTCGACCTGGTGTCCAACGAGGGCATCCGCGTGTTCACGCTGGAGGACGACGACAAGGTCGATCCGCCGCCCGACAACGCCCTCATGCCCGACATCCAGAAGCTGGTCAAGGCCAAGCTGGGCGAGGACACCCGCTTCTCGGCGCGCGTGAACGGCGTGGCCGGCTTCTGGGTCAGCTTCAAGATCGACGACGACGCCTACTGGCTGATGCTGGAACGCGAGCGCATCCGCGGCCTGACCGGCATCCAGTGGCTGGGCTGGGCCAGCGTGGTGTCGGTGGTGTCGCTGCTGGGCGCGGCCTTCATCTCCAGCCTGATCAACCTGCCGCTGCGGCGCCTGACGCAGGCCACCCGCGCCTTCGCCCAGGGCAAGCGCCCGGACCCGCTGCCGGAAAAGGGGCCGATGGAAATCATGGTGGCCAACCGCAGCTTCAACCAGATGGTCGACCAGCTGCAGCAGGTGGAGTCCGACCGCGCCGTGATCCTGGCCGGCATCTCGCACGACCTGCGCACGCCGCTGGCGCGCATGCAGCTGGAGGTGGAGATGGCCAACCTGTCGAACGAGGCGCGCGAGGGCATCCAGTCCGACATCGCGCAGATGGACGACATCATCGGCCAGTTCCTCGACTACGCCAAGCCGACCGAGGTGTCGAGCTTCATCAACGTCGACCTCAGCGAACTGCTGAGCGACACCGCGCACGAGGCGGGCCGCCTGCCGGACGTGACCATCCACACCGACATCGCGCCCAATGCCCACGTGATGGGCAACGCCACCGACATCAAGCGCGTCATCAACAACCTGATCGAGAACGCCCGCCGCTACGGCAAGACGCCAGGCAGCGAACTGACCGAGATCGACATCAAGTGCAGCATAAAGGGCATGCACACCTCGCGCCGGGTGGTGATCGAGGTGCAGGACCACGGCAACGGCGTGCCGCCCGAACAGATCGAACAGC
Organism: Duganella sp. GW821-FHT01E12; assembly: GCF_059422325.1. Taxonomy (NCBI): domain Bacteria; kingdom Pseudomonadati; phylum Pseudomonadota; class Betaproteobacteria; order Burkholderiales; family Oxalobacteraceae; genus Duganella; species Duganella sp. GW821-FHT01E12. The sequence continues at coordinate 103,389 of NZ_JBWKWR010000010.1, read as the reverse complement.
TGCTCAAGCCCTTCACCCGGCTCGACGCCGCGCGCGGCCAGGCCAACGGCGCCGGCCTGGGCCTGGCCATCGTCGACCGCGTGATGCAGCGCCACGGCGCCGAGCTGCAGGTGCGCAACCGCGAGGGCGGCGGCCTGCTGATCCAGATCGTGATGAAGGCGGCGTGATGCGGGCGATGTCGCTTGCAGTGCTGCTGATGGCCGCAGGCCAGGCCACGGCCGCCAGGCCGCCCGCGCCGCCGCGCATCGAACAGCGCCAGCCGACCGACGCGGAACGCGCCAGCTTCGACGACTACTTCCGCCAGAAGATGCTGGCCGAATCCAAGGGCGCGCCAGTGGTGCAGCCGCTGTTCGCGCCGGCGTTCGAGATCGAGCGCCAGCGCGGCAAGCCGTGGCAGGTGATCGCCCGTGTCGATTCGGCGCCGCGCCATTCGGCGGTGGACCTGTGCCGGCAGATCCGTTCCAGCTTTGTCTACGACGCCAGGGCGCCCAGAGACGCGCGCTGGAGCGAGGCGGCGCAGCCGCCCAGCTGGCATGTGTGGCTGGCGCAGCCCAAGACCGTCTGCAGCGCCGCGCCGCACACGGTGCTGATGGACCAGGCGCTGCCGCCGGAGGACGTGGTGGCGCTGCTGCGCCAGTATCCCGAATTGCTGAGCCGCGCGCGCCTGCTCCTGGCCGGCAACTCGCGCTGCATCCGCCAGCGCGCCCTGCCCTTCACGCTGCGCGCGATCGAACCGGCGCCGCCGGCTGCCGGCGCGCCCGTGATGTTCAACCTGGTGTTTGAAAGCGACCGCGACACCATCGCCCGCGTCGCCGTGCGCAAGCACCGCGGCGAGTACGCGGCCTGGAACGTCAGCTGCGACTAGCGCTGCCGCCACCACTGCTGCGGTTGATCGGGTGGTCCTGCGGCTCCAGCAGGCGGGTCAGCAACAGCTCGGTGGAGCCGTAGCCGTACAGCGAATCCGTTTCCAGCCCTTGCGTATCGTAGGGGACGGATTCCTCGCGCTCCGAGCGGCTCGGGTCCGCGTCCGAATACGTGACGCGCCAGGCGCGCTTGAGCGAATCGGCACGGCGCAGGAACTGCGGCATCGGCCACAGCGCCGGATTCCAGTCGGCGATGTCCCCCAGCACGCGCCAGTGGCCGCTGGCCAGCGCCATGTCGCCCACCCGCAGCACCTTGAGCGCGTCCTGCGGCTGCAGCGTGTTGAGCTCCTCCAGCGACGGCAGGCGCGCCAGCTTGGGGCCGAACAGATACGCCAGCATGATCTTGCTGCCCGGCGACAGGCGTGCCACCAGCCCCCAGCCATAGCCGCCATCCAGCAACGGAATCGCAAACCAGCTTCCCTCTTGATACGACTGCCTCATTCCCACCCTTTCGCTTGCACGATGCAGCAAGGTGTCGCCAAAATGCACGGACATCATGGCGCCTCCGTTAAAAGCTGTGACTGCTTCGTTGGCGCCCTGCGGCGCAAACCCCCAGTGTAGCGGCGCGGCGCGGAACGCGGCGCACGGCACCGCACTCCGCGCCTGTGCTACACTAACGCCTCGCTAGGGGTCCTGGAGCTTTGCTGCCGGGTGAGAGATACCCTTCGTACCTGATCTGGATAATGCCAGCGAAGGAAAGCGCAAAGCAGTGTTTCCCCTCCTTTGATGGCTCTCCCCGCGGCTCCAGCCGAACACGTAGAGAGTCCATATGTCCACACCAAAATTTGCAGTTTCCGCCATCGCGCTGGCGGTGTTACAGGCTTTTCCCGGCGCCGCCGTCGCTGAAACCTCCGCCGCAGAGCAAGCCCTGCCCGAGGTGGTGATCACCGGCGCCAAGGCCCAGGCCAGCCGCGCCTCCGTGGCCGGCTTCGCCAACACGCCGCTGCTGGAAACCCCGGCCTCGGTCAGCGTGCTGACCTCGCAGCAGATGCTGGACCGCCAGGTGCGCTCCACCACCGACGCCGCCAGATACGACGCCAGCCTGAGCGACTCCTACAACGCGGTCGGCTACTCGGAGCAGTTCTCCATCCGCGGCTTCAAGCTGGACAACGCCTCCAGCTACCGCAAGGACGGCATGTCCGTCTCGGCCGACACCCAGATCCCGCTGGAGAACAAGGAACGCCTGGAAGTGCTGAAAGGCTTGTCCGGCCTGCAGGCGGGCGTGTCGGCGCCGGGCGGCGTGGTCAACTACGTCACCAAGCGTCCGACCGATGCGCCGCTGCGCACCGTGGTGCTGGAAGAGCGCGAACGCGGCACGCTGTACGGCGCCGTCGACCTGGGCGGACGCTTCGAAGACCAGCGCTTCGGCTACCGCTTCAACGCCGCCGCCGAGCGCCTGCGCTCCTACATCAAGGGCGCGGACGGCAACCGCAAGTTCGTCTCGGCCGCCTTCGACTGGAAGATCTCGCCGCAGGCGCTGCTGCAGGTGGACGCCGACTACCAGAAGAAATCGCAAGTGACCGCGCCCGGCTTCCAGCTGCTGAACAACACGACGCTGCCGAACATCCCGGCCGACACCATGCTGAACAACCAGCCGTGGAGCCGTCCGGTGGAAACCACCAGCAGCAACATCGGCGCGCGCTTCGAGTACAAGTTCACGCCCGACTGGAGCACCACCGTCAGCGCCAACCAGCACCAGTTCAAGCGCGACGACTACACCGCCTTCCCTTACGGCTGCACGGCGCAGCTGCTGTACCCCGGCTTCTGCGGCAACGGCGACTACGACATCTACGACTACATCAGCCTGGGCGAGAAGAAATCGCCGCTGACGGTGCAGGCGCTGGTTCAGGGCAAGTTCAGCACCGGCTCGATCAAGCATGACTTCACCGGCGGCGCATCGCTGTTCAGAAACAGCGAGAAATGGGGCGACTACCTGTACGTGCAGGCCGGCGCCGACGGCACCGCGTTCAGCAACATCTACCACCCTATCATGGTGGCGCCGGCGACCGGCACCAGCGGCCCGGTCTCCGAACGCCGCAGCGACAACGAACGCGCCCTGTTCGCGCAGGACATCCTGAGCCTCAACGAGCAGCTCAAGCTGCACGCCGGCGCGCGTTACGTGCAGGTCAAGCGCGACGAATTGGCCAGCAACCGGCTGCCGTCCGCCCACACCGATGTCGGCTTCTGGCTGCCGAACGTGGCGCTGGTGTACAGCCTGCGTCCCAACGTCTCGGTCTACACCTCGTACGCGCAGGGCCTCGAGCATGGCGGCCTTGCGCCGATCGGCACCGTCAACGAAGCCCGCGCGCTGGCGCCGGGCAAATCGAAGCAGGTCGAAGTGGGCGTCAAGGCCGACATCCATCCCGACCTGAGCGCCAGCGTGGCGCTGTTCGAGATCCGCAAGGGCCTGGAATACACCGACGCGCAAAACACCTTCGTGCGCAACGGCCGCGCACAGAACCGCGGCCTGGAAATGGCCCTGAACGGCCGCGCCTCGCGCGAGCTGACGGTGGGCGTATCGGCCACCGCGCTCAACACGCAGCAGCGCGACACCGGCTCGGCGGAACTGGACGGCAAACGCGTCGCCGACGTCGCCGCCTTCAAGTCAACCGTGTACGCCGACTACGCCGTGCCGCAAGTGGCCGGGCTGTCGGTCAACGCCAACTGGGTCTACTCGGGCAAGAAGGCGTTCGATACGAAGAACCAGGTGTTCGTGCCGGGCTACCATGTGCTGAACCTGGGCGGCGCCTACGCCACCCGCGTCGGCGGCGTGCAGACCACGCTGCGCGCCGGCATCGACAACGCGTTCGACAAGTTCTACTGGCGCGACGTCACGCCGGAGCTGGGCGGCTACCTGATGCCGGGCGCCACCCGCACCTTCCGCGTGTCGGCCCAGTTCGACCTTTAAAAGACCAGCTGCACGCGCATCGAAAAGCTCTTCGCTGCGCGTGCCGAATTCCTGCCGATCAGGTAAGCGAATTCGTACTTGATCTCCTGCCGGCCAATATCGCGGTGCCCGAACACCGCCGGCCCGGCGCGGTGCGACTGCTGCCGGTATGGCAGCCAGTCGTTCCACTTCCCCACCTCGCCAAATGCCTGCACGCCCGGCTGCAGCCAGGGCATCCAGTTATGCTTCACTTGCAGCTGGTAAGTCAGCTCCATCGGATGCTCGCCGCCGCCCGGCGCCACGCGGTAGTCGCGCTGGAAGAACAGATTGGCGTTGAACTGCGTGCGGCCGATCTCCGTCTGCAGCACCGGCCCCCATTCCAGCGCGTAGCCGTCGGCGTTGTCGCGGGCCTTTTCCAGCTTGGTGTGCAGCGCCAGGTCGAAGGCATACTGGCCTTGCGTCAGCAGGTAGTCGTTCTGCCACGCCGTCTCCTGCCTATGGGGCGCGCCGCCGTTCATCTTGACCCACTTGACGTAGAGCTCCGTGTACCAGCGCGACGTGACGCCGTAGCCGACGCCGATTTCCGGCGCCGCCACGGTGCGCCCGTTGTAATGGGCGTTCCAGTATTTATAGTCGAGGGATGCCTGGCCCTCCACGTCGTAGGTGGAGACCAGGTAGTAGCCGGTATCGGCCAACGCCAGCGGGGATACGCACATCAGGATCACCGCCAGCCGCTGCTTCATGGTAGATGCCGCTCCACTTGGGATAGTCGTTCGCCGGGATCGCCCGACACCAGCAGATAGGGTATCCCACGCGCCGCCAGCTCGTCCAGCAGCATGCGGTTGACGATGACGCTGACTTCCTCGGATTCACGCTGCAAGCCATCGGCGATCCACGGGATATCCAGCGCCGTCACCAGCGTGAAGGCGTAATCCTGCTGGTGCGTGGCCGCCAGCGCGGCCAGCTGCTCGTCGATGCCGCCGAAATAATGGTGGCCGTAGACCACCGTCATCAGCGGCGCGGTGTCGCAAAAAAGATACTGGTTGGCGCGTGGCGCGGCCGCATCCTCGCGGTCGCGCTGCGTTTCGGCGATATGGAACTGGTCGGCCGCCACCGGTATCCTGGCCTCGGTGTCGACGAATTCGCGCAGGTACTCGGGTACCCACAGCGTTTGATAGCGTTCGGCCAGCGCCGCCGCCAGCGTCGATTTGCCTGACGACGCCGCGCCCAGTATCGCCACCCGCCGCGGCACCGCCGTATTCATTCCAGCGCCATGCGGCCGCCGGCGCCGTCGCTGCTCCAGGCGCGCAGGCCGATCACCGCCATGCCGACGAACACCGCGTACAGCACGGCCGTCAGCACCAGATGCTTGTGCAGGTACAGCGCCACGTACAGCACGTCGACAATGATCCACACGTGCCAGTTCTCGACCTTTTTACGCGACAGCAGCAGCTGTCCGACCAGGCTGCCCGCGGTCAGGAAGCCGTCGGAGTTCGGCACGTCGGTATCGGTATAGGACTTGAGGAACCAGGCCAGCAGCGCAAAGCCGGCCAGCCAGGCGGCGGCGGCCAGCCAGCGGCCGCGCGCGTCCAGCGTGGACACGGGCAGCCGCTCGTGGCTGTCGTCGCCGTGCAGCCACTGGTACCAGCCGAAGAACGACACGGCGATGAACACCAGCTGCAGCGCCATGTCGCCATACAGCCGCGAACCGAAGAACACCAGCCCGTAGGTGGCCGACGAGATGATGGCGAACAGCCAGCCCCAATGACTCTGCCGGATGTTCAGCCACACCGTCGCCACCGACAAAATGAACGACACCAGTTCCAGCGGGGACGTGGCCACGCCTGCCAGACGCCACGGCATGTTCAGGTACCCCAACAAAACCGACAGCTCGTTCATTATTTTTTCTTGGCCGGATATTTGATGGTCAGCTCTTTGAGCACGTTATCGGCGTGGTCCACTTCGGCCATCACCCACAGCATGTAGCGGATATCCATGTGGATGGCGCGGGTGATGGCGGTATCGAAGTACCAGTCCTTGGTGATGGACTCGTAGGTCGAATCGAAGTTCAAGCCTATCAACTCGCCGTTCTTGTTCATCACCGCCGAGCCGGAATTGCCGCCGGTGGTGTCGGCGCTGGTCAGGAAGTCAACCGGCACCGTGCCCAGGATCGGATCCATGAACTGGCCGTAGCGCTTGGCCTTGATCGCGTCCAGTAATTTCTTCGGCGCGTTGAACGGGTCCTTGCCGGTGTTCTTCTCGACGATGCCTTCGATCGTGGTGAACGGGCCCTTGGTGATGCCGTCCTTCGGCGAGTACGGCGACACGGTGCCGTAGGTCACGCGCAGCGTCGAATTGGCGTCCGGGTAGACCGGCTTGCCCTGCGACTTCTTCCACGCGATCACGGTCTGCATGTATTGCGGGATCACGCGTTCCAGGTTGCCGTCCAGTTCTTTGCGGCGTTCCTTCAGCGACTGCGTCACGTCGTCCAGCTTGACCGCCAGTTGCAGGAAGGCGTCGTTCGACGCGGCGATGGCGGCTGCGTCCTTGCCCAGCCATGCCAGGCGCTTGGCGGTGTCGCCCAGTTCCGATTTGGCGTACAAGGCCGGCACCGATTCGACGGACGGCAGCAGCGCGTCCATGCCGCCGACGTGCATGGACTTCGGCAGCTTGGCGTAGCGCTGCAGGGCGGCGACGAAGCGCGCCTGGTCGATGCTGCCGACATACGACTGCTCCAGGCGGTTCAGGCGGGCCTTGATGAAGGTCAGGTCGCGCTGCTGGTAGCCGGTTTCGCGTTCGGTGTCCGGCTTGGCGCCTTCGCGCGCCAGGCGGTACAGGGTGCTCGCGCTCTTGAGCAGATCGCCGGTGGTGGCGACGCTGTAGCCGAATTCCTCGTCGCTCAGCGCCAGGTCGGCGGCGATCACCGCATCGAGCTCGCCCAGCAGGGTCTTCGACATGCCCGGCTGTTTGGCGTACCAGGCGCGGAACTCGGCGTCCTGCACGTCCTTGATGGCGGCGATGTCCTTGCGCGCAAAGCCGTCCAGCAGGCCCTGGGTTTTCTTCATCACGTTGTTCATGCTCTTGTCGATGCTGGCGTAACGCACGGCGGCGGCAGGATTGCCCTTGGTGGCGGCGGCGATCACGTCCAGGTCGGCCTGGAGCTCGGCCACCTTGGCCGGATAGACCGAGTCGCGCGCGGCGCGGATTTCCGACGGCAGCTTATAGCGGCTGGTGCGGCCGGGGTAGCCGGCCAACAGCACCGGATCGCCGTTTTTCAGACCGGCGGCGGAGACCACCAGGAAGTCCTTCGAGTGGTAAGGCACGTTGTCCGGCGACGGATCGGCCGGGCGGCCGTCCTTGCCCACGTAGGCGCGCAGGAAGGAGTAGTCGCCGCCCTGGCGTGGCCATTCGTAGTTGTCGATGTCGCCGCCGAAGTTACCGATCATGTCGGCCGGCGCGTACACCAGGCGCACGTCGCGTATCATCATCTGGCGGATGCGGTAGTACTCCAGGCCGCGGTGGAAGGCCGGCACCGAGCAGCGGTAGATCTTGTCGCTCTCGCATTCGGCGATCAGCGCCTTGATCGATTTTTCCACGGCGTCGTGGCGCTGCTTGCCGCTCATGGTGTCGCTCACGCCCTTGAGCACGCGGTCGGTGACGTTTTCCACCTTGTCGGTCACGTACACCAGCGTGTTCGGGCCGCCCGGCAGCTCTTCGGCGCGGGTCTTGGCCAGGAAGCCGTCGACGATGTAGTTATGTTCGGGCGTGGCGTTGCGCTGGATGGCGCCGTAGGCGCAGTGGTGATTGGTCACCACCAGGCCGGCGTCCGACACGAACGACGCCGAGCAGCCGACCAGCGACACGATGGCGCTCATCGGGTGCTTGGACAGGTCGGACAGCTTTTCGGCGGGGATGGTGATGCCGATGCGCTTCAATTCGGATTTCAGCTGCGGCAGCTGATACGGTTGCCATTGGCCTTCGTCGGCCTGCGCCGACGCGGCGCCGATCAGCGCCACCGGCAGAATTAGATATTTTAACAAGATATACACCCCAGTTTGAGTTCTGGCGGCAGTATATTCCTTCTGCGGATAGCTGAAAATGCTTTTATCGTCAGGCGGGGAGCGCGAAGTCCAGCGTCAGCGTGCAGCCGCGCCCCGGTGCGTACTGGCCGATATCGAGCCGCCCGCCCAGCGATTCGACCCGCTGCGCCATGCCGATCAAGCCGAAGGACTCGCTCTTGCCGCGGTGCTGGGGCGCGATGCCGACGCCGTTGTCGCTGACGCTGAAGCGCAGCCGCCCGTCGCGCCGCGCCAGTTGCACGTCCACGCGGGTGGCGCTGGCGTGGCGCCGCACATTGCTCAGCGCCTCCTGCAGGCTGCGGAACAGCACGATCTGCATGGCCGGCGCGAGCGCGGCGCACACCGCGTCGTCGGGCAGCGCCAGCGTGCATTCCAGTCCGCTGCGCTTGCGGAACTCGCCCACCTGCCATTCCAGCGCGGCCTGCAGCCCCAGGTCCAGCACCGCCGGCCGCAGCTCGTTCATGATCCCGCGTACGCTGCTGATGGTGGTGTCCACATTCTCCAGCACCGCGTCCACCCGCTGGTGCAGGCGCGCATGGCGCCCGCTGGTGCGGGCGCTGAGCATGGAGATATCGATGCGCAGCGCCATCAGGTTCTGTCCCAGTTCGTCGTGGATGTCGCGGGCGATGCGGGTGCGCTCGCTCTCCTTGACCGTCTCCAGGTGCTCGGCCAGCTTGCGCAGCTGCTCGCGCGATTCGTGCAGCGCGGCCTCGGTGCGCTTGCGCTCCACCACCTCCAGCATCAGCTGGCGATTGGCCTCCGTCAGTTCGGCGGTGCGCTCGGCCACCCGCACATCGAGCTCGCGCGACAATTTCAGCAGCGCGGCCTCGGCCTGCTGGCGCGCGGTGACGTCGGAGAACACGCCGATGTAATGGCTGATCGCGCCATCGTCGTCGCGCACCACCGTCAACGACATCGAGGCCACGTAAGGCGTGCCTTCGCGGCGGCGGTTGTACACCTCGCCCTGCCAGCGGCCGTAGCTGCGCAGGCAGCGCATCGCCTCGGCGTGGTAGCCGGCCGGATGCGCGCCGGGACGGCCCAGGAAGCGCGGATTGCGGCCCAGCGCCTCCTCCACCGCGTAGCCGGTCAGCTTGGTGAAGGCGGGATTGACGAAGACGATGTTCTGCGCGGCGTCGCACACCAGCACCGCCTCGTCGATGCTGTCGAGGACCTGGAAGGCGCGCCGGCGCGCATCTTCGCGCACACCCTCGGTGCCGATGTCGGACAGGATCATGCGGCAGGTGCGGGCCACCGGGTCCATGTTGGCCTCGATGCGGACCTGGCGCAGCGCCTGCGGCGCCGGGCGGGCGCGCCGGTCGAACAACGGCACTTCCAGCACCGCGCGTCCGCCGTTGGCGAGCAAATCATGCAGGAAGACCCGCAGCGTGGGCTGCGCCTGCGGCGCCACGAACTGCTCGAAGCCGCGCCCCGGCAAATCGTCCAGCGCGCGCGCCAGCAGCACGGCGGCGGCCTGGTTGGCGCGGGTGATGCGGCCGTCCGCGTCGAGCGACAGGTAGCCGGCCGGCGCATGATCGTACAACTCCGCGTAGCTGTCGCGCCCCGCCTCGGCCAGGTCGCGCTCCGCCTGCAGCTCGGCCAGCGCCATGTTCTGCATATCGAGCTCGATCTGGTTGACCTGCAGTTCGTGCCAGCGCTTGAGTTCATCGCTGCCGGCGCCGCTCGCCGGCGGCTTCACTTTCGGCAGCGCCGCCACCGTCAGTTCGGCGATCTGGCGCAATTGCTGCGGATCGAGTTCGGGACGCTGGCGGTGGCTCATGCTGGTCCTATTCTTTCTGCATCGACCGCAGCTGCGCCTCCAGCTGCTTCGATTCGGTGATGTTGATGAAGGTGACGACCACGCCATCGATCACGTTGTCCACGGTGCGGTAAGGCATGATGCGCACCGTGTACCAACCGCCGCTGTTGGTCGGCACCTGGCGTTCGCGGAACACCAGCGTACGCAGCACCTCGCGCGCGTCGGACTCCAATTCAGGATACTGTAAATCGTTGACGATGTCGCTCAGCGGCCGGTTCACGTCACCCGGTATCAGCTTGTAAATATGCTTGCTCTGATCGGTGAAGCGGCGGATGCGCAGCTCACCGTCGAGGAAGATAGTGGCGATGTCGGTGCTGTTGAGCAGATTCTTCATATCGCCGTTCACCACCGACAGGTCGTCGACCTTCGATTGCAGCTCGGCGTTGACGGTGTACAGCTCCTCGTTCAGCGACTGCATCTCTTCCTTGGAGGTGGTCAGCTCCTCGTTGGTCGATTGCAGTTCCTCGTTGGTGGACTGGAGTTCCTCGTTGGCCGACTTGAGCTCCTCGCGCGAGGCTTGCATCTCGGCCCGCACCGCCTGGATCTCCATCCGCGCCTGCGCCAGCTGCTGCTCCAGTTCCAGCACATACGGATTGCTGGAACGCGAACGGCGCTTTTCCGGCGGCAGCGGCACATTGGCCAGGGTCAGCATGACGGTGCCGGCCAGCGGGCCATCGCCCGGCATGGCCTCGGCGGTCAGGTCCAGCGCCTGCGTGGGCTTGCCGGCATCGTCGCGCAGGACCAGGCCGCGCACCGCGATCGCGCCCTCGCCCGTGGCCGCGCGCTTGAGCAGGTCGGCCAGCTCGTGCCGCAGGCCGTCGCGCGCCATCGCATGGATGTTCCAGTTGGCCTTGCCGGCGGCCGGCTCCAGGTAGGCGCCGGTGCGGCCGTGGATGTACAGGATATCGCCATGGACGTTGAGCAGCACGGCGGCCGGCGTATGCTTCTTGAGCAGCTGCTGCTCGACCTGGAGTTGGAGATTACCGTTCATGGATGGCTGATGAGGTTCACTTGCTGTGGGGGCGGACACGCCGTTGACGCGGGTCGGGAAATAGTTGGCCACGCGATGGATGGACGCGTCGAGCCGGCGGTAAATATGGCCCGCGCTGGTCATCGGCGCGAACAACTCGCTGTAATGGCCGGGCGTATCGGCGCTGCCCAGCATCAGCATACCGTCGTTCTTCAACGCGTAGTGGAACAGGGGGATCAACTGCTCCTGCAGCTTGGCCGTGAAGTAAATCAGCAGGTTGCGGCAGCACAGTATATCGAGCTTGGTGAACGGTGGGTCGGAAATGATGTTCTGGCGCGCGAAGATGATGGTGTTGCGCACGTCCTTGCGGATGCGGTAGCCGCCATTCTCGGCCGGCACGAAGTAACGCTGCAGCAGCGCCGGCGGCAGGTCGGCTTCGATGGCGGCGCCGAACACGCCCTGGCGCGCACGGTCGATGGCGTCGTCATCGAGATCGGTGGCGAATATCTGCAGCGTGTAGCGCGCCGCCGGGCGCACCCGCTCCAGCACTTCATTGAAGGCGATCGCCAGCGAATACGCTTCCTCGCCGGTCGAGCAGGCAGGCACCCAGGCCTTGAAGGCGGCGCCGCCCGGATGCGCCTCCAGCAGCTGCGGCAACCCGGTCGCCATCAGGTAGTCCCACACCCTGGAATCGCGGAAGAAATTGGTCACGCCGATCAGCAGCTCCTTGAACAGCAGCTCGATCTCGGCCGGATTCTGGTCCAGATAGTCGACATAGTCGGCCAGTGTCGCGCACTGGCACACCTTCATCCGGCGCTCGATGCGGCGCAAGACGGTGCTCAGTTTGTACTCGGAAAAATTGGCGCCGGTCTGCTTGAGCAGCAGCTGGAACAACTGCTGCAATGCGTCGCGCTGAACGGCCGCTTCGACTGGCAGGCTCGGTTCCCGGACATTCAGCCAACTGGCGAGATGGGCCGCCATCTCGCTCGGCAGCGCGACGATATCGACCACGTCGGCGCCAATGGCGCTGAGCGGCATCGGATCGAAGCGGGCCGACGCCGGCTGCTGCGCCAGCGTCAAGCCGCCGGCTTCGCGCACCGCACGCAGGCCCAGCGTGCCGTCGGAGCCCATGCCGGAAAAGACCATGGCCACCGCCTGTTCGCCGCTGCGCGCGGCCAGCGCCTGGAAGAAGCTATCGATGGGATAACGATGGCCGCGCGCGCCGCACGGCGGCAGCACGGCAAAGGCGGAACCGTCGAAACCGAGGTCTCGGCCCGGCGGGATCACGTACACGTGGTCGGCTTCGACCTGCATGCCATGCTCGATCTCATGCACCGGCATGCGCGTGACCCGTTGCAGCAACTCCGGCAGCATGGCCTTGTGAGTCGGATCGAGATGCTGGACGATGACATAGGCGAAGCCGCTGGCCGGCGGCACCCCGACCAGGAATTCGCAGATCGGATCGAGGCCGCCCGCGGATGCGCCAACACCCACCACCGGCACCAGGCCAAGGGCGGGCTTCGCCACCGGCTCGTCGATGGCGGATACTGCGGCTGCATGAGCAGTTGGTTTCGTCATCGTGGCTTGGCGACAGCTGGAACAGTCCTGCACCGGCGGTCAGGCGTCTCGGAAAAGTGGTATTTGTTTACATCTTGCCAGATGATTATACAAACACCCCACCCAAAAACCAAGCACCCGCGCCCTGCCTTACAACACTCTAATCGCTAGCAGCATGCCAGCCGCCGCCGAGCGACTGGATCAGCGCCACCGCCGTGGTCTGGCGGTCGGCCTGCGATTGCACCAGCGCGCGGCGCGCGGCCAGCGCGGTGTTCTGCGCCGTCACCACGTCGCTGTAGCCGACCTGGCCGGCGCGGTAGCGGTTGAGCATCTGCGCCTCGACCTGGTCGGCCGCCTCGGAGGCGATCTTGCGCAGGTCCTGTTGCTGGGCCAGCGCGCGGGTCGCGGCCAGCTGGTTCTCCACGTCCGCGAACGCGGCCAGCACCGTCTGGCGATACTGGGCGATGGCCGCGTCGCGCTGCGCCTCGGCGCCGCTGACGCGGGCCCTGGTGGCGCCGGCGTCGAACAAGGTCTGCGCCGCCGACAAGCCCAGGGACCACAGGTTGTTGGAGGCGTTGAACAAGCCGCCGGTGGAGCTGGAGCCGTAGCCGAAGGAGCCGGTCAGGTTCAGGCTGGGGAAGTAGGCGCTGCGCGCCACGCCGATCTGCTCATTGGCGGCAGCCACGCGGCGCTCGGCGGCGGCGATGTCCGGGCGCCGCTGCAGCAACGTCGATGGCACGCCGGCCGGCACGTCGGGCACCACCACCTTCCACGGCGCCGGCGGCAGGCTGAAATCGCTGGCGGCCTTGCCCAGCAGGACCGCGATCGCATGTTCCAGCGTGGCGCGCTGGCGCGTCAGCGTGACCTGGTCGATGCGGGCGTTGGCCAGCTGGGTTTGCGCCTGCAGCAGGTCCGACTTGGCGGCGATGCCGGCGTCGAAGCGGTTCTGCGTGATCTGCAGCACGCGCTCGTAGCCCTCGGTGGTGGCGTCGAGCAGCGCCTTCTGCGCGTCGGTCTGGCGCAGCGAGAAGTAGTTGGTGGCCAGCTCGCCCTGCGCCGACAGGCGCGCGGCGGCCAGTTCGGCGGCGCTGGCCTGCATGCTGGCGCTGGCGTTGTTGGCGTTCGCGCGCAGCTTGCCCCACACGTCCGGCTCCCAGCTGCCGCCGATGCTGGTGCGGTACTGGTTGGCGGTCGGCGTGTTGCCGCCACCGCCGGAGCGGTTGGCGCTGCCATTCAGCGTGGCGGACGGGAACAGCGAGGCGCGCTGCTGCTCCACCAGCGCCCGCGCCTGCGCGTAGTTGGCCACGGCGGCGGCGACGTTCTGGTTCGAGACCTCGATGCTGTCGGCCATCTGGTTCAGCAGCGCGTCGCCGAACAGCTGCCACCACGGGCCGCGTTCCAGCGCGTCGGCCGGCGCGGCGGCGGTCCAGCCGGCGGCGACTTTCTCGGCCTCGCTGGCGGTCTCCTTGTAGGCCGACGGCTGCGGCGTGGACGGCAACTGGTAGGCCGGGCCGACCGCGCAGCCGCTGGCCAGCAAGGCGGCCAGCGCGATCAGGGGGTAACGGGAGGATGGTGCGTATTTACTCATGGTGTGCTCGGCGCTTCGCTGTGGATGCGGCTTAAATGTTGTTCGGACGCGCCGCGGCGGCGCAGCTTGTCCATCAGGATGTAGACCACCGGTGTGGTCAGCAGCGTCAATACCTGGCTGGCGATCAAGCCGCCGATGATGGCCACGCCCAGCGGCTGGCGCAGCTCGGAGCCTTCGCCGAAGCCGATCGCCAGCGGCAGCGCGCCCAGCGCGGCGGCCAGTGTGGTCATCAGGATCGGGCGGAAGCGCAACAGGCAGGCCTCGCGCACCGCCTGCACCGGCGTCAGGCCGCGCGAGCGTTCCGCCTCCAGCGCGAAGTCGATGATCAGGATGGCGTTCTTCTTGACGATACCAATCAGCAGGAAGATGCCGATCAGCGAAATCGTCGAGAACTCCATCTTGAAGATCAGCAGCGCCAGCACCGCGCCCACGCCGGCCGACGGCAGCGTGGTGAGCACGGTTACCGGATGCACCAGGCTTTCGTACAGGATGCCCAGCACAATGTAGATCACCACGATGGCGGCCAGGATCAGCAGCGGCAGCGACTTGTTGCTGTCCTGCGCGGCCTTGGCCGAACCCTGGAAGCTGCCGCGCACATTGTTCGGCATGCCGATTTCCGCTTCGGCCGCCTTGATCTGCTCCGCCGCGTCGGACAGGCTGGCGCCCGGCTGCAGGTTGAAGGCGATGGTGGTCGCCAGTTCGCCGTCCTGGTGGTTGATCGATGTCGGCGCCGAGCTCTCGGCGAAGCTGGCCAGCGCCGACAGCGGCACCATGGTGGTGGCCTTGGTGCTCAACGCGGAGCCGGATGACGCATCCTTGACCGCCGGCGCTGCGACGTTGGCCGGCGTGGCGCTGGCCGTGCTGGTGCTGGTGCCGCTCGTGCCGGTAACGCTGCCCGTCGCGGCCACCGTCAGCGCCACCGGCGCGCCATTGGGATTGCTGGCGCTCGGCGCGGGCAGGCCTTTCGACGGCACGTGCACATCGTTCAACGCCGCCGGGCTCTTGGCGAACTCGCGCGGCACTTCCATGATGACGTGATACTGGTTCAACTCACCGTAGATGGTCGCCACCTGGCGCTGGCCGAAGCTGTCGTACAAGGCGTTATCGACATCGCGCGCCGACAGTCCGAGGCGCGAAGCGCTGTTCTTGTCGATGGTGACGAAGGTCTCGACGCCGTTGTCCGCCTGGTCGGTATCGACGTCGGTCAGCGCCTTCTGGCCCTTCATCGCATCGGCGAGACGGCTGGCCCACTTCTTCAAATCGGCCTGGTTGTCGCTCTTGAGCGTGTACTGGTAGTTGGAGTTGGCCTGTCGTCCGCCGGCCCGCAGATCCTGCACGGGGCTCAGGAACAGGCTCACGCCCGTCACCCTGGCCAGCTTGGGACGCAGCCGGGCGATCACCGCCTGCCCCGCCACCGTGCGCTGGTTGGCCGGCTTCAGGTTGATGAACATGAAGCCGCCGCCGGCGCGGCGGCCACCGGTAAAGCCCACCACCGTGGCGACATCGGGATCGTCCTTGATGATGTTGACCAGCTGGCGCAGCTTGCCCTGCATGGCCTGGAACGAGATGCTCTGGTCGGCGCGGATGCCGCCGTTGATCTGGCCCGTGTCCTGCTGCGGGAAGCCGCCCTTTGGAATCGCGGCGAACAGGTAGAAATTCAGGCCGATCACGAACACAAGGCTCAGCATCACCAGCCAGACGCTCGACAGCGCCCAGTCCAGGCTATGCTCGTAGCCCTTGAGGATGAAATCGAAACCGCGCTCGAAGAACCGGGCGATGCGGCCCGGCGGCTTGGCGTGCGTGTGGCCGGGCTTGAGCAGCCAGGCGCACATCATCGGCGTGGTGGTCAGCGAGACCACCAGCGAAATCATCACCGCCGCCGACAGCGTCACGGCAAACTCCTTGAACAACGCGCCGAACTGGCCGCCCATGAACAGCAGCGGAATGAACACCGCGATCAGCGAAAGGCTGATCGACAGCACGGTGAAGCCCACCTCGCGCGCGCCCAGCAGCGCCGCCTCGAAGCGGTTCATGCCGGCCTCGATATGGCGGGTGGTATTTTCCAGCACCACGATGGCGTCATCGACCACAAAGCCGGTGGCCACCGTCAGCGCCATCAGCGACAGGTTATTCAGGCTGAAGCCCAGCAGGTACATCGCGCCGAAGGTGCCCAGCAGCGAGACGATGGTCGCCACCGCCGGCACGATGGTGGCGCGCACGCTGCGCAGGAAGGCGCTCACCACCAGCACCACCAGCAGGATCGAAATGATCAGCGTGATCTCGATCTCGTGCAGCGACGAGCGGATCGAATTGGTGCTGTCGCTGGCGACGTCGATCTTGACGTCGGACGGCAACTGCGCCTGCAACTGCGGCAGCTGCGCGCGCACGCTGTTGACGGTCTCGATGACGTTGGCGCCGGCCTGCGAACGCAGGATGACGATGATCGCCGGCTTGCCGTTGAACAGGCCAAGATTGTTGTTGTCCTCGACGCCGTCGATCACCTGCGCCACGTCCTGCAACCGGATCGCGCTGTCGTTGCGCCAGCCAACCACCAGGTTGCGGTAGTCGGCGGCGGAGCGCCCGCCGCTGGCGTGGGCCGACTCGGTATAGATCTGCAGGCGGCGGCCATTGCCCTGCAATGCGCCGCGCGGACGATTGGCGTTGGTGGCCTGGATGGCCGCGCGCACGTCCTCCGCCGACACGCCGTAGCGGTTCAGCGCATACGGATTGAGTTCGACGCGCACCGCCGGCAGCGAGCTGCCGCCCAGTTCCACATCGCCCACGCCGGTCACCTGCGACAAGCGTTGCAGCACGGTGTTGGAGACGGCGTCGAAGATCTGGCCCGGCGTGCGGGTTTCCGACGTCAGCGCCAGGATCATCACCGGGATGCCGGAGGTGTTGGCCTTGCGGTAGGTCGGGTTGCTGCGCAGCGTGGCCGGCAGATCGACGCGGCTGGCGTTGATCGCCGCCTGCACCTCGCGTGCGACCGAGTCGACGTTGCGGTTCAAGTCGAACTGCAGGGTCACGCTGGAGGAGCCGGTGTTCGATTGCGACGTCATCTCGTTGACGCCGGCGATCACGCCCAAGTGGCGCTCCAGCGGCGTGGACACGCTGGTGGCCATGGTCGCGGGGCTGGCGCCCGGCAGGTTGGCGTTGACCGAGATGACCGGGAAGTCCACCTGCGGCAGCGGCGCCACCGGCAGCACGAAGAACGCGCCGATGCCGGCCAGCGCCAGGCCGCACGTCAACAGGACGGTGGCGATCGGACGCTTGACGAAGGGCGACGACAGGTTCACAGCGCACCACCTTCAACGGAAGCCGGCGGCTGCGCGGGCTTGCCGCCGCCGAAGCGGCGCGCCAGGCTGTCGAAGCCGAGGTAGATCACCGGCGTGGTGAACAGCGTGAGCATCTGGCTGACGATCAAGCCGCCGAAGATGGCCAGGCCCAGTGGACGACGCAGCTCGGCGCCCTCGCCCCAGCCCAGCATCAACGGCACGGCGGCGAACAGCGCGGCCAGGGTCGTCATCAGGATGGGGCGGAAGCGCAGCAGCGCGGCCTGGTGGATCGCCTCGCGCGGCGGCTTGCCCTCCTCCCGCTCCGCCTCGATGGCGAAGTCGATCATCATGATGGCGTTCTTCTTGACGATACCGATCAGCAGGATGATGCCGATGATGCCGATCACGCCCAGATCCTGGCCGCTGACCAGCAGCGCCAGCAAGGCGCCCACGCCGGCCGACGGCAGCGTCGACAAAATCGTCAGCGGATGGATATAGCTTTCATACAGCACGCCAAGCACGATGTAGACGCAGATCACGGCGGCCAGGATCAGCCACAGTTGGTTCGACAGCGAGTTCTGATAGGCGCCGGACGCGCCAAGGAAGGTCAGCGTGACCGAGGCCGGGAACTTGATCTCGGCGGCGGCCTGCTTGATGGAGTCCACCGCCGTGCCGAGCGAAACGCCGGGCGCCGTGTCGAAGCCCAGCGTGGTGGCCGGGTACTGCGCCACGTGCGTCACCTGCAGCGGCGCGGCGCGCTCGCTGATGGTCGCCACCGCCGACAGCGGCGTGGCCTTGCCGGAGCCGGTGCGGATCTGCAGGTTGCCCAGGTCGGCCGGCGTGGTGATGTCATCGCGGCGCGCTTCCAGGATCACGCGATACTGGTTGGTCTCGGTGAAGATGGTCGAGACGATGCGCTGGCCGAAGGCGCTGTACAAGGCGTCGTCGATCGAGGCGGCGGTGATCGACATGCGCGAGGCGCTGTCGCGGTCCACGGTGACGTAGGCCGCGTTGGCGCTGGCGCCGACGTCGGAGACCACGTTGCGCAGCTCCTGCTTGGTGCGCATTTGCTCGGCCAGTTTGGTGGCCCACTGGTTGACGGTGGCGTTGTCCGCGCCTTCGATCGACACGCGGAACTGGGTCGGGCCGGATTCGGCGTCGATGGTCAAGTCCTGGGTCGGTTGCAGGTACAGCGTCAGGCCGGGGATCTGCGACACGCGCTGGCGCAGGCGGTCCATGGTCTGCTGCTGGCTGCCGGTGCGCTGGTGTTTCAGGTTGATCAGCATGCTGCCGGTGTGGAGCATGGTGTTGTTGGCGGCGTCCACGCCGACCACGGAGCTGAGCGTGGCGACGTCCGGATCTTCCAGGACCAGGCGCGCGGCCTGCTGCTGCAGCTCCGCCATCTTCGCATAGGACACGGCCTTGCCGGTCTCCAGGCGCGCCTGCAGCTGCCCCGTGTCCTGCGTCGGGAACAGGCCTTTCGGGATCACCACGTACAGCAGCACCGTCAGCGCCATCGTGCCCAGGGCGACCAGCAGCGTCAGGCCGGCGTGGTTCAGCACCCAGGTCAGCGAACGGTCGTAGTGGTTGATCACCCAGTCGAAGAACTGCTGGAAGCGGCGGGCGAAGCGACCAGGCTTCTCTTCGGCGTGGCTCTTGAGCCAGCGCGCCGACATCATCGGCACCAGCGTCAGCGACACCACGGCGGAAATCAAAATGGTGATCGCCAGCGAGATCGCGAATTCGCGGAACAGGCGGCCCACCACGTCGCCCATGAACAGCAGCGGAATCAGCACGGCGATCAGCGACACCGTCAGCGAGATGATGGTGAAGCCGATCTGCTTTGCGCCCTTGAGCGCGGCGGCCATCGGCGTCTCGCCCTCCTCGATGTAGCGGGCGATGTTCTCGATCATGACGATCGCGTCGTCCACCACGAAGCCGGTGGCGATGGTCAGCGCCATCAGCGACAGGTTGTTCAGGCTATAGCCGAGCAAATACATCACGCCGCAGGTGCCGATCAGCGAAATCGGCACCGACAGGCTGGCGATCACGGTGGCGCGCAGGCTATGCAGGAAGGCGAAGATCACCAGCACCACCAGCACCACGGCCAGCAGCAGCTCGGTCTCCACGTGTTCGACCGAGGCGCGGATGCCGGTGGTGCGGTCGCTCAGCACTTCGACCTTCATCGCGCCCGGCAGGCCGGCCTGCAGCTCCGGCAGGCGCGCCTTGATGGCGTCGACGGTGGCGATGACGTTGGCGCCGGGCTGGCGCTGCACGTTGAGGATGATGGCCTTCCTGTTGCCGGACCAGGCGCCCAGTTCGACGTTCTCCGCGCTGTCCTTGACAGTGGCGACGTCGGTCAGGCGCACCGGGGCGCCGTTTTTATAGGCCAGGATCAGCTCTTTGTAATCCTTGGCCGTCACCAGTTGATCGTTGGCGTTGATGCTGTAGGCGCGGGTCGGGCCGTCGAAGCTGCCCTTGGCGCCATTGGCGTTGGCGGCGGTGATCGCGGTGCGCAGCGTGTCCAGCCCCAGGCCGTAGGACGCCAGCGCGTTGGTGTCCGCCTGGATCCGCACGGCCGGACGCTGGCCGCCGCTCAGCGTCACCAGGCCGACGCCGGACACTTGGCTGATCTTCAGCGCCAGGCGGGTGTTGACCACGTTCTGCACCTCGGTCAGCGGCATCGTGTCCGAGGTGATGGCCAGCGTCAGCACCGGCGCGTCGGCCGGGTTGACCTTGGCGTAGACCGGCGGCGCCGGCAGGTCGGTCGGCAGCAGCGAGGCGCCGGCGTTGATCGCGGCCTGCACTTCCTGCTCGGCCACGTCCAGCGTCTGGCCCAGGCCAAACTGCAGGGTGATGATGGAGACGCCAGCGGCGCTGGTGGAACTCATGCGCTGCAGGCCGGCCATCTGGCCGAACTGGCGCTCCAGCGGCGCGGTCACGGTCTGGCCCATCACTTCGGGGCTGCCGCCGGGGTACAGCGTCTGCACCTGAATGGTGGGGAAGTCCACCTGCGGCAGCGCGGACAGCGGCAGGAACTTGAAGCCAACGATGCCGGCCAGGACGATCGCCAGCATCAGCAGCGATGTCGCTACCGGCCGCTGGATGAAGGGTGCTGATGGACTCATTGTTGTGCCGCGCCCTGTTCTTTACGATGATGACGGCGCTCGCCTTCCGCTGGCGCGGAGGACGCGTCGGCCGCCGAAGCCGAAGCAGGCGTGGACGCCGCCGAAGCCGCAGCCTCGCCGGCCGCGCCATCGCGCTTGCCCTTCCAGCCGCCCGCGCGCTCGCCGCCAGCGCCGTCACGGCGGCCCTTGCCCTCACCCGGCAGCGTGACCTTGGCGCCTTCCTTCAGTCGGTCCCCACCCTCGGTGATCACCTGCTCGCCCAGTTGCAGGCCGCTGGCGATTTGCACCTTGTCGACCGTGGCCTGGCCGCGCGTGACCGCGCGGATGGTGACGGTCTTGTCGGCCTTGAGCACGTAGACGAAATCGCCGTTGGCGCCGTGGCGCACCGCCGTCACCGGCACCATCACCGCGTCCTTGATCGTGCGCAGCTCCAGCCGCACGTTGACGAACTGGCTAGGGAACAGTGTCGACTTGGCGTTGGCGAAGCGCGCCTTGGCCTTCACGGTGCCGGTCTGCACATCGACCTGATTGTCCATGGCCGAGAATTTGCCGTTGTCCAGCGCATTGGTGCGGGTGCGGTCCAGCGCGATGGCCGGCAGCTGCGCGCCGGCGTTCACCTGCTGCATCACCATTGGCACGCTGTCCTGCGGGATCGAGAACTCCACATCGATGGGCGACAGCTGCGTGATCACGGCGATGCCGCTGGCGTCGCCGGAGCCCACCAGGTTGCCGATATCGACCACGCGCAGGCCCACGCGGCCGGTGATCGGCGCGATCACCTTGGTGTAGCCCAGATTCAGCTTGGCCGTGCCTTCCTGCGCGCGGTCGGTCATCACCGTGCCTTCGAGCTGCTTGACCAATGCGGCCTGCGTGTCCACGTCCTGGCGCGCGATCGAGTCCTGCCCCAGCAGCGTGCGATAGCGGTTCAAAGTGAGCTTGGCGTTTTCCAGCTGCGCCTCGTCGCGCTGGCGTTGGCCGGAAGCCTGCAGCAGCGCCATTTCGAATTGGCGCGGATCGATCTGCGCCAGCACCTGTCCAGCCTTGACCATCTGGCCTTCCTTGAACAGCACCTGCTGCAATATGCCCGACACTTGCGGACGCACCGTGGTGGTGGCCGCTGCGGTGACCGTGCCCAGGGCCTCCAGCGTGACCGGAATGTCCGCCTTCTCGGCGGTCGCGACGCCCACCGTGGTGGCCGGGCCGCCGCGACGGCCGCCGCCTGGACCACCGGGGCCTCCAGGGCCGCCGGGACCTGGCCCGCCCGCGCCCGGCGCACCAGGCGCGCCGGTGCTTGGCGGCTGGTGCGTCAAGTACCATGCCAGACCGCCCAGCCCCGCCATGGCGGCGATGGCGATCACGCTGCCGACCACCTTGGAACGGCGGCTGCGCTGCGGTGGGGTGGCGGTCTGATTCGGCTTGGCTGGTGTATCCATCGTGGTCCTTTTTAAGCGTGCGTGTCCATGGCAAACACACCATGGCGATCAATCCGTGGACTCTAGCACAGGCATCCCGCCGCTGTCAGTCGCCTCCCCTTAAGGTTACAAACTCGCTACAAATCAAGGACTTTGCGCACTTTGCGTTAATCCAGCTTTACATATCTTTACCAACGCGACATCGCCGCTTCACGCTGGCCGTGCACACTGGCCTCGTTGTCTCCCACATCAACCAAACGAGGACAGAACATGAGTATCTTTAACCGCCAAACCATCGCCGCATTCCTGCTGGGTTCCACACTGGTCGTTGGCGTCGGCGCCTTCGCCGTCGAGCGCCACATGAGCGGGCCGCACGCCGCCATCGACGCCAGCGCCCATATGGACCGCATGCTCAAGCACCTGTACGTCGAAGTCGACGCCACCGATGCGCAGAAGGCCAAGATCGAGCCGCTGGTGAAGGCCGCCATGGCCGATATCAAGCCTATGCACGAACAGCTGCACCAGATCCACCAGCAGGTGATGCAGCAGATGTCCGCCGCCACCATCGACCGTTCGGCGCTGGAAGCCACCCGCGCACAAGGCGTGGCGCTGGCCGACCAGGCATCCAAACGGCTGGTGCAGCTGCTGGCCGACGTAGGTGATACCCTTACGCCGGCGCAGCGCCAGAAGCTGGCGGACCATCTGAGCCAGATGCACGAGCGCCACGGGCATCACGGCTAAGCCGTCCTTGTGGAGCGAGTCGCCTGTCCGTAGAATGGTCCGCGTGAACTTCAACCATGAACCCCATGCCTGACCATATCCTGCTGGTCGAAGACGACCCCCGCCTGGCCGAGATGCTCACCGAGTATCTGAGCCAGGCGGCTTTTCGCGTCACGCACGCGCCCAACGGCCGCGCCGCGCTGGAACACATCGCGGCTGGCGACACCGACGCCGTGATTCTTGATCTGATGCTGCCCGATATGGACGGCCTCGATGTCTGCCGCCAGCTGCGCGCAGTGTCCGACATTCCGGTGCTGATGCTGACCGCGCGCGGCGACGCCATCGACCGCATCATCGGCCTGGAAATCGGCGCCGACGATTACCTGCCCAAACCATTCGAGCCGCGCGAGCTGCTGGCCCGCCTGCGCGCCATCCTGCGCCGCCGCGTCGAGCACCGCCACCAACCGGACAACACGCCTCAACACACCGCCGAGTTCCTGCGCTTCGGCCGGCTGGAGATCGACCCGGCCTCGCACTCGGCGCGGCTGGACGGCGCGCCCTGCGAGCTCACCTCCTACCAGTTCGACCTGCTGCTGGTGCTGGCCCGCCACGCCGGCCGCGTGCTGTCCCGCGACAGCTTGATGGAACTGCTCAAGGGCGAAGCGATGGAAGCCTTCGACCGTTCGATCGACGTCCACATGTCGCGCATCCGCGCCGCCGTCGAGGACGATCCCAAGAAGCCGCGCCGCATCATCACCGTGCGCGGCGCCGGCTACCTGTTCGCCAAGGTGCAGGACTGATGGCCGCCCCGCGCTTCATCTGGGGCCTGCCGCGCCTCTACTTCCGCTTTTACGTGGCGCTGCTGGTCAGCCTGTTGCTGTTCGCGCTGGCCGTGGTGATGGTGTGGAACCGCAGCGGCGGCCCGCTGGAGCGCTCCAATGCCACGCTCGCGATGGTGATCCAGAACGCGCTGGCGCCGGCCGACGCGCCGCCGGCCGCGCAGCAGGCCGCGCTGGAGCACATGGCCGCCGGCCTCGATGCGCGCATGACGCTCTACAGCCGCAATTGGGAACCGCTGGCCGTGATCGGCGCGCCCATCCCCGGACACCGCTGGCGCCAGCACGAGATGGGCGGCCCGCCGCCGGAATCGTACGTGCGCCTGCCGGACGGCCGCCGCCTGCTGTCCAGCGAGCCGCTGGGCTTCACGCGGCCCAAGGCCATGCTGCACAACGCCCTGCTGCTGCTCGCGCTGGGCATCGGCATCGCCGCCTTCCCGCTGGTGCGGCGTCTGACCAAGCGGCTGGAACGCCTGCAGCAAGGCGTGGAGTCGCTGGGCGCGGGCGACCTGACGGCGCGGGTGCCGGTCGAAGGCAAGGACGAAATCGCGCGGCTGGCGCAGAGCTTCAACCGCGCCGCCGACCAGATCGAACAACTGGTGGGCGCGCACAAGACACTGCTGGCCAACGCCTCGCACGAGCTGCGCACGCCGTTGGCGCGCATCCGCCTGGCGCTGGAGTTGATCAAGGACGGCGTCGATCCGAAGCGCCGCGCCGGACTGGAACAGGATATCGCCGAGTTGAACGAACTGTTGGACGAGATCCTGCTGGCCAGCCGCCTGGGCGCCACGCACGACAACGCGGAGCTGGAGGAACTGGATCTGCTGGCGCTGGCGGCGGAGGAATGCGCGCGCTACGACGACGCGCTGCTCAACGGCGCCTCCGCCGTGATGCTGGGCGATCCGCGCCTGCTGCGCCGGCTGCTGCGCAACCTGCTGGAGAACGCGCGCCGCCACGGCGTGCCGCCGGCGCACGTCACCATCGCCTGCGACGAGGGCAAGGCTACGCTTGCGGTCTGGGATAGTGGTCCGGGAATACCGGAAGAGGAATTCGAGCGGGTGTTCGAGCCGTTCTACCGCCGTCGCGGCACGCGCGACAACAGCGGCGCGGGCCTCGGCCTGGCGCTGGTGCGCCAGATCGCCCGCCGCCACGGCGGCGAGGCCCGCTGCGTGCGGATGCCCGATGGCCGCAGCAGCTTCGAGATTACGTTGCCGTTAGCGGTAGCGCCAAAATGAACGCGCAAAGCAACGGCGCCGTAGCAGGCGCCGTTACTCAGCTTAGGGCGATTCGCACAGGCAGTGCGTGATCGCGGTGAACGGCTTGTGCGCCGCCGTGATCTCCGACAGCCAACCCAGGTCGTTGACGATGCCGGTGGCCGCGTTGGGCGGCAGGCCGGTGCTGGCGGTCACGCCCAGCTTGAGCTGCGTGCCGACGGCTTGCGCCACAGATTGGGCCACCGCATGCGCCGCCGAGCCGCCCACCATTTCGATCAGGCGATCGAACTTGCTGGTTTCGCGTTCGATGTAGACCACGCGGTAGTCGGCCAGCTTGGCGCGCTTGGCGGCCGATTTCAGCGCGTCGTTGTAGCTGCCCAGCGTGTCGACCAGGCCGCGCTCCTTCGCTTGCACGCCGGTCCATACGCGGCCCTGCGCCACGGCGTCGATCTTCTCCGGCGTGGTCTTGCGGGCCTTGGCGGCGCGGCCGGTGAACTCGGCGTAGATATGGTTGATGCTGCCCTGGATCACCTGGCCGAAGCGCGGGTCCAGCGGACGCAGTGGATTGCCGGCGTCGCCCAGCCAGGTGGTCGGCTGGCCGGCGGTGTGGATGCCCAGCTTGTCGATCACCTTGTCGGCGGTCGGCAGGATGGCGAACACGCCGATCGAGCCGGTGATGGTGGTCGGCTCGGCGATCACCTCGTCGGACGCCATCGAGATCCAGTAACCGCCGGACGCGGCGACGTTACCCATCGAGACCACCACCGGCTTGCCGGCGGCGCGGGTCAGTTCCAGCTCGCGGCGGATCAGCTCCGAGGCGAAGGCGCTGCCGCCAGGCGAATCGACGCGCAGCACCACGGCCTTGATATGGTCGTCCTCGCGCGCGGCGCGTATCAACTTGGAGGTGGAATCGCCGCCGATGGCGCCGGGACCGGTGCTGCCGTCGCTGATCTCGCCCTGCGCCACGACCACGCCGATGGCGTCGCCGGTCAGCTTGGTGTGCACGCGGGCCAGGTAGTCGTCAAAGCTGATCTGGCGGAAGCTCTTGCCTTCGGTGTCGAGGGCGCCGCGCTTGATCATCATCTCGCGCACTTCGTCCTTGGTTTTCAGGCCGTCGACCAGCTTGGCCGACAGGGTCAGCTTGGCCAGGTCGCCGTTGACGGCGGCCACCTGGGCCGGCAGGTCGTTGATGGTCTTCATGACCTGGCCTTGCGGCAGCTTGCGCGCCTTTTCGACGTCGCCGGTGTAGGAGGCCCACAGCGCGTTGTTCAGGTAGGACTCCGCCTCCACGGCGGCCGGCGAAGGGCCGTTGGCGATGTATGGCTCGCCGAAGCTCTTGTAGGTGCCCACGCGCAGCAGGTTGACCGTCACGCCCAGCTTGTCGAGCGCGTCGCGGTAGTAGTTGCGATAGCGGCCGAAGCCCTCCAGCAGCACCATGCCCATCGGGTGCAGATACACCTCGCTGGCGTGCGCGGCCAGCAGGTACTGGCGCTGGTCGTAGCTCGAACCCCAGGCCACCACCGGCTTGCCGGAGGCCTTGAAGCGGTCGATGCCGGCCGCCACTTCACGCAGCATGGCCTGGCCGCCGCCCTCCATCTCGTCGGTCAGCAGCACGGCGCCGGTGATCTCGGGGTCCTTGGCGGCCGTCTCCAGCACGGACAACACGTCGCGCAGCTGCATCATCTTGTGGTTCTCGCCGCCGCGCACGCTCGTCAGCAGCGCGTCGCGCGCGTTGGAGGCGGACTGTTCGACCAGTTGGCCCTTCAGGTTCAGCACCAGCGTGGTCTTGGGCGCCAGCGGCTTGGCGCCGCCGAAGAAGATCGCGTATCCCAGCACGATCAGCACCAACAGGAACAGCAGGTTCAGCAGCGTGCGGCGGCCGGTGTCCAGCGCGCGCCAGAAAAAGGCAAAGCCGCTGCGAAGGTAGGAAAACGGGGATCTGCTCATCAATACTCCAGGTGATTAGGTGTTACAAGAATGATACTGCATGCCAACGTTACTGTCTCGGTTTGGAAATCAGCAACAGCCCGGCAAACACCAGCAATCCGTTCATGATAAGCAGCTCCAGCCCCAAACGATAGCTGCCGAAGAGAAATTTCTGATTGGAATCAATAACGTAGCACAACACGGGACCGGCCAGCGCGGCCAGCGGCACCAAGCGGTCGCGCACGGCGCGGCGGGTCAGGATGCCGAAGGCGAACAGGCCAAGCAATGGTCCATAGGTATAGCCGGTCAGCTTCAACACAAGGCCGATCATGCTGGCGTCGTCCACCCATTTGAACAGCAGCACCAGCAGCAGGAAGATCGCGCAGAACGCCAGGTGGACGCGGTGGCGCAGGCCCACCTTGGCCGCCTCGGTCAGGCTGGCGCGACGCTGCATGCCGAGGATGTCGATGCAGAAGGACGAAGTCAACGCGGTCATGGCGCCGTCCGCGCTGGGGAACAGCGCCGACACCAGGCCGATGAAGAAAACCAGCTGCACGGCGGCCGGCATGTGCTGCATCACCACGGCGGGGAACAGCTTGTCGCCGGACGCCGTCAGGCCCACCATGGGCGCGTACAGGTGCAGCAGGCCGCCGAGGAACATGAACAGCAGCAGCACGCCGGTCAGCACCACGGTCAGCAACAGCATGTTCTTCTGCGAATCGCGCAGCGTCTGGACCGAGATGTTCTTCTGCATGATCTCCTGGTCCATGCCGGTCATCGCCAGCACGATGAAGAAGCCGGCCAGCACCTGCTTCCAGAAATAGGCGGGACTGTCGACCGAGGTGGTGACCACGTGCGTGAGGCCGCGCGCGTCCATCGCGGCCAGGCTGGCGGGCAGACTCAGGTGCATCTGGCCCAGCAGCCAGCCGGCGCAGATCACCAGGCCCAGCAGCATGCCGCCGGTTTGCAGCATGTCGGTCCAGACGATGGTCTTGACGCCGCCCTTGTATGTGTACAACAGGATCATGGCCAGGATGGCCAGCGTGGTCAGCCAGAACGGCACGCCCAGGCTGTCGAGGATGGAAGCCTGCAGGATGTTCACCACCAGGTACAGCCGCGCCGACGCGCTCAAGGTGCGCGACAGGATGAAGAAGGCGGCGCCGCTCTGGTAGGAGCGCGGGCCCAGGCGCTGCTCGAGGTAGGTGTAGATCGAGGTCAGCTTGAGGCGGTAGTACAGCGGCAGCAGGATATAGGCCACGGCGATGTAGCCCAGCACATAGCCGAGTATCACCTGCAGGTAGCCGAAGCCGTCGCGGCCGATGGCGCCGGGCACGCTGACGAAGGTGACGCCGCTCAGCGTGGTGCCGACCATGCCGAACGCGACCAGCATCCAGTTGCTGCGCTTGTTACCGATGAAGAAGCTGTCGTTGGTGGCGTTGCGGGAGGTGCGCCAGGCGACCAGCAGCAGCAAGGCGAAATAGGCGAAGACCAGGCAAAACAGGGAAACAGCAGACATGAGGGGCGATCCAATGATTCAATTCGCCGCCAATATACACCGGCCGCGCCCAACCCCGCAGGCTTTCAGCGATACGCTGGCCGCACCACTTAAGGGTCGGCCCCGTACGGGGTCCGACCCTGCCTGGCCGTGCGGGTTAAAAATGAGCGGCGGCCCGAACACCCGCGCCGACGGGACGCGGATCGAGCCGGTCCAGGCGGCCGCTGAGCGCGGTCAGTCCCAGCGCGCCGAGCACGATCAGGCCGCCGGCCCAGCCGGTGTGCACCAGGCCGAGATGCTCGACGATCAGTCCGCCGCCCCAGGCGCCGCCGGCGATGCCGACGTTAAAGGCCGCGATATTCAGGCCCGAGGCCACATCGACGGCGCGCGGCGTGAAGTGCTCGGCCTGCCGCACCACATACACCTGCAAGCCGGCGACATTACCGAAGGCCACCGCGCCCCACAGCAGCACGGTCGCCAGCACCAGCCATTTGTACGGCGCCGCACAGCTCAGCACGAACAGCACGGCGGCCAGGCCTAGGAAGATGATCTTCAGCGCGCCGATCGGGCCGCGCCGGTCGGCCAGCCTGCCGCCCCAGATATTGCCGACCGCGACGGAGACGCCGTACACCAGCATCACCAGGCCCACCGTGTTGGCGCCGAAGCCGGTGACGTCCTGCAGGATCGGCGCCAGATAGGTGAAGGCAGTGAACGACCCGCCATAGCCGAGCGCGGTGATCGCATACACCAGCAGCAGGCGCGGCTCGCCCAGCACCTTGACCTGTTGCAGCAGCGAGGCCGGCTTGCTGTGCTTGATGGTCGACGGCACGAACAGCAGGCTGCCGACAAAGGCCAGCACGCCCAGCGCGGACACGGCCAGGAAGGTCTCGCGCCAGCCGAAATGCTGGCCGATGAACGTACCCAGCGGCACGCCGGTCACCAGCGCCACGGTCAGGCCGGTGAACATGATGGCGATCGCACTGGCGGCCTTCTCCTTCGGCACCAGCGAGGTGGCGATGGTCGAGCCGATCGAGAAGAACACACCGTGCGCCAGGCCGGTGAGAATGCGGGCGACCACCAGCGACTCGTAGCCGGGCGCCTTCCACGCCAGCAGATTGCCGAGGGTGAACAACACCATCAGCGATACCAGCAGCGCCTTGCGCGGCACCTTGCCGGTGAGCGCGGTCAGCACCGGCGCGCCGACGGCCACGCCCAAGGCGTACAGGCTGACCAGCAGGCCGGCCGACGGCAGATTCACGCCCAGATCGGCGGCGATGGTCGGCAGCAGGCCGACAATGACAAACTCGGTGGTCCCGATGGCAAACGCGCTGATGGTCAGCGCGAGCAAGGCAATAGGCATGACATTCACTCCTGAAAAGTTGATGTCATGCAGTATCGGGATTTTCTTTACTGAGAAAAAGGCCTGTAACTTGCAATGATATTTGCGCCACAGGCAATGATCGTCACTCCACCTTGGTCAACTCGACGCCATCAACG
The DNA here is from genome assembly GCF_059422325.1 of Duganella sp. GW821-FHT01E12. Lineage (NCBI taxonomy): Bacteria > Pseudomonadati > Pseudomonadota > Betaproteobacteria > Burkholderiales > Oxalobacteraceae > Duganella > Duganella sp. GW821-FHT01E12. The sequence goes on along the minus strand of NZ_JBWKWR010000010.1, from coordinate 74,066 downwards.
ATCATTTTCATCTTCTTGTCCTGCAGATGCGGCGGCTGGGTGACGACGAAGGTGCTGCGGATGATGCCCACGCCGGCGTCGAAGTTATCGCCATTGAAACCGATGATGTCGACGTTGAGGTCGAGGTTCTTGCCCGGCTGATTGCGCTTATAGTGCAGCTTGCCGCTCGCTTCGATGTTGAGCTCCATGTCCTTGCCCTTCCAGTCGCCGATGTAGGCGCGCTTGGCCGCAGGGATGGGCTGCGGATCGGCTTGCGCCATCATCGGAACTGCCAGGGCGCACAAGAGCAAAACGGATTTGAATGACATAACAGTCCTTTTCGGTCAGGGGTTAAAATAGCCAGCCGATTTTACTGTAGTCCCACGATGAATTCCGAAAAACTCGCCCTGCTGCTGACGCGTGAAATGCCTTACGGTAAATACAAGGGCCGCGTCATCGCCGACCTGCCCGGCCACTACCTGGGCTGGTTCGCGCGCGAGGGTTTCCCTTCCGGCGAACTGGGCGGCCTGATCGCGCTGATGTACGAGCTCGACCACAACGACCTGCGCAGCCTGCTCGATCCGCTGCGCCAGGCTACGGCCCGCCAACGCTAGGCCGCCAGCTCGTCGCTGCAGCCGCTTTCCACCTTGTCCAGGGCTTCGGACAGCGCCAGGCGCAGCACGGCCAGCGACTGCGCCTTGTTCTCCACCTCGCGGATTTTTTCACGGATCAGTACACGCTTCTCGCTCGGCGCCAGCGCCTGCTGTTCCCACGCGCCTATCACTTCGCTGATCTCCTTCAGCGTGAAACCCAGCGCCTTGGCGTGGGTGATGAGCTCGATGCGCCGCAGCGCCAGCGCCGAATACTCCTTGTAGTTGTTGCTCAGATGCGGCTGGGCCGCCTCGTTGAGCAAGCCCATGCGTTCATAGAACCGCACCGTGTCGCGCGACACACCGGCCCGGGATGCTATTTCTCCAATGCGCATTGCCACTTCCCTTCTCATCGAAACGCAGACAGCGGTTGACCGTGGACCATGGTCCACGCTTTACAGTCAGTGCTCCCTCAACCAATCAATTCATCATGCGACCACTCAACTATCGCAACACCACCGTCATGGTAACAGGCGCCTCGTCCGGAATAGGCCTGGCGTACGCCCACGCGCTGGCGGCACGCGGCGCGAACCTGATCCTCGTCGCGCGCTCCGAGGACAAGCTCGACAGCCTGGCGCGGGAACTGGCGAGCCGGCACGGCATCCAGGCCCACGCGCTCGCGGCCGACCTGACCGAGGCCGGCGCCGCCGGCGGCGTCCGCGCCAAGGCAAGCGCACTGGGCCTGACGCCGGACATGCTGATCAACAACGCCGGCTTCGCGACGCATGGCCGTTTCGAGGCCCTGCCGCTGGATCGACAGCTGGATGAGATATCGCTCAATTGCCGGGCTGTGGTCGAACTCAGCCATGCGTTCCTGCCGGCCATGCTGGAACGGGGAGCGGGCGCGATCGTCAACGTGGCGTCGACCGCCGCCTTGCAGCCCCTGCCCTACATGGCCATCTACGGCGCCACCAAGGCGTTCGTGCTTTCGTTCTCCGAGGCCTTGTGGCAGGAGTATCGCGACCGTGGCGTGCGCGTGCTTGCCGTGTGTCCGGGTGCGACCGACACCGCTTTCTTTGACGTGGTCGGCGCGGCGGAGGCCGGCGTCGGCGCGCGCATGGCGGCCGAGACTGTCGTCGACGTCAGCCTGCGGGCGCTGGATAGCGGCCGCAGCCACGTCGTGCCCGGCGGAGCAAACCGCATGCTGGGTTGGCTGCCCCGGTTGCTGCCACGGCAAGCGATATTGCAGATCGTCGCGAACATGCTCCGGCCGCGCCAGCAGGCCGGCAGGGCTACAGCATCCCCATATCCTTGAGCCAGTTTTCAACCAGCGCCGGCCACGACGAAATCGGATGATCCTTGTCCCGCAGGCCGAAGGCGTGGCCGCCCTTGGCGAACAGATGGACCTCCGCCGGCACGCCGGCCTGGTCCAGCGCCCGCGCGTACAGCGTGCTGTTGCAGATGGGGTCGACCGGGTCGTCCCAGGCTTGCAGCAGGAAGGTCGGCGGCGTCTTCGCGGTGACGCGGATGGTCGGTTCGAGCGTGCCGCCGGCGCGGCACAGGTGGCCCGGATACAGCGCAATGGCAAAGTCCGGGCGGCTGCTGAGCTTGTCGATCGCGTCGACCGGCTTGTAGGCCGGCGCGAAGATCGTGCTGGTCTGCGCCACCAGGTAGCCGCCGGCCGAGAAGCCGATCACGCCTACTCTGTCGGGATCAATGTTCAGTTCCTTCGCCCTGGAACGGACCAGCTTGATCGTCCTTTGCGCGTCCTGCAGCGCGCGCGGCACCTTGGGCGTGACGTGGCAATTGCATTTCTCGTCCCAGTAGTGATTACCGCCGGGAACGCGGTACTTGAGCAGCACGCAGGTGATGCCGCGCGATGTCAGCCAATCGCAGATTTCCGTGCCTTCCAAATCCATGGCCAGCACCTTGAAGCCGCCGCCGGGAAAGACCACCACCGCCGCCCCGGTGTTCTGGCCCTTGGGCGCATACACCGTCATGCTCGGCTGGCTTACGTCGCTTGCCTGGAGCCAGCCGCCGTGCCCTTTGCGCTGCGCCAGGGACTCCGCCTTCGGCGCGGATATCGCATCAGGCACCGCGCCGGGCCAGATCGGAACCTGCACCTGGCCTGACGATGGTTGCCAGGTCTCGGCTTGCGCCACAACATTGCTCATCAATAAAAACAACACCAACAAATAAGCGCTGAATTGGGGCACGCAAGAACTCCTTAATCCGTATAAATAATATGGTTGATATTGCTGTTAATGGGCTCGCTGCTCCACTTGCACCGCGCTTTCATCCAGCACCAGCAACTGCGGCGCGAGCCCGCTCCTCATGCGCTCCTGGAAGAAGTTGGAGCCTATGCCGTCGCTCCACTGGCCGATGGTGTAGTCCTTCAGCAGCGCGATCTGGTCGGGATTCAGCGCCCGTTCAAGCTGGTACCGGGTACTGCCGATCAACCTGCCCGAGACGCTGTCGAACGCGAATACCAGGCTGCCGCCGCTGATGCCCGCGTCCTCCAGTTCGCCGGCGTTTTCGCCGTCCAGCAGATAGTCTGAAAAAACTTCCTCGTCGTAGCACAGGCCGTCCAGAGTCTTTAGGATAGCCGCGTCTTCAACCAACACGCCCTCCTCGCCAGTCTCCGGGTCTACCTGCTTGAAGTCGAACACGCCTGCGTAAGCTGAAAAGGTAATGGTAGCCACAGTGGTCTCCGGTGAGTTGTCCAATCCAACAAAGAATATCATTTTGAAAACTCCCCTGCCAGAGCAATCGTGACGTCCCGAAAAGGCGAATCCGTGTATAAAGAAGACACTATTGCATCAGCGAAGGAGAACGTCATGGCAACCCAGCCGCACAGCTGTACCTGCTTCATCATCCCGACCACCATGCTGCGCAAGCTGGCCGACGAGGCCGCCTCGCCGGTGGACCGCGACCTGCTGCTGGACCAGTGCGAAACGTCCGCCTACCTGCGCGGCCAGCGCTCAATCTCGCCGGTGGCGACAGGCGTGGCGGCGGTCGGCGAAAAGCGCCGCACCGTCTATGACGCCGGCCACAAGACCACCCTGCCCGGCAAGCTGATGCGCACCGAGGGCGGCGTGGCCGTGGCCGATGCCGCCGTCAACCAGGCCTACGATGGCGCCGGCGTCACCTACGATTTCTATCGCGAGGTCCTGAAGCGCAACTCCATCGACAACAAGGGCTTGCGCATCGATTCCACCGTCCACTACCAGAACCGCTTCAACAACGCCTTCTGGAACGGCCAGCAGATGGTCTACGGCGATGGCGACGGCAAACTGTTCCTCGGCTTTACCGGCGCGCTGGACGTCATCGCCCATGAACTGACCCACGGCGTGACCCAGCACGCCGTCCCCGGCGGCCTGGTCTACGAAAACCAAAGCGGCGCGCTCAACGAATCGATCTCCGATGTGTTCGGCAGCATCATCAAGCAGTGGAAGCTCAAGCAGAGCGTCGAGCAGGCGGACTGGCTGATCGGCGCCGGCATCCTGGCTGCCGGCGTCGGCAAGGCGCTGCGCTCGATGGCCGATCCCGGCAACAAAGAATTAACCTGGTCGGGCGACGATCAACCCAAAACCATGGCAGGATACGTGGAGGGTGGCGATGTGCACATCAATTCGGGCATCCCCAACCATGCCTTTTATGCGGCGGCCATCGCGCTCAAGGGCAATTCGTGGGACAAGGCCGGACCCATCTGGTACAAGGCCCTGGGTTTGCTGACGCCGAACGCCAGCTTCGCCGACATGGCCAAGGCCACCTCGCAGGCCGCCACCTTGCTGTATGGCGCCGATTCGGCCGAGCAGCATGCGGTGCTGGCGGCGTGGAAGGTGGTCGGCGTCGTTTAGGAGAAATCGTATGACACGTTTAACGTTGCGATGCACCGGAGGTTTCACCGGCCCGGCCGGCGCGCAGACGCGCACGGTCGATCTGTCGCTGCTGCCGCCGCACCAGGCGCACGAGCTGGAGCACCTGTTGTCGGCCTGCGACTTCTTCGCCCTGCCGGACAAGCTGGTCAAGGCCGCGCCGCGCTCGTCGGATTTCCTGTACGACCTCAAAGTGGACCATGACCAGCGGCAGCACTGCGTGCACTACCATCTGGACGCCGTGCCGCCGCCGCTCAAGGAACTCACCGACAAGCTGTACGAAGTCGATCCCGACTAGACGATCTTCAACTCGGGATAGCCGGTGCGCGGGTCCAGCTCGCGCGTGAAGCGTTGGCCGGGCAGCAGCGCCAGCAGCAGCTCGGCCGTGGTGCGCACGACGCAGCCGGCGCACACGTGGCCGCCCAGCACCCGCCCCTGCGCGTCCGACACCGACATGTGCAGGTGCGCGCCGTCGGCCGACAGCGATCCGGCCAGGCTCAGGATTTCCAGGTCGCCGCGCAGCGTGTCCGGCTGCGGCTGGCCGGCGTAGCGCAGCTGCGCCACGCTCAGGCTGCCGATGCCCTGCAACACGAAGCCGGCCGCGTGGCCGCTGGCCAGCAGGGCCGCCACCAGCGCCGCGCGCAGGTCGTCGCCCGGCTCGAGGCGCAGCGCCAGCGTTTGCATCAGGCCACCATGCGCGCGAATTCGCCCTGATCGACCAGCTTTTGCAGATCGTTGGCGCCGCCGATCAGCGTGCCTTTGACGAAAATCATCGGGAAGGTCGGCCAGCCGGTCCACATCTTCAGCGCCGTGCGCGGACGCCAGCCGCCCAGGTAGCTGCCATAGCTCAGGTATTGGTAGGGCGTGCCCAGGCCGTCGAGGATCTTGCGGGCCTTGCGCGGGAAGGGATTGAGGCCCATGCCGACCACCACCACGGCGTTGGCGGCCACGGCCGCCTGCACTTCGGCCACCAGCTCGCGGTGGTAGCTGCTGACCTGCTGGCGCACGGCCGGGTGGATGTGGGCTTCGTCCAGGATGTTACGGCTCATCGATATTCCTTGTTGGTGACAGATGAGCGTAAGAGTAGCCGCAACCGGCGCGGCGGCAAAGCCTTTTCCGCGCCGGGACCAGGGATCAGAGCTCCAGCTTGGAGATCTTGGTGCCTTCGAGGTTGAGGTTGGCCATCAGGCCGGCGTTGGTCAGCACCAGCGCCTGCACCGGATTGTTGGCGGTGGTGGTGTCGATCTCGCCGTTGGCGCCCACCTTCAGCAGCGCCACCGAACCGTCGACGCCGGCGGTCCAGCCTTTGCTGTTGCGGAATTTGTCCAGCGCTTCGCGGGTCATGAACAACAGCACCACGGCCTTCGATTGCGCGCCGGCCTGGAAGCCGACCGACACCGACGCCACGCTGTAGTAGTCGACCGACTGGCCGCCGGTGCGCAACACGCCCTTGCCGTACTCGCCGCCCACCACCAGGCCGGCCGCCAGCACGCGCGGGAACACCAGCACGCCGGCCGATTTGCGCACCAGCTCGCGCGAACCCTTCACTTCCGCATACAGGCGCTCCAGCGTCGAGTAGGAACCCTGCTCGATCTCGGTGCGGACTGCGGCCGAATCGGCCTTGCCGGCCGAGGTGGTGGTGGTGCAACCGCCCAGCGCCAGGCCGGCCAACATCAGCGCTGCGGTGCTACGAAGCAGGAAAGTACGTTTTTGCATGGAAGTCTCCGTGAAAGATGAACGAGTGGCAGGTTGCCATAATTGCCATGGCTGCCCCTATTCTGTCACCTTCCGGCGATTCGTGCTTTGTCCCATCCGTATCAAACGGGCCGGGCCTGCCCGAACAGGATGGCGCGCTCTTCGTCCGACATCGCATGCTCCTTGCGGACGTAGACGTTCTCCACGCCGACGTAGGCCTTGACGGTGGCCGGCCGCGCGCGCATCGCCTCGAACCAGCGTTGCAGGTCGGGGAAATCGGCCAGCGTCTGGCCGTGGCCCTCGTGCGGCACGATCCACGGATAGCAGGCGATGTCGGCGATCGAGAACTCGCCGGCGATGAAGTCGCGGCCCTGCAGCTGCTTGTCCAGCACGCCGTACAGGCGGCGCGTTTCGCGGGTGTAGCGGTCGATCGCGTACGGCACCGGCTCCGGCGCGTAGATGTTGAAGTGGCCGATCTGCCCCGCCATCGGCCCCAGGCCGGACACCTGCCAGGTCAGCCATTGCAAGGCCACCAGCCGCGCGCGCGGGTCGCGCGGCAGGCCGAAGCCGCTCTTGTCGGCCAGGTATTGCAGCATGGCGCCGGACTCGAACATGCTCAGCGGCGGCCCGCCGTCGGCCGGCGCGTGGTCGACCAGCGCCGGGATCTTGTTGTTCGGAGAAATGCGCAGGTACTCCGGCGCAAACTGTTCACCCTTGCCGATGTTCACGCGGATCAGCCGGTAGTCGATGCCGGCCTCTTCCAGGTACATGGTCATTTTTAAGCCGTTGGGGGTGGCGGCGTAGTAGAGATCTATCATGGTTTCATTGTGCCTGCGGACGGCGCGGCGGCGGGATGCCAATCGCGGGATTTTTCAGGAGGCCAATCACGCCGCGCATCAGCGGTTGCCGAAGGCCAGGCGTTTGCCTTCGCGCAGCATGCTGGCGAACTCGGCCGCCGGGATCGGCTGGCTGAACAGATATCCCTGCAGCTGGTCGCAGCCCAGCTCGCGCAGGAAGCTCATCTGCTCGGCGGTCTCCACCCCTTCGGCCACGATCTCCTGGCGCAGCTGCTGCGCCATGGTGACGATGGCGCGCGCGATGGCGCAGTCGTTCTCCTCGTACGGCAGGCCGATGACGAAGGAGCGGTCGATCTTCAGGGTGCTGATCGGGAATTTCTTCAGGTAGGCCAGGCTGGAGTAGCCGGTGCCGAAGTCGTCCAGCGCCAGCGCCATGCCCATCGCCACCAGCTCGTTCATGATGGCGATCACGTTGTCGGTGCCGCGCACCAGCAGGCTCTCGGTGATCTCCAGGTTGATCTGGTCGGGCTGCACGCCGTGCCGCTCCAGCACCGCCGCCACGCGCTTGGGCAGCTGGTTGTCGAACTGGCGCGCCGACAGGTTGACCGCGATCGGCGGCATGATCAGGTTGGCGTCCTTCCATTCGCGCACCTGGCGGCAGGCCTCCTCCAGCACCCAGCTGCCGAGGTCGAGGATCAGGCCGGTCTCCTCCGCCACCGGGATGAACACGCCCGGCGACACCAGCCCGCGCACCGGATGGCGCCAGCGCAGCAGCGCCTCGGCGCCGACGATGCGGCCGCTGCGCAGGCTGACCTTGGGCTGGTAGTACAGCAGCAGCTCGTTGTTGCCGAGCGCCTGGCGCAGCTCGCTCTCGATGCGCAGGTGCTCCTTGGCGCGCTGGTTCATCTCCTCGCTGTAGAACAGGAAGGCCGATTCGATGTTCTGCGCCGCCTTGGTCATGGCCACGTCGGCGTAGCGGATCAGGGTCGGCACGTCGGCGCCGTCCTCGGTGTAGACGGTGATGCCGATGTGGCCGCCCACCTGCAGCCGGTGGCCGCCGATCACGATGGGCGCGGCCAGCGCGGCCAGCAGCTTTTGCGCGACGATGGCGGCGTGTTCGCGCTTTTCCACGTGCAGCAGCGCGACCGCGAACTTGTGGCCGTCCAGCCGCGCCAGCACGTCGGCCTCGCGCAGCGACAGCCGGAACAGGCGGCCGATCTCGCACAGCAGGCCGTTGCCGATCTCGTGGCCCAGCGTGTCGCTGATGGCGCCGATGCGGGTGATCTCGATCACCAAGAGGGCGCCGTGCTCCTGCGAGCGCTTGGTCTCGGTCAGCGCCTGGCTGACCAGCTGGTTGAGCAGGCACAGGTTGGGCAGGCCGGTCAGCGGATCGTAGTTGGCCATGCGCTGCATGCGCGCCTCGGCGTCCTTGTGCACGCTGATGTCGGAGAACAGCGAGAAGGTGTGGCTGATCTTGCCGTGCTCGTCGCGCACCACGCTGATGGTCACCGATTGCGGGAACAGCTCGCCGTTCTTGCGCTTGCCGATGATCTCGCCGCGCCACGGCCCCTCGCCCTGCATGGCCGAGCGCACCTTGGCGCGGAACTCGGCGTCGTGCACGCCGGAGCGCAGCAGGTCGGGCGTCTTGCCGATCGACTCCTCCGGCGTGTAGCCGGTGATGCGGGTGAACGAGGAATTGATCGACACGATGCGCTCGTGGGCGTCGGTGATCAGCACGCCCTGGTCGCTGTCCTCGATGATGCGCGCGTGCAGGTTGACCTTGTCCGCCGCCGACAGCGTCTGGTCGACATTGGACAGCTCGACCAGCATGCCGACCGGCTCGCCGGCCTCGTCGTGGCGCAGCAGGATGTGCAGGTTCACCCAGATCAGCTCGCCATTTTTCTTGCGCCGCCGCACCTCGGTGTGGGCGCCGCCGGCGGGGCTGCCGTCGTGCTCGAAGAACAGCTCGGCGATGTTGCCGTCGTCGTCGCCCTCGGCGTACAGGAACAGCACGTGCCGGCCCACGGCCTCCTCGGTGGCGTAGCCGAACATCTGGCGGGCGCCGTCGCTCCAGGCGGTCACGTAGCCGGCCAGGTCCAGTTCCAGCACGGCGCCGCTGGCGGCCTCCGGCGGCGGCGCGCCGGCGCGCGCCTCGGCCAGCGCGGCGTCCAGCCGGGCCAGCGTGGCCGCCAGCGCCGCGCCCGTCTCGCCGCGCGCCTGGCGGCTCAGCGCAAGGCACAGCTCGATCGCGTCATGCATGGGGATTTCCCGCCTTGCCCGCCGCCACGCCCTGCATCCACAAATACGCTTCGGCCTGGATCTGGTTGAAGCTGGCGGTGTCGATCTGCAGCGCCTGCAGGCCCTGGGTCAGCGCCGCCAGGTCCTCGTGCTCGGCGGCCTCGACCACGCCGAGCAGCTGGCCCAGCTCGCCCTCGCGCGACAGCAGCGCCTGCTGCACGGCTTCGCTGATGGTCAGCGGTTTCAGCACCTCGGCCAGCGGCATGCCGAACAGCACGCCCAGCAGCGAGAACATGCCGGCCATGAAGGCTTGCTCCTGGTGCGGCTTGTCGTGGCCGGCGGCCCTGGCCAGCAGCTCCATCTGCCGCGCCCGCACCGACACCCGCGCCAGCAGCATGGCCGAGCGCTGGTCGGCCTCGCGCGACGAGAACAGCATCAGGTTGAGCCAGCGCCGCAGCTGCGAGCGGCCCAGGATCAGGATGGCCTGCGAAAAACTGGTGACGCGGCGGCCGGTGCCCATGCCCAGCGAGTTCACCAGCCGCAGCAGGTGGTAGGACAGCGTGGGGTCCTGGCGCAGCAGCGCTTCGATTTCGTGGGTGTCGGCGTCGGCCGAGACCAGTTGCACCAGCTTGAGCGCCAGCGCGCGCGAGGCGGCCTGGCTGCCCACCGGCTTGGGCGGCGGCGCCAGGAACCAGTCGCCCTCGACCCAGGCGGCGCCGGCGGGCAGCTCGGCGGCCAGCGCGGCGTCGCTGTGGTGGACCTTGTCGGCGGGCAGCGGCTGCCAGCCGGCCGCGTCCAGCATCTGGTTGACCGGCCCGGCCTGGCCGGCGCGGTAATAGCAGCTCATGCTGCCGGAAGCGAGCTCCTGCAGAACGCCGGCCGGCAGCGTATCGGCCTGCAAGCGCCCCCCGTCGATCAGCAACGCCGAGGGCACGCCGTTGCGGTCGGCCAGGGGATGCAAAAACACGGGCGGCATGGCGGTCGAGGCGGTCATGGGGTGTCCAGCAAGAGCAATCGATGATCCCGCTATGGTACTCCGAAATTATTGGCGTCGGCCAACATTATGGTAGCGAACCGGGCAATATCAAACGATGGGGCAAATGGCCCAGCAAGCGCTCGAACAGTCCCGGCTGCTTCATGCGGTCCCGCCACCATTGCAGCGCCGCGCCGTGCTCGCCGCTGCGCCAGGCCAGGTGGAAGGTTTCGGCCGGCTTCGGCTCCTCGACCTGCTTTTCCACCAGCAGGCCGGCGGCGATGGCGGCGCGCGCGCAGGGCTCGGGCAGGAAGCCGAAGCCCATGCCGTCCAACTGGTACTGGAACTTGGTGGACATGTCGGGCACGGTCAGCGTGTCCTGGCCCAGCACCAGGCCCACGGTGCGCGGCGCCATCTGACGGGCGGAATCGGCCACGCTGACGGCGCGGTGGCGCTGCAATTGACCACGGTCCAGCTTGCCTTCCACCGAGGCCAGCGGGTGCGACGGCGCCACCGCGAACACGAAGCCGATCTTGCCGATCGGCAGGGAGACGTAGCCGCCGCCGGCCGGGCCGTCCCCGGCCACGCCCACCAGCAGGTCGGCGCGGCGGTCCAGCAGCGCCTCCCAGGCGCCGGACAGCGCTTCCCGCACGATGCGCAGCCGGGTCTGCTGGGCGACCTGGTAGAAGGCATGGATGTCGTCGCGGAACACGCCGGCCGAGAACATCGAATCCATGCCTACGGCCAGCTCGGTCTCCCAGCCGGATGCCACGCGGCGCACGCGGTGCTCCAGATCCTGCGCCGCCTTGAGCAGGTAGCGCCCCTCCTTGAGCAGCTCGGCGCCGGCCGCCGTCAGCTCCACGCGCGGGCCGATGCGCTCAAACACTTGCACGCCGAGGTCGTCCTCCAGCTTGCTGACGGTGTAGGAAATGGTCGAGGGTACGCGGTGCAACTCCTTGCCGGCGGCGGAGAACGATCCACGGCGGTCGATGGCGTCGACGATTTGCAGGGCTTCCAGGCTGAGTCTGAGCATTCGATTTCTTCGATAGTAAAGTGGTAAATTTTCCGTTTTTTTATTCAGGACCTGAGGAATATACTGTGATTCATGGATGCAGCGATAGCGAAGCCTTTCAAAATTATCGCACATTAACTAAAAAGAAACGGAGCCTACCATGTTACAAATTCGTAGAAGTGAAGAACGCGGCGTCGCCAACCACGGCTGGCTGCAATCGCGCCACACCTTTTCGTTCGGCAGCTATCACGATCCGAAACACACCGGTTTCGGCCCGCTGCTGGTCATCAATGAAGACCAGGTCCTCGGCGGCCAGGGGTTCGGCACCCACGGCCACCGCGACATGGAGATCATCTCCTACGTGCTGAGCGGCGCGCTGGAGCACAAGGACAGCATGGGCACGGGCTCGGTGCTGCACTACGGCGACGTCCAGCGCATGAGCGCCGGCAACGGCGTGCGCCACAGCGAGTTTAACCATTCGCCAAGCGAACAGGTGCACTTCCTGCAGATCTGGATCCAGCCCAACCAGACCGGCATCCCGCCCAGCTACGAGGAAAAGCACTTCACGCCGGAAAGCAAACAGGGCCGGCTGCGCCTGATCGCCTCCAGCGACGGCCGCGACGGTTCGGTGCTGATCCATCAGGATGCGGCGCTGTACGCCACCATCATGGCGCCCGGCGACCACCTGAAGCATGAGCTGGCCGAGGGACGCATCGCCTACGTCCACGTGATCCGCGGCGACGTGACGGTCAACGGCACAGCGCTCAAAGACGGCGACGCGCTGAAGATCACGGCCGAAACGCTGGTCACGCTGCAGGACGCCACCGAGGCGGAAGTGCTGGTGTTCGACCTCCCTGCATAAGCTAGAGGCCGGCCTAAAAAAACTTTCCGCCAGTTTTGGTATCATGAAGGGCGCGCCGGGTCTGTTCGAACAGCCCGGCGCGCCTTTTTTACCTTGAATATCAATCAATTGAAGAGCATAGCTATGTCGCAGAGCGCAGCAACCCCGGCAACCGACGAACTGGATTACATGACTTCCTGCGCCCTGCCTACCCCCTGGGCCCAGTTCACGCTGCACGCCTTTGTCGAAAAGGCCACGGGCAAGGAACACCTGGCGATGGTGCTGGGCGACATCGGCGACGGCGAGCCGGTGCTGGCGCGCGTGCACTCCGAGTGCCTGACCGGCGACGTGCTGTTCTCGCAGCGCTGCGATTGCGGCGCCCAGCTCGAAGGCGCGCTCAAGCGCATCGCCAGCGAAGGCCGCGGCGTGCTGCTGTACCTGCGCCAGGAAGGCCGCGGCATCGGTCTGATCAACAAGATCCGCGCCTACCGCCTGCAGGAAGCCGGCGCCGACACGGTGCAGGCCAACGAGCAGCTGGGCTTCAAGCCGGACCAGCGCACCTACGGCCTGGTGCAGCCGATGCTGGCGCAGTTCGGCGTCAAAAGCTTACGCCTGATGACCAATAATCCGCGTAAGATCGACGCCATGACCAAACTGGGCATCGAGGTGGCCGAGCGCGTTCCGCTGCTGGTCAACCGCAACGCCTTCAACCAGCACTACCTGAATACCAAGGCCGCCAAGCTGGGCCACATGATGACGCCGCTGACCCCGGCCCCGGTGGAGGATGGCGCGCTGTAAGGTTGTTTTAAAAGGATTGCATGAAATTTAACGAGCTTGCTGTTTCCCTCGCCCTGAGCTGGGCCAGCGCCGGCGCCCTGGCGGCGCCGGCCGCAAATGCGCCCGCCTCGCCGCCCCAGCTGGCCGCCGCGCAGTCCTCGGCCAAGGCCTCGGCGCCCGCCGCCGACAACGCCGACGCCGCCCCGCTGCCGCCGCCCTCCAGCGCGGCCCAGCATCTGTATGCTTCCGCCAAAAACGATATCCTGCAAGTGCGCTCGCTGCTCAAGAGCGGGCGCACGCAATCGTCGGTCGGCTCCGGCTTTTTGATCGGCACCAGCAACCTGGTGGTGACCAACTACCACGTGGTGTCGCAGTTCGCGCTCGATCCCGACACCTACGTCGGCGAATGGGTGGACACCAGCGGCCAGCGCGGCAACGTCGAACTGCTGGCGGTGGATGTGCTGCACGACCTGGCCGTGCTGCGCGTGAGCCGCAACGGCACCGGCTTCTTCAAGATCCCCGAACAGCTGGCCAAGCTGACACAGGGCCAGTACCTGTACTCGCTGGGCAATCCGCTCGACCTGGGCTTCGCCATTTCCGAGGGCGCCTACAACGGCGTGATCGCGCGCAGCTTCTACGACCAGCTGATGTTCACCGGCCCGATCAACTCGGGCATGAGCGGCGGCCCCAGCGTGACGGTCGACGGCGCGGTGGCCGGCGTCAACGTCTCCAAGCGCCTCGACGGCGAGCTGGTCAGCTTCCTGGTGCCGGCCCGCTACGCGCAGGACCTGCTCAAGCGCGTGGAGCAGCAAAAGAAGGCGCCGGCCGATTTCACCGCCGTGGTCGCCGCGCAGCTGCTGACCCACCAGCGCGCCATGGTCGACCAGCTGCTGGCCAGCCCGCTGAGCCTCAAGCCCATGGGTCCGTACCAGGTGCCGGTGCGCGAGTCGGAGCAGATGCGCTGCTGGGGCCGCTCGAACGTCAAGGCCGACAAGCCGTTCACGGTGGACGACGCCAGTTGCGCGATGGAGTCGGCCATCTTCGTCAGCGGCTCGCTGCAGACCGGGCAGCTGAGCATACGCCACCAGTTCCTGCGCAGCACCGGGCTGGGTCAGCTGCGCTTCGCGCAGCTGGCCAGCGCCTCGTTCAAGAACGAGCACTTCGGCAACAACAAGGACACCCGCCTGACCGGCCCGCAATGCACCGAGGACTTCGTCAAGAACAAGGACGTGCCGCTGCGCGCCGTGCTGTGCGTGCGCGCCTACCGCAAGTTCGCCGGCCTGTACGACTTCGCGCTGTTGACCGCGAGCACCGACCAGGGCTTGATGAGTTTGCAGAGCAGGCTCGACGCGCACGGCGTCTCGTATGAAAACGGCCTGCGCCTGTCGCGCGTGTTCATCGATTCGATCGGCCTGGCGCCGGTGAGCAAGAAGCCCGCCGCGCCGGCCAAGGGAGGCGCGCAATGAAAGCCCCCTACTTCATCGAGATCCTGGCCCGCAACGGCGACGTGCTGCACCGTCACAAGGTGGCGCAGCTGCCGATCCGCCTGGGCCGCAGCTACGACAACGACGTCATCCTCGACGACGCCCACAGCGCCGCCGCCCACGCCGTGGTCGACGCCGACGAGCAGGGCCGGCTGGTGCTGCGCGACCTGGGCAGCAAGAACGGCAGCTACCTCAACGGCAGGCGCCAGACCAGCATGCTGCTGGACGGCGACACCATGGTGCGCCTGGGCCACACGCGCCTGCGGGTGCGCGCGGCCGACTTCCCGGTCGCCGACGAGCGGGCCGACACCACCATGCACGGCTGGGAAGGCGCGGCGCCGGCCACCATCGGCCTGGCGCTGATCGCCCTCTTCACCTGCGCGGAAACCTGGCTGTCCGACGTCGAACCGTTCGCGCTGATCCGCTACCTGCAGGTGCTGGCCACCAGCCTGGCCGCCGGCCTGGTGTGGAGCGGCCTGTGGGCGCTGGCCAACCGCCTGTTCGGCGTGCATGCGCGACTGGGACGGCACTTGTTCATCCTCGGCAGCGCGCTGGCCGTGGTCGGTTTGTGGCGGGTGGTCAGCTCCGTGCTGGCCTATGCCTGGTCGGCCGAGGCGTTCACGCGCTACGGCAACCTGGTCACGCTGGCGATCGCCTGCGGCATGTTGTTCTTCCACCTGATCACCATCAAGCCCCACCATCCGCGCCGCTTCGCCATCAGCAGCTGGGTGATGCTGGTGGGCGGCGCCGCGCTGATGTTGATGACCAATCTGCAGGGCACGGGCCGCGCCGCCGACGAGCTGTACATGTCGGTGCTGCTGCCGCCGGAAGTGCGGCATAGTCCGGACCACAGCGTCGATCAATTCATGGCCGATGCGGCCAGGCTGAAGACCGCCGCCGACGCCGCGCGTGTCCGCACGGTCAAGGACGGCACGCCGGAAACAGAGGACGACGACGACGGCGCCGAATGACGGCGCGCTAATCCCGCGGGATGTTGTGGATGTGGTTGAGGAGGGTCTTGATATCGGCCTCCTCCTCCGGCGACGGATGGAGGAACATGGCGCCGATATGGAGTTGCTCGCCCAGCAGGAAGGAGCGGTAGGAACGCGTCACGCGCACTTCCATTTCCGCGATGATGACCGATTCCGATTCCAGCTCCAGCTGCACGTTCAGCAGCTTGCGGCCCTTGAGCAAACCCTTGACGGCGTTCTTGGTGCAGCGCAGGCCGATTCCGCCCAGCGAGAAATCGTAGATGGGCAGCTCGTAGAGCTTACCGTTCAACTCGAACGAGGCGCTGAAGGTGACCGCCAGCGGCGTTTCCACGCGCTCCGACGCGCGCCGGTTCAGCACCGAGCAGGTCTCGGGGAATACCATGGGAATCAGGTGAGGACTGCCGGGAACCGAGGCCCACTCCTGGCTGGTCAGGCGGAACTGCAGCTTCGCGGACGACACCCAGGTGACAAAGGTGACCCTGCCGGGCGGCAGGACCGAGCCCTCATTCAACTCCATCACAAAATGCGGCTGCTCGGGATCGACCGACAGGATGCGCCCCAGCACCGGCTCGCGGGTGCCGGACACGTACATCGAGATCGCGTCGCCGCTCTCGGCCAATTGGGTCAGCGTGTCGCCGATATCGTCCTCGCCCGTCATCTCATACGAGTTAGCCGAGGCCGGGATTTGGGTCATCGCGTCCTGCGGGCGTGGCGGCCCTCGACGGATCGAAAGGGCGGTGTGTTCACTGAGTTGCATAGCGATCACCTATTATTTTCACAACGTTAGACATTATTTAGGTCTGTGTACATCTTCATCATAGTCCGCGTTTTTCCATAAGGCAACCTTTTTATAATTTTGGAACATGGCCTGTCGTTGGGAGAATTGGGGCCACCGTCAAGCCGGAGCGGCAAATGCTCCTCGACGCGCACGTTCGGCGGCGCTTGGGCGCCAGAGTTCCATTTATTGATCGCATGAAGACAGGCTTTTGCCCAGGGTGAGAATGCGCGAGATTTTCAGTTTGGCAAGATGATATGCTGTGCATGTTTGGCCGAATTCGGCCAGTTGCAGACGTTTGCTGTTGGTAATTTTTTATGAATTGGATTTTATGCCGCCAAGAAGAATACGGACAACATCAACCGTAATGCTGTCGATTTTGTTTTCGTCGGCGTATGCGTTTGAAGATAGCCCATGCTTTGATAGTAACGGTAGCGTCTACGACTGCCTGATTAAAGAACTCAGGGTTGCCGAGAAGTTGGAGAGGCAAAAAGTAAAGCAGCTTATAGCTAAGGTGGAATCTGCGACAGTTGCCTCCACGAATTCTGAAATGGATAAAAAGGCGAAAGCGTCGGTGATTGCAGGTATAAATACGGCTGACGAAAAATGGCGCTCCCTTGTTAAAGTCGAGTGCGGCGACCTTATTGATATTCAATTTTTTGGCGGAAATGGTGGCCCGAATTCTTCGATCGATTGCATGATTTCAAGAACTAATGCTCGCATAAAAGAGATAAGTGAAAGCGATTCCTATAAGTTTTGGAGTCAGCAGTAGTTTTACTGGAAGACGGATAGGAAATTAACGCAGCTATCGGATGACTGTGTTCGGCCAAGAACGGACAGTTAGTTGGAAAGAAATTTGAAGATGCCAAATGCATGCGGTATATGCAGTCGAAAACTGGACCAAAAAGATGACCCACTATCACTTGACTGTGGTGGAGACTGTTGGGGATGTATTGGTGAAATTGAAGCAGACATGGGCGACGAGTATTCGTTAGCCAAGGTCAGAGAAGAGTGTGCTAAAGGGCTCCGCCCAGGTTGGGTTGATGCAAGCTCAAATTTATCCGCAGAGGATAAGAAATAACAAGACGGCAATCAGCCAAAAGCAGCCGCACAGAGGCGAGCATTTATTTAGGACTGGGAAATGGAAACGCTAGCACGTGCATTAATTTTAGCCACAAAATATTTGGACAGTCGTGTCTCTGACGACACGTTGGACGACGATGTTACGGTTCTCGAGAGCATTTCGGATGAATTGCAAAGATGTTCAATGGATGAAAAAAATTGTCTCATACGTGTTGCGAAAGAGCTAGGATTTGAATCGTGGCCGGATGAAATGGGAGTTGTATAAATTTTGGCATCAAATATCTTGTCCGGCTTCGGCCAGGACCGGCCGGTCACGATTTTTTCACTTATTATTTCCCCATGACTGATTACGAAAAAAAGAACCGCCAGAGGCTTATTACTTTGCTATCCAATCTCCCATCGTGTGCATCTCCAGATGGTTGGAAAAGCATGGGGAAATTTGCGGTGGGGGGATTAACAGAAATCGGCTTTTCCAAGAACACGGAACTTCTGCTGGTCATCTCCAGCAGCGGTAGAGGCGTGATTGACTGCACGCGGGGTGAGACAATCTCACGCGATGATGAGGTCGATGGAGAATGGTACGAGCCTGCCCGACTTTTGTGCCAAGGCATCGGCCCACTCCAAGGCGAAGAAATTTCGATTTCGGGGCTAAGCGGTGGGGGGCTACCTACATCGACTCGCCTCGGTGAGCGGCTCGAAGTTGTTTCTCCCGACTGGCCCAAGTCTACTTTGATTTTCTGCGCCCCATACAAATCAGCTCTTATCGAAGGCCATCAAGCGGGATGCGTGTCGGTTGCTTCGGACTATTTGCTTGCATACGGATTTTCGTGGTGCGGCAACTCCTTTGCGTACGCGACGAGTAGTGACGTAACAATCTTCAAACGTATCGGATAATTGCCGAAATCGGCCAAAGAACAGACCATCGCGAGACGAGCCGGAAGAACAACGAGAAAACAGCCGAAGCTTGGCAGGCAGAAATTCTGATCGATTGCGAGCGCATTTTGCAACGGCAACTAACTGATGTCGAAACAAGCTTCGTGCGTAGTCATGAAGGTTTTTTGGCGCTTGAAATGATTGACGACTCTATATCTCAAATAGATGCTGTGGAGCTAACAGCGTACCTAAATTCGGACCACAAGTTCAGAGGGCGAGGAGGAGTTCTTTGTGTTTAACTTTCTGATCACGAGTAGGCCTGGGGCTTGGGACCGTGGATTCTATGAGTATGACCGTAGTCGTTTTCTCGAATATACAAATGACGAAATTGCTGATGCGCTTAAAGACCTCACCGGCGATCAAAAAGATGTCATCATGGACTGGCCTTGCCTATTTGCATACGAAGGAACCGAGGGTATAGCGCGGATCGGCCAAATTACTAGAATCAAAGAGAGTAAGAATACCGTGCTCTTAGAGTTCGAATTCGATGAGAACTATGACCCTCTTGAGTTCGAGAAGATTGTTGAAATTGCTCCGCTGCTTGATATTCGCGAATGGGAACTAAGCAGAACCCATTGGGCGGTCAAAGATGAAGACCTCATTACTCGCCTGTCCAAAGCCAAGATTATTAAGGAGCCTGTCATCCCAAGAACGCCCAACACGGGCGGAATTCCAAGATCGGTCAAAAGTGACCGGAAGGCGACGAGTTCGGTGACATCCGTCAACGGCTTTATCGGCAAGATTATGGAGCTTCGTGGCACCGGAAAAGAGACTTTCTTCCGGGGGCATTCAAATAGGAAGAAATACAAGCTTGAGCCATCCTTGCTAAGGAAGGATGTCAAGGGAAATTATCTATATCTTCAGCATGAACATCTGATGTACCGCGAATTAATCATCTCAGATTCGGCCGAATTTTCTGTTGATACTTGCACATTAGACCGACTGGTACGGATGCAGCATTTTTCACTACCGACTAGATTGCTCGATATTACTTCCAATCCGCTTATAGCTCTATACTTTGCTTGTAAGTCGAATTTGGGAAAACTTGAGAACGGAAAATACGTGGGGGAGGATGAAGGCGAAGTTATCACTTTCGAGATAGAACCAAAACAAATAAAATATTATGATTCTGATACGATTAGTTGCCTTGCAAATTTGGCCCGGCTAACAAAAGCAGAAAAGGACGAAATCGACCTGCAGCTCCAGACAACCGACGAGTTCAATGCTCAGCCCGCGCTCAAGCGCCTATTGCACTTCATTCGCGAAGAAAAGGCATTTTTCGAGCCGCGAATTCTAGCGGACCATATTGGCGGAATTACCTGCGTTAAGGGAAAGCGCAGTAATAATCGCATATCGTCTCAATCCGGAGCTTTCTTGGTCTTTGGATTGAACGCAATTCTTGATGAAACGGGGTCGTCCGACTTTGGTGTTCGGAGAATCGCGGTAAAGAATAAGGCCGAAATTCTCAGGCAACTCGACCTGCTGAACATCAATGAGCGGACGGTATTTCCATATATCGAAAACTCTGCACGCTATGTGGCCCAAAAATATGCATTCCAAGAAGACGAAAAATAGAAGGCAAAGGTAGCAGAAAAATTAATTCTTTAATCTAACTGGCGCAGTCATACCCGGACTTTGGGAATAAATGGCACATGATAGTAGTAAAGATTTTAGGCGAATTTTATGATGATTGATCCAAAAAAATAAATGCTAGGAGATAGAGTGAATCTCAGTATTGATGTTAAAAAATTCTTAGAAAAAATTGACTCAACGAAAAATCCTGAATTCGTTAACCATCTGAAAGAGGCGCTCAATTGGCTTGGCAAGCGATTGGATTATTCTTTTCATTACTATCAGCAGCTAAAGAGAAGTACGACCTCAAAGAATCTTGAAGCATCACTATTGATGTTTGATTGTACGGCTCGCATTCGCTTTGAGGCTGCAAGCCTCGCTTATCTTCAAAATATTCATGCAGCTTGTGATGCTTTTCCGTTTGCTTTGCATATCCTTCTTGGCGGTCTTTCGAAAGCTGAAGCTAATTCTAATAACGAGCACTTCAAATGGAACAAGAAATTAATAAGCGATGTTGTTAAAAAATTCCCGCATGCGATCGAGCTGCATGAGGCGCTGAAAGATTTTTCAAATGATGTTAACTTTTTAATGCTTGCCTCATTGGTCAACCAAGCCAAGCATAAGTATTTTCCTCGAATTAAGTGCAACTTAGATGTTTCGAAAAATAAGTATTATTTGTCAATAGAATCATTCGAATACCTAACTTACGCTAATGGTATGGCACAATCGAATATATATGAGAATTTAAATATTTTGAGCTTCGCAAAGACGATTCACGATGAAACGTTACTCAAGATATTTCATCTTTATAAGTTGGCCTACGATTGCGTCAAAAAATAGATATTCGATGAAGGTCCGCAACGGGGCGGAAGCAGCCGACCATTTAAGGCCATCCACAAAAATCAAATCTGAAATACAAATAGATCGCCCGACGTATAAAAGCCCGCCGACCTGAACGCATTCAACATCGCGCTCAGTGCCGGCGGGCTTTTTTTTACGTGTTATCTTTTACTTGACTGCTTTGCGGCGGCGGGCGATGGCGCCGACCAGACCCAGGCCGGCCAGCATCATGGCGTAGGTTTCCGGCTCTGGCACGGCGGCGGTGACGGACACATTGTCCAGCACGGCGCCCGAGTAGCCGTCGCCACCGACGCTGCTGAACACCAGCGCCTGCGAGCCGCCGGTGGTGGTGAAGTTGAAGCTGTAGTTGGTGACGGGGGTGCTGCCTTCGAACGAGTAGTGGTTGCCACCAACGAACACGTCCAGGCCGGCGCCGTGCGAATACGGGTTGTGGGTCAGGTCGAACGACAGCGTGTAGGTGACGCCGGCGACGGCGTTGAACGATTGCGACAGCACGCCCGGACCAGGAGAGCCCAGCATGTCGATGCTGTTGCCCGAGATCGAATTGTAGCTATTGTTGATGACGTCGACGGAGACACCGCCGACGGTCCAGTTGGCGATCGCGCCCGAACCCGCGCCCACCATGACGTAGTTGTTCAGATTGACGCCAGCGGCGTTTTCAAAGTCGCCGTTCTGGATCAGGTTGGCTGCCGATGCTGCGCCCGAAACGCCCGCTGCGGCGATGGCTGCTGCCAGGATCAGTTTGGAAATTTTCATCATGTGGCTTTCAAAAAGGTGGGACGGCGACGGAATGAAGCCATTTTACCGATTAATTTCAAAAGCACAACTAAAATTTCATTTTGTTACTGGATATATTTTTATAGCAACATTTCTGCGCATTTAAGATGGCCAGCCGCGCAGCACCTGGTCCACCACTTCCTGCAACTGTTTGCGGGTGGCGCCGGCCGCCGCCTGCACCGCCATGCCATTCGAGACCGTCATCACGTAGCGCGCCAGCTGGCCCGAGCAGCTTTCGACCGGCAGGTCGCCGTCCACCTTGGCGCGTTCCAGCCGGGCGCGCAGCTTGGCCTCGCTGGCTGCGCGGCGCTCGATCAGCGAGTCGCGGATAGGCAACGCATCGTCGCTGCAGGCCAGCGCGCCGTTGATCACCAGACAGCCGTGCGGGTTTTCGGCTTCGGTCTGGGCATCGGCATTGCCGCGCAAGAAATGCTCGACCACGGCGCGTGCGGTCGGCTGCGCCAGCGCCGCGTTGAACAACGGATCGTGGGTGGCGCCGTAGCGCTCGAGCGCCATGCGGAACAGGTTCTCCTTGTTGCCGAACACAGCGTACAGGCTGGGGCGGTTCATGCCCATCGCTTCGGTCAGCTCCGGCAGCGAGCTGCCTTCGTAGCCCTTTTCCCAGAACACTTTCATGGCCTTGTCGAGCGCCGTCTCCGCGTCAAACGTGCGCGGGCGGCCGCTCTTGCGTGCGGAAGCGGAAGTATCTTTCATACCGTTCGGTTAAAAATTCATTGACAAAGTTCCTTGCGGTGTTCATTATGAACCGATCAGTAAAAAACTCAAGTATTTTTACCGCTCATAGGAAAAAACTCACATGAAAAACCACAACACCTCCCAGGCCGTCCTAAGCGACGACCTCCCCTTGCCCGCTGCGGCGCCGGCGCGCTCCCCATGGCTGGCCGTGCTGTCGGTGGCCGTCGGCTCGTTCGCGTTGGTGACCACCGAATTCCTGCCGGTCGGCCTGCTGCCGTCCATAGCCGCCGAGCTGGGCGTGACCGAGGGCGTGGCCGGCATGCTGGTGACTGTTCCCGGCCTGGTGGCCGCGCTGGCCGCCATCCTGGTCACCATCGGCGTCGGCAAGACCGACCGCCGCTACGTCATCTGGGGCCTGACCGCCACGCTGATCGTCTCCAACCTGATCGTCTTCCTGTCGCCGACCTTCCCGCTGGTGCTGGCTGGGCGCGCGTTGCTGGGCATAGGCGTGGGCGGCTTCTGGGCCATCGGCGGCGCGCTGGGCAACCGGTTGGTGCCGCCGGCCAAGGCCGCGCGCGCCACGTCGATCATCTTTGCCGGCATCTCGCTGGGCACGGTGGCCGGCGTGCCAGCCGGGGCCATGATCGGTGAACTGGTGGGCTGGCGCATGGCCTTCTTCGCGGCTGGTTCGCTGTCGGTGCTGGTGCTGGCGGCGCAGATGTGGCTGATGCCGAGCCTGCCGACCACGCAAGCCCTCACCTTCGGCCAGCTGCCGGCGCTGCTGCGCGTGCAGAAGGCGCGGCTCGGCATGCTGGCGACGCTGCTGATCTTCATCGGCCAGTTCGCCGCCTACACTTACGTGACGCCGTTCCTGAGCCAAACGGCCGGCCTGAGCACCAAGGCCATCAGCGTCCTGCTGCTGATTTATGGCGCGGCTGGTTTCGTCGGCAACCTGATCGGCGGCTGGGCTGTGGCGAAGAGCGTCAAGAGTTCGCTGATCGCCACCGGCGTGGTCATGGGCCTGTCGGCGGTGGCGATGCCGCTGTTCGGCACCGGCGCCGTTGGCGCGACGGTGTTAATCGTGATCTGGGGCCTGGCCTTCGGCATGATGCCGATCTCGGTGCAGACGTGGATGTTCAAGGCCGCGCCGGATGCGATGGAAAGCGGTGGCGCGGTGTTCGTCGCCACGGCGCAGATTTCATTGGCCAGCGGCGCGCTGGTGGGTGGTGTGTCGGTCGACCATCTGGGCGTGTCGAGCGCGATGGTGGTGGGCGGCGTGTTCGCGCTGGCGATGGCCGCCGTCATCGCGTCCTGGGCGCGCGACGATGGCAAGCCCTTGGGCAAGCTGCACGCGGTTCATTGATCAGATCCGGCCGCGCTTGAACTCAGCCAGGAAGGCCTTGGTCTCGCTGGCTGACAGCACCTTGATGTCGTCGCCGTGCCACGCGTACAGGTAGGGCGTGCCGCCCAGGCGGTCGGTCAGCTTGGCGTCGAGCAGGAAGCAGGTGCCGGTCGGATAATCGTCGCTCATGCGGCGCGAGCATTGCACATGCAGCTCCGGCGAGAAAGCCTGTCCCGGCACGGGATGAATCTCCACCCTGCCCGCGCGTTCCACCGAATGCACCGCCACTTGCCGATAAGCGTAGATATCGCGCGCCATCGTCCATCCTTTGCCGTCAAAAGCGCCATGGTAGCAGATCGCCCTTCCGCCGCCTCGACCGCGACGCACTATTGATCCAATCGAAGGACGGTTGAGAATGCCGGGCACAGGATATCGAAACGATGTCCTGGCGGCCTGGCATTTCTCAGTGCCGCTTGAAGGATGTCTTCAAGCCACTACACTGAGATGACAAGGTACACCTGGGACGAAGCCAAGCGCCTAAGCAACCTGCGCAAACATGGCCTCGATTTCGCCGACGCGTCAGTTGTGCTTGAAGGCGATTCCGCGACGAAGGAAGATACGCGCTTCAACTATTCGGAGCGCCGCTTCAACACACTGGGATATCTTCACGGGAAATTTGTGGTTATAACCTACACGGAGGAAGCAGATGTCATCCGAATTATTTCGTTTAGAAGAGCAAGCAGGCGCGAACGGACTCGACTACTTGGAGAGGCCCGATAGCTGGATAAACGCCATGCCCAACCATGACGACGAGATAGAATTTGACGAGGACTGTCCAGAACTTGATCCCCGATATTTCAGTGATGCTGTTCATCGCATCCATGGGCGCGTAGTGCCGCCGCGAAAATCTCCGAACGATCCGATCGACCCGGAAGTGCTGGCGTTTATGAAGTCCATTACGCCGCTGGTGCAGATGGAGCCGGGGATCATGGGCGGCATGCCGGTGTTCAAAGGAACAAGGGTACCGATCAAGCGCATGTTCGACTATCTGTTGGCGGGCAAACCAATGGACGACTTCTTGGCGGACTATCCATCAGTCAGCCGCGACATGGCCACCGGCGTGCTGGAAAACGATGCGACCTTGTTTTACGAAGCGATCAGCAAGGCAATCGACTCCGCCGCGATGCCCTCTTCCCTGCCCAGGTAACCCAGCTTCTCGTTGGTCTTGGCCTTGATGTTGACCTGGCCTACGGCCACGCCCAAATCCTCCGCGATGTTGGCGCACATGCTGGCGATGTGCGGCGCCATCTTCGGCCGCTGCGCGATGATGGTGGCGTCGATGTTGCCGATGCTGTAGCCGGTGGCGACCACGCGCCGCGCCGCTTCCTTCAACAAGGTGCGCGAATCGGCGCCCTTGAACTGCGGATCGGTATCCGGAAAATGCTTGCCGATGTCGCCCAGAGCCGCCGCGCCCAGAATCGAATCCGTGATCGCGTGCAGCAGCACGTCGGCGTCAGAGTGCCCCAGCAGGCCGACGTGATGCGGGATGTCGACGCCGCCGATAATCAGCTTGCGGCCTTCCACCAGTGCGTGGCAATCGTAGCCCTGGCCGATGCGGAATGGGAGTTTGGTCATTTTTCTATCCTGTGTTATTCGCCGGCGGCCAGGTACATTTCCGCGATGCGGATGTCGGACGGCAGCGTGACTTTCAAATTTCGTGGATGGCCTTCGATCAGCCGCGGCGACAGGCCCAACATCTCGACGGCGCTGGCGTCGTCGGTGATGGCGTTGGCGTCCGGCGCGCTGCCCAGGGCGCGCAGCAGCAGCTCGTAGCTGAACATCTGCGGCGTCTGCGCCAGCCACAGGCCGTTGCGCGACACCGTCGTCGCCGCCACTGGCACCACGCCCGTTGCGCGCTTGACGGTGTCCACCACCGGCAGCGCCAGCAGGCCGCCCGCCGCGTCGTCGCCCACGCCGGCGATCAATTTGGCGATCAAGCCCGGCGTCAAACCGGGACGCGCTGCGTCGTGCACCATGATCATGTCGCCACCAGCGACCACGCCCTGCAGCTCGCGCAAAGCGTTGAGCACCGTGTCCATGCGCGTGGCGCCACCGCAGCGCAGCACCGTCACGCCGTCCAGATCAGAAGGCAGCACGCCGTCGATCTGGCCGTCGGCCGCGCTGACCACCACGTAGGTGTGCGACACCAGAGCGCTGGCGCGGAACGCGTCCACCGCGTGGCGCAGCATCGGCTTGCCGCCGACCGTCAGATATTGTTTGGGTCCGTCCGCCGCCATGCGCGCGCCGACGCCGGCGGCGGGCAACAATGCAAAGTAGCGCGGTGTGTGATTGGATGCAGTCATAATTCTCAGTTATTTTTCCGGCGGCGCAGCAGGATCGCCGCGATCTCGCCATCGCAAGCCTTGCTCAAGCGGGCGTATTCTTCGGGCGTATCGATCGCCGCCTGCTTCGCCTTGCCCTTCTCGAATTCATCCCGGATGAACGGGAACCAGGTGCCATTGATCTCGTGCTCCAGCGCCGACATCGCGGTGCCGGACGGCGCATACAGCGGCTTGGCCTCGAAGCGCTTGTTCAGCGCCGTGCGCACCACCTGTTCCACGCGCGCCAGGTTTTCCATATACGCCTGCAGGTGCCGCTGCTCATGTTCGAGGATCGTCTTGTACGCGCAGCTGCCCGGCGCGAACTCGTTGCCGACATAGATCAGCACCGGCGAATAATTCAACTTCAACTCCACCTTCGGCGCGATGCACTCGTAGCCGCTGGCCGCGTCCTGCAATACCGTGCCGCCCAGCTCCGCCGAATACTGGCCGTTGGTCACGGTCAGGCCCAGCGTCACCATCTTGCCGTCGATGCTGCCGAATTTCGCGGTCAGTGCGCGGTACGGCAGCTGGTTGTTGATGGTGTAACCGTTCTGCTTCGCCGACAACACCGAGACCGTCTTCGCAATCGTATCCTCGCAGCGGATCTGGAACGGCGTGCGCTGCGCGGCGGCGCTTGCGCTGCCGCTGGCCAGCAGGCCCAGTCCAACGAGGACGACGAACCTCATAGCGTCCAGTCGCCCGATCGCAGCTTGTCCAGCCAGAAGATGCCGATGACGGTTTTGACGTCGGTGATTTTCCCTTCGCGCACCCACTGCAGCAGCTCGTCGATGGTGGCGGTGAAGGTTTCGAGGAACTCGCCGTCGTCCAGCTTCTGCGGGCCGGCCTTGAGGCCGCGCGCCAGGTACAGGTCCAGATGCTCGTCCGAATAGGCGATGGCGTTGTGGATGGTGCTGACGAACTGCCAGTCGCTGGCGGTATAGCCCGTTTCCTCTTCCAGTTCGCGCTTGGCGCTGGCCAGCGGATCTTCGTTGTGATCGATTTTCCCGGCCGGGAATTCAATGAACACCTGATGCAGCGGATAGCGGTACTGGCGCTCCATCAGCACCGTGCCGTCGTCCAGCAGCGGCAGGATGACGACGGCGCCCGGATGCAGCACGTATTCACGTGCCGTGTGTTTGCCGTCGGGGAGTTCGATTGTGTCGCGTTGGACTTTGAGGAAGTGGCCGTTGTAGACCAATTCACCGTCGATACGGGTTTCTGTCAAATGCTTGTCCATGCCTGCTCCACGTCGTTGAAGAACGATAGTGTATCAGCCGTGGCGCTTGCGCAGGTAGCAGACGATGAATCCGGGGAAGCCCAGCACGATGAAGATGCAGGCGGCGATGGCGTAGAACTCCCACGTCTGCGGGAAGCGGTTGCCGATCTGCGCTTCGAGGGCGAAGCCGATCGCGCCGACGACAAAGTACAGCACCGTCATTTCCGCAAGCCGCACCAGCAGCGGCTTGCGGGGCCACTTGGCGGCCACCAGCGCGAATACTCTGTCGTTGAAAAACGGCAGGTTGGCGGCCACCAATGCAGCGGCGATCACCAACCAGCTGGCGACGGAAACATCCATCAGGTGTTCAGCGTCAGGGTGATGGCTTTCAGGCAGGCCGCCAACAGCGGGCCTGGCAGCAGACCCAGTGCCAGGATGGCCAGGCCGTTCAGGCTCAGTGCGAAGCTCATGTCGCCCTTGACCACGATCGGCGAGTTGTCGGTCGGCTCATCGAACCACATCATCTTGACGACGCGCAGGTAGTAGAACGCGCCGATCAGCGAGAACATCACCGCCAGCACGGTCAGCCAGATCTGGCCGGTGCCCAGCACGGCGGTCAGCACCGAGAACTTGGCGGCAAAGCCCATCATCGGCGGCACGCCGGCCAGCGAGAACAGCAGGATCGACATGACGGCGGCGAACCAGCCGCTGCGCTTGCTCAGGCCCTTGAAGTCGTTCAGGGTCTCGGCTTCGAAACCGGCGCGCGACAACAGCATCAGCACGCCGAAGCTGCCGATGGTGGTCAGCACGTAGGTGATGGTGTAGTACATCGCGGCGCTGTAGGCAGCGGCGGCGCCGGTGCGGTCGGTGGTGCCGGCGACGCCGGCCAGCAGGCCAAGCAGCACGAAGCCCATCTGCGCGATGGTGGAGTAAGCCAGCATGCGTTTCAGGTTGGTCTGGGCGATCGCGGTCAGGTTACCGATGGCCAGGGACAGAACCGCCAGCACCATCAGCATCTGCTGCCAATCGAAGGCCATCGGCAGCAGGCCTTCCACCAGCAGGCGGATGCAGATCGCGAAGGTGGCGATCTTCGGCGCGCCGCCCAGCAGCAGGGTCACCGCGGTTGGCGAGCCTTCGTAGACGTCCGGCACCCACATGTGGAACGGTACTGCGCCCAGCTTGAACGCCAGGCCGGCGACCAGGAACACCAGGCCGAACACCAGGATGGTCGGCTTGATGGTGCCGGCGGCAACAGCGGTCGCCACGTGGGCGATGTCCAGCGTGCCGGTGGCGCCGTACAGCATCGAGATGCCATACAGCAGGAAGCCCGACGCCAGCGCGCCCAGGATGAAATACTTCATCGCGGCTTCGGTGGCCTTGTGGTTGTCGCGGCGGATCGCCACCAGCGCGTACAGCGACAGCGACATCAGTTCCACGCCCAGGTACACGGACAGGAAGTTGGAACCGGAGATCATCACCATCTGGCCCAGCGTGGCGAACAGCGCCAGCACGTAGAACTCGCCGCCCAGGTTACCGCTCAACATGCCGCGGTCGTCCGCGTATTGGCGCGAGTAGACCAGCGTCAGGCCGACCGCCAGGTAGGTGAACATCTTGAGCAGGTTCGACATCGGATCCGAGACGAACATGCCGTTGAAGGTGTAGACCGTGGTGCCGGCCGCGTAGTCGTGGTAGCTCAGGGCGCCGCAGATCAGCAGCGTCAGCAGCGACAGCACGTAGGTCACCGAGCGCTTACCCTGCGACAGGAACATATCGATCAACAGGACCGCGCAGGTGCCGATCAGCAGAACCGTCTCTGCGTACAGCGGCGCCATGTCGATAACTGCTTGTGGAAGTGGAGTAGTCATTTATGTGTTTCCGTTTTCAGTAAGGCAGCTTGCTGTGCGCAACGTGGGCCAGCAGGTCTGCAACCGAGGTTTGCATCGTGTCGGTGAATGGCGCTGGGTACAGGCCCATGTACAGCACGGCGACAGCCAGAATGCCCAGCATCAGGAATTCGCGGCCGTTGATGTCGACCAGTTCAGCCACATGGTGGTTGGCGACCTTGCCGAAGATGACGCGCTTGGCCATCCACAGCGAGTAGGCGGCGCCGAAGATCAGCGCGGTCGCGGCCAGCAGGCCGATCCAGAAGTTGTACTGGGTGGCGCCCAGGATCACCATGAACTCGCCGACGAAGCCGGAAGTCGCTGGCAGACCGCAGTTGGCCATCGAGAAGAAGATGAACAGCGCGGCGAACTTCGGCATCTTGTTGACGACACCACCGTAGTCGGCGATCTGGCGCGAGTGCGCCTGGTCGTACAGTACGCCGATGCACAGGAACATCGCGCCGGAGATGAAGCCGTGCGAGATCATTTGCGCGATCGCGCCCTGCACGCCGATGTTATTGAAGATGAAGAAGCCCAGGGTGACGAAGCCCATGTGCGCGATCGACGAGTAGGCAACCAGTTTTTTCATGTCCTTCTGCACGAGCGCGACCAGGCCGACGTAGATCACGGCGATCAGCGACAGGGTGATGACGAACGGCGCCATGTAGTGCGATGCGTCCGGCACGATAGGCAGCGAGAAACGCAGGAAACCGTAGGCGCCCAGCTTCAGCATGATCGCGGCCAGCACGGCGGAACCGCCGGTCGGCGCTTCCACGTGGACGTCCGGCAGCCAGGTGTGGACCGGGAACATTGGCACCTTGACGGCGAAGGCCATGAAGAAGGCGATGAAGATGAAGATCTGCTCTTTCATCGTCAGGGCGATCTTGTGCCACATCAGGATGTCGAAGCTGCCGCCCGATACCTTGTACAGGTAGATGATGGCGACCAGCGTCAGCAGCGAGCCGAAGAAGGTGTACAGGAAGAACTTGAACGACGCGTACACGCGGTTCTCGCCGCCCCAGATACCGATGATGATGTACATCGGGATCAGCGTGGCTTCGAAGAAGAAGTAGAACAGCAGGCCGTCCATGGCGCAGAACACGCCGATCATCAGGCCGGACAGGATCAGGAAGGCGCCCATGTACTGGGCCACGCGCTTCTGGATCACCTGCCAGGCCGAGATCACGACGATCACGGTGATGAAGGCGGTCAGCGGCACGAACCACAGCGACAGGCCGTCGATGCCCAGCGAGTAGTAGATGTTGAAGCGCTCGATCCACGGCGACTTCTCGACGAACTGCATGCCATGCGCGGCGTTGCTGAAATTGGTGATCAGCGGGATGGTCGCGACGAAGCTGACGATCGCGCCGATCAGCGAACCGACGCGCACCAGCGCGGCGTTGGTGTCACGGCCCACGGCCAGCACGATCAGGCCGAAGATAATCGGGAGCCAGATCGCGAGGCTCAGGTACGGAGGTAGTGTAGTTATGGTTGACTGCATCATGGTTATCGTTATCTCTTTGCGTATCAGCTAATTAAGCGTGCCAAAACGGCAGGAAGTAGACCAGGAACCCCAGAATGCCGAGGATCATGACGAACGCATAGTGGTAGATGTAACCAGTCTGCGCCAGGCGGGTCAGCGAAGCGAACCAACCCACCACTTTGGCGCTGCCGTTGACCAGCAGGCCGTCGATCAGGGTCTTGTCGCCCACGTTCCACAGGCCATTGCCCAGCAGGCGCGCGCCGCCGGCGAATACGACCTCGTTGAACTTGTCCATGTAGTACTTGTTGTCCAGCAGCGTGTGCAGGAACTTGAACTTGGCATAGAACCAGGCCGGTACGCGTGGATTGATCATGTAGCAGTAGTACGCGGTGGCGACGCCGGAAATGGCCAGCCACAGTGGAAGCGAAGTCAGCGAATGGATCGCCATTGCCATTGGGCCATGGTATTCCTCTTTCAGCAGTTCCATCGCCTTGTGGCTTTCGCCGAAAGCGATCACGCCATTGAAGAAGTCACCGAACAGCATAGGGCCGATGGTCAGGTAGCCGATGATGACCGAAGGGATGGCCAGCATCGCCAGCGGGAACCAGACCACGAATGGCGATTCATGCGGCTTCTGACCTGGCTCCAGGCCATGGTGGCCGTGGTCGTCCTCTTCTTCTTCGTGATGGGCGTCCGAATCGTGGGCGTGATCATCGTGGGCCGCAGCGTGGTGATCGTCATGCGCGTGGGCCTTGCCGAAACGCTCTTCGCCATGGAACACCAGGAAGTACATACGGAACGAGTAGAACGCGGTCACGAACACGCCTGCCAGCACGGCGAAGTTGGCGAAGCCTGCGCCCCAGATATGGGTCGCGGCGACGGCTTCGATGATCGAATCCTTCGAGTAGAAGCCCGAGAAGAACGGGGTGCCGATCAGCGCCAGGGAGCCGAGCAAGGAAGTGATCCAGGTGATAGGCATGTACTTGCGCAGGCCGCCCATGTTGCGGATGTCCTGGTCGTGGTGCATGCCGATGATGACCGAACCGGCGCCAAGGAACAGCAGCGCCTTGAAGAACGCGTGGGTCATCAGGTGGAACACGGCCACCGAGTAGGCGGAGGAACCCAGCGCCACGGTCATGTAGCCCAGCTGCGACAAGGTCGAGTAAGCGACCACGCGCTTGATGTCGTTCTGGATGATGCCCAGGAAGCCCATGAACAGCGCGGTGATCGAGCCGATGACCAGGATGAAGGACAGCGCGGTGTCCGACAGTTCGAACAGCGGCGACATGCGGGTCACCATGAAGATACCGGCGGTAACCATGGTCGCGGCGTGGATCAGTGCCGAGATCGGAGTCGGGCCTTCCATCGAGTCAGGCAGCCAGACGTGCAGCGGGAACTGCGCCGACTTGCCCATCGCGCCGATGAACAGGCAGATGCAGGCAACGGTCAGCAGCGCCCAGTCGGTGCCCGGCAGGGTCAGCGCCATCAGCTGTTCCTTCTTGGCGAAGACTTCCTGGTAGTCCATCGAACCGGCGTAGGCCAGCAGCAGGCCGATACCCAGGATGAAGCCGAAGTCGCCGACGCGGTTGACCAGGAAGGCCTTCATGTTGGCCACGATCGCCGTTGGGCGGGTGTACCAGAAGCCGATCAGCAGGTAGGAAACCAGGCCCACAGCTTCCCAGCCGAAGAACAGCTGCAGGAAGTTGTTCGCCATGACCAGCATCAGCATCGAGAACGTGAACAGCGAGATGTAGGCGAAGAAGCGGTTGTAGCCTTCATCCTCGGCCATGTAGCCGATGGTGTAGATGTGCACCATCAGCGACACGAAGGTCACCACGCACATCATCATGGCCGACAGCGCGTCGATCTGGAAGCCCACTTGCAGCTTCAGGCCGGCCACGGTCATCCAGTTGTAGACGGTGCCGTTGTAGTGCGAGCCGTTGACGACGTCGTTCAACGTCATCGCCGACAGGATAAAGGCAACCAGCACGCCCAGGATGGTCGCGGTGTGCGAGGTCTTGCGACCTACGACGTTGCCGAAGAATTTAGTTCCTAACAAGCCCGCAATCGCGGCGCCGGCCAGCGGCGCCAAGGGTATGGCTAGCAGGAGATTAGGGTTAAGAGTAACCGCCATGATGAACCTTAATCGTTATTTTTCGAGGTTTGAACTTTAGCCACGGGATCAACCCTTCAGGCTATCCAGGTCTTCAACGTTGATGGTGTCCAGGTTACGGAACATCACCACCAGGATCGCGAGGCCGATTGCCGATTCGGCGGCCGCCACGGTCAGGATGAAGAACACAAAGATCTGCCCGGCCGCATCGCCCAGGTAGTGCGAGAACGCGATGAAGTTCATGTTCACGGCCAGCAGCATCAATTCGATGGCCATCAGCAGAACGATGATGTTCTTGCGGTTCAGGAAAATACCGACGATCGAGATCGCGAACAATATCGCGCCTAGAACGAGGTAGTGAGCGAGCGATAAAGTCATGGTGCCTCCTTAACTTCTGCCGACCCGGCAGCATCCTGGCCACGTGTGGTGACCGGGGCGATCTTGACGATCTTCAGACGGTCGTTACGCTTGACGCGCACAGCGTCCGCAGGGTCGAAATGTTTGGTGTCCTTGCGCTTGCGCAGGGTCAGCGCCACGGCGGCGATGATCGCGACCAGCAGGATGACGCCGGCGATCTCAAAGCCGTAGATGTATTTGGTGTAGATCAGCAGGCCCAGTTCCTTGGTGCCGCCGATGTTGCCGGCGTTGACCGCCTGCTGGTCGAACGACAGGAAGGAGCGCCACAGCACGGCGGCCATTTCCAGCACGATGATGACGCCGACGAAGGACGCCAGCGGCAGGTAGCCCCAGAAGCCTTCGCGCATCTTGTCGGTGTCGATGTCGAGCATCATGACCACGAACAGGAACAGCACCATGACGGCACCCACGTAGACCAGCACCAGCACGATGGCGAGGAACTCAGCCTCCAGCAGCATCCAGATGCCGGCGGCCGAGAAGAACGCCAGCACCAGGAACAGTGCGGCGTGGACCGGATTGCGGGCCGTGATAACGCGCGTCGCAGCCAATATCATGATGGCTGAGAAGGCGTAGAACAAAGCAGTTTTAAATTCCATAACTAACCCAAGAGACGTACATTATTGATCGACACGCTGGCGACACCGGCCGAAGCCGGCATCGATCAGCGGTAAGGAGCGTCCGCTGCGCGGGCTGCGGCGATGTCGTTTTCGTAACGATCGCCAACGGCCAGCAGCATCTCTTTCGTGTAGTACAGATCGCCGCGTTTCTCGCCGTGGTATTCCAGCACGTGCGTTTCAACGATCGAATCGACCGGGCACGACTCTTCGCAGAAACCGCAGAAGATGCACTTGGTCAGGTCGATGTCGTAACGCGTGGTGCGGCGCGAACCGTCGTCGCGCTGCTCGGATTCGATGGTGATCGCCATCGCCGGGCACACTGCTTCGCACAGTTTGCAGGCGATGCAGCGCTCTTCACCATTCGGATAGCGGCGCAGCGCGTGCAAGCCGCGGAAGCGAGGCGACATCGGCGTCTTCTCTTCCGGGTACTGCACGGTGATCTTGCGCGAGAACATGTACTTGCCCGTCAGCGCCATCCCTTTGATCAGTTCGGTCAGCATGAAGCTGCCGATGAAGTCTTTTAAACGTTCCATTTTTTCCAGTCCTTACTTCCAGATATTCCAGGATGTCTGCATCCAGCCGGCCACGAACACCAGGTACACCAGCGTCAGAGGGATAAACACTTTCCAGCCCAGACGCATGATCTGGTCATAACGGTAGCGTGGGAAAGTACCGCGCACCCAGATGAAGACGGACACCAGGAAGAACGCCTTGGCGAACAACCAGAAGAAGCCGCCGAAACCGCCCCAGAATTCCAGGAACTTGAATGGCGCAGCCCAGCCGCCCAGGAACATGATCGAACCCAGGGTCGCGATCAGGATCATGTTGGCGTATTCGGCCAGCATGAACATGGCGTAGGCCATGCCCGAGTATTCGACCATGTGGCCGGCAACGATCTCGGACTCGCCCTCGACCACGTCGAACGGATGGCGGTTGCACTCGGCCAGGCCGGAGGTCAGGTAGACCACGAACAGCGGCAGCAGCGGCAGCCAGTTCCACGACAGGAAGTTCAGGCCGTGTTCGACCATCATGCCCTTTTGCTGGCCGGCGACGATGTCGCCGAAGTTCAGCGAACCGGACACCATCAGCACGACCACCAGCACGAAGCCCATCGGGATTTCGTAGGAGATCATCTGGGCCGAGGCGCGCATCGCGCCCATGAACGAGTACTTCGAGTTCGAGGCCCAGCCGGCGATGATGATGCCGTAGACTTCCATCGAGGTGATCGCCATCAGCAGCAGCAGGCCGGCGTTGACGTTGGCCAGCACGGCTTCGGCGCCGAACGGCACCACCGCCCAGGCGGCCAGCGCCGGCATGATGGTCATGATAGGACCGATCACGAACAGGCCGGCATTGGCCTTGGCCGGGGTGATGATTTCCTTGAACAGCAGCTTGAGCGCATCGGCGATCGGCTGCAGCAGGCCCATCGGACCCACGCGGTTCGGGCCGACGCGGATCTGGATCCAGCCGATGAACTTACGTTCCCACAGCGTCAGGTAGGCAACCAGGCCCATCAGAGGCAGCAGCACGACGATGATGCGGATCAGCGCCCAGATCAGCGGCCAGGCCGGAGCCAGCACGCTGTTGGCGCCCATGGCGTTAATAGTAGTGACGAATTCAGGCAGAGCCATTATTTACCCTCCCCTGCTTTTTCAACGGTGATCGAACCGAACATGCCGCCCAGTGCAGCGGTCGACGCGTGAGCGGCGGCGACACGAACTGCGTTGGCTGGCAGTTTGGCATCGACAGCGGCGACCAGGATCGCGCTGCCGGAACCTTGCGTAACTTTTACCTTGTCGCCGGCGGCGACGCCCAGCTGCTGCGCCAGGGCGGTCGACAGGTGCGCTTGAGGCGCAGCCGCGTCGGCCATCTTTTGCAGCGACTCGGCGCGGCGCACCACGGCGTCGGCGAAGTAGATAGGCACGTCGGCGATACGTTCGGTACCGGTGGAAGCAGCGGAGGCTGCGACGACGGCTTGCTTGGATACGTTGTTCAGCTTGGCCGACAGGTCGGTCACGCCGGCGCCCAGCACTTCGTCGCGGATCGCTTCCGAGGTTTCATATTCGAAACCGGACAGGCCGAGGATGTTGCCCAGCACGCGCAGGACTTTCCACGCAGGGCGGGTTTCCAGCAGCGGCTTGACGGTGCCGTTGAAGCTCTGTGCGCGGCCTTCGCAGTTGACGAAGGTGCCCGAGGTTTCGCTGAATGGCGAGACCGGCAGCAGCACGTCGGCGTATTCCATGCCGTGCTTGTAGGCGGACATGACAACCACCATCTCGGCGTGCTTCAGCGCGGCGGCGGCTTGTTGCGGGTTGTGTGCGTCCAGCTCAGGTTCGGCGTTCAGCAGCAGGTAAGCCTGCTTCTGTTCGGTGAACACTGGAGCCGTGCCGCTGTTGGCGTTGGCCAGGTAGGCGCCAACGGTGTTGGCGGCTTCGGTCAGGTAGCCCAGCTTGGCGCCGGTCTGTTCGGCGATCCATTGCGCGGCGGCGTGCAGCGCGGCGGCCTGCGGGTGCTGCGTTGCCGCGTTACCCAGGAAGACGCCCTTGTTCTCGCCGGAGATCAGCGAGGCGGCGATCGCGTTGGCGGCGTCGGAGGCTTGTACGCCTTCGAAGCCGGCCGGTGCGGCGACTTCTTTAACTTTAGCCACGGCCACAACAACTTGCGACAGCGCCGACAACCACTCCGACGGAGCAACGATCATCTTGTTGGCAACGTTCATCAGCAGGTCGTCGTCGGTGGCGTGCAGGACGGACAGCTTGGCGCCGCCCTTCACTGCCGTGCGCAGACGGGTCGCCAGCAGCGGGTGATCCTTGCGCAGGAACGAGCCGATGACGAAGGCGCGGTTCAGCTGGCCGAACTCGGTGATCGACATGCCCAGCCAAGGAGTTACGCCGGCCAGCGAGAAGTCGCTATGGCGCAGGCGGGTGTCCACGCTGTCCGAGCCCATGGCGCGGGTCAGCTTTTGCAGCAGGTGCAGTTCTTCCAGCGTCGAGTGCGGCGTGGCCACTGCGGCCAGCGCGTTGGCGCCGTGTTCGTGCTTGATGTTCTTCAGGCCGTGCGCCACGTATTCCAGCGCGGTCTGCCAGTCGACTTCCTTCCACTCGCCGCCCTGCTTCAGCATAGGCTGGGTCAGGCGGTCGGCGGCTTCCAGGCCTTCGTACGAGAAGCGGTCCTTGTCGGAAATCCAGCACTCGTTGACGGCGTCGTTTTCCAGCGGCAGCACGCGCTTGACCTTGCCGCCCTTGACCTGAACGATCAGGTTGGCGCCCAGGCCGTCGTGCGGCGAGACCGATTTGCGGCGCGACAGTTCCCAGGTACGGGCGCTGTAGCGGAACGGCTTCGACGTCAGTGCGCCCACCGGGCACAGGTCGATCATGTTGCCGGACATTTCCGAGTTGACGGTCTGGCCGACGAAGGCGGTAATTTCCGAGTGTTCGCCGCGGCCGATCATGCCCAGCTCCATCACGCCGGCCACTTCCTGGCCGAAACGTACGCAACGGGTGCACTGGATGCAGCGCGCCATCTCCTGCATGGAGACCAGCGGGCCGGCGTCCTTAGGCACGACGACGCGCTTGTCTTCCTCGTAGCGCGATTCGCCCTTGCCGTAGCCGACTGCCAAGTCTTGCAACTGGCACTCGCCGCCCTGATCGCAGATCGGGCAGTCCAGCGGGTGGTTAATCAGCAGGAATTCCATCACGGACTTCTGTGCCTGTACGGCCTTGTCCGAAGCGGAGCGCACAATCATGCCTGCCGAAACCGGCGTTGCGCATGCTGGCAAAGGCTTGGGGGCCTTCTCCACTTCGACGAGGCACATACGGCAGTTCGCAGCGATCGACAATTTCTTGTGATAGCAGAAGTGCGGAATGTAGGTTCCCAATTTGTTGGCGGCGTCCATCACCATGCTACCAGCAGGGACTTCGACTTTTTTGCCGTCTATTTCGATTTCAACCATGGTGATCGTTACCTGACGCAGCTTAGATGTAAGCGGGCACTAAGCAATGCTTGTGCTCGACGTGATATTCAAATTCTTCGCGGAATTGCTTGATGAACGCGCGCATCGGCATGGCCGCCGCGTCGCCCAGCGCGCAAATGGTGCGGCCCTGGATGTTGTCGCAGATCGAGTTCAGCACGTCCAGGTCCGAAGGACGACCTTGGCCGTTTTCGATGCGGTGGATCATGCGGTACATCCAGCCCGTGCCTTCGCGGCATGGGGTGCACTGGCCGCACGACTCTTCAAAGTAGAAGTAGGCCAGGCGTTCCATGGCCTTGACCATGCAGCGCGTTTCGTCCATGACGATGACGGCGCCCGAACCGAGCATCGAGCCAGCCTTGGCGATCGAGTCGTAGTCCAGGTCGGTGTTCATCATCAGTTCGCCGCGGATCACCGGAGCGGACGAGCCGCCAGGGATCACAGCCTTGATCTTTTTGCCGCCGCGCATGCCGCCTGCCAGTTCCAGCAGCTTGGCGAACGGGGTGCCCAGCGGCACCTCGTAGTTGCCCGGCATTTCAACGTCGCCCGAGATCGAGAAGATCTTCGAACCGCCGTTGTTCGGACGTCCCATGCCCAGGTACTTTTCAGGACCCATGTTCAGGATGAACGGAACAGCCGCGAAGGTCTCGGTGTTGTTGATGGTGGTAGGCTTGCCGTACAGGCCGAACGACGCAGGGAAAGGCGGCTTGAAGCGCGGCTGGCCCTTCTTGCCTTCCAGCGATTCGAGCAGCGCGGTTTCTTCGCCGCAGATGTAGGCGCCGTAGCCGTGGTGCGCGTGCAGCTGGAAGCTGAACTCGCTGCCCATGATCTTGTCGCCCAGGAAGCCGGCGGCGCGCGCCTCTTCCAGCGCATCCTCAAACTGCGAGTACACCTCGAAGATTTCGCCGTGGATGTAGTTGTAGCCGACCGTGATGCCCATGGCGTAAGCGCCGATGGCCATGCCTTCGATCAGCGCATGCGGGTTGAAGCGCATGATGTCGCGGTCCTTGAAAGTGCCTGGCTCGCCCTCATCTGAGTTGCATACCAGGTACTTCTGGCCAGGGAACTGACGTGGCATGAAGCTCCACTTCAGGCCGGTTGGGAAACCGGCGCCGCCACGGCCGCGCAACGACGACGCTTTCAGGTCGGCGATGATTTGTTCCGGGGTGATCTTCTCTTCCAGGATGCGGCGCAGTGCGCTGTAGCCGCCGCGTTTGACGTAGTCTTCCAGGTGCCAGTTCTTGCCGTCCAGGCCGGCGAGAATGACAGGGTCGATGTGACGGTTGTGGAGTGACGTCATTTCTTCAGTTCCTCCACGAGGGTGTCGATCTTATCGTTGGACATGAAGCTGCACATGCGCTGGTCGTTCACCAGCATCACCGGCGCGTCGCCGCAGGCGCCCATGCACTCGCCTTCCACCAGCGTGAAGGCGCCGTCGGCCGTGGTGTCACGGAAGTCGATGCCCAGCTTTTCCTTCAGGTGATTGGCCGCGCGCACGCCGCCCGACAAGGCGCATGGCAGGTTGGTGCACACGGAAATCTTGTGCTTGCCGACCGGCTTGAGGTTGTACATATTGTAGAAAGTGGCGACTTCCTGCACGGCGATGGCCGGCATCTGGATGTAGTCGGCCAGTTCCTGCATGGTTTCGGGCGAGATCCAGCCCAGTTCAACCTGGGCGTGGGCCAGCGCGGCCATCACGGCCGACTGGCGCTGGTCGGCCGGATACTTGGCCAACTCACGGTCGATTTTTTTGTAGCACTGCTCTGATAACAACATACTTTTTCCTTAGCGGTCGATACTGCCGAACACGATATCTTGCGTGCCGATGATGGTGACGGCGTCGGCGATCATGTGGCCGCGCGCCATTTCATCGAGCGATTGCAAGTGCGCGTAGTCGGGAGCGCGCAGCTTCATGCGGTATGGCTTGTTGGCGCCGTCGGACAACAGGTAGATGCCGAACTCGCCCTTCGGATGCTCCACCGCCGCGTACGCTTCGCCCGGCGGCACGTGCATGCCCTCGGTGAACAGCTTGAAGTGGTGGATCAGCGATTCCATGTTGGTCTTCATGTCGACGCGGCCCGGAGGCGCGACCTTGTGGTTGCTGGTGATCACAGGACCCGGATTGTTGCGCAGCCATTCCACGCATTGCTTGATGATCTTGTTCGACTGGCGCAGTTCTTCCACGCGCACCAGATAGCGGTCGTAGCAGTCGCCGTTGGTGCCGATCGGCACGTCGAAGTCCATCAGGTCGTACACCTCGTACGGCTGGTGCTTGCGCAAGTCCCACTGGATGCCCGAGCCGCGCAGCATGGCGCCGGTGAAGCCCATGGCCAGCGCGTCCTCAGGCGCCACCACGCCGATGCCGACGGTACGCTGTTTCCAGATACGGTTGTCGGTCAGCAGGGTTTCGTATTCGTCGACATAGGTCGGGAAACGGGCGGTGAACGCTTCGATGAAGTCCAGCAGCGAGCCCTGACGGTCCTTGTTCAGGTTGTCGATGGCCTTGGCCGAACGGATGATCGACGGACGGTGCTGCGGCATCGCATCCGGCAGGTCGCGGTAGACGCCGCCCGGACGGTAGTAGGCCGCGTGCATGCGCGCGCCCGACACCGCTTCGTAGCAGTCGAACAGGTCTTCGCGGTCGCGGAAGCAGTACAGGAACGGGCCCATGGCGCCGACGTCGAGCGCGTGCGCGCCCAGCCACATCAGGTGGTTCAGGATGCGGGTGATCTCGTCGAACATCACGCGGATGTATTGCGCGCGCAGCGGCACTTCCAGGCCCAGCAGCTTCTCGATGGCCATCACGTAGGCGTGCTCGTTGCACATCATCGAGACGTAGTCGAGGCGGTCCATATAAGGCACGGACTGCAGGTAGGTCTTCTGCTCGGCCAGCTTCTCGGTGCCGCGGTGCAGCAGGCCGATGTGCGGGTCGGCACGCTGGATCACTTCGCCGTCCAGCTCCAGCACCAGGCGCAGCACGCCGTGCGCGGCCGGGTGTTGCGGGCCGAAGTTCAGGGTGTAGTTCTTAATTTCAGCCATGTTTTACTTCCCGTAGTTTTCTTCGCGGATCACGCGCGGCACGTTTTCACGCGGCTCGATGGTGACCGGCTGGTAGATCACGCGCTTCTGCTCGGGGTCGTAACGCATTTCGACATAGCCCGATACCGGGAAGTCCTTGCGGAACGGATGGCCGATGAAACCGTAGTCGGTCAGGATGCGGCGCAGGTCGTTGTGGCCTTCGAACAGGATGCCGAACATGTCGAACGCTTCGCGCTCGTACCAGTTGACGGCGCGCCACAGCGGCACCAGCGACGGCAGCAGCGGCATGTCGTCGTCGGCGCAGAACGCGCGCACGCGCACACGCCAGTTGTGCTTCACCGACAGCAAATGGACGACCACTGCGAATCGCAGGCCGTCCCAGGCGCCATCGCCGTAGTTCAGGTAGTCGACGCCGGCCAGGTCGATCAGCTGATCGAAGCCCAGCGACTTGT
This sequence comes from Duganella sp. GW821-FHT01E12, assembly GCF_059422325.1. Taxonomy (NCBI): domain Bacteria; kingdom Pseudomonadati; phylum Pseudomonadota; class Betaproteobacteria; order Burkholderiales; family Oxalobacteraceae; genus Duganella; species Duganella sp. GW821-FHT01E12. The sequence goes on along the minus strand of NZ_JBWKWR010000010.1, from coordinate 33,200 downwards.
CGTCGCGCAGCGTTTGCATCACGCCGTAGTAGTCGGCGGCTTTCACGACCAGCGTGATTTCGCCCAACGCAACGGTCGTAGTAACGCGATCGCCCAGGGCGGTGCCGAGGGCGGTTTGCAGTTGTTCCAGATGTGTAGTCATATTCTTGAAGCGACCCCGTTAGCGTGCGATCGTATTGGTGCGCTTGATCTTGTTTTGCAGCTGCATGATGCCGTACAGCAGAGCCTCAGCCGTGGGCGGGCAGCCCGGCACGTAGACGTCCACTGGCACGATGCGGTCGCAACCGCGCACCACGGAGTAGGAGTAGTGATAGTAGCCGCCGCCGTTGGCGCAGGAGCCCATCGAGATGACCCAGCGCGGTTCCGGCATCTGGTCGTAGACCTTGCGCAGCGCGGGGGCCATCTTGTTGCACAGCGTGCCGGCCACGATCATCACGTCGGACTGACGCGGCGATGGACGGAACACCACGCCGAAGCGGTCCATGTCGTAACGGGCCGCGCCCACGTGCATCATTTCAACCGCGCAGCATGCCAGACCGAACGTCATCGGGAACATCGAACCCGTGCGCGCCCAGTTGATCAGCTTGTCGGCCGAGGTGGTGATGAAACCTTCGTTTAATACGCCTTCAATAGCCATGGCTTATTCCCAATCAAGGGCACCTTTCTTCCAGATATACCAAAAACCGACGACGAATTCGGCGATGAAGCTCATCATCACCAGGAACCCGTTCCAGCCCAGTTCGCGCATGGATACGCCCCACGGGAAGAAGAATGCCGTTTCCAGATCGAACAAAATAAAGAGGATTGCGACGAGGTAGTAACGCACGTCGAATTTCATGCGCGCGTCTTCGAACGCTTCGAAGCCGCATTCATACGGGGAGAGCTTGGCCGCGTCGGGCTTGTTTGGCCCGAGAAGGTGGCCCAGGACTTGGGGAGCGATGCCTACGCCGAGACCGACGAGGATGAACAACAGGACGGGGAGATAATTTTCGAGGTTCACGATTGATGAGCTTATATTGAACGGTCGGTTAAAAGGACACACTGCGATGCTCTGCGGTGCTCTTAACGTTCGACCCAATCGTAAAACTGCTTAGACCAGGATCGAACGACACATCCTCGTAAAAAAGCCAGCTCAGGTACACTTCGGTGCTCCCTTGCTGGCCTTAGATTTCTGGTGCCGACGACGAGACTCGAACTCGTACAGCTTGCGCCACTACCCCCTCAAGATAGCGTGTCTACCAATTTCACCACGTCGGCGTAAGGCCGCTATTCTACTGTGTTTTCACGCCGTTGTTAATCCGTATTGCGCTAAAACAAGAAGAAAAACGATAAATCTTTGCTTCTTTTTACTCTGAATTGTTTTTCTAGCTTGCAACGCTAATGTACTGCCAAAACAATGAGCAAACAACTTAAAAACTTGCTAAGGGAACTGCTGAACTTCACAACTAGTTCATTATTATATTACTTTGGGATCGATGCTGCAGGACCCGTCGCGGCTGGAGCGGCCGGAGCGGACGCGGGCGCGGCGGCCGGTGCGGTCGGGATCGCTGCCGCGCCGGTGGCTGGTGCCGGGGCCGGCGCCGCAGGCACAGCCTTGTCCATCACGCCGCCGCTGACAGCGCCGCTGCCGTGCTGGGTGGAGATGTAGGACAGGGCCAGCGTGGCGCTGAAGAAGATCGCGGCGGCAACGCCGGTCGACTTGGACATGAAGTTCGACGAGCCGGTGGCGCCGAACAGGCTGCCCGAAGCGCCCGAACCGAAGGCCGCGCCCATGTCGGCGCCCTTGCCATGCTGCAGCAACACCAGGCCGATAATGGCGATTGCGGAAACGACTTGCACTACGATAACCAGGTTGAACAAGGAGTTCATGTTATTCCATTTCAAAAATAAGAGATTTGTATCGTTTTGTTTCTACAGCTTTAAACGGCCTGGATAATTCCGAGGAAATCCGTCGCCTTTAATGCGGCGCCGCCTATCAGGCCGCCGTCGATATCCGGCTGCGCCATCAATTCTTTTGCATTGTCCGGCTTCATGCTGCCGCCGTACAAAATCTGCACGCCGGCCGCGACCGGCGCGTTTTTCTGCGCCATGCGCGCGCGCAGCAAGGCATGCGCCTCCTGGGCGATCTGCGGCGTGGCGGTCTTGCCGGTGCCGATAGCCCAGACCGGCTCGTAGGCCACGACGATCCTGGCCAGGTCGTCGGCGCCGATCGCATCGAGCACCGCCTGCAACTGGCCGCAGATGACCGCCTCGGTCTCCCCTGCCTCGCGCTGGGCCAGCGTTTCGCCCACGCACACCACCGGCGTCAGGCCGGCGGCCAGCGCCGCGACGGTCTTCTGCGCCACCAGCTCGCTGCTTTCCTTGTGGTAGGCGCGGCGCTCGGAGTGGCCGCACAACACGTAGCGGGAGCCGAAATCGACCAGCATGCCGGCCGAGACTTCGCCCGTGTAGGCGCCGCTGGCGTGGACCGACAGATCCTGCCCGCCCCAGGCGAGCGGGCTGCCTTGCAGTTCAGCCTGGCATTGGGCCAGGTAGGGAGCCGGCACGCAGACGGCGCAGTCGGCGCCGAAGTCGTTCAAGCCGGACAAGATGCCCGACAACAGAGCCGTGTTGCCGGCGCGATTGCCGTTCATTTTCCAGTTGCCGATGACGAGTTTGCGACGCATAGTAGCCTAAAATTCAATAACCCGCTATTTTAACGCGAGGCTGGAAGCCCGGTCAAACCAGCGGTCGGCCGCATAGTCCCGAAAAAGACGAAAATGCTACGCCCGCGCAACGCCCCACCTCCCTTTTTTTGACCTAGATAACTTGCAGCATGATCTTACCGACATGATTGCTGCTTTCCATCAGCGCATGCGCGGCGGCGGCCTGCTCCAGCGGGAATACCTCGTAGATCACCGGTTTCAGCTTCTTGGCCGCCATCAGCGGCCAGACCTTGTCGAGCAGCTGCTTGGCGATCGCGCCCTTGAAGGCGGCCGAACGGGGCCGCAGCGTGGAACCGGTGATGGTCAGCCGGCGGCGCAGCACCTGCCCCAGGTCGACCGTGGCCTTGCCGCCGCCCAGCGTGGCGATCAGCGCGATGCGGCCGTCATCGGCCAGGCAAGCGATTTCGCGCGGCAGGTAGTCGCCGCCCACCATGTCGAGGATGACGTCGGCGCCGCGGTCGTTGGTCAGCGATTTGACGACGACGGCGAAATCCTCGGTCTTGTAGTTGATGCCGCGCTCGGCGCCCAGCTGCACGCAGGCCGCCACCTTGTCGTCGCTGCCGGCGGTGGCGAACACCCGGTGGCCCAGCGCGCTGGCCAGCTGGATCGCCGTCACCCCGATGCCCGAGCTGCCGCCCTGCACCAGCAGCGTCTCGCCGGCGGCCAGGTGGGCGCGGTCGAACACATTGCTCCAGACGGTGAAGTAGTTCTCGGGGATGGTGGCCGCCTCCAGCATGCTCCAGCCCTTGGGGACGGGCAGCACCTGCTCCAGCGGCGCCACCACGTATTCGGCGTAGCCGCCGCCCTGCACCAGCGCGCAGACCTTGTCGCCGATATCGAAGGTGGTGTAGTCGAGGTCGCCGTCGACGATCTCGCCGGCCACTTCCAGGCCCGGCAGGTCGGAGGCGCCCGGCGGCGGCGCATAGTTGCCCATGCGCTGGAACACGTCCGGACGGTTGACGCCGGCCGCGTGGACTTTGATCAGCACCTCGCCGCCCTTGACGACCGGCATCGGCCGTTCGCACAGTTTCAGGACATCGGCGGGGCCGGGATGGGTGATTTCAATCGCGCGCATGGCTCGCCCTCTCGTGAAGAAAGGGCGATTGTACGACAGCCGCGCTTTAGCCGCCGCCGGTGCGCGACTGCCTGGGCAGCGGCGTGTTCGGTTTCCAGGCGGCCGACAAGGCCTGGCCTTCCTCGATCTGCTCCGGCGTCATGTTCTTGACCACGGCCGAGCGCTGCTCGGCCGCGTTCATCGAGCCGTTGGCCGCCGCCAGGTTCCACAGCATGTAGGCGATCACATTATCCTGCGGCATGCCGGCCATGTGATAGCGGTACATCAGCCCCAGCGCCTGCTGCGCGTCCGGATGGCCCTGCTCTGCCGCCTTGCGGAACCAGCTGACCGCCTGCTTGTGGTCCTGGATCACCGCGTTGCCGGTGTAGTACATGGCGCCGACCACGTACTGCGCGTCGGCCTTGCCCTGCAGCGCGGCCTTGCGGTGCCACTCCAGCGCCTGCTTGTAATCCTGCGTGACGCCGCGGCCCATGTAATACATCAAGCCCAGCAGGTGCTGGGCGTCCGCGTTGCCGGCCCTGGCCAGCGGCGCGATCTCCTTCAAGGCGGCCGCGTAGTTCTTGTTGTTGTAGGCGGTGGCGCCTTCGGCGAATCCGGCATACGCGGCCTGCTGCAGGGCCAGTGCGAGTCCGATCGCTAGTATGAATTTTTTCATGTCTCGTAGGTGTGTTTGTTTTACTTCCAACTTACCTTGCCCAGGCCGTCAACGCTGACGTTGCGGTTCAGGGGCTTGCCATAGACAGTGACCGATCCCAGGCCGCTCAAGTTCAGTGTCGCGTTGGTCTTGGCGTTGACGGTGGCGTTGCCCAGGCCGCTCAAATCAACGGTGACGGAGTCCGCCTGGAACTGCTGCGCGTTCAGTCCGCCCAGCCCACCCAGGGTCGCCTTCAGCGATTTGCTGTGGCCGCCCAGCGTGATGTAGCCGGCGCCGCGCAGATCCAGTTCCACGCTCTCGTTTTCGCTGACCCACAGATGCATGCTGCCGACGCCGCCCAGGTTGGCCTTCAGGCTTTTGTAGTCACAGACCACTTTCATGCTGCCGGCGCCGTCCATCGTCAACTCCAGCTCGTCGCCGCTGAAGCCGCTGATCTCGGTCGAGCCGACGCCCTCGGACACCACCTCGCGCAACATCGGCAGCACCAGCTCGGCGCGCGCGGTCGAGCGGCCCAGCTTGATAGAGCGCCCTTCCGTCTCCAGGTGCAGCGTGTCGCCGGCGGTCGAGGTCATCAGCTTGTCCATGGTGCGCTTGTCCGCGTAGATCGTCAGCGACGGCGTCGGGCCTTGCCGCAGCTTCAGGTCGATCACGCCGTCGAGCTTGACGCGCACCACGCGGGCGTCAAGCGTCACGACGCGCTTCTCGGTACTGTCGTCGGCCGCCATGGCGCGGCCAAACAGCGCACAGAAGGCGGCAAACAGCAGGCCAAATTGGAAAAGCTTGTTCATTGTGGGGTTCCTCTGTTGTTGGGCCGGGTGCGCGAACGGCTAATGTAGCAGCGCACTGAGCTTTCTAGCAATCTTTGCAGTACGACCAATTGTCAAATTACGACAGGCTGGCTTTTTCCACTGCGGTCAGGCGCTTGGCCTTGATCACTACAACTTGCATCGGAGCCTGGGCGGCGGCCACCTGGAGGGCCGGTTGCAGGGCCACGCTCGCTTCAGCGGCGGCGCTGGCGTAGGCGGATGCGCCCAGCAGCACGGCGGCGGTGACGAAGATGGCTTCCATGTTTTTGGCGATGTTCATTTTTGCTCTCCTTGAATGCGTTTCGGTATGTGATCACTATAGCCATCACTTATCAAACGCTCATGCGGATTGCGACGAACTGCACAAATGGGGGACTGGGCGACAGAAAACCGGGAACAGGCCCGGAAGGCGCAGCGGCGGGCGCCGCTGCGCGCGGGGGAGGATTACTGGTTCAGGCCGGCGTTGACGGCGCTCCAGAAGCTGGCATCCTCCATGCCGAAGGCGTAGATCGAGGTGCCGGCCAGGCCGTAGGCGCCCACCAGGCTGGTCTTCAGGGTCACGCTCCTGGCGTTCTCGTTCCACACCGTGTGCTTCCTGCCGCCGGCCGTGTAGTTGAAGCTGATGGCGTTGGCGTTGTTGTCGTACTTGGGCGTGACGTGGTACTTGCTCAACAACGCAGGCACGTTGCGCCAGAACAGCTGGCTGCCGTCGCCATCGGCGATCCAGTCGTAGCCGTAGGCCGGGATGCCGTTCAACACCTTGGACGCCGGCACCTTGCTGGTGGCGTAGTCGAGCGCGTTCTCCATCCAGTCGGAGCCCGCCACCGGGCCGGACGCCCACGACGGGATGGTTTCGTCGTAGGTCATCACCTGGACGTAGTCGGCCGCCTGCCCCAGCGCCTGCAGGTCGAAGGCCAGGTTGTGGCTGTTGTTTTCATCGGTGAAGGAGAAGGCCGGCACGGTCATGATCAGCTTCATGCCCTGCGCGTGCAGGGCGGTCGCCAGTGCGGCGGCGAAGTCGCTCATGTTCTTGCGGTCGGCCTGGTCCACCTCTTCGAAGTCGATATTGATGCCGGCGAAGCCGTTGGCCTTGGCGAAGCCAACCAAGTTGGCCACCGAGGCCGCGCGCTTGGCGCCGGTGACGGCGTGCGACAGCTCAGGGTCCCAGCCATCGGGCGCGGTGGGCGAGACGTTGGAGATGCAGCCGTAGATCGCGATGCCCTTGGACTTGAGGAAGGTGATGGCGTTGGTCGGGGTCGGGTCGCCGTTGCCGATCACCGTGCCGTCGCTGGCCATGTTCCAGAAGTCGATGGACACCGCGTTGACGTTGGCGTAGAACTTGGTCAGCGAGTTGTAGTTGTTGCTGTAGCCCGAATAGTAGGCCAGCACCATCTTGCCGTTGGCCAGCGCCTTGCTGGCGGGAGCGCCGCCCTGCACTACGCGCTCGCTGCCGGCATCGACCGAGGTGCCGGACGACGTGCCGCTGCGCGCCGCCGTCAGGTTGGCCATGCGCGCCATGGCGCGTGACGATTCCTGGTCGGCGGGGGCGGAGCCGCCGCAGCCCGCCAGAGTCGCGGCGACACAAGTGGCTATCAACAGTTTTTTCATTGCGTATTTCTCCAATCAGAGTTTGATATAAATCTTTTTCCGGTCCAGCACATAGCCGACCGACCAGCAGCCCAGCATGTAGACCAGCGCCCACAGCAGCGTGCCGTTGTAGGCGCCGGCCCACGGCCGGAACAGGTTGAGGTAGACCCAATCGAATACATTGAGGTCGCCGATCTTGAACAGGAAGAAGGTGCTCGCCACCACTTCGCTGAACAAGTAGATGAACAGCGTGTTGCGGCCGAAGACTTCGAAGAAGTAGGTCCAACCACGCCTGCCCAGCATGTCGATCACGTACAGCAGCAGCGACAGCGTGAACAGGTCGATGGCGATGGTGATCAGCGTGTAGGAACTGGTCCACAGTTTTTTATTCAGCGGGAATACACTGCTCCAGCACAGTGCCAGTACAGCCAGCACGGCGGCCGACATGGTCAGCTTGGCGATGGTCTCGTAGCTTGCGCCCAGGCGGCGCACCAGGCGGCCGGCAAAGTACCCGGCCAGCACGTTGACGATGGACGGCAGCGTGCTCAATATCCCTTCCGGGTCGAAGGCGATGCCCTCGCCGTGGTACATATGCGCCTCGCCCAACACCAGCAGATCCAGCTTGCGCTGCGCGTTGCCGGCCAGCGTGTAGTCGCCGAACCAGTACATCAGGGCCCAGTAGCCGAACAGCGCCACCACGGCGAACACGATGGCGCCCTTCTCCTTCCAGTAATGCAGGATCAGCGATCCGGCGCAATAGCCCAGCGCGATCCGTTGCAGTACACCAAAGATACGGGTGCCGGACAGCGGCAATACAGTCAGCGATCCACCCTCGGTACTGAAGAACGGATACCAGTACATCAGGAAGCCGCACAGGAAGATCAGCGCGGTACGGGTGAATATCTTCTTCAGCACTGCCGCTTCGCCCATGCCCTCGTACTTCTCCAACGTGAAGCTGAGCGCCGTGCCGACCACGAACATAAAGGTCGGGAACACCAGGTCGGTCAGCGTCAGCCCGTGCCATTCGGCGTGCAGGAAAGGCGCGTAGGTGGTGGCCGGCGTGCCCGGCATGTTCACCATGATCATCAGCGCGACCGTCAGGCCGCGCAGCACGTCGATGGCTTGCGAACGTTGATGCTGTGTTTTCATTGATCGTGGACTTTCGGTGTTTGTTTAGCTGTTGCAAACGTTATCATCTTCGCCAGCCACAGGCGAACAGGGATAAGCCTTTGATTTCATTGGTTAAGCGTGGCCGCCGCTTACAGTTCCTTACGCTCGCGGATGCGCCCTGCCCGGCGCCGGCATCGCCGCTGCAACAAAACTTCACAGAGGCTTACAAAATGTATTGCGCGGCTGTCGCATTTCCGCTCAGGCCGGCAAACGGATGGTGGCATTGAGGCCGCCCTCGGGATGGTTCTCCAGCACCAGCTGGCCGCCGTGCGCCTCGATCACGCTGCGGGCGATGCCCAGCCCCAGGCCCATGCCGGCGTCGTTCTGCTCGCGGCCGTGGGCCAGCCGCACGTAGGGATCGAACAGGCTGGCGAAAGCGTCGTCCGGCACGCCGGGGCCGTGGTCGCGCACGGCGATCGCCACCGCGCCCGGTTCGCTGGTGACGCTGATCTCGGCGCGGTCGCCGTAGTACAGGGCGTTGTCCAGCAGGTTGCCGATGGCGCGCTTCAAGGCCAGCGGCTTGGCGCGCACCGTGATGCCGCTGTCGCGATACCCCACCTCGTGCCCGCCCAGCCGCGCGCTGCGCACCAGCCGCCCGAGCAGCGCGTCGAGCTTGACCTCGGCCGGGTTCTCGTGGATGTCGCTGTCCTTCACGCATTGCAGCGCGCCTTTAACCATCATGTCCAGTTCATCGAGGTCTTCCTCGAACTCGTTGCGCAGCGCTTCGTCGTCCAGCAGTTCGGAGCGCAGCTTGAGCCTCGTGATCGGCGTACGCAGGTCGTGCGAGATGGAGATGAACAGGCGCTCGCGGTCCTCGATGTAGCGCTGGATGCGCTCGCGCATGGCGCTGAAGGCGCGCGCGGTGTTGATGAATTCACGGCTGCCCGTCTCCGGCAGCGGCGGCGCGCGGTCGTCCTGTCCCTGGCCGAATGCAGCGGCGGCGTCAGACAAGGCGGCCAGCGGGCGCGTGATCCAGCGCACCACCAACAGGCAAAGCAGCAGCACCACGGCCAGCGACAGCCCTTGCAGCGACAGCCGGTCCCACGCCAGCGGATCGTTACTGCTCAAGAAGTACGGGTTGGGCATCAGCGCCGCCATGTACAGCCAGTTGCCCGGTTCGATCTCGGTCTGGATCACCAGTATCGGCGCGGGGTCCGGCTGCAGCAGCAGGATGTGCTGGACCCAGGCGTCCGGCAGGTCGCCCAGGTGGACGCCGTCCTCCGACACCACCAGCTGGTCCGGCCAGGCGAAGGCCAGGTGGAAGCTGGGCGAATGCGGCAGGTCGGACTTCAAGGTGGCGCCCACCGTCGCCAGTACGCTGCTGGCCAGCGGATGCTCGGCGATCTGCTGGACCGGCACGTAGGCGTGATTGAGGTTGACGAAGAAGCGCGTGCCGCCCATCTCGCGCAACTGCTGGATCAGCAGCAGGCGGTAGTTCGGCGGCAGGCTGCGAAAGAAGCGGATCGCGCCGGACGCGCCATGCGCCATGTACTGCGACGCCGACTGCGCCTCCACCTGCGCCTTGGCGCGCAGCTGGCTGGCCCAGATCACGCTGGCCGCCAGCTGCGTCACCAGCAGGCCGGCCGCCATCACCAGCATCAGGCGTCCAAGCAGCGACTGCGGCCAGATCCTGCGCAGTCGCTCCAGCGCAGACTTACGCATGCGAGACGCTGACATCCGCCGAGAACACATAGCCGGCGCCGCGCACGGTCTTGATCAAGGCGGGCTGCTTGCCATCGTCGTTGAGGCGCAGGCGCAGGCGGCTGATCTGCACGTCCAGCGAGCGGTCCAGCGGGCCGGCGTCGCGGCCGCGGGTTTCCTCGCACAGTACGCTGCGGTCCAGGATCACGCCCGGATGTTCGACAAAATATTTCAGCAGCTGGAAGTCCAGCCCCGTCAGCGCGACCACGGCGCCGGCGTTGTCGAGCACTTTGCGCTCCATCAGGTCCAGCGTGAATCCGACGAAGCGGTAATAGCGCGCCGACGGCGTCTCCAGCGCGGTGCGGCGCAGGATGGCCTTGATGCGGGCCAGCAGCTCGCGCGGGCTGTATGGCTTGGCGATGTAGTCGTCCGCGCCCAGTTCCAGGCCGACGATGCGGTCGGTCTCGTCGGAGCTGGCCGTGAGCATGATGATGGGGACGTTCGAGCGCTGGCGCACCTGCTTGCACAGCGCGAAGCCGTCGGTATCGGGCAGCATCACGTCCAGGATCACCAGCGACAGCTGCTCGGAGTGCGCGTGCAGCTCGGCCAGGAAGCTCTCGCCGTTGTGCGACAGGATCACCTCGTACTGGTTTTTCTCCAGGTAGGTCTTGAGCAGGACGCGGGTCTTTTGGTCATCGTCTACGATCAGTATCTTGCGCACCGGGTGCTCCTTGGCTTCTGAGGTTAAACAGTCGGAACAACGCGCCCAGGCGGCGTTGCGCCTCGGCGGGCGTGGCCCTGTCGTCTAGAAAATAACGGTGGATTTCGGCGATGATGGCGTCGCGGCTTGCTTCATCGGTGGCCATGCGGTGGACCAGGCTGGGAGCCTGCACCGCCGCACCCTGCGCGAAGGTGGACCACGAGGCGCGCGCGCAGCTGTCCATTTTCGACAGGTCGGCGTCGCGCCGCACCGGCACCGCACCCTTGAGCGTGTTGTATTCCGCCTGCACCTGCGGCGACACCAGCAGCCGCGCCATCTTCTCCTGCGATTGCATGTGGCGGTAGTCGCCGGCGAACATGGTCAGCGTGTCGACGCTGTACAGGTGGTACTTGGCGGTGCCGGGCGCGGTGCCGCAGGCGTAGTCCTCGTCCAGTGCCATGCCGCGTTCGGCCAGCTCCGGCTTGGCCCAGTCGCCCATGATCATCATGGCCGCCTCGCGCCGCGCGAACTGGCGCACCACTTCCGGCCACGGACGTTCGTCCAGCTGGCCGCTGATCCAGCCCTTGACGACGCGCAGCCGCTCCAGCGCCTCGGCGGTGCGGCGGTCGGCGGCGGCGGCGGGATTGCGGCGCACGAACAGGTCGCGGTAGAACTCCGGGCCGCTCTCGGCCAGCACCAGGTTTTCGAACAGCGCGGCCACCTGCCACGATTCGCTGCTCTGCGCCAGCGGCATGATGCCGGCGGCCTTGAACTTGAGCGCAGTGCTCTGGAACTCGTCCCAGGTCTGCGGCGGCGACAGTTTGAGTTGGGCGAACAGCGCGCGGTTGTAGTACAGGGTGTTGACGCGGTGGATGCCCAGCGGCGCGGCCACGACGTGCTTGCGGCGCTGGATCAGCGTCTGGATGGTGGGGAACAGGAAGCCGTTCCAGTTGCCGGCGCTGGCGACGTTGTCGATCTCCAGCAGCAGGCCCAGTTCCGCCCATTCGGCGACGGAGACGCCGATGATCTGCGTGACTTCCGGCGCATCGCCGGCCAGCACGCGGCTCTTGAGCACCTTGCCGGCGCCCAGGCCGGCGCCGCCGGGGATGGCGGCGTCCTTCCATTCGAGGCCTTCGTCGGCCATGCGCGCGGCCAGCGCGTTGGCGGCCTTGCGCTCGCTGCTGGACGTCCACCAGTGCAGCACCTGCAGCGTGTTGAGGGAGGCGGCGGGCGCGCTGGCGCTGGCGGGACCAGGCTGCTGTTGCGCGGCATGGGCGATGCTCAGCGCGCCGCAGTTGAAGGCGCAAGCCGCGGCCAGCAGGCCGAAGGACCAAGCCCGCGCCGGCGGCACGCGGCGGGCGGTCGAACGAAAGCGTAACCAGTCGAACCTCGGCAAGGCCACTTTTTCTATCGACGCTATCACTCGTTATCCCGAACTTAACAGTGCCACGATTATAACGGAGAAGATAGCCGCCGGGACTAATTGGTATGCCCGGCGTGCGCGCCGTCCGTTCAAGGGTTGTCGATGCGCGACACCTTGCCCATCCTGCCGTTGCGGTCGAAAGCCGCCACTTTGATCTGGCCCTTGTCCGATATCGGCCCGCCCACTGGTTTGCTATTGGTATTCGGCTCGCTGCCGTCGCTGGTGTAGCGCATGGCGATGCCCGGCAGGACGTGGTTGACCAGCACCTTGCCACCGTCCAGCATCAATCCCGGCGGCGCGATGCGGTAGTCGACGCCGGCGTGTTCCAGGTCGAGGCGCGGCAGCACGCGCTGGCTCAACGTGTTGACGAAGCCGGACCACGCGGCGCGGTGCAGCGCGGCGGCCTTGGCGGCGTCGGTCTCGGTGGCCCAGGCGGGATCCGGCGCCCAGGAGCGCTCGGCCATCGCCAGCAGGCGTGGCATGACGAGGTAGTCGATGCGCTCGGGCGTGCGCACGGTTTCGGTGAACAGCGTCGCCTCCAGACCGCGTATGCGGCGCTTGCCGTAGTCGGTCAGCCGGTCCTTGCCGACCAGCGGCGGATTGGCGTTCTTCAGGTAGTCCAGCGGGATGAAGTCGTAGACCGTGTCGAGTTCCACGTAGTCGCCCCAGTTCACGCCCGGTTCGTCGGGATTGGCGTTGTAGGCCATGTCCATGTACATCTTGGTCACCGGGGCCAGCACGATGTCGTAGCCGGCGTTGGCCAGGCGGTAGGCGAAGTCCTCGGCGCCCTCGGTGTTGTTCCAGACGTAGGCGCTGAAGCCGCGCTGCGTGAAGTGCGGATTCGGTATCAGCTTGTGTTCCCCATTCAGCTTGGTGCCGCGCGCCGCCAGCTCTTCCCAGCCGGAGGCGTACAGCCCGCGCTTGCGCAGGATGGCGTCGACGCGGTCATAGAAGTAGTCCCACAGTTCAGCGGTGCTCTCCAGCTTTTTCTTCTGCATGACCGCGCGGCTGGCTGGCGATTGTTCCCATGCGCCAGCGGGCAGCTCATCGCCGCCGACATGGATGGTGTGCAGCGCGACGCCGGCCTCCTTGTACATCGCCGCGACCTCGCCGATGACGTGGTCGATAAAGGTGAAGCTGGACTCCAGGCCAGGGTTGATCACATGGTCGGTGTACAGCTGCGCGGACTTGTAGACCGATTTGTCGGCCAGGTCGTTGAGCAGGTATTTGGCGGCATCCGCCTTGCCCGCGGCCTTCAGGCGGAAGTAGTGCGCTTCCATCGCCTTGACGGCGGCGCGGGCGTGGCCCGGCATCTCGATCTCGGGGATCACTTCGATGTGGCGTGCGGCGGCGTAGCGCAGGATCTCGATGTAGTCGGCGCGGGTGTAGTAGCCGCTGCCGCTGGCGTCGGCCGGATCGGGGCCGGAGCCGTAGGCAGGTTGCAGGCGCACGCCAGGCTTGGCGCTGTGGCCGCGCACCGCGCCGATGCTGGTCAGTTCAGGCAGGCCGGCGATCTCCAGGCGCCAGCCCTCGTCTTCGGTCAGGTGGAAGTGGAATTTATTGAGCTTGTAGCGCGCCATCAGGTCCAGCAGCTTGAACACGGTCTGCTTGGTGTGAAAGTTGCGGCCCACGTCCAGCTGGAAGCCGCGATACTCGAAGCGCGGTGCGTCGGTGATGGTCAGCTCCGGCAGGTCGATGCTGGCGGCGCCCGGCAGCGGCAGCAGGTCGCGCAGCGATTGCAGGCCATACGCCACGCCGGCGGCGCTGTTGCCGACGATGTCGATGCCGCTGCCGGCCTTGATCGTCAGCGTGTAGGCTTCCGGCGAGGTGGAACCGGGCACCGGGGCCACGCTCAGGCGCAGCGCGGCCGCGCCGGCGCCGCCCGCTGGCAAGTTGGCCGGGAACAGCGAACGTGCAAACGCGGCTTCGGTTTTCAGCGTGGCGGGAGCAACGATGGACGGCAGCGCGGCCAGTCGCAGCCTGCCGCTGCCCGCCTGTAGATGCTGCGGCGTCGGGAACACCGGCGGCAGCGCGGTTGCCGGCATCCAGTCGGCGTTGGCGTTGCGACGATACGTGTCCTGCACCGTGACGACCGGCTTGGCGCCACTGCTTCCCTTGTCCAGCTGCTCCGGGCGCGTGACCGGAAGGAGTTCGTAGTCCGCGATGGCCTGGCCGACGTCCGGCGCGGCGTCATACACAAGGTAAAGCCCGATCGGCGCCTTGGCCAGTTTGATCACGAGGTCCGGATGATAGTAGGCGATATTCAGCGTCTGCCCTGCCGGCACGCCGGCAAAGCCGGGCGCAGGTCGAATGCGGAACAGATTGCCGGCGACCTGCTCCAGCAGCAGGTTGCCGTCCAGCGGTCCCGTCGCAACGCCGTCCATGACGTTGAAGTACAGCGTCCAGCCCTTGGGCGGCAAGGGTTGCTGGCCAAGATTGGTGAGGATCAGGCGCGCATGCGTGCCGCCGCCCGGCGCTTCGGGCGTGAACACATTGCGCACCAACTCCCAGCGCAGGCGTATCTGCGCGCCGTTGACGACTCCAGTCAACGCGCCCTGCCCGGCCACCGGCTTGGCTTCGGGCGCCCCCTGCGCGACCGCGCCGCCGGCCATCGACGCCATCAACCACGAGGCCAAAACGAAACCACTGAACTTGATCTGCTTACGCATTCGATTCCTTTTTATTTACCAGGTGGCGCCGAAGCGGATGCCGTAGACGCGCGGATCATTGTATGACGCCGTCACGTAGCCGGGATCGACCACGCTTGCGTAGTTCTTGGCCAGGGTCTGTCCCCAGTTTTTCACATACGCCTCCAGATGCCATTTGCCGCTCGGCGAAACCAGCTTGAGCGCCGCATCGACCGTCGTGTAAGCCTTCTGCGCGTCGGAGATGTGTGGATTATCCAGATTCCGCAGCGAGAAGTACATCTTGTCCTGCCAGCGCGCCGAGATCCACGGCGTGAGCGTGTACTCGCCGATTTCGAAGTCCTGCGAGGCGTTCAGGTTCAGCGTGTTGGCCGGCGCGTAAGGCAGGCGGTTGCCCGCGATATTCAGCGGGAATTTGCCGGCGAACAGAGGGTCGGTGCCTGCATACGCCACGCATGGCGGTGCGCCGTACTTGTCGCGGATGTTACAGCTGATCGAGCTGTCCTCGCTGTAGGTCGGGTAGGATTTGATGACCGCCTTCAGGTGCGAGTACGAGTAGCCGATGTGCGAACCTGGCCACGGCTTGTATTCGCCCTCGATCTCCAGGCCGGAGATATTCGCCTGCGCCGCATTCTGCGTGCCGTAAATGACCACGCTGTCGCAGTACGGATTGGTGGCGGTGCACGGTATCTTCGGAATGATCTTGCCGACGGTGACGCCGCCGGTCAGCTGCATATCCTTGTAGCGGCTGTAGAACGCGGTGGCCGAGAAAGTCAGCTTGTTGTTCAGCAGCCGGCCCTTGTAGCCCACCTCGAAGTTGGTCAGCGTCTCAGGATTCCACGGCATGTTGGTGTAGTGCGGCCCCGGCGTCAAGCCGGCGCAGTTGCCGTTCAAGCCGGTGCGGCAGATGTCTTCCTTGTCGCTGAAGCCACCTGCCTTGTAGCCGGTCGACAGAGAAGTGTAGACCAGGTCGCGCGGCGTCAACTGGCGGCTCAGGCCCAGGCGCCAGGTGAACTTCTTCCATGCGTCCGAATCGTCGCTGATCACCGGATGGATAGACGAATCGAAGCCTCCCGCACCGTAGTAGCCGCCCATGCCGGGCTTCAGATGCGAGCTGTTGAACGGCGTGAATCCCGGCGTACCCGGCGTGCCTGGGTTGAACAGCCCCTTGAAGTAGATCGCCGGATCGTCCGAGAACGCGGTGTCCCAATACTGGCCGCCGACATCCTTGCGGGTGTCGCGCGTCATGCGGCCGCCCACGGTCAGGTTCCAGGTCGGCGCGAACTCCCAGTCGGCCTGCGCGAAGATGGCCTTGGAATCGGACTGGCGGTCGGCCTGGTGATAGAAGTAGGATTCGGCCGGGAAGCCGTAAGTGCCCCACGACGCGCCCAGGTAGTCCTGCGCGTAGTCGATGCTGTTCTTCTCGTGCATCCAGAACAGGCCCGCCACGTAACGCAGGCGGTCGTACTTGCCGCGCAGTTGCAGCTCGTGGACCGTGGAGACATATTTCGACGCCGTCGTGTAGGTGGCGTAGTCGTTGAACGGCGACGTGCCGGGGCGCGTGGCCAGTTCGCTTTCGATAGGCTGGTAGCCGCTGTCGCTGTCCTGGAGCTCGCGCCGCTTCTGGCTCGACCAGGAGGCGTTGTATTCAATGGTGGTGGATGGATTCAGATCCCAAACCAGGCCGCTGCGCACGGTATCGATGGTCATGTCCATCACGCCCGGCACGTTGACCTTCACATCCCACTGGCCGCCGGTGCAGGCGTACGGCGTGCCGGCCGCCTGTTCGCAATCCTTGATCGGCAAATCGCCGGCGCCGTTGTTCTGGTACTTCTCGTAGGTCAGGCGCCAGTCCAGGTCCGGCCGGATCTTCCAGCGAGCCTGCAAACGCGCGGCGTATTCGTCCTTGTTGGTGTAGTACTTGTCGGCGCCGACCTTCTTGTTGAAGCGTTGGTCGACGTCGGGAATGATGTTGCCCGCCGCGTCGCGCGAGGGCATGATGCCCAGCGCCGGGAAGTTCGCGGCATAGAAGTCCTGCTGCTGGTTGATGTAGCCGTCGCGCTTGATCTTCATGGCCGTGACGCGCATCGCGAAATTGTCGCTGACCGGGATGTTCTGCACCGCCGATATCTGGCGTCCACGGTAATTGCCGACGTCCGCTTCGACGGTGCCGTAGCTGCTGCCGAATTCCGGCTTGGCCGGAATGATGTTGATGCTGCCGCCGGTCGAATTACGACCGAACAGCGTACCCTGTGGACCGCGCAGCACCTCGACCTGGTCCAGATCGAACATCAGCGCCAGCGCGGCCTGTGGGCGCGGCTGATACAGGCCCGCCACGTGCAGGCCGACGGCCGGGTTGCCGATCTCCGTGAAGTCGGAACTGCTCACGCCACGGATGGCGATCTGCACGCCGCCGCTGCCATCATTCGAGGTACCCAGTTGCAGGTTGGGTATCTGGCCACTGAGGCCGCGCACGTCGGTGATGCCGTCGCGGCTCAAGGCCTCCTGCGTTACCGCCGTCACCGCCACCGGCGTCTTGAGCAGCGACGTGGAGTGGCGCGTCGCCGTCACCTTGACCTCCGCCACCTGGTCCTTGGTGGCGATGGCCGAAGCATCGGCTTCCTGCTGCTGGGCGCAGACCGCGCCGGCCATGACAGCGCAAGCGCTGCCGATGGCGAGACTCATTAACTTTTTCTTGGTACTGTGATGCGACATCATTGCTCTCCCGATCAAATCGTTATTGGTCCCGCCATCTGCACGGCACTACGCCCAGCTTTTTCAGAACTTGGCTTTCAAGCCAACGCTGTAGCGCGCGCCGTTTTCATACACGCCCACCGGCAAACCATCAGTGGTGTTGGTGCGGATGACTTCATTGGTGATGTTCACCGCCGTGAGGTAAAGGCTGATCTTCGGCGTGATATCCCAGCTGGCCGACGCATCCCACTGGCCGTAGGCGCTGGTCACATCCTGGCCGCCTTCATCCAGCGCGCCATAGGCCTTGGAACGGTAGTTGTACGACAGCCGCGCGCTGTAGCCGTTCTTCTCGAAGAAGCCGGTGATGTTGGCCTGGTTGCGCGAGTTGCCCACCACGTTGAGCTTCACGCCGCCCGCGTTGGCGCCGGTCTTGGCGTCCGTGTAGGTGTAGTTGACGATGGCGCCGAAGCCGCTGCTGAACGCCTGCTGCCATTGCAGTTCCAGGCCGTTGACCGTTTCGCCGTTGTTGGCGTTGTACGGACGGCTGACCGGACGCATCACGCCCGCCACGTTTTCCTGCGTCGTCTGCGTGTAGATGAAGGTGTCGAGCTTCTTCGCAAACAGCGTGGCCGACAGCAGCGACGCGTCGGCGTAGTACCACTCCGCGCCGATCTCCGCCTGGTTCGCGTGGTAAGGCTTGAGCAGCGGATTGCCGGAGGTGGCGGCGTTGGTGGTGCCGCTGACTTCCGTGCTGGCGCTCAAATCGCTGTAGGTGTTACGCGCCATCACACGCGCCACGGCGCCGCGCACCAGCAAGTCCTTGTTGACGGTGTAGACCGCATTCAGGTTGGGCAGCACATCGGTGTAGCTGCGGCTGACGTTGGCCAGCGTGTAGTTGCCCGAGCCGGTCAAGTCCTGGTAGGCCTCGGAGGTCTGGTCGGTCTTGACGATGCGGGCGCCGAAGTCGCCGCGCCATGCGCCCGTGGCGAAGTCCGCCCGAGCGTAGGTGGCGTAGATCTTTTCCTTGATCTTGTAGTACTCGCCCTTCGCCTCCGCGTAGACCATGCCCTTGTCGTACATCGGGAAGCCCTTGGAGTAGGCCAGGCCGTCGTCCACCCATGCATACTGCGTCAGCGAGCCGGGATTGGCGGCCTTTTGGCTCAACAGCGGCGACGCGCCGGTCGACAGGTCGGCCAGCGAGAACGACTGCCAGCCAGGATTGCCAGGACCGTCGGTGCCGATGATGCGGTGGTTCTGCACTGTGGTGTCGCGGAACTTGGCGCCGACCTTGACCGACTTAAGGAAGCCGTTGTTCAGGTCCAGCGTCAGGTCGCCCTGCGCGTAGTTCTCCTTGGTCTCCATGCGACGGATCCAGTCGCGCGAACTTTGCAGCGTCAACTTGCTCGGGTCGAGCGGGTTGATGTCCTGGTACTTGACCTCATAGGTGTCCGGCGCGATGTTGAAGGTGGTGCGCGTGTTCCCGACGAACCAGAAGTTGCGGTCATGGTCGCTGCCACCCGAACCCTTGGTGGTGCCGGCCTGGCCGTGGAATTTCCAGTTGTCGGCGTCGTAGGTGCCTTCCAGGTCCAGCACTTCCGATTTGACGTAGGACTGGCGGAAGATAGGCTCGAACGACACGCCGCCCGTCGGGCCGACCGTGCCGCCCACCAGCGCCTTGGTGCCGTCGGAGGTGGTGATGAATTTCGGATTGGTGACGGCGATATTGCCCTTCGCATCCGCCAGGCCGCCCGCTTCCCACAGGTAGTTCTGGTTGCTGTTGTCCATGCTCATATCCGAGTTCATGTAGTTCAGCGAGAGGTCGGTGTTGGCGTTCGGGCGGGCCTGCAGTGTGATGTCGCCGGTGGTGCGCTTGCGGTCCTGGCGGAAGATGGCCGAGCCGCCGCCCCACGACGCATACGCGCCCGGCGTGACGACGCCGTTCTGGTCGACGATGTTGTACTTTGTGGAGTCGGTGAAGTTTTCCAGGCCGTCGCGGCGCATGGTGCGCTGCTGGCGGCTGATGGCGACCAGCGCTCCGAAGGTCTTCTGCTCGTTGGTCCAGCTCAGAAGGCCGGAAACCTGCGGATCGGTTTTCTTCGGCAGCTTGCTGTGGGTCTCCTCGACCGACACCTGCGCCACCAGCGGCTTCAGTTGGAACGGCTTGCGGGTCTTGACGATCACCAGGCCGCCGATGCTGCCCTCGTCCAGGTCCGCCGACGGGCTTTTGTACACGTCGATGCTGCCCACAAGTTCCGACGCGAGGATGTCGTAGTTGAAGCCACGGCTCTGCGAATCGTTCTTCCACCAGTAGCCGGAGGCCACGGCCTGGCCGTTCAACTGCGTCAGGTTCAGGTTCTTATCGGTGCCGCGCACGAAGATGTCGCGGCCCTCGCCCCACGTGCGGTCCACGGAGATGCCCGGCACGCGCTGCAGCGAATCAGCCACGTTCTTGTCCGGGAACTTGCCCACTTCCTCGGCGGTGACGGTGTCGATCACGTTGCCCGAGTCGCGCTTCTCGGCCAGGTTGCGCTTGAGACGTTCGCGGATGCCGCGCACCTCGACGGTTGCGGTTTCGCCAGCCGGTACAACGTCGCTGGACTGTGCCGCTTCGGCCGTAGCCGGATCTGCCGCGTACAGATGCGGCGCGAGGCCGCCGCTCAGCGCCAGCGCGATCAGGTTAGGTAGTAGTTTTTTCTTAAATACCGGCTTAGTCATTCAATTCTCCTTGTTTGAAAAATGTGAACCGCATCGATATCAAACGCTGCGCATGATGCTGCGCGCCGCCGACACCATATTCCCCGGACGCAGCCGCCGCAGCGCCTGTCCCCCTTCGTCAAACACGTGGAAGGCGGTGCTGTCGGCCGAGAAGACGATGGGCTGTCCGATCTCGACGTGACGTTCGCCGTCTCCGCGTATCACCACGTCTTCTGCACCTTCACGACTGACGTAGATGTAATTGGCTTCACCCAGGTGTTCGACCACACTGACCTCGCCTTTGAAAACTTCCGAACCGGCGCGCGATTCGTTGATATGCTCGGCGCGCAGGCCGAGCGTGACCTTCATGCCGGTGCGCAGGCCGCTGCCGTCGACGTAGGCGCGAACCGCCTCGCCGCTTGGCAGCAGCACCAGCACGCCGCCGGTTCCCGCCTCGGCGACGGTGCCGGCCATCAGATTCATCTTCGGCGAACCGATAAAGCTGGCCACGAACAGGTTGCGCGGCTGCTGGTACAGGTCCAGCGGCGTGCCGGCCTGCTGGATCTGCCCTTCGTGCATGACGACGATCTTGTCGCCCAGCGTCATCGCCTCGACCTGGTCGTGCGTGACGTAGACGATGGTGGCGTCCAGCTGCCGGTGCAACTTGGCGATCTCCAGGCGAGTCTGCACGCGCAGCGCGGCGTCCAGATTGGACAGCGGCTCGTCGAACAGGAACAGGCGCGGTTCGCGCACGATGGCGCGGCCGATGGCCACCCGCTGCCGCTGGCCGCCGGACAGCTCGCGCGGCAGGCGCTCCAGCAGGTGTTCGATCTTCAGCGTGGCGGCGGCGCGGGTGATGCGTTCCTTGATCGCCGCCTTGCCCTGCCCCGCCACCTTCAGGCCGAAGGCCATGTTCTGGTACACCGTCATGTGCGGATACAGCGCGTAGCTCTGGAACACCATGGCGATGCCGCGTTCCGCCGGCGGCAGGTGGTTGACCACCTCGTCGCCGATGGACATGCTGCCGCCGGTGATGCTCTCCAGGCCGCACAACATCCGCAGCAGCGTCGATTTGCCGCAGCCGGAAGGGCCGACCAGCACCACGAACTCGCCGTGTGCGATATCCAGGTCGATGCCGGCCAGGACATCGGTCTTGCCGTCGTAGGATTTACGCAGCTGCTTCAGGCTGACACTTGCCATTACATTCCTCTTTCTGTTGTTGGATTACTTGACCGCGCCGGCCGTCAGGCCACGGATCAATTGACGCGAAAAGACCGCGTACAAAATCAGCATCGGGATCACCGCCAGCGACAGCGCCGCCAGCACGGAATTCCAGTCGGTGACGTACTGGCCGATGAACTGCTGCACGCCCAGCGTGACGGTCTTGGTGCGGTCGGACGGCGCCAGGATCAACGGGAACCACAGGTCGTTCCAGGCCGGGATCATGGTGAACACCGCCACCGTCGCAATCGCCGGCCGTATCAGCGGCAGGATCACCTGGAAGAAGATGCGCACCTCGCCGACGCCGTCGCAGCGCGCCGCGTCCTTCAGCTCCGACGGCACCTGGCGCATGAACTCGGACAGGATCATGATCGCCAGCGGCAGGCCCTGCGCCGTGTACACCAGGATCAGCGCCGACAGCGTGTTGACCAGGTCCAGCTTGACCATCAGCTCAAGTATCGACACCGTGCCGAGACGGATCGGGATCATGATGCCGAGGGCCAGGAACAGCGTCAGCACCCGGTTGCCCATGAAGCTGTACTCCGACAGCGCCCACGCGGCCATGGCGCCGAACAGCACGATGCACAGCAGCGCCGCCAGCGTCACGTAAAGGCTGTTGCCGAAATAGAGCAGGAAGTTGGTACTGGCCAGGACCTTCTGGAAGCCGATGAAGGTCAGCGATTCCATCGTCGGCAGCGCCAGCGGATCGTCGAAGATGGCGGCGCGGGTCTTGACCGAGTTAATCAGAATCAGCGCGATCGGGAACAGCGCCAGCACGGTGTAAGCGATCAGCGTGGCGTGCACCATCAGGCGCCCCAGGTCGAAGCGGCTGGCCAGCGGCGCGGTCGGGTTCATGGCGATAGCGGTCATGGCGCGGCCCTCACAGTGCAAAGCGGGTCAGCCTGCGCTGGACACCGACAAAATAAATACCCACGCCGGCCAGTATCACCAGGAACATCAGCGTGGCGACGGCGGAACCGAGATAGGCGTTGCCCACCTGCGCCTGATAGCCGAAGAAGGTGCGGTAGAACAGCGTGCCCAGAATATCGGTCGAATAATTCGGCCCGGCCAGCGCGCCCTTGATCGAGTAGATCAGGTCAAAGGCGTTGAAGTTGGCGACGAAGGTCAGTATCGTCACGAGGCCCAGCGTCGGATAGATCAACGGCAGCTTGATCTGCCAGAAGATGCGCAGCGCGCTGGCGCCTTCCACATGGGCCGCCTCCACGATTTCCTCCGGCACCGCCAGCAGCGCGGCGTAGATCAGCATCATCGGCATGCCGATGTACTGCCACACGGAGATCATCGACAGCGTGGCCAGGGCGGTTTCCTCCTGCCCCATCCACGGCGCGAACCACTCGGCCAGGCCGGCAAAGCCCATCAGCTTTTCGCCCACGCCCCACAGCGGCGACAGGATCAGCTGCCAGATAAAGCCGATGATCACCACCGACAGCAACGTCGGCAAAAAGATCAGCGTGCGGTAGGTTCGGGCGCCGCGCAGGCCCTTCAAACTAAACAGCGTCGCCAGCAGCAGGCCGATGGGGTTCTGCAGCAGCATGTGAATGCAGAAGAATTTGGCGTTGTTGGCCATCGCATTCCAGAAGCCCGCCGACCAGTCGGGATCGAGCAGGATGGTGCGGAAGTTCTCCAGGCCGGCGAAGGTGGCCTTGCCGCTGTCGTCGGCGCTGAAGAAGCCCTGCGCCAGCGTCTGCACCAGCGGCAGCGCGCTAAACAGGGAGTAGACGATCACCGCCGGCGCCAGGAACATCAGCAACTGCCAGGGCCGCACCGTATTAACCGCATGTTTCAAGTAAGCCTCCAGAATTCGGGCAAAAAAAGAGCCGGCGCCGCGCCCGGCGCCGGCCAAAGGAATCACACAATCAGGGGGAGGGATTGGTGTGATACTACTTTTGCTGTGGCTTGTACCACTTTGCAAAACCGTTTTGAAGCTTGACCGCCGCGTCCTTGGGCGCCAGCTTGCCGTTCAATACCTGGGCGTTGACGTTCCAAAGCTCGCTCTCCATGCTGGGCTGTCCGCGATTGAGCACCTGCGCGTTGAAGCGGATGGTGGAGGCGCAGCTGCCGCGCCACTCCGCCATCTGCTTGGCCACCGGATCGCGCACCGAGATCAGATGGTTCGACAGCGAGAAGAAGCCGGTCACGCGGTTGGTGTAGATATCCGCGAATTCCTGCGAGCCCACCCAGGCAAGGAACTTGTAGGCGTCCTCCTTGTTGCGGGAC
Source organism: Duganella sp. GW821-FHT01E12 (assembly GCF_059422325.1). NCBI lineage: Bacteria > Pseudomonadati > Pseudomonadota > Betaproteobacteria > Burkholderiales > Oxalobacteraceae > Duganella > Duganella sp. GW821-FHT01E12. Next base: position 9,946 of record NZ_JBWKWR010000010.1, on the reverse strand, counting down.
TTCTTGTTGATGCCGATGCCGATGTCCATGTGGTCGGAGATGAAGCACGGGTCGCCCGCCTTGCGCACCGGCGGCGCGAACGCGCCCAGCTCCAGGCCGGGCGTCTGGCCGAAGTACGAGATGTCCCACGAGCCGGTCGGGTAGATCGCCGCGCGCCCCAGCGCGAACTGGTTCTGGCTGTCGCCATAGGTTTGTGCGCTGGCGCCCTTGCCCAGATAAGTGCCCATCCGCTGCTCGAACTGCAGCGCTTCGACGAACGGCGCGTCGGTCAGCTTGGCTTTGCCGGCGATGAGCGCCTTGCGCCCTTCCTCGCCACGCCAGAAATTGGGGCCGATATTGGTATAAACCATTTGGCTCGATTCCCACTGGTCGGCGGTGCCCAGCGCCAGCGGCGACACGCCGCCCTTTTTCAGCGCCTCCAGCACGGCGAAGAATTCATCCACCGTCTTGGGCGGCTGCAGGTTCAGCTTCTTGAATATCTTCTTGTTGTACAAAAAGCCGTGGATCACCGAGGCCACCGGCATGCAGAAGGTGTCCTTGCCGTCGTCGGTCTGCCAGGCCACGGTGGACGTGGCCGGAAAGTTCTGCATACCCGGCTTGCCGTCCAGCTTATCCAGGTGGCCCTTCTTGTACAGTGACAGCGACACATCGAACGGCCGGCACGCTATCAGGTCGCCCGCAGTGCCGCCGGCCAGGCGCGCGGCCAGGCTGGAGTCGTATTCGGTCGGCGCGGTCGGCGCGAACTTGACCTCGATGCCCGGATTGTTTTTTTCGAAGGCCGGCAGCAGCACTTTTTCCCACAACGTCTTGTCGTCGACGCGCCAACTTTCGATCACCAAGGTGCCGGCCTGCGCGGCCTGGGCGGAAAACATGGCGATCAACAGAGCGTGGCGAACAATCCGGCGTACTTGCATATTTGAATCCTTTGCATGGCTTTATTTACAACGATGAATTTATTCTAGCATCGGCTTTTCTGTGACAGACGAGTGAGTTGCTGGAGGGAACGAATAACCTAAGCCATTGAATTCATTGGCATTAATTTCCGCAACGGGAACACGGCGTTACGTTTCCTTACCGCCAAAGGGACGCGACGGGGGAAATGAGGGAGAGCGGCGGCAGCGTTCTGCAAGGATTCGCAAGGAAAACTTACAAAACTTAACAAAAAGGCCGGATTGTTGTTGTTGCGAGACGGCAGATCGCGCGCCGCACCGCATGTTTAGTAAAGGTAAATAAACTGCCGCGCCTATTTTCGTTTCGTTTGACCGTCAACTTTTTGGAGTGCAATACTGAATTGTCAGATTGCCACATTCCGAGCGCGGCCGCCTCGGGCCATGGCGATCCACTGACCATAAGGCGCGGCTACCAGCGCCCATAATGAATGACAACAAGGAGATGAAATGCTTGAACCAACGAGAAGGACTCTCATGAGTCTGGCCGTGGCCAGCGCTTGCGGCTTCATGACCATCGTAGCAAATGCGCAAAATGATAGCGCTAACAACGGCGCCGCCGGCGACGCGGCTTCCACCGCCGCAGCCACGGCGCCGGTGATCACCAACCCCGACCAGATACCCGAAGTCAAAGTGACCGCGACCCGGTACTCGACTTCGCTGCTGCGCACCCCGCTCGCCGTCACTGCGCTGAGCCAGGACCAGCTGACCCGCAAAGGCGCCACCAGCCTGCGCGACTTGAGCGGCGAAATGCCCAACGTCGTCATCGAAAACACCGGCCTCGATTCGGCGGTGCAGATCACCATCCGCGGCATCACCTCGACCAACTTCACTGAGACCGGCGACCCGGCGGTCGGCTTCCACGTCGACGGCATGTACTCGCCACGGCCGCAGGGCGCGCAGGCGCTGATGTTCGACCTCGATCAGGTTGAAGTGCTGCGCGGCCCGCAAGGCACGCTGTTCGGCCGTAACTCCACCGGTGGCAGCATCAACGTCATCCCCGCCAAACCCGATTGGACCGGCAACTACGGCAAGGCCGATCTGGACCTCGGCAACTACAACAAGAAGCAGCTGTCGCTGGTGCAGAACGTCGTCGTCAACGACGCGCTGGCACTGCGCGCCACGTTCATGAAGGTTAAGCGCGGCGGCTACGCCAACCAGTCCCGCGACGTGAGCGAAGCCAACGCCCCGGCGCTGGGCTGGGTCCCGAACGGCAAGCCGGACGTGGACCAGCGCTTCAACCACCCGGTCGGCCCGAGCGAGTACTACACCAACCAGAACGAGTGGGCCGGCCGCCTCTCCGCTCTGCTGAAAGTGAACAAGGACGTCACCGCTAAGGCATCGTATGAGGAGTTCCAGGACTCCAGCGCCGGCGGCGCCGCCTTCCGCGACTGCGATGCCGGCGCCGGCACGCGCTACGCCTGCACTAGCCAGGGCAAGTGGGACATCAACGTCAACGTGCCGGGCCACGTCGATATGAAGATCCGCACGCTGCGCACGGGCGTCAACTGGAACATCAACGACCACACCAACTTCGACTACACCTTCCAGGTGGCCGACCAGCGCCGCAACGAAATCACCGACGACGACAAGGGCCTGCAGAACGCCGCGCCGTTCCAGATCAACGGCCAGTATCCGAATATGGCCGGCGGTAACTGGGGCACCTGGCCGTTGACCGACTCCTTCCATCGCACGCTCGATTCGCGCTACCTGTCGACCGTGCACGAGGCGCAGCTGAAGCAGCAGCTGGGCAACCTGCAATACGTGGGCGGCTTGTTCTGGATGCATGAGCGGAACAACATCGACTACGAGATCACCAACACCATCCAGAAGCCGTACGGCGACGTAGGCAGCGTGTTGTATCACCAGCCCAACCGCCAGGTCGATGCGAAGGCCGCATTCGCGCAGGCTGACTGGAAGTTCATCCCCACCTGGACCGCCACCGTCGGCGCCCGCTATAGCCTTGACAGCAAACAGGATAAGGGCGGCGAAGTCTATGGCGCCAACTGGATCGGCGATCCCGCCTATTACAACGGCCTGTATTCCCAAGGCACGCCAGGCACGCCGGGCTTCCACGTCCACGACGGCACCGACCTCACGCCGGGCATGGGCGGCAGCGTGGCGGCCTATCACCTGTACGGCGCGCCGACCTCCAACGACCATAAGCAGGACTGGAAAAAAGTCACATGGCGCCTCGGCCTGCAGAAACAGCTGGACAACAACAAGATGGTCTACGCCTCGGTATCGACCGGCTACAAGGCCGGCGGCTTCGCCGACAAGACCGACAGCTGCAACTACCACAAGTGCGCGGACGGCAAGCCGGGCGTGGTCACCTTCCTGCCTTACGATCCCGAGACCGTGACCAACTATGAGCTGGGCTTCAAGGGCAAGTTCCTGGACAATACGCTGAGCCTTTCGGCCACCGCCTTCTTCATGAAGTACAAGGGCATGCAGCTGACCGGCACCTACTTCGTCAACCAGATCATTCCGGACAACGGCCTGCCCTGCCCGGCCGACCAGCCGAAGTGCGATGTGTATGAAACCTGGCGCACCATCAACGTCGGCAAGGTGAACATCCCCGGCCTGGAACTGGAGTGGGATTACAAGCCATGGCGCGGCGGCCGTATCGGCGGCGGTTTCGCGTACATCAACACCTCGGTTCACAACTTCAACTCGTACAGCGACGACTACCAGTGCGACGTGAGGACGGAACTCGGCCTGCCGGCCTGCCCCGCCGTCTACAACGGTTCCGACAAGACGCTGCTGGGCCGCCGCCTCGCCAACATCGAGGGCAACCACCTGCCAAACACGCCGAAGTATCAGTTCAACGTCAACTTCTCGCAGGAGTTCGGCCTGGAGAATGGCTACAAGGTGATCCCATACGTGAAGGTGAACTGGCGCGACAAGGCTTACTTCGACCTGCTCAATTCGGACTTCGCGCACATCGGCCGCAACCAGAAGGCCTATGCGATGGGCGATGCGTCGGTGCGGCTGGAGGCGCCGGACGACAAATGGCACGCGGAGCTCTATGTCCGCAATATCTCGGACAGCCACGCGAAGACCAGCGGCGATTCGACCTACGGCGGCTTCATGAGGGCCACCTTCGTCGAGCCGCGCATGTTCGGTGTCCGCGTCGGCGGGAACTTCTAAGCCTTACTTCGGACCAGATCCAGCCAGGCGCGCGCGGCGAACGAAAGATGTCCGCCGCGCCGCCAGGCCAGCATCAGCTTCCAGTCGAGCGCTGGTTCCTCCAGCCTCACCACCGTGAACTGCGCGCGCGGCAGCGTGTCGCAGAACACCTTGGGCAGCAGCGCAATCCCCACGCCCAGCCGCACCAGCGACGCCACGAACTCCCACTCTCCGCTACGCCCGCTGATGCGCGGCTTGAATCCTGCTCCGCGGCAGGCGTCTTCCACGATGTCGTTCAGCGCGAACGATTCGCCGTAGAAGATAAAGGCGCTGTCGGCCAGTTCGCGCAGCGCCACGCGGCGCCGGCCATGCCAGGCCGAATCGGCGGGCGCCAGCAGGCATAAGGGCGAACAGACCAGCTGCGAGCCTTCGAACTCCTGCCAGATGCCGGCGTTGGCCGGGTAATCGAGCATGGTGCCCATCTCCAGCGTGCAGTTGCGCAGATCCCGTTCGATCGACTGCGAGCCGCCTTCGAACAGTTTGAGTTCGATGTCCGGGTGGCGCCGGTGGTAGGCCGCCAGCAGTGGCGCCAGCAGCGCGTGCGCGTGCTGCGTGACGCCCAGCCGCAAATCGCCGCGCCGCAGCTGCTGCAGGTCCGCCAGCTCGACGCCCATCTCCTCGTGCATCGCCAGCAGCGCGCGGCCGCGCTGCAGCACCACGCCGCCGGCATCGGTCAGCGTGAAGCGCTTGCCGACGCGCTCCAGCAGCACCAGGTTCAGCGACTGCTCCAGCTGCTGCACCATCTTGCTGACGGTGGGCTGGGTCACGTGCAGCAGCTCGGCGGCGCGGCTGAAGCTCTGCTGCTCGACCACGGCGACAAAATAGCGCAGCGAACGGATATCCATCAACTATTCCATATTCGAATGATTTTCATAATCTTAATTCATTTTATCTTTTCATCGGCCGCGCCTAGAATGGACTCATGAAACGTCTCTTTTCCACCGTCGCGCAAGTGCTGCTGCTGATCGCTGCCTGGTATGGCGCCGACCGCGCGGCATCCTGGCTAGGGCTGCCCTTCTCCGGAGGCATCGTCGGCCTGCTGGCGATGGTCGCGCTGCTGCTGAGCGGCGTTGTGCGCCCGGCCGCCGTCGAACACGGCGCGGACTGGCTGCTGTCGAATATGCTGCTGTTCTTTATTCCGCTGGTGGTGTCGGTGGTGCAGTTCACCGGCCTGCTGAAGAGCGAAGGCCTGCGCCTGTTCGCAGCGATCGGCCTGGGTTTCATCGCCGTGCTGCTGGCTACCGCGTTCACGGTCGAATGGGTGTGCCGGCTGGATCGAGGCCGCCGCCTGCGGCGTTTACGCGTACAGCGCAAAGGGGCACCGGCATGAAGCCCCTGCTGTTCCTGCTGCTGACGCTCGGCCTGTTCTACGCTAACCAGGCCTTGTACCGGCGCTACCGCTACTTCTGGCTCACACCGGCCATCACCACATCCGCCATCCTGATCGCCGTGGTGGAGCTGTCGTCCACACCATTCTCGCAATACTTCGGCGATACGCGCTGGCTGCCTTGGCTGCTGGGCCCTGCGACGGTGGCCTTCGCGCTGCCGATCTACCAGTATCGCGATCTGGTCAAGCAGCACTGGCTGGCGCTGGGCCTGGGCAGCTGCGCGGGCATCGCCGCTTCGGTGGGCAGCACGCTGCTGCTGGACCGCCTGCTTGGCCTGCACGGCAGCATGGCGCAAAGCCTGCTGGCGCGGTCTGTGTCCACGCCGTTCGCGCTGGAGGCGACGCGGCACTTGGGCGGCTCCGCCCAGCTGACGGGGATATTCGTCATCATCACCGGCTTGTTCGGCATTTTGCTGGGACAGGCGCTGCTTGGCCTGATGCCGCTGCGGATGCGCATCGCGCGCGGAGCGCCATTCGGGGCGGCGGCGCATGGCTTCGGGCTGACCACCGCGCGCCAGATCGGCCCGCAGGAAGGCGCAGTCGCCAGCCTGACCATGATCTTCAGCGGCATCCTGATGGCATTGCTGGCGCCCTGGCTGGGGACCGTGCTGGCCGCCGCATGAGGGCACGCACTAGCGGAACTGGCGGACGGGAACTCCGCGTCGCCATCCGTCTGCGCGCCGGGCCATGCCAGCGGCGTCAATGACAGCTTACCCTCGCACCTTCAGGCGCAAAAGCAGCACGCTGTGCGGCGCGAGTTTGCTTTCGAGCTTCCTGCTTGTGTCGCCGGATTTCCCGCTCCAGACTTCGGTCCAGTTGTAGACGGTCTTCTTGAAGTCCGCCTCGCGCTTACTCAGGTCATCGCCGACGACGTGCTTCTTCCAGTCGTAGCTGATCACGGCAGCCTGCTCGCCGCGATTCAGCACCATCACCGCCCAGTCGCCGCCGGCCAACGGCTTGGCCCAGTATTCCAGCTGGGCGCCGTCCATGAACTTCAATGCCTGCACGCCCAGCTTATCCTGGCTGATCGCGATCGCATCCTTGTTGACCAGAATGCGGCGCGTTGCCTCCGGCATGCTGCGCAGATCGTTCCCCATGATCAGCGGCGACGCCATCATGGCCCAGATGGCGAAGTGCGCGCGGTCCTCGTCCTCGCTCATGCCGTTGCCCACTTCGAGCATGTCCATGTCGTTCCAGTGTCCCGGTCCCGCGAACTTGCGCAGGCCGGCCTGCTTGTCGAGTATCCGCAGCACGCCGAACTGCGACCACGAGCCGTGATTGAACTCGCAATCCCAGCACGGATAGATATCGCCGGTGGTGCGCCAGGAGTGGCCGACGTCCGCCGCCCATTCCCACGGTTTGCTTTCGCCCCATTCGCACATGCTGAACAACATCGGCCGGCCAGCGCTGCGGATCGCGTCGCGCATGGTGGTGTAGGCGCCGATGGCGCTCAGGCCCTTGCTGTCGCACCAGTCGTATTTGACGTAGTCTATGCCCCACGATGCGTAGGTGATCGCGTCCTGGTATTCGTGACCACGGCTGCCGGGATGGCCGCCGCAGGTGGTCGCGCCCACGTCCGAATAGATGCCCAGCTTGAGCCCCTTGCTGTGAACATAATCCGCCAGCGCCTTGATCCCCGACGGGAAGCGCTCTGCGTTGGGACGAATCACGCCGTCCTTGTCGCGCGTGCCGTGCCAGCAATCGTCGATGTTGACATACTCGTAGCCCGCATCCTTCAGGCCCAGCTTGACCATCGCGTCGGCGGTGTCGCGTATCAGCTGCTCGTTGATATTGCAGGCGAAGGTGTTCCAGCTATTCCAGCCCATTTGCGGCGTGGCGCCCAACCCTTCGAACTTCTGTGCGCTGGCGTTTGCGCAGACAACCATCGCCAACAAGATCAACAAGCGCTTCATGGGGCCACTCCTCAGTGTTTGATGGTGTGCAGGCGGTCGGCGTATTCCTTGATCAGCAACAGCGAGCTGACGTCGGAATCGAACACCGAGTACAGGCCCTGCTCTTCCTGCGGCGGATCGCCGACGAAGTCATTCCCCGGTTTCCACCAGTAGTCCGCATTGGCGGCGCGGCCGGCGCCGCCCCAGGCCCAGAAGTTGAAGCCGGCGATCGGGTCACCCTTGCTGGCGCGCCGGTAGATGATGTCGAACACCTCGCGGTAGAAGCGGTCGCGGATCTTGGTGGTGGCCTTGACGCTGAACGATGGTCCGTCGCGGTCCAGGCCAAACTCCTCCAACACGATAGGTTTGTTCAACTTCTTCGCCAGCTCAATGTGCGAGTTCAGATAGTCGCGGCTCTTGGCGATGGCGCCGTCCCAGCTGCCGGTCGGGTTGTTCGAATCGAACCAGCCCCAGTTCTTCGGCCACAGGTGATAGGTCAGGTAGTCGATGTTGTGGGTGCGGTGGGCGTCCTGGTAGAGCTGCGCATCCTGCGCGGAGCCGGCCAGGCCCTCGCTGCCGCTGCTGACCATGTGGTTCCCATCCAGGCTATGGATGTAGCCCGCCACCTCGTCCACCCACTTGACGTAGACCGCCTTTTCCTCAGGCGTGGCGGCGCCGTCGCCCGGACGCGGCTCGTTGGCCAGCTGCCACGACATGATGCTGGCATCCTCGGAGTACGGCTTCCCGGTGATGGTGTTGACGCGCTTGACGATCTTCGCGATCACGTTGCGGTACTCGGCCTGCGCGGCGGCGTTGCGATAGAAGCCGGCGGTCTTCTTCATGAAATCGTCGTATTCATGGGTGACGTTCGGGTCCAGCGCCGGCGTGCCCTCGAACCAGTTCAGGTACTGTGTCATGCCGCCGGACCATTGCCAGAAGTTGTTCAGGTAGAGCACCACCGTCATATCGCGCTTGGCTACTTCGGCCAGCAGGAAGTCCAGTCCGGCCAGCAGCTCCTCGTCGTACTGGCCCGGCGCCGCTGTCGTGGCGGGGCGAACGGCGCTCTTCATCTCGGTCTTTTCGGATACCGCCAGCACGCGCAGGTTGTTGATGCCCAGCGCGCGCATATTGTCCAACTCCTTCAGCAGGCGCGCGCGTTCGCCGACGCCGCTCGCCGCGCCGAGGTAGCCGCCGTACCAGAAGTTCGCGCCGACGATGTAGTACGCCTGGCCCTTTCGGCTGAAGTGCGTCTTCTTGACGCTAACGAAATCGGCCTTGCCGCCGCCTCCGTGAACGTCGTTAGCGCTAACAATACCGCAGGCGCTTAACATCAGGGCGGCCGCGCAGAATTTATATAGTTGTCTCATCATTTCGCTCTTTTTATGGTTGGTTTATTTGCCGGCCTTGCCGGCGATATCCAGTACGCGTTGCGGCAGTTGCACGGTAATGCTGGCCGCTCCGGTATCCGCTGCGTCATGCGCCAGCAGCACCTTGTAGCCGCCCTTGGCGATACGCCAGGTCTTGGAGCGGCTGTCGAACATCGCCAGCAGACGCGGATCGACGCTCACGCTGACTTCCTTGGTTTCACCCGGCGCCAGTTCGACCTTGTCCCAGCCGGCCAGGCGCTTTGGCGCCTCCCACTTCGCGCCTTGCGGCGCCACGTACAGCTGCGGCACGTCCTTGCCCTTCACCGCGCCGGTGTTGGTCACCTTGAAGCGCAGTTGCAGCTTGCCGTCCTTCTGGCTCGCGGTCAGGCCGGAGTAGGCGAACTGCGTGTACGACAGGCCGTGGCCGAACGGGAACAGCGGCTTCAGTCCTTTCAGGTCGAACCACTTGTAGCCGACCGCCGCGCCTTCGTGATAGTTCACGTCGAAGCGCTTGCTCTCGTCCTTCGGATCGCCATCGAGCACCGGCCGTGGCAGCTGGCTTGCCGATAGCGGGAAGGTCACCGGCAGGCGGCCCGACGGATTGACCTCGCCGAACAGCACGCGGGCGATGGCCTCGCCGCCGCTGGTGCCGGCGTACCACGCCTGCAGCACGGCGGAGGTCTGCCCCAGCCACGGCATCAGCACGGGGCCGCCGGTCTCCAGCACCACCACCGTCTTCGGGTTGGCCTTGGCCACGGCGGCGATCAGCGCGTCCTGATTGTCCGGCAGCGACAGCGAGACGGCATCCACCGATTCGCCCACCCACTGCTGCGCGAACAGCAGCACCACGTCCGCATCGGCCGCCGCACGCGCAGCGGCGGCAGCGTCCACGCCGTCGTGATAGACCACGCTGGCGCCAGGCGCGCGCGCCTGGATCGCCTTCAACGGCGACGACGGATGGTAGACCACAGGACCGGGCCAGGTGGCCGGCCCGATGCCGGTGACGGCGCTGCCGCCCACCGGATACACCAGCGACGAACCGCCGCCGGCCAGCACGCCCACATCCGCATGCGCGCCGATGACGACGATCTTCTTCGCGCCGGCCTTCAACGGCAGCACGCCGCTGTTCTTCAGCAGGACCATGCCGTCCTCCGCGTCGGTGCG
>NZ_JBWKWR010000009.1:34880-235793 GCF_059422325.1 Duganella sp. GW821-FHT01E12 | reverse complement strand
ATTCGAAATTGCGGCCGTTGCGCGGCTCGCGCAGCAGGTTCACGCCGCCGGCCAGCATCACGTTGAAGCCGGAGGCGTGCGCCTCGGCGCCTATCATCGCGCCGCCGTTGTAGGCCAGCTCGCGGTCCCAGGTGGCGGTGGTGGCCAGGCCGGACGGCAGCGAGGTGCGCTCGCGCGGCGTCTTGGTGGCCTGTGTCGCCACACCCAGGCCGGCGTCGGTCTCGAACAAGGCGGGCAAGCCAAGGCGCGGCGAGCCCGGGATATAGCCCGCCGAGAATGGCAGCGCGGCGGGATTGCGCTTCTTGTCGCCGAAGTCGGAGCCGAACCAGCCCATCACCCAGCTCAGTTTCTCCTTCTGCGTCATGGCCTTCAGCGCGAGTTCGGCGCGCCGGTCGGCGCCCAGCGACGTGTCCATCCAGGTGCGCTCGGCCACCGGAACGGGCGTCGCGGCTTCGGCGGCATATGCAGGCAGGGTCACGGCGACGACAAGGACGGTTGCGGCGGCGAGCGCCATTGCAACCGCCAGCGCGATCGCCAGCGGACGTAAATTCAAATCGGCGCGCATAGGTTCTCTCTTAACGGGTGGAGTACATGCCGGCGTACTTCACACCGAAGTAGAGAATGAAGGTGTAGCAGGCGGCCGGCACGAAGAACGACCATTGGAGACCGATGGTATCGGCCAGCAGGCCTTGCACGAAGGGCACGACGGCGCCGCCGACGATGGCCATGCACAGGATGCCGGAACCCTGGCCGGTCTGCTTGCCCAGCTTGTGCAGCGCCATGCTGAAGATGGTCGGGAACATGATGGAGTTGAACAGGCCGACCGCGATGATGGCCCACATGGCAATCGCGCCGCTGCCGAAGATGGCCGTCAGGATCAGCGCGATGGAGGCCGCCGAATTGAACGCCAGCGCCTTGCCCGGGCTAACATAGCGCATCACGGCGAAGCCGATGAAGCGGCCGACCATGGCGCCGCCCCAGTAGTAGCTGACGTAGTGCGCGGCGGCACCGGCAGGCAGGCTGGCGACATTGGACTCGCCCAGGAAGTTGATCAGGAAGCTGCCGATGCTGACCTCACCGCCGACATACAGGAAAATGCCGATGGCGCCCAGCACCAGGTGGCGATGCGCCAGCACCGACTTCTCGACGATGGAGATGACGCCGCCCTCTTCCTCCGCATGGCTCATCTTCGGCAGCCGCACCAGTGCGAACAGGATGGCCAGCGCCAGCAAGGCGGCGGCCAGCGCCAGATACGGGATCTGCACGGCGGCGGCTTCCTCCGCCTTGGTCTTGACCAGGTTGGCCACTGCGGGCGCGCCTTCGGACAGGATCAGGATGCCGCCCAAGGTCGGCGCGATGGTGGTGCCCAGGGAATTGAAGGCCTGCGTCAGCGTCAACCGGCTCGACGCGGTGGCCGGCGCGCCCAGCACCGTCACATACGGATTGGCCGCCACCTGCAGGATCGTGATGCCGCTGGCGAGCACGAAGAAGGCCAGCAGGAACAGCGCGTAGCCGTTCATCGACGCCGGATAGAACAGCGCGCATCCGCCGGCCGCCAATACCAGGCCGCTGACCGCGCCGCGCTGGTAGCCGATGCGCTTGATCAGCATCCCGGCAGGCAGCGAGACGATGAAGTAGGCGCCGAAGAAGCAGAACTGCACCAGCATCGCCTGCACATAATTAAGGGTATAAATCGATTTCAGATGGGGGATCAGGACGTCGTTCAGCGACGTTAGCAGGCCCCACATAAAGAACAGCAGCGTGATGATGATCAGCGGGACGGTGTTGCCCTCCCCGGCCTGATTCGTTTGGCTGCGAGTACGCATGGCTGCCGATGCAACGTGTTCCATAAGTCTGTCTCCTGTATGGATGATTTTTATATTAATGAAAAAGATTCTGCATGCGCGCCGTCCGGTGGTCAAACATCCCGCGAAATTCGGCCTCAGTTTAGCCATCCTCACTAAACATGGCGATATAGGCGGCACGCCACCGCTGTCGCGCTCCAAGCGGCTAAAACCTGCATGTTTAGTAAATTGAGCTAAACTTTTGGTCAAAGCCGGCATGGCGTTTGACCGCGCGTAGATGCTTATGCAAGACTGCGTTCACACAGAATCCTGCCGACGGACCCCAGCCGCGAGCAGCATCATAGAGATACATGGAGGTTAGATGGGCAATGCCACGAATGTCGCCGGAGTGACGATACGGGATATCGCCCGCGTCGCCGGGGTGTCCACCGGGACCATCTCGCGGGCGCTGAAAAATGAACCTGGTTTGACCGAAGCGACCCGTCAGATGGTGCTGGAAGCGGCGCGAGAGCTGGGCTACGATTTTTGCAAGCTTCGGCCCAAGCGCCTGCGCCGCCTGACGTTCCTGCTGCACCGCCAGCACAACACCGCATCGAGCAGCCCATTCTACTCGCCGGTGCTGCACGGCGCCGAAGAGGCTTGCCGCAAGCAAGGCATCGTGTTGTCGTTCATGGCGGTCGGCCCGGCGGACGGCTTGATTGACCAGATACGCATGCACGCGCCGGACGGCATTGTCTGCGCCGGCTTCTTCGAACCGGAGACGCTGAGCGCATTGCGCTCCACCGGCAAGCAGTTGGTGTTGATCGATATGAAGCTGCGCGGCTACAGCTCGGTCAACCCGGACAATATGATGGGCGGCTACCTGGCCACGAAACACCTGATCGACACCGGCCGCACGCGCGTGGGCTTCATTTCCGGCCCGCTGTCGCACTACAGCATCCGCGAACGTGCGCGCGGCTACCGGCAGGCGCTGTTCGAAGAAGGCATCCTGGCAGATCCCCGCCTGGAAGCCGGACTGCCGGACGGCGTCGATCTTGAAACCGGCGCCTGGGAAGCGATGGAGCAGCTGCTGTCCCTGCCCCATCCGCCGGACGCCGTATTCTGCTACAACGACAGCGCCGCCCTGGTGGCAATGCGCTGCTGCCTGGCCAAGGGATTGAAAGTCCCGCACGACATCGCGATTGTAGGCTTCGACGACATCGCCACCGCCGTGTTGGGACATCGTCCGCTAACGACGCTGCGCATCGACAAAAAGGCACTGGGCGCGCTGGGCGTGGAGCTGCTGCTCGGTGGGCAGCAGGAAGTACCGGTTGAGAAAATCGCTCCGGTGGAGTTGGTCGTCCGTGCCAGCACGGTATTCGACGGCTGGCGCATACAGAAATAGACTTTGAAATCCAGGTTATGCCGCAGGACGTTCGGTTCGCAAGAACCGCAACGGGGGGACTGCTGCGCGCCTGAAAAACACCCGGGGCCTGTCTAACAAAGGCGGCCCGCCTTCCAACCCAAAAACGGACCTGACGATGGCGCCAGATTTTCAATCCCGCTCAACGCTGCTGAACCACATACGCCACACCAAGCACTTCTACGATGACCGCTGCGTGGATTCCAGCGGCGGCTTCTATCACTTCTACAAGGACGACGGCACAGTCTACGACGCCCGCACCCGCCACCTGGTCAGCAGCACGCGCTTCGTCTTCACTTACGCGATGGCGTGGCGCCAGTTCGGCGAAGCGGCGGACCAGCAGCGCCTGCGCCATGGTCTGGACTTCCTGCGCACGGCGCATCGCAATGCCGACACTGGCGGCTACGCCTGGCAGCTGGACTGGAACAACGGCGCCGGCACGGTCACCGACGGCACCAACCATTGCTACGGCCTGGCCTTCGTGCTGCTGGCCTACAGCCATGCGCTGATGGCCGGCGAAGCCCAGGCCCGCGAGTGGATCGCCGAGACCTTCGCGCTGATGGAGCGCCGATTCTGGCAATCCGCCCATGGCCTGTATGCCGACGAAGCCAGCTCCGACTGGAGCTACCTCGATCCGTATCGCGGCCAGAACGCCAACATGCACGCCTGCGAAGCATTGATCGCCGCCTTCGAAGCGACCGGCGACCGCGCCTACCTGCTGCGCGCCGAAACGCTGGCGCGCAACATCACGCAACGCCAGGCCGCGCTGGCCGGCAACCTGATTTGGGAGCACTACCACGCCGACTGGTCGGTCGACACCGAGTACAACCGCCACGACAAGAGCAACATCTTCCGTCCGTGGGGTTACCAGCCGGGCCACCTGACCGAATGGGCCAAGTTGTTGCTGCTGCTGGAGCGCCATGGCGCGCAGCTCGAAGGCGGAAGCCACTGGCTGCTGCCGCGCGCCGTCGAACTGTTCGACGCGGCGCTGGCCAAGGCCTGGGACCATGAACACGGCGGCATCTACTACGGCTTCGCGCCGGACGGCAGCATCTGCGACGATCTCAAATACTTCTGGGTGCAGGCCGAGAGCCTGGCCACCGCCGCGCTGCTGGCCGCGCGTACCGGCGAAACCCGCTACTGGACCTGGTACGACAAAATCTGGGCCTATAGCTGGGAGCATTTCGTCGATCACCGGCATGGCGCGTGGTACCGTATCCTGGGCGCGGACAACAGCAAGCTGACCGACGAGAAAAGCCCGGCCGGTAAAGTGGACTATCACACCATGGGCGCCTGCTACGAAGTGCTCAACGTTTTGAAGGATTGAGATGGCCGCCTTTCCATTATTCGTGGCGGCGGGCGAAGCGCTGACCGACATGATCGTGCAAGACCCGGCGCAGCAGCACTGGCTTAGCCAGGTGGGCGGTTCGACCTGGAACGTGGCGCGCACCATGGCCCGGCTGGACGTGCCGACCGCCTTCGCCGGCGCCATCAGCCGCGACGTCTTCGGCGACGCGTTGTGGCAGGCCAGCGAGGCCGCCCGGCTGGACCTGCGCTTCATCCAGCGTTACGACAAGTCGCCGTTGCTCGCCATCGTGCACCGCACCGACCCGCCGGCCTACTTCTTCGTCGGCGACGACAGCGCCGACCTGCAGTTCGACGCGGCGGCGCTGCCGCAGGGCTGGCGTGCGCACTGCAAGTGGGTGCATTTCGGCGGCATCAGCCTGGCGCGCCAACCGCTGGCGGACAAGCTGGTGGCGCTGGCCGAACAGCTCAAGCAGGATGGCGTGCGCATCTCCTATGACCCCAACTACCGGCTGCTGATGGACCAGCGCTACGACGCCACGCTGCGCCGCATGACGGAGTTGGCCGACGTGATCAAGGTGTCGGAGGAAGACCTGGAAGGCCTGTTCCGCACCGCCGATATCGATGGCGCCCTCGCCACGCTGCGCGGCTGGAACCCTGCCGCCACCTACCTCTACACCAAGGGATCGGCCGGTGCATCGCTGCACATCGGCGACGATGCATGGCATATGCCGGCGCCGCCGATCACCGTGGTGGACACCGTCGGCGCCGGCGACGCCAGTATCGCTGCGCTGGCGTGGAGCATGATGCATCGCCCGCAGCAGCGGCCGTCGCAGCATTTGAGCTTCGCAGTGGCGGCGGGCGCCGCCGCCTGCCTGGCGCCGGGCGCGTCGCCGCCGTCGCTGGCGCAGATCGAAGCCCTGATTACATAAAGGCCACGTCATACGGGCGTAACACAAGATCGATAGGATTGCGGGCTTTATATTGCCCATCTTATTTAGGTCTCCATGCGCCCGACTACTCCTTTCGTCAAATCCCGTTTGCATCTGGCCCTCGCGGCCGCCGGCCTGTGCGCACTGCACGGCGCCGCTTTCGCCGCTGAAGATGGCGGCGAAGGTGCGCTGTCCAAAGTCGTCATCAAGGCGACGGTGGAAAAGAAAAAGCTGGGCGACAGCGTCAGCGGCGGCGCCCTGGGACGCAAGTCGGAACTGGATACGCCCTTCTCCACCAAGGCCGTCAGCAGCGACGAAATCGAAGACCGCCTGGCCACCAGCATCTCCGAAGTGCTGAAGTACGACGCCTCGGTCACCGCCATCAGCCCGCCGATCAGCACCCACCCGGCCACCATCCAGATGCGCGGCCTGCGCCTCGATGACCTGAACGGCTACAAGATCAACGGCCTGGCCAACATCAACCGCGGCACCGAAATGCCGCTGGAGATGTTCGAGAGCGTGGAAGTACTCAAAGGCCTGACCGGCTTTATGTACGGCTTCGGTTCGCCGGGCGGCATCGTCAACTACGTCAGCAAGCGCCCGACCACCGACAAGAGCTTCAGCGCAGCCATGGGTTACCAGGAAGGTGGCGCGATCAAGGAACATATCGACACCGGTGGCCGCCTGGGCGACGAAGGCGGTTTCGGCTACCGTCTGAACCTGCTGCATGAAGACGGCGGCGTGCAGGAAGAAAGCGGCTCGATCAAGCGCAACGCGGCGGGCCTGAACCTGGAGTGGCGCGTCTCCAACGACGTGGCGCTCACCTACGACGCGATCTACCAGCGCCGCAAGAGCGTCGGCGGCACCGACGTGGTGATCTCGCCACTGTACGTGGTGCCGAAGCCGGTCGCCGGCGACACCAAACTCAATAGCATCGGCGCAGGCAGCGATGTCGAATACTCGCTGTCCACCGTCGGCATGGAATACCGCATGAGCCCTGAATGGGTGGCGAACCTGTCGTACCGCACCTCGAATTCGACCCGCGTCTACAAGAAGGACCAGTACTACATCACCAGCAACAAGGCCGACTACAAGGACCGCGTCACCTCCGAACTGCACGGCTACCACTTCGACCAGGCGCAGGCCAGCTTCGAGGGCAAAATCAACGCCTTAGGCCTGGCGCACGAAATCGTCGCCGGCGTGAGCTCGCAGAACCTGTCGTCGACCTCCTCGGCGGTCACGCCCAAGACCTATCTGGGCACCGGCAACCTGTACGCGCCCAACATCATCAACGTCGACAACATCAACTGGAGCGGCGGCACCTACCGCGACGAAGCCACCCGCCAGGAAGCGGCCTTCGCCAGCGACACCGTCAAGCTGACCGACCACTGGTCGGTGCTGGCCGGCGCCCGCTACACTCGCTACAACGACAACGCCTACTCCACCAAGGGCGCGGTCATCGCCAACTACCCCGCACAGCGCACCACGCCCACCGTGGCCCTGATGTACAAGCCCGCCGCCGACACCACCGTCTACGGCAGCTATGTCGAGGCGATGGAACAGGCTTCCAGCGCGCCGACGTCCACCGTCAACGCCAACCAGACCTTCGCTCCGCTCAAGAGCAAGCAGGCCGAAGTCGGCGTCAAGACGGAGCGCAGCTTCTGGAACGCCAGCGCGGCGCTGTTCCACATCAAGCGCGGCGCGCAGTACACCAATGGCGCCAACGTTTTTGTGGAAGACGGCGAAACCAAATACCAGGGCGTGGAATTCAACACCGTGGTGCAGGCGACGAAGAACCTGTCGATCGAAGGTGGCCTGATGCTGCTCGACGCGACACTGGAAAACGCCGCGCCTGGCTTCAGCGGCAAGCGCGCGGTAGGCGCACCGCGCCGCCAGGTATCCGTGCAGGCTACCTGGCGCGATGTGCTGCCAGGCCTGGCGCTGCATGCCGGCACCCAGTACCTGGGTGAGCTGCCGATGGATGCGGCCAACGTCAACACGCTGCCAGCCTACACGCTGTTCGACGCGGGCTTCAACTACCGTCACCGCTACTTCGGCAAGATGGTCAGCGTGCGCGCCAACATCTCCAACATCGCCAACCGCAAATACTGGACCTACTATCAGGAGAACTACCTGAATGTCGGTTCGCCGCGCACCGCCAGCGTGAATGTTCGCGTAGACTTCTAAATTATGAAACCACCACGCCTCGCGGCCGGCGCCGCCCTATCCCTGTTGCTGTTGAACGCGTCCGGCGAGCAGTATTACCAGACCAAGACGCCGTATCAACCGCAGCAGGCCAGCGCCAGCTACGAGGCGCCGCCGCAAGGCTACCGCGCGGCCTACACCCAGCTGCTGGCGCGGCACGGGTCGCGCGGCTTGAGCAGCATGAAGACCGACCTGGCGCTGTATAAGCTTTGGCAGCTGGCGGAAAAGGAGAAAGCCCTTACCCCGCTGGGCGCGCAGCTGGGCGACGAGCTTCTGCAAATGATGAAGGCCAACGCCCTGCTGGGCTACGGCGTGCCCGGCATCACCAAGCCCGGCTACGGCAACGAAACCATGCAAGGCGTGACGGAGCACAAGCAGCTGGCCGAACGCATGGTGCACCGCCTGCCGCAGCTGTTCCATGACGCCGTCGCCGCACGGCGCAGCATCCTGCTGGTCACCTCCGGCAAGGACCGCGCCGTGGACAGCGGCGAGTACTTCGCCGGCTCGCTGGTGGCGCAGCAACCCAAGCTGCGGGCGCTGATCGTGCGCCCGCCATCGCTGGCGCCGCGCGCCGAAACGAATCACGACGGCCGCCCCGCAGGCACCGACCGCTTCCTGCTCTACTTCCACAAGCTCGGTAACAAGCAGGATGCGGTGGCAGACAGCGGCGATCCGCTGTACGCCACCTGGCAAGCCAGCCAGGAATACCAGGCCTGGGCCAGGAGCGACGAGCTGCGCGCGCGTGAAGCCGCCATCCTGGCGCAGCCGCAGGTCGCTGCGGCTGCCAAGGCGGTGCTGGAACGCCTGTTCACGCCGGCCTTCGTCGCCGGACTGGATCAGGGCCGCTACCGCGCGGCCAACACAGGCACCTACAGCTACACCAGCGCCGACAAGCGGTTCACCAACAAGCTGACCGGCGACGGCGACACCGAGATCAAATCCGCCATCGACGCGGCGCAGGCGGTGTATGACCTGTACGCGGCGGCAGCCGACATGAAGGCCGAACTGAAGGCCGACTTCACCCGCTACATGCCGGCGCAGCAAGCGGCGGTGTTCGCGGCCACCGAGGACGCCATCGCCTTCTACAGCAAGGGCCCCGGCATCAGCGAAAACGGCGGCGTCAATTACCGCATGGCGCAAACGCTGCTCGACGACTTTTTCAGCGAAGTGGACGCCGTCGCCAAAGGCGACCTGTCGCACGCCGCCAAGCTGCGCTTCGCCCACGCGGAGATCGTCATTCCGATGGCGGCCATCCTCGGCCTGCCCGGCATGTCCGAACCGCTGCCGCGTGCGGCGACATACAGCTACGACAACAGCAACTGGCGCGGCGAAGCCGTGGCGCCGATGGCGGCCAACATCCAGTGGGACGTCTACGCCAATGACCAAGGCCGCACGCTGGTCCGCATGCTGTACAACGAGAAGGAAGCGGACTTCAAACGCGCATGCGATCATGCAAAGATCGCCCCGGCCAGCCACTATTACGACTACGCCAGCCTGCGCGCCTGCTACCTGCCGAATTAGTGCCGGATCAAGCGCATCGGCTCCGGCTTGCGTCCTGACTGTTGTGGCGCTCAAGCGCTTCCAGCAACGCCGGCATATAGGTGCGGCTGGCGCGTAGCAGGCTGCCGTCGCGCAGGCGCAGCAAAGCGTCGCGATTGGTCAGCGAACGCAGTTCGACGACCATGTCGATGCGTACGATCGCCGAACGGTGTACACGTTGAAACTGCAACGGGTCGAGCTGCATGGCCAGCAGATGCAGGGGTTCCCGCACCAGGTGCGTCCTTCCGCCCGCGTGCAGCGTCGCATAGTCGCCGTCCGCTTCGATGCGTTCGACGTCGATAGCCCGCACCAGCACCGTGCGCGTTCCCGTTCGTATCGTAAATGTGCGTGTCCAGGACTCCGGTGCCGGCAAGGTGGCCTCCTCCTTCTGCCGGCGCCAGGGAAAGGCCCTGCGTGCGCGATCCAACGCCTCGTCGAAGCGGTCGTCATCGACGGGCTTGAGCAAATAGTCGAGCGCCGCCAGGTCGAAGGCCTGCAAGGCGAAGCTGTCGTGCGCCGTGACCAGGATCACCATGGGCCGGCTGTCCGCCGGCAGCGCGCGCAGTACTTCAAGGCCGCTGCGGCCGGGCATTTCGACGTCCATGAACACAAGGTCTGGACGCAGCGCGGCCAATCCCTGAGCGGCGGCATCGCCGTCTCCATATTCCGCGGCCAGCTCGAAGCCAGGCCGGCGCGCCAGCCGTGTCTTGAGCGCGAGCCGCGCCAGTGGCTCGTCGTCGACAATCGCGACGCTGATCGGGACGGGCTTCATGCCGCCGCCATCGGCCGCAGCGGCAACGTCAGGCGCACCTGAAAGCTGCACTCGTCGCGCCAATCGGCGTCGAACCGGTGCTCGCCGCCGTACAGGTGGCGCAGCCGCTCGGCCACGTTGGCAAGGCCGATGCCGGCGCCGGTGGTCGCGGTCAATGGAGGCCGGCGGCCATCGTTGAGCAAATCGACCGCCAAGCGGGTACCGCTGCGTTCAACGCGGATATCGAGCCGGCCCGCCGCAGCCAGCGGGGCGATTCCGTGACGGATCGCGTTTTCGACCAGCGGCTGCAGCAGCAGGTAAGGAACCGCCGCGTCAAGCACCTCTGGGCCGGCCGTCATCGTCACCCGCAGCCGCTCGCCGAGCCGCGCCTGTTCGATGCCGAGGTAGGCCTCGATCAGCGCCAGTTCCTCGGCCAGCGCGTGCTCATGGCGGCCGTCGTGCACGAGGGTGGCGCGCAAAAAGTCGGCCACGCGGCTGATCATGCGGGTGGCCTCGCGGTCGGCCCCTGTGGCGACGAGGGCCGATATCGCGTTCAGCGTATTAAAAAGGAAGTGCGGATTCACCTGCAGGCGCAGGGCGCGCAGTTCGGCGTCCCGCGCGTGTGCGAGGGCCTGCGCCAGTTGCAGCTGGCTGCGCTGCAGCGACAGGTAGTAAACCGCGACCGCATGCACTGCACAGAAGGCGATCAGCGCCAACCAGCAGCCATCCAGGCCCCGTAGCAGTTCGGACCAGCGATAGCCGGCCTCCAACCCGAGCGCGATCGCCAGCCACTGCCCCGCCAGCGCATTGGCGATCGACATCGCGTAGCTCGCCGCCAGCAATACCACCGCCGTGAACATCAAGGTACTCTCGCGGCGCCACAGGAGGCGCTGCAATTGCGCCAATGGAGCTATCCACGCCATGCAGGCAACGAAGTACAGGCCGCGGAAGGCGGCCGCGTAGCCATGGCCTAGCGCCGGCAGGCCGAGGATCGCCATGCAGACGGCAACCGGCAGCGCGGCGAGGACAGCGACGAATTGTGGAGCAGGTTCTTTCACGCGCGGTGTCCGGGAAAAGGAGAATCCGGCAATTCTAGCGCGTCAGTCGCCGATCGAATACAGCATTGAACTGATCTTCCAGCCGTCTTCAGTCTGCACCATCTGCCAGCTCTCGCTGCCACGGTTGCTGACCTTTCCATTGGAGACGAAGTCGAAGTTGAAGTACACCGAGGCCACGGCGCCATTCGTATCGATGCGCACATCGTAGAAGCGCTCCTCTACCGGCCCGGTGGAAGTCTGGATGTAGTCCGCGAACTTTTGCCAAGTTGAGCGCATCACCTTGCGCGCCGCCGGGTTCTTCGCCTTGACCGCGTTCCAGGTCGGAGTGTCGAATACCGACAGCCAGCTGTCGTGATCCGGCAGGAACAGGCCACCCAAGGTCTTCCCGTCGTGGGCGACGATGGCGGACTGGAATTGCTGCACCACTTGACGAATGGCCGCTACGTCGGCGTCACGCCCGGTGTCCGCAGCGCGCGCGGGCGCGGCACACCAGGCGGCCATGATGACGGCAAAAATAAAGGAAGGCAGTTTGCGCATGTAAGCTCCAATGTGAGTGAATAAGTCACGATAAGCATCGGCGCCGCGCCGGTCGAGCCATATGCGCCCGGCCGTGCGCAACATGCGGTGAAGCGGTGACGCGACACGGCCGGTTCAGGCGCGGTTGTGGTTAATAGGAAACTATTAAATGTTATAAATGCAATATTCGATTCAATTCGTTACTGAACTTCCTTTTCTATAGTGATAGACTTGGTAGGTCTTTTCATACTATGAGAGGCTTACCCCATGAATCAGATGACCAGGCGGCAGTTCCTTCGGGTGACTGGCGCGACCATCGCGGGTTCGAGCATCGCGCTTCTCGGCTTTGCGCCGGCATCGGCCCTGGCCGAAGTCCGGCAGTACAAGCTGGCGCGCAGCACCGAAACCCGCAACACCTGCCCCTACTGCTCCGTAGGCTGCGGGATTCTCATGTACGGCCTGGGCGACGGCGCCAAGAACGCCAAAGCCAGCATCATTCACATCGAGGGCGACGCCGACCACCCGGTCAACCGCGGCACGCTATGCCCGAAAGGCGCGAGCCTGGTCGATTTCATCCACTCCGAAAACCGCCTGCTGGTGCCCGAGTACCGCGCTCCCGGCGCGACCGAGTGGAGCAAAATCTCCTGGGACGACGCGCTGACCCGCATCGCCAAGTTGATGAAGGCCGATCGCGACGCCAATTTCATCGACAAGACGGCGGACGGCAAGACCGTCAACCGCTGGACCACCACCGGCATGCTGTGCGCGTCGGCGGGGACCAACGAGGTAGGCTACCTTACCCATAAAACCATGCGCAGTCTGGGCATGCTGGCATTCGACAATCAGGCGCGTGTATGACACGGTCCAACGGTGGCAGGTCTTGCCTCGACATTTGGACGTGGTGCGATGACGAATCACTGGGTAGACATCAAGAACGCCGATGTCATCCTGGTCATGGGCGGTAACGCAGCGGAAGCACACCCCTGCGGATTCAAATGGGTCACGGAAGCGAAGGCGCATCGCGGCGCGAAGCTGATCGTGGTCGATCCGCGCTTCACCCGTACCGCTTCGGTGGCGGACTACTACGTCCCTACCCGCACCGGCGCGGACATCGTATTCCTGGGCGGGATCATCAACTACCTGCTCACGAACGACAAGATACAGCACGAGTACGTCCGCAACTACACGGACATGCCCTTCATCGTCCGCGAGGACTTCGCCTTCAACGACGGCCTGTATTCGGGCTGGGACGAAAAGGCGGGCAAGTACACGGACAAGAGCAGCTGGAACTACGAGATGGGCGACGACGGTTTCGCCAAGATCGATCCCACGCTGGAGCACCCGCGCTGCGTGTATCAGCTGATGAAGAAGCACTACGCGCGCTACACGCCGGAGATGGTGGAGAAAGCCTGCGGCGTGCCGCCCGAGAAATTCCACAAGGTCGCCGAGATGCTGGCATCGACCGCCGTTCCGGGCCGCGCCGCCACCATCCTGTATGCGCTGGGCTGGACCCAGCACTCCACCGGCGCGGAAACGCTGCGCACCGGCGCCATGGTGCAGCTCCTGCTGGGGAACATCGGCATCGCCGGCGGGGGCATGAACGCGCTGCGCGGCCACTCCAACATCCAGGGCCTGACGGACCTGGGGCTGCTGACCAATATGCTGCCCGGCTACCTGACGCTGCCCGGCGAGGCGGAGCAGGACTTCGAGGCCTACGCCGCCAAGCGCGCGCTCAAGCCTCTGCGTCCGAATCAGCTCAGCTACTACAGCAACGCCAAGAAGTTCCTGGTCAGCTTCATGAAGTGCTGGTGGGGCGACGCCGCCACGGAGGAGAACAACTACGCCTTCGACTACCTGCCCAAGCTGGACAAGCCATACGACATGATGCAGGCGTTTGAGCTTATGCATCAAGGGAAGATGAACGGCTACATCTGCCAGGGCTTCAACATCCTGGCTTCGGCGCCGGACAAGCAGAAGATCACGGAAGCCTTGTCCAAGCTGAAGTTCCTGGTGGTGATGGACCCGCTCGCGGTGGAGACGGCGGAGTTCTGGCGTCCCTTCGGCGAGTTCCACCAGGTCGATCCGACCAAGATCCAGACCGAGGTGTTCCGCCTGCCCACCACCTGCTTCGCCGAGGAACGCGGCTCGCTGGTGAGCTCCTCGCGCGTGCTGCAATGGCACTGGCAAGGCGCCGACGGACCAGGGCAGACCAAGAGCGATCTGGAGATCATGTCCGGCATCTTCCTGCGCATCAAAAAGATGTACCAGACCGACGGCGGCAAATTCCCCGACCCTATCGTCAACCTCACCTGGCCTTACGCCAAGCCGTTCAGCCCAACGCCGGAGGAACTGGCGATGGAGTACAACGGCAAGGCGCTCAAGGAGCTCACCGATCCCAAGGACCCGACGAAGGTCATCCTGAAGAAGAACGAGCAGGTGGCCGGCTTCGCGCAGCTGCGCGACGACGGCAGCACGGCCTGCGGCTGCTGGATCTTCGCCGGCTGCTGGACCTCGGCCGGCAACCAGATGGGACGGCGCGACAACTCCGACCCGAGCGGCATCGGCCAGACGCTGAACTGGGCCTGGGCCTGGCCGGCCAACCGCCGCATCCTGTACAACCGCGCCTCGTGCGACACCAAGGGCAAGCCGTGGGACCCCACGCGCAAGCTGGTGGGATGGAACGGCACCAACTGGGCCGGCGCCGACATCCCCGACTTCAAGGCAGACGAGCCGCCGGAAAACGGCATGGGGCCATTCATCATGCTGGCCGAGGGCGTGGCCCGCTTCTTCTCGCGCGACGCGATGGCCGAGGGGCCCTTCCCCGAGCACTACGAGCCATTCGAAACGCCGGTCGGCCACAACCCGATGCATCCGACAAACGCGCGCGCCACCAGCAATCCGGTCGGCCGCATGTTCCCGGGCGACCGGGCCAAGCTGGGCAAGGTGGCCGAGTTCCCGCACGTGGCCACCAGCTACCGCCTGACGGAGCACTTCCACTACTGGACCAAGCACGCGCGCCTGAACGCCATTATCCAGCCGGAGCAATTCGTCGAAATCGGCGAGGACCTGGGCAAGGAGATCGGCGTGGCGCATGGGGACCGCGTCAAGGTCAGCTCCAAGCGCGGGCACATCGTGGCCAAGGCCGTGGTGACCAAGCGTATCAAGGCGCTCATCATCGACGGCAAGAAGACCCACCAGGTCGGACTGCCGATCCACTTCGGGTTCAAGGGAGTCACCAAACCGGGCTACCTGATCAACACCCTCACGCCGACGGTTGGTGACGGCAATTCGCAGACACCGGAATTCAAGTCCTTCCTGGTGAAAGTGGAAAAAGCATGACGGCCCGAGGAGAATGACCATGGCACTACAATCCCTTGATATCAAGCGCATGTCGGCGACGACGGTGGAGGAGCCGGTGGCGCGCACGCCCGTCACCGGCACCGTCGCCAAATTGATCGACGTTTCGAAGTGCATAGGCTGCAAGGCCTGCCAGACCGCCTGCATGGAGTGGAACGACCTGCGCGACGACGTCGGCGAGACCACCGGCGTGTACGACAATCCGATCGACCTGTCGCCGCAATCGTGGACCGTGATGCGCTTCTCGGAGCACGAGACCAACGACGGCAACCTGGAATGGCTGATACGCAAAGACGGCTGCATGCACTGCGAGGACCCGGGCTGCCTGAAAGCCTGCCCGGCGCCTGGCGCCATCGTCCAGTACACCAACGGCATCGTCGACTTCCATCAGGAGAACTGCATCGGCTGCGGCTACTGCGTGGCCGGCTGTCCGTTCGACGTGCCGCGCATCTCCAAGAAGGACGACCGCGCCTACAAGTGCACGCTGTGCTCCGACCGCGTGGCGGTGGGCCAGGAACCGGCCTGCGTCAAGACCTGCCCCACCGGCGCCATCGTCTTCGGCACCAAGGAGGACATGAAGGACCACGCGGCGGAACGCATCGAGGACTTGAAGTCGCGCGGCTACGCCAACGCCGGCTTGTACGATCCGGCCGGCGTGGGCGGCACGCACGTGATGTACGTGCTGCACCATGCGGACCAGCCGGGCCTCTACCATGGCCTGAAGGCCAATCCGAGCATCAGCCCCATGGTCGGTCTGTGGAAGGGCCTGACCAAGCCTCTGGCGCTGGCCGGCATCGCCGTCACCGCGCTGGCCGGCTGGTTCCACTACTCGCGGGTCGGGCCGAATGAGGTCAGCAGGGACGAGGAAGCCGAGGCGCTGCATGAAGCCAACCGTATCCGGGAGAGCGAAAAATGAGCACACCTGATCGCGACAAGGACGGCAATCCGCTGATCGAGCGCTATACGCCGAATGAACGCAGCAACCACTGGATCACCGCCATCTGCTTCGTGCTGCTGGCGGTGTCCGGGCTGGCGATGTTCCATCCGGCGACCGCGTGGATGGCGGTGTTCCTGGGCGGCGGCCAGTGGACGCGCGCCCTGCATCCGTTTATCGGGCTGGTGATGTTCGTGTCGTTCGCGCTGCTGGTGGCGCGCTTCTGGCATCACAACAAGTTCGAGCCGGGCGACAAACAGTGGCTGGATCAAATCGGCGACGTGGTCCACAACCGCGAAGACAAGCTGCCCAGGGTGGGCCGCTACAACGCGGGACAGAAGCTGCTGTTCTATGTGCTGATCTTCTGCATGTGCGGCCTGCTGCTGTCGGGCGTGGTGATCTGGCGCGCCTACTTCGCGTTCTACTTCCCCATCGAGGTCGTGCGCTTCGCCGCGCTGCTGCACGCCTTCTGCGCGTTCGTGATCATCTGCTCCATCGTGATCCACGTCTACGCGGGCCTGTGGGTGAAGGGGTCGATAGGCGCCATGGTGCGCGGCACGGTCACCTACGGGTGGGCGCGCAAGCACCACCCGCGCTGGTTTGAGGAGGTCGCGCGCAAATCGCGTGATTGACCCGGCAGTTTAGGATTAGAATAGTTGGAGAGCCGGCGGCTCCGTCGCCGCCGGTCCTCTGGGAGACATCTTGGTACAACGCCTGCTTCAACCCGGCGAGATCGAAGCGCTCGATCACAACGCCATTCCACGCCTGCTGCTGCCGCAACCGCGCAGCCTGTTCACCGCACGCGCCGCCCGCCTGCGCCAGCTTGCCAAAAATGAAATCAAAGGCATCCCCGTCGGCGAAACGCTGCGCGGCTATCTGTTGCTGATGGCCGCCCTGGTCGACGCGCAGGCCGCCGTGGCGCAGTCCTTCCCGTCGGACGCCTTCGCCCTGCCCGACGCCGCCGACATCGACGTCTCGCTCGAACACAATATGCCGCCGCTGCCGGTCAGCGGCACGCGGCCGCCGTCGTGGCGCTCCGTGTTCAGCGCCCTGCTCGATCAACTCGATCCGCTGGCGGAAAGCCAGCCGCAGATCGCCTCCGTGCTCGCCGAGCTGCGCGCGCTCGACAGCGCGGAACTGGAAGGCTGCGCCGACGCCGTGCTGTCCGAGCTGACCGACAGCGTCAATCCGCTGCATGCGCCGTTCGTGGCCGCAGCGCTGCAGATCATGTGGACCATGCGCGCCGGCCAGCTGGACGCGCAGCGCGTGGCGCCGCTGGTGACCAACACGCTGTGCCCAGTGTGCGGCGCGCATCCCGTGGCCAGCGTGATCCGCATCGGCGGACAATCGCAAGGCTACCGCTACCTGCAATGCAGCTGCTGCGCCAGCGAATGGCATATGGTGCGTGTCAAATGCTCGTGCTGCGAACATACCGCGCGCATCGCCTATCAAAGCATCGAGCCGGCCGGCGACGCGCCGGAAACCGCCAACAAGGCCAACGACCCGAGCAAGGTCGCGCGCGCCGAAACCTGCGACGACTGCCGCACCTACCGCAAGATCTTCAACCAGGAGCACGACTACAACGTCGAACCGCTGGCCGACGACCTGGCCAGCCTGGCGCTGGATCTGCTGGTGGGCGAGGCAGGCTACGCCCGCGCCAGCGGCAATCCCCTGTTGTGGTTCAACGCCGTATGAGCGGCGACACCGCGGACGTTGGCGCGGCGGCCGGAGCGATCCGCCTCCCGGCCGTTCACCTGATCCTGTCTGACGCCGCCTGCGCGCCGCTGATCGCCGAATACGGCCGCGCGCAGACGCTGGAAGCGGCCCGCATGCTGCTGGCGGAACTGCGCAGCATGATGCTGGCCAGCCGCCGCGACGGCATGCCAGCCACCGGCGACACCGGCATCCCCGCCCTGCTGGCGATGCTGGCCGAGCGCCTGCGCGAGACCAACCGCTCGCCGCTGCGGCCGGTCTTCAACCTCACCGGCACCGTCCTGCACACCAACCTTGGCCGCGCCCTGCTGCCCGACAGCGCGGTGCAAGCCGTCGCCGAAGCGCTGCGCTGGCCGATGAACCTTGAATGGGACATCGATACCGGCAAGCGCGGAGACCGCGACAACCTGATCGAAGACCTGCTGCTGGAGCTGACCGGCGCCGAGGCGGCCACCATCGTCAACAACAACGCCGCCGCCGTGCTGCTGATGCTGAACACCCTCGCGCAGGGCAAGGAGGTCATCGTCTCGCGCGGCGAGCTGGTGGAAATCGGCGGCGCCTTCCGCATTCCGGACATCATGACCCGCGCCGGCGCCGTGCTGCGCGAAGTGGGCAGCACCAACCGCACGCACCTGAAGGACTACGCCGAAGCAGCCGGCCCGCAGACCGCGCTGATGATGAAGGTCCACTGCAGCAATTACGCCATCACCGGCTTCACCAAGAGCGTGGAACTGCCGGAGCTGGCGCCGCTGTCGAAGAAGCACAACATCCCGCTGGCGGTGGACCTGGGCAGCGGCACGCTGGTCGACCTGGAACAATACGGCCTGCCGCACGAAACCACGGTGCGCGAAACCATCGCCGGCGGCGCGGACCTGGTCACCTTCAGCGGCGACAAGCTGCTGGGCGGCCCGCAGTGCGGCATCATCGTCGGCCGCGCCGACCTGATCGCGCAGATCAAGAAGAATCCCCTCAAGCGCGCACTGCGCGTCGGCAAACTGACGCTGGCCGCGCTGGAGCCGGTGCTCGCGCTGTACCGCGCGCCGGACCTGCTGCCCGAGCGCCTGACCACACTCAGGCTGCTGACCCGACCCGCCGCCGACATGCGCGAACTGGCGCAGACGCTGCTGCCGCCACTGCAAGCGGCGCTGGGCGCAGGCTACGTAGCGAGCTCGGAGCCGATGATGAGCCAGATCGGCAGCGGCGCCCTGCCCGTCGATCAATTGCCCAGCCACGGCCTGGTGGTGCGCGCCGCAGCCGCTGGGCGCATCAGCAACGCGCTGGGCGTGCTGGAACAACGGC
Organism: Duganella sp. GW821-FHT01E12; assembly: GCF_059422325.1. Classification (NCBI taxonomy): domain Bacteria; kingdom Pseudomonadati; phylum Pseudomonadota; class Betaproteobacteria; order Burkholderiales; family Oxalobacteraceae; genus Duganella; species Duganella sp. GW821-FHT01E12. The sequence goes on along the minus strand of NZ_JBWKWR010000009.1, from coordinate 216,977 downwards.
TGCGCGCCCTGCCGCTGCCGGTGATCGGCCGTGTGGCGCAGGATGCGCTGTGGCTGGACCTGCGCTGTCTGGACGATCACCAGCGCCAGCGCTTCGCCGACCAACTAGCGCTGCTGGCCGTATGATCGTCGGCACGGCGGGTCATATCGACCACGGCAAGACCACGCTCACGCGCGCGCTCACCGGCGTGGACACGGATAGGTTGAAGGAAGAGAAGGCACGCGGCATCTCGATCGAACTCGGTTACGCCTACGCCCCGCTGGACAACGGCGACATCCTTGGCGTGATCGACGTGCCGGGCCACGAAAAATTCATCCGCACCATGGCCGCGGGCGTGACCGGCATCGACGCCGCGCTGCTGGTGATCGCCGCCGACGACGGCATCATGCCGCAGACGCTGGAGCACCTTGCCATCCTGCGCCTGCTGGGCGTGCGGCGCGGCGCGGTGGCCCTGACCAAGGTAGACCGCGTCGACACGCCGCGCGTGGAGCAGGTGGAGCGCGACGTCCGCGCCCTGCTGGCGCCAACCGACTTCGCCGAAGCGCCTATCTTCCGCACCAACGCCAGCGCGGCCGGCGACGCCGGCGTGCAGGCCTTGCTGCTGCACCTGGCCCAGATGGCGGCATCGCTGCCGGCCAGCGACGAACGGCGCCTGTTCCGGCTTGGCGTGGACCGCGTGTTCACCTTGTCCGGCCAGGGCACCATCGTCACCGGCACCGCGCTGGCGGGCAGCGTCCGCGTCGGCGACGTGCTGCAACTGGCGCCCGGCGGACAACAGGCGCGCGTGCGCAGCATCCACGCGCAGAACCGCAGCGCGGAGACAGGCCGCGCCGGCCAGCGGCTGGCGCTCAACCTGAACGGCGTGGCGAAAGAGGACGTGGAGCGCGGCACGTGGGTCGTCGCCCCGGCGTTGGCCGAATGCTCCAGCCGCATCGACGCCGACCTGACGCTCACGCCCGATTGCGGCCAGACGCTCAAGTCATGGTCGCCGCTGCACGTGCATCTGGGCGCCGCGCACCACACGGCCAACGTCGTGCTGCTGGAGGGCGAATTGCTGGCGCCGGGCCAGACCGCCCGCGTGCAGCTGGTGCTCGACGCGCCGGTGCACGCCGTGCCGGGCGACCGCTTCGTCATCCGCAACGCGCAAGCCACCGTCACCATCGGCGGCGGCATGGTGCTCGATCCCTTCGGCCCGGCGCGCAAGCGGCGCAGCGCGGAGCGCATGGCGTGGCTGCAGGCGCTGGCCGATTTCGTCGCCAGCGGAGACATCGCCTCGCTGCTGGCGCGCAGCCCTCTCGGCTTGCGCAGGTCGGCGTTGATGCGGCTGTCGCAGCTGCCGGCCGATCGGATCGCGCTGCCGCCGGACACCATCGAAGTCGCCCTGCAAGGCGGCGACGCGCTGCTGCTCGCCGCCGGCGAAGTGCAGGCGCTGGAAGCGCGCATCCTCGGCGGCCTGGCCGAATTCCATGCGCGCGCGCCGGACGAAGCGGGCCCCGAACTGTGGCGCCTCAAGCGCATCGTCGCGCCGGAGATGGAGGATCGCTTGTGGAGCCGCCTGGCCGAAACGCTGATCGTCGCCGGGCAGGTGAAACAGCGCGGCCGCAGCCTGCACCTGCCCGGCCACAGCGTCGAACTAAGCGCGAAGGAGCAGGCGCTGGCCACGCCGCTGCTGGCCGCGCTGCGCGACGGCGCGTTCGATCCGCCGTGGGTGCGCGACCTGTCGCGCGATCATCGCATGCCGGAGGCGGAGGTGCGCCGCCTGCTGCTCAAGCTCTCGAAGACGGGTGAAATCAGCCAGCTGGTGCCGGACCTGTTCTACCATCCGAAGCGGCTGGCCGAACTGGCGGCGCTGGTGGCGGCGCTGCCCGAAGTGCAGGCGTCGGCGTTCCGCGACGCGACCGGGCTGGGTCGCAAGCGGGCCATACAGATATTGGAGTTCTTCGATCGCGTCGGCTATACTCGGCGCGTAGGCAACATCCACTTGATACGGCCGAACGCAGTCTGGTCGTACAGTGGCGAGTAGTCCCACGGAAGGCATACTCATCCGGTGATGGGGCCGGGCTTCAAACCCGGTGGGGGGCGTCGGACGCTCCCCTGTAAGTTCGACTCCTACTGCCTTCCGCCATTCACCACATCGGCCACCATATCGACGGCGGCTGCGAAGCTGGCCGGGTCCTCCTCCAGCAGCGACCAGAGACGATTGTGTTCGGCGCCCTGCACGATGTGCAGCCGGCTCGATTGCGCGTTCGCCGCCGCGGCCACCAGGCGTTCCGGGATCTCCCGCGGGATCGTGGCGTCGTGTTCGGCGGCGATCACCAGCAGGCGGCCCTCGAAGCGCGACAGGATGTCCCAGGCGTCGCTGTCGGCCCAGCTGCGCTCGCGCCGTATCACGGCCGAAAACCCGGGGCCGAACTGCACTTCATACGCCGACGGCGTGTACACGCCGGGCACGATCAGCACCAGCGCATCGACACGATGGCTCTGCGTCATGCGGACGGCGTTGTAGGCGCCCATGCTGGCGGCGATGATCGCCATCGGCTCCGGCAGGCCGCGCGCCGCGGCCACCGCCTGCGCCTGGCGCGTGCGGCTGGCCACCGACGATTGCGCCAGCGCGCCGCCGGTGTCGCCGTGGCCGACGCAGTCGAAGCAGGTGCTGCCGACGCCGCGCTGCTGCAGGGCGCCGCGCAGCAGATGGTGTCCGCGCCGGGTGCTGGCGCCCGCGCCGTGCAGGTACAGCACGCGGTTGCTGGCGGCGCCGAGGTAGTGGTCGCCCTTGAGCACATGGCCGTCATGGGCCACATCGAAATCCACGATCATTTGCCCGCCTCTTCCGCCAGGCGCAGAGTGAGCTTGTCGCGCGATTGCTTGACGTAGGCTTTGCAGCCCTCGCCGCCGTCCAGGAAGGCGTTCGGCTTGCCGCTGTTGAGCTTATCCCAGGTGCCGGAGAATTCAGGATGCGCGGCGATGATGACGTCGCACGAGGCCCGTTCCAGCGCCGCATAGCTTTGTTCATATTGCTGCACCACCTCCGGGTGCGCGCTGAACTTGTAGCCGTCGCTGGAAATCGGGTTGAGGCTGTCGGCGAACACGATGCTGGCGCAGCGGTCTTGCGCGCAGGAGCGCCACGTCCAGCTGGTGCCGCCCGCGGTGTGGCCCGGCGTGTAGATGGCGGCCACCGTCAGCGGCCCGAGTTTGACGGTTTCGCCGTCGCGCACCGTGCGCGGCTTGACCACCCTGGCAAACGGTGTGTTGCCCTCGAACTGGGGATCGTCCCCGGCCATGCGGCCGCGCTCGAGTGCGGCGGCCGTCAGCGGACTGGCCACCACCGCCGCCCCCGTCATGCGCTGCAGTTCGGCGATGCCGCCCGCATGGTCGAAGTGATCGTGCGAGCTCAAGATCAGCTTGACGTCCCGCACGCGGAAACCCAGCTTGCGGATGCTGGCGGCGATGCGCTGCGGCGAATCGGGATAGCCGCCGTCGATCAGGATATGGCCTTGGGGCGACGTCACCAGCACGGAGCTGAGACTGCTTACGCCGACGTAATAGCTGTTGCCGTAAATCTGAAACGGTTCGACCGGCTGGTTCCAGTTGTCATCGGCGGCCCGGGCATCGGCAAAGACGGCGAGGCCGCAAAGCGCTGCGGCCAGCAAGGGTTTGATCATGGGGCGGGATATGGCAAAGTTGATAAAGAAGGAATATTGTACATCCGCACACCCCGTCATGGTGATGGTGGTGGCCGGTAGAGACTGGCACAATACCGTGTCGCCACTCAACGGAACCGCCCATGAACCATCCAGCACTCCGCGCCGCCATCGCCTGCCTGGCCGCAGCCACCTTCGCGGCCCATGCGGCCGATTCCCCAACCGGCGCCGCCGAAAAACTTTACCAGGCCAACTGCGCCGCCTGCCACGGCGTCAAGATGGAGGGCGGCGTCGGCCCGTCGCTGGGCGATCACGCCTGGCTGCACGGCGCGCCGACCAGGGCCAATCTCATCAAGATCATCGGCAAGGGCGTGCCGGAAAAGGACATGCCGGCCTGGTCCCCCGCCCTGAACGCAAGCCAGATCGCGCTGCTGGCCGAGCTGATCGCCGCCAACGCCGCCAAGCCGGCCGCTGCGCTGACGCCCGAAGCCAAAGCGCAGCAGACCGTGCCCGACCTGGCCGGCTTCAAGCTGCCCAAGGGCTTCCACATCGGCGTCTACGCCAACCAGGTCGCCGCCGCGCGCAGCATGGCGGTGTCGGACAGCGGCATCGTCTATGTCGGCTCGCGCAAGGCCGGCAAGGTGTACGCGCTGGTGCCGCGCGCCGACCGGCAGACTGCCGAGGTCGTCACCGTGGCGGAAGGCCTGGAAAACCCGATCGGCGTGACCCTGCTCAACGGCGCGCTGTACGTGGGCGAAATCAGCCGCGTGATCCGCTTCGACAATATCGACCAGCGCTATGCGCGCAAGCCGTCCTACGAGGTGGTCAAGGTCAGCCTGCCGAACGACAAATGGCACGGCGAGAAGGTGATCAAGGCCGGGCCGGACGGCAAGCTGTACATCCCGGTCGGCGCGCCGTGCAATGTGTGCGACGTCGAGGATACCAAGAGCGCGAAGATCTACCGCATGAACGCCGACGGCAGCCAGCTGGAGGAATATGCGCGCGGCGTGCGCAACACGGTGGGCTTCGCCTTCCATCCGGTCACCAAGGTGCTGTGGTTCACCGATAACGGCCGCGACGAGATGGGCGACAACACGCCGTCGTGCGAGCTGAACGTGGCGTCCAAGGCCGGCATGCATTTCGGCTTCCCCTACTGCCACGGCGGCGTGGTGCCGGACCCGGTGTTCGCCAAGGGCCGCAGCTGCGAGGAGTTCGAGCCGCCGGTCGCCAAGCTGGGGCCGCACGTGGCGCCCTTGGGCTTGACCTTCTACACCGGCAAGCAGTTCCCCGAGGCGTACCGCAACAATGTCTACATCGCCGAACATGGCTCGTGGAACCGCTCGACCAAGAGCGGCTACAGCGTGCGCCTGATTACGCTGTACAACAGCAAGGTGGTCACCGACACCGCCTTCATCGACGGCTTCCTGCGCGGCGAGGAAGTGGTGGGCCGGCCGGTGGACGTGGCCACGCTGCCGGACGGCTCGATGATCGTCTCGGACGACTACGGCGGACGCGTGTACCGCGTCACCTACGACGGGAAATAATCCGGTGCCAGTATCCGCCCAAAGTCCCACTCCCGGACTTTGGGCAGGCCAATCAAATTTGTCTCGCGGCCGGCAAGATCGACCGCATCGTCCCATACTTCCTGATCCCATTCGGGATCTTCCAGCAGACGCCGTAAACTTGGCATCTGCTTCAGCAGCTTGTCGATCTTGGCGCGCTGGTTGCGTATGGTGTTCTTCCAGCTGGCGCCGCGCCGATCCGACTGGTATTTCCACTTCAGCAGATGAGCCATCAATATCGACAGGCGATGCGCCAGTTGATGGCGGTGGCTGATATTCATATCCTCGATTTCTTGGGCAATATGCTCGATATCCAGCAAGCCCCATTGACCTGCGCGCAGCAACGCCACTTGCTCCAGCGCCCATGCCGCCACGTCGTCGTCGTAAGTCGTAGTCATGGCTATAAGACCCTCCACAGCTTGAAAAGTTCAGATCAAATGGCAGATGGACCTGGGCGTCGGCGACGTTTTCGCGATCGAGCAATTCCCAGGCGCAGCAAGGCCGCCTGCCGTTCGGACCAGGCAATGATGTCGTCATCGTATAGAGTGCCCATGATCCGGTTGGACCGGGCGCGGCGCAGAAAGTTCGGGGCGAAAAAAAACCGCCCTGTGTGCATGCAATGGCCAAGGCCATCGCATCGCCACAGGGCGGTTTTTCGTCAGACGGGTCTGAGATTACTGTGCAGCGGCGGCAGCGGCTTCTTCAGCAGCGGCTTTCATCGACAGTTTCAGGCGGCCGCGGTCGTCGGTTTCCAGAACCTTGACGCGCACTGCCTGGCCTTCTTTCAGGTAGTCGGCAACGGCGTTGACGCGCTCGTTGGCGATCTGCGAGATGTGCAGCAGGCCATCCTTGCCCGGCATGACCTGAACGATCGCGCCGAAGTCCAGCAGCTTCAATACCACGCCGTCGTAGGTCTTGCCCACTTCGACCGAAGCGGTCAGTTCTTCGATGCGGCGCTTGGCTTCCTGGCCGGCGGCTGCGTCGACGGATGCGATGGTGACCACGCCTTCGTCGCTGATGTCGATCTGGGTGCCGGTCTCTTCGGTCAGCGCGCGGATCACGGCGCCGCCCTTGCCGATCACGTCACGGATCTTCTCAGGGTTGATCTTGATGGTGATCAGGCGCGGTGCGAAGTCCGACAGCTCGGTCTTCACGTGCGGCATGGCTTTTTGCATTTCGCCCAGGATGTGCTCGCGGCCTTCCTTGGCTTGCGCCAGCGCCACTTGCATGATTTCCTTGGTGATGCCCATGATCTTGATGTCCATCTGCAGCGCGGTGATACCGTTGCGGGTACCGGCGACCTTGAAGTCCATGTCGCCCAGGTGATCTTCATCGCCCAGGATGTCCGACAGCACGGCGAACTTGCCGCCTTCCTTGATCAGGCCCATCGCGATACCGGCGACGTGCTCTTTCATTGGAACGCCGGCGTCCATCAGCGCCAGGCAGCCGCCGCAGACCGAAGCCATCGACGACGAACCGTTCGATTCGGTGATTTCCGACACCAGGCGCACCGAGTAGCTGAACTCTTCCGGTGCCGGCAGCGCGGCGATCAGCGCGCGCTTGGCCAGACGGCCGTGGCCGATTTCGCGGCGCTTGGGCGTGCCGACGCGGCCGGTTTCGCCGGTGGCGAACGGTGGCATGTTGTAGTGCAGCATGAAGGAGTCGGTGAACTCGCCCATCAGCGCGTCGATCTTCTGGCTGTCGCGTGCGGTGCCCAGGGTGGCAACCACCAGCGCCTGCGTTTCGCCGCGGGTGAACAGCGCCGAACCGTGGGTGCGTGGCAGCACCGAGGTGCGGATCGAGATCGGACGCACGGTGCGGGTGTCGCGGCCGTCGATGCGTGGCTCGCCGTCCAGGATCTGGGTGCGGACGATCTTGGCTTCCATGTCGAACAGGATGTTGTTCACTTCGGCTGCGTCGACCGGCGCGGCGCCGGCGGCGGCAGCTTCGGCGGACAGGTCGGCCAGCACTTCGCTGGTGGCGGCCTTCAGCTTGGCGGTACGCTCCTGCTTGTCCTTGGTCTGGTAGGCTTCGTTGATCTTGCCGGCGGCGAAATGCGCCACGCGGGCGATCAGCGCTTCGTTCTTCGCTGGCGGGACCCATTCAACTTCCGGCTTGCCGCCGTCGCGCACCAGGTCGTGGATCGCGTCGATGACCGCTTTCATCTGGGTGTGGCCGAACACCACGGCGCCCAGCATGACTTCTTCGGACAGCTGCTGCGCTTCCGATTCCACCATCAGCACGGCGGTTTCGGTACCGGCGACCACCAGATCCATCTGCGAGGTCTTCAGTTGTTCAACGGTAGGGTTCAGGATGTACTGGCCGTTGGCGTAGCCGACGCGCGCTGCGCCGACCGGGCCGTTGAACGGCACGCCCGACACGCACAGGGCGGCCGATGCGCCGATCATGGCGGCGATGTCCGGATCGATTTCCGGGTTGACCGACAGCACGTGAATGATCACTTGCACTTCGTTCAGATAGCCTTCCGGGAACAGAGGACGGATCGGACGGTCGATCAGGCGGGATGTCAGTGTTTCTTTTTCCGAAGGACGACCTTCACGCTTGAAGAAACCGCCCGGGATCTTACCGGCAGCATAGGTTTTCTCAACGTAGTCGACGGTCAGCGGGAAGAAGTCCTGGCCTGGCTTGGCGTCTTTGCGCGCCACGACAGTGGCCAGCACCACGGTATCTTCAATCGACACCATGACTGCGCCGGAGGCCTGGCGAGCGATTTCGCCGGTTTCCAGCGTCACGGTGTGTTGACCGTACTGGAAGGTTTTCGTAACTTTATTAAACATGGGTAATCCCTTTCTATTTGCCGACAGATTTTCAGGGGCTGTCGTTCACCTCACCACAGACGGCATAGTTGCCGTCTTTACTGCAACTGCTAAAACCCAGGAATTCCATGTCGCACTGCCAAGACGCTATTCCGCTTGGCAATTTTCCCGGCAAAAATGACAAAATGCCCGCGTCAGCAAACTGGCGCAGGCATTTCGATTAAGCCGGATGACGCAAAAATTACTTACGCAGACCCAGTTTAGCGATCAGATCGCGGTAACGGGTAGCATCTTTGCCCTTCAGGTAGGACAGCAGGCTCTTACGACGGTTAACCATCATGATCAGACCACGACGCGAGTGGTGATCCTTGCTGTGTGCCTTGAAGTGGCCGTTCAATTCGTTGATGCGTGCGGTCAGCAGCGCAACTTGAACTTCTGGGGAGCCGGTGTCTTTTTGACCACGGGCGTTGTCCGCGATAATGGCGGCTTTGTTGATGTTTTCTACGGTCATGATATTTACCTTTAACATGCGGTGCGCGGAGTCTGAACCCTGCCCACCGTGAACTTCAAAAAAAACTGATCCGAAGACCAGACCCGGAAGTATAGCGGAAAAACTCCCACATGTATCCTGTGTTGGCTACAATTGTTCCATCTTTCCGGTCCAACAGAGGGGTTTGCGATGAAAAAACTGATATTTGTGGCAATATTGCCAGCCGTGCTGAGCGCTTGCGCCAGCCTCAACACCCCTCCGCTGGCGGCCGGCGAACCCGCCGAGGCCGTTAAGGCCAAGCTGGGCCAGCCCACCGCGACTTACGCCAACGGCGCCGACACGATGCTTGAATACGCGGGCGGCCCGTTCGGCCAGTACACCCGCATGGCGCGCATTGGCCCGGACGGCAAGCTGATCTCCTTCGAACAGGTGCTCAGCAGCGAGAAGTTCGCCACCATCAAACCGCACAAGGATAACAAGCAAACCGTGCTGAGCACCTTCGGCCGCCCGGCCCAGCAAGTGCATTACGCCAGCGTGGACGGCGATGTGTGGGTTTATCGCTACAAGGAGCAAAACGTGTGGGACTCGGTGATGCATGTGGAATTCGACCGCAACGGCATCGTCCAGGCCATGGTCAACGGGCCGGACCCGGAACGCGAATCGCGCCGCGCGCGCTGAGCAGGAACGGCCTGACCGCTGACGTCAGGCGCCGTTTTTGAGCCATGCGGCCAGCGCGGCCTTGCCGCTGGCCGGCACCTCCAGCGCGCGCGTGTCGTCGCCGCGGCGCAGCCAGCCGCGTTCGACGAAGTTGTCGAGCAAGGCCACCGCCAGCGGCCCGGCGAAATGGTCGCGCCGTTCGGACCAGTCGACGCAACCGTACAGCTGACGCTGGGCCGGCGCCGCTTCGGACAACTGGATGCCCAGCTTGCGCATCTGCTGCTGGCCCGACGGCGTGAGCGGATACTCGTGGCCGTCGCCCTCTCCCGCCAGCACCCAGCCGTTGTCGACAAAGCAGCGGCACAGCTCCACGCCCAGCACGCCGGCCAGATGGCCGTAGCAGCTGCGCGCATGACGCAGGCCGCGCATGGCCGGCGCCTGCCAGCGCGTGGCCTCGGGCAGCGCGCCGTCTGCCACGCGCAGCAAGGCCTCCAGCGCATGGGCGACGTTGCCGTCGACGAGCATGTAGTAGCGGTGGCGTCCCTGCGGACGCACGCGCGCCAGCCCTTCATCCACCAGCAGCTTCAAGTGTTGAGACGCGGTAGGCGCCGATACGCCGGCGTGCTGCGCCAGATCGGTGGCGGTGTAGCAGCGGCCATCGAGCAGGCGCGACAGCATCAGCGCGCGGGTCGGGTCGCCGATGGCTGCTGCCACGCGGGCGAAGCGCGGTTGCGGCGTGCTCATCGCGCGGCAACCGGCGGATGGAATGGCGGCGCCTGGTCGCGCTCCATCAAACCGTAATCGCGGATCACGCTGGCCACGCGCAGGCGGTAGTCGTCGAACACGCCGGCACGGCCCGCACGCTGCGCCTCGCGATGCTGCTCCTGCTCGCGCCAGGCGCGCACCGCCTGCTCATCGCGCCAGAACGACAACGACAGTAATTTGCCCGGCGACTTCAGGCTTTCAAACCGTTCGATGGAAATGAAACCGTCGATTTTTTCCAGCATGGGCGCCAGTTGGGCGGCCCGGTCGAGGTACTCGGCGTAGCCTTCGGTGCTGGGGATGACTTCGAATATCACGGCGATCATGCGGCTCTCCTGTGCAAGAAATCATTGGCGGCATTGTAAAGCAACCCGCGCAACGTCAAACCGACAAGATAGCTGTTTGAAGCGGCGTATGCTTCGGGCCGGCAGGCATAGTCTTCCGGATATTCGCGGCACATCGACGCGCCCCTGGAAAAATCGGGGCGCCCACCGATGCTGACCAGCGCGGTAAAGCCGCCGGCGGAAAATCCGAACATGCCGATGCGCGCAGGATCGATCGCGGCGTGGCCGTCCCAGCTTGTCAGCATATGGTCGATCACCCGGCTCATTTGCCTGGGGCGATCGATGATGAGCAGGCTGCGGCTCTGGTCGAGATAGTTGTCGCCAGTGTGCGTGACCGCCGCGACGACATAGCCCGCGTCCGCCAGCGCGATGGCCGTGTCCTAGTGTCCGATGAACGAGCCTCCCGTGCCGTGCGACATGACCACCAGCGGCAAGGCGCGCCCCTCCACCGCGCCGTTGAGCGCGACCGACATCGTCGTCAATCCCACCGGCATGGGCTGCGGCCTTGCCTTGCTCGGATACCAGATGCCGATCTCCAGCGGCTTGCCATCGGGGTCGGCGGCAAAGCCGTGTTGGAATCCGGCAGCCTGCACGCAGGCGGTGGCAAGTGTCATCGCCACTGACAACACCGTCAATATCAAGTTCCTCATGGATGGGACTGCTCCTGTTCGAATGGACGCTGCCCGTCTTGTTGCAACGGGTTGGTCATGATGGAACAGGCATATCGGGGCCGACAGTCAAGTGTGTCACGAGATGGCGCTGACATTTGTCATGCCGCGCCATCTCCAAAGCGCACTTCAACGGCTGATGGCGCTCACGAGTTGATGCGCGCGCTTGGTCGATTGCTCGTCCGTCGCGGGCAGATGCAGCCCGAACGACAGAACCTTCGCCGGCAGCTTGCCGGACGTGAGGTTCAATTCGTAGAACACCGGCTGTCCATCGCTGGCGGTGGACGCGTAGCGGAGTTGCACAAACTTCTGCGCCACTTGCTTATGCGCCGGCACTTCCAGCTTGATGCTGTTCCCGTCCGGCAGCGTCGCGACAGGATGCATGGTCGCAAAACCTCCAAGGCTGTCATCGGCGCGCTTCAAGATGCGCTCGGCGTCTTGTGCGGCCTCCGGCGCGAACATGGCCGCGGCCTGCTGGAAGCGCTGATGCTGCAGCGCGTCCACAAACTGGCCGGCGACCGTGCCCGGGCTGACGTCGCCGTTGGAGGCGGCATGGGAAACGGCCGCAGTGCAGAGCGCAAGCGCGGCCAGGCTGATAACTTTGAATTTCATGTCGATTCAGGGTTGTGGGTTGACGCGCTCGATCTTCGAGTGCAGCTTGTTCAGCGCCGACAGGTAGGCCTTGGCCGAGGCGACGATGATGTCCGGATCGGCGCCCACGCCGTTGACGATGCGGCCCTCCTTCGACAAGCGCATCGTCACCTCGCCCTGCGACTGGGTGCCGGTGCTGATCGCGTTGACCGAGAACAGCACCAGCTCGGCGCCGCTGCCCACTTCCGATTCGATGGCGTTGACGGTGGCGTCGACCGGGCCGTCGCCCTTGCCTTCGGAGACGTGCTCCTCGCCGTCGACCATGAAGGCCACCTTCGCGCTCGGCGTCTGGCCCGAGGTCGATTGCTGGGACAGGGAGATGAAGCGGTAGTACTCATGCTCCTGCGCCTGTTCCTCGTCCGACACCAGCGCCAGGATGTCCTCGTCGAAGATCTCGGCCTTGCGGTCGGCCAGCTCCTTGAAGCGGATGAAGGCGGCGTTGACCTCCGCCTCCGATTCCAGGTCGATGCCCAGCTCCTGCAGGCGCTGCTTGAAGGCGTTGCGGCCCGACAGCTTGCCCAGCACGATCTTGGTGGCGGCCCAGCCCACGTCCTCGGCGCGCATGATCTCGTAGGTCTCGCGCGACTTGAGCATGCCGTCCTGGTGGATGCCGGAGGCGTGCGCGAACGCGTTGGCGCCCACCACGGCCTTGTTGGGCTGCACGGCGAAGCCGGTGATCTGCGACACCATCTTGGAGGCCGCGACGATCTGCGTGGTGTCGACGCCGACCTCCAGGTTGTAGTAAGCCTTGCGCGTGCGCAGCGCCATCACCACTTCCTCCAGCGCGGTGTTGCCGGCGCGTTCGCCCAGGCCGTTGATGGTGCACTCGATCTGGCGCGCGCCGCCTATCATCACGCCGGCCAGCGAGTTGGCCACGGCCAGGCCCAGGTCGTTATGGCAGTGCACCGACCAGATGGCCTTGTCGGAGTTGGGGATGCGCTCGCGCAGGCGGCGGATGGTTTCGCCGAAAATCTCCGGCACCGCGTAGCCCACCGTGTCCGGGAAGTTGACGGTGGTCGCGCCCTCGTCGATCACGCCTTCCAGCACGCGGCACAGGAAGTCCTCGTCCGAGCGGCTGCCGTCTTCCGGGCTGAATTCGATGTCGTCGGTGAACTGGCGGGCGAAGCGCACCGCGTTGCGCGCCTGCAGCAGCACCTGGTCGGGCAGCATGCGCAGCTTCATCTCCATGTGCAGCTTGGAGGTGGCGATGAAGGTGTGGATGCGTTTGCGTTCGGCCGGCGCCAGCGCTTCGGCGGCGCGCGCGATGTCGCGGTCGTTGGCGCGGGACAGCGAGCAGATGGTCGATTCGCGCACCACCGAGGCGATCGCCTTGATCGACTCGAAGTCGCCCTGCGAGGCGGCCGCGAAGCCCGCTTCGATGACGTCCACCCGCAGGCGCTCGAGCTGCTTGGCGATGCGGACCTTTTCGTCCTTGGTCATCGACGCGCCGGGCGATTGTTCGCCGTCGCGCAAGGTGGTGTCGAAGATGATGAGGCGGTTGGATGAGTTACTCATGATGGCTCCGTGGCTGATGCTTCGTTGCTTGAATTCTCAGGGCCTGCCGCCCCTGTTGGTTTAGCGCCGCTCGCTGGGGTCGCTGGTGTGCTCGTCGGTCTGGATCAGGCTGACCTTCTTGCCCTTGGCCAGCCGCCAGGCCGACACCACATAGCCCGACAGGCCGTAGGCGATGAAGATCGGGAACAGCACCTTCGGCGGGTCGATCGACACCAGCGCGAACACCAGCGCGATCAGGAACACGGCGATGAAGGGCACCGACTTGCGGAAGTTCACGTCCTTGAAGCTGTAGAACGGCACGTTGGTCACCATGGTCAGGCCGGCGAACACGGCGATGCTCCACGAGACCCAGCGCAGTTCGAGGCCGGACACTTCCTGGTCCACCATCAGCAGCACGAAGCCGGCCACCAGCGCGGCGGCCGACGGCGACGGCAAGCCCTGGAAGAAGCGCTTGTCGACCACTTCGATGTTGGTGTTGAAGCGGGCCAGGCGCAGCGCGGCGCCGGCGCAGTAGACGAAGGCGGCGATCCAGCCCAGCTTGCCCAGGCCGCGCAGCGACCACTCGTAGATCACCAGCGCCGGCGCGGCGCCGAAGGACACCATGTCCGACAGCGAGTCGTACTGGGCGCCGAATTCGCTCTGGGTGTTGGTCAGGCGGGCCACGCGGCCGTCCAGGCCGTCGAGCACCATGGCGATGAAGATGGCCCAGGCGGAGTGTTCGAACTTCTGGTTCATCGCCATGACGATGGCGTAGAAGCCGCAGAACAGCGCGGCGGTGGTGAAGGCGTTCGGCAACAGATAAATCCCGCGGTGGCGCGGCCGGTCGAGGTCCTCGCCCCTGGCGCGGCGCGCGAAGCGGCTAAAGCGCGACATCTGGGGCGTTTTCGCTTGGACTGCGCCATTCTTGGCTCGGCGGCGGGGGAATTTGGCCATAGGGTTCCGTTTCTGATTAACTGGTCGTATTGCCCCGTCATTATAGAGGAGGCGACCGTAAAAAAGGGGATGGCGCGCCATCCCCCTATTCTGCCCGGGTTTGCTTATTTGAAGCGCACCTTGCCCACCAGGCGCATCTGCAGCGTGGTTTCGCCCGGTTCGAAGCTGGGCTCTTCCACTGGCGCGGCAACGTTGCTGGCCATGGCGGTGACCATGCGCGACGAGCCTGTGACCGACACGCGGTCGAGGTAATTGCCCGAGCCTTCGAAATCGACCGTGTCCAGCACGGCGTCGCCGAGCTTGCGGCCCATCGCATGCGCGATCGAGTTGATGCGCTCGTTCAGGTTGGCATAGGCGGCGGCGATGCGCTGGTCGTCGAGCTTGCGGGTGGTGTCCGGCGCCAGGCCGAAGTGCAGATTATTCAAGGCCAGCACGCGTTGAGCGGCGGCTACGGTCTTCGGCAATCCCGCCAGGTTGGTGGTGACCACCTGCAGCGACTGACCCACGCGCCAGGCGGTCGGCACGCGCGGCTTGCGCGGCTGGCCGTTCACCGGCGCCGGCTCCTCGGGATACACCGGATAGGTATAGTAGCCTTGGGTCTTCAGGCTGGCCTGGGGATCTTCCTGCTTGACGATGTCCAGGCCCTGCTTCATCTTCTGGTTGACGCGCGAGGCGGCGGCGGCCTTGTCCTTGTCGATTTCCTCGACCGACAGCAGGATCGTGGCCTGGTCGTTGACGTGGCGGACTTCGCCGGAAGCCGGTACGACGACCAGCGTGCCGGCGGTCGGCAGGGATTCCAGCGGCGCGGCCTGCGCGGACAGCGCGCAAGCGGCGATCACGGCGGCGGCCAGGTGTTTCAGTGCAGTCATAACGATCTCCAGGATTAATAGAAAAGCAATCGTCACTGTACCTGAATGTGCGCCGCCGCGCACCGGGCCTTACTTGAAGCGCACCTTGCCGACCAGGGTCATTTGCAGCGTGGTCTCGCCCGGCTCGAAGCTCGGCTCGGCCACCGCGGCGGAGTCCATCATCTTGGCCTCGCGCATCATCATCGGCGCCGGGGCGCCGCCCATGCGTTCCTGAGCGTAGTTGCCCGAGCCTTCGAAGTCGACCGTGTCGAGCACCGCGTCGCCGACCTTGCGGCCCATCGCGCTGGCGATCGAGCCGATGCGCTCGTTCAGGTTCTTGTAGGTGGCGGCGATGCGCTGGTCGTCCAGCTGGCGGGTGGTTTCCGGCGTCAGGCCGAATTGCAGGCCGTTCAGGGTCAGGATCTTCTGGGCGGCGGCCACGGTCTTCGGCAGCTTCTCCAGGTTGGTGGTGGTCACCTGCAGATACTGGCCCACGCGCCAGGCGGTCGGCACGCGCGGTTTGGATGGCTGGCCGTTGATCGTCTGGCGTTCCTCGGGATAGACCGGATAGGTGTAGTAGCCCTGGGTCTTCAGGCTGGCGCCGGGGTCTTCGCGCTTGACGATGTCCAGGCCCTGCTTCATCTTCAGGTTGACGCGCGAGGCGGCGGCGGCCTTGTCCTTGTCCTGCTCTTCGATCGCCAGCGTGGCGACTGCCTGATCGTTGGCGTGCTTGACTTCGCCGAAGGCCGGCACCACGACCAGCGTGCCGGAGGTCGGCAGCGATTCAAGCGGGGCGGCGTGCGCGGCAAGCGCGAAGGAGGCGGCAGCGGCTGCGGCGAAAGTTTTCATGACGGTCATTGCGGGCTCCAAAGTTAAATTTACAACAAGGCGAACTTTACCCGAAATTGCCGCAGCGATATGTAAGACATGGTGAATGTTTGTAACAAACCACCTTGTGCTACAGTGCGCGAAGTATGCATTTTGAAAGCCGATATGTCGTATCCCTATTTGAGTGACGTGATCAAAGCCTGGACCGGCTACGAGCTGCCGCTGCCGCTGGCGACCTTCGGCCTGTTCGTGGCGCTGGGTGCGCTGGTGGCCGGCGCGCTGTTCCGGGCCGAGCTCAAGCGCCTGTATGAGGCGGGCCGGATCGGGCCGGCGCGCGTGCGCGGCGCGGACGTGCCGCCGCAGGACGTGGTCAGCGATTTCATGGTGGTGGTGATGGTGGCCGGCGTCCTCGGCGCACGCCTGTTCCATATCCTGGAGCACACCGACCAGTTTGCCGCCGACCCGATGGGCATGATCTTCACGCGTTCGGGCCTGAGCATTTTCGGCGGGCTGATCCTCGGCACGCTGGCCGGCATGGTGTGCGTGCGGCGCTGGCGCATGCCGGTGCGTCCGCTGCTGGACGCGGCGGCGCCGGCGATGATGCTGGGCTACGCCATCGGCCGCATCGGCTGCCAGGTGTCGGGCGACGGCGACTGGGGCATCGCGGCCAACATGGCGCTCAAGCCGGACTGGCTGCCGGCCTGGCTGTGGGCGCAGACCTACGACAACAACATCTACGGCGAGCTGATCGCCCTGCCCGGCGTGTATCCGACGCCGCTGTACGAAACCGCGATGGCCGCGCTGTGTTTCGCGCTGCTGTGGGCCTTGCGCAAGCATGCGTTCGGCTTCGGCTGGCTGTTCTCTGTGTATCTGATACTGGCCGGCGTGGAGCGTTTGCTGATCGAGCAGATCCGCGTCAATCCGGTGTTCAATGTCGCCGGCCTGCACGCCACGCAGGCGGAGATGATCGCCGTTTCGCTCATCGCACTTGGCGCCGCCGGGGCCCTGCTGCTGCGCCAGCGCGCGGCCCACCGGCCGGCGGCTGGCTAAAGCCGGATCAGTTGGCCCCGGCCAGGAACCAGGCCTTGACGATATCGCGCTCGGCGTCCGTCATGCCGGTGGCGTTATTGAAGGGCATCGCACGGGTGACCACCACCGCATCGTAAATGTTCTGCGCCTGGGCATGTATATTGGCGGAGCTGTTCAGCTGAACGCCACCCTGCGCGAAACTGCCTGTATGGCAGCTGAGACAGCGCTGGCTGATGATGCCGCTCACGGTCGAGAACGCCGGAGGTGGCGCGGCCGCGGCAAGCAAGGTATTGATCGTCGCGTCGACCAAGGAACCGAAGGTGGCGGGGTCGGTATTCGCGTCCACCGAAGCAAGCATCGCCCGCGCTGTCGCCGACGCGGCTTGCCCCTTGTAGGCATTGACGCGCGCATCGGTGTTGAGGGCGGCGGTGAAGGCCGAGCTGATCGCGACGCGGTTGTTGATCAGCCTGGCGTCGAGCAAGCCTTGCGGCGTGGTGTTTTGCAGCGCCGAAGACATAATGGTCAACGCCGCGTTGGACCGGCTCAGCAAATTGCCGTTCAGCGCATTGGTCCAGAAAGCCTTGCCGGTGGGCGCCGGCGAGCGCCCCAGCACGTTCTGGAAAATGGCGATGACAAAGGCCTCGTTGTCGCCGGAATACAAGGCTGCCGATTCCTTGCTGGTGCTAAAGCTGTCGATCAGCGCATGGACGTTGGCGTCGTTGGCGTAGCCTATGGTCATGGCGCCGATGCCGGTTGGCGCGTTCAATTGCTGCAACTGCGCCTCGAAATTGACCAGCGCGCCGCTATCGGCCGGTCGGCCGAAGTATGAGATATACAGCTGCTGCACCAGCGGTGCGTAGTCGGTGGCATTGACGGCACCAAGACGCACCGTGCCAGCCAGGCGCGTCATCTGCGTGGGCGGCGCGTCCGTCCCGCCACCGCCGCAAGCGGCAAGAAGGAGCGCGACAAGGAATGGAACTGCAGACTTGAATGAGATGTGCATGGCGTATCCACAAGTGTGATTTCCTGTGAATGCGCCCCGCAGCGAAAAAGGTTCAAAAAAAACGTGAAAATGCCAGCTCCGCTATACGGAGGCAACTTGCTCCGCCATGCCGCCGCCGGACTTAAACAATATCCAGCCCAGGAGCGCAAAGGCGGCGAGGACCAGGGCGCCGACGAAATAGGCGCCGAACATCGCGAAGGAATCGGCCGGCACCAACTTGCGGAACTCCTCGCTCGTCAACATGCACGCCATCGACAAGATGACGAATCCGTTAAATGCCGACATGGACAACAGCATCACGCCGGTATCCTTCTTCCAATTGCGCAGGCCGGTCAATGCCAGCGCGATGGCAAGCGCGATGAAGGCTGGCACCGAGAATCCGGCCAGCATGGCGGCCTTGCCCATGGCAGGGAAGCCGCTCATGAAGGCCAGCATGCTGACCATGTAGAAAAAGAAGCCGGCGATGACCTGGCAGATAACGCTCAGTACCTTACGCATCGTTAGCCGCCATCTGCCCGCTGAAGTAGGCGTTGGCCTTCGGGCGGTACAGGAAGAAGGCAAAAATCGCCAGCAGGATGGCGCCGGGCACCATCGCCACTTTCATCGGCGACGTCGCCAGACCGACCACGAGGCCCAGCACGCTCCAGGCAAAATACACCAGCCGTCCCCAGCCCAGGCCTTTCAACATGGCGACGCCCGTCGCCACGCTGACGGCCAGGCCGACAAACATCATGGCGTATTGGACGGACAGCGGCAGCAGGCTCTTGGACATGAGTTCGCGCACGATGGGTTTGTCCATGCTGACGTAGCTGGAGACTAAGGAAATGAGCGAGGTGACGATCAGTATCCAGGCGATGACGCTGACGGAGGTAGGACGTTTCATAGTTCTAAGAGGAAGTAAATCGTCCGGCAATAGTACCTGAAAGAAACTTCGCAATATGCGCACATATTCACACCGGAACGCGCGGACGCAAAAAAGCCGGCAACCAGTGCCGGCTTTTTCGTGGCGAAGAGCAAGCTTAGTTCTTCGACTGGTCGACCATCTTGTTCTTGGCGATCCAAGGCATCATGGCGCGCAGTTTTGCGCCGACTTCTTCGATCTGGTGCTCGGCGGTCAGGCGACGGCGCGAGATCAGGGTCGGAGCGCCCGCCTTGTTTTCCAGGATGAAGGACTTGGCGTACTCGCCGGTCTGGATGTCTTTCAGGCACTGACGCATCGCGTCCTTGGTGGCCGAGGTCACAACCTTGGGACCGGTCACGTACTCGCCGTATTCGGCGTTGTTCGAGATCGAGTAGTTCATGTTGGCGATGCCGCCTTCGTAGATCAGGTCGACGATCAGCTTCAGCTCGTGCAGGCACTCGAAGTAAGCCATTTCCGGAGCGTAGCCCGCTTCGGTCAGGGTTTCGAAGCCGGCCTTGATCAGCTCGACCGCGCCGCCGCACAGGACAGCCTGTTCGCCGAACAGGTCGGTCTCGGTCTCTTCGCGGAAGTTGGTCTCGATGATGCCGGCACGGCCGCCGCCGTTGGCCGAGGCGTACGACAGGGCGATGTCGCGGGCGATGCCGGACTTGTCCTGGTACACGGCGATCAGGTGCGGCACGCCGCCACCCTGGGTGTAGGTGGCGCGCACGGTGTGGCCTGGGGCCTTCGGTGCGACCATGATCACGTCCAGGTCGGCGCGCGGCACGACTTGGCCGTAGTGCACGTTGAAGCCGTGGGCGAAGGCCAGCACCGCGCCTTGCTTGGCGTGCGGCGCGACGTTTTCGTTGTAGACCTGGGCGATGTTCTCGTCCGGCAGCAGGATCATGATGACGTCGGCGGCCTTGACCGCGTCGTTCACTTCCGCCACTTTCAGGCCGGCCTTCTCGACCTTGCTCCACGAGGAGCCGCCCTTGCGCAGGCCGACGGTCACATTGACGCCGGAGTCGCTCAGGTTTTGCGCGTGGGCGTGGCCCTGCGAGCCGTAGCCGATGATGGCTACGTTTTTGCCCTTGATCAGGGAGAGGTCAGCGTCTTTGTCGTAGAAAACTTTCATGGTATTTCCTTAGTAGTATTTTTGAATTTGATTAAACTTTGAGGATGCGTTCGCCGCGTCCGATGCCGGAACCGCCGGTACGTACCGTTTCCAGGATGGAAGCGCGGTCGATCGAATCGATGAACGCGTCGAGCTTGCTCTTGGCGCCGGTCAGTTCAATCGTGTAAGTCTTCTCGGTGACGTCGATGATGCGGCCGCGGAAGATGTCCGCCGTGCGCTTCATCTCCTCACGCTCCTTGCCCACCGCGCGCACCTTGATGAGCATCAGTTCGCGCTCGATGTGCTGGCCTTCGGTCAGATCGACCACCTTGACCACCTCGATCAGGCGGTTCAGGTGCTTGGTGATCTGCTCGATGATGTCGTCCGAGCCGGTGGTGACGATGGTCATCCGCGACAGGGTCGCGTCCTCGGTCGGCGCCACGGTCAGCGTTTCGATGTTGTAGCCACGGGCCGAGAACAGGCCCACCACGCGCGACAGCGCGCCGGCTTCGTTTTCCAGCAAGACAGAGATAATGTGTCGCATGTTATAAGTCCTCCGAACCCAACAGCATTTCAGAGAGCCCTTTGCCCGCTTTCACCATCGGCCAGACGTTTTCCGATTGATCGGTAATGAAGTTCATGAAGACCAGCTTGTCCTTCATGGCGAAGGCGTCGCGCAGCGCGCCGTCGACGTCGCCCGGCTTCTCGATGCGCATGCCGACGTGGCCGTAGGCTTCAGCCAGCTTCTCGAAGTTCGGCAGCGAATCCATGTAGGACTCGGAATAGCGCGAACCGTAGTCGATCTGCTGCCACTGCCGGACCATGCCCAGGAAGCGGTTGTTCAGCATGATGATCTTCGGCGTCAGATGGTATTGCTTGCAGGTCGCGAGTTCCTGGATGCACATCTGGATCGAGCCTTCGCCGGTGATGCAGGCAACGGTGGCGTCCGGGTTGGCCATCTGCACGCCCATGGCGTACGGCAGGCCCACGCCCATCGTGCCCAGGCCGCCCGAGTTGACCCAGCGCTTAGGCTTGTCGAACGGGTAGTACTGCGCGGCCCACATCTGGTGCTGGCCGACGTCGGAGGTGATGAAGGCGTCGCCCTTGGTCACTTCCCACAGCTTCTGCACCACGGACTGCGGCTTGATCACCAGGTCCGAGGTCGGATACTTCAGGCAATCGCGGCCGCGCCATTCGGCGATCTGCTTCCACCAGTCCTTGAGCGCGGGCGCGTTCGGCTTGGCGTCCGCGGCGTCGAGCTGGGCCAGGAATTCGATCAGCACGTCCTTGACGTTGCCGACGATGGGGATGTCCACCTTCACGCGCTTGGAGATCGACGAGGGATCGATGTCCACGTGGATGATCTTGCGCGGGTTGGAGGCGAAGTGTTTCGGGTTGCCGATCACGCGGTCGTCGAAGCGGGCGCCGATGGCGATCAGCACGTCGCAGTGCTGCATCGCCATGTTCGCTTCGTAGGTGCCGTGCATGCCGGGCATGCCGACGAATTTCTCGTCGCTGGCGCGGTAGGCGCCCAGGCCCATCAGCGTGTTGGTGACCGGGAAGCCCAGCTTGTCGACCAGCTTGTTGAGCTCGGGCGAGGCGTTGGCCAGGATGACGCCGCCGCCGGTGTAGATCATCGGGCGTTCGGCCTGCAGCAGCAGCTGGACCGCCTTGCGGATCTGGCCCGAATGGCCCTTGTCGACCGGCTTGTACGAACGCATCTCGACCTCTTTCGGGTACGAGAAGGTCGTCTTGTGCATCGAGATATCCTTCGGGATGTCGACCAGCACGGGGCCTGGACGGCCGGTGCGGGCGATGAAGAAGGCTTTCTTGACGGTTTCCGCCAAATCCTTGACGTCTTTGACGAGGAAGTTGTGCTTGACCACGGGGCGGGTGATGCCGACCGTGTCGCATTCCTGGAAGGCATCCTGGCCGATGGCGTGGCTGGGCACCTGGCCCGAGATCACGACCATGGGGATGGAATCCATGTAAGCGGTGGAAAGACCTGTCACGGCATTGGTGACGCCCGGGCCGGACGTGACCAGCGCGACACCAACCTTGTTCGAGCTGCGCGAGTACGCGTCGGCGGCATGCACTGCGGCCTGTTCGTGACGCACGAGAACGTGTTGGAATTTGTCTTGCTTGAAGATGGCGTCGTAGATATACAGGACGGCTCCGCCCGGATAGCCAAAGACGTGTTCTACGCCTTCCTCGGCCAGGCAGCGCACCAGTATTTCAGCGCCTGTGAGCGTGTTCGCTCCGGATGATGCGGTTGCTTCGGTATTCATGAAACATTCCTTTCAAGGTCCATAGGAGATTGATCGGATGCTCTTTCCTAACGAAGTAGGCCCACCTCTACAGCATTGCCCTGCTTCCCTTTATCTCTGCAGTCACACCTGCCTCTTCCGTCAACCGTAGTGACGTGCAAAGCAGTGCTAGCTGCAAACTCTCGTTTGGCCGGATCTGTCTGTAGCGGTTCTGCGTACCTCTCGCGCTTGTGGCACGGGTTAGAGCAAACTGCTGACATATGAAAGCGCGTCTCGTCGATTGCGGCGTTGTGTGCCTGCTGCGACCAGACCATAGAGCTTCGGGGTGTTCAAAGCGTCCCATACGGTACACCGGGCGCACCGGTTTGGGCAAGGGAAATATCGAAAAATTCCGCATTGCGGAGCATTTTGCATCGTCCACGCCGCAAAAACCATGCAGAAATGGCTAATTTTTGCTAGCATGCGCTCAGTTCACGAGCCGCCATCAAGCGGCCCAGCGCCGGCTTTCCCGGCAGTACCCACACCCGACGCATGGCCACAGACAAAGAATTATCCGACTTTCTCGAAAACGTCGAGCGGCGTGCCTTTAAACAAGCCGTCTACGCAGTGCGCAAGGACGAATCCGCATTGGACATCGTGCAGGACGCGATGATCAAGCTCGCCGAGAAGTACGGCGACAAGCCGGCCGCCGAGCTGCCGATGCTGTTCCAGCGCATCCTGCAAACCACCATCCTCGACTATTTCCGCAGGGAAAAGGTCCGCAACACCTGGGTCAGCCTGTTCTCCGGCATGGGCCCCTCGGGCGACGAGCACGAGGACTTCGACCTGCTCGAATCCTATGCCGCCGAAGAGGGCTCCGCCGCCGCCGAGTCCAGCGCCGACCAGGTCGAGCGCCAGCAGATGCTGGCGCTGATCGATGCCGAAGTACAAAAACTTCCGGCGCGTCAACGAGAAGCCTTCCTTATGCGTTATTGGCAGGACATGGATGTAGCTGAAACAGCCGAAGCGATGGGATGTTCCGAGGGGAGCGTGAAGACACATTGCTCCCGCGCAACACACACGCTCGCCGAATCGCTCAAAGCCAAGGGAATCAAATTATGAATACCGACGATCTGAATTTCGCTTACAAGGTGCGCCACGCGCTCAACGAGCACCTGGACGATCTGCCCGCATCGACCACCGACCGCCTGGCGCAAGCGCGCAAGCTGGCGCTCGCCCGCAAGAAGGCCCATGTGGAGGCGCCGCTGAAGGTGCGCGTGCGCAAGACCGCGCTGGCCGGTGCCGGCACCGGCTTCTTCTCGTTCAGCTGGATGACCCGCATGAGCGTGGCCCTGCCCCTGCTGGTGCTGGTGGGCGGCCTGGCCGGCATCTACCAGTACGAGCAGGAGCAGCGCGTGGCCGACCTGGCCGAGCTCGACGCCGCCGTGCTGTCCGACGAATTGCCGCTGTCCGCCTATCTGGACCACGGTTTTAACGCCTATCTGGCCCAAAGCGAGTAAGCGGCATGGCATTGAGCGGTCACGCAACATGGGGCGCTAAGGCGGTGGCGGTATTGACGGTGGCAAGCGCAGCGCTGGTCGGCTGCGGCCGTTCGGAGACGCCGGCGCAGCCCGGCGCGCAAAGCGCATCCGCGGCCGGCGCGCAGCCGGGCGCCGCGGCGGGCAAGCACGCGCCCGCCAAGTCGGCGGACAAGACCATGTGGAAGGATTTGACGCCCGCGCAACAGCAGGCGCTGGAGCCGCTGGCCTCCGAGTGGGACCAGATGGAACCTATCCGCAAGCAAAAATGGCTGGGCATCGTCAAGCGCTACGCCTCGATGAAGCCGGACGAGCAGGCCCGCGTGCAGGAACGCATGCGCGAATGGGTCAGGATGACGCCGGAAGAACGCCGCCAGGTGCGCCAGAACTTCGCCCGCGCGCAGAAGATCGATCCGTCGCAGAAGACCACGCAGTGGGAATCCTACCAGCAGCTTTCTGAAGAGCAGAAGAAGGAACTGGCGGCCAGGGCGGCGACCAAGAAGCAGGTCGCCAATCTGCCGACGCCAACCCAGAGCAAGATGAAAACCGTGGCGCCGATCAAGCCATCCGTGCCGACCGGCGCCGGCCCGGCCGCGACGCCCGTGGTGGTAGCGCCGCCCGCCGCCGCACCGGCGCCCGCGCCAGCGCCCGGCATCGACCCGGCCACCGGCGCGCCGATCCCCAACGCATCGAACGTCGCACCCGTGATCGCGCCTGCCGCGCCGGCATCCGTTCCGCCCGCCCAGCCCGCCAACAGCAATGTCAAATAAGCAGCCTGCCACCATTCCCACCGTCAAGCGCCGTCTGATTTCGATGGTCTATGAAACCCTGCTGGGATTCGCGGTGCTGTTCCTGCCCTTCCTGATTTTTGAAGTCGCCGTCCACGGCAGCCACACGCCAACCCTGGAGCACATGCGCCAGGCGCTGGCCTTCCTGGTGCTGGGCGCCTACTTCATCCACCAGTGGAGCCGCGACGGCCAGACGCTGGCGATGAAGACCTGGCGCCTCAAGCTCGTGCGTCCCGGCCACGGCCACCTGTCGCTGCAGACCGCCGCCGTGCGCTACCTGCTGAGCTGGATGTGGGTGCTGCCGGCGCTGCTGGCGGCACTGGTGCTGGACCTGCATCGGTGGCAGGCGCTGGGCGCGGTCGGCGCCGGTATCCTGCTGTGGTCGCTGACGGCCTTCCTCGACAAGGACCGCCAGTTCCTGCACGACAAACTGACCGGCACCCGCCTGGTCCAGCTACCGCCGCCGGAAAAGAAAAAGAAGGCCGTGCCAGCGGTGTAATTCTTGCAATCTTCTGTGGCAGAATAGGCCTTTCGCCACAGGGGGTACAAATGACCAAAGTTGTTTGCATGATGTACGGGGCGGCCCTCGCCCTGTCAGTCTCCGCCGCGTTCGCGGCCGACATTCCCGCCGCGCCCGTTGCGCGGGTTGAACCAGTCAGCGACACCTACTTCGGCGAGGCCGTGGTCGACCGCTACCGCTGGATGGAAAACGACAAAGACCCCGAGTGGCTACCCTACCTCAAGCAGCAGAACGCCCACGCCCGCGCCGTGCTCGACGCGCTGCCCAAACGCGACGCGCTGCTGGCCCGCATCCAGCAGCTGTCCGGCGACGTGGCCACGCCGGCGCGCGTGCAGAAGGCTGGCGCCCGCCTGTTCTACCAGCAGCGTCCGGCCGGCGCCAACAACTTCAAACTGTTCGTGCGCGAGGGAGGCAAGGACCGCGTGCTGGTCGATCCGACCAAGCTCGACACCAAGACCAGCCACGTCTCGCTGGACTGGTGGCAAGCCTCGCCGGATGGCAGCAAGCTGGTCTACGGCCTGTCCAGGGACGGCAGCGAAGACTCGGTGCTGCAGATCATGGACGTGCGCACCGGCGCCATCCTCAAGGAACGCATCGCCGACACGCAGGCCGCCGATCCAAGCTGGCTGGACGACAGCTCCGGCTTCTTCTACAACCAGCTGACTGGCAAGAACAACACGCCGGAACGCTACCTCGATTCGACGGCCCGCTTCCACAAGCTGGGCACCGATCCGGCCAAGGATCCTCTGCTGATGAAGCGCGGCTTCGATCCGGCGATCGCGTATGAAAAAATCCAGGCGCCATACATCGGCACCTCGCAGCACTCCGCCACCGCGCTGCTGATGCTGGCGGACGTGCGGCATGAGAAGCGCATCTACGCCGCGCCGCTGCGCGATGTGGTCAAGGGCAAGGCCAAGTGGCAGCTGGTGGCCGACTTCGCCGACGAGGTGACCGACGTCGACCTGCACGGCGACGACCTGTATCTGCTGTCGACCAAGGACCATCCGCGCGGCCGCCTGCTGAAAACCTCGGCCAGCGCGCCATCTCTGCCCGAGGCCACCGAGGTGGTGGCCGAGTCCAAACTGGTCCTGCAAGGCATGGCGCGCGCCAAGGACGGCCTGTACCTGCGGGCGATGGACGGCGGCCCGAGCGCGCTGCAGCGCCTGGGCAACGACGGCAAGCTGACCACCATCGCCCTGCCCTTTGAAGGCACGCTGCGCGAGATCGAGGCCGATCCGAACGCGCCGGGCGTGCTGGCCCTGCTGACCGGCTGGCTGGAACCGGCCGGCATCTGGAGCGTGGCCGCCGACGGCAAGATGAGCGACACCGGCATCACGCCGAAACCAGCCATCGACACCAGCGCCTACACCACCGAGCGCCGCTACGCCACCGCCAAGGATGGCACGCAGATTCCGTATAGCCTGATCTACAAAAAAGGCCTGAAGATGGACGGGAAAAATCCGGCCTTCATCTCGGCCTACGGCAGCTATGGCTCGGCGGCGTACACGCCGTCATTCGCTGGCCGCACGCTGGCATTGGCCGACCAGGGCGCCATCATCGGCTACGCCAATGTGCGCGGCGGCGGCGAGTTCGGACGCCAGTGGCACCGCGCCGGCCAGCTGGAAAACAAACCGAACACCTGGCGCGACTTGATCGCCGTGTGCGAGGACATGAACGCCAAGGGTTATACGTCACCGGCCAACCTGGCGATCGGCGGCCGTTCGGCAGGCGGCATCACCATGGGCCGCGCGCTGGAAGAGCGGCCGGACCTGTTCGCGGCGGTGGTGTCGGGAGTGGGCTGGCACAATCCGCTGCGCTACGTGGCGGAGCAGAACGGCTATGGCGAGGAACCTGAATGGGGCGCGATCGCCGATCCCGCCGGCTTCAAGGCGCTCAAGAGCATCGACAGCTACCAGCAGGTGGTCGACGGCACCAGGTACCCGGCCATCATGCTGACCACCGGCGTGACCGATCCGCGCGTGGCGCCCTTCCATCCGGCGAAGATGGCGGCGCGCCTGCAGTCGGCCACCGCCAGCGGCAAGCCGGTGATACTGCGGGTGGACTTCGACGCCGGCCACGGCATGGGCTCGACCCGCGCGCAGCAGGACGTGGAAGCGGCCGATACCTACGCCTTCATTTTGTCGCAGACCACCGCGAAGTAATCAGAAGCGCTCGTGATCCTGCAGGTAGCGCCACTCGCCTACCGGCAGGCTCGCCATCGCGATGCGGCCGATGCGGATGCGCTTCATCGACACCACGGTCAGGCCGACCAGCTTGCACATATGTTCGATCTGGCCCGGCTTGGGATTCTTGGGCGCGAAGCGCAGGCGGTTCTCGTTCTGCCAGCTGACCTTCATCGACGGCAGCGGCTTGCCGTTGAACGGCAGGCCGTGGTTCAGCAGCGCCAGGCCGTTTTCCGCGATCGTGCCGGTCACCTCGGCGATGATCTCGTGCTCGATCTTGGCCGCTTCGTCGACCAGCTTGCGGCTGACGCGGAAGTCCTGCGTGAACACCAGCAGGCCGCTGGCCTTGGTCTCCAGCGGCGTGGTCAGGGTCAGGTTGGCCAGGTGGCGCTTAAGGAAGCGCTGGCCCGGCGCGGAGCGCGTCAGCGAAGCGGGATTGAGCAGATGCACCGCCGGTGAACCGTCCTTGCCGATGCCGCCGTTGGCGCCCACCGGCTTGTGCAGCAGGATCGTCACCGGCAGGATCTCCAGCAGCGTGGCGTCGGGTGCGACTTCGATCTTCTGTTCCATCGTCACACGCGCGCCCGCCTCCTCCACCACGACGCCGTCCACGCTGACGAAACCGCCCTCGATATAGAGTTCGGCTTCGCGGCGCGAGCAGGGGCGCATCTCCGACAGGCGCTTGGCCAGGCGGATGCTGTTATCAGTGGTGGTGTCGGTCATCCGAAGAAATCTCCAAAAACGGTAATGGCGCGGTCGATGTCCTCGCGCGACGCATCCATGTGCGTGACGATGCGCAGGTGCGGCGACATCGATACGCGTATGCGGGTCAGTTGCAGCACATCGTTCAGGCCACGGCAAGCGTCGGCCGGGATATCGACGTAGAAAATATTGGTTTGCGGCGTGCTGACCTTGATGCTTTTCAGCTTGGCCAGTTCGCCCGCGAAGTAAGCGGCGTTGTCGTGGTCTTCCGCCAGCCGTTCGAAGTTGTGCTGCAGGGCGTACAAGCCGCCAGCCGCGATCATGCCGGCCTGGCGCATGCCGCCGCCCAGCATCTTGCGCCAGCGTTTGGCCTCGGCGATCAGCGGCTTGCTGCCGCACAGGACGGAGCCGACCGGCGCGCCCAGGCCCTTGGACAGGCACACCGATACGGAATCGAAGCCCGCCACCGCCGCGCGCGGGCTCACGCCCAGCTTGACGGCGGCGTTGCAGACGCGCGCGCCGTCGAGGTGCGTGGCCAGGCCGCGTTCATGTGCCAGCGTGGTCGCCTGCTTCAGGTAGTCCAGCCCGAGCACGCGGCCGCCGTTGGTGTTCTCCAGCGCCAGCAGCTTGGTGCGCGCGAAGTGGAAATCGTCCGGCTTGATGTAGGCTTCGATGTCGGCCAGCGCGATGCCGCCGTCAGGCTGGTTGATGATGGGCTGCGGCTGGATACTGCCCAGCACCGCGGCGCCGCCGCCTTCGTAGCGGTAGGTGTGGGCTTCCTGACCGACCAGGTATTCATCGCCACGGCCGCAGTGGGCCAGCAACGCCAGCAGGTTGCTCTGCGTGCCGGACGGCGCGAACAGCGCGGCCTCGTAGCCGAACAAGTCGGCCGTGTATTCCTGCAAGCGGTTGACGGTCGGATCATCGCCGTAGACATCGTCGCCGACGTCCGCCGCGTTCATCGCGGCGCGCATCGCCGCGCTGGGGCGGGTGACGGTGTCGCTGCGGAGGTCCAACCATTTTTCGTTCAGCTCACTCATCGTTCCATCACCCTTTTTGATTTACTGTTTTGCTACCTGCTCGGTGAAGAAGCGGTTGCCCATCTCCTCCAGCCCCAATGTCTCCAGCACTTCCTGCAAGCGTTCCGATGGCCGCTGGCGCGGCAGGTTCTTGTAGGTGGCGATGATCAGCTCATTCTTCATCGAGTGCTCCCAGCCCACCAGCTCCGTCACGTTGACCTGGTAGCCATGGGCTTCCAGTTGCAGGCAGCGCAGCACGTTGGTGATCTGGCTGCCGAATTCGCGCGTGTGGATCGGATGGCGCCAGATCTCGGTCAACGCGGACTTGGCCAGCGACTTGGCCTTGTTCTTCTTCAGCACCGTCGCCACTTCCGCCTGGCAGCACGGCACCAGCACCATGTACTTGGCCTTCTTCTTCAGCGCGAAGTGGATGGCGTCGTCGGTCGCCGTGTTGCAGGCGTGAAGCGCGGTGACGACATCAATCTGGTCCGGCAGCAGCTTCGATTCGGTGGACTCGGCCACCGACAGCGGCAGGAAGGACATGCCAGGGAAGTTAAACTGCTTGGCCAGTTCCTGCGAACGCGCCACCAACTCTTCGCGCGTCTCGATGCCGTAGATGTGCGAGCTGTCGTTCAGCGCCTTGAAGAATAGATCGTAGATGATGAAGCCGAGGTAGGACTTGCCTGCGCCGTGGTCCACCAGCGACACGCTGTCCTTCTCGGCCAGCACTTCCTTCAGCAGCGGCTCGATGAACTGGTACAGGTGGTAGACCTGTTTCAGCTTGCGGCGGCTGTCCTGGTTCATCTTGCCGTCGCGGGTGAGGATGTGCAGCTCTTGCAGCAGCGCGACGGTCTGGCCCTCGCGGATTTCCGGCATGTTGTCCGCGCCGGTGACGGTTGCGCCGATCTTGGCCGCTTGCTTATTTGGCTTCATCGATCCACGCCTGCTGTATCGCTTCGAGGACTTTTTCACCGCCGCGCGTGTGGTCGTCGTCGAACTCTTCGAGGTCGACGATCCAGTTGTGCAGATCGGTGAAGCGGATAGTCGCCGGATCGATGTCCGGGTGCTTATCGTAGAGCGCTTCCGCAATCGCGGTGATGTCGGTCCATTTCATCTCAGTGCCCGCCTTCGCTTGCGTGATTGATGGTGTATTTCGGGATCTCGACGACCAGGTCCTCGTCCGCCACCACGGCCTGGCACGACAGGCGCGACACGGCTTCCAGGCCCCAGGCCTTGTCCAGCAGGTCTTCCTCGGTCTCCGAGGCTTCGTTCAGCGAGTTGAAGCCTTCGCGCACCAGCACGTGGCAGGTGGTGCAGGCGCAGGACTTCTCGCAGGCGTGCTCGATGTGGATGTCATTTTCAAGCATGACGTCGCACAGCGTCTTGCCGGCTTCGGCTTCGATGACGGCGCCGTCCGGGCACAGTTTTGCGTGGGGCAGGAATACGATTTGTGGCACTTGATACCTCTAGGTTTGTTTAAACTACCTGGTCCAGCGTCTTGCCGGCCAGTGCGCTGCGCACGCTGCGATCCATGCGGCGCGATGCGAATTCCTCGGTGCCGTTGGCCAGCGCTTCGACGGCGGACTTCACCGCCGCGTGGTCGGCGGCGCCGGTCTGCGATTGCGCGACCACGTCGCGCACCTTGTTCATCAACGCATCGACGGCCACGCGTTCTTCGTCCGACAGCAAGCCCGCATCTTCGTCCAGCGCCGATTGCGTGGCCAGCATGATGCGCTCGGCCTCGACCTGCTCTTCGCGCAGTGCGCGGGCGACCATGTCCACATCGGCCGACTTGTACGAATCCTGCAGCATGCGTGCGACGTCGTCGTCGCCCAGGCCGTAGGCCGGCTTGACGACGATCGACGCTTCCACGCCGGAGCGCAGCTCGCGCGCGGACACCGACAGCAAGCCGTCCGCATCCACCTGGTAGGTGATGCGGATGCGCGCGGCACCGGCCACCATCGGCGGAATGCCGCGCAGCTCGAAGCGCGCCAGCGAACGGCAGTCGGACACCAGCTCACGCTCGCCCTGCAGCACGTGCACCGCCAGCGCGGTCTGGCCGTCCTTGAAGGTGGTGAACTCCTGCGCGCGGGCGCAAGGAATGGTCGAATTGCGCGGGATGATCTTCTCGACCAGGCCGCCCATGGTCTCGATGCCGAGCGACAGCGGGATCACGTCCAGCAGCAGCCAGTCGTCGCCTGGCGCACGGTTACCGGCCAGCAGATTGGCCTGCACCGCCGCGCCCAGCGCCACCACCTTGTCCGGGTCGATGTTCGCGTGCGGGATGGTGTGGAAGTATTCGCTGACCGCGCGCTGCACATGCGGCATGCGGGTCGCGCCGCCGACCATGACCACGCCATCGATATCGTCCGCGTCGACGCTCGCGTCGCGCAGCGCCTTCTTGATGGCCTTCATGGTCTTGTCGATCAGGTGCTTGGTGATCTCCTGGAAGGTCTCGGCGGTGATCTTCAGATGTACTTCCTCGCCGGAGCCGAGGATCGCATCGACGGTCACTTCGTTCTTGGTCGACAGCTGCTCTTTCGCTTCGCGCGCTTTCACCATCAGCACGGCGGTATCCTCGTCCGACAGCGGCGCCAGTTTTTCCTGCTGGTGGATGTAGCAGAACAGACGGTGATCGAAATCGTCGCCGCCCAGCGCGGAATCGCCGCCGGTGGACAGCACCTCGAACACGCCCTTGCTCAGTTTGAGGATGGAGATGTCGAAAGTGCCGCCACCCAGATCGTAGACGGCGTACAAACCTTCCGAACCGTTATCCAGGCCGTAGGCGATGGCGGCGGCGGTAGGCTCGCTCAGCAGGCGCAGCACGTTGATGCCGGCCAGCTGCGCCGCATCCTTGGTGGCCTGGCGCTGCGCGTCGTCGAAGTAGGCCGGCACGGTGATGACCGCGCCCACCAGATCGTCGCCCAGCGAATCCTCGGCGCGCTGGCGCAGCGTGGCCAGGATCTGCGCCGAGATCTCGACCGGGCTCTTGACGCCGGCGATGGTCTTAAGCTGCACCATGCCAGGCGTGTCCTGGAAATCGTAGGGCATGTTTTCCGCGTAGGCGATATCGGCCAGGCCACGGCCCATGAAACGCTTGACGGAGACGATGGTGTTCTTCGGATCGGTGGTCTGCGCGGCCTGCGCCTTGTAGCCGATGTTGGCATGGCCGTTGGGCAGATAGCGCACCACGGACGGCAGCAGCGGGCGGCCATCCTCATCGTTCAGCACTTCTGGAATGCTGTTGCGCACCGTGGCGACCAGCGAATTGGTGGTGCCCAAGTCGATACCGACCGCCAGCCGATGCTGGTGCGGTGCGGTGGACATGCCTGGTTCGGAAATTTGCAGAAGTGCCATTTATATTTTCACGCCATGCGGCTCAGATTGCATTAAGACGTTGAGGAAATCATCAACGTTCGACTCTTTTATTTTTACTGCTTCAAACAAATCATCGGTGAACGGCGTAAGCGGAAACTCAAACTCCACATCACCAGCTGAATCTAACAATACCAGTCCGACACGCTCGCCCCAACGTTCTTCAGTCTCGGAGATAGCATAGCGATATCGCTCCTGAAACAGCCCCAGGCGTTTCCCTCCGTATTCCGCCTCAAAGAAATAGGGAAAGACTGAATTCGTGCCGCCGGTCAGACTCTGCGGTGGATTCTTTCTGGACCATTGCATTTCTCCGAGGTGCGTCAATCGGAAAATCTGAAAAACGCCGCGCTCAAAACGATCAAACTTGTCTTCGCTCATTTTCTGCTCCAACCTTGATCAACTTGATCATGTTCAAGCGACCTCACCAAACCCATGCCTTTGCCGTATATGTCAATCAACACGTTGCTGGTGACGCTGGATGAAGCCAACTGGGCAGATTCAACCAGATTCAATAACTGCTTCGCGATGATCGCAGAATCTCCGAACGCCTTCCTCACCACATTTTTTACGTCTACCTGCAAGTGATTGAGTGAAATGACCACGGCATCCCGTTTTTCAGAGGGCTTGGCCATCGCCGCATTTAGCTGGCGTAACGACTCCCTCAGGTTTTTTACTACATCGGGAATGGTTGCCTTGAAGAGGTAGCGTTTCTCAATCTGTCTTAATTTGACTAGTGCGTAAAACGATGCCAAGCCACCGAGGATCTTGACGCCCTCAGAAATATATCCGAGCAAGATCGCGACATCGGGCATCAGGCATCCTCTAACTGACTTAACGCTCCATCTATTTCCTGCTTCATTTTTTCCAAAAACATCAACGCGCGCACGCCTTGCGCCGCCGCGTGGAAGTCGCCGGCGTCGATCTGCTTTTCGATCTCCGCCAGGCGCGCCTTGCGTTCGTTGCGCAGCTGCTTGTCGAGCGATTCGAGCGCGTCGCTGTCCTTGGCGGCGCGGGCGTCGCCCAGTTCTTCGCGCCATTCCATCTGCTGCATCAGGAAGGCCATCGGCATCGCCGTGTTGGACTCGGTCTGCAAATCGACGCCATTCAGCTCGCACATGTACTGCGCGCGCTTCTGCGGATTCTTCAGGGTCTGGTAGGCTTCGTTGGCGCGGGTGGCCCACTGCATGGCGACGCGCTTTTCGGCGTCGGTGGCATTGACGAATTTGTCGGGATGGACGCGGCCCTGCACGTCGCGGTAGGCGCTGTCCAGCGCCCCCGCGTCCACGGCAAACTGCTGCGGCAGATTGAACAGCTCAAAGTGATTTTGCATGGCTTATCAGATGCGGAAGCTCTCGCCGCAACCGCAAGCGTCTTTCTCGTTCGGGTTATGGAACTTGAAGCCTTCGTTCAAGCCTTCGCGCGCGAAATCTAGCTCGGTGCCGTCGATGTACGGCAGGCTTTTCGGATCGACGAATACTTTGACGCCGTGCGATTCGAACACGCTGTCTTCCGGCGCGACTTCGTCCACGTATTCCAGCTTGTAGGCCAGGCCCGAGCAGCCGGTGGTACGCACGCCAAAACGCAAACCGACGCCTTTACCACGGCGTTCGATGTAGCGGTTGATATGCTTGGCTGCTTTTTCGGTCAGGGTGATTGCCATTTGATTCTCCGTGCCGGCGGCGATGTACGCCGCCGGTTAAAACAGACTTAGGCCGCGACTGGGTGCTTGGTCTGGTAGTCCAGTACCGCTGCCTTGATGGCGTCTTCCGCCAGGATCGAGCAGTGGATTTTCACCGGCGGCAGCGCCAGCTCTTCGGCGATCTGCGTGTTCTTGATGGCCAGGGCCTGGTCCAGCGTCTTGCCCTTGACCCATTCGGTCACCAGCGAGCTCGATGCGATGGCCGAACCGCAGCCGTACGTCTTGAACTTCGCGTCTTCGATCAGGCCATCGGCGCCGACCTTGATCTGCAGCTTCATCACGTCGCCGCAGGCCGGCGCGCCGACCATGCCGGTGCCGACGGTCTCGTCACCCTTTTCGAACGCGCCCACGTTGCGTGGATTTTCATAGTGGTCCAACACTTTTTCCGAGTAAGCCATTTTGATGCTCCTGTATCTTAAAAATTAGTGGGCTGCCCATTGGATCGAGCTGATGTCGATGCCCTCTTTGAACATGTCCCACAGTGGCGACAGCTCACGCAGTTTGTGTACCTTGGACTTCATCAGATTAACGGCGAAGTCGATGTCCTCTTCGGTGGTGAAGCGGCCGATGGTGAAACGGATCGAGCTGTGCGCCAGCTCGTCGCTGCGGCCCAGCGCGCGCAGCACGTACGACGGTTCCAGCGATGCCGACGTGCAGGCCGAACCGGACGACACGGCCAGGTCTTTCACGGCCATGATCAGCGACTCGCCTTCGACGTAGTTGAAGCTGACGTTCAGGTTGTGCGGCACGCGGTGTTCCATGTCGCCGTTGATGTAGGTTTCTTCGATCTCCTGCAGGCCCTTGGCCAGGCGGTCGCGCAGACCCTTGATGCGGGTGATCTCGCTGTCCATTTCCACTTTGGCCAGGCGGAACGCTTCGCCCATGCCGACGATCTGGTGGGTAGGCAGGGTGCCGGAGCGCAGGCCGCGCTCGTGGCCGCCGCCGTGCATCTGCGCTTCGATACGCACGCGTGGCTTGCGGCAGACGTACAGCGCGCCGATGCCTTTGGGACCGTAGGTCTTGTGGGCGGTGAAGGTCATCAGGTCGCACTTGGTCTTTTGCAGGTCGATCGCCACCTTGCCGGTCGCTTGCGCGGCGTCGCAGTGGAAGATGATGCCTTTCGAGCGGCACAGCGCGCCGATCTCGTCGATCGGCTGGATCACGCCGATCTCGTTGTTGACCAGCATGACGGAGACCAGGATGGTGTCCGGGCGGATGGCTGCGGTCAGCTGCTCGATGGTGATCAGGCCGTTGTCCTGCGGTTCCAGGTAGGTCGCCTCGAAGCCCTGGCGTTCCAGTTCGCGCACCGTGTCCAGCACTGCCTTGTGCTCGGTCTTGACGGTGATGATGTGCTTGCCCTTGGTCTTGTAGAACTGGGCCGCGCCCTTGATGGCCAGGTTGTTCGACTCGGTGGCGCCGGAGGTCCAGATGATTTCACGCGGGTCGGCATTGACCAGCGCCGCGACGTGGCCGCGCGCCTCCTCCACCGCCTTCTCCGCGGTCCAGCCGTACATGTGGCTGCGCGAGGCCGGATTGCCGAACTGCTCGCGCAGGTAGGGAATCATCATGTCGGCGACGCGTGGATCGATCGGCGTGGTGGCCGAGTAGTCCATGTAGATCGGGAAATGCGGGGCGGTCTGGAACTTCACTGGCGCGATGTTTTTTTCAGGGGCGTTCATCTAGGTTACTCCGTTAACTAGTTCTCTTAACCAAGCGCGGCGTGGTTACGGTGCATCACGACCACGTTTTGTTCAGCATTCTTTTGCTTCTGTTGATCGACCAGATCCTGCAGGGACACGGAATCGAGGTAATCGACCATTTTTTCGTTCAGCGTGGCCCACAGTTCGTGGGTCATGCAGCGTGCGCCGCTGGCGGCGTCCGCGCCGTGGCAGTTTTCCTTGCCGCCGCACTGGGTCGCATCGAGCGGCTCATCGACGGCGATGATGATGTCGGCCACGGTGACCTTGTCGGCGCGGCGCGCCAGACTGTAGCCGCCGCCCGGGCCACGGATCGATTCGACGATCTCGTGGCGGCGCAGCTTGCCGAACAACTGCTCCAGGTAGGACAGCGAGATGGCCTGGCGCTGGCTGATGCCGGAGAGCGTGACCGGGCCTTTGCCTTGGCGCAAAGCCAGATCGATCATCGCAGTCACAGCAAAACGGCCTTTGGTGGTCAGACGCATCACTACCTCGGTTCAACTAGGTTAAAATATCGACCTCATCGCTAATCACGGTGTTGCTTAAGCGCTGATTAGTTGATCGATTTAGTCAAGTATACCAAACTTTAACAAAGTTTGCCGGGAGAGCCTTTTGCCAGAAGGGTTACTTACCGTTTCAACAACTCCATCGGCTGAAACAGCTGTTGCATGTCCCGGTTGCCGATGAAACTCAGGTTGTAGGGGTGTTCCGCCACTATGCGCGGGAATTTCTGCATGACCGGCAGTTTGCTCAAAAGTTCAGCGATCTTCCCCCACAACACCATCGTCGGCGTGGCGGCCGCCTGCGCGGCCAGGCCGGCCATCACGGTCTCGAAAAACGGCAGCCAGGCCTTGGCGTCCTTGGCCGGCGCGACGTGGCTGCGGAACACCAACGATGCGTTCAGCAGCAAAAACCCCTGTTGGATCAATTTCTGCTGCATCTCGGCCAGCGACTGGATGTGGTTTTCCGATCCGCTGCGGGCACGGGCGGCGACGGCGGCCATCGCCTCGCCGGCGGTGTTGTCCGGCGCCAGCTGGCCGTCGGCCACCAACAACATCTTCATGAAATTGCGCAGCGAGGTGGCCTTGTTGACCGGCTTGGAGAGACCGCCGCCCTGCTCTTCCGACCACAGGCTGCCGACCGCGCCGTCCATGAAGCAGACGCCGGTGGCACTCTCGGCGCGCGGATACGGACCCTCGCCCACCAGCACGTAGCGCACCTGCTGCAACGGCAATGCGAAGGCGGCGAACAGGCGTTGTTCGGTCGGCAGGTACTGGTCATCGGCCAATTGCGGCAGATAGTCGGGCGTGGCGGCCATCATGGCTTCCAGCCCCTGCACCAGCAACGGATGCCAGGAAACATCTGCGCGCGCCAGCGCATCGAGGATCGGAGTCGGGATCGTCATAAAAGAATAGCCGTTGGGGAAAGGCGAGATTGTAGCGCCGAACGGTGCTGCAGCCGGGTTTGCAAAGATTCGTACGCCCGCAAAGATATCAGCGACACGAATACTTTTTTGCTTGACCTCCTTCGGCTATTGCAACAGCTTATGCGCAGCTCCCTGCGCGCGCAGCCAATCGAATACCTGCAGGACAATCTCCGAACGGGCTTGCTCCGCCACGCCCGACAGCCACCAGGTGGCGCCGGGCACACGCTGATATCCGGGCAGGACGTGCAAACGCCCGGACGCCAGGCTGGCGTCCGCCAGTAGGCGCGGCAGGCAGGCTATCCCGCGCCCGTCCAGGGTGGCGTCCAGCAAAAGACGCGCATCGTCATAAATCGCCCGCTTGCGAAAGCGCGCCAACGGCCCCAGAAATAGCGGCGCCGTGGCATCGCCGGTCAGGCTTTCCTCCAGGCAGACCAGATCCACGTGCAGATGGTGCTGCGCCTGCGGCACGCCGGCCAGCCGCGCCGCCAGCTCGCTGTTCGCCACCAGCAGCCATTCATCCTGCAGCAATGGGATTTCCTGCAAGCCCGGCTGCAAGATGGGCCGGTCGCTGATGGCCATGTCGACATCGATTTCATCGACAAACCGTGCGCTTTCATCCACCGACAGCAGCAGGCACAACTCGGGCAGTTGTGCCTCCAGCGTGCGCAGCCGTGGCTGCAGCCAGCCATGCAGCAGCGGCGCCGGGCATACCAGCACCACCAGCCCCGGATCGAGGTAGGTGGCGATGCGCCCCATACCGCTGCGCAGGACGGTGAGCGAGCGCTGCACGCTGCGCAGCAGCACCTCGCCGGCCACCGTCAGCTCAACACCCCGTCCCGCGCGGCGAAACAAAGGCTGCTTGATTTGCTCTTCCAACTGCTGGACCTGGTGGCTGATAGCCGACTGTGTCACATGCAATTCGTCCGCCGCACGCGAGAAATTGCCGTGGCGAGCCGCCGCCTCAAAGCCCATCAAAAGTTTCAGTGAGGGAATACGATGCTCTGACATATGAGGAAACCTAATATATTTAGCCAAATTATATCATTTGTTCTCATGTCTCTATCCGTCCACAATGCCGTTCCTGTCAATCAATCAAAGGATGGATGATGAATACACGCCGATACTTCTTACGCAATTGCCTGGCCGGCGGCAGCGCGCTGGCCATGGGCGGCATGCTGGCCGCCTGTGGCGGTGGCGGCGCCGACGCCGCTGGAACCGTTCCGGTCACGCCGCCTGCTGGCGCCGGCGGCAACAACGGCGCGGCAAACAACTCCGACATCTGGCACATGCCCGACGAGGCAGAAGCCCACAGGGCGACGTGGATGGCATACGGCGCCTCCAGCGCCATCTGGACGCGGGCGCAAGTGCCACAAGTGCAACGGGCGCTGGTGCGCATCGCCAACGCTATCGCAGCCTACGAACCGGTCAAGATGCTGGTGCGTCAGGACGAGCTGGCAAGCGCGCGGCAATTGCTCGACGCCCGCGTTACGCTGATCCCCGCAGAACTGGACGACCTGTGGATACGCGACACCGGACCTGTCTTCGTGCGCAAGCCGAATGGCGAACGGGCCGGCGTTAAATTCAACTTCAATGGCTGGGGCAACAAGCAGCAGTTCGGCAAGGACAGGCAAGTGGCCGACCTGGTCTGTGCCCGCGCCCAAGTGCCGCTGCTGGCCACGCGCCTGGTGCTGGAAGGCGGCGCGTTGGAAGTCGATGGCAAAGGCACGGTCATCGTCACGGAAAGCTGCGTGTTGAACCCGAGCCGCAACCCGGATTGGAGCAAGGCCGAGTGCGAAGCGGAGCTGCGCCGTCTGCTGGGCATCCGCAAGGTGATCTGGCTGCCCGGCATCATGAACAAGGACATCACCGATGGCCACACAGACTTTTACGCGCGCTTTGTGCGTCCCGGCGTGGTGATCGCCCACCGCGATATGGACCCGGAATCGTACGACTACGCGCTGACCCGCCGCCACCTGGACATCTTGCGTGGCGCCACCGACGCCGACAACCAGCCATTGCAGATCGTCGCGGTCGATGGCCCCGGCCAGATTAGGCCGGGCAACAATCCGAATACCTTCGCCGCCGGCTACATCAATTACTATGCGACCAAGGGCGCCATCTTCATACCCGAGTTCGGCGATGCACAAGCCGATGCCAGGGCCAGGGCGCAATACGTGGACCTGTACCCGGGGCGCGCGGTCGTCCAGATCAATATCGATCCCATCGCGGCCGGTGGCGGCGGCATCCATTGCACCACGCAGCAGGAAATTGCATAAAACAGGAGACGATCATGCTACGGCGACAATTTCTCACCGGCGCCATGGGCCTGATGTCCGGCGCCGCCAGCGGCCTGCCCGCACTGCCTGCCATGGCCGCAAGCGAAGGCTGGCGCATGCCCGACGAAGGCGAGCGCCATGCCGCCACCTGGATGGCCTTCGGCGCCAACGACGAAATATGGGGCAAGCGCCTGAAGGCCGGCGCCCAGGCGAACCTGGCGCACATCGCGCAAACCATCGCAAGCGTCGAACCGGTGCACATGCTGGTCAACGAGGAAGACTACGAACTGGCGGCCCGCCTGTGCGGCAACAAGGTCAAGTTGTTGGTGCAGCCAATAGACGACTTATGGATGCGCGACACCGGCGCAGTTTTCGTCAGGAAGGCTGGCAGCGCGCTGGCCGGCGTCAACTTCAACTTCAATGGCTGGGGCAAAAAACAGGACTACCATGACGATGCGCGAGTGGCCGCCTTCATGGCCGCACGCGCCGGCGCGGCCGCGCTGGAAAGCAGCCTGGTGCTCGA
Source organism: Duganella sp. GW821-FHT01E12 (assembly GCF_059422325.1). Classification (NCBI taxonomy): domain Bacteria; kingdom Pseudomonadati; phylum Pseudomonadota; class Betaproteobacteria; order Burkholderiales; family Oxalobacteraceae; genus Duganella; species Duganella sp. GW821-FHT01E12. Next base: position 177,262 of record NZ_JBWKWR010000009.1, on the reverse strand, counting down.
AGGCGGCGGCATCGAGGTCGATGGCTGCGGCACGGCCATCATCACGGAAAGCTGCGTACTGAATGCCAACCGCAATCCAGGCGTCAGCAAGGCAAGGTGCGAACAGGAACTGCACCGCGTGTTGGGCATCGACAAAGTCATCTGGCTGCCCGGCGTCGCCGGCCAGGACATCACCGATGGCCATACCGATTTCTATGCGCGCTTTTGCGCACCTGGCGTGGTCGTGGCCGGTTTCGAAAGCGACCCGTCCTCGGCCGAACACGCCGTCACCCAGCGCCACCTCGCGCTACTGCGCAAGGCCACCGACGCCCGCGGCCGTCCGCTGCAGGTGGTGGTCTTGCCGGGGCCGGCCGACGTCCGCCCGCAATACAGCAACCAGGCGTTCGCCGCCGGCTATATCAACTTCTACGTCTGCAACGGCGCCGTGCTGTGCCCGGATTTCGGCGACGCCAAAGCCGACCGCAACACGAAAGCCATCTTGCGCGAGCAATTTCCCGGACGCGACATCGTGCAATTGAATATCGACGCCATCGCGGCCGGTGGCGGCGGCATCCATTGCACCACGCAGCAACAGCCGGCGTAAGCTCTGCAGCCCGCTACCCGAGGCTTGCTCTGCTGAGGCGTCGTCGCCGCCAAACTTGCAAAAGTTGAAATTTTCCAGCACTATTTGCTACGTTCCCGTCAATTTATATGCAATCCGAACCGTGCGAGGATTTTGTGGCGACTCCCGACATCTCCCGATTGAAAATAGAGCGCGGCGCTCCCGCGCAGGTTCAAGGGCTGCGCACCAAACGCCGCCGATGGATCCGGATCGCGGTGATCCTGCTGGTGCTCGCGGTCGGCGGCAAGATCGCCATGAGCCAGTTCAGCGGCAAGAGCAGCGTGGACACCGTGACCGTGGCGCAGACCTATCCGTCGCAGAGCTACACCCTGCTCAACGCCACTGGCTACGTGGTGGCGCAGCGCAAGGCGGCGCTGTCGTCCAAGGCCACCGGCCGGCTGGAGTGGCTGGGCGTGCTCGAAGGCAGCAAGGTCAAGAAGGACGAGGTCATCGCGCGGCTGGAGAACCGCGACGTCAGCGCTTCGCTGGGCCAGGCGCAGGCCAACGTCAAGGTGGCGCAGGCCAACCTGGAACAGGGCCAGGCCGAGCTGCTCGACGCCCAGGCCAACTTCAAGCGCACCGCCGAGCTGCTGAACCAGAAATTCATCACCGCCTCCGCCTACGACACCGCGCAGGCGCGGCTGGCCAAGGCCAAGGCCAACATCGCCGGCTTCAACGCCGCCATCGCCGCCGCCAAGGCCAACGCGCAGGTGGCGCAGGTGGCGCTGGACCAGACGGTGATCCGCGCGCCGTTCGACGGCGTGATCCTGACCAAGAGCGCCAACGTCGGCGACAACATCACGCCCTTCTCCTCCGCCGCCGACAGCAAGGGCGCGGTGGTCACCATCGCCGACATGGACACGCTGGAGGTGGAGGCCGACGTCTCCGAATCGAACCTCAGCAAGATCCGCGTCGACCAGCCGACCGAGATCCTGCTCGACGCCTTCCCCGAGCTGCACCTGGCAGGCACCGTCTCGCGCATGGTGCCGACCATGGACCGCAGCAAGGCGACCTTGCTGGTCAAGGTGCGCTTCGTCGACCACGATCCGCGCGTGCTGCCGGACATGAGCGCCAAGGTGGCCTTCCTGTCGAAAGCCGTGCCGCCGGAGGACAAGCAGGCCGTGACGGCCGTGCAGCCGGCCGCCATCGCCACGCGCGACGGCAAGCCGGTGGTGTTCGTGCTCGATGGCGAGAAGGTGAAGCAAGTGCCCGTCACGCAGGGCCGCAAGCTCGGCGACCTGACCGAAGTCAAGGGCGTCAAGCCCGGCGACAAGGTGGTGCTGGCGCCGGACGCCAAGCTGCACGACGGCGCCTCCGTCAGCCTGGCGAAAAAATAAGATGAGCGAACCACTGGTACTGATCGAACACCTGGTCAAGTCCTACCGCCGCGGCGACCAGGTGGTGGAGGTGCTGCGCGATATCAGCCTGTCGATACCGGCCGGCGATTTCACGGCGCTGATGGGCCCTTCCGGCTCCGGCAAGAGCACGCTGCTCAACCTCATCGCCGGCATCGACAAGCCCGATCGCGGCGTGCTGCGCATCGCGGGCCTGGACATCGCCGGCATGAGCGAGAGCGACCTGGCGCACTGGCGCTCGACCAACGTCGGCTTCATCTTCCAGTTCTACAACCTGATGCCGGTGCTGTCGGCGTTCGAGAACGTGGAGCTGCCGCTGCTGCTCACGCCCCTGTCGCGGCGCGAACGGCGCGAGCGCGTGGAGCTGACGCTGGAGATGGTCAACCTGGCCGACCGCATGGACCACACGCCGAACGAACTGTCCGGCGGCCAGCAGCAGCGCGTGGCCATCGCCCGCGCCATCGTCAGCGACCCGACGCTGATCGTGGCCGACGAGCCGACCGGCGACTTGGACCGCAACTCGGCGGCCGAGATCCTGGTGCTGCTGCAGCAGCTGAACCAGCAGCTGGGCAAGACCATCATCATGGTCACGCACGACGCCAACGCGGCGGCGCAGGCGCGCCACATGATCCATCTCGACAAAGGCGAACTGCTCGCCGGCGAGCTGGTTTAAGGCGCTCCATGTACACATTGCGGCTGATCTTCAAGAACGCCATGCGCCACAAGCTGCGCACCTCGTTGACCATACTCGGCCTGGTGGTGGCGATCTTTTCCTTCGGCCTGTTGCAGACGGTGGTCGACGCGTGGTACGCCGGCGCCGAGGGCGCGTCCAACACCACGCTGGTCACGCGCAACAAGACCTCGCTGGTGTTCCCGCTGCCGCTGTCCTACCAGGCGCGCATCCGCGCGGTGCAGGGCGTGTCCGGGGTCGGCTTCGCCAATTGGTTCCAGGGCACCTACAAGGATCCGAAGAACTTCTTCGCGCAGTTCGCCATCTCCGGCGAGAGCTATCTGAACATCTATCCCGACTACCTGCTGCCGCCCGAGCAGCGCGCCGCCTTCCTCAAGGACCGCAAGGACTGCATCGTCGGCCGCAAGCTGGCCGACCAATACGGCTTCAAGGTCGGCGACATCATCCCGCTCAAGGGCACCATCTATCCGGGCAACTGGGAGCTGGTGGTGCGCGGCATCTACGACGGCAGGCAAAGCACCACCAACACCTCCACCCTGTTCTTCCACTGGGACTACGTCAACGAGACGATGAAGAAGGTGGCGCCGCGCCGCGCCAACCAGATTGGCGTGTACGTGGTGCAGATCGACCAGCCGGAGAACGCCGCCGGCATCTCCGCCGCCGTCGACAAGGAGTTCGCCAATTCGCTGGCCGAGACGCTGACCGAAACCGAGAAGGCGTTCCAACTGGGCTTCGTGTCGATGTCGGAGGCGATCGTGGTGGCTATCCGCGTGGTGTCCTTTGTGGTGATCATCATCATCGGCGCGGTGATGGCCAACACCATGGCCATGAGCGCGCGCGAGCGGCTGGGCGAGTACGCCACGCTGAAGGCGCTCGGCTTCGGCCCCGGCTTCCTGGCGCTGATGATCTTCGGCGAATCGCTGCTGCTGGCGGCGTTCGGCGCGGCCATCGGCATCGTCATCCTGTTCCCGTTCGCCAGCTTCCTCGGCAAGGTGATGGGCACCATGTTCCCGGTGTTCGAGGTGTCGCGGCTGACGGTGCTGCAGCAGGTGCTGGCGGCGCTGGTCATCGGCGCGCTGGCCGCCATCGCGCCGACCATCCGCGCAGTGCGCATCAACATCGTCGACGGCTTGAGGAGCATAGGTTGAAGATCCCGCTCTCATACGTGGCCCGCAATCTGTGGGCGCGCCGCCTGACCACCACGCTCACCGGCGCCGGCCTGGCGCTGGTGGTGTTCGTGTTCGCCACGGTGCTGATGCTCGACGAGGGCCTGCGCAACACCATGGTCACCACCGGCGAATACGACAACGTGATTCTGATCCGCCGCTCGGCCGACACCGAGGTGCAGAGCGGCATAGACCGCACCCAGGCCAGCATCGCCTCGAGCCACCCTGCCATCGCGCTCGGCGCCGACGGCCAGCCCTTGCTGTCGAAGGAAACGGTGGTGCTCATCTCGCTCAACAAGCGCGGCTCGGCCAAGCCGTCCAACGTGATCATCCGCGGCATCTCGCCGCGCGGCCTGATGCTGCGGCCGCAGGTGAAGCTGACGGCGGGCCGCATGTTCCGCCCCGGCGCCTCCGAGATCATCGCCGGCGCCAGCATCGCGCGCCGCTTCGAGGGCGCAGGCATCGGCGAGACGCTGCGCTTCGGCCAGCGCGAGTGGACCGTGGTCGGCCTGTTCGACGCCGGCAACAGCGGCTTCGACTCCGAGATCTGGGGCGACGCCGACCAGCTGATGCCGGCCTTCCGCCGCAACGCCTACTCGGCCATGGTGCTGCGGCTGGCCGACACCTCGCTGTTCGACGTCTTCAAGAAGGACATCGAGGCCGACCAGCGCCTGACGCTCGACGCCAAGCGCGAACAGACCTTCTACTCCGACCAGTCGAAGGCGCTGTCAACCTTCATCAGCGTGCTGGGGCTGATCCTGTCGATCATCTTCTCGATCGGCGCGATGATAGGCGCCACCATCACCATGTACGCCTCGGTCGCCAACCGCGTCGGCGAGATCGGCACCTTGCGTGCGCTGGGCTTCCAGCGCCGCAGCATCCTGGCCGCCTTCCTGGCCGAGTCGATGCTGCTGGCGGTGCTGGGTGGCGCGCTGGGCCTGGCCTGCGCCTCGCTGATGCAGTTCCTGTCCTTCTCGACCACCAATTTCCAGTCCTTCTCCGAGCTGGCCTTCGGCTTCCGCCTGACGCCCGCCATCGTGGTCAAAACGCTCATGTTTTCGCTGGCGATGGGCATGGTCGGCGGCTTCCTGCCGGCGCTGCGCGCGGCCCGCATGAAAATCGTCGACGCCCTGCGCGCCGCGTGACCGACAAGGCCCGCATCCGGCCCGCGCCGGCAACAATGGCGCGGGAAAGCGTGCTAGACTTTCCAAAGTGCAAAGTTCGCCGTCCGCGCCTTTTTTGCCGTGTAAATCATCGCCGACCATGCCGCACAGGGATCATCCATTTGCCGCGCAGGGAATCGGGTCGCGCCAGCTCTGGCGCCGGCTGCTGCTCGGTTGCGCGCTGCTGGCGTGGGCGCTGGCGGCGATGGCCGCGCCGACGTGGGCCGCAGGCGAGCGCAAGGTGCTGGTGCTGTATTCTCTGGGTTCCGATTCCGCGTCTGCCTGGCAGACGCTGATCCACAAAGGCCTGTCGGCCGAACTGGCCGACAAGCACCAGACCTCCGCCCTGGGCATCTTCGAAGAACGCTTCGACGCCGTGCGGGTCGGCGACGAGCAGGCGCTGGCCGGCATGGAGCAGTACCTGCGCACCAAGTACGCGCATATCAAGTTCGACGCCATCATCACGGAGAACTACGTGGCGGCGCGCTTCCTCAGCGAACACCCGGACCTGTTCCACGGCGTGCCGCGCCACTACCTGAACCACGGGCGCCTGAACTGGTCGCCGTCCGACGGCGTGGCCTACCAGGTGCAGGCCAGCTTCGAACGCGCCATCGGCGTCATTCCGCAGGTGGCGCCGGAGGTGCGGCATGTGGTGGTGATTGGCGACAGCACGGAGCGCATGCAGGAATCGGTAAGCGGCGTGCGCGACGCGGCCGGCATCTACGCGCGGCAACTGAGCTTCGAATACTGGGACCGTCTGACCTACGCCGATATCTTCCGCCGAGCCGCGCTGCTGCGGCCCGGCAGCGCCATCTTTCTGCTGCCCACCTATCACGACAGCACCGGCGCGCGCCGCCGGCCGGTGGACATTGCGCGCCAGCTGGTGGCCACCACCCAGGTGCCGATCTTCACCAACTGGGAGGCCATCGTGGTGCCCGGCGTGGTGGGCGGCTACGTGGTCAGCGCCGAGCGCATAGGGCGCGCCATCGCCGCCATCCTGATGCAGCAGAAGCCCGATATCGCCGGCATTCCCGGCTACCTGTTCGATTACGGCGCCGCGCAGCGCTTCCACTTGCAGAACATTCCGCCGGCGGCGCAATGGGTCAACCGTCCGCGCAGCGTGTTCGAGCAATACCTGTGGCAGATACTGGTCGGGCTCACGCTGATCGTGCTCCAAGGCCTGTTGATTTCGGCGCTGATCGTCGCGCTTCGCGGCCGGCGCCAGACGCTGCTCGCGCTGCACGATGAGCGCAATCAGCTGGAGGCACGCGTGATGCAGCGCACGCTGGAACTGATGGTGGCCAACACCAAGCTCGAACAGCTGGCCACCACCGATCCATTGACCGGCATCGGCAACCGCCGCCGCATGACGGAGCAGATCAACAAGGAGCTGGAACGCAGCCGCCGCTTCAAGCATCCGCTGTCGCTGCTGATGGTCGACATCGACCACTTCAAGAATGTCAACGATATCTACGGCCACGAGGCGGGCGACCGCGCCATCGTGGCGGTGGCGCGGGCGCTGGCGGGCGGCATGCGCAATATCGACATGGCCTCGCGCTTTGGCGGCGAGGAGTTCGTGCTGCTGATGCCGGAAACCGAGATCGACGTCGCCAGCGGCGCCGCCGAGCGGCTACGGGCCGATGTCGCCATGCTGCGCATCGAGGGCGACAACGGCGAGCAGATCACGCTCACCGTCAGCATCGGCGTGGCCTCGTCGACGCCGGAGGGGGCGCCGGACAGCGCGTCGTCGCTGATCTCGCGGGCCGACAAGGCGCTCTACCAGGCCAAGCACGAAGGGCGCGACCGCGTGGTCAGCGCCTGATCCGGCGGCTTGCACGGCAGGCAAACACGAATCATTATCATTTGCATTGACATTTACCTTTGCACAAGATAATGTTTCGCGTTCCTTCCCGGCTACCGCAATCAAACAATGAAAACAGTTTTGAAACCACTTCCCCTGCTGCTGGCAGGCCTCGTTTTTTCCGCGCAGGCGCAGGACATCCCAACCATGCAGCAGGTGACCGTGACCGGCACCAGCGACGGCCTGGCCGCCGGCGCCAGCGGCACCAAGGCCCAGGGCAGCCTGCTCGACGCGCCGCAATCGGTCAGCGTCGTCACCCAGGAAAATCTGCGCAACCGCGCGGCGCTGACCAGCAAGGACGCGCTGGACTACGTCAGCAGCGTGGTGGCCGGCCAGGGCGAAGGCCGCCGCGACGAGTTCTACATCCGCGGCTTCTACTCGCTGCGCGACACCAGCCTCGATGGCGTGCGCGATGACACGCTGTATTCGCGCGACCTGGCGACGGTCGAGAAGATCGAAGTGATCAAGGGCGCGGCGGCGGCGCTGTATGGACGCGGCTCGGCCGGTGGCTTGATCAACCGCGTGAGCAAGCAGCCGCGCGCCAAGCAGGAAACCGAAGTCTCGGCCACGCTGGGATCGGACAACGAACGGCGCGTGAGCGTCGACGCCGGCGGTGCGCTGAGCGGCGCCGTCAACGGCCGCCTGATCGCCGTGTACGACACCGGCGACAGCTACCGCGACGTGGTCGAACACACGCGCAAGCTGCTGGCGCCCTCGGTGAAGTTCGCGCTGTCGCCGGCCACCTCGCTGCTGCTGCAGGCCGAGGTGCAGCGCGAGGACCGCACGCCGGATCGCGGCGTGCCGTCGCTGGCGGGCCGTCCGGTGTCGGTGGCGCCGTCGACCTTCTACGGCGAGAGCTACGACTACACCAGCACCGACAGCGACATGGCGAAGGTCAAGCTGGAACACCGCTTCAACGACCGTCTGACGCTGGAAAACACCTTCCAGTACAGCCGCACCGAGCTTGAAGGCGTGAACACCCGCAACCGCCGCGTCAATGCGGACAACACCGTGTCGCGCCAGATCACCTATTTCCCGCAGACGCAGCGCAACCTGATCAACCAGACCGAGTTGGCTTACACGCTGGACCGGCATGCGCTGCTGGCCGGGGTGGAGCTGTCGGACCAGAAGCGCGACGTGGTCACCGCGCAAACCGGCATCGCCTTTCCGGTGAACCTGTACGCGCCGCAGCATGTACTACCCGCGCCCAACCTGAGCGCCCTGCCGGTGGCGCTGAACAACGCGTTCACGGCCAAGACGCAGGCGTTGTACCTGCAGGACCAGATCAGCATCGCGCCGCAATGGAAGGCGCTGGCGGGCGTGCGCTTCGACCGCTTCCAGCAGGAGCAGACCAACCGCCTGACCAAGGTGTTCAGCGAGCGCACCGACAACGTGGTCTCGCCGCGCGCGGGCGTGGTGTACCAGCCGATCGAGGGACAGTCGTGGTATCTGAACCTGAGCCGCTCGTCGCAGCCGGGCGGCGGCGACCTGCTCTACACCGGCAGCACGCCGCTGTCGCAGGTCAAGCCGTTGCAGACAGATTTGCAGGAGGTGGGCTACAAGCAGGAGTGGCTGGGCGGGCGCGTGTCCACCACCGCCGCGCTGTTCCGCATCGAACAGCGCAACCAGCTGACGCTGGACCCGAGCGATCCGGCCGGCCTGCGCCAGCTGCAGGTCGGCAAGCAGCGCAACCAGGGCGTGGAGCTTGAGCTGCAAGGCGCGCTGTGGCAAGGCGGCCGTCTGAACGCGTCCTACACCTACAACGACGCGCGCATCGTAGCGTCCAACGATATCCCGAGCGGCAACCGGGCGGAGATGACGCCGCGCCATCGCGCATCGCTGTGGGTGGACCAGGAACTGGGCGGCGCGTGGAGCGCGGGCCTGGGCGTGCTGCTCAGCGGCGACCAGTTCGCGCTGTCCGACAACGCGGTGCGCCTGCCCGGCTACGGCCGCGTGGACGCGGCGCTGAGCTATCGCGCCAAGCAGTATGAGCTGCGGTTCAAGTTGAACAACGTCGGCAATGCGCGTTTCTACGAATCGGCCATCAACAACGTGCAGATCCAACCGGGCGCCTCGCGCAACGCGAGCGTGACGCTGACCACCCGGTTCTGATTCCGCCGGCGCCTATTCGGCGTCCGGCTGTTGCGACGGGTGCGCCTGCTGGAAGGCGGGCAGCTCGCCGCAGGCGGCGTGGATGCGCATGACGGTCGGATAAGGCGTCATGTCCACGCCGAAGCGCTGGGCGCTGAACACCTGCGGCACCAGGCAGCAATCGGCCAGCGTCGGCGTGTCGCCGTGGCAGTAGCGGCCGGTGCGCGTGTCGTCGGCCAGCATGCGCTCCAAGGTCGCCAGGCCAAGCTGCAGCCAGTGCTGCTGCCATTCCAGCTTGACCTCTTCGCTCACCTTCAACTGCCCCTTCAGGTACTTCAACACACGCAGGTTGCCCAGCGGGTGGGTGTCGGCGGCCACCGTCAGCGCCAGCGCGCGCACGCGGGCGCGGTCGGCCGCACCGGACGGCAGCAGCGGCGCTTGCGGGCGCGTCTCCTCCAGATACTCGATGATGGCCAGCGACTGGCCGATCACGCTGCCGTCGTCGTCCAGCGTCGGCAACAGCGCCGATGGATTGAGCGCGCGGTAGCTGTCGGTGAGCTGTTCGCCGCCGTCACGCAGCAGATGGACCGGCACGGCATCGTAGGCCAGGCCTTTGAGGTTGAGCGCAATGCGCACACGGTAGGCGGCGGAACTGCGGAAGTAGGTATAAAGCTTCATGCGAAATCTCGTTCTAAAATTGTGGCTGGCTGCGGACGGTCCATCAACCACAGCATGATGGCCGACAGCAGCGCCGGCACGGCGGCGATCACGAAGATGGTGCTGTTCGGCCAATTCATGCGTATCAGCTCACCGCCCAGCACCGGGCCGATAATGGAGCCAACGCGGCCCACGCCGAGGCTCCAGCCGATGCCGGTGGAGCGCAGCGTGGTCGGATAGTAGTTGGCCGCCAGCGCGTTGACGGCGGGCTGGCCGCCGACGATGCAGAAGCCCGCCACCAGGATCGCCAGGCACAGGAAGGCCAGCGACGCTTCCGGACGGCCGATCAGCACAATCGCCACGGCCGCCACCAGGAAGCCCGGTATCAGCACGCTGCGGAAGCTGGAGCGGTCGATCAGTTGGCCCATCATCAGCGTGCCGATGGTGCCGCCGACCGGCAGGATGGTGCCGGCCAATACCGCCATGCTGGTCGACAGGCCCGCGCCCTTGAGGATGGTGGGCAGCCAGTTCGATAAAAAGTACAGGTTGAGCAGGTTGAGGAAGTTGACCAGCCAAAGCAGCACGGTGGTGCGTGCGCGGCCTTCACGGAACAGCTCCGCCACGGAGCCGCGCTTGCCGGCCTTTTCATGCACCAGGTAGCGGCTGTCCGCATGCACGGCGGCCGATGGATCGATGCGGCGCAGCCACTGCGCCACGCGCTCCACGCGCTTGCCGCTCAGGACCACGTACTGCATCGATTCCGGCAGCAGGAAGATCATCAGCAGTCCGATCGCCAGCGGCATCGCGCCGCCGACGTAGAACACCGATTGCCAGCCGTACGAAGGAATCAGCGCGGCGGAAGCCAGGCCGCCAACCACGGCGCCCACGGTGAAGCCGCAGGAGACCAGCATCATCAAGGTGACGCGGCGGCGCATCGGGCTGTACTCGCCGGCCAGCGCCATCACATTCGGCATGATGGCGCCCAGGCCGATGCCGGTGACGAAGCGCAGCCATTGCAGCTGTTCGAGCGTGGTGCACGAAGGCGTGAGCAGCATACAGACCGAGAAGAACATGGTGGCGCCGATCAGCACCGGACGGCGGCCGATTTTATCTGCCATCACGCTGAACACCAGCGAGCCGGCCAGCATGCCGAGCAGGCCGGCGCCGAACACCGGACCAAGACTGGCTTTGCTGACATGCCACTCCTGGATGATGGCCGGCGCCACATAGCCCATCGCCTGCACGTCGAAGCCGTCCATCAGGATGCACAGGCCGCACAGCATATAGACGCCGACCTGGAAGGCGCCGATTTTGCTTTTGTCGATGAGCGCGGGGATATCTATTTGTTGTTCCATCTTTGTCTCCTCCTGCCTCGCCGGCGCTTTAGCTGCGCTCTTGGTAGTGCGTGACGGTTTGCTCGATGGCGCCGAAGATGCTGGCGCCCTGCTCGTCCTTCATCTCGATGCGCACGCTGTCGCCGAATTTGAGGAAGCCGGTCTGCGGCTTGCCGCTTTCGATGGTCTCGTACATACGCACTTCGGCCAGGCAGCAGTAACCCACGCCGCCATTGGCGATGCTCGATCCATGCAGGCTGCCCTGCTTATTCGACACGGTGCCGGAACCGATGATGGTGCCGGCCGCCAGCTCGCGCGTGGCGGCGGCGTGCGCCACCAGTTGCGCGAAGTTGAAGGTCATGTCCTCGCCGGCGTTCGGCTTGCCGAAGGGCTGCTTGTTCAGGTCGACCAGCAGCGGCAGATGCAGCTTGGTATCGGCCCAGTGCGCGCCCAGTTCCTCCGGCGTGACGGCCACCGGCGAGAAGGCGCTGGCGGCTTTCGACTGGAAGAAGCCGAAGCCCTTGGCCAGTTCGTTCGGAATCAGATTGCGCAGCGAGACGTCGTTGACCAGCATGACCAGGCGGATCGCCTTGGCGCAATCGGCGGGGCTGGCGCCCATGCGCACGTCGCCGGTGATGACGGCCACTTCGGCCTCCAGGTCGATGCCCCATTCTTCCGACAACGCGAAGATCGGATCGCGCGGGCCGATGAAGCTGTCGGAGCCGCCCTGATACATCAGCGGGTCGGTGTAGAAGGATGCCGGCACTTCGGCGTTGCGCGCCTTGCGCACCAGCTCAACGTGGTTGATGTAGGCCGAGCCGTCCGCCCATTGATAGGCGCGCGGCAGCGGCGAGTGGCAGTACTGCTGGTCGAACGGATGGGTGTCGATGGCGTCGCCGGCGTTCAGCGATGCATAGACTTGTTCCAGCGCCGGCGAGACCAGCTCCCAGTTGTCCAGCGCGTGCTGCAGCGTGGCGGAGATTTTCGGTACGTGCTGGTAGCGCGACAGATCGCGGCTGACCACCACCAAGCGGCCGTCGCGGCTGCCGTCCTTCAGGGTTGCGAGCTTCATGCCTTCACCTCCGGTGCATGCATCCAGGCGGCGTGCTTGGGCGCCTTGCGGGTCTGCGACCATTCTTCCAGCATCTCCCACTTGACAGCGTCGAGGCGCTGCATCATCTCCGGCGTGCCGGTGTTGACCGCCAGTTCGAGGCGGTGGCCGTTCGGGTCGAAGAAGTAGATCGATTTGAAGATGGTGTGGTTGATCGGGCCGATCACGCTGATGCCGGCGGCCACCAGGCGCTCCTTGGCGGCCAGCAGTTCTTCCATGCTCTCCACTTCCAGCGCCAGGTGCTGCACCCAGGCCGGGGTGTTGTGGTCGCGGTCCATCGGCGCCTGGGTCGGCAGCTCGAAGAAGGCCAGCACGTTGCCGTGGCCGGCGTCCAGGAACACGTGCATGTACGGGTCCGGTGCCTTGGTGGATGGGACTTCGTCTTCGGCGATGGCCAGCACGAAGTCCATGTTCAGGTGTTTGACGTACCACTCGACGGTCTGCTTGGCGTCGATGCAGCGGTAGGCTACGTGGTGAATTTGCTTGATTTTCATGTTTGTCTCCAACTGGGGCATTCCACATTAAATGCGAATTTCAGATATCATACAAACGATATTTTCCAGCTCACTTATCAGATTTCCCGATGAATCCTAGTTTGCGCCAGATGCGCGCCCTGGTGGCGCTCGCCAAGACCGGCAGCTTTACGCTGGCCGCCGAACACCTCAATGTGACGCAATCGGCGCTCAGCGGGCAGATCAAGGAGCTGGAGCAGATGCTGGGGGTGCGCGTGGTCGAGCGTACCACGCGCAAGGCGCAACTGTCGGAGATCGGCCGCGAGCTCACGCCGCTGTTCGAGAAGATGCTGCAGGACCTGGACCGTGCCATGGCCGACATCGCCAACCGCAAGGCGCTCAAGCAGGGCTCTGTGCGGGTGGCGGCGCCGCAGATGCTGTCCTGCACGCTCATTCCGGAGGTGATCGCAGCCTACAAGGCGCGCTATCCGGACGTGCAGGTGCGGCTGGCCGACAGCCCGGTGGAGATGGTGTCGGCGCGCGTGTTCAGCGGCGAGGCCGACTTCGGCATCGGCCCGGATCGCGACACCACCGCCGAGATCGAGGCGCAGCCGCTGTTCGAGATGCCGTTCGTGGTGGTGTATCCGCCCGGCCATGCGCTGGAGCGGCGCAAGCGCATCACCTGGGCCGACGTCAACGAGTTCCCCTTGATCTCGCTGCAAGGACAGTTCACCGAGCGGCTGTTGCGCGACATGCATGCGTCGTTCCGCGAGCAGTCGCTCAGTCCGTACAACGAGGTGACCTTCATGACCACGGCGCTGGCCATGGTGCACGCGCGGCTGGGCATCACGGTCTGCCTGCCGTATGCGGAAAAAATGGTGGAGCTGTACGGCCTGAGGATGCGGCCGCTGGAATCGCCGGCGCTGACGCGGCGCTTCTTCGTCTACACGCGCAACGCGCGGGCGCTGTCCCCCGCCGCCGAGAGCTTCGTCGCCTTCCTGCAGGAGTTTGCCGCTTCGCATCACTGGAATGTGCCGCAGGGCTGAAGGTTTTATAATTGACCTATGACAGCAGATACCATCGCCATCAATCAACAGATGGACCAATTCGACGGCCACCACAGCGTCTGGCTGTTCGGCTACGGCTCGCTGATTTACAAGGCCGACTTCCCTTACCTTGAGCGCCGCCCGGCCAGCATCGCCAACTGGACGCGGCGCTTCTGGCAGGGCTCGCACGACCATCGCGGCACGCCGGAGGCGCCGGGCCGGGTGGTGACCATCATCGAGGAGCCCGGCGCGGTCTGCCACGGCATGGCCTACCTGATCACGCCGGAAGTGTTCGCGCACCTGGACCATCGCGAGAAGAACGGCTACCTGCGGCTGGCGATCGCCATCGCGTTCGAGGACGGCGGCAGCGTGGAGGGCCTGGTCTACGTCGCCACGCCGGACAACACGGCCTTCCTCGGCGAGGCGTCGGAGCAGGAGATCGCGCGCCATATCGCCCGCTCCGCCGGCCCCAGCGGGCCGAACAGCGACTATCTGAACCACCTCGCCAACGCGCTGCGCGAGCTGGGCCGGCATGACCGGCACGTGTTCGAGATTGAGCGCCATCTGGCCGCGCTGAAGAACCATCAACCCTAACGATAACGAGGCAACGCCATATGACCCATATCGACCAGCGCCGCCGCACCCTCTGCATGCAACTCCTCGGCGGCCTCGCCGGTCTGGCCATCGACGGCACCGTCAAGGCCCGGCCTTCGGTGGACGAAGCGGCCCGGGTCTTCCGGCTCGACGGGGCGGGCGTCACGTATGCCTTCGGGGTCAACAGCGACGGGCAGTTGCAGTCGATGTACTGGGGCAGCGCCCTGTCGGACGAGGACAGGCTGGCGGCGCCGGTGCCGGTGCCGGAAAACTCCTCCAATGAAATGCCGGTCACGCTCACGCCGTTTGAATTCCCGGGCTTCGGCGGCGGCCTGACCGTGGAACCGGCGCTGAAGGCGACGTTCCCGGACGGCGTGCGCGACCTCGTCTTGCGCTATCTGAGTCACCAGTTCGACAAGGACCGGATCGTGGTGAGGCTGAAAGACACCAGCCGCGCCGTGTATGTGACCCTCACCTATGCGATGGATGCGGCGACAGGCATCCTGGCCCGCTCGGCCGTGGTGGAAAACCGCACGCCCGGCTGGATTCAGCTCGACCAGATGGCGGCAGCGAGCATCAATCTGCCGTTCCGGGATGACTACCGCCTTTCCTACCTCACCGGGCGTTGGGGCGGAGAATTCGCATTGCAGACGCGGGCGATCGAGCCGGGCTCCACCGTGATCGAAAGCCGCAAGGGCGTCACCTCCCACCAGGCCAATCCGTGGATCGCAATCAGCCACGCCGGCACGGAAGAAGAATCGGGCCCCGTGTGGTTCGGCGCGCTGGGATGGAGCGGTGCCTGGCGCATCCACGTCGATATGGATGCGCTGGGCGGCGTGCGCACGACCGCCGGCTACAACCCCTTCGACTTCGCCTATCGCCTGAAGCCGGGGGAGAGCCTGGCTTCGCCTGTGTTCCACGCGGGGTATTCCGAAGGCGGCTTCGGTGGAGCTTCGCGCCTGTTCCACCGCTACCAGCGCGAGCGCATCCTGCCTGGCGCGCCGCAGCCGCGGCTGCGCCCCATCCTCTACAACTCATGGGAGGCGACCACGTTCGCCGTCGATGAAGCCGGACAGGTGGCGCTGGCGGAAAAGGCCGCAAGCATAGGCGTCGAGCGTTTCGTGGTCGACGATGGCTGGTTCGGCGCGCGCAACAGCGACAAGGCCGGCCTGGGCGACTGGTTCGTCAACCGGCAAAAATTCCCGAACGGACTGGCGCCGCTGATCAAGCGGGTCAATGCGCTCGGCATGGAGTTTGGCCTGTGGGTGGAGCCCGAAATGGTCAACCCGGACAGCGACTTGTATCGCGCCCATCCGGACTGGGTCATCAACTTCAAGGGCCGGCCGCGCAGCGAGGCCCGCAACCAGCTGGTGCTGAACCTGGCGCGCCAGGATGTGTACGAGCACCTGCTGACCGTGCTCGACCGGCTCCTCGCGGACCATGACATCGCCTTCCTCAAGTGGGACCACAACCGCGCGTGGTCGGAGCCGGGCTGGCCGGAGGCGGCGCCCGGCGAGCAGCAGAAGCTGTATGTCCGCTACGTGGAGAACCTGTACAAGCTGCTGGCCGAACTGCGCCGGCGCCATCCGCACATCGAGATCGAATCGTGCGCCAGCGGCGGCGGCCGGGTGGACCTCGGCATCATGGCGCTGACCGACCAGGTCTGGACATCCGACAATACCGATCCATTCGACCGGCTGCTGATCCAGGACGGCTTCAGCCACGCCTATGCGCCGGGGATCATGATGGCCTGGGTGACCGATGCGCCGAACTACCTCAACAAGCGCGTCACGTCGCTGGAATACCGCTTCCTGTCGTCGATGCAGGGCGCGCTGGGTATCGGCGCCAACCTGAATCACTGGCAGGAAGAGGATTTCGCGAAGGCGAAGCGCCTGGTCGCGGAATACAAGACTATCCGCTCGACGGTGCAGCGGGGGAACCTCTACCGTCTGGTGTCGCCGCAGCGCGGAGCGGCGCGCTCGGCCACGTTGTCCGTGGCGCAGGATGGCAAGCAGGCCGTGCTGTTCGCGTTCCTGCACTCCGGCGGCAGGCGCGATCCGCAGCCGCGCATCCAGCTGCGCGGGCTCGATCCGCAGCGGAACTATACGCTGCGGGCGATTTCCGGCAATGCGACGGCGCAGACACCACGAGTTGCCAGCGGCGCTTACTGGATGGGACGCGGAATCGATGTCGTGCTGGAAGGGGATTTCCAGGCTGCCGGCTTTGTGCTCGACGGGGTTTGACACCGCACGGCACCGCGGACGGCACTAGTTCAGGCTGGCGAGGTAGGCGCACAGCATGTCGGCCAGCGCGTCCGAGTAGACTTGGATCTCTTCGTCCGTGCGCGGCGTTTCCGAGAATTGCTTGCCGACCGAACTGAAGGTCGTCATCACGAGGTCGCCCGCCAGCGCGCGCACGCTGTCCGGCGACGTTGGCAGCACTTCGCGCATGAATACCTCGATGATGCCGTCGATTGCCGTGCGCGCTTCGTGCGACTCGGGCGTGTCCCGATAGTACGGGGCGGCGTCGTTGAGCGCGGTGCGCATCTCGGCTTCCTCGCACTCCGAGCGCAGGAAGGCGTGGACCAGCGTGCGCAGCCTTTCCAGCGGCGGCTTTTGCAGGTCTTGCAGGATGTTGATCAGCATCTCGGTGGTCTGGCGCCACTCGTCCGCCTGCAGCCGGAACAGGATGGACGCCTTGTTCGGAAAGTACTGGTACACCGATCCCACGCTCACGCCGGCACGCTCCGCCACCCTCGTGGTGGTGAAGCGGCGCACGCCCTCCTTCGCCAAAACCTGAATAGCCGCTTCGAGTATGGCCGAAACCAGGTCGGCCGAGCGCGCCTGTTTGGGCTTGCGGCGCGAGGTGATGCTGGATTTTGCGGGGTCTGACATGGGGGCGCCTTGGAATGCGAATATGAAATGTGAAGGATTCTTCATATTATATCCATTCTTCTTTTGAAAGGAATCACCATGACAACCCTGACCACCAATCCCGTCGCGTCCCTGCTCGACCGCCTGTTTGCCGAAGCCGATGCCGTGCAGATCGCCGCGATTCCGGCCGTCGCCGAATTGTCCAAGGGCAAACGCGACCGTCTGATGCACAGCAAGACGGAATACCTCAACCTCTACCATCGGCTGAAGGACGTGCCGCTGCCGGTGTCGCGCCAGACCGGCGAATTGCTGTACATGCTGGCGCGCAACTGCAAGGCCCGCAATGTGGTCGAGTTCGGTACGTCGTTCGGCATCTCGACCTTGTACCTGGCCGCGGCCCTGCGCGACAACGGCGGCGGCCATCTGATCACCAGCGAGTTCGAACCATCCAAGGTGGAGCGGGCGCGCGGCCATCTGGAGGAAGGCGGCCTGCTCGACCTGGTGGACATCCGCGCCGGCGATGCGCTGGAGACGCTCGCGACCAACCTGCCGGAACAGATCGACCTGCTGCTGCTCGACGGCGCCAAGGCGCTCTACCCCGAGATCCTCGGCCTGGTGCGCAGCCGCCTGCGGCCGGGCGCGCTCATCATCGCGGACAACGCCGACATGAACCCGGACTATGTGGCCATGGTGCGTTCGCCCGCATCAGGCTATATGTCGCTGCCGTTCGCGGAGGATGTCGAGCTCTCCATCAAGCTGGGCTGACGTCAGAACAAGTCCATCTGGCCGGCATCGGCCGCCTTGGCGCGCGCGCCCAGCGGCGGCACCACCAGCGGACGCGTGAACTGCGACGCATCCATGTTGTGGAAGCGGCTGCCGCGCCCGGTCAGGCCGAGTCGCTCGGTGGCGATCTTGAAGCGCTGACGTATCAACTCGGCCCACACGCCCTCGCCCTTCATGCGGGCGCCGAAGTTGCTGTCGTAGTCTTTGCCGCCGCGCATTTCACGCACGCGGTTCATCACGCGTTGCGCCCGCTCGGGGAAGTGTGCCTGCAGCCACTGGTGGAACAGCGGCGCCACTTCCCACGGCAGGCGCAGCACCGTGTAGTGGGCGCTGACGGCGCCGGCCTCCTTGACCGCCTCCAGGATGCGCTCCAGGTCGGGCTCGGTGACGAAGGGGATGATGGGCGCGACGCTCACCGCGACCGGAATGCCGGCGTCGGTCAGCGTGCGTATCGTACGCAGGCGGCGCGCCGGTGCGGCCGCGCGCGGCTCCAGCGTGCGCGCGATGGCCGGGTCCAGCGTGGTCAGCGTGATGGCGACGCCGGCCTGTTCCCTGGCCGCCATCGCCGACAGGATGTCGATGTCGCGCTCGATCAGCGAGGACTTGGTGATCAGGCCGACCGGATGCTGGCATTCCTGCAGCACCTCCAGCACGCGACGGGTGAGCTTGCGTTCGCGCTCGCAGGGCTGGTAGGCGTCCGTGTTGACGCCGAGCGCGATCGAGGACGGTTCGTAGCTGGCCTTGGCCAGTTCGCGCCGCAACACTTCCGGCGCGTTGACCTTGGCGAAGATTTTGCTCTCGAAGTCCATACCCGGCGACAGGCCCAGATAGCTGTGCGTGGGCCGCGCGAAGCAGTAAATGCAGCCGTGCTCGCAACCCCGGTAGGGATTGAGCGAGACGCTGAACGGCAAGTCCGGCGAGGCGTTGCGGCTGAGGATGGACTTGCAGAGCTCGTCCGTCACTTGCGTCTTCCACGGCGCGGCCTCCTCGTCCTCGCGCTCCCAGCCGTCGTCGTACGCCTCGCGCACGTTGACCTCGAAGCGGCCCTGCAGGTTCGACACCGCGCCACGGCCCTTCTGCGCCTTCAGCGAAGGCGGCGGCAGCATCACATGCTCTTGATTATTTTCATCGTGGGACATCGCGGCACCAAACTACTGTATACATGTACAGTATTCTATGCGCTTGAAATCGCGATATCAAGCGAAATGTCAATCGCGCGGGGCTGCTGCCTTGGGGGCAACGTGGTCAAGCTGGTATCATTCAGGACTTCCGGGGGATGGAATTCCCCGCGCCTTGCGCGCCCCCAACCCACACCTCGCCAGGATGCCGCCGATGCGGCGCCCCGGCTCACCCGATACGAGCACACAAACATGAACAATTCGAGCCAACCATTGCCGTCTTTTTTTAGCCGGATATCGATCGCGATCGGCGCCTTCTTCCGCGCCCTGTCCGACGCCGACTACGCAGCGCGCCTGACGCGCATCGACGAGGCACCGCAGCCGGCCGCCGCGCCGGTGGCCACGCCCGCACCGAAGCCAGCGCCGGCCCCCGCGCCGCTGCGCGTGGCCACGCCGGATGCGGCCTTGCAGCTTCTGAGCCTGTTCCAGCGCGAGGCGCGCCTGATCGACTTCACCCAAGAGAATCTGAGCGCCTATTCCGACGCCGACATCGGCGCCGCCGCGCGCGTGGTGCATGAGGGCTGCAGCAAGGTGCTGCGCGAGCACTTCACCATCGAGGCGGTGCGCAGCGAGGCCGAAGGCAGCCGCATCGTGCTGGAAGAAGGCTTCGACGCCAGCGCCGTGCGCCTGACCGGCAACGTGGTCGGCAGCGCGCCGTTCCGCGGCGCCTTGAGCCATCGCGGCTGGCGCGCCTCCAATGTGCGCCTGCCGAAACTGGCGGAAGCGCACGACGCCTCCATCCTGGCGCCGGCGGAGGTGGAATTATGAGCGATCCACGCTACGCCATCGGCATCGACCTTGGCACCACGCACAGCGCGTTGTCCTATGTGGACCTGGGCGCCAGCGATGGCGAGAAAACCCAGCACGGCGTGCTGGCCATTCCGCAGCTGACCGCACCAGGCACGGTGGAAGAGCTGCCGCTGCTGCCGTCCTTCCTTTACCTGCCGCACGCGGACGAACTGGCGCCGGGCGAATTGAGCCTGCCATGGCCGCAGTCGCCGGAAGAACAGACCAGCGTGGCCGGCGAGATGGCGCGCAGCCGTGGCGCCACCACGCCTATCCGCCTGGTCTCCAGCGCCAAGAGCTGGTTGAGCCATCCCGGCGTGGACCGCCGCTCCGCCCTGCTGCCGAACGACGCGCCGGAAGAAGTGTCGCGCGTCTCGCCGCTGGAAGCGTCCACGCGCTACCTGACGCACCTGCGCAAGGCGTGGGAGCAGGCCTACCCCGACGCGCCGTTCGGCGAACAGGCGGTGACGGTGACGATTCCCGCATCGTTCGACCCAGGCGCGCGCGAGCTGACGGCCGACGCGGCACGCGCCGCCGGCTACACCAACCTGACTTTGCTGGAAGAGCCGCAGGCGGCCCTGTACAGCTGGATCCAGGGCAGCGAAGGCCGCTGGCGCAAGGAAGTCAAACCGGGCGACATCATCCTGGTGGTGGACGTGGGCGGCGGCACCAGCGACTTTTCGCTGATCGCCGTGCTGGAACGCGACGGCGTGCTGGAACCGCACCGCATCGCGGTGGGCGACCATATCCTGCTGGGCGGCGACAATATGGACCTGGCGCTTGCGCACTTGGTGGCGCGCAAGCTGGCCGCCAACGGCACGCAGCTCGACGCGTGGCAGATGCGCGCGCTGACCTACGGCTGCCGCAGCGCCAAGGAAAAGCTGCTGGCCGATGCCAGCGTCGATACCTGGCCTATCGTGGTGCCGAGCCGCGGCTCGAAGCTGATCGGCGGTTCGATCCGCACCGAACTGACGCGCGACGAAGTGACCACCTTCATCCTCGACGGCTTCTTCCCGCAGGTGGATGCGTCGGCGCGTCCGGCGGTGCGCACGCGCGCGGGCCTGACGCAGCTTGGCCTGCCGTATGCGCAGGACGCGGGCATCACGCGCCATCTGGCGGCGTTCCTCGCACGCCAGCTCGGCGCCACCAGCGAACTGGAAGGCTACGCCGGCAAGCAAAGCGCCGACGCGACCTTCCTGCATCCGACGGCGGTGCTGTTCAACGGCGGCGTGTTCAAGTCGGAGCTGCTGGCGCAGCGCATCATGGGCACCATCAACGACTGGCTGTACATGGAAGGCTCCGAGCCAGCGCGCATGCTGGGCGGCGCGGACCTGGACCTGGCGGTGGCGCGCGGCGCGGCCTATTACAGCTACGTGCGGCGCGGCAGCGGCGTGCGCATTCGCGGCGGCACGGCGCGCGCCTACTACGTGGCGATCGAATCGTCGATGCCGGCCATCCCCGGCATGGAGCCGCCTATCCAGGCGCTGTGCGTGGCGCCGTTCGGCATGGAGGAAGGCAACGAGATCGAACTGCCGAACCAGGAATTCGGCCTGGTGGTCGGTGAGCCGGTGCAGTTCCGCTTCTTCGGTTCGTCGGTGCGCCGTCAGGACCAGATCGGCGATCTGCTGGACTTCTGGAGCGCCGATGAGCTGATCGAGTTGAACGAGATCCAGGCGACGCTGTCGACCGAGGGCCGCACGGTCAGCGACGTGGTGCAGGTCCGCCTGCATGCGATGGCGACCGAATCGGGCACGCTGGAGCTGCAAGCGGTGGCCAACGACGGCCAGCGCTGGAAGGTGGAGTTCGACGTGCGCGCGGGTGCCCAAGCCTGAGCATGAGTCCATACGTCGTCAGCATCGATCTCGGCACCACCAACACAGTGCTGGCTTATTCGGAACCGGGCAGCGCGCAGATACGCCTGTTCGAGATCGAGCAGCTGGTGGCGCCGGGAGAAGTCGGCGCCGGTGCGCTGCTGCCGTCGCTGCGCTATCACCCGGCGCAGGGCGAGCTGGCGGACGGCGATCTGCAACTGCCCTGGCCTTCGGTCGATGTAGCGGGCCTGCAGCAGGTGGTGGTCGGACGGCTGGCGCGCACCTTGGGCGCACAGGTGCCTGGGCGGCTCGTCTCCAGCGCCAAGAGCTGGCTGTCGCATCCCCAGGTGGACCGCATGGCGCCGATACTGCCGTGGGGCGCCGAGGCCGATGTGGCCAAGGTGTCGCCGGTGGCGGCCAGCGCTTCATATCTGGCGCATGTGCGGGCGGCGTGGAATGCCCGCTTCCCCGCACATCCGCTGGAACACCAACAGCTGGTGCTGACAATCCCCGCATCGTTCGACGAAGGCGCGCGGGCGTTGACGCTGGAGGCAGCCCGCAGCGCTGGCCTGCCGGACCTGCGCCTGCTGGAGGAGCCGCAGGCGGCCTTCTACGACTGGCTGTTCCGCCAGCGCGCCACATTGGCCTCCGACCTGGCGGACACGCGCCTGGTGCTGGTCTGCGACGTCGGCGGCGGCACGACCGACTTCAGTCTGATCAAGGTCGAAATGATCGACGGCCAGCCGCAGATCAGCCGCATCGGCGTGGGCAACCACCTGATACTCGGCGGCGACAATATGGACCTGGCGCTGGCGCATTTGGTCGAAGCGCGCATGGCCGGCGGCGACGCCGCGCAGGCGCGCCTGTCGGCCAGCCGCCTGTCGCAACTGGCGGAGCGCTGCCGGGCAGCGAAGGAACTGCTGCTGGCCGCCGACGCGCCGGAACGCATCACCGTCACCCTGCTCGGTTCCGGCTCGCGCCTGATCGGCAGCTCGCGCTCCGCCGAGCTGACGCGCGATGAGGTGGCGGCGCTGGTGGTGGACGGCTTCTTCCCGCTCAACGCGGCGCGGGAGCCGGCGCAGCGCGGCCGAGGCGCCATCGTCGAATTCGGCCTGCCCTACGCCAGCGACGCGGCCATCACGCGCCACCTGGCCAGCTTCCTGCGCCAGCACGCATCGGCCGCGCGCGACGCGCTGGGCATCGCGGCGGACGACCGCGCCATCCCCGTTCCCGACACGTTGCTGCTCAACGGCGGCGTGTTCCGCGCCCACGCGCTGGCTGCCCGCCTTGAGGCCACGCTGGCCAACTGGCGCGGACAGCCACTGACCGTTCTGCACAACGACAATCCCGACGTGGCCGTCGCGCGCGGCGGCGTGGCCTATGCGCTGGGCCAAGCCGGGCAAGCGCCGGTGATCGGCGGCGGCTCGCCGCGCAGCTATTTCCTGCTGCTGGACGACGAGGCGCGCCAGGACAAGCCGCGCCGCGCCATCTGCATCCTGCCGCGCGGCAGCGCGGAGAACCGCGAGATTCTGCTGGCCGACCGCACCTTCGCGCTGCGTCTCGGCCGGCCGGTGCGCTTCCATCTGGCCTCCTCGGTTTCCGAAGCCACACCGCCGCAAGCGGGCGACCTGGTCGAGCTGCAAGCCGACGAATACGTCCAGCTGCCGCCTATCGCCACCGTCCTGCGCGACAGCAGCGCCGCCGACGCCCGCAAAGAGATCCCGGTACAGCTGGCCGCCACGCTGAGCGAGGTCGGAACGCTGGACGTGCATTGCGTCGCCATCGAGGGCGATCAACGCTGGCTGCTGGAGTTCCAGCTGCGCGGCGATGCCGTCGACGACGACAGCGATACCGCGCCACAGCAAGAGGCACCGATGCCGGCCGGCTTCGACGCCGCCATCGACAAGATAGACCGCATCTTCGGCAGCCGCGCGCAGCAGGTGGACATCAAGGAAGTCAAGCAGCTGCGCACACAGCTCGAACACCTGCTGGGCAGCCGCGAAAGCTGGGCCACGCCGCTGCTGCGTCGCCTGTTCGACGCGCTGATGCAGCGCGCCAAAGGCCGCCGCCGCTCGTCCGAGCACGAACGCGCGTGGCTGAACCTGAGCGGCTACTGCTTGCGCCCCGGCTTCGGTTACACGCTCGACGAGTGGCGCATGGAGCAGCTGTGGGCCATGTTCGACACCGGCGTCCAGCACCACAAGGACAGCCAGGTCTGCGCCGAATGGTGGACGCTGTGGCGCCGCGTGGCCGGCGGCCTGAGTGTGGAAGCGCAGCTGCGCGTGCTGGACGATTTCGCCTTCAACGTGCAGGCCGACGAGCAGGAACGCGGACGCCGTCCGCACACGCTGGTCAACGGCAGCGAGGAAGACATGCTGCGCCTGGGCGCATCGCTGGAGCGCATCCCCGGCAACTACAAGGCGGAGATCGGCGCGTGGATGCTGGGCCGGCTGGAAGCGGCGACCAAGGCCGCGAGCGAAGCCGCCGCCAACAAGACCCGCAGCGGCGCCGCCGATGCGGGCAAAGCCGAAGCTGCGCAGGCGCGCTTCCTGTGGGGCCTGAGCCGGGTCGGCGCGCGCCAGCCCTTCCACGGCAGCGCGCACGACGTGGTGGAGACGGCGGTCGTCGAGCAGTGGCTGGCCGCGATCCTGTCGCTCGATTGGAAAAAGGTGGAGCCGGCCGGTTACGCCGCAGCCCATCTGGCGCGCATGACGGGCGACCGTTCGCGCGACATCGGCGAAACGCTGCGGGCCGAAATCCTGCGGCGCCTTGCCGCCGTTGGCGCGCCGTCTACCTGGGGCGCGATGGTGCGCGAGGTGGTGCAGCTCGACCAGGCTGACGAAAAACGCATGCTGGGCGAAGCCTTGCCGCCGGGTCTAAAGCTGATCGCCTGACGGCGGCCGCACAACGTAGCCAGCCTGCTGGGCGACGAAACCGTCGAAGGCGTCGATCAGCGGGTTGAATTTGTTTATATCGTTTTCCAGCTGGGCCAGCGCGTAGACCGTGGCCTCCAGCGTAGACAGCTGGTCCGGCAGGTGCGCCTTGCGGATCAGGTAGTGCGACGGCGGCGTGTCGCGCAGCGGCAGGCGCGGCAAGCCTTGCAGCGCCGGGTTCAGATACAGCATCTTGCGGCTTTTACGCCAGGTGCCGTCCAGCACCACCAGGCGCAGGAGCTGCGGTTCGCGCAGCCAGGCCGCATCGAAGGGTTGCGCCGGCGTCAGGCCCAGCGACTTGTCCGCCGCCGTGTCGGGGTACAGCAGCACGCTGCGGCGCTCGGGCGACAACAGCGCTTGCAGACGCTCCGGCGCGAACGTCTCCCCCACTTCCAGACGGCTATCGGCCAGGCTCAGATGCAGCAGGCGCGCGCTGCCCTTGGCGTTGTTCACTTCCATCGGGTGTTGAAGGACCAGCACCTCCACCGTGTTCGGCAGGCGCGCTACCCAGCGACAGATGCAGGTCTGCTGCGGGCGCAGGCACGCGGCGCATTGCGCGCGCGCGGAACGTGGAGCGCCTGAGGCGCCGGCGCTGTCGGTACTGGTCGTCATAGGCCGCCATTGTACCGAAGGCGCGGGCCGCGCTGTTTAGAACTCTTCCCAGTCGGATTCACTGGAAGCCACCGCCGCGCGCTTGGGCGCCGCCGTCAGCGCCTTCCGCGGCGCGGCAGCCACCGCCGGCGCCGGACGCCGCGGCGGTGACGCGACGCGCGGCCGCACGGGAGGCAAGGCGCGCGCTTGCATCGTCATCTGCGAGGCATCGAGCTTGAACACGCCCACCGCCTCGGCCAGCCTGGCCGATTGTTCCTGCATCGATTCCGCCGCCGCTGCGGCTTCCTCCACCAGCGCCGCGTTCTGCTGCGTTACCTGGTCCATCTGCGTGATCGCGTCGTTCACCTGCGAGATGCCGATGCTCTGCTCTTCGCTGGCATGGCTGATCTGGGTCATGATCTGCGTGACGCGGCTGATACTGGTCACGATCTCGCTCATGGTCTGGCCAGCCTTGTCGACCAGGTCCGACCCCAGCGCCACCTTCTGCACCGAATCGTCGATCAGACCTTTGATGTCCTTGGCGGCTGCGGCCGAACGCTGCGCCAGGTTGCGCACTTCGGACGCCACCACGGCAAAACCGCGTCCCTGCTCACCGGCGCGCGCCGCTTCCACCGCTGCGTTCAGGGCCAGGATATTGGTCTGGAAGGCGATGCTGTCGATGACCGAAATGATGTCGACGATCTTGCGCGACGAGTCATTGATCGACCCCATGGTGCTGACCACTTCCCCCACCACGGCGCCGCCCCGGCTGGCGATCTCCGATGCGGTGGCGGCCAGCTTGTTGGCCTCGCGGGCGTTTTCGGCGTTGAAGCGCACGGTCGATGTCAGCTCCTCCATCGAGGACGCGGTTTCCTGCAAGGAGCCGGCCTGCTCCTCGGTTCGCGAGGACAGGTCCTGGTTGCCGGCGGCGATCTCGGTCGAAGCGGTAGCAATCAGGTCGGTGCCGTTGCGCACCTGGCCGACGATGTTGACCAGGTTTGTATTCATGGTCTTGAGGGCGTTCATCAACTGGCCGGTTTCGTCGGTGCTGTTGACCTGGATGTCGCTGGTCAGGTCGCCCGACGATACCGTCTCCGCCACCTTCACCGCCTCGTTGATCGGCGTCGTGATGGTGCGGGTGATCCACCACGCGGCGAATACGCCCATCACAATCGCGGCCAGGCCAAGTATCGTCAACAGCGTGCGGCCGCTGGCGTACTGCTGCTGGATTTCCAGCGCGGCCTTATCCAGCAAGGCCGCCTGCTTGTCGGAGAATTTTTTCAGCGCGTCCAGATAGAGGATGCGGCTTTGCGTCATGTCGCTTTCGTAGAGGCTCTTGCCCTTTTCAAGATCGCCTGCGTTCTTGGCGGCGAAGACGGCCTTGCGGAAGTCGGTGTAGGCCTTGCGCGTCTCCAGCACTTTTTTGAACAGCGGCTTGAGTTCTTCGTCGTCGATGGCGGCGCCGATCTGGTCCTGGATCTGGGTCGCGCGGCCGGAGGATTCGGCCATCATGCCTTCGAGTTTTTTCTGGTCGGCCGGATCGGCCACCATCCACGCGCCGGTGGTGCGCGCCGCGTTTACTTCGATGATCTTGCCCCATTCCGCGATCAAGCGCTCGTCGCGGATCTTCACGTTGATCATCTCATCGGTCATCGAGCTGGCACTGCTCAGACGGAGGATACCGATGATGGTCATCGCCGTCAGCATCAACAGGATGAGCGAGAAACCAAAACCCAGGCGGGTGCCGATTTTCAGATTGTTCATAGCTGTCCTCAAAGCGGATGGGGGCGGTCAGCCCAAGCTTACACCATTTGAGAACAAACTATAGCCCGGAAGGAAACGTTGCACAACAGAAATATTTACTCCGCTGCGGGCTTGGCGTCCAACAACTCTTCGACGCTGGCGATGGCGGCGGGGTCCTTGATGACGGCGCGCAGCCAGACGTGCAGCGGCATGTCGCCCCAGCTGGCGGCTTTGTCGGCCAGGTAAGCCACGGGGCTGTGCGGCTCCGTGCGCCGGAAGAAATCCGCGACCACGCGCAGCTGCGCCAGCGCCTGGCGGCGATCCTGCAGCGGCCCGGCGGTTGCGGCGGTGGTCGGGCCGACCGCGACATCGCGGCCGGCGCCCACTACCGGCGCAGAGCTCACCGGCGCCACACACCGGATGACGGCTTGCAGGCTGTCCTTGGCGGCGCTGAAGCCTGGGCCGTCCACACCGAGCCGCTGGTCGACGATGCGTTCCAGGTCGGTCAGCGCGGCGAGGCAGTACTCGGCATCCGGCAGCAGTGTGGCGCCATCCGTCAACGGCACCTCCTTGACCAGCGCCGGCGTGCGGCTCAGGAGCCAGAACAGGTTGCCGATGCGTTGTTCGTATTCGCCCTCCTCGGCGACCGGGTACATGCCGTCCCAAAAGCGCTCGCACAGGCCGGCCAGCAGCGCGTAACCTTCGCCCAGGCCGCGCAGGCCGCGCGTCTTGGCCTGCGCCTCCGCCAGCCACACGGCCAGCCGCATGTCCTTGCTGCGGGTCGCGATCATGCCGGCGCTGCGGCTGGCGACGAGGGGCCAATCGGCCTCCTTCAGCGCGGCGATCCATTCGCCCTGGTCCAGCGTGGGATCGTCGTACACGCGCGCCTGCGCGATCTTGTCCACTTCCGCGCTGAAGGCGACGTCCTCGCCACAAGGTTGGGCTTCGCTGATGGGCTGCAGCAGTTGAGCGATGTCGAACATGGTCGGCCTCCGTGCTATTTGATGATGTACTTGAACTGCCCCTGCTTGCTGGCGCCGACCTTGATCTTGCCGATGGCGGCGCCTTCCGACATCCGCTGCAGCACCGCCTCGGCGATCTCCGGCAGCAGGCTGCCGTTGAGGATATGGTCGACGTTGCGGGCGCCGGAATCGACCTCGGTGCAGCGCGCCAGCACCGCTTCGACCAGCGCCTGGTCGTAGCTGAATTCCGCGTGGTGGTGGTCGCGGATGCGCTGGCCGATGCGGTCCAGTTTGAGCGCGATGATCTGCGCCAGCACCGCGTCCGGTATCGGGTAGTACGGCACCACTTTCAGGCGCCCCAGGAAGGCGGGCTTGAAATGCTTGACCAAGTGGGGCCGCAGCAGTTCTTCAAGCTCCGCCTGGGCCGGCGGCGTTTCCTTGTTCAGGCAGGCCTGCATGATGGCGGCCGAACCGGCGTTGGAGGTGGCGATGATGATGGTGTTGCGGAAGTCGATTTCGCGTCCTTCGGCGTCGTCCATCACGCCCTTGTCGAAGACCTGGAAAAACAGCTCGGTGACGTCGGGGTGGGCTTTCTCGATCTCGTCCAGCAGCACCACGCTGTAGGGATTGCGCCGCACCGCTTCGGTCAGCACGCCGCCCTGCCCGTAGCCGACGTAGCCCGGCGGCGAGCCTTTCAGGCCGGAGACGCTGTGCGCTTCCTGGTACTCGCTCATGTTGATGGTCAGGAGCTTGCGTTCGCCGCCATACAGCAGGTCGGCCAGCGCCAGCGCCGTTTCGGTCTTGCCCACGCCGGACGGGCCGACGAACAGGAACACGCCCTTCGGTTTGTTCGGATCATCCAAGTTGGCGCGGGCGGTGCGCACGCGCTGCGCCACGGCGGCGATGGCGTGGGACTGGCCGAGGATGCGGGTCTGCAGCGCGTCCTGCAGCTTGAGCACTGTGCGGATTTCGTCCTTGACCATTTTGCCCAGCGGGATGCCGGTCCAGCCGGAGACGATTGCGGCGACAGTGGAGGCATCGACGTCCACCGGCACCATCGGCGTCTCGCCTTGCAGCGCCGAGAGCTCCTCGCGCAGCGCGTGGATTTTAGCCGCGCCGTCTTGCGTTGCACGCTCGCGGGCAATCGCGGCGACGATGGATTGCTCGCGCTGCCAATGTTCGCTGTGCCGCGCATGTTCGGCCTGCAGCATGGCGTGCGCTTCCCGCCTCAATCGCAGGCGCTGCGCGTGCGCGGGCAGATC
Source organism: Duganella sp. GW821-FHT01E12 (assembly GCF_059422325.1). Lineage (NCBI taxonomy): Bacteria > Pseudomonadati > Pseudomonadota > Betaproteobacteria > Burkholderiales > Oxalobacteraceae > Duganella > Duganella sp. GW821-FHT01E12. Next base: position 148,218 of record NZ_JBWKWR010000009.1, on the reverse strand, counting down.
GTCCTCGCGCTGCAGGGCCGCGATTTCGACGTTCAGACGCTCCATCGCCTTGGCGGCGTTCTCCAGCAGCGCCGGCGTTCCGCTCTGCGCCAGCGCGACCCTGGCGCAGGCGGTATCGAGCACGCTGACCGCCTTGTCCGGCAACTGCCGTCCGCTGATGTAGCGATGCGAGAGCCGCACCGCTTCCGTCACCGCTTCGTCGCGGATGCGGATGCCGAAGTGGCGTTCCATCAGCGGCGTCATGGCGCGCAGCATGGCGCTGGCGATCTCCTCGCTCGGCTCATCGACCTTGACGACCTGGAAGCGCCGCGCCAGCGCAGCATCCTTTTCGAAGTACTTTTTGTACTCGCTCCAGGTGGTGGCGGCGATGGTGCGCAGCTCGCCCCGCGCCAGCGCGGGCTTGAGCAGATTGGCAGCGTCGTTCTGGCCGGCCGGGCCGCCCGCACCGATCATCGTGTGCGCCTCATCGATGAACAGGATGATGGCGTGCGGACTTTGCTTGACTTCGTCGATGACGTTCTTCAGCCGGTTCTCGAACTCGCCCTTGACGCTGGCGCCGGCCTGCAACAGGCCCATGTCCAGCGTGCGTATCTCCACTCCCTTCAGCACGTCCGGCACGTCGCCGGCGGCGATGCGCAGCGCGAGCCCCTCCACCACGGCGGTCTTGCCGACGCCCGCCTCCCCGGTCAGGATGGGATTGTTCTGGCGGCGGCGCATCAGGATGTCGATCGCCTGGCGTATCTCAGCCTCGCGGCCGATCACGGGATCGAGCTTGCCGTCGCGCGCCAGCTTTGTCAGGCTGGTGGTGTACTGATCGAGCGCCGGCGTACGCGGGCCGCCCTGCGGCGCCATGTCGGCAAGCGGGGCGACGGTGGCCGCGTCGGCTGCGGCCGTTTCTTCCTGCGAGCCATGGGTATATTTCTCCAGCTTGTGCTTGACCTCATCGATGGGAATCTGCGCGAACATTGGCGAGGCGCGTTGCGCCAGCTGCGACAGGTCCGGCTCCGTCAGCAGCGCAACCAGCAGGTGCGCGCTGCGGATGCGGTCTGGCTGCGGCGTCGCCAGCGAGGCGATCAGCCACGCATGCTCCAACAACAACGGCAACTGGCGCGAGAATACGGGGGTGCGGGTGCTGCCGGTCTTGAACTGGCTGACTTCATGGTGCAGGTCCGCTTCCAGCGCCTCGGTGCTGACGCCACATTGCCGGGCGATCAGCACGACATCGCAGCGCTCCTGTTCCAGCAGGGCCAGGAACAGATGCTCCACTTCCACTTCGTACTGGCCCAGCGCCACGCAAATGCTGGCGGCGCGCGTGGCGGCCAGGCGGGTGGTGTCATTCAGCTTGCCGATCAGGGTTTTCAGATTGAGGTTCATGCTCAGGCTCCGCGGGTGCTGCGGTTGATCGAATAGTGCAGCGATGAGGGTTGAAGGACGGCGTCGAAGTTGACCGCTTCGCGCATCGGCAGTCCGGCCAGCGTCGCGCTAATGGCGAAGCTGACGCGGTTGATCGACCCGACCTCGCGCTCCAGGCGCGCCTGTACATTGCTCAGACGCGGTTCATGGCGCTCGATGGCGGCCTTCAGGCAGGCGCAGATGCGGGCCCGGTCTTCGCTGCTGCTCAGGCACATGCCGGCAAAGTCGAGCAGGCCGTAGTTGACGATGGAACTGGAACACTCGGGATAGGCGCCCAGCAGCTCCTCCGATAAGGCGCAGCGGGTGTTGAGCAAGTCCTCAAGGTCGTGCGCTACGGCGTCCTTCCACTGTTCCAGCGACAGGCCGCTGCCGTTGCGGGCATGACCGCCCTGAGTGTCCAGCAAACGGTCGAACAGGCCGGGAGTAAAGCCATTCATCGCGTGCTCTCAAAAAGATGGCCAGGCCAGGCCGGCCTGGCCAGAAAAGCGCACCGCGACGTTTGGCCGCACTATCCGCAGCGGGCGCGGGGGAAACAAGGTTCAGACGATGCGGTTGCTGGCCAGATCCCAGCCGCCGGAGGTATTGCCGCCGGCGCCGCCGCTGATTTTCTGCTGGGTGTACTTCCACTTAACCTTCGAGAATTTCAGCGCGACGTCCTCGGTCAGGATGTCGCCTTCCTCGACGGCCGGCGAGACCGCGCCGATCAGGACATTCTCGATTTCGATCTCGAAGTACTTCACGCGCTCGCCCTGGGCGTCGGCGCGCATGAATTCGAACCTGGCCTTGGGAATGGTGCGGCCGGCGGAACAGGTCTGCAGCAGGATCGGCGAGGACAAATCGGCCAGCTTGGAGAGCACGATGTCGCGATGCTCGCAGCGTTCCGCCGTGTGGCCGCCGCCGGTGGAGGCGGTGGCCGATTTCGGCTGCTCCACGCCGAAGCTGACCGATTTGCATTCGATCCAGTCCTTGTGCTTGTCGTCGTTGGACTCGCCCTTGATACCATCAATGTACAGATAGACGTCGATTGCCATTGCATGCTCCTGTCTCAGGTTATAGTGGACTTCAGTTGTTGGTCGATTGCGGCAGCTCCGCGACCAGACGGAGGGAAACGGACAATTCGTCCAACTGGAAGTGCGGCCGCAGGAAGGAGACGGCGCGGAACACGCCAGGCCGCCCCGCCACTTCGTGCACCTGCACCGATGCCTCGCGCAGCGGGAACTGGGCCTTCTGCTCCTGGCTCGCGTTATCGTCGAGCAGAACGTATTTCATCAGCCAGCGGTTGAGGAAATCCTCGACATTGGAAGCCGCCGCGAAGCTGCCGATTTTGTCGCGCATCATGGCTTTCATGTAGTGCGCGATGCGCGAGACGGCGAAGATGTACTGCAGCTGCGACGACAACACCGCGTTGGCGTTGGCCGCCTCCGAGTTGTACTTCTTGGCCTTCTGCGCCGATTGGGCGCCGAAGAAGGCGGCGTAGGCGGTGTTCTTGCAATGGACCAGCGAGATGAATCCAAGGTCGCTCAGTTCCTTCTCGCGGCGGTCGGTGATGGCGACTTCGGTGGGACACTTGAGCGCGACCTCCCCCTCGTCGGTCTTGAAGGTGTGCGTGGGCAGGTCGTCCACCAGGCCACCGCCTTCGACGCCGCGTATCGCGGCGCACCAGCCGAAATCGTCGAAGGCCTTGGTCAGCTTGGCGCCGAAGGCGTAGGCTGCGTTACACCACAGGTACTTCTGGTGGTCTGTGCCGTCCACTTCCTCGACGAAGTTGAAGCCTTCGACCGTGGTGCCGTCCACCGGATTGAAAGGCAGGCGGCCCAGGAAGCGCGGCAAGGCCAGGCCGACGTAGCGCGAGTCTTCCGATTCGCGGAATGCCTTCCACTTCGCGTATTCCACGGTGTCGAACACCTTGGACAGGTCGCGCGGTTTGCCGAGGTCGCCGTAGCTCTCCAGGCCAAACAGCTCGGGCGATGCCGACGCGATGAAAGGCGCGTGCGAGGCGGCGGCGACGTGCGACATCTGCTCAATGAAATACATGTCTTCCGGCTGGCGGGAGACTTCAAAGTCGCCCAGCAGCGCGGCGTATGGCGCGCCGCCGAAGGTGCCGAATTCCTCCTCGTAGACTTTCTTGAACATCGAGCTCTGGTCGAACTCCAGGGCCGACTGGAAGTCCTTCACCAGTTCGCGCTTGGTGGCGTTGAGCATGCGGATCTTCAGTCCCTGGCCGGTGGCGGAGTTCTTGACCAGGTAATGCAGCCCGGTCCAGCTTTGCTCCAGCTTCTGGAAGGCCGGCGCGTGCATGATGGCGCTCAGCTGACTGGAGATCAGGCGGTCCAGTTCCGCCACGCGCGCGTCCAGCGTAGCGGACAGATTGTTCGACATCACCACAGTCCCGTCCAACACCTGGCTGACCAGCTCCGAGATGATGTCCTTGGCGCGTTCGTGCTCCACGTTGGACTTGGCGACCTTGCTTTGTTCGACGATCTGGTCCAGCAGGCCGGCGCCTTCCGCAGCCGGCGCGGCTTCCCGCATCAAATTCGCTTGTGCCGACATGTCAGCCTCCCTTGTTGGATTTCAAGCTGGCCAGCTTGTCGGTGTTGCTCAGGACTTCGCTCAGGATGTCCTCCAGTTTGTCGTTACCTGCCAGCTTGTTGCGCAGGTCGGCGAGTTTGCTGCGCGCCTCCAGCAGCTTGCTGAGCGGTTCGACCTGCTGCACCACGGACTCGGGACGAAAATCCGACATCGCCTTGAAGCGCAGCTCCACATTGAAGCTGGTATCGTCGCCGCTGAGCTGATTGGGGACCTGGAAGCGCGCCACCGGTTCCACGCCGCCCAGCACTTCGTCGAAGTTGTCGCTGTCGATACTGACGAATTTTCGGTCCTTCAGGCGCTTCTTCTCGACGTCCTGGTTCCCGCCGAAATCGCCGACCACGCCGACGACAAAAGGCAGCTCCTTGTTTTCCATCGCATCGCCGATCTCCACGTCATACGTCATCTGGACGCGCGGCGGGCGCACTTTGGTCAGGCGCTTTTGTACACTGTCTCCGTTAGCCATACACACTCCATCGAAAGAGAAAACGCGGGCGGCGGACTTACTTCAAGCCGCCGAAAGGATCACTGCTGTTGGACTGGTTGTTAGCTTTGGCATGGGGCGGCGCCGGTGCGGCGGCGGTCTTCTTCGGCGCGGCCGCAGGTGCAGGTCGGTGTCCAGCGGGGTTCGAGGTGGGCACCAGAACGTCCTCGCCCAGGCTGTTGCGCAGCAGCTTGGCCAGGTCTTGGGCTTCCGAGCGCAGCGACCCGTTCAGATTATTTTGCTGGCTCAGGTCCGACAGCGCCTTGGTCGACAAACGCAGGCCGCTGACGGCGACGATGCTGTTTCCGAGTTTGTCGTTGGGATCGCGCTGCAAGGCCTCCAGCGCGTTCATGATCGCTTCACCGTAGCTGGCGCGGTCGAATTTGATCTGCGCCATATGCAGCCAGGGAGTCTTGTCGGCCGGGTAGCTGGTTGCAGCTCCCTTCAGGATGCTCTGCGCCTTGTCGCTCTGGCCCGAGGCAAGGGCGGTGTCGGCATCGGCCAGCGCACGCTCCAGCGTTGATGCCTGCGGCTTGTCGCTGCGGACAGAGTCGCCGTCCGTCGCGCAAGCGGTCAGTAACAGCAAGCTCGCCATGCAGGGCAACCACGTTCTTGAAGTGATCATCAAAATCTCCTTTTGCATATGCGGACAGGAAGGGACCCATTATTCACGAATGCCCAAGCTCGCCATTGCGCTTACTCAAGCGCCGCCTCGTTTCCGCTTTGCTTGCGCCGCCTCAAATTTCCAACGCGCGCCTTTCGCTCTAATGGCGGAATCGCTTGGAGAAAATATGAACGCGCAGAAGACTATCGTGATCGCAGGACTGCTGGCGTTACAGGGCTGCGCCGCAGGCTCCATCGCCAGCGCGGCGATGGAAATGGCAGGCATCCGCAAACCGCCCGAACTGCCGGATGCGCAAAAGCCGCCGCGCAATGTGGCGATCCGTTTGCACGCGAGCCAGAACCTCAATGCGGGCGCGGGTTCCCAGCCTTTGGCGCTTGCGGCGCGCATCTACAAACTGCGCCAGACGGCCGCGTTTCAGCAGATGCCATTCGACGGTTTCCTCAGCGCGCATGGCGAGCGCGAACTGCTCGGCAACGATCTGTTGGAAGTCAAAGAAGTGATGCTGATCCCCGGCCAACGCTACGAGATCGTCGAGAAGGTCACGCGGGAGGCCTACTTCATCGGCGTGGTGGCGCTGTTCCGCTCACCGGCAGAACAGCGCTGGCGACTGGCCTTCGCCGCCGGCGACGCGGAAAAATCTGGTATCACAGTCGGCCTGCACGCCTGCGCGATGAGCGTGGGCGCCGGCGCGGCGGCCTCCAGCGAGGCATCCAAACCGTTGGCCACCGTCCGTTGTCAATAAAATTGGAGGCAGCATGAGTATTCCGTCCAAAATTCTTTGGGGTGAGGGTTTGTTCCTGCGGCCGCAGCACTTTCAGCAGCAGGACCAGTACCATGAAGCACGATTGCAGCAAACCGCTCAGGCGCTGCATCCCTATCTGTGGGGTGTTCGAAAAGTCGAATGGGACATGGATGCGTTGAAGACCGACCGCCTGCGTTTGCTGTCGTTGTCGGCGATATTCCATGACGGCGAAATCGTCGATGCGCCGGCCAGCGATCCGCTGCCTGTGGCCATCGACCTGTCCGCCCTGCCGCCAGCCTTGCAGGAGCTGACCTTCTATGCCGCCCTGCCGACCATGTCGCCCGGCGGCGGCAACGCCGCGACGGCAGACCAGCAAAACGGCGCGCGCTACAGCCAGATCACGCGCGAGACGGCGGACCTGTACACGCAGGCGGTCGGCGCGGATGTCAGCTATCTCAAAAAAACGGCGCGGCTGGTATCGGACCAGGAGCCGTTGGGCGCCTTCGACTGCATCCCGGTGGTCCGGTTGCGGCGTGTGGTCACGGGCGGCTTCGAGCCGGACCCGCAGTTCATCCCGCCGGCGCTGTCGATCGCCAGCGCGCCAGGCCTGAAGGCTTTGCTGGATCGGCTGATGGACGCCTTGCAGGCCAAGGTGCAATCGCTGCAGGGACACATGCGTGAGCCCAGCCGCAACGTGATCGAGTTCCGTTCGGGCGATGTGTCGTCCTTCTGGCTGCTGCACACGGTCAGCACGTCCGCGGCGGCGCTGATGCACTACGTCCGCAATCCCGACCTGCATCCCGAACGGCTGTTCGAAGCGCTGCTTTCCCTGGCCGGCGCCATGATGACCTACTCCAAGCAGTACACCTTGACGCAGCTGCCCGGCTACCGTCACGACGACCTGGCGCAGTGCTTCTCCGGCCTGGACCACATCATCCGCGATTTGCTCGATACCGTCATCTCGACCAAATACTTCTCGATCGCGCTGTCCGAGGACAAACCCAGCTACCACCTGGGCAAACTCGATTCCGGAAAAATCGACCAGCGCACCACGCTGTACCTAGCGGTCAGCGCCGCGCTGCCGGCGCTGGAGCTGGTGGAGATCGTGCCGTTGCGCGTCAAGGTTGGCGCGCCGGACGACGTGGAGAAATGCGTGCTGTCCGCCATGCCCGGCGTGAAGATCACCCACGCGCCGCAAGTGCCGGCGGCGATACCGGTGCAGCCGGACACCTATTACTTCGCGCTGGAAGGCAAAGGCGTGCTGTATGAGCAGATGCTGAAGGCGCAATCGATATCGATCTACGTCCCGGCAGGCATACGTGACCTGCGCCTCGGCCTGATCGCGGTGACAGCATGACGCCCCCCGTCGAACGCCGCGCCATTCCGACGCTGATGGGCGGCCAGCGCCGCCAGCAGCAGCCAGGCTACGGCCATGTGCAAACGCTGGTGGACCTGCTGCAGGAAGGCTTCTACCTGTTGTTCATGCTGAAAAACGGCAGCGAGCCCCCGGGCGAGGTTCCTTTCCTCGACACCGTCACCGCCTACCTCGCGGAATTCGACCGCGAGGCCCGCAAGCTGCGCGCCCAAGGCGAGGATATCGACGCCGCCAAGTATGCATTCTGCGCGGCGCTGGACGAGATCATCCTGTCGTCGTCCTTTCCGATGCGCTTCGCCTGGGAACGCCGTCCGCTGCAACTGGTGATCTTCGGCGACCAGCTGGCCGGCGAACACTTTTTCGACCGGCTCGAGGCCTTGCGCAGCGGAGGCGGCGCGCGTCTGCCGGCGCTGCAGGTGTTTCATATGTGTTTGCTGATCGGCTTTCGCGGCAAGTACGCGCTGGACGCCGGCGACAAGCTGGCCTACCTGACGGCGCGGGTAGGCGACGAGATCGCGCACATCCAGGGCAAGAGCAAAGGCTTCGCGCCGCAGGCCGAGCGGCCGGACCAGATCGTCCATAAACTGCGCAGCAACACGCCGTTGTGGGCCATGTCGGCGGTATTCGCATTGATCGGATTGAGCGCCTACATCGGGCTGTCGTCGTCGCTGTCGCATTCGACACAGAATACGCTGGCCGGCTACAACGACCTGGTGAAACTGGCGCCGCGCCCGGCCTACGTGACCATCACCCTGCCCTGAAACTCACTGGGCGACGCGGAACTCGATGCGCCGGTTGCGCGCACGCCCTTCCGCGTTGCTGTTCTCGGCCACCGGCCGGTCTGGCCCCTGGCCCGATACCATGACCATGTCCGGCGCAATCCCCTTCTCCGCAAGATAGGTGCGCACCGCCTCGGCGCGGGCCTGGCTCAACGCCAGGTTGCTTTCCCGCAGACCGACATTGTCCGTGTGGCCTATCACCTCGACCTTCTTGCCTTTGACTTTCTGCAGCGCGGCCGCCATCTCGTCCAGAATGCCCTTGCCTGACGCGGTCAGCGTCGCCTTGCCGCTCTCGAATTCGATAATGCGCCTGGCCAGCGTCTCGTCCAGCAGGTTTTGCTCCGCCGCGCTGACGCGCAAGCCGTTGTTGACGGTGTAGCTGGGATTGAGGCTGGTGGCGATATCGCTGGCGATCTGCTGGCGTTGCGCCTCGTTGGCCACCTCCCCGCGCAGGGTGACATTGGTGCCGTCGATTTTCAGTTCGCCCTTGCTGATCAGTTTCAGGTTCGGCTGGATCAGTCTTTGCACGTAGCCGTTCCAGTTGGGGGGCAGCGATACCGGAGATATCGCCAGCTGGTCGACCACGCGGTCGGCGCCGTACAGGTCACGCAGGCGCTGAAGCATGGCGGCCTTGCTTGCCTCGTCGGGCACGGCGCCGCTGACCAGTATCTGCCCCGGCTTGGGTGTCGCCGGCTGCGGCGTCTGCGCGGCGCAATAGAATGACGTAGACAGCAAGGCCGGCATCACCGCCGGCCAGAAGGTCCGCTGGCGCATCGCATAGCTCCTTATCAGGCAAAGGTTTCGTGGAACAGCGCGTGCGCGGAGCGCAGCGACAACTGGCCTTGTTCCAGGTATGCAGACAGCTTCTGCACGCTGGAATCCCCAGCGACGAGTTCATCGATCCAGTCTGCGTTTTCAAACGTTATCTGCTGGTCGGTCGCGCAAAGCGGATCAATAAACGCCTGCAGTGTCTCAGGCGCCGCGCCGCTGAAGCCGACCACCAGGACCGGTTGCTCGCGTTGCTCGCCAAAGAACAGGCTCAATTCAAAGTCAGCCTGCTGCAGGAACGGCATGATCAGGTCAAGCCAGAACGACGCCACCAGATAGCGCAGGCGCGGCGCCGAAGGCAGCGGCAACACCAGGCTCCTGTCCAGCCGCGCGGCGCCGCTACGGCGCACCGGCTGCAACAGCAGGCCAACCGCAAGAATCATCCGGCGCACCGACGCGCTGCCGAGTATCGCCTCCAGGCCGGCGATGCTGTGGCGGTCGAGGAAATCGGTGAACAACTGCTGGTGCTCTGCGGCGGAGGGGTCGATGTCGACCGTGGTGGCGGCCAGCGTCTGCAGGCACTCTTCGGGTTCGGCCGCGTTGAGCACATCGCTCGCCAACGGTTCCAGCACGTCCCACAACGGCGCCAGCACCAGCGGGCTAAGCGCGACAAAGCTGCGCGGCTCGTCGATCTCGATGGCGCTCATGCCGAGGAATGGATAGCGCCGCTGCGACAGGTCGTTGCTGGCCCGCAGATGGCCGGCGATAGCCCGCTTGCTGCGGGTGCCGACGAAGGCGAAATCCAGCGGCTGCATGGCGTCGTAATTGAGCTTCCAACGGGGATCGACGCTGAGCAGATTCATGACCTCGGCCAGCCAGCCGTCCAGCAGATTGGCCAAGGGGAGATTGTCGGCAGCCTTGATAAAGTCGCCGCGCGTGGGCAGCTTGCCGAAGTAGCCGATGCGCACACTCTGCGCCGCCCGCTTCATGGCGCGGCTCCGACTATCGTCTCGGGCAGCTTCATGCCGCGGAAGCCCTGGTCCTGAGGCGCCGCGCCGCTGCTCTCCGGGCTGCTGATGATTTTCAGGCCCATCGTCACCGTGATCGCGCCGCTGGTCCAGCGCAGTTCAAAGACGCCGCCCTCGCGCTTCTGCTTGGCCGCCGCATCGATCATGCGTTTCAGCCCGAACTGGCCAGCCTCGTTAAACACTTCCACGCTGCGGCCGTCGAACGCCACCGCCGTGATGCGCGCGCCCGGCGCCCCCTGCGGACTCGGATGAACCATGCTGGCCCACTGCGCCGGCGTGTTCCGGTAACGTAGCTGCTGGCCGTCGATATCGACGGTGTATTCCAGCGTGCCGGGAGCAGGCATTGGCTGGATCTGGAAGATGGTCTGCGCGGCGGCCGTGGACGAGGCGACGCCGCCGGCGCCTATCGGTGCTATCCAGCCGGGGAAGCGCGCCACGGTTTGCGGCGACAGTGTAATGCCCATGTCGGCCCAGGTGCGCGGCGCCAGCACATCCCCGCGCCGCAGCACCAACGGCCCCAGGGCGCCGGTGGCGAATTTGGCGATCAGGCCATCGGGGCCGAAGAACTGCGCGATCTCCGCGTTGCCGGCTTCGATGTTGGCGTTGGGTGCGAACGGATACTTGTTGGCCAGCGATTGCTGGAACGGCTCGTAGACCTGCGCCAGCCAGGTCTTGTTGATCTCCGCCTCGGCCGGGCCGACCAGCACGGCGAAGGTCTGCATCAGGGGCCGCACCAGGATGGGACGGATGGACTGCTTCTGCGAGTCGCTCATCCCGGTCAGCATCTGCTCGTCGACGTAGCGCAGCGCGTCCGCCAGTTCGGAACCGCTGCCTTCGAGCGTCTGCTGCATGAACTGGCGCGCGCCGGGGCCGGGATCGCCCTGGTTCTTCAGCTGATTCAGGCGGCTGCGCAGCTTGGACAGCGTTTCCATGTAGGACCGCATCAGCGATGCATCCTTGTCCTTGGGCGCCACCAGCTTGCCGACGCCGGCGAACTCGCGGCCGATGGGCCCCATCGGCTTTTCGGCCCGCGCCTGGTCCAACTGCAGGTTGACGTTGACCTGCGAAGGCCCGCGCCGCAGCACGCTGTTCTTGACCCAGTTGACGAAACCCGATTGCGCCTCCTTCAGCTCCGCGCTCATGATGGAAGGGTTGTCCCAGGAGGTCTGTTGGTGGATGGTGGTGAGCAGCTTGGCGATGGGCGAGGACTGCGGGTCGCCCAGCCGGTTCATCGCCGTCACCGCCGCATCGAAGCCATTCAGGTTGGCGATGGTGACACCCTGGACGAACTTCTGCCATTCGCGCGCGTAGTCGGCCTTGTACAAATCGGTCAGGCCCTTCTGGATCTGTTCGGGGCTGCCTTCCAGCGTCAGGTCGTCGCGCGCGGCGGTCTTCAGTACCCAGTCGGCGCTTTGCAGTTCGTGCGTGGCGGCTTCGCGGAAGGCGTCCTGCACGAACTTCTCCCATGCTTCGCGGGTGTAGGCGCCGGCGATGGCATAGCTGCCGGTGACCAGCGCCTGATCCTGTTCGCCAACCATGCGCGCCACCGTCATCGCCGGGAAGCGCGTGTTGGCGCGGGCGCGGATGTCGGCGTAGACGCGCTCCCTGGCCGGCATGCCGCGCACCACGCGGCGCAGGTTCTCGCGCGCCTGGTCGACCAGCGCCAGCTTCTGCTCGATGCGCGGCCAGGACGGGTCGGCGATCTGCGCGAGGTAGAAGGTCATCAGCCGCTCGGCGCTGTGTATCATCTGCTCGCGCGGCATGGCGCCGCGATTGTTCTCCAGCCACCCGCGCCAATAACGGGTCAACTGGTCGTTCAGGTGGCTCGCTTCGGCGCGCGAGGTATCGGCCAGCATCAAGTAACTCTTCAAGGCGTTGTAGGCGTCTTCGACGTTGACGGCGGAGGCTTCCTGGAACTGGCGTCCCGACGCGGCAGCAGGCGCCGCAGGCGTGGCGGCCGTGCCAGCCGGTGTGCCGGGCGCCTGCAGCTGGTCGGCGTGGGCGTTCATCTCCGACAGCAGCGTCTCCAGGTTGGCGACGACCGGCTTGAGCATCACTTCGCGCACACCGGCGAAGTATTCCTCGCGCAGCTTGCGCTCCAACAGCTCGCCCTGATACAAGCCCATACGCAGCGACCAGGGACGGTCGTCGCGATATTTATCCAGCTGCTCGATGCGGTCCTGCAGTATCTCCAGCGCCTCCAGGCGCGATTGCAAATCCAGCCGTTTGGCCTGAAGCTTGATCACCTTGTCCAGGTCCTGCTGCACATTGCTGACCAGCTGGCGGTTGCCCAGATACGACCAGCTCCAGCCACCCAGCGACACGCCCAGCAAAACCGCCGCCGCAAAGAACGCCGCGTAGGTCAGCTTGACTTTATGTTTGCTGGCGTACTGCGAGACCAGGTCCTTGTCGGCGAAGATCACGTTGCGGAATAAATTCAGCAGGAAGAATCCCGACTGGCCGCTGGCGGCGGCAAGCGGCGCATCCGGCAGCGACAGGTCGAAGCGCTTGGCCAGCCGCTGCGACTGTTCGCTCACCGCAGCGCCCTCCTGCAGGGCGCTGGTGAAGTAGTAGCCGCGGAATACAGGCTTGAACTGGAAGGGGTTCTCCTCGAACAGCGTGACCAGGAAGCTGCGCAGCGGCGCGCGTATCGTCGCGAACTCCAGTGGGAAGGTGAATACGCCCGGCTCCATGCGGTCGCGCCGCTGCTGGCTCATGTTGGCCACGCTCAGTTCCTTCAGGCCCGCGCACAGTTCATCGAAGCTGTGATCGAAGAAGGCCATCATCTGCTGACTTCCGGCCTTGCGCTTGTAGGGCATGGTCGCGCCCCACACGCGTTCGCGCTCGGTGCGTTCGGCGCGCGCGAAGAACTCGCCGAAGCCCGCGATCAGATCGGCCTTGGTGAATACGACATACACCGGCGCGAACACCTCCAGCCGCTCGATCAGATCCTGCACGCGCTTGCGCAGACTGCGCGCCAGCTTGATGCCGACTTCTGGATCATCGCCGCGCAACTCGGCGATGCTGACGGCGATCAGGATGCCGTTGATGGGCGCGCGGCGGCGGTACTTCTTCAGCAGATCCAGAAAGCCAAACCATTCGGCGCGGTGTTCGTCCTGCACCGAGTAGCGGCCGGCCGTGTCGAGCAGGATGCCGTCGGTGGTGAAGAACCAGTCGCAGTTGCGCGTGCCGCCCACGCCCTGCACGATCTTGCCGTCGGCGAAAGGGAACTGCAAGCCGGAGTTGGTGATGGCCGTGCTTTTGCCGGCGGCGGGATTACCGATGATCATGTACCACGGCAGCTCGTACAAGGCGCGGGTGCCGGATACGATGCCCATCTTCGAGCCCCGGATGGTCTCGATCGCCTTCAGCATGTCGTCGCGGATGGCCTTGACCTCGGCGCCGGATTGGTCGCGATGCTGCGCCTCGGTGGCGCCCTGCGCGCCGATGGCCGCGCCCAGCTGTTCGGATTCGCGCTTGGCGCGCCGGCGCCGCCACAGCCACACCAGGCCAGCCAGCGCCAGCATCAGCGCCGTGGCCGCCAGCGCCCAGATCAGAGCCAGTTCCAGCACTTGCGCGCCGAGGTAGAACAGGGCCGCCATCGCAGCCAAGCCAATAATGGTCAGGTGGCGGGTATCGGTGAGGAAGTACCAGATTCTTCGCATCATAGGACGAGGCCGGCGTGAACGATGGCGCCTGAGCTAAAAGCGGACTGATCAATGGTGCCACCAACAATGCGGGAATTTCTTGAGGCAGCACAACCATCGCCGTGCGGCCATGCTATTTCCGCACGGTGCCCGACACGCGCAATTCGGTGTGACCGAAGTCCATCATGGTCCAGCGTCCGCCCCAATGCAGGCCTACCGATTCGGCCACCTCACCGTAGAGCCGGTAGCCACGCATGGCCCACGGGTCTTTTTCCGAGATCAGCAGTTTTCCGTCGCGCAGAAAGGCGCAATCCGCCGCCAGGCCGAACTGGTGATAACTCTGGAAGGCCTTGGCATTGGTGACGCTGGGACCTGCGGCGGCCAGCGCATTCTGCCGCTCCGGGCTGCGGTAGCCTTCCAGGATCGCCATGTCGTAGCCGTGGCTTTCCCTCATGATCTTGAACACCAGCAGCAGCCGCTGGGCGAAATCAGGATCGAGCAGCTGCCAGTTGCGATTGGCGCCATCAAGCATGGGGCGCACCATCGTCACCTCCGCCGTGGTGAACACCAGCGGCGGCAGCGGCGCCGGCGCCACCAACTGCTCGCCCTTCAGCAGATCCGCGACCTGATCGTTGACGGCGCGGTCATCGTTATCGAAGCCACCTAACATATTGCGTCCACTGAGCACCAGCGCCAGCATCGGCGGCACGGTCAACAGCACCAGGGCCGACAGCACCAGCAGATACCGGCGCCGCAGGAACCCGAGTCCGCGCAGCAAGCCGCCACCGGCGCTGCGACCGGCATGCGCGGCCTGCCGCGTGCCCTGCCGGTAGCCGCCGCGCAGCCCCAGTCCGATGCGCCGGCCAATGGCCGACATCGAGTGGCTTACCACGTCCCGCCCTGCGGGAAACAGCGCCAGCCATGCGCCCAGACATGCAAAGACAAAAAACAGCAGTACTGAAAAGAGAAACATGGTGCGCTCCGTCAAAGCAAGGTCGCTCCGCAGACTGGACACTGAGGGGCGAGAACGCTTCATCGTAGGCGTTTCAGCAAGCGGCGTGAAAGACCAGATCAAATTCGGAGGAAATACCGTGGATACGTCGAAGCAAAAACCCGACCTGATGAGTTCCAACCGCGCCGCGGCGGACAGCGGCAAGCGCATACTGGCGCATCTGGAACATGGCCCGAAGACGGCAGCCAAGCCACCACGCGCCAGCGGCTGGTCCATCGACGGCTGGACCGTCGGCCTGGGACTGCTGCTGGTAACCATGTGCACGGTCGCATGGCTGATACACGACAACACGCTAGGACCCAGCTCGTTTACGCACAACCGCAGGGGCGAGACTGCGCATGTAAAACAGCAGCAAGCAGAGCGACAGGCTACAACGGTTGAGCCGGTTGAGCTGGTTGGACAGGCGGCAGCCATCGTGAACGAATCGACGGCAAAGGAATCGACGGCAAAACCTTCCGCGGTACCGGAGGCTCACCTATCGGCCGGCATTGCGCCGCTGCCAACGCATGCCAGAGCCGCCATTGCCAGGGCCGAAACGCCGCACGCCGCCGGTGCGGCGCATAAGCCCGTGGCTGCCGCACCAAACCTCGCCGCACACTCGCCGGCCACGCGTACCGCCGGCCCCGCCACGCCGGTCGCAGCCGGCGATACCGATGTCGCCCTGCTGACCGCGCTGGTCGCGCACTCGGGCAAACCGGCGCTAGCTATGCCGGAGCGCAGCCGCGACGTGGTCGAGCGCCAGGATGGCGACAACACGGCGCAACTGCTGGCGCGCTGCAAGCAACTGGGGCTGATCGAAGGCATGCTGTGCCGCTCGCGCATCTGCTCGGGCCGCTGGGACGCCGATCGGGCCTGCAACGCCCCGTCGCACTGATTACTGTATGGCCAGTTGCTTGCCGCCGGTGCCGACCTTCTTGGGCAGCGACAGGTGCAGCACGCCGTTTTCGTAGCGTGCCTCGGCCAGGTCGTCATCGACTTCTTGCGGCAGCGTGAAGCTGCGCTGCACTTGTCCGTAATAACGTTCGGTGCGCAGCGAGCCGGTCTTGCCGGCGTTGGCAGGCTGTTCTTCCTTGACTTCGGCGCTCAGCGACACCTGGTTGCCGTTGATGGCGACCTTGATGTCCTCTTTCTGCACGCCGGGGATTTCGGCTTTGACGAGATATTCCTTGTCGGTCTCGCTCACGTCCATCCGCATGCGCGGCGAGACGTCGGCATTGCGCCAGACCGAGGGCGCGAAGTCGCGAAACATTTCGTCCATGTCGCGGAAGGGATCGAAACGGGCGAGATCGCGGAAGGGATCGATACGCATCAAACTGTTAGCCATGGCAGCCTCCTTCAAATGGGTGGACTACCATGATAAGAAGCGCCCCATCCCCTCCTTTGACGCACATCAAGGCGCGGCCTTGCCTCCGCGCGCGACAAGCGAGTTGATCATCGCCTCGCTGTAGACTTCGCCCTTGCTGTCGGCGGCCGCGATCATGTCGCGCCACAAGGGCACGATGTCGACCTTCAGCTGACTGAAGCGCTCGAAGCCGCAGGCGTAAATGCCGCGATAGGTATCGAAGCTGTGTTCCAGCTTCCCGCACTCGGCCAGCGTGGCGTCGGCGAACGCCTTGCCCTGTTCGGCGCTCCAGATGCCGCTGCGCAGCAGGCCATCGAGCGCCATCGCCTCGGCGCCGCCCTCATGTATCCACGGCGGCGAATGCTCGCTGATGCCGCCCTGGCGCACATTGTTCTGCCATAAATGCGCCATTTCGTGTGCCACCAATTCGGCGACGATCGCCCGCTTTTTGGGGCTGTCGGCGGTCAGCAGGGCCGCGCCGCCAAAACGATACACGATCTGCGCGCCGACCACGCCACCTTTGATCGACAGGCCAGGCGTGGACGTGTCGCTGACGGCCGCCATCAACAGCAAGGGCTGCCGCAACTTCTGCCGGTAGGCCATGCTGTAGTAGGCGGACATCCTGGCGGTGGTGTCGAGTAGCGTCTCCCTCGCCCACGCGGACAGCTTGGGATCGAGCAGCACCTGCGCCTCGCCAGCAGCCACCGGCGACTGTGGGCCGAAGTAGGCATACGGAGTGGCATTGTTGGAAGGGGTTGCTTGTGAGGCGGGCAGCAGCACGGTTTCGTTGCCGAGACCTTCCAGCGTGAAGTTCGCCGCAATATCACGCATCCTCTTATCCTGCTTGGCCTCGCCTTGCAGGAAGCCCAGATAGATGAGGCGGCCGCCATCGGACAACCGGTCGGTGGCCACATACTGTTTGCCCAGGTCCTGTTCAAATGCGGAAACTTCCACGCTGACCTGGCGCAGCGGCTTGCCGTCGGCTGCGGCCAGCGTGTCGTAGTCATCGCCGCCGGTCAGCGTCGCGCCCGGCGTCAGGACCTTCCATGCGGACTTACGCAGCTCGCCTGCCGACTTGAAGCGCATCGACGTCACCGGCTGCGAAAACTGATAATCGGCGCGCCAGGTGTCGGGCGCCACATGCGTAAGGCGCACCTGCACTGGTAGCGGTTCATCCGCGTGCGCGGAAATCGCCAAGCTCATTGCCATACCCATCCCCAGCAGCCACTTTCTCGACATCGTCGTCTCCAGGATTGATATAGTGCCAAGAATATAACATGCACTCTTTCTCCCGTTGACTTGATAGGCCACAATTTTCGGCGCCTCCCCTTGGGTAACAATTTCCCTTCTTTCTACACATGGAGCGAGCGCGATGATTGCAAACTTTCTCAAAAAAAGATGGCAGAGACTTTCCATCCAATCGGGATCCAAACGATTATCCCTGTTCACGCTGATCCTGCTATTTGGCCTCGACATCTATATTCTAGGTTTGATCTTCGACGGCATGAAAAACGCCGCGCGCATTATCGAGCCACCATACCTGTCAATCTCCAGAGGCTGCCAGCTCATGTCGGAAAGCTTCCTGCAGTTTGATCCCAAGGATCGGGTGGAAAGCTTTGAGCGCTACATCCCTGTAAACGATGAAAGCCAGGATGATCCAATGTCCGACGACTGGTACGGAGGTAGACGGCCACTCGCCATCTGCACACAGATGCGCCAACAAGTCTACCTGGTCGCGAAGAACAGGGATCTTATCGCCCTGTTCAGGGCGCGCAGCCAACAGCAGCAGCAAATTCAAAAAATCCGCTCCAACATCGACGAATTAAAAGCGACCTACAGCGACGCCCTGCTGGAGAAATTGGCCATACGCTACGTCAGCAGCTGGCCCAGACTCAGGCGGTGTTGGAGCATCACCAGCTCATTCAAGCCTTTACCGCGTTCCTTCAAAAACTCCCCATCGACAGCGAATTCAAGCGCGCCCGAGACCGATATGAAAAACTGACGTTCTGGTATCCGCTGAAAGTGCTCGGTGCGCAAGCAGGCTTCCTGCTGCCGCTGCTCTTGCTGGCGGTATTCTGGAATGCGCGGGCAATCAGAAAGCAGAAGGACATCAGCATACTCATCTCCTCCCATTTCATCCTGGTCTGCGCGATACCGGTCTTCGCGCGCCTGCTGTGCGGCGCACAGCAGTGCGCCAGTTGCGCCAACTGCGGTGAAAATTATCGGCTATTAGCCCTGCACTGCCAACGGTGCGGCAGCATGCCGACCACGCCCGCAGCCTAGAAATAGAAAAGGGCCATGTTTTCACATGGCCCTTCAAAATTCTGGCTCCCCGACCTGGACTCGAACCAGGGACCTGCGGATTAACAGTCCGTCGCTCTACCGACTGAGCTATCAGGGAAAAGAGGCCGCATTATATACGGCCAATTTCTAGCTGTCTAGGCTAGCTGGCAAAATTCCAAAAAATCAGAAGCTGCCCTTGAACTGCACGCCAAACTGACGTGGCTCGTTGACGAAGCCGGTCAGGTTGTTGAAGTCGATCGCGCCGATGATGCGCTCGGTGTTGGTGATGTTACGAGCGAAGGCCGCCACTTCATACTTGCCGCCCTGCCAGTTGTAACCCACGCGCAGGCCGCCTTCAACCATGGACTTGCCGGTGAATTCCTTGGCTTCGTACAGGAAGAAGTTGATCTTGCTGCGGTACGACCAGTCGGTCAGCACGAACAGGTTGCCGTCGGCCAGCGCCCAGTTGTAGCGCGCGGTGGCGTTCAGGATGACCTTGGGCGCTTGCGGCAGCGGGTTGCCGTCGATGACGACGCGGCCAGC
The DNA here is from genome assembly GCF_059422325.1 of Duganella sp. GW821-FHT01E12. NCBI lineage: Bacteria > Pseudomonadati > Pseudomonadota > Betaproteobacteria > Burkholderiales > Oxalobacteraceae > Duganella > Duganella sp. GW821-FHT01E12. Next base: position 129,591 of record NZ_JBWKWR010000009.1, on the reverse strand, counting down.
CGCGTTCAGCGGATCGGTCACGGTGCACGAACCGCACTTGGCCACGGACAGCGATGGATCTTCGATCTTCGTGAAGTTGTACGAACCGCCGGCGGTGACTTTGAAGTCAGGCGTGACGAAGGCTTCGAAGTCCGCTTCCAGGCCGCGGCCCACGGTCTTGGCTGCGTTGATCAGCTTGGTCACGTTGGAGGTGCCGCCGACCACGGTCAGCTGCTGGTTCTTCACGTCGTAGTTGTAGACGCTGACCGACGCGCGGGCGCGGCGGTTGAACAGGTCGGCCTTGATGCCGGCTTCGTACGACACGATGGTTTCAGCATCGGCCACGGTGATCGGAACCGATTGCGACGCGGCGGCGATACTTGGCGCGCGGAAGCCGGTCGCTACGCGGGCGTAGGCGTTGACGTCCTTGTTGATCTTGTAGGTCGCGCTCATGTCCCAGTTGGCTTTGTTCTTGCTCTCGTCCACCGAGTCAGGACCGGGGGCCTGCTTCACGTTGACGCGCGACGTGGTGGCGAAGTCCTTCTTGTCGTGGGTGTAGCGCAGGCCGCCGCGCAGCACCAGCTGATCCGACACGTCATAGGTCAGCGAACCGAACACTGCCGCAGCGGTGTTGTTCTGGTGGCTCGCCAGGTGCGAAGTCTGCTCCTGGGTGTTGCTGTCGAAGTTGTCGCTGTAGCCGCTGGCGCTTTCCTTGAAGTAGTAGACGCCGCTCTGCCAGTTCAGCGGCCCCGGGTTCTTCGACTCGACGCGGAATTCCTGGGTGTACTGATGCAGGCCGCTCAGGCCCCCACCGGTCTGCACCTGGAAGGGGATGAAGCCAGGACCGGCCGGGCTGCCGCCGTCGATGTCGCCGCGGCTGTAGTAGTTGTCCACGGCTTCGTAGCCGGTGATCGAGAACAGCTTGACCGAACCCAGGTCCCAGGTCAGGCGGGCGTTGGCGCCGTTGGTGCTCAGGCTCTGCATGTTCAGGCCGTTGGTGGCGATCTTGGTGAAGTCGTAACCGTCGGCGAAGTCGTTGGTGCCCTTCTTGATCAGGTTGGCGCGGAACAGACGGGCGCTGCCGTCGGTGGTGCGCGAGTGCACGTTGAACAAGGCGTTGAAGGTGGTGCTTGGCGTGTACAGGAACTGCACGCGCTCGGCGTGTTCGTTGTAGCCTTCCAGCACGTCGTTCTGCTTGGTGAAGGTGTTGTCGACGAAGTTGTCGCGGTGCTGGCGCAGCGTCGAAACGCGCATCGCCCACTCGCTCGACAGCGGCAGGTTGACGGCGCCTTCGGCGTTGATGGTGTTGTGGGTCGCCCACGACAGGTTGTAATAACCCTCGATCTTCTTGGTGTTCGGTTTTTCCGATTCAAACTTGACCACGCCGGCCGGGGTGTTGCGGCCGAACAGGGTGCCTTGCGGGCCGCGCAGCACTTCCACGCCGGCTACGTCGAAGATGGGGTAGCCCTTCAGGATGCCGTTTTCCTGCACCACGTCGTCATACACCAGCGAGACCGGCTGCGAGGCGAAGGTGCTGAAGTCGGTGTTGCCGTAGCCGCGGATGTAGAAGCGCGGGAAGGTACGGCCGTTCGACGATTCCACGTTCAGCGACGGCACTTTGCCGGCCAACATGCGGATGTCCTGGCCGCCGGACAGCAGCACGTCCAGCTTCTCGTCCTTGAGCAGCGTGACCGAAACCGGCACGTCCTTGATGTTCTCGGCGCGGCGCTGGGCCGTGACGGTGACGGTTTCCAGTTGCGGTTCAGCGGCGGTTTGCGCAAGGGCGGAACCGATAGGCATAACGGCGCTCAGCGCCAGCAGGCGCTTGTGCATCTTCGACAGTTTGATCATTCAATTTCCCGATTTGAGGTAATGCAAAGAGTTAAAAACAGTGTCTCCTGTTCTCTCTTTCTGTTGATATCGCCCGGTCATCTGATGTGGCCGTGGCGGCGCAAGCGGAGGTGAGGCCGTTTTTCGATGTCTAGAATGCACCGTCTTGCAGAAAGGCGGTATTTTCATTCATTGATAGCGGGTATTGCAAGCGCAATATATGCAAATGGGAATTTACTGATAGAAATTTGGTGCCGCAGGAGGGCCGACTGAATAATAAAAGGCCAGCCGGCCCCTTGCGGGCAGGTGAATGAGCGAACGCTCAAGCTTGAGATTCAGGCATGGCGGATCGCCAACCGTTGTTGCTTTACAACACTTCTCGCGGCAGGACGGGGCGCGGCGCCGGCAGCGCTGTCTTCGTTACCCAGCACGAAGCGGCCCATCGCGCCCACCAGCGCCTGGGTCTGCTCTTCCAGGCTGGCGGAGGCCGCCGCGGTTTGCTCGACCAGGGCCGCGTTCTGCTGCGTCATGTCGTCCATTTGCGTGACCGCATGGTTGACCTGTTCGATGCCGGCGCCCTGCTCCGCCGAGGCCGTTGCGATGTCCGACATGATGAGCGTGATGCGCTGCACGCTACCGACGATCTCGCCCATCGCGTCGCCGGCCTGGTCCACCAGCCGGTTGCCGAGCTCGACCTTCTCGACGCTGCGGTCGATCAACTCCTTGATTTCCTTGGCGGCGGCGGCCGAGCGCTGCGCCAGATTGCGCACTTCGCTGGCGACCACGGCAAATCCACGTCCCTGCTCGCCCGCGCGCGCAGCCTCCACCGCCGCGTTCAATGCCAGGATATTGGTCTGGAAGGCTATGCCGTCGATCACGCTGATAATGTCCACGATCTTGTGCGAACTCTCGTTGATCTCGCCCATGGTCTGCACCACCTGCGATACCACCGCCCCGCCCCGCGTGGCGACGTCGGCAGCGCTGATTACCAGCTGGTTGGCCTGGCGCGCGTTGTCGGCATTCTGGCGCACGGTGGAAGTCAGCTCTTCCATCGACGACGCAGTCTCTTCCAGGTTGGACGCTTGCGACTCCAACCGCGCCGACACGTCGGCATTGCCGCTGGCGATGTCGCGCGTGGCCGCGCTGATGTGGTCGATGCTGCCGCGCACGTCGCCCACCAGATGGCGCAGGCTGTTGCTCATGTCCTTGAGCGCGCGCAGCACCTGTCCGGCCTCGTTGGGGGCGCCGACATCGAAATCGGTGGCCAGGTTGCCGCTGGCGACGCTCTGCGCCACCGCGATTGCATTGCTCAACGGCCGCGTCACCGAGCGCGAGATCAGCATGGCCAGATAGCCGGCCAGCGCCAGCAATCCCAGCATGGCGCCCAACATCAACCAACGGGTGACATAGAAGGCGTGGACCTTCTCGTCCAGCAAGGCGCCCAGCTGTTTGCTGGCAACCGCGTTGAGGGCGAACTGCAGGTCGATGGCCTGGGTCGACAAGGCCACATAGTTTTCCGCCGAATAGGTGAGCGCCTCCGGCTGCACGATCTCGTGTATGGCCAGGTCGGTGATCCGGCCGGCGGCCTGCGCGGCGTCGCGCATGGCCGGCCCCAGCGTGGTTTCGAATTCAGCGTTGTAGCGGGTGGCCTTGTTGAACGCGGTCAGCGTCTGGTCCAGCCGATCCGTCACGCGCGCAGCGATGGACGACAGCAGCAGGCGGTCGGCCTGGCTGGCCTCCTTCTTCGCCAGCAAGCCGGCGCCCTTGGCGCGGGTCTTGCCCAGCTCCTCGGACAGATAAGGCAGCTGGTAAAACATGGCTTGGATCAGTTGGTAGGTATCGCGGTCGGGATCGAGGCTGAGGCCGTAGTAATCGCCGATCAGGTCGTTCACCTTGAGCAGCTTGGGCACCAGCGCCGTATGCGCGACGTAGCTTTGCGGCACTGTCAGGCTGCGGTTCGAGACCTGGGTACGCAGGGTTTCCCAGTCGCCGCGCGCCTGGGCCCAGGCCGCGTCCAGTACGCTGTCATGCAGTTTTTTCACCAGTGCGTCGACGGTCGCGTAGGCGCTATCGGCTTCCTTTTGTTTGGCCGCCCGCTTGTCGTCCCCGGTCGCGCCACCCAGCATCAGCGCCGCCAACCCGCGATGCTGCTGGGTCAGCTGCACCATGCGCAAGCCGTCGACCACGGCGGGCAGGCCTTCGCGCTCGTCCAGGTAGGCATCGAGCGCCTTGCCCGCTTCGCGCATATACAGCCAGGTTGGTATGCTCGCCAATATTACCGCAATAAAGCTGAGAATCAGGAATTTATGTCCTAACCTCAGGCCACCAAGTGAAGTGCGATTGTCCATATCGAGCCTCCGCGAGTGCCGCTTACCGAACCGCCTACAGTTGCACTACAGATGCGGTCCTTGCAGCCCATCATAGTCCGATACCCGGGGACTTTGGTGGCTTTAATAGCACAAGCCACCAGATAGGCCTTACATTCCCAACGACTTCAGCAGTTCGTCGTTGGCTTCGTCTTCGGCCGAGGGCGATGGCGCGGCGGACGCGCCGCCATGATTGCCGCGCTCCATATCCAGCAAGGCGTCCGGATCGGCCACTTCGCTGGAGTCGAAATCGTGTAAACGGATAAACTCGGTACGGTCGATCGCGAGCTCCAGATAAAAGATATTACTCTTTTCCGTATAAAACGTGACGCGCCGCATTTCAGGGCGATCAAGAGGGGTGTCCACGCTGAGCATGACTTGCTTGGTCAGCACCAGCATCTTCGGCTGGTTCTGCGTGATATTGGTCTGCAATTCGCGCCGCACCTTGCCGGTGAAGTCGCCGACGATCTGGTTCATCAGCTCGCCCATGATGTTGGACACCTCGTCCGAGGTGTGCGAACTGGCCAGCTCGGACTTCGGCATGCCCATGTGCAGCATGTAGCGCTCGTAGATTTCCATGGCCGTGTCGGCGGCGAAATTCAGCACCACCAGGCCGGTGAAGCCGCCGTCAAACAACACGAAACAACCGATATCGGGTTTCAGGCCGGTCTTGGTGATGCGCTGCACCATGCCCGAATAATTGACTTTGCTCTGGGTGGCGACGTTCAAGACCCGGGTCACCGAATTGCACAGACTCATCAGCAAGTCTTCGGTCCCGTATACCACTTCCTTGTTTTCCTCGCTCATGATCTACCTCTATTTATTTTTAAAAGATGAAAGCACAGTTTCCTGGTCCAGCGAGAGACGGAACAAGACCACTTCGCTCAGCAAGCGGACGACCTCATCTTTCCATTCCTGGTCCCTGCCGGCGGCCGGCATGGCGGCCAGGGTGCTGCGCAACAGCGCCACTTCGCGCTCCAGTTCCCGCACCCGTTGCACCTGATCCACCGCCTCGGCTGAGATGACCATCGATTTCCCTTCCGGCCAGAAATAAGATTCAGAATACCGAGGTGCAAGATTCCCGTCTACCGGAATCGCGTGTTTCGGTGAGTTTTGCGCGTCAAAATGCGAAAAGCCCAACGCGGGGAATGGCCGGAAGATCGGAGCCGGACAGACGGCACTGGGTGGCAACCCGGATGAACCAGGACCGCGCTTTCGCGCAACTGCGCACAGGCAAGCGGCTGGGCATCTATTGGAGCATGACGTCGGCCGCGCGCGAGCAAGGGGTGCACACGGCACGCATTCCACTGATGAAAGGTGTGCTGGGCTGCAGGATATTGATCATCCACAAAGATTCGGTCGGCAAGTTCGATCAGGTCATGACCTTGGACGACCTGAAAAAGATCAGCATCGGCCAAGGGGGGCCAACGAGATCGACGACAAAGTGGCGAAACAGCACGATGCCGATCTCATCATTGAAAAAAACTTCGCAATCGCCTACCCGGCGCCGGCATTTTTCTTTGTAACGCCGGGCAAGAAAGCCCTGGCCGAGCGCATCGAAAAAGGCCTGCAGCTGATGATTGCAGACGGCACGCTCAACGCGATGTTCGACCGGCGCTGGAGCAAAAAATTGATCGTCAACAATATGAAGAACCACCTGGTATTTCACCTGCCGAATCCGCTGCTGTCGCCGCAGACGGCGGAAATGATACGTCAACAGCCCGAATTTTTCTTATTCCCGCCTGCGCGGCAGGGGAAATAGCGGACCAAAACAAAGAGGGCCCGCGATCGCTCGCGGGCCCTCAGGCATTCTGGCTCCCCGACCTGGACTCGAACCAGGGACCTGCGGATTAACAGTCCGTCGCTCTACCGACTGAGCTATCAGGGAAATGAGGCCCGAATTATATCCGCTCAAAACGAATTTGGCGACCCCGGCGCAAAAAAATTTATGCCGATCTGCAAAATACCGACCGGGGCACCTAGCGCGGCAGCGGACCAAGCGGCGCGACGCGGGGCACGCGCAGCGTGAAGCGCGCACCGCAGCCCGGCTCGCTCTCCACCTGCACATTGCCGCGCAAGGCCGACGTGACCTGGTTGTAGACCACATGCAAGCCCAAGCCGCTGCCCCCCTGTCCCAGGCGGGTGGTGAAGAACGGGTCAAATACGCGGGTAATATTGGTCTCAGGAATGCCAACCCCGTCGTCTGCGACGGACACTTCGACCCAGTCGTCCGCCAGCCTATGCGCTGTGATGGCGACATGGCCTTGCCCGCCGTCTGGAAAGGCATGCACAAGGGCATTATTGACCAGATTAACCAGCGTCTGCTCCAGCGGGCCGGGATAACTGTCCATGACAACACCCTCTTCCACCTCGCAAACCACCTGATGGCCACTCTTGCGGATCGCCGGCCCCAGCGTAACCAGAATCTCCTTGAATGTCTTTTGCAGGTCGAATTCGCGCCGCCGCATGCTGGACTGGTCCACCGCCACCTGCTTGAAGCTGGCTACCAGCTCGGCCGCCCGCCCCAGGCTGTGCAGCAGGATATCGGCCCCCTGGTCGACACCGCCAATGAAATCGCACATATGCTTGCGCGTCACGCCCACCTCCAGTTCCTTGGCGATGGTGACCGCATTGCTCTTGAGCGTGCTGGCGAGCATCAGGCCATTGCCTATCGGCGTGTTGAGCTCGTGCGCGATGCCGGCCACCAAATTGCCCAGGGCCGACATCTTTTCCGCGCGCAGCAACTCGCTTTGCATCGCGACGATTTTATCCAGCGCCGCCTTCAGGTCGGCATTGCTGTGCATGAGCGCCTGGTTGGCGTTGAGCAGGTCCGTATTGCTGACGATCAACTCCTGCTGCTGCTCGATGACCTTGAAGTCCGCCTCGATCGCCCGCTTGATCTCCCACAGCAAATCGACGTAGCGCTGCTGATACTGGCGCTTCTTGCTGTCGAGCACACAAATCGTCCCGAAGACCTCGTCGTCCGGCCACAACAACGGCACGCCCAGATAGGAAATCATGTTCAGCGCGACATCGGGATTGTTTTTCCAGTGCTCGTCTTCCAGCGCGTGCGGCACCTGCAGCGCGGTGCGCGTGGCCATCACGGTTTCACAGTACAGGCCGGTGTTCAGGTTGGCCTTTTCATACGCCTCGTAGGGATTGCCCGGCGTATGGCTCGATACCAGCACCTCGATCTGCTCGGGCCAGACGCGCATGATCAGCCCGGCCGGCACGTCGAAGATGCCCGCCATCACATCTGTAGTCTGCTGCCACTTCCCCAGGAAATCGTCGGAAACGACACGTTGCTGGAACATAAGGGCGGACTCCTTGATCAGTTCGGTACAAGGGACACAAAAAATGTACTGACCAGCAAATGGTAGGCCTATTTGCGGGAAATCAGTAAAAATATTATACAGGCGCGTTGCTGGATGCAATCGCCGTGGCGCAGGCCCTGCGCCAGGCCGGAGAAACTGGCAGGGGCTTGACTTCCTCCCGTTTTCTCGCAACAATTTATGCTGAAGATCGCGAAAAACGGCTGCTTGTTATTCAAGACACAAGTGGCCGCGCATACGTCTACCCGCACTAGCAAGGTCGGCCAGCGTCTCCCCCGACATATGTCGGATCATCTGCGACAGCACACACGTCCGTGTGCTCGCAGTAAACCGGAGCGCACTTTGAAAAGCCACCTTACACATCAAGCCCCTTCTCAACATCCGCGCATCGCCATCATTGGTGCCGGCCTCGGTGGATTAATCCTCGCGCGTGTTCTTCACGTCAACGGTATTCCAGCGCTGGTCTACGAAGCTGAAGCTTCACCTCATGCACGAGCACAGGGCGGACTGCTGGACATTCACGAATACAACGGCCAACTCGGGATTAGAGCAGCACACCTCTATGACGAGTTCTCTGCACTTGTCCTGCCTGGCGAAGACGCCAAGCGTATCGTCAATCGACACGGAGCGATCCTGTTTGACAAGCCTGGATTGGGCCACGCCGCCAAGCCAGAGGTGGATCGCGGCGCACTGCGTCAGCTTCTGATCAACTCCTTGCCTGCAGGCGCCATTTGCTGGGCCCATAAGCTCGCGCAGGCGAACCGCCTTGCGAACGGTCAACATGAACTTGTCTTTGCCGACGGCGCAACGACGCACGCCGATCTGCTGGTGGGCGCCGACGGAGCATGGTCCAAAGTTCGTCCGCTCCTGTCTGCCGCAAAGCCAGCCTACACCGGCACAACTTTTGTTGAAGTTCAACTCTTTAACGGAGATGTCAAGCATCCTGCCAGCGCAGAGGCTATTGGGACTGGCACCCTGATGGCAGTTGAACCCGGCAAAGGTATCCTGACCCATCGTTATGCGAATGGCACGCTCAACACCTACGTTGCACTGAATAAGCCAGAGACTTGGATGAACACAATAGACTTCAGTTATCCCGCCGCGGCTCTTGACCAACTTGGCAAAGAATTTGACGGGTGGGCTCCGCACCTTCGCGCATTAGCCACCAACAGCGATACAAAGCCAATTGTGAGGCCAATATATGCGTTGCCGGTCGATCATCGCTGGGATTCGGTTTCCGGCGTGACCCTGTTGGGGGATGCCGCTCATTTAATGTCACCGTTTGCTGGCGAGGGGGCCAACCTGGCAATCCATGACGGTGCCGAGCTGGCTCAAGCTCTCTGCGGCCACCCTGGCGACATAGATGGTGCTCTCGCAGCGTATGAAACGGCACTTTTTCCTCGCAGTGCCTCATATGCCAGCAAGTCTGCCCATAATCACTTGAAATTCTTCGGTGATGATGCCCCTCGCAGTGTCGTGGAACTCTTCATTTCGCACTAGGTCTTAACTTGCACAAATTGCAGCGTCCATCCAAAGGCAAGAACGGCCGCACACATGCATGTGTCGATCTCGCCGTGGACTCGGGCGTGATTGAAATCCTGATATCGGACGAAACCAAACGACAAAGCAAAAAGCCCAACCGGTGAAGGCTGGGCTTTTTGACATTGCTGAATTCTGGCTCCCCGACCTGGACTCGAACCAGGGACCTGCGGATTAACAGTCCGTCGCTCTACCGACTGAGCTATCAGGGATTAGAGGCAACATTTTATACTGTTTAGATCATTCCATCAAGATTTCCGACAGAACAAGTATTCCATGTTGCCTTACGAGTTAAGCTTAGTCGCTCAACCCGAAGAAGCAAGATTTTAAAGGACTTTCGCGATCGCGTCAATAACGATGTCGATATTGCGGGAATTGAGCGCGGCGACGCAAATCCGGCCGGTATCGACCGCGTAGATCGACTGCGCGCGCAGCTGGTCCACCTGGGCCTTGGTCAGGCCGGAGTACGAGAACATGCCGACCTGGTCGCGCACGAAGGCGAAATCGTGGGCCGGGGCCTTGGCCTTGAGCTTGGCCACGAAGGCTTCGCGCATTTCCTTGATGCGCACGCGCATGCCGGCCAGCTCGTCTTCCCACATCTGGCGCAGTTCCGGCGTGGTCAGCACGGTGGCCACCACTTTGCCGCCATGGACAGGAGGATTCGAGTAGTTGGTGCGCACCACACGCTTGAGCTGCGACATCAGACGGTTCGCCTCTTCGCCGCTGGCCGCGACCACGCTCAGCGCGCCCACGCGCTCGCCGTACAGCGAGAACGACTTCGAGAACGAATTCGACACCAGCAACGGGCCGCCGGCGGCCGCGAAGCGGCGCACCACCGCGCCGTCTTCGGCGATGCCGGCGCCGAAGCCCTGGTAAGCCATGTCCAGGAACGGCACCAGGCCGCCATTGGTCACGACGGCGATGATCTCGTCCCACTGGGCCGAGCTCAGGTCGGCGCCGGTCGGGTTGTGGCAGCAGGCGTGCAGCAGCACGATGGAGCCGCGCGGCATGGCCTTCAGGTCGGCCAGCATGCCGGCGAAGTTCACACCGTGGGTGGCCGCATCGTAGTAGGCGTAGTTGTTGACGGTGAAACCGGCGCTTTCGAACAGCGCGCGGTGGTTCTCCCAGCTTGGGTCGCTGATGTAGACCTGCGAATCCGGCGCGAAGCGCTTCAGGAAGTCGGCGCCGATCTTCAGGGCGCCGGTGCCGCCGATGGCCTGCACGGTCACGGCGCGCTTTTCCTGGATGACGGCACTGTCGGCGCCGAAGACCAGCTCCTGCACCGCCTTGTCGTAGGCCGCCAGGCCCTCGATCGGCAGGTAGGTGCGCGGGGCCGGCGCGGCGATCAGGAGCTCTTCCGCTTTCTGCACGCACGACAGCAGCGGCACTTTGCCGTTGTCGTCATAATAGACGCCCACGCCCAGATTGATTTTGGCCGGATTCTGGTCGGCGTTAAATGCTTCGGTGATGCCCAGGATAGGGTCGCGTGGTGCCATGTCGATGGCGCTGAACAAGCTAGGATTCGTCATGATAAGATTGGATTCGATTGGAAGCGGTACGCAGCGGTTGAAGGTAGACAGCGCCCCTCGAAAAACTGCTTCAGGCCGCTGGCAGGCCATTATTTTAACAAAGGTCGGACAAGATGGCTGAATTACCCGCACAAGACACCCCAAACGCAACGGTTGTAACCTTCCCGGACTCGCCGTTCAAGCTGCACCAACCCTTCCCGCCGGCCGGCGACCAGCCCACCGCGATCGACCAGCTGTGCGAGGGCATCGACGACGGCCTGTTCTTCCAGACCCTGCTCGGCGTGACCGGTTCCGGCAAAACCTACACGATGGCCAACGTGATCGCCCGCAAGGGCCGCCCCGCCATCGTCTTCGCGCCGAACAAGACGCTGGCCGCGCAGCTGTACTCGGAGTTCCGCGAGTTCTTCCCTGAGAACGCGGTCGAGTACTTCGTCTCCTACTACGACTACTACCAGCCGGAAGCCTACGTGCCGCAGCGCGACCTGTTCATCGAAAAGGATTCGTCCATCAATGAGCACATCGAGCAGATGCGCCTGTCGTGCACCAAGTCGCTGATGGAGCGGCGCGACGTCATCATCGTCGCCACCGTGTCGGCCATCTACGGTATCGGTAACCCGACCGAATACCACCAGATGATTTTGACGCTACGTGCCAAGGACCGCGTCTCGCAGCGCGACATCATCGCGCGCCTGATCCAGATGCAGTACACCCGCAACGAAGTGGACTTCGGCCGCGGCACCTTCCGCGTGCGCGGCGACACGCTCGACATCTTCCCGGCCGAGAATGCGGAACTGGCGGTGCGCCTCGACCTGTTCGACGACGAGCTGGAATCGATCCAGCTGTTCGATCCGCTGACCGGCCGCGTCAAGCAGAAGATCCCGCGCTTCACCGTCTATCCCGGTTCGCACTACGTCACGCCGCGTTCGACCGTGCTGCGCGCGATCGAGACCATCAAGCTGGAGCTGCGCGAGCGGCTGGAGTTCTTCCGCAAGGAGAACAAGCTGATCGAAGAGCAGCGCCTGGAGCAGCGCACCCGCTTCGACCTGGAGATGATGACCGAGATCGGCTTCACCAAGGGCATCGAGAACTACTCGCGCCACCTGAGCGGCGCACAGGCCGGCGAACCGCCGCCAACATTGGTCGACTACCTGCCCAAGGACGCGCTGATGTTCCTCGACGAATCGCACGTGCTGATCGGCCAGTTGAGCGCCATGTACAACGGCGACCGCTCGCGCAAGACCAATCTGGTGGACTACGGCTTCCGCCTGCCGTCCGCGCTGGACAACCGGCCGCTGAAGTTCGAGGAATTCGAGCAGAAGATGCGGCAGACCGTGTTCGTCTCCGCCACGCCGGCCGACTACGAGAAGACCCACGCCGACCAGGTGGTCGAACAGGTGGTGCGGCCCACCGGCCTGGTGGACCCGATGATCATCGTGCGCCCGGCCAGCTCGCAGGTGGACGACCTGATGTCCGAGATCACGCTGCGCGTCGCCAAGAACGAGCGCGTGCTGGTGACCACGCTGACCAAGCGCATGTCCGAGCAGCTGACCGAATACCTGAGCGACCATGGCATCAAGGTGCGCTATCTGCACAGCGATATCGAGACCGTGGAACGGGTCGAGCTGCTGCGCGACCTGCGCATCGGCACCTTCGACGTGCTGGTGGGGATCAACCTGCTGCGCGAGGGCCTGGACTTGCCGGAGGTGTCGCTGGTGGCCATTCTGGACGCCGACAAGGAAGGCTTCCTGCGTTCGGAACGCTCGCTGATCCAGACCATCGGCCGCGCCGCGCGTAACCTGAACGGCGTGGCGCTGCTGTACGCGGATCGCATGACCGATTCGATGGAACGCGCCATCGGCGAGACGGAACGCCGCCGCGCCAAGCAGATCGCCTTCAACACCGCCAACGGCATCGTGCCGCGCGGCGTGCACAAGGTGATCCGCGACATGATCGACGGCGTCTACAGCCCGCAGGACGCGAAGGAAGAACTGCAGGTGGCGCAGGAGACGGCCAAGTACGAATCCATGAGCGAGAAGCAGATCAGCAAGGAGATCAAGCGCCTGGAAAAAACCATGCTCGATCACGCCAAGAACCTGGAGTTCGAAAAAGCCGCGCAGGTGCGCGACCAGCTGCATCACCTCAAGCAGCAGCTGTTCGGCGCGCCCGGCGCGGACAATATCGCCTGAGCGTTTACGGCGCCTTGACGAAGCTGCTCAGGGCGTCGATCAACTGCGGCGACACCGGCAGATCGGGGCTGCTATAGGATTTCATCTGCAAGGCCTGGTCGCTGCCGACCATCTTCAGCACGTGGTTCATGCCTTCGACCACCACCAGCCTGGCGCGCGGTGCGGCAGCGGCCAGCGCCTGCGCCTCCGACGTCTGCACCTGGATGTCCGAGGTGCCCTGCAGGATCAGCACCGGCATCGCCAGCGCCGCAACCGCCGCGCGCGGATCGTGCTTCAGCGACGAGATCAGGTAAGGCTGCACCGACGGGTGGTACAGCATCATCAAGCCCTGCGGCACATCGTCAACCGTCTTGCCCTGCTTGAGGGCAGCCAGTATGCGCTCGTTCTGATCGAACAGGGGCGGCGGCAGCTTGGTCTTCAGCTGGTCGCGCAGTATCTCATCCAGCGGATGGCCGGCGCCGGCGATCAGCACGCAGGCGTCGGTGGCCGCCTGCTTGCAGGCCTCGGCGGCGATCTGCGCCCCTTCGCTATGCCCCGCCATCACCACGCGCGAGAAGCGCGGATCGGCGCGCAGCTTGCGCAGCCACGCGGCGGCGTCGTCGATGTAGTCATCGAGGCGCAAGTCCTGCTCCTTCCACACCGGCAGCGCGCTGGCGCCGATGGCGCGCTTGTCGTAGCGTACCGACGCGATGCCCCGGCTGGCCAGCGCCTCTGCCACCATGCGCAGCGAATCGTTAGGCCCCGGCAGCAGCTTGTTGTTGCCGTCGCGATCAGTCGGCCCGGAGCCGGCGTGCAGCAGCACCACCGGCACCTTGCCGCCGCCTTCCGGCAGCAGCTCCGTTCCATACAGGGTACCGCCGCCCACATCGAGCGAAACCGGCCGCTGGGCCGCGTGGGCGGACACCGACAATATCAGCAAAGACAGCAGAAACTTGAAGCGCATAGTTATTCTCCGATCTGGTGAGGAAGACGTTTATAAAGCAGCAGCGAGTAGAGCACCGCCAGCGGCGCCCATGCCAGCATCAACGCCAGCCAGGCCCATACCGGGACGCCGAGCCAAAGAGCGAACAGGCCCAGTACCCCGCTGGCCACCATCAAGCGCGCCGCCAGGCGGTGCGTGGCGTACCAAACCCGCTCGCTGGCCAGCGTCCACGGCGTGCGGATGCCCATGAAGAAGTTGCGGCGCACCTTGCCCAGCGGGTTGCCGACCAGGATAAGCAGCACGAATATGGCTGCCGGGACGGCGCGCCCCATCGGCACCGGTTCGTGCAGCGAGGCGGCCAGTATCAGCGCGTAGACGTAGCCGAGCAGGCAGACGACCACGCCGCTCACGTAGTAGTACGTCGACTCAAAGCCCGCTATCTCGAAGCGGCGCGGCGACATGCCAGGCATTACCGCGCCCGTGACAGCCACCATCGCCATCAAGCCGGGGCCCAGCAGCCATAGGGCCGCGCGCGGACCATAGCCGTTGACCGCGCCGGACGCATCCCAATGCACCGGCACGCGCTCGGGCAGTTGCGCCCAGAAGTAAGCAGTGGCCGCGCATGCGGCGGCGATCAATACAAAGCAAAACAGCAGATAGCGTGTTCTCATTTTTTCCTCGCTTTGGTTTCGGGGCCGGTCAGGTCCATCATCCACGACAGCACGTCCTGCAGCACCGTGGTGTTCAAGCCGTACCAGATGGTCTGCCCTTCGCGGCGGCGGGTGATCAGGTCGGCGTCCGCCAGCACCGCGAAGTGGTGCGACATGGTGGGTTTGCTCATGTCGAAATGCGCCGCCAGGTCGCCGGCAGTCATCTCGCCGGGACGCAGCAGGCGCAGTATCTCGCGCCGCGCCGGATCGGCGATGGCCTTGAAGGCGTTGTTGGAAGCATTCATATTAAGGCAGACATCTAATTAGACAGTTATCTAACTATAGACCGGTAAAAAACGGCGGTCAAGCGATTTTCGCTGCCGCCGCATCGCCGGGCTAGATGGCCAGGCCGCCGCCGTCGAACATGTGCCAGCGCGCAGGCTCCACCCTCACCGCCGCCAACTGGCCGTTCTGCCAGCGCACTTCCGGGTCGATACGGGCGATGAACTGCGTCGCGCCGCCGTCCGGCGTCAGGTAGACATAGCTGGTATCGCCCAGCAGCTCCGCCGCCAGCACCGTGACGGCGATGCCCTCGCCGCCCGCGGCCTCCAGCGCCATGTGCTCCGCGCGCACGCCAAGTGTGACGCCGTCGCCCACGGCCAGGCCGGCGCGCGGGGCCACCAGCACCACCGCGCCGCCGGCCAGCCGCACGGCCATCGCCTGCGGCGCCAGCTGCTCCACCGTGCCGCCGATGAAGTTCATGGCCGGAGAACCGAGGAAGCCGGCCACGAACAGGTTGGCGGGACGCTGGTACAGATCCAGCGGCGCGCCCACCTGCTCCACCACGCCGCCGCGCAGCACCACGATGCGGTCGGCCAGCGTCATCGCCTCCACCTGGTCGTGCGTCACGTAGATCATCGTGCTGCGCAGCGTGCGGTGCAGGTTCTTCAACTCGATACGCATCTGCACCCGCAGCGCAGCGTCGAGGTTCGACAGCGGCTCGTCGAACAGGAACACCTGCGGCTGGCGCACGATGGCGCGGCCTATCGCCACCCGCTGCCGCTGGCCGCCGGAGAGCTCCCTGGGCTTGCGCAGCAACAGTGGCCCGATGCGCAGGATGGCCGCCGCCTGCTCCACTTTTCTGTGAATCTCCTCCTCCGGCAGGCCTGCCAGCTTCAGCGCGAAGGCCATGTTGTCGTACACCGTCATATGCGGATACAGCGCGTAACTCTGGAACACCATGGCGATGCCGCGCGCCGCCGGCGCCACCTTGGTCATGTCCTTGCCGCCGATAAGCACCGCGCCCTCGTCGCTGTCTTCCAGTCCGCAGATGGTGCGCAACAGCGTCGACTTGCCGCAGCCGGATGGGCCGACGAACACCACGAACTCGCCGTCGGCGATGCTCAGGTCTATGCCGCGCAGGATCTGCTGCTGGCCAAACCCTTTTTTGATGCCTTGTATTTCCAGTCCAGCCATTCCATTCCCCTGTTAGCCCAACACCAGTTCGACGCGATGCGCCGCACCGTCGCGCTGCATCGGTATGCGCGCCACGCCGTCGTACACCGCCAGCGGCACGCCATCCAGCGCGGCGGCCAGCACGGCGCCGGCGCTGCGCTGCGGATTGCGCACAATGATCTCGTAGCTGCCGCCGGCATCCGGCAGCTGGTGGAGGATGCTGAACTCCGGCCATTCGTCCGGAATGCGGGGTGCCATCACGATGGTGTTGCCGCCTTCGATGCGGAAGCCGAGCACCGATTCAAGTCCGACGCGGTACATCCATCCCGAAGAGCCGGTGTACCACGTCCAGCCGCCACGCCCGACGTGCGGTGCTTCGCCGTAGATGTCGGCGGCGATCACATAGGGTTCGACCTGATACACGCCCACCGCCGCAGGGTCCAGCGCGTGGCTGACGGGGCTGAGCATCTCCAGCAGCGTTGCGGCGCGGTCGCGGCGCCCCGCCTCGGCCATCGCCCGCACGGCCCAGCAGGCGGCATGCGTGTACTGCCCGCCGTTCTCGCGCACACCGGCCACGTAGCCCTTGATATAACCGGGATCATTGGGCGTGTTGACGAAGGCTGGCGTCAACAGGCGTATCAGCTTGTCCTGCTCGGACACCAGCCGCTGCTCCATCGCGTCGAGCGCCTGATTGGCGCGCTGCGGCGGCGCCACTTCCGAGATGACGGCCCAGGCCTGTGCCAGCGCGTCGATCTTGCACTCGTCGCTTTCCCTGGAGCCGATCACCGCGCCGTTGTCGTAGAAGGCGCGGCGATACCATTCGCCATCCCAGCCCTCGGCGTTCAGCGCGTGGTCGAGATGGTCGTGATAGGCGCTGTAGTACATCACGCGCGTGCTGTCGCCGCGCTTCTCGCAGATCGGCAGGAAGTCCTTGATGATGCGGGACAGGAAAAAGCCCATCCACACACTCTCGCCACGTCCCTCGCGGCCGACGCGGTTCATGCCGTCGTTCCAGTCGCCGGTGCCCATCAACGGCAGGCCGTGCGCGCCTTGTGTCAGCGAGCGGTCCAGCGCTCGGCAGCAATGCTCGTAGACGTCGCCGCTGGTGCCGGACAGTTCGGGCTTCAAGTAGACTTCGTCCTCGCCTTCCTCCAGCAGGGGCGCCGTCAGGAACGGTTCGACTTCATCAAGCACGCCCCAGTCGCCGGTGGTGCCGATGTAGAAGGCAGTTATGTACGGCAGCCAGAGCAGATCGTCCGAGAAGCGCGTGCGCAGGCCCTGCTCCATCGGCGCCGTGTGCCACCAGTGCAGCACGTCGCCTTCCACAAACTGGTGCGCGGCGTGTATGCGGATCTGCTGGCGCGTCAGGTCGGGTCGGGCGTAGATCATCGCACTGGAATCCTGCAGCTGGTCGCGGTAGCCCAGCGCTCCGCCGGATTGATAGAAAGCCGATCGCCCCCAGATGCGGCAGCTGAGGTTTTGATAGGCCAGCCAGCCGTTCTGCATCAGGTCCACGGCAGGCATCGGTGTCGTCACCTGCACCGCGCCCACGGTACGGCGCCAGAACGCCGTGATCTCGTCGAATGCCTTTTGCACCGCGTCCGGCGACCTGTAGCGCCGCACCAGGTCCAGCGCGGCCTCGCGCTCCACCGTTTCGCCCAGCAGGAACACGCATTCCAGCGTGGCACCGGGCGCCAGTTCATACACTGCCTGGAATGCCGCGCAGGGATCAAGGCCGGCGCCGGTGGTGCCATCAAGCCGCGCCGCCGTCAACGCCGCAGGATTCGCCGGACTGCCGTGGCGGCCGATGAAGGCGGCGCGGTCGGCGCTGTGGTACACGGCCGCGCCGGGACCGGCCAATGCGGCGGCGAAGGTCACGCCGTCGGCGAATTGCCCTGCCAGCGGATTATGGGCGAGCAGCATGCCGCTGGCGTCATGTTCGGTTACGACGAAACGGCTGCTGTCAGCCGGAGAGCCGCCCAACACCAGGCGCTGGTAGGAGTACAGCGACAGTCTCCGCGTTGCGGCGCCGCGATTGGTCACGCGCACACGCACAATCTTCACCGGATCATGGCGCGGCACGAACATGACGGTTTCCTGCTCTAGCCCGTGGCTGACGTGATTGAAGCGGGAATAGCCAAAGCCGTGCGCCACCTCGTAGCCCGCGCCGGCGGGCACAGGACCGGGGAGCGGAGACCAGAAAGCTCCGCTGTCCTCGTCGCGCAGATAGAGCGCTTCGCCGTGCGGATCGCGGATAGGGTCGTTGGACCACGGCGTCAGGCGGTGCACGCGGCTGTTGCGGCTCCACGTGTAGCCTGCGCCGCTCTCGCTGACCAGGAAGCCGAAACCTTCGTTGGAGATGGCGTTGGTCCATGCCAGCGGTGGCCGGTGCAAGCCGCGCTTCGCATCCCAGTCCAGGCGGATCACGTATTCGTCGCCATTCTCGGAGAAGCCGCCGTTACCGTTGAAGAACCGGAGCGGCGAGCGATCCGGCAACGCAGAGGGGCCATCCGCCAGCGCTGTCGGCGCAGGCAGCGGCACGTGCGCGGCGCCGTCGAGATCCCCCAGCGAGGGCAAGCCGCCGCGCACGATCAGCAGGGCATTCAGTTCGATGTTCGCCATGTCGGCCGGCGCGATATCGTCCGGTTTGCACCGATAGACGCCCTCCTGCTCCGGCCAATCGCCGTCGGCAGCCAGCAACAGCACGTTCAGCGGCAAGCCCAAGGCGACCCAATAGCGCCGCGCGCGCAGCACCAGATCGACACTGGCGTCCACCCGGCTCACACTGCGCAACAATATCATCGGGCCGGCCGGCAGCGTGCTGGCCGTCGTGGCGACGCCGGGAGAGGCGCTCAATACCGCACTGGCGATAGCCGCCGTGGAAGCCGGCACGCGCACAGCCGACTGGCCGTATAGCATGGCGCCCGCCAGGCGCTGGCAGTATTCGGCCTGTGTGTCCGTGAGCCCGATCCGCTGCTGCAACACCCTGCTCGCGGCGCGCGCGGCGTCGAACAGCGGCTGGCCGTCGCCATCCATTGCCGATGCCAGCGCCAACGCCTGTTCGCGGCCCGGCGCCGCGCCCAGCATGAAGACCAGCCGCACCTGTTCGCCCGGCTGGAGCACGGCGCTGCGCCGCAGACTGAAGGCCGGATCGAGCACATTGCCGACAGTGGCGGACAATTCACCATCCAGCCCCGCCGGCGCGCGCAGGTCGCGCCCGCGGCCGATAAAGCGGGTGCGATCCGTCTCGCATCCTGCCGCCGCGCCGCCGGCCGCGGCGTGCACCATCCACAAGCCGGCCTCCCCTTCGCCGCGAGGACGGCGCCGCGCCAGCAAGGCGCCGGTGGCGGCATCTAACTCCGTCTGCACAAACAGCTTGGAGAACGCCGGATGCGACGCTTCGTCGGACTGCCGGTTCAGCACCACCTCCAGGTAACTGGTCAATTCAATGGTCCGTTCGCAATCCGACAAATTACTCAGCAAGACGCTGCGCAGTTCCACGTCGCGCTGCGGATCGACGGCGACTTCCATGCGCGCCTCGATGCCATGGGCAATCGCGCTTATCCAGCAGCTACCGGCATCGCCGCCCGCCGAACGCTGCACGCCGGCCGCATCGGCCGCACCGGGCTGCGCGCCCAAGGACCAAAGTTGGCCGCTTACCGCGTCGCGCAAATAGAAAAAATAGCCTTCCGCGTCCTCGATGCGGTCGCCGTTCCAGCGCGACAGCATGACATCGCCGATGCGGCTGAAACCAGTGCCGCTGCCGGTGATCAGGGTGGTAAATCTGCCGTTGGACAGCAGTTGCGCGTGGCGCGACAGTTCTGGAGTGGGCATGGCGTTATACCGGTTGGTTCAGGCAAGCGCCATTGCTGGCGACGATGTCGGCGTACAGCAGCGCGCTGTCCTTCAGGGTGCGCTGCTGGGTTTCAAAGTTGACGTGGATGATGCCGAAGCGCTTGGAAAAGCCCAGCGACCATTCCAGATTGTCCAGCAGCGACCACACCATGTAGCCGCGCAGGTCCACGCCCAGCTCCAGCGCGGCGTGCAACGCGCCCATGTTCTTGCGCAGGCAGCTCATACGCAGGGGATCGTGCACCCGGCCGTCCTCCGCCTGCGGCGGATCGTAGAAGGCGGAGCCGTTCTCCATCACATACAGCGGCGTGTCGCCGTAGCGCTGTTTGAAGTTGACCAGCGTATCGGTCAGCCCTTGCGGGAATACCTCCCAGCCGGTTTCAGTATAGGTGGCCTGCGTCTGGCGAACCGCCGCTGCGCGCAGCGGCCAGTGCGCCGGTTCGTGCCGGACCACGCTGCGGGTGTAGTAGTTGATGCCGACGAAGTCCAGCTTCTGGCCGATCAACTCAAAGTCCGCCGCCGGCCAGGCGGGCCATGCATCACCGAATATCTCCTTCATCTCCGGCGGATAACTGCCGAGGAAGATCGGGTCCAGGTACTGGCGGTTCATATAAGCGTCCGCGCGGCGGGTCGCATCGAGGTCGGCCTGCGACTGGCTGGCCGGATATTTCGGCTCGATGTTAACGACGATGCCGATCTGGTACTTGCCCTCTTCGCGGTAGGCCTTGACGGCGCTGCCGTGGGCGCGCATCAGATTGTGGCTTGCCAGCGCCGCCTCGTGCAGGCTGCGATGGCCGGGAGCCAAGGTGCCGTGCAGGTAGCCGCCGTCCGTCACCACCCATGGCTCGTTCAGCGTAGCCCAGGATTTGACGCGGCCGTCGAAAGCGCGGAACAGCACGCGCGCGTAGTCGGCGAACCAGTCGGCGATATCGGGATTGAGCCAGCCGCCGCGATCATCCAGCGCCGCCGGCAAGTCCCAGTGGTACAACGTCAGCATCGGTTCGATGTCGTTGGCGAGCAGCTCGTCGATCAGGCGGCTGTAGAAATCCAGGCCGGCCTGGTTCACCGCGCCACGACCTTGCGGCAGGATGCGGCTCCACGATACGCTGAAACGATAGGCCTTCAATCCCAGTTTGACCATCAAGGCCACGTCCTCCTTGTAGCGGTTGTAGTGATCGCAGGCTACGTCGCCGTGGTCGCCGTCGCGCACATTGCCGGGGACCGCGCAGAAACGCTGCCAGATGCTGGCTCCCGCGCCGTCGGCCAGCGGCGATCCTTCGATCTGGTAGGCCGACGTGGCGCTGCCCCACAGGAAGTTGGCTGGAAATTGAATTGCTTTGTTCATGTAAAAATCCCTTTGAGGCGGAAGTTAAAACGGTGCTGCATCGATCTGCAAAACCGCTGGAAGACTGGTGATCGTGATCTGCCTGCCCTGCAAGGCCGCCGGTTGGCCGTTCAGGCGCACGGCGCCTGGCGTGCCGGCCCAGGGCCAATTGAAAATCAGGCCGCCGGGCGGCATGCGCGGCATGACATCTATGCGCAGTGTGAGACGGCCACCCCGCGCCGCCAGCGTGTAGCTGAGCGGGCCGTATGGCGTGCGCAAGCCGCGCAGGCCGATGCCGTCGCCTTGCAGCCAGACGCCGGGGATGCCCTCGCCCAGCAGCAGCGCGTGGTCGGATTCGCGTTCGTAGGCGAAGGAATCGAGTGCGGCGCGGATGTAGTCGGATGAGATCCATCCGTGCGGCATATCGCCGAGGAAGCGCGGCTGGCGCGCATCGCGGCCGACCACTTCGGCCCACTGGTTCCACGCGGTCGGGCGCTGGTCGGCGTAGAAGTAGTCCAGCAGCTCGGCGGCGCGCTCGCGCCAGCCCAGGCGGATGAAGGCGCTGACATTGCGCAGTTCGTAGGGCGTGTAGTCTTCCCACGTCTTGCTGCCGTCGCGGCGGGCGCGGAAGAAGTCCCAGTATTTTTCGTAGGTCGCCTGCAGCAACGCCGGCGGCAACTGCTTCTGTTCGCCGCCGGGCGTCAGCGCAATGGTGGACGACGTGGGATCGAAGTCGCCCAACTCCGCCGCACCGGGCAGATAGTTCACATTGTGCGCGGAGGTGCTGGCGGCCAGCGACGCGTAAAGGTCGCGGCGGAATTCGTCGCGCTGGGCCGAGAGCCGCTGTGCGGCGGCGCCGTCGCCCAGTATCGCCGCCATGTCGGCCGCGTCCTTGTAACCGCGCAGGGCCCAGAAATCGTCCCAGTAGGAGTGCATCGGCTTTTCGGAATAGCCTTCATGGCTGATCGATGCCGGCATCAGGCCAAAGAATGTACGGCGTTCCGGTGTCTGGTTGGCGGCCGTGCGTTCGGATTGGCGCAGCGTCTCCATGTAGCGCGCAGCGGCCTCCATGTGCGGCCAGGCAGCGGTCAGTGCGGCCTTGTCCTGCGTGTAGCGATACAGTTCGGCGGCGAGGAAGATCAGCTGGCCGTGGCTGTCGTTCTCCGGCACCGGATCGGCGCCGCGACGGTCTACGCAACATGGCACTTTGCCGTTGTCGAACTGGTATGGCGCGTACCAGCGCAGATAGTCGGCGGCGATGGCGGGCTGACCGAGTCGCAGCAACGCTTCGGACATCATGGCGCCGTCGCGTATCCAGGAGCGGCGGTAGGAGCGCGTGCCTGGCTGCAGCGCCGCGCCCTCGCGGGTCATCAGGATGTGGGCCAGCGATGAACGCAGCGTGTCGGCCATGTGCTGGCCGGCTGGCGGCATGTGGAGCGTGACCTGATTGAGCCTGGCGCGCCATTCGTTCGATACTTTTTCCTGCTCCCGCGTCAGCCAGGCGGCGTGCTCCCCCGCCGGTGCGGGAGCTTCGGCGCCGCCGGCCATGGGCAGGACAGCTCCCAGCACCACACTGCCGTACGGCGGCAATGTGATCTCATAGGTCAATGCGGCGGAGGCCATGCCGGTGTCGTCGTGCGCCATTCGCGCGACGGCGGAGGATGCACGGGACGCCGCCACGCCTGCGCCGCCCGGCAACAGGCCGGCATCGAACGACGCCAGCGCCACGTTGGCCGGACGCTCCAGCGGATAGACCTTGGCATCACCGTTGATCGTCAGTGCCTTGCCGTCCCACGCCAGGTCATTGATCGCACTGAAGCCGCCCGGCGTGTTGAGGAACTGGCGCGGCGCGTTCACCTGGAATGGCCGCACGGCCAGCACCAGCTTCAGTTTCCTGCTTGCGCCGGTGAGGTTTTTCAGTGCGTAGCGGGCCAGCAGCTGCGATAACGCGGGTGTGCCCGCCGCCGCCGCAGTCACGTCCAGCGTCCATGAGGGATGCCGCCACTGCACCGTGGGCACGGGCAGATAGCCGTCGCGCAGGCTCTGGCTGACTTTGACGTCGGCCCAGCTGACCAGCTTTCCGCCATCCTCGACAAACGGCTCGACCGAGAAACCGCCCTGACGCGACTCGATGGCGCCGTCCTCGGAAATCAGCGCGCTATGGTCGCCGCCGCCATCCACGCCCACCAGCGTCCAATAAGGCTGCTGGCCGGAGAAGCCGCGTGGATACAGGCCGCGTTGCGCGCCTTGCGCCACTGCGGAGATGAAGTCGTTGGGCGTGGCGCCGTAGGCCAGGTCTTTCAGCTCCACTTCAGCCAACGCGTAGCTTTCCGCCGGACCTTCGTGCAAGGTGAGGCGGATGTAACGTGCTTCGGACTCCGCCAACCGCAGCGGATCGTCGCCGCCATTGCCGTCAACGACGCGGCGCACCGTGCGCCAGTTGCTGCCATCGGCGGACAAATCGATATCGTAGCGGCGCGCATAGCGGCGCCCCTGCCAGTGCAGCACCAGCCCTCCGAATTCGCGCTCGGCGCCGAGATCGATCACGAGCTGCTGCCGTTTCCCCGCGGCGCTGATCCACGCAGTCGCCGCATCGCCATCCAATGCCAGCGCCGCCCCGCCCCGCACGGCGGCCGACGATGCTTGCGCCGTGGCCCGTGGCCATGCCTTGGGCGTGGGCGGCAGCTCGCGGATCGCCAACTGGCGGATGTACACCGAGCCACTGCCGCCGCCACTGCCCGCACTGACCACGAACTCGATACGGTCGGCGTGAGTCAACGCATGGTCCTTGACCGGCCCCCATGCGAACAGGATCTGGCGCTTCTTGACGCGCACAAGCTGCCATTGTTTCGGGAAAACGTAGTTCTGCTGCTGGAACCACCAGACGTTGTCGCCGCCGGCGTCGGTCAGCTTGAACTCAAAATGATTGACCGGCGCATCGGCGCGGATGTAGAACGATATCTCGTAGTTCTCCGGCAGATCGAGCGGCAGGCTGCGGCGCACGAAGGCATAGCCGCCACGGCCCGCGAAGTCGAAATCCAGCCGCAGGCCGCCGTCGGCGGCACTGGCCCTGGACTGCACGCCATCGGAAGCCTGCGCCTGCCACTGGGCGATATTCGAAAAATCGTCGAGCACCCCTGCATGCGCCGTCAGCGTCGTCCACAGCGCGGCCAATAGTGTGAAGAGGCGCATCATCCTTTGACGCTCCCCACCAGCAAGCCCTGAATGTAGTAGCGCTGCAGGCCGAGGAACAACAGCAGCACCGGCAGGATGGTCAGCACCGAGCCGGCCATCATCAGCTCATTGTCCTGCACGTGCTCGCGCGACAGGGACGCCAGCGCCACCGGCAGCGTGTACAAGTCCTTGTCGGTCAAGACGATCAACGGCCACATGAAATCGTTCCACGTGCCGAGGAAAGTGAAGATCCCCAGCGTGACCAGGATGGGCGTCAGCAGCGGCAGCACGATGATGCGGAAGATCTGGAACTCGCTGGCGCCGTCCATGCGCGCCGCCTCCAGCAGGGCGTCCGGTATCGTCAACGCATACTGCCGCACCAGGAAGATGCCGAAGATGCCCGCCATGGCCGGCACCAGCACGGCGCCGTAGCTGTTCACCAGCCCCATATACTTCAGCAGAAGGAACAGCGGCAGCATCGCCACCTGGCTCGGTATCACCAACGCGCCCAGCATGACCTTGAAGATTCGGTCCCGCCCCTGGAAGCGCAGCTTGGCGAACGCATAGCCGGCGCTCACGTTGAACAGCAACGACAGCAGCGTCGCTGCGCATGACAGCAGCACGCTGTTGAGCAGGTACTGGCCGATGCCCGCGTGGCTGAACAACTCGCGGTAGTTGTGCAGCGTGGCGGAGCGCGGCAGCAGCGGCAGCGGGAAGCTGCTCGATTCGCCCGGCGCCATCAGCGATGTCGACACCATCCACAACAGAGGGAACAGCGTCAGCGCGCCGGCGCCCAGCATCAGGGCATTGAGCAGCAGCGCGCGCGGTTTGTTATGCAGGGCGCTCATGCGTCCACTCCTTTGGCGACGCGCAGTTGCAGCAGCGTGACGCAGAACATGATCGCGAACAGGATGAAGGCCACGGCCGACGCCGCGCCCAGGTTCCACCACTTGAAGCCCTGCTCATACATGAAGTACAACACGCTGACCGTGCTTTGCACCGGCCCGCCCTGCGTCATCACATACGGTTCGGCGAACAGCTGGAAGTAGCCGGACATGCTCAGGATGCTGACCATCAGCAGCGTCGGTCCCAGCATCGGCCAGGTGATGTAGCGGAACTGCTGCCACACGCCCGCGCCGTCCAGGCCCGCCGCCTCGTACAAATCTTCGGGGATGCTTTGCAGCCCGGCCAGGAAGATGATCATGTTGTAGCCGAAGTTCTTCCACAGCGCGAACAGGATAATCGCCGGCATCGCCCAGTGCGGATCGTTGAGCCAATCCACCGGCGAGATACCCAGCATTTCCAGGCCTTGGTTGATCATGCCGTAGCGCGTGTGCAGCAGGTAGCGCCAGATCACCGCCACCGCCACCAGCGACGTCACCACCGGCGCGAAGAAGGCGGTGCGGAACAGGCCCTTGAAGCGCGTCAGCCGCGAATGCAGCAGCAGCGCGGCGCCAAGCGAGGCGGCGATCGACAACGGCACGCCCACCACGACGAAGTACAGCGTATTGCCCAGCGCCTGCCAGAACAGCGGCGTTTGCAGCAGCTCGGCGTAATTGCGCAGGCCGACGAAACGCAGGTTGCGCAGGTCGGCCAGCGCGTAGATGTCGAAGTCGGTCAGGCTCATGGCCAGCGCCGCCAGCACCGGCAGGAAGAAGAACACGCCGATGACCAGCAGTGCAGGTCCGGCGAAGCACCATGCGGCGCGTTGCGAGTTCATTTGCCCTCCCTCCGCGCCAGCATCCAGCGGCGCTTTTCGAGGATATGGTCGGCCTTCGCATCCAGATCGGCTGCGGCCTGTTCGACGGTCAGCTCGCCGTGCGTTACGCGCTCGGTCACCAGGCGCATCTCGGTCGCGATCTGCTCCCACTCCGGCACCTTGGGCGCGGGCTTGACGCGCTCCAGCTGCTCGCCGAAGGCCCTGGCGTACTTGTCGTTCGCCAGGCGCGGATGCGACCAGTTGCTGCGGCGCGGCGGCAGGTCGCCGGTCAGCTCATGAAAGCGCGCCATGGTGTCGGTGCGCGACAGGTACTCGATCAACTGCCAGGCCTCGCGCTGGTGTTTGGACGACGCGGCCAGCACCAGGCTGGAGCCGCCCGCCACCGATGCCGCAGGGCCGCTCGGACCTGGCAGGATGGCCGTCATCCAGCTGTCCTGCTGGTCCGCTGGCAGGCGGCGTTTGAACTCGCCCATATTCCACGGGCCGGAAATGTAGAAGGACACGTAACCCATGCCGAATTCGTGATATACATTCGTGATGCGGTTGAGCGGCACTAGCTTCTGCGAATACATGTCCGCATACAGCTGCAGGCTGCGTTGGAATCCCGGCGTGCGGAAATTGCCGTACCGGCCGCCGTCGCGCAGCAGCGGTTCGTCCTGCTGCAGGGCCAGCGCCAGCAGCGGCTCGAATTCGTCGCTGGGCAGCAGGATGGCGTAGTTGTCCGGGCCGACGATGCGTTTGATCGCGCTCATCGCCTTCATCCAGTCCGCCCAGTTCTGCGGCGGCTTCGCGTAGCCAGCGCGGGCCAGCATGTCGCGGCGGTAGAACATCACACGCGTGTCGACATACCAGGGAACGCCCCACAGCTTGCCATCGACAATGTTGGTGTCCCATATGCCGGGGAAGTAATCGGCGGGAGCCACCAGCTGCGACGCCGCCACCTCGCCATCCAATGCGCGCAAGGCGCCGATGGCCTTGAACTCGGGGACCCACGTATTCCCGAGCTGGAAAATATCCGGCATCACGTCGCCGGCGAACGCGGTCAGCAGCTTTTCATGCGCCGCTGTCCACGGCAGCTGCTGCACTTCGACGCGCACACCGGGATGGCTGCGTTCGAACTCCGGCAACAGGGCGGTGACCACCTCGCCCTCGCGCCCCATGGCCCAGAACTTCAACACCACGCCCTCCTCCCGGCGCGGAGCGCAGGAGGACAGCAGCGCGGCGAAGGCCAGCACCAGCAGGGCCGGAGTAAAGCGCATGCTCATTTCGACAGCCAGCCACCGGTGAAGCCGGCGCGTTCAAGCCCGCGACGGATGGCCGGATTGCCGCGCATGACGCGCCACACCAGGTCACTGCGGTAGTTCTCGGTCATGGCGATGATTGGGCCCTGATCGATGCCGAGGTAGTCGGTGTCCACCCAGCCTTGGCCGGCCACCATGCGGCCCTGCTGCAACGGCACCTTGTATTCAAAGCTCGGATTGAACGCATCCAGGAAGCCGTAGCGGTCGTAGATGAAGTCTCCATAGCGCTGCTTCATTTCCAGCACGGCGGGGATGACGATCTCCGGCGCGAACGGCAGCGACGCGGCGACGGCGGTCGGCGCCAGCGTGCAATCGTCGTAGGTTTTCACGCCGCCGATGCCGCGCGCGGCGTAGGTATGGAACGGCAGCTTCTGGCCTTCATATTCCAATGTCTTGTCGACCGGGCCGTCGCTGGCGGTGATGCCCCAGACGTTGGCGCCGTAACCTTTGCAGCGCAGAGGATTGCTGATAGCGTAGTCGCGCTGCGCGTAGGTGGCGCGGCGGCTGTTTTCGAAATAGTCGTAGCCGCGTTCGCGCATGTAGTCGTCGCGGATGTTGCGGAAGTCGATCCACACATGGCTGTACTGGTGGATGAACATGGACGGGAAACCCAGGTGTTCCTTATCGCCCTTGCCCTCCAGGCTCCTGGCGTAGTTGCTGGTCCAGGCCTTCCAGGCCTCCGGCTGCACCGGATGCGATGAAGAACCCAACGCCAACACGTAGATCAGCATCGCCTCGTTGTAGCCCTTCCAGTCGTAGCCGATGAAGCCCGACTCGGGATGCCAGCCCAGCGCGATGGATGGCTTGCGCGCCTGCGCCCAGGTCCAGTCCACACGCTCGTAGATTTCCGTCGCCAGCTTGCGGATTTCCTTCTCGGCGGCGTCGTCGCCGTCGAAGTAGGATAGGCTGAACAAGGCGCCGGCCAGGAACAGCGCCGTGTCCACGGTGGACAGTTCAACCTTGTCGTTGTAGCGCAGCCCCGTCTTCATGTCGAGGAAATGATAGAAGAATCCCTTGTAGCCGCTGGTGCTGGTGCCTTTGGCCGCGCCCTGCGGCGCGTTGCGGAAGAAGCGCAAAGTGGCCAGCGTGCGGTCGCGCGCCTGCTGGCGCGTGATGTAGCCGCGTTCGACGCCGACCGGATACGCGGTCAATCCGAAGCCCACCGCCGCCACACTGGAGAACGACGGCGTCGGATAGCGATCCGGCACCAGGCCGTTGGCGGGGTTGGCGGTGTTCCAGAAAAAGTCGAAGGTTCGTTGTTCCAGCTGGTCGAACAGTGGCGGCAGCTGGTTGTCGCGGGCGGCTGCGGCGCCGGAGAACAACGCGGAAACAGCAAGGGCGAGGCCGGCCAGCACATGGGGCGTACGGCGCAGGGTGAGGGGCATGGCAAATGACATGGATCGTTTTCTTCCAATGGCGAGCGCACGAGGCGCGTCAGGAAACCGCCGCTTCCCTTCGACAGGAAGCGGCACTACACAACGGTGCTACGGCCGATATCAGAAGGCGTAGCGGGCGCTGAACTTCACGGTGCGCATCGGGCCACCGACCGAGTTTGGCGTGCCGAGGTTTTTGTTGTCGCCACCCAGGCGGTTCTGCGGATTGCCGGGACCACCGCCCCAGCCATCGTAGCCGCCGTAATTGACGCTGTTGAACAGATTGAGCACATCGGCGCGCAGCGACACTTTGCCGTAGCGGAAACCGACGTCCTTCGACACGCCGACATCGATCTGGTGGAAGGCGCTGCCGTTGCCCTTGGCCGATACGCAGTGATCGAAGCCGGTCGAGCAATCCGTGATGCGGTAAGGCAGACCGGAACCCAGCGTCAGCTTCCCGGACAACATCAGCCCGAACGGCAGCAGGCCGTCGCTCACGCCGGCCACCACCAGGCGATGGCGTTCGACATCGGTCGACGGGTTCCAGCCGGAGGTATTGCGGCCGTAGGTCCAGTTGAAGATATCGTTGGTCCATTCCTTGTTGGTGGTCTCGCCGCGGCTGTAGGTATAGGTCGCGCCCAGGCTCCAGGTGGAGGCCTTGGTGTACGGCTTGTCCATCTTCAGGTAGGCCGAATCGGTTTTCGCTTCGCTGATGAAGTCACCCAGGATCAAGGTGCCGAATCCCGGCACGGAACCCCACAGGGGATCGATCGGGCTTTGCGTGCCCCAGCCGCCCTGCGGATCGCGGTTGCCGCCGAACCAGTTGAACTGATTGTGGCTGCGCGAATTGGTGTAGCCCGCCTCACCGTTCCAGATGCCCAGCGCCTGGCGCAGGCCGAAGCTGAACTGGTCGGTGTAGGCCATCTTGTGATCGCTCTTGATCATCCAGACCTCGCCGCCGCTCTGCGCGTTCTTCTGCGATTCGTCCAGCGCGTGGTTGGCGATGGTGCGGTCGTACGCCCTGCCCCAGCCGGCGAACAGCACCGAGGCGCGGTCGCCCTTGATGTCGTAGGACAGGCCAAGCCGCGGCGCCCACGCGCCCTTGAACGGCTTGCGGTTGCTGCCGGTGCTGATGTAGTCCTTGATGTTGATGCCGCCCTTGGCCAGCGACTGCGCGTAGGTCTGGCCGGCCGGCGCGCCGTCGCGCGGGTCCTGCTTGTCGAAGATGGCGACGCGGTCGGCCGGCGTGACATAGCTGTTGTTGAGCATATTGTCTTCGTAGTCGTAGCGCAGGCCAAGATTGAGCAGCAGCTTGTCGCTGGCCTGCCAGTCGTCCTGGAAGTACAGGCCGTACTGGTTGTTGGCGAAGTCCACGCCGCTGGCGGGGATGGCCTTGTCGGTGCGGATGATGCTGGCCAGGCCGGACACGGTGTCGATGCGCTCATAGATCTGGTCCACCGCGCGCGCCGTGCCGGACAGGTCGTAGGTGATGTGCTTGACCTTGACGCCGCCCTTCATCGTGTGGCCGGCCATGCCGGTGTAGGTCAGGTCGTCCTGCAGCAGCGTGCCGCTTTGTTCGCGGAACTGGTTGTTGGGCGAACCGCCGACGATGATCACGTCGACCACGTTGTTGTCGGTATTGCTGGGCGAGACCTGGTAGCGGATGTACGGCTTGTTGGCGTTCGAATGCGGATTCCAGCTGTATTTTTCGTAGCCCAGGCGCGCTTCGTTGAGCCAGCGGTCGTTGCTCCACTCATGCTTGAAATCGAAGCGGTCCTCGTTGTTGCTGCGGTTGAGGACATTCTCGGCCACGCTCAACTTGGCGTCTTCCGGTATCAGGTCGGTCTCGCGGCGCACGCGGGCGGTGGCCTCCACGCGCTGGTCGCGGTCGATCTGCGCGTCCACCTTCAACAGGAACAGGTTCTCCTTGAACGACGATACCGACGGCCCCTGTTGCGCCAGCAGTCCCGGCACCACGCCGGCATTCGGCAGCAGGTCGGTGCGCTGTGCGACCACCTGGCGCGGACTGTCGATCTTCTTGCCTTCATACGCGAAGAAGAAGTGCGCCACGTCCTGCTTGATCGGGCCACCCAGCGTCACGCCGTATTGGTCCTGCGACGACGCCGGGCGCGATATGCCCTGGCGCTCGGCGGACTTCTGGAACGGATCGAGCGCGGTCAGGTTGGTGCCGGTGTGGTCCCAGAACACGTCGCCGTGCAGCTCATTGCCGCCGGACTTGGTGACGGCGGTGATGGCCGCGCTGGACACCTGGTCATACTCCGCCTTGTAGTTCTGCGAGATGACCTTGTACTCGGCCACCGCCGATTGCGGGAACGGGTTGCCCCGGCTGGAATCGAGGCCGGACACGCCGCCGCGCAGGATGTTGTTCTTCTGGCTGACGCCATCGATGAAGACGTTGACGTTGTCCTGGTTCTGCGCGCCGCTCTGCACCTTGACGTTGCCGCTGTTGTCGACGTTGAAGCGCACGCCCGGCGCCAGGTCGGCGAAGGACAGGAAATTGCGCGTCACCTGCGGCAGCTTCTCGATCTGCTCGCGCGAGACCGAGGTGCCGATCTCGGAACCGGCGACGTCGCGCCG
This sequence comes from Duganella sp. GW821-FHT01E12, assembly GCF_059422325.1. Taxonomy (NCBI): domain Bacteria; kingdom Pseudomonadati; phylum Pseudomonadota; class Betaproteobacteria; order Burkholderiales; family Oxalobacteraceae; genus Duganella; species Duganella sp. GW821-FHT01E12. The sequence continues at coordinate 98,461 of NZ_JBWKWR010000009.1, read as the reverse complement.
CGTGGCCGATCCGGTGATGACCACCTGCTGCACGCCGCCCTGCATGGCCAGGTTGACCTGGCTGGTCTGGCCGACGCTGACGGTGACCAGCTCCGCCTTCTGGTCGCCGACCTTGATCTGGTAGGTGCCGGGGGCGACGCCGCTCAGCACATAGCTGCCGTCCGCGCGCGTAACGGTGCGGTAGACGTAGCCATTGAGCTGGTTGGTGGCGCTGACGGAGGCGCCGGCGGAAGGCGACGCGTTGGCGGCCGTGACCTGGCCCTGGATGGTGGCGCTGCTCAGTTGCGCGCCGGCGTGCGGCGCGGCCAGCAAGGCGGCCGCCAGCGAGGCGGCCATGATGGAAAGGCGTAAAGCAGGCAAGTGCCGTGGGTTTGATTTCATGTTTGTCTCCTGATTTTTGTTGTGTAGATCTAGGGCATGAAGCGGAACTGCGGTTTATGTGGGTGTGCTCTCCCCCGTTGAAGCGCGTGCCACCAGCTCTGCACCCAGCGTCTGCGCGCCGGCCGACACGCTGCCCGGCTGGCCGATCTTGGCGACCAGGCCTTCCAGCGCCCGCACACCCAGATCGGCAATCGGAACTCGAACGGTTGTCAGCGCCGGGCTGACATACCGCGCAATCGGAATATCGTCGAAGCCCGCCAGGGCCATGTCGCGCGGCAGCTGCAGGCCGCCCTGCTTGAGCGCCAGCAGCGCGCCGATGGCCATCATGTCGTTGGCGGCGAACAGGGCGTCGGGACGCAGCGCGGCATCCATCTCCAGCAGCACCTGGCCGACCGCCTGGCCGGACTGCTCGGAGAAGTCGCCTTCGTAGACATGTTCGGCTGCGCCGGGCGCCAGTTCGGCCAGCGCGGCGCGGTAGCCGCGCAAGCGCTCCTGGGCCTCGAAGTTGCCGGACGGCCCGGCCAGGAAGGCGATGCGGCGATAACCGCGCGCCACCAGATGCGCCACCATGGCATGCGCGCCGCTGTAGTTGTCGACCGAGATCGATGGATACTGGGTGCCGCCGGCGGCGGTGTTCATCAGCACGATGGGCAGGTCTTCCGGCAGGTTATCGGACAGGAAGGCGGCATCGACGTGCGGCGACATCACCAGCAGGCCGTCGACGCGGCCGCGCATGGCGCGGATGGCCAGCGCCGCCTCGTCGGCGTCGCCGTGCAGGCTGGAGACCATCAGGTGCAGGCCGCGCCGGCGCGCGGCGCCGTCTATGCCGCGTATCATCTCCGAGAAGAATTCGCCGTACAGGTCCGGCAGCAGCACGCCGATGGTGTTGGTGAAGCTGGTGGTCAGGCTGCGCGCACCCACGTGCGGCATGTAGCGCATGCGCTTGACCACGGCCAGGATGTGCTTGCGCGTGTCGTCGGTGATGCTGGCGTGGCCGTTCAGCGCGCGCGAAACGGAGGCGACGGAAACGCCCGCTTCCTGTGCCACGTCCTTGATAGTGATAGCCATCGAGTGCCTTTGAATGAATGTAACCGGTTACATTTTGTTCAAAAAGAAAACCGGCTACCTTGTGCGAGGAATGTAACCGGTTACATTTGATATCGGAAAGTCTACCTGTCTTTTGTCGAGTCTGTAAAGCGATTTTCACAATATTGCACTACCCTGTTAAGATTGGTATTTTTACAACCACCGCATGCGATGAAGACTTTTTTAGCCGCCACCCTGCTGTTGACCTCCGCCGCCGCCGGCGCCTTCGAACGCCAGGACTGGCTGGACGACTATGCCGCGCTGAAGACGGCGCTGGAGCAGCGCTACGCCAACCTGGCGTGGTTTGCCTCGCCACAGGGCGGTGTCGACCTGCCGGCGCTCGACAAGCGCACCCGCCGCCTGCTGGAGACTTCCGAGGACGAATCCATGGCCAGGGCCGCGCTGTCGGCCTTCGTCAGCGGCTTCCATGACGGCCACTTCTCCTCGGCCGGCGCGGTGCTGCAAGCGAAGATCGCACAGCCGCTGACGCTGCCCAAGGTCGACTACTCGCGCCTGAACGCCACGCAAGCCTGCGCCGCGCTGGGCTACGGGCCGGTGCGCGGCGCAGCGTTCTCGCTGCCGTTCGAGAGCCTGCCAGGCGCGGTGCTGGAAGCCGACGGACTGACGCGCGCCTTCCGCTCCGGCGTGGTCGCGGCACCGGACGGCACGCGCCTCGGCGTGCTGCGCATCCCCCGCTTCCGCCCGCAGGACGCCTCCCCCGCCGCCTGCGAGCAGGCCTGGTCGGAACGCCAGGCCAAGGGCGCGATGAGCGAGGCCGACGTGAAGCCGGTCAAGGAGGCTGCCAACGCGGCCTGGCTGCGCACGCTGGCGGCGCAGCTGCGGCGCTTCCAGGAACAGAAGGTGGCGGCGGTGATCGTCGACGTCGGCGGCAACCCCGGCGGCAACGACACCGGCGACTGGGCGGTGCGCCTGCTCACCGGACGCGACGTGCATTCGGCGCGCATGATGATGAGCGCAGCGCCGCTGGCGGCCATGTATTTCGATGAACAGCTGGGCGGCCTGCGCAAGGCGCAACAAGAGCAGGACGCCACGCCTGAGGCGCAGGCCATGCTGGAGCAGTCGATCGCCGCGTTCGAGGCGCGCAAGGCCGGCATCGCGGCGCGCGGCTGCGACCTGTCGTGGGTGTGGAGCGAGCAGCGGCCATGGCAGCCCAACGGCTGCAGCCGCCTGATCGAAGCGGGCTACGCCAGCGGCCAGGCCGCGTATCTGCCGCCCAAGGCCTTCGGCAACCTGAAGATCGCCTCCAGCATCTACTGGGCGGCCGAGGTGGACGATCTGCGCGGCGCCTGGACCGGCCCGGTGTATGTGCTGACCGACGGCGGCACGGGATCGTCGGCGGAGATGTTTTCCGCGCTGATGCAGGATGCGGCCGGCGCGCACATCGTCGGCCGCGCCAGCGCCGGCGACGGCTGCGGCTTCATGGCCGACGCGCCGCCGGTGGTGCTGCCGCATTCGCGCCTGCGCTACCGCCTGCCCAACTGCGTGCGCCTGCGGGCCGACGGCAGCGACGAGGTGGCCGGCGTCAAGCCCGACCTGCCCGTCCTGCCGGCCGAAGGCGAAAGCGACCGCGAACGCGCCTGGCGCCTGCTGGACACGGTGGCCGCCGACCTGCGCGCCCGCGGCGCCAAGCCTTAGAGGGTCTTGACGAACTCGCGTATGCCGCCCAGCAGCATCTCGATCGACATCGCGGTCAGGATCAGGCCCATCAGGCGTTCGAAGGCGGTCATCACCTGAGGGCCCAGCACTTTCTGCAGGCGCTCGGCGCTGAGGAACACGGCCAGCCAGACCACGCCCACGGCCGCCAGCGCGGCCACGTGGACCAGCACCTCGCCGGTGCTCTCGCGCGAGAACAGCAGCACCGTGGCCAGCGCCGACGGCCCGGCCAGCGCGGGGATCGCCAACGGCACGATGAACGGCTCACCGCCCTCCGTGCGGCCCAGCACGCCGTCCGGGTGCGGGAAGATCATGCGGATCGAGATCAGCAGCAGGATCACGCTGCCGCCGATGCGCAGCGACACTTCCGACAATTGCAGCGCGGTGAGGAAGTGACGGCCGAAGAACATGAACACCAGCAGCAGCACGAAGGCGATCGCGCATTCGCGGATGACGATGCGCGAGCGGCGCGCCACCGGGACGGGGTTGAGCACGCTGGCAAACAGCGGCACGTTGCCGAACGGGTCGGTCACCAGCAGCAGCAGGATGAAGGTCTGGAAGAAGTTCTGGGTCATGGCATCTCGGGATCAAAAACAAAAAACGGGAGCCGAAGCTCCCGTTTGCAGTGTACCACCAGATTCAGCTTATGCCGATTTGCGGCGGCGTGCTACCACACCCATCAGGCCCAGGCCAGCCAGCAGCATGGCGTAGGTTTCCGGTTCTGGTACTGGCTGCGCATACGTGTAGGTCACGTTGGCGTAGCCGTTGAAGGCCGTCACGCTGAGCGATTTGGTGTTGCCCGAAGTGCCGTTGAAGGCCGAGGTGGCGGTGCCAGCCAGATTGGCGTGCACGGTGCCCGCGCCGGAGAACAGCGCCAGCGTGCCGGCGTCCGAGAACACTGCCGAGTTGCTGAACAGCGTGGCGCCAGGGGCGTAGGTGGCACCCGACGCGCCGCCGTAGTTGGCGACGCCGTCAAACGCCGCTTCGACGAAACTGTTGGCAACGGTACCTTGCAGTACAACCAGCGTGCCGGTCGCAGCGCTCAACACCAGCTTTTCGCTGGCGCTGGCAACGATCGTCGAGCCAGAGCTGGTGCTCATGTTTTCCACTTTCAGCGTCGGCGTGAAGGAGCTGAACAGCTCAACTTTCACCGATTGCAGGGTGCCCAGCGTGGTGTCGAACTTGGTCAGGTCCAGAACGCCGTTGCCCACTTTGGCGTTGGCGATGACGTTGGAATTGACGGTGACGGTGTGGCTGGCAGCTTGGGCAGCAGCGGCACCGCTGAGGGCCGCGATGGCGACGAGAGTTTGAGTCAGTTTTTTCATGTTCTATCCGTAGTATGATCCGGTGTATCGGCAGGCGTATCGTGATGAGGGGGCTCAGGCCTTGCGCGATTTGCGCTTGGCGGCCACGCCTACCAGGGCCAGGCCAGCCAGCAGCATGCCGTAGGTTTCTGGTTCTGGTACAGGAGCGGCGGTGTAGGTGTAAGTCACCTTGCCGTAGCCGCCAACCTTGGTCATGAAGTCCGCTTCGACGCCATCGCCGTTGGCCTGGGTGAAGGCCTTGGCTGCGAACAGCGTAGCGACGCTGCTGTTACCGGTGAACAGCGACAGATCGCTGGCGCCGCTGAAGCTGGCGCTGTTCGACATCGTGTAGGAATTGTTCAGGGTCAGGGTGCCGTTGCCGTCGATAGTCGCGTCCTGGTTCAGCAGCGGAGCCGAAAACAGTACCAGGGTGCTGCTGTCCGGACGGTTCAGCCAGACGTCCACGCTCAAGCTGACAGGAACGGTGATTGCATCGGCATTGTAATTAGCCAGGTCAACCTTGCCGGTCACGTCGGCGAACAGATCGAACTTAACGGAGGTCAGCGTACCCAGCGAAGCGTTGAACTGTGCGAAATTCAGCACGGCGGTCAGGTCGGTCTGGGTGCTGGCGATGACATTGCTGGTGAAGGTTTGGGTTGCGGCCGATGCCGCGGCGGAGACGAAGCAGCCTGCTACGAAGAGAGCTTGTGCGATTTTATTCAAATTCATAAGTATTCCAATTCAGATTATTTTTTTCACAGGGATTTTTTTTTGCCCAGCTAAATTACGTGGCGTGGCTAAAAAAAATCGCTTCCGCCAAACCTTAGGCCAATCTTAACACAAAATGTCCTATTTGCATTTCTTTTTGCACATGTAAGAGAACGAATTTGCAACTATAGTTGCCTTAAAGTATTTATTCGATGTCTACGACGGACAAATAAAAAAAGCGGCCGGCGGCCGCTTTTCTGTGAGGCAATAAAACGGCTTAGTTACCGCTCTCGCCCTTCTTGATCCAGGCCGCCAGCTGGTGCGGACGGATGCCGTCGTAGTCTTCGAACGGCTGGTGGATCCATGGGTTGTGCGGCAGTTCTTCCATCTGGTAGTCCGGCTTGAACACCGAGCTGCCCTTGGTCCAGATCACCGCCGAACGCACTTCGGTCACGCCTTCGAAGTTGTCCTTCAGGTGCTTCATCACCTTGACCAGGGTCACGCCCGAATCGGCCAGGTCGTCGACCAGCAGGATGCGGCCGCTCAGCGGGCCCTTGGTCATCGTCATGTATTTGGCGATGTCCAGGTCGCCGCGCACGGTGCCGGCTTCCTCGCGGTACGAGCTGGTCGACAGGATCGCCAGCGGCACGTCGAAGATGCGCGAGAACACGTCGCCCGGACGCACGCCGCCGCGCGCCAGGCACAGCACCTGGTCGAACTTCCAGCCCGACTCGTGCACCTTGAGCGCCAGGCGCTCGATCAGGCGGTGGTACTCATCCCAGGAGACCCAGAGGTGTTTTTCGTTGGTTTGTGGGGTCGTCATTTTTATGCAATCCTTTTGTTACTCGAATGGATGACGCAGCACGATCGTTTCTTCGCGATCCGGGCCGGTCGATACCATGTCAACCGGCACGCCGACCAACTCTTCGATACGTTTGATGTAAGCGCGGGCGGTGGCCGGCAGCGCCGCCAGCGACTTGGCGCCCACGGTGCTTTCGGTCCAACCCGGCATTTCTTCGTACACCGGCACGCAACGGGCGGCTTCTTCAGCGCCGGACGGGAAGATGTCCACGGCCACGCCGTCGATGGTGTAACCGGTGCACAGCTTCAGCGACTCCAGGCCGTCCAGGACGTCCAGCTTGGTCAGGCACATGCCCGTCACGCCGTTGATCTGCACCGAACGGCGCAGCAGCGCCGCGTCGAACCAGCCGCAGCGGCGGGCGCGGCCCGTCACGGTGCCGAATTCGTGGCCCACTTGCGCCAGGTGATGGCCCACGCCGGCATCGGTAGGCAGTTCCGAAGGGAACGGGCCGGAGCCGACGCGGGTAGTGTAGGCCTTGGTGATGCCCATGATGTAGTGCAGCATGTTCGGGCCGACGCCGGCGCCGGCGGCGGCATTGCCGGCCACGCAGTTCGACGAGGTGACGAACGGATAGGTGCCGTGGTCGACGTCCAGCAGCGAACCCTGCGCGCCTTCGAACAGCAGGTTGGCGCCGGCCTTGTGCGCGGCGTACAGCGCGCTCGACACGTCGGTGACCATGGGACGCAGGCGCGGCACGTAGGCCAGCGCGTCTTCCAGCGTCTTCTGATAGTCGACCCTAGGGGCCTTCAGGTAGTGCTCCAGCACGAAGTTGTGGTAGTCCAGGTTCTCGGCCAGTTTTTCGGCGAAGCGCTTTTCGTTGAGCAGGTCGGCGACGCGGATCGCGCGGCGCGCGACCTTGTCTTCGTAGGCCGGGCCGATACCCTTGCCGGTGGTGCCGATCTTGGCTTCGCCGCGCTTGGCTTCACGGGCCAGGTCCAGCGCCGAGTGGTACGGCAGGATCACGGGCGCGGCGTCCGACACCTTCAGGCGCGACGCGACTTCGACGCCGACCTTTTCCAGCTTGTCGATCTCGCGCAGCACGTCCGGCACCGACACCACCACACCGTTGCCGATGTAGCAGGCCACGCCCGGGCGCATGATGCCCGACGGGATCAGCTGCAGCGCGGTCTTGACGCCGCCGATGACCAGCGTGTGGCCGGCGTTGTGGCCGCCCTGGAAGCGGACCACACCCTGTGCATGATCGGTCAACCAGTCGACGATCTTGCCCTTACCTTCATCGCCCCATTGGGTACCGATGACGACGACGTTTTTTGCGTTTTTCTTTGACATCACACTAACCTAAGTTTTTAAGAATCCAGTTGCTACCATTATCGTCGAGAACCAGAGCGCGGTCGCACTCGAACTCGTCCAGCTCGTTGCTGTGACCCGGCAAACTTTGGATCACGACTTCGCCGGACTTGCGCAGTTCGGCGATTTTTTCCTTCAACTCCGGCGCGTTGCCCCACGGTGCGCGGATCGAATGCTTGCGCTCCGCGGTCGGCAGCAGGCGCGCCAGTTCGCGCAGGTCGAGCGAGAAGCCGGTGGCGGGACGCGCCCGGCCGAAGGCCTCGCCTACGTGATCGTAACGGCCGCCGCGGGCCACCGCGTTCGGCAGGCCCGGCACGTACAGCGCGAACATCGCGCCGCTTTCGTACTGGTAGCCGCGCAGGTCGGCCAGGTCGATCGCGACTTCGGCGCGGTCGATGGCGGATGCGGCCAGCGCGGCCAGCTCGGCCAGCGCCTTGGCGATGCCAGGCAGGTCCGGCAGCACTTCGCGCGCGCGCTTCAATACTTCGATGTCGCCGTACAGATTCGGCAGCGCCAGCAGCGCGTCGCGCACGGCCGGCGAATAATTTTGCGTCAGCGCCTGCAGGCCCGGAACGTCTTTGGCGCGCAGCAGCAGGTACAGCTGGGCTTCATCCTTCTGCGCGACGGCGTCGCATTCGAGGATGGCGCGCAGCACGCCGACGTGCGTCAGGTCCAGCCGCACTTCGGTGAAGCCGGCCAGGGCCAGCGAGGCCAGCGCCAGTTCCTGGATCTCGGCGTCCGCCTCCAGGCCGGCATGGCCGTAGATCTCGGCGCCGATCTGCAGCGGCTCGCGGGTGGCGTGCAGGCCCGACGGACGGGTGTGCAGCACGCTGCCGGCGTAGCACAGGCGGGTGACCGAGGCGCGGTTGAGCAGGTGGGCGTCGATGCGCGCCACCTGGATGGTCATGTCGGCGCGCAGGCCGAGCATGCGGCCCGACAGCTGGTCCACCAGTTTGAAGGTGCGCAGATCGGTATCCTTGCCGGCGCCGGTCAGCAGCGACTCCAGGTACTCCAGCAGCGGCGGCATCACCAGTTCATATCCGTACAGACGGAAATTATCCAGCATCAGACGACGCAACTCTTCGATCTTGCGTGCTTCCGACGGCAAAACGTCGGCGATATTCTCGGGCAAAAGCCAATTCGGCATGGGGAGGCAGTTTAAAAATGAACAATGTGGCGCACGCGCCGAGGCCCGTGAAGCGGAAGGCCGAACCTGATATTTTACGCGAAAATGCGTTGCGGGAGGGGAAAAAGATACGCCGGGGAGCCTTTCGGCGCCCCAGCGCGGGCCGGACTTTGCTTTCCTGCTTTACTTCTTGCCGGCGGCAGGGGCGGCCGGGCCGGCTGCGCCGGAGCTCTTGAAGTACTTGAAGAAGTCCGAGCTCGAATCCATCACCATCACGTCGCCGTGGTTCTTGAAGGTTTCGCGGTAAGCCTGCAGGCTGCGGTAGAACTTGTAGAACTCGGGGTTCTTGCCGAACGCTTCGGCATAGATCGCCGATGCCTTGGCGTCGCCCTCGCCGCGGATCTGCTCGGCGTCGCGGTAGGCTTCGGCCAGGATCACGGCGCGCTGGCGGTCGGCATCGGCGCGGATCTTCTCCGATTCGGCGTTGCCGGTCGAGCGCAGCTCGTTGGCCACGCGGGTGCGCTCCGCCTTCATGCGCTCGTACACCGAGTTGTTGATCTGCTCGACATACTCCACGCGCTTGAGGCGCACGTCGATGATCTCGACGCCGATCTGGGCCGATTCCGCCACCACCTTGGCGCGGATCGCCTCCATCACCTTGCCGCGCTGGCCGGAGATCACGTCGCCCACGGTGCGCTTGGTGATTTCCTCGTTCAGCGCCGCCTTGACGATCTGCGACATGCGGTCGCGCGCACGGTTCTCGTCGCCGCCGAAGGTCACGTAGTACAGCTTGGGCTGGTTCTCGGCGCGGCCGATGCGCCACTTGACGAAGCTGTCGACCAGGATGTTCATCTTCTCGGCCGTGATGAAGCGCTCGGCGTCCGGGGTCTCGATGGTCATGATGCGGTTATCGAGGTAGACCACGTTCTGGAACGGCGGCGGCAGCTTGAAATGCAGGCCCGGCTCGCGTATCACTTCCTTGATCTGGCCCAGCGCGAACACGATGGCGTACTTGCGCTGGTCGACCACGAACATGGTGGACGACAGCAGCAGGAACGCGACGAAGGCCGCAATGAGGGTACTGGCTATGCGGTTCATTAACGACCCTCCCGTTCACGTAAGGCGTCGCGGGCGCGTGAATCGCGCTGGCGACTGACTTCCACCTGCGGCATCACTTCGGCCGGCAGCGCGGACGACGGCGTCGCGGCGGCGGCCTGGGCGGCGGCGCGGGCCGCGGCGGCGGCGCTGTCGGTGGCCGCGGCCTGGGCGATCAGCTTGTCGAGCGGCAGGTACAGCAGGTTGCTGCCCGACTTGGCGTCGACCATCACCTTGCTGGCGCTGGAGAATATCTGCTGCATGGTTTCCAGGTACATGCGGTCGCGCGTGACGCCCGGCGCCTTCTGGTACTCGGCCAGCACCTGCTTGAAGCGCGAGGCGTTGCCGGTGGCGTTCTCGGTGATCATGGAGCGGTAGCCCTCGGCTTCCTGCAGCAGGCGCGAGGCGCTGCCGCGCGCGCGCGGGATCACGTCGTTGGCGTAGGCCTGGCCTTCGTTCTTCTGGCGCTCGCGGTCCTGCCCTGCCCTGACGGCGTCGTCGAAGGCCACCTGCACCTGCTCCGGCGGCTGCACCGCCTGCAGCGTCACGTTCGACACCAGCACGCCGGAGGCGTAGCGGTCGAGGATCTGCTGCATCAGCTGCTGGGTTTCAAGGGCGACCTTGTCGCGGCCCTCGTACAGCACGAAGTCCATCTTGTTCTTGCCGACGATTTCGCGGATCGAGGTCTCGGCCACCTGGCGCACGGTTTCCTCGTCGTCGCGGTTGTTCATCAGCCAGGCCACGGGGTCCTTGAGCTTGAACTGCACGGCGAACTGGATGTCGATGATGTTTTCGTCATCGGTGAGCATCAGCGATTCGCGCGCCTGCTTGTTCTTGATGTTGTTGCGGTAGCCGATCTCCACCATGCGCATCTGCGAGACCTTGACGGTTTCGTCGCTCTGGAACGGATACGGCCAGCGCCAGTTGAAGCCGGAGCCGGTGACGTGGCTGACCTTGCCGAAGGTGTAGACCACGCCGGTCTGGCCTTCCTGCACGATGAACGAGCCGCTGGCAAGCCAGATCAGCGCGATCACCGCGCCGACCGCGCCGGCGGTGGCGCGCATGCCGGCCAGGTCGGGACGACCGCCGCCATTGCCACCGCCGCCGCCGTTGCCGTCGGGGCGGTTCTTCTGGCCGAAGAAGCTGTTCAGGCGCTGGTTGAAATCGCGCCACAGCTGCTCCATGTCGGGCGGCCCTTCGCCGGGCTTCTTGCCTTCATTGGCTTGCGGCTTGCGGTCCTGCTTGTCCGAGCCCCAGCGGGGATCGTTCAGCGACAGCTTCAAGCCGAGACGTTTCATAAGTGACGAGACACGCATTAGTGTGATCCGACATGAGTGAGGGTGGGACTGCTATCCGGTTCCGCTGCTTCTACGCCTGCTTCTTCGCCGAGTTCTTCGTCCGCTTCCCCGCCGGTGTCGTAGGCCTGATTGAGCCGGGCACCCGGCGCGCTCTTGGCCCATTCGACGATGGCACCGCGCAAAAGGTCCAGTCCTTGACCGGTGCGCGCGCTGAGGAAAACGCGGGAAATCTTATCATATTCATCCCGCTCGACCGAAGGCTCCAGCCCGGCGGCGTCGATCTTGTTCCACACCAGGATCTGCGGAATGTGGTCGGCGCCGATTTCCTTGAGCACCAGGTTGACCTGCTCGATCTGCTCCATGCGCACCGGCGACGAGGCGTCGACGACGTGCAGCAGCAGGTCGGCGTGGATGGTCTCCTCCAGCGTGGCGCGGAAGGCCGCCACCAGCTGGTGCGGCAGCTCGCGCACGAAACCGACCGTGTCCGAGATCACCACGTTGCCCACTTCCTGGCCCATGTAGACGCGGCGCGAGGTCGTGTCCAGCGTGGCGAACAATTGATCGGCGACATAAACCCCGGCCTTGGTGACGGCGTTGAACAGCGTCGACTTGCCGGCATTGGTATAGCCGACCAGCGACACCGAGAACGTCTGGCTGCGGCCGCGCGAACGGCGCTGGGTTTCATGCTGCTTGCGCAGCTTGTCCAGGCGCGCGCGCAGGGCCTTGACCCGCTCGCCGATCAATCGGCGGTCGGTCTCGAGCTGGGTTTCGCCGGGGCCGCGCAAACCGATGCCGCCCTTTTGACGCTCAAGGTGGGTCCAGCCGCGGATCAGGCGCGTGGCCAGATGCTGCAGCTGGGCCAACTCCACCTGCAGCTTGCCCTCGTGGGAGGCGGCGCGCTGGGCGAAGATGTCGAGAATCAGGCTGGTGCGGTCGAGCACCCGGATGTTCAGGCGCTTTTCCAGGTTGCGCTGCTGGGCCGGCGAGAGCGCGTGGTTGAAGATGACGATTTCGATGCCGTGATCCTGCACGGCAAGGCCGATCTCGTCGGCCTTGCCGCTGCCGACGAAATAGGCGGCGTCCGGTGAGGAACGCTTGGCCGTGATCGTCGTCACCGGTTCCGCACCTGCTGAACGGGCCAGCAGGTTCAGTTCCTCGACGCTGGCGGCAAAGTCGCCTTGACCGAAATCGATACCGACTAGGGCTGCGCGCATACGACGGTCAAGGCTGGACGAGTTGAAAAGAAGCAGTGTTGCAAGCGCTTATTCCGCGTCGGATTCAATGTTGAGGTTGACGGCGCGTGCCGGTACCACGGTGGAGATGGCGTGCTTATAGACCATCTGGGTCACGGTGTTACGCAGCAGTACGACGTACTGGTCGAACGATTCGATATGGCCCTGCAGCTTGATGCCGTTGACCAGGTAGATCGAGACAGGAACATGCTCTTTGCGCAAGGCATTGAGGAATGGGTCTTGTAACAGTTGCCCTTTGTTGCTCATAACAGCTCCATTTTATGTTGTTGTGTTGGAATTGGAGGCGAAACGCTTAATTTCAAGTACGTGGCCCAGCGAAAGTCAAACAATTTTCGCTGAAACACCGTTCGCCAAGCCGGGAATGGTGCTTCTAAGCCACTGTAACCTGTTTTTGCCTTTTTTGCAGGGCACACCTGCAAAAAAAACCGCTTATTTCGACTGAGTTTTTGCGAACGGATTCTTACCGGTGCGCAGTTCGATGCGCAGCGGCGTGCCCACCAGCTGGAAGGTGTCGCGGAAATGCTTTTCCAGATAGCGTTTGTACGGCTCGCCGACCGCGTCCAGGGCGTTGCCGTGGATGACGATCACCGGCGGATTCATGCCGCCCTGGTGCGCATAGCGCAGCTTCGGACGGATCGAACCCTTGCGGCGCGGCTCCTGCTTCTCCACGGCCTCGATCAGGGCGCGGGTCAGCTTCGGCGTCGACAGGTTGCACATGGCGGCGGCGTAGGCCGCGTCCACCGACTTCATCAGCGGGCCGATGCCCTGCGACTTCAGCGCCGAGATGAAGTGCATCTTGGCGAAGGACAGGAAGTCGAGCTTGCGGTCGATGTCGATCTTGATTTCATCGCGCTCATCGCTGCGCAGGCCGTCCCACTTGTTGACGGCGATCACCAGCGCGCGGCCGGTCTCCAGCACGAAGCCAGCGATGTGGGCGTCCTGCTCGGAGATGTCCTGCTGGGCGTCGAGCATCAGCACGACCACGTTCGCTTCCGAGATCGACTGCAACGTCTTGACGACCGAGAATTTCTCGATCGCCTCGAACACCTTGCCGCGGCGGCGGATGCCGGCCGTGTCGATCAGCGTGTACTGCTTGCCTTCGCGCTCGAACGGAATCTCGATCGAGTCGCGGGTGGTGCCCGGCATGTCGAAGGCGATCACGCGCTCCTCGCCCACCAGGGTGTTGATCAGCGTGGACTTGCCGACGTTCGGGCGGCCGACCAGCGCGATCTTGATGCCGTGGTCGGTTTTTTCCAGTTCCTCGGGATCTTCCGGACGCTGGGCGAAGGCCAGGTCCAGCGCCTCCTCCACCAGGTCGGCGACGCCGTCGCCGTGGGCCGAGGAGATCGAGTATGGCTCGCCCAGTCCCAGCTCGTAGAAGTCGGCGACCACGGCGGTGTAGCGCATGCCTTCCGACTTGTTCACGACCAGCATGACCGGACGGCCGCTCTTGCGCAGGAAGTCGGTAATGGTTTTGTCATGCGGCGTCAGGCCCTGGCGGCCGTCGACCAGGAACACGACGATGTCGGCCTCGGCCACGGCCTGCTTGGTCTGCAGCGCCATCTGGTGCATGATGCCTTCCTTGGCGACCGGCTCGAAGCCGCCCGTGTCGATGACGAGGAAGGGACGTTCGCCGACACGGCCCTCGCCATAGTGACGATCTCGCGTCAACCCAGGCAAGTCCGCCACCAGCGCATCGCGCGAGCGGGTCAGACGATTGAACAAGGTCGATTTCCCTACATTGGGTCGACCCACTAGTGCGATTACCGGCTTCATTTTTTACTCGACCGCGAGAGCGGTCACTGTCCCTGATTGGGTTTGGAAAATCAAATTCGTGCCGGCGATGACAGGGTCCGATTGGATCGGGCTGCCATCGGTCGCGGCGCGACCTATAAGTGCGCCATCTTCCCGCGACAGGAGATGGACGTAACCCTGGTAGTCGCCGACGGCCACTGCGCGGCCGTAGGAGACTGGCGTCGACAGGCGGCGGTAGGCCAGCTTGTCGTTCTTCCAGGCGTTGCTGCCGTTTTCACGGCTGTAGGCTGCAACTTCGCCTTTGTCGTCGGAGACGAATACAAAACGCTGGTCCACCGCCACGCCCACGTCGGACGAGGTTGGCTTGCTCCAGTGCGGCGCGCCGGTCTGGGCGTCGAAGCAGGCCACGCGGCCTTGGTAGGACACGGCGCAGACGTCTTTTTCCAGGATCACCGGCGTGCCGGCGATGTCGGTGACGCGTTCGAGCTCGGTGGCGCCGCGCGGTTCGCCGACCACCACCTCAAAGCGCGCCAGGCCGGTGGCCAGCGTCAGCGACAGCAGCTTGCCGCCCGGCTGGGCCACGTACACGTTAGGGCCGTTGATGAGCATGCCCGGCGCGTTGCGCAGGGTCAGGGCCGGCGTCACGCGCGGCACGGTCCAGCGTTTGACGCCGGTCTTGGCTTCGTACGCCGTGATCTGGTTGTCGACGCTGCGCACCACCACCACGCCGCCGCCCACCACCGGCGAGGACAGCACCTCGCTGGTCGCCTGGGCCTTCCACAGCGGCTTGCCGTTGGCGTCGAACGCGAGGATAACACCCTTGGCGCCGCCCACCACGGTCACTTCACCGTCGCTGCCGACGCCGGCCGTGAGGTCGGAGCCGGTCTTGACGCGCCATTGCTCCTTGCCGGTGGCTACGTTCAGGCGCGCCAGCGCGCCGTCGGCGTCGGCCACATACAGGCTCTCGCCCACCAGCGCCGGGGTGAAGACGGCGGTGCCGGCCTTGCCCATCGAGTATTTCCAGACCGTCTTGGGCGTGGTGCCGCCCTTCAGTTCCACCAGCGGCGCCGGCAGGTTCTTGGTTTCTTTGGACGAGAACAAGGAACAACCGGCCAACATCGCAAACACGCTTGCAGCAATAACTTTTTCGGTAATACGCATTTTTTAACCTTGATCTGGAGGCGCCGCCGATGCCTGGCATGGCCGGCGCCGATGAATTACGCTGCGTCCTTGGCGGCCGGCACGGAGCCGCCGATGGCTTCCAGCTTCAGCTGGATCAGCTGGCGGCCAGGGTTCTTCTTGTCGGTCGCTTCCAGCGCGGCCTGGTAGGCGGCGCGGGCTTCGGTCAGCTTGTTCTGCGCGGCCAGGATGTCGCCCTTGCGGTCGGCCACCGAACCGGCGAACTGCGGCGCGACTTCGCCGGCCAGCACTTTCAGCGCTTCGTCATAGGCTTTCTCGTCCAGCAGCAGGCCGGCCAGGCGCACCTTGGCCACCGCCTTGAACTCGTCGGCGCCATGCTCCACCGCCCATTGCAGCTGGGCCTTGGCCGATTTCAGGTCGCTCGCTTCGAAGCTGCTCTTGGCCGCCACCAGCGCGCTCATCGAGGCGTACGAGGTGCTGCCGAATTTGCTCTCCATGTCGCCGGCGGCGCGCAGCACCTTGACGTTGTCCTTCGCTTCCACCGCCGCTTGCAGCTCGTCGTACAGCGCCGACGCCTGCGCGGCCTGGTTGCGCTGGTAGTAGTTCCAGCCGGTGAAGCCCGAGTACGCGGCCAGGCCGGCGATCAGCACCCACGAGGTCAGGTTGCCGTATTTGTCCCACCACGCCTTGAGGGTCGCAATTTGTTCTTGTTCTTCGAGATCGTATGCCATGTCAGTTCGTCTACTCGTTATAGGTTATAAAAAAACGGCTTAGTGATTGCAATGCTCGTCGTGCACGTGGTGGTGATGGTCGCCGCTGTCGGTGATCTGGTCGACCACGAAATCGACGACGTCGTCGAACGGCACCGTGGACTGCTGCTGGCCGCCCTCTTCCGCGCGCATCGCCTTGACGCTGGCGGTGTGGTTGGCCACTTCGTCCTCGCCGATGATGACGGCGAAGGTCGCGCCGCTGCCGTCGGCTTTTTTCATCTGCGTCTTGAAGCTGCCAGGGCCGTTGGCGGTCGAGGCGTGCATGACCACGTCCAGGCCGGCGTCGCGCAGGCGCTCGCCCAGCACGAAGGCCTGCAGCTGCGCGGCCTCGCCCTGGTGCACCAGGTAGACGTCGCACTGGTCGGGCGCGTCCGGCTCGCCGGCTTCCTTCATCAGCTCCAGCAGGCGCTCGATGCCCATCGCGAAACCGACGGCGGGCGTCGGCTTACCGCCGAAGGAGGCGATCAGCGGATCGTAGCGGCCGCCGGCGCACACGGTGCCCTGCGAGCCCAGTGCGTCCGTCACCCATTCGAACACGGTGCGGTTGTAGTAATCGAGGCCGCGCACCAGGCGCGGGTTGATCACGTACGGGATGTTGTTGTGGTCGAGGATCTTGCGCACGCCGTTGAAGTGGGCCAGCGATTCCTCGCCCAGGTACTCCAGCAGCTTCGGTGCGGCGTTGACCATCTCCTGCATCGCCGGGTTCTTGGTGTCGAGGATGCGCAGCGGGTTGCTGTGCAGGCGGCGCTTGGCTTCGGCGTCGAGGATGTCCTCGTGCTTCTCCAGGTAGGCGATCAGGTCGACGCGGTGGCGCGCGCGCTCTTCGGCGTCGCCGATCGAGTTCAGTTCGAGGCGGATGTTTTCCAGGCCCAGGTCATCCCACAGGCGGCGGCACATCATGATCATTTCGGCGTCGACGTCCGGGCCGTTGAAGCCGACCGCTTCGCAGCCGAACTGGTAGAACTGGCGATAGCGGCCGCGCTGCGGACGCTCGTGGCGGAACATCGGGCCGGTGTACCACAGGCGCTTGGGACCTTCGTAGACCAGGTTATGCTCGATCACCGCGCGCACCACGCCGGCCGTGCCTTCAGGGCGCAGGGTCAGCTTGTCGCCGTTCATCGAGTCCTCGAACGAGTACATTTCCTTTTCCACGATGTCGGTCACGGCGCCAATGGCGCGCGAGAACAGCGCGGTGTTTTCCACGATGGGCGTGCGGACCTGCTGGAAGCCATAGCTCTGCACCACCGATTGCGCGGTGTTCTCGAACAGCTGCCACAGATGCGAATCGGTCGGCAGGATGTCGTTCATGCCTTTGACGGCGGTGATTTTTTCAATTTTGGACATATTCTTGGCTGTAGTTCTTTTTCACGTAATTCAGTACGATTTCCTGGAACTCTTCGACGATGCGCTCACCGCGCAGCGTGGCGAACTTGGCGCCGTCGACGAACACCGGCGCGGCCGGCGATTCGCCGGTGCCCGGCAGGCTGATGCCGATGTTGGCGTGCTTCGATTCGCCGGGGCCGTTGACGATGCAGCCCATCACGGCCACGTTCATCGCCTCCACGCCCGGGTAGGTCTTTTTCCATTCCGGCATCTGGTCGCGCAGATAGGTCTGGATGTTGTCGGCCAGTTCCTGGAAGGTGGTCGAGGTGGTGCGGCCGCAACCCGGGCACGCGATCACCATCGGCGTGAATTTGCGCAGGCCCATGGTCTGCAGGATCTCCTGGCCGACCACCACTTCCTTGGTGCGGTCGCCGCCCGGTTCCGGCGTCAGCGAGATGCGGATGGTGTCGCCGATGCCCTCCTGCAGCAGCACCGACAGCGCGGCCGTCGAGGCGACGATGCCCTTGCTGCCCATGCCGGCCTCGGTCAGGCCCAGATGCAGCGGATAGTCGCAGCGCTTGGCCAGCTCGCGGTACACGGCGATCAGGTCCTGTACGCCCGAGACTTTGCACGACAGGATGATCTTGTCGCGGCCCAGGCCCAGTTCCTCGGCGCGCACGGCGTTCTCGATGGCGGAGGTGATCAGCGCCTCGTACATCACCGCCTGCGCGGACCACGGCTCGGCGCGGCCGGCGTTTTCGTCCATGATGCGGGCCAGCAGCGCCTGATCCAGGCTGCCCCAGTTGACGCCGATGCGTACCGGCTTGTCGTAGCGCGCGGCCACCTCGATCATCTGCGCGAATTGCGTGTCGCGCTTGGCGCCCTTGCCGACGTTGCCCGGATTGATGCGGTACTTCGACAACGCCCTGGCGCAGTCGGGATACTCGTTGAGCAGCGTGTGGCCGTTGTAGTGGAAGTCGCCGACCAGCGGCACGTCGATCTCCATCTTGTCCAGCTGCTCGCGGATGTAGGGCACCGCCGCCGCCGCCTCGGGACGGTCCACCGTCAGGCGCACCAGCTCCGAACCGGCGCGCGCCAGTTCCTTGATCTGGATGGCGGTCTCGATCACGTTGGCGGTGTCGGTATTGGTCATCGACTGCACCACCACGGGGGCGTCGCCGCCCACCCAGATCTTGCGCTGGCCGTGCGAAACCAGCACGCTGCGGCTGGCGCGGCGATTCGATGGTCCCGAAGGAATAGCTGTTTGCGTTGAAGACATGATCGTTCTATTCGTACTCGTTTATTTGATGTTCACGCGCGAGATCGTGCCGCCGGCGACCGGTGGCAGCGGCAGCGGCGCGCCGCCCAGCGTGGCTTCCACGCCGGCCGGTTTGCCGACGATCAGCAGCGCCGGGTCCTTGATGTCGAAGGTCTCGGTGCTGCCGGCCTTCACCAAGCGCGAAATCAGCGGCGTGGTGCCGGGGCGGCGGATCTCGACCCACGAATCCTGCGTCACCTTCAGCACCAGCTGGTTGCCGCTGGCCGCCACCGGCGCGGCGGCTGGCGGCGACACCTGCGCCACTGGCGCGGCCGGAGCCGGCGCTGCTGGCGCCGGGGCTGGCGCGGCGACCGGTGGCGTCGTTTGCGCGGCGGCTGGTGCAGCGGCCGGTGCGGCATCGTTGCTGGTCCCGCCAGGCGGCGGCACGGAAATCAGCGGCACGCTTGGCGACTGCAACGGCGCGCTCTCCTGGCCGGGCTTGACCAGCGTGGTCTCGATCGGCGCGACGGCGACATCGGCCGGCTTGGATGCCTCGGCGGCCGCGCTGGCCGGCGCTTCCTTGTCCGCGCGCTGGAACAGCGTGGCCGGAATCAGGCCGGCCTGGTAGGCGTACGCGCCGGCGGCGGCAACCACCACCACGGCCGCAGCGCCCACCAGCCATGCGGTGGGAGTTGACGAACGGCCCGTCATCGACGGGAAGCGCGACTCGGTGAAGGTGGCGGCGATTTCCTTGCGCGGCGGCGCCGCTTCATGGCTGGTCGGCGAGATCACTTCGATCATCGCCACCAGCGGCGTGGCGTCCAGCTTCACGACCTTGGCGTAGGCGCGCACGAAGCCGCGCACCACGGCCATGTTGGGCAGCGCGGCGTAATCGCCCGCTTCCAGCGCCTTGACCTGGCGCGGCGCCAGTTTCAGCTGGTCGGCTATCTGTTCGACCGTCAGTCCCATCGCTTCGCGCTGGGCCGCCAGTTGTGCTCCGGGCGTGGCCAGGCTGCTGCCCTGGTCCTTTGGCGGTTCTGCCCACTCTGAATTCATTGGTATCCCTGTCTCACTCATCAAACGCCCCACGTTGATAAGCAGCATACTCGGCCGAACCGGGGTGGTGGCGGCGCAATTGCGTCGCCCAGCCAGCTTCCGCACCGGTGTCGCCCAGCTTATGCTGCACCTTAATCCCGAGCCACAGCACATCGGCCGTCAGGCTCTCCATCTTTGCCACCTTGTTCAGACGGGTAATGAAGAAATTGGCGCGCATATAATCGCGCTTTTCAAAATATACCCGCGCCAGATTGGCGTTGGTGGCCGGCAGGTCGGGCGTCAACTGCAAGGCTTGCAGCAGATAACGCTCCGCGCTGGCGTAGTCCTTGATCTTCAATGCGCAGGAACCGGCATTGTTCGCGGCGTTGGCCGGCGAACGGTAGGCGTGGTTGGCCAGGGCCGCGTCGAACAACGGCAGCGCCTCGGCCACCCGGCCAGCCTGGCACAGGAAAGATCCGTAATTGTTGGCCAAATCCGGGTTGGCCGGCGCCAGCTTGCGGGCGCGCACGAAGTTGTCCTCGGCCAGGCCCTGCTCGCCCATGGCCTGGTAAATCAGGCCGCGCATGCCGTAGCCGTCGGCG
The DNA here is from genome assembly GCF_059422325.1 of Duganella sp. GW821-FHT01E12. Classification (NCBI taxonomy): domain Bacteria; kingdom Pseudomonadati; phylum Pseudomonadota; class Betaproteobacteria; order Burkholderiales; family Oxalobacteraceae; genus Duganella; species Duganella sp. GW821-FHT01E12. Next base: position 78,483 of record NZ_JBWKWR010000009.1, on the reverse strand, counting down.
TAGGACGGGTCGGCGACCAGCGCCAGCTTGACTTCGTCCAGCGCGAACGTGTACTGGCCCTGCTCGTAGTAGCCGACCGCCAGCTGCATGCGGATCTCCACCTTGCGCTGGGCCGCGGTCTGGTCCGACACCGTGGTCAGCTCGGCCTGGCCGCTCTTGCCGCGTTCCGCTCCCGGCGACGCGCAGCCGGCCAGCGCCCCGGCCGCGCACAAGGCGGCGAGACTGAGCCGGCTCCGCTGCGCCAGGAAGGTCATCAGGAACGGATCTCCACGATCTTGCCGAAGTTGGCGCCGAATTTCTGCTGGTACTCGGCCATCTTCTCCATGCGCTGGGCCACCTTGGTGCGGTCCTGGACTTCGCCGGCCAGCTGGCCGCAGGCGGCGTCGATGTCGTCGCCGCGCGTCTTGCGGATGGTGGTGACGATGCCGCCGTCGACCAGGATCTGGGCGAAGGCCTTGATGCGCGGGTTCTTGGAGCGCAGCAGGCCCGACTCCGGGAACGGGTTGAACGGAATCAGGTTGAATTTGCAGTTGACGCCGAACTCGCGGTCCTGCACCAGGGCCAGCAGTTCACGGGCGTTCTCGTCGGAGTCGTTGACGCCGTCGAGCATGCAGTACTCGAAGGTGATGAAGTCGCGCGGCGCAAATTCCAGGTAGCGCTTGCAGGCGGCCATCAGCTCCTTGAGCGGATATTTTTTGTTCAGCGGGATCAGGCTGTCGCGCAGCGGGTCGTTGGACGCGTGCAGCGAGACGGCCAGCGCCACCGGCACTTCCTGCGACAGCTTGTCCATCATCGGCACCACGCCGGAGGTCGACAGCGTGACGCGGCGGCGCGACAGGCCGTAGGCGTTATCGTCCAACATCAGCTTGAGCGCGGTGGCGGTCGGCTCGAAGTTGAGCAGCGGCTCGCCCATGCCCATCATGACCACGTTGGTGATCTGGCGTTCGCCCTTCGGGCCCGGCTCGATGCCCTTGGTGCGGCGCAGTTCGAACTCCGCCATCCACAGCTGGCCGATGATCTCGCCCACGGTGAGGTTGCGCGAGAAGCCCTGCTTGCCGGTCGAGCAGAAGCGGCAGTTGACGGCGCAGCCGGCCTGGGTGGAGATGCACAGCGTGCCGCGGTTCTCTTCCGGGATGTACACGGTTTCGACCGCGTTGCCGTTGCCGACGTCGACCAGCCATTTGCGGGTGCCGTCGGTGGACGTGTGGTCGCTGATGATGGCCGGCGCCGTGACGTGGGCGCGGGTTTTCAGTTTGTCGCGCAGCGACTTGGCCAGATCGGTCATGCTGTCGAAATCCGACGCGCCGAATTGGTGGATCCAGCGCTGCAGCTGCTTGGCGCGGAACGGCTTCTCTCCCAACTCGGCGCAATAGGCGATGAGCTGCGCGGGATCGAAGTCCAGCAAGTTGGTCAGAGGTGCGTTCATATTCAGGTTCAAAACAGTACTAATCATTTATTCCGTTTCCGCACCGCGGCGCGGAAACGGATCTACTAAAAATTACTTACCGAAGAAGTAAGCGATTTCAACTGCTGCGGCTTCGACAGCGTCGGAACCGTGAACAGCGTTGGCATCGATCGAGTCGGCGAAATCGGCGCGGATGGTGCCTTTTTCAGCCTTCTTAGGATCGGTGGCGCCCATCAGTTCGCGGTTCTTCAGAACTGCGTTTTCGCCTTCCAGAGCCTGGATCATGACAGGACCGGAGACCATGAAGTCAACCAGATCCTTGAAGAAACCGCGCTCTTTGTGGGCGGCGTAGAAGCCTTCGGCCTCTTCACGCGACAGCTGCTTCATCTGAGCGGCAACGATCTTCAGGCCAGCGCCTTCGAAACGGCTGTAGATTTGGCCGATTACGTTTTTTGCAACTGCGTCTGGTTTGATGATCGACAGGGTGCGTTCGATTGCCATTTAAAAAACTCCAATAAAAAGAAAGGTTTAAAACAAAATTGATAACTCAATCAACCTTTGATTTTACCATAGAACACCCCATATACCGAGAATCAGGCATAGATAAGCTTGCAAGACCGGCCATATTTACCGCCTGGACGGGCAAATATTGGGAGGAAGGCCAGATTAAGCCCGCTTTAAGCGGGTATTCCAGGCAATTTTGCGCATTTTTACCCCGGCGTGCTATGCTTTTGGCAAGCGGTATTCGAATCACTCTGAAGGAGGTTCTTTATGAACAACATGCAAAACACCTACGACCTGGCGGGAAGCCGCTCGGTCCAGCACGCTGTGCTGCGCAACACCTACTGGCTGCTGGCGCTGTCCATGGTGCCGACCATCTTCGGCGCGGCGCTGGGCGTCTCGCTACACCTGCCGCTGGGCGGCGGGCTGATGGCGCTGCTGTTCCTGGCGGTCGCCTTCGGCTTTATCTGGGCGATTGAAAAGAACAAGGATTCCGGCCTGGGCGTGGCCCTGCTGCTGGGCTTCACCTTCTTCATGGGGCTGATGCTCACGCCGCTGCTGTCGCGCATCCTGGGTTACTCCAACGGCGGCTTCCTGATCATGACCGCGTTCGGCGGCACGGCCTCGGTGTTCGCGGTGCTGGCGACCATCGCCACGGTGTCCAAGCGCGACTTCTCGGGCATGGCCAACTGGCTGTTCGCGGGCGTGGTGGTGATCCTGCTGGCATCGATCGCCAACATCTTCCTGGGCATCCCGGCGCTGGCGATCGTGATCTCGGTGGTGGCGATCGCGATCTTCTCGGCCTACATCCTGTACGACGTGCAGCAGATCATCAACGGCGGCGAGACCAACTACATCCGCGCCACGCTGAACATCTACCTGGACGTGTACAACATCTTCGTCAACCTGTTGTCGCTGCTGGGCATCTTCGGCGGCAACCGCGACTAAGCGTCGCAGTCACCTCATCGAAAGCCGGCCCAGCGCCGGCTTTTTTTATTTTTATGGTGGGGTCAAGTTGAACACGCCCATCGATTCGACGTGCGAGGTGTGCGGGAACATGTTGACCACGCCCGCCTTGTCGAGCACGTAGCCGGCGTTGACCAGGATGCCGGCGTCGCGCGCCAGCGTGGACGGGCTGCACGAGACGTAGACGATGCGCTTGGGCAGCAGGTCGGCGCGGGTCTGGCTCAACGCCACCAGCGCTTCGCTCAGCGCCATAGCGCCGTCGCGCGGCGGATCGATCAGCATGCGGTCGAACTTACCCAGCGCGATCAGGTCGTCGGCCGTCACCTCAAACAGGTTGCGGGTGTAGAAGGTGGTCTTGTCCGACAGGCCGTTGGCCTTGGCGTTGTCCAGCGCGCGCTCGGTCAGCGAGGTCGCGCCTTCGATGCCAACCACTTCACGTGCCTGCGTCGCCAGCGGCAGCGTGAAGTTGCCCAGGCCGCAGAACAGGTCGGCCACGCGGTCTTCCGGCTGCACTTCCAGCAGGCGCAGCGCCTTGACCACCAGCACGCGGTTGATGTAGTGGTTCACCTGCGTGAAGTCGACCGGCTTGAACGGCATCTTGATGCCGAACTCGGGCAGCAGGTAGTACAGCTCCGGACCCAGCGGGTAGTACGGCGCCGCCGTTTCCGGGCCCTTGGTCTGCAGCCAGAACTGCACCTGGTGCTGGTCGGCGAAGGCCTTCAGTTTGGCGTCGTCGCCGTCGCCCAGCGGCGACATGATGCGCAGCACCAGCGCGGTCACACCCTCGCCGATCGCCACCTCGATCTGCGGCACCTGGTCGAACAGGGTCAGCGAGCCGATCAGCGCGCGCAGCGGCAGCAGCAGGTCCGACACATGCTTGGGCAGGATCTGGCAGCTCTGGATGTCCGCCACGAAGATCGAACGCTTTTCCTTGAAGCCGACCAGCACCGTGTTCTTCTTGGCCACATAGCGCACCGACAGGCGCGCGCGGTAGCGGTAGCCCCAGGTCGGGCCGTACATCGGGCGCATCACCGTCAGCGGACGCACCTTGCCGATGTGCTGCAGGTTATCTTCCAGCACGCGCTGCTTGATCGCCACCTGCGCGGTCGGCTCCAGGTGCTGCATGGAGCAGCCGCCGCACATGTCGAAGTGCGGGCACTTGGGCGCGACGCGCATCGGCGATTCGCGCAGCAGCTCGTCCATGCGCGCCATTTCCCAGTTTTTCTTCTTCTTGAACGTGGTGAAGCGGACTGTCTCCCCCGGCAAGGCGCCTTCGACAAACACCACTTTGCCTTGGGAGCCGTCTTCATTTTCCAGATGGCCGACGCCGCGGGCGTCCATGTCGAGCGACTTGATGAAGATAGTATTTTCTTGCATAACGTTCAATTCAAAAAGGGAATGGCTAGCGCCGGCGCACGATGGCCGGGGCCGACATGATAGCAGAATGGGAAGAGACTACAGCAGGGAATCGCGCACCACGCCGCGCGCGGCCATGGCCCGTTTCAGCTTGACCAGCGCTTCCTGCTGGATCTGGCGCACGCGCTCGCGGGTGACACCCATCTCCTCGGCCAGCGTTTCCAGCGTGGCCGGATCGTCGTTGTCCAGGCCGAAGCGGCGCATGATGACGATGCGCTGCTTGTCCGGCAGCTTGGTCAGCCAGTCGCGCACCAGCAGCGTCATTTCGTGGTGCTCGGCGCGCGCGTCCGGGCTGTCCTCGGCGTCGCCGGGCAGCATGTCCATCAGCGACGATTGCGGATCGTTGTCCAGCGGCGCATCCAGCGAGGTGGCGTGCTCGGACAGCGCCAGGATGTCCTGCACCTCCTCCACCGGGCGGCCGACCAGCTCGGCGATGTCCTCGGCGGTGGCGTCCTTGCCGTTGTGGTGCTGGGCTTCGAGGTGGTATTTGCCGCGCAGGATCTGGTTCAGCTCGCGCACCATGTGCACCGGCAGGCGCACCGTGCGCGCCTGGTTCATGATGGCGCGCTCGATGCTCTGGCGTATCCACCAGGTGGCGTAGGTGGAGAAGCGGAAGCCGCGCTCCGGCTCGAACTTGTCGATGGCGCGCATCAGGCCGATGTTGCCCTCCTCGATCATGTCGAGCAGGACCACGCCGCGGTTGATGTAGTGCTTGGCGATGGAGACCACCAGCCGAAGGTTGTGCTCGATCATGGTCTGGCGGGCCGAGAAGTCGCCGGCCTTGGCCAGCGTGGCGTAGTGCACTTCCTGCGGCGCCGTCAGCAGCGGCCGGGTGCCGATCTGGTTCAGGTAGTGCTGGGTGGTGTCGGTCGACAGCTCGGCCGCCAGCACTTTTTTCAGTTCGTCGACGCTTTCCAGCACCGCGCCCGGTTCGACGGTTTCGGCCTCGCCATCCGCGGATTCGATGGCGACATCATCATTGCTCTCGTCCGGGAATTCATCCTGGGCCGAGTCGTCATCCATCGGATCGTGCGGCGTCTGTGTCATGGTTCAGCTAGCGGTTAGGCAGGAATCTGGACGGGTCCACCGGTTTGCCCTGCTGCCTGATTTCAAAGTGCAGCTTGACGGAATCGGCATCGGAATCGCCCATTTCGGCAATCATTTGTCCCTTGGTCACGCTCTGGCCTTCCTTGACCACAATGGTGCGATTGTGGGCATAGGCCGACAACAAGCTATTACTGTGCTTCACAATAACGAGATTACCATAACCACGGATGCCGCTGCCGGCATACATCACTTTTCCGGCGCCGGCAGCCACGACTTGCTGGCCGGCCTTGCCGGCGATGTCCACGCCCTTGTTCTTGCCTTCGTCGAAAGTGGCGATGACGCGGCCGTCGGACGGCCACATCCAGCTCAGTTTTTCATCCTCGGCGCTGGCGCTGGCGGCGGCCGCAGCAGGCGGCGCGGCGACCACGGCAGGCGACGGCGCCGGCGCGGGCTTGACGCTGGCTTCGGCCTTGCCGTTGCCGTCGGCGCGCTGCAACTCGGCCAGCGCGCTCTCCGAATACGGCTTTTTCTCGCCCTTCGGCTCGGTTTTCTTGACCACCGGCGGCGGTGGCGGCGTTTTTTCCACCGGCGGCATGACGATGGCGCCGGTCTGCACGCCGTTCGACGCGCTGTCGGGCGGCAACACGCGCAGCACCTGGTCGACCTTGATGTCGTTCGGATTGGACAGGTTGTTCCAGGTCACCAGGTCGCGGTAGTTCTGGCCGTATTCCAGCGCGATGCGGATCAGGGTGTCGCCCTTCTTGACCGTGTACAGGCCGCGCTCGTCGCGGGCGATCTGCGCCGTTTCGCTGGGCGTGGCGGGCTTGACTGGCGGCGGCAAGGTGCGGTCGACAACCGGCGCCTGGTTCGGAGTGGTGCTGCAAGCGCTCAGGAAAGCGAGCGCAAAGCTCAGTGCGAGCAAGTTACTTTTATTTGTCATTCTCATCTTAGTCTAATGGTACGGGCGCGTCATATCGTGCCCGGACGCAGCGGGACGAAGTGGCAATCTTCCAGCGTGACGCTGGCCCACTCCGCCTTGCCGGTGCGTGTAATTAATTCCAGGTGCTGCGCGCGGGCGCCCACCGGCGCCACCAGACGGCCGCCTATGGTCAGCTGCTCCAGCAGTGCTTGTGGCACTTCCAGGCCGGCCGCGGCCAGGATGATACCGTCGAACGGGGCCGCTTGCGGCAGGCCAAGCATACCATCTCCGTAGTGCAAACGCAGGTTCGGCACGCGCAGCGGGCGCAGATTGGCCTTGGCCAGCTCGTGCAGCGGCTTGATGCGCTCGATCGAATACACCTCCTGCGCCACGCAGGACAGCACCGCCGCCTGGTAGCCGCAGCCGGTGCCGATCTCCAGCACGCGCTGCAGCGGGCCGCCGTTGCGCATCACCTCGATCATGCGCGCGACGATGTAGGGCTGGGAGATGGTCTGGTGGTGGCCGATCGGCAACGAGGCGTCGATGTACGCCTGCGAGGCCAGCGCCTCGTCCATGAACAGGTGGCGCGGCACGCTCTCCATGGCGCCCAGCACCACCGCATCCTTGACGCCCTGCTTGGCGATGCGCTGCACCATGGCGCGGCGCACCGCGTCCGACACCAGCGGATTGCCGCGCGGCGCCGGGGCCGGGACCGGCTGCGCCCGCTCCATCGCGTAGCTGTGCGACTTGGACGGCGCCGCCACCGGCCGCGCGTTCGAATAACCGTGCTGTGGCGGCACATGGCGGGCCGCGTTCTGCGTGGCCGTCTGCGGCGTGGCCACCGGCGCGAACACCGTCGCCTTCTTGGCCCCCTTGTCGACTACCGAGGATAGCGGGAGGGGAAAGCTACGGTTCTTGTCGGTCATGCCAGCGCCTTTGCCAATGCATCGAGTTGAGTTTTGTGGGTCAGGTCGATCTGCAGCGGCGTGATCGAGGTCCCCCCCTGGGCGCAGGCATGGAAATCCGTGCCCTCCCCCGCGTCCTTGGTCGCGCCCGGCGGGCCGATCCAGAAGATTTCCTTGCCGCGCGGATCCCTGGCCCGTATCACCGGCTCGGCCTGGTGGCGCCGGCCCAGCCGGGTGGCGACCGGCGCGCTCAGCAGCTCGTAGGGCCGGTTCGGGATGTTGACGTTCAGCAGATACGGCGCCGGCAACGTTCGATAATAGCGCTCGATGATGTCGCGCGCATGACGGGCCGCGTCGTCGATGTGCTCCCAGCCGTAGGCGCCCTGCGAGAAGGCAATCGACGGGATGCCGAACAGATAGCCCTCGGTGGCGGCGGCGACGGTGCCGGAATACAGCGTGTCGTCGCCCATGTTGGGGCCGTTGTTGATACCGGACACCACCAGATCGGGCTTGTAGTCCAGCATGCCGGTCAGCGCGACGTGCACGCAGTCGGTCGGCGTGCCATTGACAAAATAGAAACCATTGGCCGCCTGCTGCACCGACAGCGGCCGGTCCAGCGACAGGGAATTGGAGGCGCCGGAACGGTTGCTGTCCGGCGCCACGACCACGATGTCGGCGATGGGGGCAAGGGCCTGCGCCAGCGCGTTGATGCCCGGCGCCAGGTAGCCGTCGTCATTACTGATCAGGATTCTCATACGGAGATTTTACCTGAAGCAATGACCTGACTGCGCGTGCCGGCGGCCTCCGGACCAGATAAATTTGCGCTAGCGCGACGGCGGCCGCGAGCCGGACAAATGACCGTCCAGCGCCAGCAACTCCTCGGCCGCGCGGGTCCACAGATCGCTCGGGCTGCGGCTGCCGCGCGGATGCAGCGGCCGGGACAGGGCGTCGCCGTAGTCGGCGATCGCCACATCCTGATGCAGCTCGGGCACCAGCACCGGTTCGCCGATCCGGCCGGCCACCGGGCCGCCCAGCTGCACCTGCACGTCCGCCAGCTGGGCGCGCGCCTTGCGGGTGTCCGCGTGATCCGGCCCCAGTCGGCGCAGCTGGGCCTGATAGACGGCGTCGAGCAGGCTGCTGGCGGCGTCCAGCTCCTGCATCCGCAGCAAGGTGCCGGCCAGCGCGGCCTTGCTGCGCAGGGTGTCGGCGTGCTCGGCGCCCAGCAGCCGCTTGCGCGCGGCCAGCACCTGCTCCTGCGCCAGGCGGGCGTGTTCGGTGTCGCCGCGCTGGAACAGCATGTCGGCCCGGTTGGCCTTGCAGGAGAGCGTCAGCAGGTGTTCCGAGCCCAGCAGACGCAGGTAGGCGTCCAGCACCGCATCCATCATGGCCAGCGCTTCGGCCGGACGGCCCTGCTGGGCCAGCGTGGCGGCCAGGTTGGCGCGCGCGGCCAGCGTATCGAGGTGCTCCGGCCCCAGCAGCCGCTCGCGCGCCTCGACGATGCATTCTTCGAGGAACTGCGCCTCGTCCAGCTGCCCCTGCAGGCGCAGCACGACGGCCAGATTGCTCTTGCTGGCCAGGGTGTCGGGGTGGTCTTCGCTCAGGCCGCGCTGGCGCAGGGTCATGCTTTCCTCGAAACAGCTCAGTGCCTGGCGCAAGCGGCCCTCGCGGCGATACAGTTCGCCCAGCAGGTTGAGATCGCGCGCCAGCGGCTGCGACAGCGCGCGCACGCCGCCCTCCTCCAGCGCCCGGCGGGCGTCGCCGATCGAAGCCAGCAAGTGGATCTCGCGGCTCGATTGCCAAGGGAAATAGCCAGGGGCCAGCCAGTCGAGCAAGGCTTCGAAGGTGCGCGTCAGCGAGAACCGGTCGCCGCCCTGGTCGATGCGCACCGCCAGTTGCTCGCCATAGGCGAAGGTGCGCGTCTGTTGCAGCTGGACTTCGTCGAAATAGCTGTCCAGCGACATCTGCGGCATGCCGTAGCACGCGCTGAGCAACTGCTCGAAGATGGGCTGGTAGCCCAGGATGCGCTGTTGCTGGTCACCGCGCCGCCACTGGGCGCGCTGCACGCTGTCGCCCATTTCGATGCGCGATGGCAGAGGATAGACCAATAATGGCCGCTGTTCGTCCTCGTGGCTGCGGCGGTAGGCGGTCGCCCGCGTGACCAGCGCCTGCACGCCCTCCAGGCTCTGGCGGTTGGGCGTGAACACCACCACCAGCTTGCGTGGCAGCAAGGTCGTGCAGATGCCGGCGCTGTCGGTGCGGCCGGTGCGCGAGTCGACCAGCACGTGGCGGAAGTGGCGCGCCAGATTATCGGCAAAGCAACGGAACAATGCCGGGCAACTGTTGAACAGCTCGTCCCAGTGCATGGCGGCCAGCCGCTCGCCATAGCTGTCGTCGAAGCGGCCGGCGCGCATCAGGTACAGCTGGCTGCTCTGGTCGACCCGGCTCACGTATTGCTCCCAGCCGACGGCCGCCAGCACTTCGCGCGCCAGCTCGTCCTCGTCCAGCAGCGCCGCGCCCTTGCGGCGGCGTATCAGTTGCTCGCGGCACGCTTCGAACAGTTCCAGCACGCCCGGCTTGTCGTCGTGGTGGTCAAAGTAATGGTGCAGGCCCGGCGCTTCCAGGTCCCAATCGATCATCAACACCGGCGTGGTGGCGTTTTGCTGGCGCGCCAGCAGCACCGCGATATTGGACAAGGCCATGGTGCGCCCGGTCCCGCCTTTGTAGGAGTAGAAGGTGATAACTTCGCCGGTTCCAGTCAACGGCGGCAGCGACAAGGCAGTGATGTCCATGGCAAACCTTTAGCGTGGGAAGTGTGGAGGAGGAATGGCACGCCATTCCGGCGGGATGTCCGGCATGACAAAACGGCCACAGTCGTGGCCCGGCGGCGTGCATCGTTTTAGGTAGTGGTAATGCTCGGCAATGCGCAAGACGATTTTTTCTATGTCGGGAAGAAACTCCGGGTTGGTTTTCAGGTCGCCACTGGCCAGCGTGTAGCGGGAAAAGTCCACATACATGCCCGGCCCGGCGATTTGCGGTGGCAGGCCGTCCGGATGCCGGGTCATGATGACGGGGATGATCAGGTGGCTGGGCAGCGAGTACCACTGCTTGCGCTCGTTCTCGATAAGTTGCATTGCTGCAAACTCACGACGGGTGTAGGCGTGCGCCTCATACTTAGGTGTATAAATGACAATCATGCAGGCGCTCTCACACATGGCGCGGGCGATCTTCTGGTCCAGGTCGTCCCCGCCACCGAGTTGCTCGCTATCAACAAAGAGCTCGTTCTCGTTGTCGAAGTGCGGCTCCAGATAGCACTTGAGCGCTTCGATCAAATCGTTCTTGAACTTGCTCATGTACGCGTGCTGGCCGTGTGCATAACTGAAAAAGCAGCCGTGACGGATAGTCATGACATCCTCCGTTGCCGCCCTACAGAGGTGCAGCGTTTAACCAACTCTAACAATCCACCCAGCAGACACTTTGCGCGAACGCAAACGTGCGGCAGGCCGAACTTTGCGCAAACGGGTGGCGCTTTCAGGTATCATAAAAATCTAACGATCGTTCTATTTTTAACCAAGGAGACCACAATGAAAGCTGTCGTATGCCAGGCATGGGGATTGCCGGACACCCTCGCCGTCCAGGAATTGCCCGATCCGCAAGCAGGTCCGGGCCAGGTCGTGATCGATGTCAAGGCGGCCGGCGTCAACTTTCCAGACGTGCTCATCATTCAAGGCAAGTATCAATTCAAGCCGGAACTACCCTTCGTTCCAGGCAGCGAAGTGGCCGGTGTGGTGCGCTCGGTTGCTGACGATGTGACAACTTTCAAGCCGGGCGACAAGGTCATCGCCTTCACTTCGACCGGTGGTTTTGGGCAACAATTAGTGGCGCCCGTGCAAGCGCTGGCGCCCATGCCGCCGGGCATGGATTTCGAGACGGCGGCGGCCATCACCCTCACCTACGGCACCTCGCACCATGCGGTGGTGGACCGTGCTGCGCTAAAAGCTGGCGAGACCATGCTAGTACTTGGCGCGGCCGGGGGTGTGGGGCTGGCCGCGATCGAGATCGGCAAAGCCCTTGGAGCCCGCATCATTGCTTGCGCTTCGACCGATGAGAAGCTGGAAGTGTGCAAAGCACATGGCGCGGACGTGCTGATCAACTACGGCAAGGAGGATTTGCGCGAGGCGGTCAAGGCGGCGACCGGCGGCAAGGGTCCGGATGTGATTTACGACCCGGTCGGCGGTGAATATGCGGAGCCGGCGTTCCGCTCGATCGCCTGGCGCGGACGGTATCTGGTGGTGGGATTCGCCAACGGCGAGATTCCGAAATTGCCGCTCAATCTGACCTTGCTGAAAGGCGCGTCACTGGTCGGCGTTTTCTGGGGCGAGTTCGTCAAGCGGGAGCCGAAGGCCAACCTGGCCGGCATGCGCCAGTTGATGGAGTGGTTGCAGGAAGGAAAGATCAAGCCGCACATTTCGGGCCGGTACAAACTGGAGGAGACGGCGCGGGCGCTCAACGATATGGCGGCGCGTAAGGTCACGGGGAAGGTGGTGATTGTGCCGTAACCGTTGTCATTTCCCCCACTGGGGGAAATGACTTCCCGCGCAGGCGGGAATCCATACTTAGCATGGGTCCCCGCTTGCGCGGGGACGACAGGCGGCTGGCTTTGATACTAAAAGTTACGAATCGGAATTCTTGTTTTTGAAGAATTCGATGACTTCGGCCTGTTCGCGGGTGCGCTTGAAGGACGGCAAACTCTGCCATATCCGCTTGCCGTACGGCTTGGAAATCACGCGCGGATCGCACAACATCAGTACGCCGCGGTCGCCCTCGTCGCGGATCAGGCGGCCGGCACCTTGCTTCAGGTTAATAATCGCCTCGGGCAAAGTGTGGTGCATGAAGCCGTTCTTGCCCTGCTTTTCCATCACCTCGATGCGCGCGGCCAGCACCGGATCGTCCGGTGGCGCGAACGGAAGCTTGTCGATAATCACCAAAGACAGCGCATCGCCGCGCACGTCGACACCTTCCCAGAAGCTTTGCGAGCCGATCAGCACGCCATTTCCCGCCTTGCGGAACTGGTCCAGCAGCTCGGTGCGGCCCTTGTCGCCCTGGACAAACAGCGGATACGGCAGACCGCGCTTCTCGAATTCGTCGCGCAGCCGCTCGGCGGCGCGCTTGACGGCGCGCAAAGTCGTGCACAAAAGGAAAGTTTTTCCGCCCGCCGCCTCGATGATCGGCAGCGCGTGGTCCAGCACCGCGTCGGTGTAGCCCATGGAATTGGGGTCCGGCAAGCCCTGCGGGACGTACAAAATCCCCTGCTGCTCGTAGTTGAACGGGCTCGGCCAGGTCTTCGACGGCTCGCCGTCCAGCCCCATCTGCTCGGAAAAATGGCTGAAATCGTTCTTCACCGCCAGCGTCGCGGAGGTGAAAATCCAGCTGCGCGGCACGCCCTCGCGCTGGCCGTTGAAGATGGGCGCGATCGACAAAGGCGTCTTGTGCAGCTGCAGCGACGACGCATAGGCCTCGACCCAGAACACCGCCTCGGCGCCCTTTTCCACCCGCGCCTTCGGATCGAACTTCCAATCCGCCAACTTTTGCGCCAGTTCCAGGCCGCGCTGGCGGCATTGTTCCAGCGTTTCCGCGCGCGCGGCCTGGGTTTCCAGCACCGCCAGCATGCCGTCCAGCTCGTCCTTGAGCGTCTGCAGGGCCGGGAAAAAGTCGCTCGACGGCGCGATCTGCGGCAGCGACAGGCGGACGATATCCTGCGGGAAGGTCAGCCGCAAATCGCGCGCGGCCTTCTCCACCACCGTGACGACCTTACCCCAGTCGGCGCCGTCGCGGGCGTTGGACAAGCCTTCGGCCAGCACGTCGCGGCACAATTCAAGCACTTGCGAGGTGGAAAACGTGTCGCCGAAGAACAAGGTGGCGGTGTCGGGCAGCTGATGCGCCTCGTCGAAGATCACGGTGTTGGCGGACGGCAGCAGCTCGGCGATGCCGGAATCCTTCAGCGCCACGTCGGCGAAGAACAGGTGGTGGTTGACCACCACCACATCGGCCTGCTGCGCCTCCTTGCGCGCCTTCATCACGAAGCAATCCTGGTAATACTGGCACTCGGCGCCCATGCAATTGTCGCGGGTCGAGGTCACCAGGTTCCAGATCAGCGCGTTTTCCGGCACGCGGGCCAGCTCGGCCTTGTCGCCCGAGCTGGTCATTTTCAAAAACCGCGAGATTTCGCGCAGGTGGCCGACGTCGTCGCGCGAGGTCATGCGGCCGTTCTGCAGCGTGCGTTCCAGGTGGTAGTGGCAGACGTAGTTCGAACGCCCCTTCAGCAGCGCCACCGACACCGGCGCCTGCAAGGCGGCGCGCACGGTCGGGATGTCGCGCAGGAACAACTGGTCCTGCAGGTTCTTGGTGCCCGTGGAGACGATGGTCTTGCCGCCCCACAGCAGCGCCGGCACCAGGTAGGCGAAAGTCTTGCCCGTGCCAGTGCCGGCCTCGGCGATCAGCGTGGTCTGGTTGGCGATGGCGTCCGCCACCGCCTTGGCCATCTCGGTCTGCGAGCGGCGCGGGCGGTACTCGCCCACAGCCGGACCCAACGGCCCGCCGGCGCCAAACAGGCGCTCGACCTCGGCATCGTGTTTTCCGGGGGGCTGATCGGGCGTGGCGCCGACTACGGCGGGGATGGTGTCGGCGGGCGTGGGAAGGTGTTCGGTCAAAATAAACTTAGTTGTAGCACTGAGCCGGACTCAGGCCGGAACGTCGGGCACTAATTGCATTTTCAGCAGAGTGATATGGTCTTTTAACTGCAGCTTGCGCTTTTTGAGGCGGCGCAATTGTAGTTGATCGTGATGGCCATCCAGCGTGAGCATGTCGATGACCGCGTCCAGATCGCGGTGTTCGACGTCGAGTTCAATCAGACGACGCTGGATATCTTGTACATCAGTCATAATTCTCGGTCTTTACTCACACAAATAGTTTCACTGGAACAACAAATGTATTGCAAACAAACTGTGACACGGTGCATAGTTTAATCTACGGCGGCCCTGCCGCCAACATAATGATCGCTCACCCGCCGTCTAGGATACAGTGTTGCTTATGAGCGCATACAAAATAGAAGCCGGCACCGCCCAGCACATCGGAAACCGATCCCAGCAAAACGACCGGGTGGCCCTGTACACGGCCGCCCAGGCGCCCGGCTACGTGATGGCCGTGCTGGCCGACGGCAACCACAGCCCCATCGGGTCGGACCAGGCGCTGCTGACCAGCAAGCATTTGTTCGACGAGTTGCGCGTCGGCGACACGCCCAGCATTCCGCGCCTGCAGGACTTGATGCGCGCCATCGTCGAAGAGGCGCACCAGGTCATCAAGATGAATCCGATCGCCAAGACCGTCGAGCCGCAGAGCGCGCTGGCGATGATGGTGCTGACGCCGGCCGGCCAGGTGGTGTGGGCCCACGTCGGCGACGCGCGGGTGTACCGCTTCGCCGGCGAGACCTGCGCCATGCGCAGCAACGACGGCGCCTACATCGAGCATCTGGTCAAGGAAGACAAGCTGCCGCTGGACGCGGCAAGAAAGCACCGCAGCTCCAAGCTACTCAACAACGCGCTGGGCAACAGCTTCAAGTCGCCCTTCGTCACAGTCGGCTACCACGAAGGCTTGCAGGCCGGCGATGCACTCCTGCTGTGCTCGGACGGCCTGTGGCAATTGTTCAAGGATACGGAACTGGCGGCTGCGGTCGCGCGCAACACGCCGCGCCAGGCGGCCGAACGCCTGATCAGCAAGGCCGGCGAGCGCGCCCAGGGCAAGGGCGACAACTGCTCGATGGCCATCATCAAGCTGGTCGAGCAGCCCAGGGAAATACCGAACTACACCGTGCAGAAAATGCGCCGCGCGGTCTGACGCGCGGCGCCGCTTACTGCTTCTTGGCGGCGGCCGCTGCGGCGGCTGCCTCGGCGGCGGCGGCTTTCTTCTTCTCCGACTCTTCGTGGGCGGCGCGCTTGGCGTCGCTGTCGGCCTTCTTCTTGGCCACTTGCGCCTTGCGCTTCTCCGACTCGGCCTGCTTCTTCTCGAATGCCGTGACATTCGCGGCGCGCTTGCCGGCGTCGGCCGCATCCTGCGCCGCCTGGCGCTGGACCTTGGCCGCGTGCTCGGCCTCGCGGTCCACGGCCGGCTTGCCCGCGTTTGGCGCCGGGCGCGGCGTGTCGTCCACAACCTTGGGCTCCTTTGGCGGCAAGGCGGCGCGCTGCGCCTCCTCTTCCGCGTCCTTGCGGGCGCGCACGGCCAGGTCGGCATCGCGCTTCTCGACCGAATCGGCGCGCTTGAAATGCTCGGCCTCCACCTCGGTGGCGCGCAGCTTCGCCAGCGCGGCGCGGCGCTTTTCCTTGGCCTTGTCCAGGCAGTGGTTGACGAAGAACTTGTCGTAGCACACGCGCTCGCTGGCGGCGAATTCGTCGTGGACCGCCGCGCGGTCCTTGGCCACCTGCGCCAGCGTGGCGTTGGCCTGCTCGACCGAATGGGTCAGCTGGTCGCGCGGTGCGGGGGCCGGCTCAGCGGTCTGGGCCTGCACCGGCGCGGCCAGCGCAGCCAGGGCCGCCAGCGCGGCGGCCGCGATCATCTCGCCCAGCGGTTTCAAACTTGGTCTCATATTTTTATCCTGTTGCAGCTCACTTAGGCCAGCGCGCCGGCCGCGGCGCGCTGCTCTTTGTCCATGTACTCGCGCGATTGCATCTCGACGATGCGCGAAACCGTGCGGTGAAATTCGTTGGCCAGCGTGCCGTTGGTGTACAGCTCTTCCGGCTCCACCTCGGCCGACATCAGCAGCTTGACGCCCTGGTCGTAGAACACGTCGATCAGCCAGGTGAAGCGCCGCGCCTCCGACGACATCGCGGCCGACATCATCGGAATCCCGGACAATATCACGGTATGGAAGCGGCTGGCGATTTCCAGGTAGTCGTTCTGCGAGCGGGGGCCGCCGCACAGGGTGTTGAAGTCGAACCAGATGATGGTGCCGGCGCGGCGCAGGGCGCGGATCTCGCGCGCCTCGATGCGCACCACCGGATCCTCGTCGGCGGTCTCGGCGATGCTGGCGTAGGCCTCGCGCAGCAGGTGGTCGGTGTGGGCATTGAGCGGAGTCAGGTAGGAATCGACCTGCTCCAGCGCGCGGCCGCGGTAGTCGACGCCGGCGTCGATGTTCATCACGTCCAGCTTGTCGTACAGCAGCTGGATGGTGGGCAGGATGCGGTCGCGGTGCAGGCCGTCCGGGTACAGCAGTTTCGGGTCGTAGTTCGAGGTCATGATGAAGGACACGCCGTTGTCGAACAGCGCCTTCAACAGGTTGTACATGATCATGGCGTCGGCCACGTCCGAGATGTGGAACTCGTCGAAGCAGATCAGCCGGTACTTCTTGGCGATGCGCTTGGCCACCTCGTCGAGCGGATTGGCCACGCCGGTCAGCTCGTCGAGCTGGCGGTGCACGCCGCGCATGAACTCGTGGAAGTGCAGGCGCGTCTTGCGCACCAGCGGCACCACGGAATAGAAGGAATCCATCAGGAAGGACTTGCCGCGCCCCACCCCGCCCCACATGTAGACGCCCTTCGGCACGTCGGGACGGTTGATCAGCCGCTTGAGGGTGCTGGAGCGCTGCCCCTTATAGGCCACCCACTCGTCGTAGCACAGTTGCAGGCGGTCGACCGCGCGGCGCTGGGCTGCATCGGCCTTGAAATTGCGCTCTTGCAGCGCGTGCTGATAAAACTCTTCGACGTTCATGGGCTTCGATTCTGTACTGCGCAAATAAAAAGGGCGGACCGCAGTCCGCCCGCAGTCCGCTTACTGGTGCTGCTTAGAAGTTCAGCGTGCGCTTGTCGATCGCCAGCGCGGCTTCCTTGGTCGCTTCCGACAGCGACGGGTGTGCGTGGCAGATGCGCGCGATGTCTTCAGCCGAAGCCTTGAACTCCATCGCCACCACGGCTTCGGAGATCAGCTCGGAAGCCATAGGTCCGATGATGTGCACGCCCAGGATTTCGTCGGTGCTTGCGTCGGCCAGGAACTTGACCATGCCCGAGGTATCGCCCAGCGCGCGAGCGCGGCCGTTGGCCAGGAACGGGAAGGTGCCGGCCTTGTAGGCGACGCCGTCGGCCTTCAGTTGCTGCTCGGTGCGGCCGACCCACGCGATTTCCGGCGAGGTGTAGATGACCCAAGGGATGGTGTTGAAGTTGGTGTGACCATGCTGGCCGGCCATGCGCTCGGCGACGGCAACGCCTTCTTCTTCCGCCTTGTGCGCCAGCATCGGGCCGCGCACCACGTCGCCCACCGCCCAAACGCCCGGCAGGTTGGTCTTGCAGTCGTCGTCGACGGCCACGAAACCACGCTCATCCAGCTTCAGGCCGACCTTGTCGGCGGCCAGGCCGTCGGTGTTCGGGGTGCGGCCAATCGAGACGATCAGCTTGTCGAACACGGCGGTCTGCGCTTCGCCCTTGGCGTTTTCGTAGGCCACGGTGACGTTGTTGGCGCCCTTGGTGATGCTGCCGATCTTGCAGCCCAGGTTGATGCTCAGGCCCTGCTTGGCGAACAGCTTGCCGGCTTCCTTGGCGATCTGCTCATCGACCGCGCCCAGGAACACAGGCAGGCCTTCCAGCACGGTCACTTCGGAACCCAGGCGGCGCCATACGGAACCCATTTCCAGGCCGATCACGCCGGCGCCGATCACGCCCAGCTTCTTCGGCACTTCGCCGATGGTCAGCGCGCCGGTGTTCGACAGGATCAGTTTTTCATCGAACTCGGCGCCTGGCAGTGCGCGTGCGTTGGAGCCGGTGGCGATGATGACTTGCTTGGCGTTGATGGTCTCGTTGGCTGGCGCGGAGATGGTCAGCGGGTAGCCGTCTGCGGTGGCGGCGCCGGCGAACGAGGCGCGGCCGTGGAAGAAGGTGACCTTGTTTTTCTTGAACAGGAACAGGATGCCGTCGTTGTTCTGCTTCACGACGGTGTCTTTACGCTTGATCATTTGCGGCAGGTTCAGCGACAGGCCGGCGACATCGATGCCGTGGTCCTTGAAGGCGTGGCCGGCGTGCTCGAAGTGCTCGGACGATTGCAGCAGCGCTTTCGACGGGATGCAGCCGACGTTGGTGCAGGTGCCGCCAGGTGCGGGACCGCCCTTTTCATTGACCCATGCGTCGACGCAGGCGACCGAGAAACCCAGTTGTGCCGCGCGGATGGCCGCGATGTAACCGCCAGGACCGGCGCCGATGACTACTACGTCAAATTGTTTACTCATTTTTTATTTTCCAATCAGTTCTCTTCTGGTACGAAAATCCATAGCAGAATGTAGATGGCGAGTCCGAAGCCAAAGGTGATCACGAACAATACGAACAGCAAGCGCCAGATCCAGGATTCGACCCCGGTAAGTTGGCCCAGCCCGCCACACACGCCACCCAGCCAGCGGTCGGTGTTCGAGCGGCGCAATCGGGTGATGTCGTTGGAGATGCCGGGAGATGCTTCCTTGTCCAGCAACTTGGCTTTGGCGGAGGCGAACTCCTCGTCCGACAGCGCGCCAGCCTGGTGCAGTTCGTGCAACCGTTTGATTTCTTCAGATACGCTCATTGATGACCCTCTGAAAATTCCCCAAGCCCGGACGGGCCTGGGGATGTGGCGGTATTACAGGTCCAGCAGCAGGCGGGCTGGATCTTCCAGCGCTTCCTTCATTGCGACCAGGCCCAGCACGGCTTCGCGGCCGTCGATGATGCGGTGGTCGTAGGACATCGCCAGGTAGTTCATCGGACGGATCACGATCTGGCCGTTTTCTACAACAGCACGGTCCTTGGTCGCGTGCACGCCCAGGATGGCCGATTGTGGCGGGTTGATGATCGGGGTCGACAGCATGGAGCCGAAGGTGCCGCCGTTCGAGATCGAGAAGGTGCCGCCGGTCAGGTCGTCCAGGGTCAGCTTGCCTTCCTTGGCTTTGGCGCCGAATTCGCCGATTTTCTTCTCGATGTCGGCGATCGACATCTGGTCGGCGTTGCGCAGGATAGGCACGACCAGGCCGCGTGGCGAACCGACCGCGATACCGATGTCGAAGTAGCCGTGGTAGACGATGTCGTTGCCGTCGACCGAGGCGTTGATGATCGGGTATTTCTTCAGCGCGGCAACGGCGGCCTTGACGAAGAAGGACATGAAGCCCAGCTTGACGCCGTGCTCTTTCTCGAACTTGTCCTTGTACTTGTTGCGCAGTTCCATTACCGGCGCCATGTTCACTTCATTGAACGTGGTCAGGATGGCGTTGGTCGATTGCGATTGCAGCAGGCGCTCGGCGATACGTGCGCGCAGGCGGCTCATCGGCACGCGCTCTTCCGGACGCTCGCCCAGGCTGGCGATCGCAGGCGCGGCAACTTGCTGCAGCGCTGGCTTGGCAGCGGCCGGCGCCAGTGGCGCTACGGCTGGAGCCTTGGCGCCGGCGGCCAGGGCGTCGCCCTTGGTCACGCGGCCGTCTTTGCCCGAACCGGCGACATCGCCAGCGCTCAGGCCTTTTTCCGACAGGATCTTGGCGGCGGCTGGCATGGCCACGTCGCCTTTCGAACCGCCGGTGGTGGCGGCTGCTGCTGGAGCTGCGGCAGGTGCTGCGGCTGCTGGAGCTGCGGCTGCGACTGGAGCGGCGGCTGCGGCTGCTGCGTCGGTGTCGATGATAGCGATCAGTTCGTCGGCAACCACGGTGCTGCCGTCGCCCTTGATGATCTTGACCAGAACGCCGGCCGCTGGTGCAGGCAGTTCCAGAACAACTTTATCGGTTTCGATGTCAATCAGGTTCTCGTCGCGAGCGACTGCGTCGCCGACTTTTTTATGCCAGGTCAGCATGGTTGCTTCTGCTACCGATTCCGACAGCTGGGGGACTTTGACTTCGATTTGTGCCATGTAAAACTCCGTATATTTTATTGTTGCGGCGCCCCGCCGCGTAGCAGCAGGGCGCTCCGTCAAGTAAGTGCGATTATTTGGTCAGGATGAAACCTTTGAGCTTCGAGAACGCCGTCTCCAGCAGGTCTTTTTGCTGGGCGTAGTGCTTGTCGTAGTAGCCGACAGCCGGCGATGCCGACGCTGGGCGGCCGGCGTATGCCAGGCGCTGACCTGCGTCCATGCTCTCGAAGATGTTGTGCTGAATCTGGAACCATGGGCCCTGATTCTGTGGCTCGTCCTGCGCCCACACCACTTCCGCCAGGTTCGGGAACTTCTTCAGTTCGGCGGCGAACGATTTGTGCGGGAACGGATACAGCTGTTCGACACGGATGATGGCGGTGTCGGTCTGGCCGCGGGTCTTGCGTGCGTTGACCAGGTCGTAGTAGACCTTGCCCGAGCAGGCGACCACGCGCTTGACTTTCTTGGCGTCGATTTTCTCGTCGACTTCGCCGATCACGGTCTGGAACGCGCCCTTGGCCAGCTCGTTCAGCGAGGAACCCGCGTCCTTGTTACGCAGCAGCGATTTAGGCGTCAGGATCACCAGCGGTTTGCGGAACTGGCGCACCATCTGACGGCGCAGCACGTGGAAGATCTGCGACGCGGTGGTCGGCTGGACCACTTGCATGTTGTTGTCGGCGCACAGTTGCAGGAAGCGCTCAGGACGTGCCGACGAGTGCTCAGGACCCTGGCCTTCGTAACCGTGCGGCAGCATCATGACCAAGCCGGAAGCGCGGCCCCACTTCACTTCGCCGGAGCTGATGAACTGGTCGATGACCACTTGCGCGCCGTTGACGAAGTCGCCGAACTGGGCTTCCCAGATCGTCAGCGTGTTTGGTTCGGCGGTCGAGTAGCCGTATTCGAAGCCCAGTACAGCCTCTTCGGACAGCACGGAGTCGATCACGGTGAACGGTGCCTGGCCTTCGGCGATGTTCTGCAGCGGCACGTAGGTGCCGGCGTCCCAACGCTCGCGGTTCTGGTCGTGCAGCACGGCGTGGCGGTGCACGAAGGTGCCGCGGCCGGCGTCCTGGCCGGTCAGGCGCACTGCGTAGCCCGAAGCGACCAGCGATGCGTAGGCCAGGTGTTCGCCCATGCCCCAGTCCAGGTTCAGTTCGCCCTTGCCCATGTTGGCGCGGTCGCCCAGGACCTTCTCGACCAGCGAGTGCACTTTGAAGCCTTCAGGCACGGTGGTGATGCGGCCGGCCAGGCGTTTCAGTTCGGTCATCGGCACGGCGGTGTCGGCCGAGTCGGTCCACTTGCGGTTCAGGAACGGCAGCCAGTCGACCGCGTACTTGTTCTTGAAGTTGGAGATCACCGGATCGATGGTGTGCTTGCCGGCGTCCATCGCGTCGCGATAGGCAGCTTGCATCTGCTCGCCGCCGTCGGCCGCGATCACGGTCTGCGCCACCAGCTTGTCCGCGTACAGCTTGCGGGTGCCTGGGTGCTGGCCGATTTTCTTGTACATCAGCGGCTGGGTCAGCGCCGGGGTGTCCTGCTCGTTGTGGCCCAGTTTGCGGTAGCAGATGATGTCGACAACGATATCCTTCTGGAACTGCAGACGGTAGTCCATGGCGATCTGCGAAGCCAGTACCACGGCTTCAGGATCGTCGGCGTTCACGTGCAGCACCGGTGCTTCGATCATCTTGACGACGTCCGAGCAGTAGATGGTGGAACGCGCGTCGCGCGGATCCGACGTGGTGAAGCCGATCTGGTTGTTGATGACGATGTGCACCGTGCCGCCCGTGCCGTAGCCGCGGGTCTGCGCCAGGTTCAGGGTTTCCATCACAACGCCCTGGCCTGCGAACGCGGCGTCGCCGTGCACCAGGATAGGCAGCACTTGCTTGCCCAGGGTGTCGCCGCGGCGGTCCATGCGCGCCTTGACCGAACCTTCAACCACAGGGTTGACGATCTCCAGGTGCGACGGGTTGAACGCCAGCGACAGGTGGACAGGACCGCCGGCGGTCGAGATGTCCGACGAGAAGCCCTGGTGGTATTTGACGTCGCCGGCCGGCAGGTCGTCGCCGTGCTTGCCTTCGAATTCTTCGAACAGTTCCTTGGGCGCCTTGCCCAGGGTGTTGACCAGCACGTTCAGGCGGCCGCGGTGGGCCATGCCGATAACGATCTCCTGCACGCCTTTTTCGCCGGCGCGCTGGATGATTTCGTCGATCGACGCGATGAAGGTTTCGCCGCCTTCCAGCGAGAAACGCTTCTGGCCGACGTATTTGGTGTGGAGGTAGCGTTCCAGGCCTTCGGCCGCGGTCAGGCGCTCCAGGATGTGCTTTTTCTTTTCCGGCGTGAAGTTCGGGGTCGAGCGGATCGATTCCAGGCGTTCCTGCAGCCAGCGCTTTTCGGCCGGGTCGGAGATGTACATGTACTCCGCGCCGATCGAGCGGGTGTAGGTGTCGCGCAGGAAGTTCAGCAGGTCGCGCAGGGTCGCGGTCTCAGGGCCGAAGTAGGTGTTGCTGATGTTGAACACGGTGTCCATGTCCGCATCGGAGAAGCCGTAGAAGGCCGGGTCCAGCTCAGGGATGGACGGACGTTCCTGGCGCTGCAGCGGATCCAGGTTGGCCCAACGGGAACCCAGGTAGCGGTAAGCGGCGATCAGCTGGGTAGCGGCGACGCGCTTGCGGCCCATTTCAGCGTCGGCGGAAGCCACCACGGTGCGGATCGGGCCGGCTTTCGCGCGTTCGGCGAAGGAGGCGATGACCGAAGCGTGGGCGACGTCTGGTTTATTGGAACCGTCGACGGCCGGCACGTGTTGCATGGCGTCGAAGTAGGCGCGCCAGTTGTCTGGCACGGAACCTGGGTTGTTGAGGTACGCCTCGTACAGTTCTTCGACGTACGGTGCGTTCCCACCAAACAGGTAGGAATTGGACGTAGATTGTTGCATCATCTTGCTCACCTTTCTTCGCGCTTCGCGAGGAATTAGCGGGTTAATCTAACCTTCCGCGACACGGCCTGACCGGTTAGCGGATTGCACATCAAGTTGTGGGGAAGGGCTATAGTTCTTCAGGTACTACAAAATCGGGTCATTCAGGATAGCACCGGTATTGTATCCCAACAACCATTTATTCGACAGAAACCGTAACAAATCTTACGATATTAATCTTCGCTTAAGCCGCATGACTGCTCGGCTTGCCGGTAATGTTTTCATATTTTTAACGGCTTTTTGGGGCGACCGCCGAGGTTGTAGAATAGCGCTTTACCATCCCGCCTCGCCTTCATGCACACCCTAGAGCAGCTACGCGCCGGATCGCTGGCCGGCATCCGCCGCCTGCAATTGTCCTGCGGCCTGACCGAGTTCCCCGACGAGATTTTCACGCTGGCCGATACGCTGGAAATCCTCGATCTGTCCAACAACGCCCTGTCCTCGCTGCCGGACGATTTGCCGCGCCTGCACAAGCTGCGGGTGATCTTCTGCTCGGCCAACCGGTTCACGACGCTGCCGGCAGTGCTGGGCAGCTGCCCGGCGTTGACGATGGTAGGCTTCAAAAGCAACCAGATACGCGAGGTTCCGGCCGCCGCGCTGCCTGCGGAATTGCGCTGGCTGATCCTGACCGACAACCGGGTCGAGGCCCTGCCCGCCGCCATCGGCCATTGCCGGCAGCTGCAAAAGCTGATGCTGGCGGGGAACCGGCTGTGCGCGCTGCCGCCGGAACTGGCTGCCTGCACGCGGCTGGAACTGCTGCGCATCGCGGCCAATCGGTTGAGCGAGCTGCCGGCCTGGCTGCTCGATATGCCGCGCCTGTCGTGGCTGGCCTTTGCTGGCAATCCCTTCTGCGAGGCGGACGAACAGGCGGCCTCCGGCGCCGCAGGCATCGCCGGCATCGGATGGGATCGGTTGCGGCTCCAGCACAAGCTGGGCGAAGGCGCTTCCGGCGTGATCCACCAGGCCGCGCTGCGCCAGGCCGGCGGCGAGCGCGCCGTGGCGGTCAAGATGTTCAAGGGCGCCGTCACCAGCGACGGCCTGCCGCGCTGCGAGATGGCGGCCTGCGTCAGCTCGGGCGAGCACCCCAACCTGATCCCGGTGCTGGGCGAGGTGCTGGACCACCCGGACGGCGCCAGCGGCTGCGTGATGCCGCTGATCGATCCCGGCTTCGGCAACCTGGCAGGCCCGCCCAGCCTGGACAGCTGCACCCGCGACACCTACCCGGACGGCAAGCGCTTCAGCCCGGTGGAATTATTCGGCATCGCGGGCGGCGTCGCCTCGGCGGCGCACCACTTGCACGCGCGCGGCATCATGCACGGCGACCTGTACGGCCACAACATCCTGCATTGCGGCCAGGGCCGCAGCCTGCTGGGCGACTTCGGCGCGGCCTCGCTATTCGCGTCAGACGCGCCTCATGCGGCCGGGCTGCAGCGGCTGGAAGTGCGCGCCTTCGGCCTGCTGCTGGACGAGCTGATGGAGCGTTGCCAGCTGCCGGCCGCGCAGCATGCGGCGCTGGCGGCGCTGCACGCAGACTGTGTCGTGGAAGATCCCGCCGCCCGGCCTTCGCTGGCGGACGTGGAGCGCCGCATCGCCGCGTTACACACCTGACGGCGTTTCGCTCGGCGCCGTATGCGCCAGCCAAGCCGGGTCGCCGGCGAACCAGTCCAGCAGGAAGTCCAGCATCGCCCGCAGCGCCGGCGACATGTGCTGGCGCGAGGTGTAGATGCCGTAGATGCCCATCTGCTGCGGCGCGTAGTCCGGCAGCAGCGCCACCAGGCGGCCGTCGGCGATCAGCGGCGCCGCGCTGTACAGGGGCTGCAGCGCGATGCCGGCGCCCTCCTCCGCAGCCTTCAGCAAAATCAAATCCTCGTTGGCCGACAGGTTGCCGCTGACCGGCACCGAGACCGCCTCGCCGTCCCGATCCGTGAACTGCCACAGGCTCTTGCCGAAATACGTATAGGTCAGGCAGTTGTGCGCGGCCAGGTCTTCGGCCCGCAGCGGTGTGCCGCGCTCGGCCAGGTAGGACGGCGCGGCGCACACCACCGAATCGCATTGCGCCAGCTGGCGCGCGATCAGGTTGGGCTCCAGCGCGTTGGTGATGCGCAGCGCCAGGTCGATGCGCTGCTCGACCAGGTTGACGGCGCGGTTGTTCATCTGCAGGTCGACCGCCGTGCGCGGATAACGCTTCAGGAAGGCGGTGACGGCGATCGCCAGCGCCGCCTGCGCCAGCGATTGCGAACAGGTGATGCGCAGCAGGCCTTGCGGCGTGTCGGCGTCGGCGCCGCTGGCCACTTCCATCGCCTCGGCTAGCTCCAGCATGCGGCGGCAGCGCGCCAGCGTGAGGTCGCCGGCGTCGGTCAGGCTCAGCCGGCGCGTGCTCCGGTGCAGCAGGCGGGCGCCGGCCCATTCCTCCATCTCGGCCAGATAGCGCGTCACCATGGCGCGCGACATGTCCAGCGCCTCGGCCGCCGCGATCATGCTGCCGCGCTCGGCGATGCTGACGAAAACCTGTGCCGCCGTGATTCTGTCCATCGATTCGTCCGATTCATGCAATTAACAGGTGCAGATTACCCTATTTTTCTATCGGATAAAGAAATTTAAGATGGCGTCATTCCAACTCCACATGAAAGACCATCATGATCAAGCAAAGCCTGTTGTCCGCCGCCCTCGCCGCCACCGTTGCCGGCGCCACCGCCGCCCCGTTGAAACTGGAAGTGTTCAATCCCGGTGAGGCCGCCATCTTCCCGGTCGCTTCGGTGATCGTTAGCGGCGCCAGGGATGCCGTGCTGATCGACGCCCAGTTCTCGCGTGGCGAAGCGCTCAAGCTGGTCGAGCAGATCCGCGCCGGCGGCAAGCACTTGACCACCGTCTACGTCAGCCACAGCGACCCGGACTTCTACTTCGGCCTGGACGTGATCCACGCCGCCTTCCCGGACGCGAAAATCGTCGCCACGCCGCAAACCATCGCCGGCATCGAGAAGAAGAAGGATGCCAAGGTGGCGTTCTGGGGCCCGATCCTGAAGGCCAACGCGCCGCAAAGCATCATCGTGCCGCAGCCGCTGAACGGCGACACCATCAAGCTGGAAGGCCAGACGCTGAAAATCGAAGGCCTGAAGGGCGCGACGCCGGAGCGCAGCTATGTGTGGATTCCGTCGATCAAGGCAGTGGTGGGCGGCGTGGTGCTGTTCAACGACCTGCACGTGTGGACCGCCGATACGCAGACTGCCGAATCGCGCAAGCAATGGCTGGCGACGCTGGACGGCGTGGCCGCGCTGCGGCCGGCCACCATCGTGCCGGGCCACTTCAAGCTCGGCGCCGCGCTGACGCCGGACAGCATCGCCTACACCCGCGACTACCTGGTGCGCTTCGAAGCCGAGACCGCCAAGGCCGCCAACTCGGCCACGCTGATCGCGCGCATGAAGGAGCTGTATCCTAGCGCCGGCTTGAACGGCGCGCTGGACACCAGCGCCAAGGTGGCCAAGGGCGAAATGAAGTGGTAAGACGTTAGAACTAGACAAATGCATCTAGATATTTTATTCTAGATGCATTGTCCCGAAGTCCATCGTCATCATGAGCACAATCCCACCGAAGCCCACCCCGTCCGAACTGGAAATGCTGCGCTTGCTGTGGCTAAGCGGGCCGGCAACCGCCAAGCAAGTGCATCAGGCGGCGGTGGAAACCCGTCCCGACATGAACTACGCGACAGTGCTGCGGCTGCTGCAGGTGATGCACACCAAAGGCCTGCTGACCCGCGACGAGAGCCAGCGCGCCCACATCTACGCGCCGGCGCAGGAGCAGGATTCGCTGCAAACCAATCTGCTCAAGGAGCTGATCCAGAAAGCGTTCTCCGGCTCCGGCAAGGCGCTGGTGCTGGCGGCCCTGCGCGGCGGCCACGTCAGCAAAAAGGAACGCGCAGAGATCCAGGCGCTGCTGGATCAGGAAAAATAGCGTTCGGCGGTGAGCTAAGCTGCCGTCCTGGAAAGCAAGCCCTTTGAAAAGGCGCGCGACAATCTCATCGACGGCCTATCCACCAGCAGCATAAACACATAAGCCGCGAGCGTTGAACAGGAAAGATACGCCACCAAGACCAGCAACAGCTTAATCGTGCCTGGGCCGACCAAGGTATAGACGAAGGTGGCGATCGAGCACAGCACGATGAAATGCAGCAGGAACAAGGAGTACGAGATGTTCCCGAAAAACTGGACCGGCCGGCTGGCAAGTACCCTGTCCGCCCTCCCGCTCAACACGGCGCAGACCAGAAGCAAAGCGCCTACCGCGCTGTAAAACGGCTTTTTCTGGAACAGCACATAGTCTCCATAGCTAAGGTTCGGCAGCGCATCGTAGATCCGGTAGCTTGGATTAAATCCACCGAAAAATACCGCCAGCAGCAACAGCAAATAGAAGTATTTCCGGTCAAATTTAAAACGGCCCAGTATCGATCCGGCATATATCGCCAGGTAAAAAATGGATTCCGTCTTGAAGAAAATCACAAGAAAAACACAGGCCAGGGCACCCAACAGCGCGGAGCGTCCTTGGGGCATAAATGCATACCACAGCAGCACCAGCATCGATCCGACAAAATTGATTTTCAGTATCCATAACGGCGGCAGGAAAGTGCCGTCGCCACTGAATATGGAAGCATAGAGAGCCGAATGCACCGCGTCGAAGAAGGTCTTTCCGGGCGCGAAGAAGACCTTCAGCCATAAGGATCCCGAAACGGCACTGGCCTCGGCATTGGAATACAGGCCGAGCTGATAAACCGCGTAGGACAGCATTACCGCGGCCACAATAGGGAAATTGAGCCGGATGTAGCGGCCCAAGGCTCTAGCCTTTAATACGGCGGCATCGCCGCTATAAAATGGCAAGGCCAACACATATCCCGATAAAATCAGCGCGACCAGCACCGAAAAGTGGGCGTTGTAGCAGAAGGTGAACAATGGAAACGACAGCGCCTTGTAAAAAGGCGTGTCGACAGGCGTTGCGGTAAACAAGCCGGGAGCCTCGCCATACCGCAAGTATGGCAGGAAAGCCGAAACGAAATGGGCCATCAGGACGTGCAGGCACGCCAAGCCGCGCACGCCGTCCAGCGAACGGTTATGCTGCGCTGCCATATACTCCGCCAGGTGGCCCAAAAATCGTCAACAGTGCTTCCTTGATGGACCGGGTTTTCGCCAGATCCTTGCCCAACAAATAAAATTCCCCCAGGTAGTTATCGAGAAAGCTCTGGTCGTTCATCTCCCGCAAAATGCCGTATTCCGGTTTCTCCCCGCCGGCAATAGACTGGTAGGTCCCGAAAAGCTTGTCCCAAACCGTGAACAAGTTGCAATAATTTTTGTCGATATACAGATCGTTACGGGCGTGATGGACACGATGATCGGACGGCCCGATAAACCAATAACTGATCCAGTTGTCCTTTTTCCGGTTAGGGAGCACTTCCTCGCTAACGTGGATGTAGGCACCCCATACGCCGATGGTCAGGATCGCCAGTATCAGAACATCGAGCTGAACTCCGAGCAGTGCCGCGATCGCCACCCTGATCGCCGTTGCGTACGCTCCATGCAGGAAGAAGGCGGTCCAGATGACCGATAAATTCATGTCCACCGGCGCGTGATGGGGCGAATGCAGGCACCAAAGCAGGCGCACTTTGTGGCAACTATAGTGGAACACATAGTTCCCCAGCTCCCACGCCAACAAAGCGTAGATAAATCCCAGGAAACTCATGCCGACATGGAATGGCGCGTACTTGGTGAGCGTTTCGAACAGGTATGCGCCGATGTCGAATGTTATAAATGCCGCGAGATAGATGTTCAACGCATAACTTATTAGCGGAATCTTATACAGGCTGTATTGACGCTTGAGATTCAGCTTATTGGAGAAAAACAAAAATAAAAACTCAAGGAAGAACAGCGCTGGAAAAATGGCGGGCAGTATGATCCGCATCGCATCCAGCGTAAGAAAATCGCTCAGTGCCACATGATAGTGGTGCACTTCCAGATAATTTAGCAAAGGGCCTACCGCGAAGAAGCCTTTAATTTGTTCCGCAATATTCATTTAGATAAGGATATTATTTTGTTCAGGCCGAATTTCAGCCGCGCACAACCGGCGATCATCATACCTTAAGCGGCCCGACTTAACACCTCGAGGGCATGACGCTTTAGCATGCCTGCCGGGTCGCCACCTTGTGCGAAATGTCCAATCAACTACAATGGCTCCCCGTATTCTTCAGAGCCCTATTCATGATCAGCCGCTTCAACCACTGGCCCGAACGCCCTCATCCCGTCGTCGCCGTCATGCTCGCGCTGGCGATTTGCGCCGCGCCCGTGCTGTTGCCGCATTTCCGCCTGCAGGATCTGATGGCCAA
This sequence comes from Duganella sp. GW821-FHT01E12, assembly GCF_059422325.1. Classification (NCBI taxonomy): domain Bacteria; kingdom Pseudomonadati; phylum Pseudomonadota; class Betaproteobacteria; order Burkholderiales; family Oxalobacteraceae; genus Duganella; species Duganella sp. GW821-FHT01E12. The sequence goes on along the minus strand of NZ_JBWKWR010000009.1, from coordinate 49,107 downwards.
TCTGTTCGCCTATTTCGCTTGCTGCATCGTGGTCTACCCGGTCGCGGCGCTGCTGCGCAGCCGCGTCACCAGCCTGCCGTCGATCTGGGCGATCGCCATGGTCCTGTTACTGGGCGTGTGCCTGTATCACACCAACATCAGCGCGGAAACCGCCAACCTGCCCTGGCCGCAGCGCCAGCCGCTCGTCATCGACAAGTTCCTGTTCAACCTGCCGCAGGCGACGCTGGGCGTGATCGTCTGGTGGCTGCTGGTGGTGCGCCCCGACCGGCGCAGCCCTCCGGCCGAAATGGACTGACTTCATCACGACTGACCTCGCCCCCGCGCGCTATGGCATCCGCATGCGTTCGGCGATTTGCGCCGCCAGCACGCCGGCGCCGATCTTGCTCATGTGGTCGTCGTCGTGGTACATCAGCTGGTCCGCGGCGTTAAACGGCGAGCACACCTGGCCGCGGCATACCTGCTCCAGCGGATCGTAGGCGATCACGGCTGGATAACGGGCCAGCACCGGCGCGGCGGCGGCCTTGTATGGCTTCAGCCTGGCTTCGACCACGCTGCGAGCCAGCTGGCAGCCGTGCCGCGCGAGGGCCTTCCGGGCCGCCGTCACGCACGCACGCGGGTCGAATCCCAGCTCCGGCATCTGGTGCACGAACATCACTTTTTTGCCGGCCAGGCTGAGCTGGTCCAACGTGTCGTTCAGGCCTCGCTCGAACGCTACGCTGTTGCTGGCATTGTCGTTGCCGTAGCGGTAGGTCCACGGCTTGGCGGCCTCCTCCTGCTCGGCTTCGCCGAACAGGGTGCCGTCGTAACGCGCCGCATGCCTGCCGGCCAGCACCACCCATGAGACATCGTCGCGCCGCATGGCCTCGCTCAGCGCGGCGTTGATGATGTCCCGGCAGCCGTTCGAGGCGCCGTCGCCGTTGAAGCTCTCGACGTTCAGAAACGGACTGCAGCCGCCGCGCCCCACCGCCACAATGTTGTAGCGGAACAGGCCGGCATCGGCGAGCTGCTTGAAGCCGTAGAGCAGCGCTTCCATATGGCTGTCGCCGATCAGGAATACGGTTTGCGCATGCCGCCGCCCGGAGTCGTAGCAGGACGACAGCGCGTATGGATGGACAACACGGCAGCCGGGCGACTTGGGGAATTTGTAGCTGAGCTGCTGCATGTTCTGCACCAGCGCTGGCATCCTGGACGGCAAGCCGTCCAAGGCGGCTGTGCCAAGGCCGAGCGCGGCCGCCAGCACCATCAGGCCGGCCAGCACCGCGACCTTGAGACGCCCGGCCGGGCCGAAGCGCACCGGACGCTCAAGCAGCCGGTAGGTCAACCAGGCCAACAGCACCGCCAGCGCCACCGCGCCCGCGCGGACGGCGTAATGCGGCACGCCACCGGCGACGATGCGGGCGAAGGACAACAAGGGCCAATGCCACAAATACAGCGGAAAACTGATCAGGCCGAACCACACGGCCAGCCGGTGCGACAGGATCACGCGGTTGACCCAGGCCTGCGGGCCGGCCAGGATCACCAGCACCGCGCCCAGCACCGGCAACAGCGCCCAGGCCCCGGGAAAGCGCAGCGCCTTGCTTATCCATACAAAGCCGGACACCAGCAGCACCAGCCCCAGGCAGGACAGCAGATTGTCCAAGGCCCGTCCCTCCCTGCCGTCCGGCGCCGCGTACATGATGCGGGCCAGCCAGGCCAGCCAACGCTGCGGCGGCGGACGCAGCGGATACAGCGTGATCCACGCCAGCAGGCTGCCGCACAGCAGCTCCCAAAAGCGCGTCAGCGGCGAGTAAAACATCGCCACCGCATCGGTGGCCGTATAGTTCAGGTAAAACGACAGCAACGCCAACGCCGCCGTCGCCGTGAGCAGGTTGAACTTGCGCTTCCACGCCAGCCACAGCAGCAACGGCCAGGCCAGATAAAACTGCTCTTCTATTCCCAGGCTCCACAAATGCAGCAGCGGCTTGACGTCGGCGGAATTGTCGAAATAGCCGGCCTCGCTCCACAGCGCCAGGTTGGAGACGAATCCGGCCCCGGCCGCGATATGCCGGCCCAGCTGCTCGAACTCGTCGGCCAACAGGGCGCACCAGCCGGCCGCATAACTGGCGGCCAGCACCAGCAGCAGGGCCGGGAAGATGCGGCGGACACGGCGGGCATAGAAGCCGGCGAAGCTGAAACCGCCCCGCTCCAGGCCCTGGAAGATGATGGTCGAGATCAGGAATCCCGAGATGACGAAGAAAATGTCGACGCCGACGAAGCCGCCGCTCAGGCGGGCCGGGAAGGCGTGAAAAACCACAACGGCGAGAACGGCAAGCGCGCGCAAGCCGTCGATGTCGGGGCGGTAGGCCGGATGGATGGACGTATCGGAAGACAAATTCTGGCCCTGAAATGCGGAACTGGGCATGCCAGCGATAGCCATGCCCAGTTCTGTCTGGATTGTTGCGACGGCCGGCCGCCAGACGGCGGCCGGGTACGCAGTGCTTAGCGCTGATCCAGCGGCTTGACTTCGCGGGTGGTCGAACCGACGAACAGCTGGCGTGGACGGCCGATCTTCTGTTCCGGATCGGCGATCATTTCGTTCCACTGGGCGATCCAGCCGATGGTGCGGGCCATGGCGAAGATACCGGTGAACAGCGACACTGGAATGCCCAGCGCCGATTGCACGATGCCCGAGTAGAAGTCGACGTTCGGGTACAGCTTGCGCGACACGAAGTATTCGTCGTTCAGCGCGATCTTTTCCAGTTCCATCGCCAGCTTGAACAGCGGGTCGTCCTGCAGGCCCAGTTCGTTCAGCACTTCGTAGCAGGTCTCGCGCATCAGTTTTGCACGTGGGTCGAAGTTCTTGTACACGCGGTGACCGAAGCCCATCAGCTTGACGCCGGAGTTCTTGTCTTTCACCTGGGCGATGAAGGCAGGAATGTTCTCGACGGTGCCGATTTCCTTGAGCATGTTCAGTGCCGCCTCGTTGGCGCCGCCGTGGGCAGGACCCCACAGGCAGGCGATACCGGCAGCGATACAGGCGAACGGGTTGGCGCCCGACGAACCGGCCAGACGGACGGTCGAGGTCGACGCGTTCTGCTCGTGGTCCGCGTGCAGGATCAGGATGCGGTCCAGCGCGCGCACCAGCACGTCGTTGACCTTGTATTCTTCGCACGGATTGCCGAACATCATGCGCATGAAGTTGGCGCTGTACGACAGGTCGTTGCGTGGGTACACGAACGGCTGGCCGATCGAGTATTTGTAGGCCATCGCCACCAGGGTAGGCATCTTGGCGATCAGGCGGATGGCCGAAACTTCACGGTGCTTGGCATCGTTGATGTCGAGCGAATCGTGGTAGAACGAGGCCAGCGCGCCGACCGTGCCGACCAGCACCGACATCGGGTGCGCGTCGCGGCGGAAGCCGCGGAAGAAGAATTGCATCTGCTCGTGGACCATGGTGTGCTTGGTCACGGTCTCGACGAACTTCTCTTTTTCGACCTTGTTCGGCAGTTCGCCGTTCAGCAGCAGGTAGCACGATTCCATGAAATCGGCGTTCACGGCCAGCTGCTCGATCGGGTAGCCGCGGTACAGCAGCTCGCCCTTGTCGCCGTCGATGTAGGTGATCGACGAGTTGCATGCCGCGGTCGACATGAAGCCTGGATCGTAGGTGAACTTGCCGGTGCCGGCGTACAGTTTGCGGATGTCGATGACGTCAGGACCGACGGTCCCTTTGTAGATCGGGAATTCTACCGATGGGCTGCCATCGGAAAACGACAGGGTGGCTTTGTTATCAGAGGTGTTCATGGACTCTTCCTTCTTGGAGAGATGAGACAAAGTAAAAAAAACGAAACTTTTCTGGGTGTGTCTTTATGCGTGGCGCAGTCGTTGCAGCAGTGCGCGCACATGCGGCAGGTCGACTTCGCCCTCCGGCTCCTTGCGGGCCAGTACCAGATCCATCAGGGCATTGTCCGACAAATCGAGGAGCCGCGTGAACGCGTCCACTTCCTCGTCGGTCAATTCGGTTTCATGCGCATCGAGAAAACGGGTCAGGATGATGTCGTTTTCCAGCAGGCCCCGGCGGGAACGCCACCGCAGGCGCGCTCGGTTGGCGGGGTCGGCCTGGTGCGCTGAGCTGTTCGGTTCGGTCATATGGATGTGCTACTTTATACGAAAACGGGCGACGAGGCCGCCGCCCGTGGAGTGCGCCAAGGCGGGCCTTAGATCGCGCGGCGTACCATCAATTCCTTGATCTTGCCGATCGCCTTGTTCGGGTTCAGACCCTTGGGGCAAACGTCGACGCAGTTCATGATCGAGTGGCAGCGGAACAGGCGGTACGGGTCTTCCAGGTTGTCCAGGCGCGCGCCGGTCGCTTCGTCGCGCGAGTCGGCGATGAAGCGGTAGGCTTGCAGCAGGCCGGCCGGGCCGACGAACTTGTCCGGGTTCCACCAGAACGACGGGCACGACGTCGAGCAGCAGGCGCACAGGATGCACTCGTACAGGCCGTCGAGCTCTTCGCGCTCGGTCGGGGTTTGCAGGCGTTCTTTTTCAGGACGGATCGAATCGTTGATCAGGTAAGGCTTGATCGAATCGTACTGCTTGAAGAACTGGGTCATGTCGACGATCAGGTCGCGGATCACCGGCAGGCCTGGCAGCGGACGCAGCACGATAGGCTCGGTCAGCTCGTTCAGGTTGGTGGTGCAGGCCAGGCCGTTCTTGCCGTTGATGTTCATCGCATCCGAGCCGCACACGCCTTCGCGGCACGAGCGGCGCAGGGCCAGCGAGTCGTCGACGTCGGACTTGATGCGCTGCAGCGCGTCGAGCAGCATCTTGTCGGTGTCTTTCAGCTCGACCGTCACGTCCTGCATGTATGGCTTGGCGTCCTGGTCGGGATCGTAACGGTAAATTTTCAGTTTGAGAGTGCGTGCCATGTTCTAGCCCTTAGAAAGTACGTGGTTTCGGTTTGAAGGTATCAACCGTCAATGGCTTGGTAACGACCGCTTTGTATTCCAGTCGGTTGCCTTCCGAATACCACAGGGTGTGCTTCATCCAGTTGTCGTCGTCGCGGTGCGGGAAATCGCTGTGGGCGTGGGCGCCGCGCGATTCCTTGCGGGCCACGGCCGACGTGATCGTCGCTTTCGCGGTTTCGATCAGGTTGTCCAGCTCCAGCGCTTCGACGCGCGCGGTGTTGAACACCTTGGACTTGTCCTTGAACGACACGTGCTTGCGGCGCTCGTCGAGCACCATGATTTCCTTGGCGCCCTGGGTCAGCAGCTCGTCGGTGCGGAACACGCCGCAGTACTTCTGCATCGTGGCGCGGATGTCGTTGGCGACGCCCTGCACTTTTTCCGAGCCGGTCGAGGTTTCCAGCTTGTTCAGGCGGTTCATGGCGAAATCGGCGGCGTCCTTCGGCAGCGGCTTGTTCTCCTTCTGCTTGAGGTTCTGCGCCACCACGTGGTTGCCGGCCGCGCGGCCGAACACCACCAGGTCCAGCAGCGAGTTGGTGCCCAGGCGGTTGGCGCCGTGCACCGAGACGCAGGCGCATTCGCCGATCGCGTACAGGCCGTTGACGACCTTCTGCGTGCCGTCGCCGTTAGGGGTGACGACCTGGCCGTGGATGTTGGTCGGAATGCCGCCCATCTGGTAGTGGATGGTCGGCACGACAGGGATAGGTTCCTTGGTGGCGTCGACGTTGGCGAACTTGTGGCCGATTTCCAGGATCGACGGCAGGCGCTTCTGGATGGTGTCGGCGCCGATGTGGCGCAGATCCAGCATCACGTGGTCCTTGTTCGGGCCGCAGCCGCGGCCTTCCTTGATCTCCTGGTCCATCGAGCGCGACACGAAGTCGCGCGGCGCCAGATCCTTCAGCGTCGGCGCGTAGCGCTCCATGAAGCGCTCGCCTTCGGAGTTGATCAGGATGCCGCCCTCGCCGCGCACACCCTCGGTGATCAGCACGCCGGCGCCGGCCACGCCGGTCGGGTGGAACTGCCAGAATTCCATGTCCTGCAGCGGCAGGCCGGCGCGTGCCGCCATGCCCATGCCGTCGCCGGTGTTGATGAAGGCGTTGGTGGAGGCGGCGAAGATGCGGCCTGCGCCGCCGGTGGCGAAGATGGTGGTCTTCGCTTCCAGGATCATCGTTTCGCCGGTTTCCATTTCCAGGGCCACCACGCCGACCACGTCGCCTTCGGCGTCGCGGATGATGTCGAGGGCCATCCACTCGACGAAGAAGTGGGTGCGGGCGCGCACGTTGCGCTGGTACAGGGTGTGCAGCAGGGCGTGGCCGGTGCGGTCGGCCGCGGCGCAGGCGCGCTGCACGGCTTTCTCGCCGAAGTTGGCGGTGTGGCCGCCGAACGGACGCTGGTAGATGGTGCCGTCAGGGTTGCGGTCGAACGGCATGCCGAAGTGTTCCAGCTCGTAGACGACCTTCGGTGCTTCGCGGCACATGAATTCGATGGCGTCCTGGTCGCCCAGGTAGTCGCCGCCCTTGACGGTGTCGAACATGTGCCAGAACCAGTTGTCCTCGGCCATGTTGCCCAGCGAGGCGCCGATGCCGCCCTGCGCCGCCACGGTGTGCGAGCGGGTCGGGAAGACTTTCGACAGCACCGCCACGTTCAGGCCGGCCTCGGCCAGCTGCAGGGATGCGCGCATGCCGGAGCCGCCGGCGCCGACGATTACCGCGTCAAAGCGGCGGGTAGGGATTGCAGATTTGATAGCTGCCACGATTACACACTCCAGAGTATCTGTACCGACCAGGCGGCACAAGCGACCAACCACAGGATGGTGGCGATTTGCAGGGTCAGGCGAAGGCCGACGGCTTTGACATAGTCCATCCAGATGTCACGCACGCCAACCCAGGCGTGGAAGAACAGGCCGAACAGGGTGACGGCGCTGATCAGCTTGAACCATTGTTGCGCGAACAGGCCGGCCCAGCCTTCATACGTGAAGTTCTGGCCGGTCAGGAAAGAAATCAGCAGGATGGCGGTGTACAGCACCATCATGATGGCGGTCACGCGTTGTGCCAGCCAGTCGCGCATGCCGTAGCCGGCGCCGACGACCAGGCGTTTAGGTCCGATGTTATTGTTTGCCATCTCAGAAAACTCCAAACAGTTTGAGGGCGACCACCGCGGTCAGCACCAGGCTGATGGTCAGCACGGCGGCCGACGATTTGCGGGCCGAATCCTTGTCCAGGCCGATGTGGGCATCCATCACCAGGTGGCGTACGCCAGCGCAGAAGTGATGCATATAACCCCAGACCAGAGCCAGGATGATCAGTTTGACCAGCGGATAGGACACTATCCCCTGGTAGTAGGCGAAGGAGATCTCGGAGCGCAAGCTCTGCTCCAGCAGATAAAGCACGAAAGGCAGCAACGCAAACATCATGAAGCCGCTGATGCGGTGCAGGATGGATACAATGCTCGCCAAAGGCATGCGGTAGTTGGACAATTCGGTAACATGAATGTTACGGAACTCCGGCCGTTCTTTTTTTGGGGCTTCCCTTACGGCTTCTGACATAACAAGACCTCCTAAGCTTAAACAAAAATATCGAGACTGCGATTTTCGCCGATTTTCGCACTCATAACCAATATCTATTGTTACATATAACCAAAATAGTGTTTGGCAACACTATGCGACGGCTACTTTCCGTAGCTCAACGTATTATCAGCGCAACAATGCTACCGGGGTGTGACGGCGCCCTGTTTTCGCTGCCTGAAGCGGTTTTTTTGTGCTTCAGGGTCTCCCTAATTCAACTCATTGTGATAGTGATGGCGCTCCGTGGAGTACAGGCCGCGGCGCAGCTCCACCGCCTTGTCGCCATACGTGAACGACACGCGCTCGGACGCCAGCAGGGGCGTATCGGCGGGAATATGCAGCAATTGGGCGTCCTCGGCGCCGGCGCAGACGGCGCGGATCTTTTCCGTCGCGCGTATCATGCGGGTGCCGAATTCGGACTCGAACAGGCCGTACATCGGCCCCTTGTACTCGACCAGGCGCTCGGCGGTCAGGCCCTTGAAGGTCACGCCGGGCAGCCACAGCTCCTCGACGATGGTCGGCACGCTGTCGAACGATTGTACGCGCTTGATGAAGATGACGGCGTCGCCGGACTTCAGGTCCAGCAGGCGCGCCACGTCGGCCGGCGCGCGCATGCGCTTGACCTCGATGAATTTGCTTTCGGGGTAGTGCGGCACGCCCTCGTCGGGCATCAGGCGCAGGAAACGGAAATGGGCGCGCGCCTCGTGGTGGGTGGACACGAAAGTGCCCTTGCCCTGCTTGCGCATCACCAGGTTTTCCGCCGCCAGCTCGTCGATCGCCTTGCGCACGGTGCCCTGGCTGACCTTGAAGCGGTTGGCCAGCTCCACCTCGCTGGGGATCAACTCGCCCGGCTTCCACTCGCCCGATTGCAGGCTTTGCGTGATGAGCGCCTTGATTTGCTGGTACAGTGGGGAGAACGTCGGCGACGGCGCGGCAGCGGCGCCCGCGGACGGCCCGGCAACCCCGCCGGTGCTGGCGGCAGTGGAATTGCTGTTCGGATTGGGCGGGACGGAATTCATAGACCAAGATTTCACCACAAATGCCCGGTGCCGTCCAGCAAAAACAAGCAATAACTTATCTGTCTTATATAAGACATAAGATAGGATTGACAGATACCTGCCACACGCCTACACTCCCCGGCGAGACGCTTTAGCTGACGAATATAAGCACTCAATTTGCAGTATGATTACGATTTTCCCGGACCGGCACCGGTCCAGCTTAGAGAACGTTTTAATTCCCACTTTGGAGATTCATCATGGCTAAAACCCCAATGCGTGTTGCTGTCACCGGCGCCGCCGGTCAAATCGGTTACGCTCTGCTGTTCCGCATCGCCAATGGCGACATGCTGGGCAAGGACCAACCAGTCATTCTGCAACTGCTGGAAATCGCCGACGAAAAAGCCCAGAAAGCGCTGAAAGGCGTCATGATGGAAATCGACGACTGCGCGTTCCCGCTGCTGGCCGAGATGACCGCCCACTCCGACCCGATGACCGCCTTCAAGGATGTCGACGTCGCCGTGCTGGTTGGCGCCCGTCCACGCGGCCCAGGCATGGAACGCAAGGACCTGCTGGAAGCGAACGCCCAGATCTTCACCGTGCAAGGCAAGGCGCTGGATGCCGTCGCGTCGCGCAACGTCAAAGTACTGGTGGTCGGCAACCCAGCCAACACCAACGCCTACATCGCCATGAAATCGGCCCCTTCGCTGCCGGCCAAGAACTTCACCGCCATGCTGCGCCTGGACCACAACCGCGCGCTGTCGCAAGTGGCCGCCAAGACCGGCACCGCCGTCAAGGACATCGAGAAGCTGTGCGTATGGGGCAACCACTCGCCGACCATGTACGCCGACTACCGTTTCGCCACCGTCAACGGCAAGGCTGTCAAGGACCTGATCAACGACCAGGAATGGAACGCCAACGTGTTCCTGCCTACCGTCGGCAAGCGCGGCGCGGCGATCATCGAAGCGCGCGGCCTGTCGTCGGCAGCTTCGGCAGCCAACGCGGCGATCGACCACGTGCATGACTGGGTGCTGGGCACCGCCGGCAAGTGGACCACCATGGGCGTTCCTTCGGACGGCTCCTACGGCATCCCTGAAGGCACCATGTTCGGCTTCCCTGTCACCACCGAAAACGGCGAATACAAAATCGTCCAGGGCCTGGAAATCGACGCCTTCTCGCAAGAGCGCATCAACATCACCCTGAAGGAACTGACCGAAGAGCGCGAAGGCGTCAAGCACCTGCTGCCGGCCTAAGTTCCCATAGCACCCGCACGTGGAACCGGTTAAACCACCGATCCGCCGCACCCGCCGCGCTGCCGAGAGCAGCGCGGCGTCCGTTCCTACTGACCTATCCCGCATGCACCCATCCGAGGTTTTATTCCAGGGCAATCGCCAGCCGCTGCTGCTGCCGGCCTGCGACCATTACGCCGGCTCCGAAAAGCTGATGCGCAAATCGATCGCCCTGCAACAAGAGCTTGGCCCCCTGTTCGACATCACCCTCGATTGCGAAGACGGCGCCAGCGCCGGCAACGAGGAAGCCCACGCCCGCCTGGTGGCCGAGCTGCTGCTGTCGGACGAGAACAAGTTCAACCGCATCGGCGCCCGCGTGCACGATGTCGCCAGCCCGCACTTCGCGCAGGACGTGGCCATCATCTGCGCCGCCGCGCCGCGCCTGGCCTACCTGGTGCTGCCCAAGGTGCACGGCGCCAAGGAGGTGGCGGCCGCGATCAAGTTGATCAACACCCACGCCGCCAAGGCCGGCCGCAAGGACCTGCCGGTGCACGTGCTGATCGAGACCCACGGCGCGCTGCGCGAGGCCTACGACATCGCCGCCCTGCCCCAGGTGCAGTGCCTGTCGTTCGGCATCATGGATTTCGTCTCGTCGCACTACGGCGCGATCCCGGCCAGCGCGATGCGCACGCCGGGCCAGTTCACGCACCCGCTGGTGGTGCGCGCCAAGCTGGAGATCGCCGCCGCCTGCCACGCGCACGGCAAGGTGCCGTCGCATAACGTGACCACCGAGATCAAGGACACGGCGGTCGCCGCCAACGATGCCCAGCGCGCCGCCGCCGAATTCGGCTACACGCGCATGTGGAGCATCCACCCGGACCAGATCAAACCTATTATCAAGACCTTCACGCCGCGCCTGTCCGAGGTCAGCGAGGCGGCCGCCATCCTGCTCGAAGCGGAGGCGGTTCAATGGGGGCCAATTTCCCAAAACGGGCGCTTGCATGACCGTGCAAGCTACAGATACTATTGGACCGTTTTACAGCGCGCCAAGCTGGCCGGGCTGAGCTTGCCCGAGTCCGCCGCCGCGCTGATCAACGGCAGCCCCACCGACCCCACACTGGAAACACCATGATGTCCATCTCCAAACTCCTTATGGCATGCAGCTTCGCGCTGGCCTCCCTGACCCTGGCCGCCGGCGCGCAAGCGCAGAACGCCGCGCCGGCCAAGAAAACCGTCAAGAAGGCCCACAAGGCCAAGACCGCCGCCAAGCCGGTCGAAACCAAGGCGCCGGACGAAGACGCCGACGAACCGTCCATCACCGACGACGCCGTGACCGAGTTCGATTGCGAACTGGGCAACAAGGTCACCATCTACGCCAACGCCAACGACGACGCGCACATCGCGCTGCGCTGGAAGAAGCGCCTGCACCGCCTGACCCGCGTCGGCACCTCCACCGGCGCCCAGCGTTTCGAGAACCATTTGTACGGCCTGGTCTGGATCGGCATTCCCGCCAAGGCCATGCTGCTGGACTCCAAGCAGAACCGCCAACTGGCCAATGAGTGCCGCAACGCCGAACAACTGAAGCCGGTCGTCACCAGCTCGACGGAGCCGACCAGCACCAAGACCACGATCCAGTAATACGCATCAAAAGGGGCGCGCCGGCACGGGCGCCAGCACCACGGTTTTAACTTCAATAATAGACGATACCCACGAAGGAGAGGTCATGTCCCGCAACACTCTGAACACGCTTAAGGATTTCAACATTTCCGGCAAAAAGGGCAAGTTCTACTCGCTGCCAGCCCTGGAAAAGAGCCTGGGCGCCAAAATCTCCCGCCTGCCGGTATCGATCCGTGTTGTGCTGGAATCCGTGCTGCGTAACTGCGACGGCAAGAAAGTCACCGAAGAACACGTCAAGCAGCTGGCCAACTGGGGCGCGACCGCCGACCGTACCGACGAGATCCCCTTCGTGGTCGCCCGCGTGGTGCTGCAGGACTTCACCGGCGTGCCGCTGCTGGCCGACCTGGCCGCGATGCGCAACGTCGCCTACAAGATGGGCATCAACGCCAAGAAGATCGAACCGCTGGTCCCTGTGGACCTGGTGGTCGACCACTCGGTCACCATCGACCACTTCCGCGAAAAGGGCGCGCTGGACCTGAACATGAAGCTGGAATTCTCGCGCAACAACGAGCGCTACCAGTTCATGAAGTGGGGCATGCAAGCCTTCGACACCTTCGGCGTCGTGCCTCCTGGCTTCGGCATCGTCCACCAGGTCAACCTGGAATACCTGGCGCGCGGCGTGCACAAGACCGCCGACGGCGTGTACTACCCTGACACCCTGGTGGGCACCGACTCGCACACCACCATGATCAACGGCATCGGCGTGGTCGGCTGGGGCGTGGGCGGCATCGAGGCGGAAGCCGGCATGCTGGGCCAGCCAGTGTACTTCCTGACCCCGGACGTGATCGGCGTGAACCTGACCGGCGTGCTGCGCGAAGGCTGCACCGCGACCGACCTGGTGCTGACCATCACCGAACTGCTGCGCAAAGAGAAGGTCGTCGGCAAGTTCGTCGAGTTCTTCGGCGAAGGCACCGAGACGCTGTCGCTGACCGACCGCGCCACCATCGCCAACATGGCGCCTGAATACGGCGCGACCATGGGCTTCTTCCCGGTCGACGACGCCACCGTCGAATACTTCGAAGGCACCGGCCGCACCAAGGATGAAATCGCTGCGTTCGCCGCCTACTTCAAGGCCCAGGGCCTGTACGGCGTGCCTAAGGCCGGCGACATCGATTACACCCGCGTGGTGGAACTGAACCTGACCTCGGTCACCCCTTCGCTGGCCGGTCCTAAGCGTCCACAGGACCGCATCGAAATCGGCAACGTGAAGAACAACTTCACCGAACTGTTCTCGAAGCCGACCACCGACAACGGCTTCAACAAAAAAGCCGAAGACCTGAACAAGACCTACACCACCACCAACGGCGTGAACGTGAAGAACGGCGACGTGCTGATCGCCGCGATCACCTCGTGCACCAACACCTCGAACCCGAGCGTGCTGCTGGCCGCCGGCCTGCTGGCCAAGAAGGCTGTCGAAGCCGGTCTGACCGTGGCGCCGCACATCAAGACCTCGCTGGCGCCTGGCTCGCGCGTTGTGACCGAGTACCTGACCGCCGCCGGCCTGCTGCCATACCTGGAGCAACTGGGCTTCGGCGTGACCGCCTACGGCTGCACCACCTGCATCGGTAACGCCGGCGACCTGACCCCGGAACTGAACGCCGCCATCAGCAGCAACGACATCGTCGCTTCGGCCGTGCTGTCCGGTAACCGCAACTTCGAAGCGCGCATCCACCCGAACATCCGCTCGAACTTCCTGGCATCGCCACCGCTGGTCGTGGCCTACGCCATCGCCGGCAACATGACCGTCGACCTGATGACCCAGCCGGTCGGCAAGGGCAAGAACGGCAAGGACGTGTTCCTGGGCGACATCTGGCCGACCTCGAAAGAGATCGCCAAGCTGATGAAGTTCGCGATGAACTCGAAAGTGTTCAAGTCGAACTACGCCGACGTCAAGGGCAACCCAGGCAAGCTGTGGGAACACGTGTCTTCGACCGAAGGCAATGTGTACAACTGGCCAGCGTCGACCTACATCGCCGAGCCACCGTTCTTCGACGGCTTCGAGATGACCCCGAAAGCTGCCGCCACCGGCATCACCGGCGCGCGCGCACTGGGCGTGTTCGGCGATTCGATCACCACCGACCACATCTCCCCTGCCGGCTCCATCAAGGAAGACGGCCCAGCGGGCAAATGGCTGCTGGCCAACGGCGTGATGAAGGCGGACTTCAACTCCTACGGCTCGCGCCGCGGCAACCACGAGATCATGATGCGCGGCACCTTCGCCAACGTGCGCATCAAGAACAAGATGATCCCTGCCAAGGCGGACGGTTCGGCGGTTGAAGGCGGCATCACGATTCACCAGCCATCGGGCGAACAGCTGTCGATCTACGACGCGGCAATGAAGTATGTGGCCGCAGGCACGCCGACCATGGTGTTCGGCGGCGAAGAGTACGGCACCGGCTCGTCGCGCGACTGGGCGGCCAAGGGCACCCAGCTGCTGGGCGTGAAGGCTGTGATCGTGCGTTCGTTCGAGCGCATCCACCGCTCCAACCTGGTCGGCATGGGCGTGCTGCCGCTGCAATTCATCGGCAACGACAGCGTTGAATCGCTGGGCATCACCGGCAAGGAAGTCTACGACCTGAAGGGTCTGGAAGGCGAGATCAAGCCACAGCAACTGGCTACCCTGGTCATCCACCGCGAAGGCAAGCCGGCACAGGAAGTGAAAGTGCTGCTGCGTATCGACACCCCGATCGAAGTCGACTACTACAAGCATGGCGGCATCCTGCCGTTCGTGCTGCGCCAGCTGCTGGCCGCGTAATCCGGTAGTTGCCTCATAAAAAACGCCCTGTGTGCTGCGGCGGCCAAGGCCGCCGCACGGCCACAGGG
>NZ_JBWKWR010000009.1:0-34872 GCF_059422325.1 Duganella sp. GW821-FHT01E12 | reverse complement strand
TACCCCCCCCCCCCCCCCCCCCCCCCCCCCCCCCCCCCCCCCCCCCCCCCCCCCCCCCCACGGCCACAGGGCGTTTTTTTATGCACGTTTGCCGAATCAACTACAATACGGTTCATAAGGGTTATCATCTGCATGACTGATCCGCTTTATCCACTTTTATGAGACTCTTATTGCGCTATGCGTCGTCCAAATAAAGATTCATCCCATAAGTTGTCTGCCGAGAGCCAACGCCTCGTCACCTATGCCCTCGCAGTCGGGCAGGCGGCCAGTCGTCTCGAAGAGCGGGCCTGGGAACATAGCCTCGATGCGCAGCTCCAGAAACTCCTCAAGTCCGGCCACCAGGACACCATCGATTCGACCTTGAACAGCCTGTTCAAGGAAGACCTGAACGCGTACGACGTGTTGATGGACGGCGTGGAAGCGGCCAGCGAATCGGGCAGCATCACCATCGAGACCGACGGCGTCGCCAAGCAGTACGACGTGCTGCTGGTGGCCGCGCCCATCCTGGCGTGGACCCGCTTCGCCATCGCCTCGGGCGCGATCCCGGCCGACCTGCTGACCACCTTGTCCGCGCACTTCTCGGCCCACCTGCTGGCCGACGGCACGCATATGGCGATGTCGCCGACCCTGTTCTCGATCGACCAGCTGCCGCGCAGCCATGTCGAGACCTATGGCAAGGTGCACAAGCTGGCGCAGGCCGCGCTCAAGGGCGCGACGCTCAAGGCCGACACCAAGGTGCCGGAGACCGCGCCCTTCCTGGCCGACACCCGCTACCTGCTGGTGGCCGTGGTGGCGCCGGCGGGCGGCCCGCTGTTCCGCTGGCAGATGCCGGCCAACCAGGCCAACTTCGTCACCGAACGCACCAACGCGCTGGAGCAGTGGCGCGCGCAGGTCACGCCGACCATCAACCGCCTGCTGCCGGGTTGCGGCGTCGAGCTGCTGCTGCCGGAGGCCTACTACATGGCCTGCCGCGAGGCGGACAAGCTGATCCGTCCGGTGTCGATCCGCGCGGCCGTGCACTACCTGACGCACACGCTGGCGATCGAGCCGTCCGAGTTGCGCGCGGTGATCGCCGGCTTCGGCGAGGAAAGCGCCGACGGCCAGATCGACGAATACCGCGTGGCCTTCACGCAGCGTTCGTCGCCGGACGTGATCTACGGCGTGGTGTGGCCGCTGTACGGGCAGGAGGACGAGGAAGGCACGCCGCCGGAAGGTCCGCTGCAGGGCGGCCCTGGCGGCATCCTGCAGAAGCCGGTGACGCCGGTGGAAGAGATCGTCAGCCACCTGAACGCGGCCGGTATCACGCAGATCAAAAAGCATAGCGAGCGCTATGTGGCCGAGTTCTGCGACGACTGCGGCGCGCCGCTGTTCGCCGATCCGGTCGGCGAACTGGCCCACGCGGAAATGCCCGAGGACGCGCCCACCGGCACCGAGCACTTCCACTAAGCACCAAGCAAAACGCCATGTGGCAATGCGGCGGCCTTGGCCGCTGCATGCGCACATGTGCGTTTTATTTTTGTGGCGCGGGCACGGGTTGCGGCAGATAAATGATGATGGGCTGTTGAGGTTGCGGTTGGGCCTGCACCGGCGCAGGCCGCTCTTCCAGCGACCTGTTGGCGGCAAAATGCAGACCGCCGAAGCCAATAAACATGCCAACCATGGAGGCCACCATCCAGCGGTAGCCCTCAGCCGACATCTTGTGCATCTCAGCGCGCAAGACCTCGATATCGGCCTTCGTCGCTAACGTCGGCACGATCGCGTCAATATGCGCCTTGAGCGCTGCAACCTCGCTGTCCATCCTTTCAGATTAGACCAAATCCAACGATCTACCAAGCCGAAAACGGATGCTTGATCAGGCTCGAATTGAGATAGCGCAAATCGTCGGTGACCTCCTCGCCGACCCAGTCCGGCTTGTCGAACGCCTGGTCTTCCGAGCTCAGTTCGATCTCGGCCACGACCAGCCCGGCGTTCGCGCCGAGGAACTCATCGACTTCCCACACATTGCCGGCGTAGCTGATGCGGCGGCGGTATTTTTCGATCAGCGGCTGTTCGCACAAGCGGTCCAGCAGCTCGGCCGCGTCGGCCATCGGGATAGCATACTCCCACTCGCCGCGCGTGGCGCCGACGTTGCGGCCCTTGATCGTCATCACCGCCCGGTCGCCCTCGATGCGCACCCGCACCACGCGGTCCTTGTGCGACGACAGATAGCCCTGGCGAAAAAACACCGGCTCGCCAAGGCTCTTCCACGCATCGCCGCGCAAGAGGAACTTGCGCTCGATTTCAACGCCCATCTCAGGCGTCCAGCGACAGCAGGATAGGCTGCAGGATCGCCGCGCCCAGCGCCGCGCTGCGGGCGCCGTTCCAGCCCACGTGCGGGTCCGGCAGGTCGGCGTTGTCCTTGAACGGCATCTCCAGCGTCAGCGCCAGGCAGCCGAAGTGGTGGCCGACGTACTTGGAGGCCAAGGTCAGCATGTCTTCCTTGTACTTGCTGGCGGCGTAGCCCACCTTGTCCTGGAAGTCCGGGCTGGCGTCCTTGTAGCGGTTGATGAAGTCCTGCTGCTTGACGCGGCGCTCTTCGCTGAAGTTCTCCAGCATCTCGTTGCCGGCCACGAAGTTGTACGGCAGCGCCTCGTCGCCGTGGATGTCGAAGAACATGTCGATGCCGGTTTCGTGCATCTTCTGCTTCACGTACAGCACTTCCGGGCTGCGCTCGACCGATGGCGTCATCCACTCGCGATTGAGGTTGGCGCCCGAGGCGTTGGTGCGCAGATTGCCTCGCACCGAGCCGTCCGGATTCATGTTCGGCACGATGTAGAACACGCAGCGCTGCAGCAGCTTGCGGGCGATCGGATTGGCGTCGTCCAGCAGCGAATCGATCAGGCCTTCGATGAACCACTCGGCCATCGACTCGCCCGGATGCTGGCGCGCGATGAACCAGATTTTCTTTTCCGCTTCCGGCTTGCCGATGACGACCAGGTTCATGTCGCGGCCATCGACGGTGTTGCCCAGGTCGTGCACGCGGGCCAGTGGATGCTCGGCCACTTCGCCCAGCAGGCGCAGATGGCGCTCGAACGAATACGGCTCGAAGTAGGCGTAGTAGACGCTGTCCGTCTCCGGCGTGTGCTTGATCGTCATGACCTGGCCGTCGAAGGCGGTCGGCACGCGGAACCAGTTTTCGGTGTCGTAGCTGGCCACGGCCTGGTAGTCCTCGTAACCCTTGGCGTAGGTGGCCTGGCCGGCGTTCAGGAAGCGCATGCGCACCTGCTGGCCGCGCGCGCCCTGCAGGCGGAAATGGAACCACTGGTGGATGTCGGCGTGCGAGTCCTTGCGCAGATTCAGTTCGATTTCCGCCGCGCTGTCCGCGCGCAGCACCTCGATGGCGCCCGAGTCGAAGTTTTGGCTGATTTTGATGGTCATGTTGATCCAGTATTAAATGAATTCCGATGACGCTATTTTACCAGCATGCTCCCTTCGCGCTTGTAGCGGGCATGCCAGGACAAGGCCTGCTCCAGCACGTGCGGCGTCTGGCCGCCGCCCTTCAACGCCTCGGCCAAGTAGGCGCGCAGCTGCGGGCGGTAATCGGGATGGGCGCAGTTCTCGATGATCAGTGGCGCGCGTTCGCGCGGGGCAAGGCCGCGCAGATCGGCCAGGCCCCATTCGGTCACCAGCACGTCGACGTCATGCTCGGTGTGGTCGACGTGGGCTGCGAACGGCACCACGCTCGATATCGCGCCATCCTTGGCCACCGACTTGGTGACGAACATCGATATCTGGGCGTTGCGCGCGAAATCGCCCGAGCCGCCGATACCGTTCATCATGTGCGTGCCGCCGACGTGGGTGGAGTTGACGTTGCCGTAGATGTCGAACTCCAGCGCCGTGTTCAGGGCGATGAGGCCCAGCCGCCGCACCACCTCGGGATGGTTGCTGATCTCCTGCGGGCGCAGCACGATGCGCTCGCGGTATTGCTCGATATTGCGGATGAATTTTTCATGCATCGCCGCCGACAGCGTGATCGACGACGCCGACGCCATCGACAGCTGGCCCGAGTCGAGCAGCTCGATGGCGCTGTCCTGCAGCACCTCGGAGTACATGGTCATGTCGCGGAACGGCGAATCGATCAGGCCATGCAGCACGGCGTTGGCGATGGTGCCGATGCCCGCCTGCAGCGGCCGCAGCTCCGGTCCCATGCGGCCCGCCTTCACCTCCCCTTCGAGGAAGGCGATCACGTGGCGCGCGATGGCGTCGGTCTCGCCGTCGGGCGGCAGCGCGTTGGAGGGGCTGTCCGGGCTGTCGGTGATGACGATGGCGGCGATGCGGTCGGGATGCACCGGGATCGAGGTCCAGCCCATGCGCTGCCAGGGCGCCAGCAGCGGGATGGCGCCACGGTGCGGGCGGGAGCCTGGGATGTAGACGTCGTGGAAGCCTTCCAGCGCCAGCGGGGCGCTCAGGTTGATCTCGACGATGATCTTGCCCGCCTGCTGGGCGAAGTTGGCCGAGTTCCCGAGCGACATGGTGGGGATGATGCCGCCGTCCGGCGTGATCGCCACCGCTTCGATGACGGCGATATCCACCGGTTTCAGGTCGCCGGAGCGCAGCTGCTCGGCCGTCTCCGACAGGTGCTGGTCGATGAACATCACCTCGCCCGCGTTGATCTTGCGGCGCAGCGCGGCGTCGGCCTGGAAGGGCATGCGGCGCGCTACCACGCCGGCGTTGGCCATCAGGCCGTCGCTGTCGTTGCCGAGCGAGGCGCCGGTCAGCAGCGTGAGGTTGAGCGGTTCCTGGCGGGCGCGCTCCACCAGCGCCAGCGGCAGCGCCTTGGCGTCGCCGGCGCGGGTGAAGCCGCTCATGCCGACGGTCATGCCGTTCTTAAACAGCCGGGCGGCTTGTGCCGCCGTCATTACTTTTTTCATCAGCGCCGGGCGGCGGATGCGGTCTTCATACATTGCAATCTCCTGATTATTCGAATTTGATTCAGTATAGAATTCGGATATCAGTCGCTGTATGACTTAAATTCTCATCTTCCAGTCGCTTTATTCATGGATATTCGATCGCTGCGCTACTTCGTCGAGACCGTCCGCCTGAACAGCTTCACGCAGGCGGCGGAGTCGCTGCACGTCACGCAATCGACCATCAGCAAGATGGTGCGGCAGCTGGAGCAGGAGGTCGGCGCCCAGCTGCTGATACGCGAGGGCCGCAAGCTGACGCTGACCGACACCGGCAGCGTGGTCTACGCGCGCGGCGAGCAAATGCTGGCCACCATGCGCCAACTGACCGAGGAAGTGCGCGACACGCAGGCCGCGCAGAGCGGCAGCCTGACGATCGGCATTCCGCCGATGATCAACCTGCTGTTCACGCCCGTGCTCAAGGCCTTCCGCCAGCGCCATCCCGACATCGCGCTGACCTTGCGGGAGGACGCGGGCCAGGCGCTGGAGCGCCAGGTGGCGATGGGCGAACTGGAAATCGGCATGACCGTGCTGCCGGCCGATCCGCAACTGGGGCTGCAGACGGCACCCATCGCCAGCTACCCGATCTGGGCGCTGGCCGCGCGCGGCACCTTCCAGAAGCACCGCACCACGCTCAAGCTGAAGGCGCTGGCGGGCATGCCGCTGGTGCTGCTGCAGGACGATTTCGCGCTGACGCGCAGCCTGCGCCACGCCTTCAGCGCGGCCGGCTTCGAGCCGCAGATCGCCGCGCAGAGCGGCCAGTGGGACTGGCTGGTGGCGATGGCGTCGGCCGGCATGGGAGTGGCGCTGCTGCCGGAACCGTTCATCCACCGGCTGGCGATCGGCCGGCTGGACGCGGTGCGGCTGGTGGAGCCGGAGCTGCAGTGGCAGGCGGCGCACGTGTGGCGCGGCCCCTACCTGTCGCACGCGGCGCGCGCCTGGCTGGACGTGTGCCGCGATGTGCTGCGCGCTTAGTCCTCCGGCAGCTCGTGGATGGCGATGCCTTCGATGGGATCGATCTCGCGGTCCCACGGGCGCAGGGCGATCATGCGCTGGGTGTCCTCGTAGCCGGCCTGCCAGCGGGCGCGGATGCCGGCGGCGCTGAAGTCGATGTCCTTGGTGTGGTCCTCGCCGCCGACGCGCGGCGCCTTCAGCGACACCACGTGCATGGTGGTGCCGCAGCCCCACGAGGCCAGCTCGCGCACCTCGGGCGACATCGCCGCCTCGTCCGACAGATGCAGCGTCAATTGGCGGATCACGTGGCGCAGCCGGTGCAGCTTGCGCTGCTGCTCGATGTTGCTGGCGCGGCTGGCGTATTGGATTTCCTTGTGCTTGTCGAGCACCTGCAGCATGCTTTGCGGCTCGCTGCCGTCCGGGTTCCACACCTGCACCGAGAAGATCACCGAGCTGCGGCGCGGTTCGTCGTCCAGCACCGCTTCGATCGGCGTGTTGGAGAAGATGCCGCCGTCCCAGTATGGCTCGCCGTCGATGCGCACGGCGGGAAAGGCCGGCGGCAAGGCGCCGGACGCCATCACGTGCGACGCGCCCAGCGTTTCCTTGCGGCTGTCGAAGTAGCGCATGGCGCCGCTGCGCGCGTTGACCGCGCCGACGGTCAGCCGCGTGTGGCGGTCGTTGATGTAGTCGAAGTCGACCAGCGTATCGAGCGTGGTGCGCAGCGGCGAGGTTTGATAGAACGAGGCGTGTTCGATGCCGACCTTGGCGTCGGGATTCCACCACGACGAGAGATTGGGTTCGAAGAAGGCCGGTATGCCCTGCCCCATCGTCACGACGTTGGCCAGGGCGCGCGGCATGAAGGAAAAGCCCAGCGCGTTCTGCTCCATGCGGTGCCAGAACTGGCGCAGCCGGTCCATGCGGTAGCGCGGCTCGTTGCCGGCGATGATGGCGCCGTTGATGGCGCCGATGGAGGTGCCGATCACCCAGTCCGGTTCGACGCCGGCTTCGTGCATGGCCTGGTAGACACCCACCTGGTAGGCGCCCAACGCGCCGCCGCCCTGCAGCGCCAGCACGACTTGTCCCGGCATCGAAGGCGACGAGAGTTGGGCGGGTTTACGATTCAAGTGTGACCTCCGGAAGGATACGGGCTGCGCTGCACTGCACCATCCGATTGTAGTGCAATTCAGCGCCGCCCGCAGACTTCCTTTATGCCACCATCACGCCCTTGGCCGCCAGCGCGGCGCGCACGCCGGCGCCGTAGGCCGGATCGGCCTGGTCGAAGTGGGCCAGTTGACGGGCGATGATGTCGGCGCTCACCTGGCTCAAGGGACCGGCGATGTTGTCGAACAGGTTATGCTGCTCCTGCGCCGGCATCAGGCGGAACAGATTGCCGGCTTGCGTGTAATCGTCTTCCTTGCCGCGACCGTCGTAGCGGGCCGCGTCGCCTTGCAGCGCCAGCGCCGGTTCGCCGTGGCCCAGTCCCCGCGGATTGCTGCCGCTTTCCTCGGTGGCCGCGTAGTTCTGCGCCGCGCCGCCGTTGGCGATGGCCATCGCGCCGTCGCGCTGCTGGTTGTGGAACGGGCAGCGCGGGGCGTTCACCGGCAGGTGCTGGTGGTTGGTGCCGACGCGGTACAGCTGCGCGTCGTGGTAGGCGAACAGGCGCGCCTGCAGCATCTTGTCCGGCGAGTAGCCCAGGCCCGGCACCACGTTGGCCGGCGACAGCGCGGCCTGTTCCACCTCGGCGTGGTAGTTCAGCGGGTTGCGGTTCAGTTCAAACACGCCGACCGGGATCAGCGGGAAGTCCTTGTGCGGCCAGACCTTGGTCAGGTCGAACGGGTTCCAACCGGTGCGCGCTTCCCATGCGGCCAGTTCGGCTTCGGTGGCCACCTGCAGCTTGACGTCCCACTGCGGGAAGTCGCCGGCGGCGATGGCGCCGAACAGGTCGCGTTGGGCGTAGTCCGGGTCGGTGCCGGCGATGCGGGTGGCTTCGGCGGCGGGCAGGTTCTTGATGCCCTGTTTGGTCTTCAGGTGCCACTTGACGTAGACGCGCTCACCGGCGGCGTTGATCATGCTGAAGGTGTGGCTGCCGAAACCGTCCATGTGGCGGTAGCCGTCGGGCGTGCCGCGGTCGGAGAACAGCATCGTTACCTGGTGCAGGCTTTCCGGCGTCTTGCTCCAGAAGTCGAACATCATGGTGGGCGATTTCAGGTTGGTCTGCGGGTCGCGCTTCTGGGTGTGGATGAAGTCGGGGAACTTGATGCCGTCCTTGATGAAGAACATCGGCGTGTTGTTGCCGACCAGGTCCCAGTTGCCATCCTCGGTGTAGAAGCGCATGGCGAAGCCGCGCGGATCGCGTTCGGTGTCGGCGCTGCCCTTCTCTCCGCCGACGGTAGAGAAGCGCACGAAGGTGTCGGTCTTCTTGCCGATCTCGGAGAACAGCCTGGCCTTGGTGTAGCGAGTGATGTCGTGGGTGACGGTGAAGGTGCCGTAGGCGCCCGAACCCTTGGCGTGCACCACGCGCTCAGGAATGCGCTCGCGGTTGAAGTGCTGGAGCTTCTCGATCAGGTGGAAGTCTTGCAGCAGCAGCGGGCCGCGCGGGCCGGCGCTGGCGGAATTCTGGTTGTCGGCGACCGGGATGCCGGAGGCGGTGGTGATAGGTGGCTGGCTCATTGCTATGACTCCTCGTTGTTTGATAGTGAAATCATTCTACCGGCGCAACGCCATAAATAAAATCTATATATATTTATGGAATCAATAGTTATTTGCAATGAATGCGTGCGAAAAAAATGGGGTCAAGTCTGACATTCGGACACGAGCTCTTCCGTAGCAAGGCGCTACGGAAGAGCTCGTGTCCGAATGTCAGACTTGACCCCAGTGGTTTGACCCCAGTGGTTTAGGCTTCGGCGATGCGCTTGGCGATGTGGGCCAGCGCTTCTTCCACCTGGTCGACCAGGATCAGGCACAGGTCGCCCTCTTTCAGGCGCGCCAGCGCGGTGTCGATGGCGAGGAACTCGCCGTAGATTTCCTGGATGTGCGTGGTGCGCGGGGCGCCGTCCAGGCCCGAGCGCAACAGGCCCACCACTTCGCCATCCACCCGGCCACGCTGGCACGCGTCTTCGTACAGGATCACGTCGTCGAAGGCGCGGCCCAGGATCTGCGTCTGCTGCGTGATGTCCTGGTCGCGGCGGTCGCCGGCGCCGCTGATCACCACCGCGCGGCGCTTGGCCGGCATGGTCTCCACCGCCTGCACCAGCGCCAGGATGGCGTCCGGGTTGTGGCCGTAGTCAGCGATCAGCGTGGCGCCTTTGTAGTCGAACACGTTGAAGCGGCCGGGAGCGTTGTCGGAGTCGTTGGCGAAGGTCTTCAGGCCGAGGCGGATCGCGTCCCAGCCGATGCCCACGCCCCACGCCGCGGCCACCGACGCCATCACGTTCTCCACCTGGAAGCCGATGGCGCCGTTGCGGGTGATCGGCACTTCCGACAATGGGATGCGCTGCAGGTTCTTGCCTTCGGCGGCGACGATGTGGCCGTCCTCCACGTACACGGTGCGGCTGCCCTGCGCCAGGTGCGTGGCGATCACCGGGTGGCCGCGCTCGGCGCCGAAGAAGATCACCTTGCCGCGGCAGGTGGCCGCCATGCCGGCGACGATGGGGTCGATCGCGTTGAGCACCGCGAAGCCGCTCTCGGAGACGTTCTGCACGATCACGCGCTTCAACACGGCCAGGTCTTCCACCGTGGTGATGTAGTTCAGGCCGAGGTGGTCGCCGCTGCCGATGTTGGTGACCACCGCCACCTGGCAGCGGTCGAAGGCCAGGCCTTCGCGCAGCACGCCGCCGCGCGCGGTCTCGAACACGGCCGCGTCGACGTCCGGGTGCAGCAGCACGTTGCGCGCGCTGCGCGGGCCGCTGCAGTCGCCGCTGTCGGTCTGGCGGCCTTCGATGTAGACGCCGTCGGTGTTGGTCATGCCGGTGCGCAGGCCGCTGGCCGTGAGCAGATGGGCGATCAGGCGCACGGTGGTGGTCTTGCCGTTGGTGCCGGTGACGGCGACCACCGGAATGCGGCCGTTCTCGCCCGGCGCGAACATGGTGTTGACGATGGCTTCGCCCACCGCGCGGCCTTTGCCGAACGACGGCGCGATGTGCATGCGCAGGCCAGGTGCGGCGTTCACTTCCACCACGCCGCCGCGCTGGTTCTCGATCGGTTGCAGCACGCCGTCGCAGACCACGTCGACGCCGCAGATATCGAGGCCGATCATCTGCGCCGCTTCCACCGCGCGCGCCGCCACTTCGGGGTGCACGTCGTCGGTGACGTCGGTGGCGGTGCCGCCGGTCGACAGGTTGGCGTTGTTGCGCAGGATGACGCGCTGGCCCTTGGCCGGGATCGAATCGGCGTCCAGGTCCTGCAGCGCCAGGCGCGCCAGCGCGATGTCGTCGAAGCGGATCTTGGTCAGCGAGGTCGAATGGCCGCTGCCTCGGCGCGGGTCGGCGTTGACGATGTTGACCAGTTCACGCACGGTGTGGCTGCCGTCGCCCACCACCTGCGGCGGGTCACGGCGCGCGGCGGCCACCAGCTTGTTGCCGATGACGAGCAGGCGGAAGTCGTGGCCCGGCAAATAGCGCTCGACCATGATGTTGTCACGGAATTCGCGCGCGGTGTGGAAGGCCTTGGCCAGGTGCTCCTTGGTCATCACGTTGACGGTGACGCCCTTGCCCTGGTTGCCGTCCTTGGGCTTGACCACCACCGGCAGGCCGATTTCCTGCGCGGCGGCCCAGGCGTCCTCCACGTCCTCCACCGAGCGGCCGTTGGGCACGGGCACGCCGGCCGCGTGCAGCAGCTTCTTGGTCAGCTCCTTGTCCTGCGCGATCGATTCGCCGATGGCGCTGGTGCTGTCCATCTCGGCGGCCTGGATGCGGCGCTGGCGCGAGCCCCAGCCGAACATCACCATGCTGCCTTCGGTCAGGCGGCGGATCGGGATGTCGCGCGCGACGGCGGCGCTGACGATGGCGCCGGTGCTCGGGCCCAGGCGCACGTCCTCGTCGAGGTCGCGCAGTTCGTTCAGCGCGCCGGTCAGGTCGAACGGGGTGTCGGCCAGGGCGGCGTTGATCAGGTTGTGCGCCAGCGTCAGCGCCAGGCGGCCGACCGCTTCCTCGCTGTATTCGACCACGGTCTGGTAGATGCCCTCTTCCAGCGTGGCGGTGGTGCGGCTGAAGGTGACCGGGCAGCCGGCCTGCGCCTGCAGGCTCAGCGCCGCCACTTCCAGCACCCGCGCCAGCGGCACGGCGTCGGTGTGGCCGGTGGTCTGCAGGGCGCCGATGGCGGGGAAGCGGGCGTGCAGGCGCTGCTCGAAGCCGGGCAGCGTGGCGATCGATTGCTCCTCGGGCGGGCACGATACGATCACTTCCACCGCCGTGTGGTGGCTCCAAAGATTCGGTCCGCGCAGCGCGCGGGTGCGGATGACTTCCATAACTCTGCTTGTTCTTTCGTGATGTATCAGTGATGAGTTCGCTTCGGATTGGCGTCGAAGGTGCGCAGGCCGGCGCCGATCAATTCAGGCGTCAGGCCCAGCGCCCAGCCGGCGGCGATCGCGGCCAGCACGGCTTCCGGCGGCACCAGCGGCGACAGCGGCAGGCTGGCCACTTCCTCGTGCCCCTGGGCCAGCACGATGCGGCTGGCGTGCTGCTCCTGGCGCTGGAACACCACGCGCTGGCCGTCCTGGCGGTGGGCGGCGATCGCGGCCAGGTGCTCGTCGACGCCGTAGAACATCACGTCGCCGTCGCACAGGTCGGCCATGTCGACCACTTGCGGATCGGCCGCGTTGAGCACCGCCACGCCGCTCGGCAGGACGACGTCGACCTGGGTGCGCAGCACGCCGTACAGCTTGTCGAGGCTGGCGATGTGGAACTCGGCCACGTCCTCGAAGTCGCTGACGTCGGTCACCACGCCGACCGCGCACTTGTCGTAGGCCAGGCCTTCGGTCAGGATCATGCGGGCGCTGGCTTCGAACACGCCCGCTTCGACATTTTTATTCAGCAGCAGCCGCTCGCCGCTTTCCCAGTCGCTGAAGCCGTCGCGCGGCAGCAGGCGGCCGTTGACGAACAGGCCGTCGGCGCAGGACAGGCCGACCTTCTTGCCGCTGATCTGCAGCAGCCAGGCGATCAGGCGCGAGGCCATGGTGGCGCCGTGCTTGCCGGTGATGCCGACGATGGGCATGCGGCCGCCTTCGTCCGGCGCGAACAGGTGGTCGACGATGGCTTCGCCAACGTTGCGCGGTTCGCCGCCAGCCGGCTTGATGTGGGCCAGCAGGCCGGGGCTGGCGTTGACCTCGATGATGGCGCCGCCCTGCTCTTCCAGCGGACGCGAGATGTCGGCGGCCACCACGTCGATGCCGGCGATGTCCAGGCCGACCACGCGCGCGGCCAGCGTGGCCATCGCGGCCACCTGCGGATGCACCAGGTCGGTGACGTCGTTGGCGACGTTGCCGTTGGGCTGGATCAGCACTTTCTGGCCGTCCAGCGGAATCGAGTAGGCGGTCATGCCCTGGCGCTGCAGCTCCAGGATGATCTCGGCGCCGTGCTGCGGCGCGATGGCGTTCAGCGGCGCGTCCTCGGTGGTGCCGCGGCGCGGGTCGGTGTTGATCTGGGCGTCGCACAGTTCGATGATATTGGACTTGCCGTCGCCGGTGACCCACAGCGCCTCGCCGGCGGCGGCCGCCACCAGGCGCTTGCCCACCACCAGCAAGCGGTGCTCGTTGCCGGCGATGAAGCGCTCGACGATGACGCTCTTGCTGCCGCCCTTGCGCGCAGCCAGCACGTAGGCTGCGGTGACGTCGGCCTCGGTCATCAGGTTGAGCGAGACGCCGCGGCCGTGGTTGCCGTCGTAGGGCTTGACCACCACCGGCAGGCCGATGTCCTGCGCCGCTTCCCAGGCCGCTTCGGCGCTGGTGACCAGCTCGCCCTCGGGCACGGGCACGCCGCACGAGGCCAGCAGCGACTTGGTCAAGTCCTTGTCGCTGGCGATGCCTTCGGCGATGGCGCTGGTCTGTTCGGTCTCGGCGGTCCAGATGCGGCGCTGGCGGGCGCCGTGGCCCAGCTGCACCAGGTTGCCGTCGGTCAGGCGGATCGACGGGATCTTGCGCACGGTGGCGGCGTCGACGATGTTGGCGGTGCTCGGGCCCAGGCACAGCGACTCGACCAGGTCGGTCAGCTCGGCCACGGTGGCGGCCAGGTCGTACGGCTGGTCCTCGATCATCGCCATCAGCAGGTCGCGGCCGGCGGCCAGCGCGGCGCGCCCCACCTGCTCCTGGCGGGTGCGGAAGGCCATCTTGTACAGGCCGGTGTTCTCGCCGATCTGGCGCGTCTTGCCGAAGCCGGTCTTCATGCCGGCCAGGTTTTGCAGTTCCAGCACCACGTGTTCGAGGATGTGGCCGGCGTAGGTGCCGTCGCGCAGGCGCTCGAGGAAGCCGCCGTGCTCGCCCACGCCGCAGCGGTGGACGATCAGCCCCGGCAGGATCGCGGTCAGGCGCTCGTACAAGCCAGGCAACAAATTCGAGGGGAAATTCTCCAGCTCGCCGATATCCAGCCACGCCTCGATCACCGGGCGATAGGTCCAGATATTGGGTCCGCGCAGATGGGTGACGCGGAGAACTTCTATGTCTTTCTTCTTGATCATGTTTCTATTCTTGTATCTTTGTTATCAGCCGTGGCCAGCCCGCGCCGTATTTTAACCTCTGTACCACCGCCGGCGGCCAAATTGCATTTGGCCCACCCTGCGCGTGCGTTATACTTGCCGCCAACAAAACACTGGTTTTTCTTGATTTCTGTCAAGGATGTGACCAGTGACAGAATACCGTAAATAAAGCGCTTGCATCAGTCGCAACGCCGACAAGTTCCACCTTTGTTCCACCTTTTCGCCACCGGAGTACGCAGCACGATGACAACAGAACAACTTTCCTCCAACACCAGCCAGAGCGAGCTTCCCGAGCGCTGGCGTTCCGAGGTGCAGGCACAACTTTCCCAAGGGGAAAACGCGGTAAGTGCCCTGGAGGTTGACCTGGATGAACAACTTCGTTTTTCCAAGGGCGTGATTGTCGTCACCGAACGCGGCGTGCTGGCGCGCGCGCCAGGCCGCGCGGACTGGCAACATTGGTCTTTCGCTAAGGACCTGGCGCTCAAGCACCATGACCACGCGGGCGTCGGCCACCTGGAGCTGGTGAACAACGGCGGCCGGCTCGGCGCCTGGCGTTTCACGCTGGGCCAGAACCTGCAGGCGATCCGTCTGGTGGAGCAGTTCAACGCCCACCGCGACAGCCACGCGCTGGGCGTGCCGGTGGTGCGCGAGGAAAAGAACGTCTGCCCGAGCTGCAAGGCGCCGCTGGAGCCGGAGCAGGAGGAGTGCCCGATCTGCACCAAGGTGGTGTACACGCCGCCGTCGACGTGGACCTTGTTCCGCCTGTGGCGCTTCGCCGGCCCGTACAAGCTGCAACTGGGCTTCGGCTTCGCGCTGATGCTGCTCAGCACCGGCGCGCACATGATCCCGCCCTACCTCACCATCCCGCTGATGGACAAGGTGCTGATCCCCTACCAGAACGGGGCGCCGGTCGATACCTCGCTGGTGGCGCTGTACATGTCCGGCCTGGTGGGATCGGCGGTGCTGGCGTGGATACTTGGCTGGGGCAAGACCTATGTGCTGGCGCTGGTGTCGGAGCGCATCGGCGCCGACCTGCGCACCGAGACCTACGACCACCTGCTGCGGCTGTCGCTGGAATACTTCGGCGGCAAGCGCACCGGCGACTTGATGTCGCGCATCGGCAGCGAGAGCGACCGCATCTGCGTGTTCCTGTCGCTGCACCTGCTGGACTTCGCGTCGGACTGCCTGATGATCATCATGACCGGCGTGATCCTGTTCTCGATTGATCCGTGGCTGGCGATCTTCACGCTGCTGCCGCTGCCGTTCATCGCTTGGCTGATCCACGTGGTGCGCGACCGTCTGCGCACCGGCTTCGAGAAGATCGACCGCGTGTGGGGCGAGGTGACCAACGTGCTGGCCGACACCATACCCGGCATCCGCGTGGTGAAGGCGTTCGCGCAGGAGTCGCGCGAGGCGGCGCGCTTCCGCACCGCCAACAAGCACAATCTGGCGGTCAACGACAAGCTCAATAAAATCTGGTCGCTGTTCTCGCCCACCGTGTCGTTCCTGACGGAGCTGGGGCTGCTGGTGATCTGGGTGTTCGGCATCTACCAGGTGTCCAAGGGCCATATCACGGTCGGCGTGCTGTCGGCCTTCATCGCCTACTCCAGCCGCTTCTACGGCCGCCTCGATTCGATGAGCCGCATCGTCTCGGTGACGCAGAAGTCGGCGTCGGCCGCCAAGCGCATCTTCGACATCCTCGACCACGTGTCGTCGGTGCCGGAGCCTGCGAATCCGGTCAAGCTGGCCAAGGTGGACGGCAACATCACCTTGCGCGAGGTGGGCTTCCGCTACGGGAACCGCGCCGTCAACCGCGGCATCTCGCTCGACATCAAGGCCGGCGAAATGATCGGCCTGGTGGGCCATTCGGGTTCCGGCAAGTCGACGCTGGTCAACCTGATCTGCCGCTTCTACGACGTGTCGGAGGGCGCGATCATGCTCGACGGCGTGGACATCCGCTCGTTCGCGGTGTCGGACTACCGCCGCAACATCGGCCTGGTGCTGCAGGAGCCGTTCCTGTTCTTCGGCACCATCGCCGAGAATCTGGCCTACGGCAAGCCGGGCGCCACGCGCGCCGAGATCATCGCCGCCGCCCGCGCCGCGCATGCGCACGAGTTCATCCTGCGCCTGCCGCAGGGTTACGATTCGATGGTGGGCGAGCGCGGACAGGGCTTGTCCGGCGGCGAGCGCCAGCGCATCTCGATCGCGCGCGCGCTGCTGATCGATCCGAAGATCCTGATCCTCGACGAGGCCACGTCCTCGGTCGATTCCGAGACCGAGAAGGAGATCCAGCGCGCGCTGGAGAACCTGGTGCAGGGCCGCACCACGATCGCGATCGCGCACCGCCTGTCCACGCTGCAGAAGGCGGATCGCCTGGTGGTGCTGGACCGCGGCGTGGTGGTGGAGGAAGGCGCGCACGACGACCTGATGGCGCGCGAAGGCGCCTACTTCCGCCTGTACCAGGCGCAGGCCCGCAACGTCGACACGGATCTCGGCGACAGCGGCAGCAAAGATTAAGAGAACAAGCATATGACGACCATTTTTGATTTGACACGCAATCCCTTCGGCCGCCTGGTGCTGACCACGGCCGAGGGCGAGGTGCACGAGAGCGTGGCGCCGGTGCGCGCCTTCCCGGTGCAGGCGCCGGACGACGGCATCGCGCTGGTGAGCACCGACGGCAAGGAGGTGGGCTGGATCGACCGCATCGAGGATCTGCCGGCGGCCGTGGGGCAGCTGGTGCGCGATGAGCTGGCGGGACGCGAATTCATGCCGGAGATCGCGCGCATCAACAGCGTGACCAGCTTCGCCACGCCGTGCACATGGTCGGTGGCGACCGATCGCGGCGACACCGAGTTCGTGCTGCGCGGCGAGGAGGACATCCGCCGCCTGACGGTGGACACGCTGCTGATCTCCGACATCCACGGCATCCACTACCTGATCCGCGACGTGCGCGAGCTGGACAAGCACAGCAAGAAAATCCTCGACCGTTTCCTGTAATCCCTTTCCGCCGCCGGGCATCTGACCGGCGGCATCCTCCCTCGCCGACCGGCCCGGCACACTCCTGATCCTGCACAAGGCGACCTCAAAGAGACATCGCATGATGGTTTCGTGCGCCCGTCATTCCGGGCATGAAAGGCCTACAATGAAGCTCCCGGACCCCAAATCCTATGTGCCGCCGCGCACGATACCCAAACCCAAACGCCGGAAGCGCAAGCCCAAGCCGGCGCAGCCTCAGCCGAAGAAAGGGGAATGATATGGAACTGGACAAGGAACAACTGCAAATCGAGCTGCGTTATGCGCAGCGCTTCTGTCAGCGCAGTGAGCGCTTCTATCGGCGCATACAAACCGCATTTACCTTCATGAGTTTGCTCGCCGGCAGCAGCACCATTGCGGCCGTCTCGGCACAGATGCCGGTCGCGGCGACCTGGATGCTGGCGGCGTTCGCCATCTTCGGCATCCTGAACTACGCCATACGGCCGGCCGAAAGGATCGCCGCGTTCCACGCCGATGTCCGGAAATATGCGGCGCTGATCGCCAAGTCCGATCTGCTGGACGCGCCCGCCATCCAGCATCTGCTGCACGAGGCCAGACAAACCGATGCCGAGGAAATCGAACCGTTGCGCGCTGTCGCTTATAACGACGTGATGCTGGAAATCGACGAACCGGACTCGCTGATCGAACTGAGCCCGATGCAAAAACTGATGGGCGTTCTAGCCTGATTGCCGCCGCCGGCCGGCGCAGGCAATCATGGACACTCCCCGTGTGGTGGGCACGGAGAGTATGGCGTCTTACCGGAATGCCTTCACGAGGGCGTCCAGTTTCACTTTCATGGACTGGTCGTGGTGGCTGACCGGCGGTATTTCGCGCTTGACGTCGAGCAGCTGGTAGACCGCCATCTGCGCCGCGCGCACCGAGTATTCGACGGTGAACACCACGTCCTCCGGCACCTCGACGAACTGGCTGACGAAGGCCAGGTTGCGCGAGTTGGCCGGCACCGGCAGCGGACGGTCGCTCTTAAAGCGCGGCATGAACATGCTGGTGATGTAGGGCATGCGGCAGGGGATGCAGTTGGCCTTGGCCATGATCTCCAGGTCGAAATTGAGGTGGCCGCACAGCTCACGCAGGATCTCCTCGCCGCTGCAATCGGCCATGGGCTTGGCGACGAAGTTGCCGACGCGGTCGGGATGCAGCGCGTAGCCCCAGAATACCTGCACGCCTTCCGGCTGGCCGGCGAAGTGCGGCTGGTGCGCCAGCACGATGGACATCAGCCAGTTCGAATCCTTGAACGTCACCAGGCCGCCGGTGCCGGCAGCGTTGCCGCTGAACTGTTCCATCTTGTCGAAGAAGGCCGGGTCCTTCAGCGTGACGGTGAACGACTCCCACCACGATTCCGGGATGCTGGAGTTGAACGCCGCCGGGTTGCCGAACTGCGGACGGTCCACCGCCAGCTTTTCCCACAAGGCCCAGCCCTGGCTGTCGCGCTTGTCCAGCTTGGGCGGGGCGCTGCGCATGCTGCCGAAGCTGGAGGCGTCGGTCATCGAGCCGTTCTGGAAGAACACCAGGTCCCGCGGGCCGACGGCGATGGTCATCGCTTCGCCGTTGCGGGTGCAGCGCAGCGCGGTCGCGGTCAGCGCGCCGCCCTCCTCCATCAGCTCGATGTCGTCGACCTTGCAGTCGCGTACCAGCTGCACGCCCTGCTGCTGCAGCCAGTGCTGCAATGGACGCACGAAGGAGTCGTACTGGTTGTAGACGGTGCGCTTGACGCCTGCCAGCGTTTCGATGCGCGAGAATTCCATCATGAAGCGGTGCAGGTAGCGCTTGAATTCGACGGCGCTGTGCCATGGCTGGAAGGCGAAGGTGGTGGCCCACATGTACCAGAATTTGGTGTCGAAGAATTCCGGCGACAGCCAGTCGGTGATGGCGCTGTTGCCCAGTTTTTCCTCGTCGGCCTCGGCCAGTGCCAGCAGCTCGGTGCGGTCCTGCATGCTGAAGCCCATCGACTCCACGTTCACGCGGAAGCGGTTGCGGTCGACCAGGCGAGCCTGCGAGTGCGATTTGTGCATCTTGTTGAAGGCCACCGTTTCGTCGTAGACGCTCTGGCCCTGGTGTTCCAGCGAGGGGATGCTCTTGAACAGGTCCCAGGTGCATTCGTAGTTGTCGGTGGTGAGCATGCGGCCGCCGCGCAGGGTGTAGCCGGTGTCGGCGTTGCCGCCGCCATCGAGGCTGCCGCCGGCCAGCGGCAGCGCTTCGAAGATGGTGATGTTGCGGCCGTCGACGCCGGCGTCGCGGATCATGAAGGCGGCCGCGGACAGCGAGCCGATGCCGCCGCCGACCAGATATGCTTTGATGGAATTGCTCATGACACTGTCCTTTGTGTGTAGGTAAGTTGCCATGATAGTGCGGCTTGCAACGCCGAAAATCCCGCACGTTACGCTAAAGCACCATATCAATGCGCCAGATCAAAAATTTAAAAATATACGGGCCGGGCGAGCTTGTGCGGCGGCGCTCAGTCGAAGGCGATGGGGGCCGGAGACGTTCACACTCATTGTAGGAACCATGCTGTTCTCCTTACTGAAACCTACTGATTTCTGCTTCCGGTTACTGAGTTGGACAGCGGAAGTCCAAGGAAGTTCAATTCAGTAGATTTCAGCAGCGATTTCAGTAGGTTTGCTAGAAGGAGAAGGCGGCTATACCCAGTGTGTGTGTATAGCCGCGGCAAGTTATTTGTCGGAGTACATATTGGCGTACTTCAGGCCGAAGTACAGGATGAAGGTGTAGCAGGCCGCCGGCACCAGGAAGGACAGTTGCAGGCTGATGGTGTCCGCCAGCAGGCCCTGGCCGAACGGCACCAGCGCGCCGCCGACGATGGCCATGCACAGCACGCCCGAACCCTGGCCGGTCAACGGTCCCAGCTTGTTGAGCGCCATCGAGAAGATGGTCGGGAACATGATGGAGTTGAACAGGCCAACCGCCAGCATCGCCCACATCGCCAGATGGCCGCCGCTGAAGATCGCGGTGAGCACCAGCGCGATCACCGCCGCCGAGTTGAAGGCCAGCGCCTTGCCCGGGCTGACGTAGCGCATCACGGCGAAGCCGATGAAGCGGCCCACCATCGCGCCGCCCCAGTAGTAGCTGACGAAAGGCGCGGCGTCGGCGGCCGACAGCCCCGCCACTTTCGGGTCGCCCATGAAGTTGATCATGAAGCTGCCGATACTGACCTCGCCGCCCACATACAGGAAGATCGCCACAGCGCCCAGCACCAGATGGCGGTGCTGCAGCACGGCCGACCAGCCGGCGCTTTCTCCGCCCGCCTGTTCGGCGTCGACGATCTTGGGCAGGCGCGCCATCGCGAACAGCACCGCCAGCGCCAGCAAGGCCGCGGCCAGCACCAGATACGGGCCTTGCACGCTGGCCGCCTGGGTGGCGTGGTAGGCCGCCAGTTGTTCGGTGGTGAGCTTGGCCATGTCGGCGGAGCTCATCACGCCGCCGGCCAGGATCAGCATGCCGCCCAGCGTCGGCGCCACGGTGGTGCCCAGCGAATTGAAGGCCTGGGTCAGCGTCAGGCGGCTGGACGCGGTCTGCGGATCTCCCAGCACCGTCACGTAGGGATTGGCCGCCACCTGCAGCACCGTGATGCCGCCCGCCAGCACGAAGAAGGCGATCAGGAACAGCGTGTAGCCGCTGGTCGCCGCCGGATAGAACAAGGCGCAGCCGGCAGCCGCGATGGTCAGGCCGGCGACGGCGCCGTTCTGGTAGCCGATCTTCTTGATCAGCATACCGGCCGGCAGCGAGACGATGAAGTAAGCGCCGAAGAAGCAGAACTGCACCAGCATCGCCTGCACGTAGGTCAGCGTGTAGACCGCCTTCAGGTGCGGGATCAACACGTCGTTCATGGAGGTCAGCAAACCCCACATGAAGAACAGGATGGTGACGATGATCAACGGGCCGGTGTTGCCGCCGGTCTGGCTCTGGCCACCCGGCACAGCGACGGCTTGGGAATAGTGTTCCATGCTTGGAGAGTCTCCTGAGTTTATTTAAAGTCGCCGCACGCCAGCGCATCCTTGTCCCTGGCGGCGCCGCCAACGATCTGGATGTTGGCGAACGTCGCCGCGAACGGCGCGTCGGCGGCCACGCTGAACGGCGTGCTCAACGCCGCCAGCGACAGTCCTTGGGCGCTGAAACAGGCCAGCGGGATTTTCACCGTCTGCTTGCCTTTTCCTGCCAGGCGCCGGAACACGGCGCTGGCGTCCAGCTCCACGGTTTCGATGCCGACGCTGGCCTTGCCCTGCGGCGCAGCCGACACGATAGCATCAAACTGCAGTGCGCCGTCGGCCGAAGCGAACGCCGGCAGCTTCTGTGCGTGCGTCGCCTGCGCCTCCAGCCTGGCCGCGCCGGTCCAGCTGAGGCGCTTGGCGTCCTGCTGGGTGTTGATCTGCGCGGTTTCGACTTTGACGGTGGGCAGGTTGAACACGGCGTTCAGGTCCGCGCCCAGCGCCACGCGCTGGCCGCCGCTGCTCACGTACAGCGCGTAGGTCGAGCGGTCGGCCGGCGCGTACACAGGCACCGAGGTGGCCTTGCCGCAGCCGCCGGCCGGATAGCTTGCGTCCAGCAGCGGCAAGGCGCCCTTGCCCGCATAGTTTAAGCCGTAGCCGTATTTGAACAGCGGATCGTACACGGCGTCGCCGACGTTGAGCGGCGACTGGCACGCGGACTTCGGCCACGAGAACGACAGCTTGCCGCGGAAGTCCGCGTTGACCTTGCCGTCCGCCTTGCGGAACAGGACATCGGACACGCCCTTGCCCTCGGTGCCCGGCAGCCAGGCCGCGACGAAGCTGTCCGAGAGGTTGAGCAGGTCGTTGACGAACAGCGGACGGCCCGATATCAGCACCGTCACCACCGGCTTGCCCTTGCCCGCCACGGCCTGCAGCACCGCCAGGTCCTCGGGATGGCGGCCGGACAGGCGCAGCGTGCCCGATGGGCCGATGTCGCCGTCGCCTTCCGCGTAGGGCGTCTCGCCGATGACGGCGATGACGGCGTCGAACTTGCCCACGTCGACGCCGGCGGCGTTTTCGCTGTAGGTGACGTTGTCCTTGCCGGCGGCGTCCTCGATGCCGGCCAGGATGGTGTCGCTGACCGGGTAGTCGCTGTTCTTGTTGTCGGTGCCCTGCCAGGTCAGCGACCAGCCGCCCGACTGGTTGGCCATGTTGTCGGCGCTCTTGCCGACCACCAGGATCTTTTTACCGCGCGCCAGCGGCAGCACGCCGCCGTTGTTCTTCAACAGCACCAGCGATTCGCGCACCGCCTGGCGCGCCAGCGCGCGCGCCTGCAGCAGCTCCTGCTTGCCGGCGTAGACGTTCTGCGACGGCTTCCTGCCGTCGAACAGGCCGGCGCGCAGCTTCACGCGCAGGATGCGGGTGACCGCGTCGTCGATGCGCGACATCGGGATCTCGCCCCGCTCCACCTGGGCGATGGTGTTGGCGATGAAGGTCTTCCAGTGTTCCGGCACCATCACCATGTCGACGCCGGCGTTGATCGAGGCGGCGCAGCTGTCGTTGGCGCAGCCCGGCACTTCGGCGATGGCGTTCCAGTCGCTCACCACCAGGCCGTCGAAGCCCATTTTCGTTTTCAGCGCGTCGGTCAGCAGCTCTTTACTGCCGTGCATCTTGCCGTGGTCGGAGCCGCCCTTGACGTCGTTCCAGCTGTTGAAGGACGCCATGACCGTCTGCACGCCGGCCTGCAGCGCCGGGTAGTAGCCCTGCGCGTGGATGTTGATCATGTCGGCCATGGTGGACTGGTTCTCGCCGCGGTCCTTGCCCTCGGCCGTGCCACCGTCGCCGATGAAGTGCTTGGCGGTGGCGACCACGGTGTCGTCCGATTTCAGGTCGTCCTGCAGGCCCTTGACGTAGGCGCCCGCGTAGTCCCTGACGATGGCCGGGTCTTCGGAGAACGATTCGTAGGTACGCCCCCAGCGGTCGTCGCGCACCACGGCCAGCGTCGGCGCGAACACCCAGTCGATGCCGGTGGCGCGCACCGCCTTGGCGACCGACCTGGCCATCTGGCCGACCAGCTTGACGTCGCGCGCGGCGCCCAGTCCTATGTTGTGCGGGAACAGCGTGGCGCCGTACATATTGCTGTTGCCGTGCATGGCGTCGATGCCCCAGATGACCGGCACCCTGACCTTCATGTCGGTGCTCATCGAGGCGTCGTAGTAGGCGTCGGCCAGCTTGACCCAGTCGGCCGCGCTGGCGTGCTTGTTCCCCTGCGGCCAGCTGCCGCCGCCGTTGAGCACCGAGCCGACGTAGTACTGGCGCACCTGCTCCGGGGTGATGAATTTGATTTCCGGCTGCGTCATCTGGCCGACCTTCTGCGCCAGCGTCATGCCGGCCACGATCTGCGCGATGCGCGCTTCCATCGCCTTGTCCTGCTTGACGGCGCTGGTGATGTGGGGCCAGTCGGCCAGCGGCTTATCGGTCGGCGCGGCCGGCGCGGCGGCGGCGCCCAGCGCCAGCGTGGCGGCCAGCACGGCGCGGCGCAGGATGTGGTTGTGGGTGTTCATTCGGTGCTTGTCTCCGTTGTTGATGTCGTTTTATGCGCCGTGCAGGAAGGCGCTGTACCACCGGCCGCTCTGCTTGAGGATGCGGCGCTGGGTCGGATAGTCGATGTAGGTCAGGCCGAAGCGGCGCAGATAGCCTTCCGCCCATTCGAAGTTGTCCAGCAGGCTCCAGGCGAAGTAGCCCTTGATGTTGCCGCCCGCCGCGATGGCGTCGCGCACGGCGGCCAGGTGGCGGATCAGGTAGTCGCGCCGCGCCGTGTCGTCGACCGCGCCGTCCCCGGTCAGGTGGTCGTCGTAGGACGAGCCGTTCTCGGTCACGTACAAGGCGCCGGTCGGGTAGTCGCGCGCCACGCGCTCGAGCAGATCGACCAGACCTTGCGGCGACACCTCCCAGCCGAAGTCCGTGCGCTGGCGGTCCTGCGGATAGACGATGGCCGTGCGCAGCGGATACTGCTCCGGCGCGTCGCGCACCACCTCGGGGAAGTAGTAGTTCACGCCGAGGAAATCCATGGACGCGGCGATCGCCTCCATGTCGCCCGGCAGCACCTGCGGGGCGTCCTTGCCCACCAGCTGCAGCGCCAGTTCCGGATAGCCGCGGCCATACAGCGCGTCGAGGAACCAGCGGTTGCGCAGCGCGTCGTGGCGCAGCACGGCCTCGCGGTCGGCGGCGGCGTCGCTGGCCGCCTTGACCGGATGCAGGCTCAGGGCGATGCCGACCTGCGCGTCCGGCACGTTGGCGCGGATCAGCGGCACCGCCAGGCCGTGCGACACCAGCACGTTGTGGCACACCTGCAGCGCCAGCGGCAGGCTCTTGTTGCCCGGCGCGTGCATGCCGTCCCAGTTGCCGTGCATGGCCGTGCACCACGGCTCGTTGTGGGTGATCCAGTGCCGCACGCGCCCGCCCAAATGCTTGCTGACCACGTCCGCGTAGCGCAGGAAGGCGTCCACCGTGGCGCGGTTGGCCCAGCCGCCCTGGTCCTGCAGGAACTGCGGCAAGTCCCAGTGGTACAGCGTGCACCACGGCTGCAGGCCGCGCGCCAGCATGCCGTCCACCAGCTTCGAGTAGAACGCCAGGCCCTGCGCGTTCGGCTCGGGGTCGACGCCGTTGAAGATGCGCGGCCAGGCGATCGAGAAGCGGTAGGCGTTCAGGCCCATCGACTGGGCCAGGTCCAGGTCCTCCTCCCAGCGGTGGTAGTGGTCGCAGGCCACGGCGCCGGTCGAGCCGTCGCGCACCTTGCCCGGGGTGGCGCTGAAGGTGTCCCAGATCGACGGCACGCGGCCGTCCAGCGCGGCGGCGCCCTCGATCTGGTAGGCCGACGTCGAGACGCCCCACAGGAAGTCGCTGGCAAAGTCGCTACGCCGGATCGCCGTAGGCAGGTCGGTAAGTATCATGGTCATGGTTTGTATGTGGAATCGTTTCCATTTCACTGCAAAAAAAGAGCATGCGGCCAGCGCACACTCCTCGTTCCTTACTGCCTGGGCGCCGCCAGCGACGCGCGCTGGGTGACGTGCAGGCGATATTCCCGCTCCACCGGCCGCTGCAGCTCGTAGCAGCGGTTCAGCAGGTAGTTCAAGCCGTTCAAGGTCATCTCGCTCCACGGGATGTGCACGCTCGTCAGGCGCGGCGCGGTGAACTGCGCGCTGTGCGTGTCGTCGTAGCCCAGCACCGAGACCTGCCCCGGCACCGCCACCCCGGCCTGCTGGAAGCAGGACAAGGCGCCCACCGCCATCTCGTCGTTGGCGCAAAACACCGCCGTGAACTCGTAGCCCGACGCCATCAGCCGCTCGGCGCAGGCCCAGCCGCCCTCCGGCGAAAACTGGCCGTCCTCCATCCACACCGACGCCGGCGCGATGCCGGCCGCCTCCAGCTCGGCCAGGAAGCCGGCGATGCGCTGCCGGTTGTCCGGCGCGCTGGCGCGGCCCGCGATCACCGCGATGCGGCGGTGGCCCTGTTCCAGCAGCGTGCGCGCCGCCAGCCGGCCGCCGGCCTCGTGGTCGACCGTGAAGCACTGGCCGGCGATGCTGGCGAAGGCGTGGTTGATCACCACCACCCGCGACTGGAACGGCCCCAGCGCCAGGAAATCCTCGTCCTCCAGCGCGTTGCTCATCACGATCAGGCCGTCGCTGCCGCGCTCGATCAGGAAGTTGATGCCCTCGATCGCCTGCTGGCGCGCGTCGCCCTCGCCCACGCCGAAGGCCACCACCATGTTCAGCCCGGCCGCCCGCAGCGCCGTGTAGATCGACTGCAGGATGGGCGTGTAGAACGTCCCGCTCAGGTAGGGAATGTACACGCCTATCATCTGCGAGCTGCCCGACAGCAGCGAGCGCGCCGCGTGCGAGGGGCGGAACTCCAGCTCATCGATCGCCTTGCGCACCTTTTCCAGCGTTGCCTGCGACACCGAGCCCTTGCCGCTGATCACACGCGACGCAGTGCCCAGCCCCACTCCCGCCAAGCGGGCTACGTCCTTGATAGTTGCCACAGCTTCCCTTATCCGTTCAGTCGGCGGCAAGCATACCCCATGGCGCCCGGCGGTGACAAGCACACCGCGCCCTCACTCCAGCAGCGCGGCCGCGATGCTCTTCTGCGCCTTCTCCACCGGCATGCGGGTGTTCCAGAAGGCCGTCAGCACGTCCTGCAGCGCGCCGTTCTGGTCCGGCGTCAGGTAGACCTCGATCATGCCGACCTGGCGCGCCTTGTCCTTCATGATCGCCATGCCGGCCTGGGCGCAGGCGTCCATCGACGACACGTCGATGTCGCTGCGCACCGGCAGCGAGCCTTTGAGCTTGCTGAACTCGAGCTGGGCGGCCGGCGCCAGCATGGTGGTGGCCAGCAGCTTCTGCGCCTTGACCGCGTCGGCGTTGGCGGTCTTGGGGAAGACGAAGGCGTCGCCCTGGATCAGGTAGGGCACGGCCGGGCCCAGGCCGGCGATGCAGCCGTAGTCCTTGCCGGCGCTCTGCCTGGCGGCGGCGAACTCGCCCTTGGCCCAGTCGCCCATGATCTGCACCCCGGCCTTGCCGCTGATGAGCATGGCGGTGGCGTCGTTCCAGTTGCGGTTGGGCGAGCCGGCGTCCACGTAGCTTTGCAGGCGCTTGAAGGCCGCCAGCACCTTGCGGAACGCCTCCGAGTTGAGCGCCTTGGGGTCGCGGTCGCGCAGCACCTGCAGGTACAGCTGCTTGCCGCCGACGTTGGCCAGCATGGCCTGGAACAGGATGTTCTCCTGCCACGGCTGGCCGCCGTGCGCCAGGCCCACCAGGCCGGCCGCCTTGAGCTTGTCGAGCGCGGCGAACAGCTGGTCCGGCGTGGTGGGCTCGGCGGCGATGCCGGCCTTCCTGAAGGCGGCCTTGGAATACCAGATCCAGGTCGACATGTGGATGTCCACCGGCAGCGCGTAGTAGTGGCCCTTGACGCGGATGACGTCGAGCATGGGGCCGGGCATCAGCTGGTCCCAGCGGTCGCGGGCGGCGATGTCGTCGACGTTGTTGAGCGAGCCCTGATCGATCAGGTCGCGGAACTGCTTGGTGGTGTTGAACTGGGCGGCGGTGGGCGGGTTGCCGCCGACGATGCGGTTGATCGCCACGGCCTTGGCCTGGTCGGCGCCGGCCACGGCGGTGTCGGCCCAGACGCCGCCGGCGGCGCGGTAGGCGTCGGCGAACTTGCGCACGGCGGCCGACTCGCTGCTCGAGGTCCACCAGTGCATCACTTCGGCGCGCGGGCCGGCCGGCGCGGCCGCGTGGCCCATGCCGGTGGTGGCGGCGGCGGCCAGCGCCAGCGCCAGCGCGGCCGTCAGCGGCGGCGCGCGCCTGCGGTGCTTGTCCATCCTGTCTCCTTGCGCGCCGATGTGCCCCGGCGCCTTGTTGGTCTGGTGTGCGATGTTAGCAGTCGCGGATTGGAAACGTTACCAATCCACGCGGACGAATATAGCACCGCTTGATTTTGGGTGTCAACCGGGAATTGGGGGGGGCGGCGCCGGGCCGGCCGCCGCCCGCTTACACGCCCTCGCGCACGAACACGCGCAGGCGGTGGCCGTCGCGGTCGACCGCCACGAAGGTGTAGCCGAAGTCCAGCGCCACCGGCCGCTGGGCGATGGCCACGCCGCGCGCCGACCAGTCGGCGTACATGTCGTTGACCACGCTGCGGTCGTCGACGCTCAGGCACAGCTCGGCGCCGCCGCCCGAGGCCAGCGCCTTGGGCTCGACCGTGTGGCGCGACCACAGGCCCAGCTTCAGGCCCGTGGCCAGCACGAACAGCGCGAAGGTGGGCGAGGTGTCCACCGGCTGCTGGCCCAGCAGGTCGGCGTAGTAGGCGGCGCTGGCGACCGGATCGTCGACGTACAGCAGGACATAGTTGGGGCTGATCATGGTGTTCTCCTGGTAGGTTAGCGCGGTGCGCCGTTGCGGCACCGCATGACCCGTATGCTAAGGGCCGGCTGTGACAGTTTCTGTCAGGAGCATGGCGCTTGGCGCCGCGCAAGCCGGGAAATTTCCCGGTGGATAGAATCCAACGGTATCGGCACGCGCTCTTGGCGGAACGGCGCGCCAGCGTCTATGCTGAAGACATGGCCGCCAACTGAGCCACGCAGAAAGAACACCGACATGAAGCGCCGCGCCCTTCTCCAGCTTGCCGCGCTGCCGTGGCTGCCCGCCGCGGCGGCCACGGCCAAACCGGTCATCAACGTCTCCACGCTG
This sequence comes from Duganella sp. GW821-FHT01E12, assembly GCF_059422325.1. NCBI lineage: Bacteria > Pseudomonadati > Pseudomonadota > Betaproteobacteria > Burkholderiales > Oxalobacteraceae > Duganella > Duganella sp. GW821-FHT01E12. The sequence goes on along the minus strand of NZ_JBWKWR010000009.1, from coordinate 7,050 downwards.
GTGGGCGAGGACCCCGCCACCGACGTCGCCGAGCAGGTGTTGCGCGAAGCCTACAAGCGCCTGGGCTACCAGCTGGAAGTGCACCGCCTGCCGGGCGAGCGCACGCTGATCTACGCCAACGAGGGCCGCATGGACGGCGAGCTGTACCGCAAGCTGGGCATGGACCGCCAGTACGCCAACCTGATCATCGTGCCGGTGGCGCTGCTGACCTACGAAATCGTGGTCTTCACGCACGGCACCGAGTTCGTGCTCAACGGGTGGGACAGCCTCAAGCCCTACACCATTGGCCACGTGCGCGGGATCAAGATCGTGCAGGAGAACACCGCCGGCATGAAGACCGAAGCGGTCCCCACCATGACCCAGGCGTTCCAGAAAATGATGGTGGGCCGCACCGACCTGGTGGTCGGCAACCGCCTGTCGGGCATGGCGGTGATCAAGCAGCTCAAGCTCGACGAAGTGCGGGTGCTGGCCCCGCCGCTGGCCTCGTTCCCCGTGTATCACTATCTGCACAAGCGCCACGAGGCGCTGGCGGCGCAGCTGGCGGTCGTGCTGCGCCAGATGCGCGCCGAAAAACTGATCGAGGCCATCCAGCAGCGGGTGGCCAACGGCAGCTGAGGCGCCCCTCACATGCCGTGCAGGCGCTTGAACAGGCCGGCCAGGTCGAGATAGCGCGCGGCGCCCACCAGGGCGGCGCCGGCGGCCAGCAACAAGACGGCGATGACAGCGGATTTTTTCATGGCGGCTCCTTTCACAGGCTGGCCAGGGATTGATGGATGCTCAGGCGCGAGGCCGACCACGCCGGCAGGCCGCTCGCCAGCAGCGCGCCCAGCAGAACCATGGCCAGCCAGGCCAGCGCGCCGGCGGCCGACACGGTCAGCGGGAAGGCCAGCCCGAACAGCAGCTCGCCCAGATAGGCGCCGATCGCCGCCGACAGCGGCAGAGACAGCAGCAGCGCCAGCGGCACGCTCATCAGCGCCACCAGCACGCCCTCGGCCAGCACGTTGCGCAGCACCACGGCCGAACTGGCGCCGATGCTGCGCATGATGCCGAACTCGCGCCCGCGCTCGGCCACGTTGCTGCCCATCGCCGAGCCCAGCCCGAACAAGCCCACCGCCGCCATCAGCAGCGCGATGAACAGCATGGCCGCGATCAGCAGGTCGAAATGGCCGTCGACCTCCTTGCGCAGCATGGTCTCGGTCATGTTCAGGCGCAGCTCGATGCCGGCGCCGGCCAGCGCGCCGCCGACCCGGCGCGCCGCCCGCGCGATGGCCGCCTCGTCGTGCGCGCGCAGCACGATGCGGTAGCTGGCGGCCTGCCCGGCGCGCCCCGCCATGCGCGCATAGGTCGACGCCGGCACGAACACCGTGGCCGCCGTCATGTCCTGGCGCGCGATGCCGGCCACGCGCAGGGTCAGCGTGCGGCCATGGCCGGCGAGGCCGATGCTGGCGCCGACCCGCGCCTGCGGGAAGAATTCCAGCGCGGCGCTGTTCAGCACCACCTCGTCGGACTGGCCGTCGGCCAGCCAGCGCCCGGCCAGCATCTCCAGCCCGAGCGTGGCGTTGTGCGCCGGCACCGCCTGCAGCGCCAGCGTGCCGTGCGCGCCGTCGGGATAGACCCGCTCGATCTCCAGGCCGTCGGCGCGCGCGCGGGCCACGCTGCTGCGCTCCCACGCCTCGACCAGCGCCACCTCGGGCAAGGCGCCCAGCAGCTGCGTGACCTGCGCCACCGGCGCCGGGCGCGCCAGCGTGGTCTCGATATCGTAGTGGCGCTCGGACGCCGCCAGCACCAAGTGCCGCGCCGACGCCGCCCGGATGTTCAGGCTGCTCATATACATCGCTCCGGCCAGCGCCAGCAGGGCCAGGGTCAACAGCAGACGGGCGCGCCGGCGCAGGCTGTTGCGCAGCGCCAGCAGCAGGCTGCGGTCCACCAGCGGCAGGCGCTCCAGCCACGCGGCCGGCGCCGCGTAGCGCTGGCCATGGCTGCCGTTGTCGCTGATGGCCGCCTGCACCGTGGCCGCGCTGGCCTGGGCGATGGGCAGCGCGGCGACCGCCAGCGGCAGCAGCACGCCGGCCGCCACCAGCAGCAGATAGCACCAGTGCGGGACCGCGCCGCTGTGCATGGTGAAGTTGAGGATCTGGTTCAGCACCACGCGCGAGAACGCGCGCCCGGCCGCCAGCCCGGCCGCCATGCCCAGCGCGGTGGCGACGGCGGCCAGCGCCAGCACCAGCGTCAGATACAGGCCGGCGATCTGCGCGCGGCGCGCGCCGACGGTCTTCATCACGCCGATCTGGCGCCGCTGCTGCTGCAGCATGCCGCCCACCACCGTGGCCGTGAGCACCGCCGACAGCAGCAGCGCCACGCCGCTGAACACCAGCAGCATGGCCAGCATCGAGGACATGACCTTCTGGTGCGGATGTTCGCCGGGCGGCGGTATCCGGATGCGCTCGACCGCGTGGCCGTTCTGGCGCAGCCACAGCGCCAGCCGCGCCACCGTCGCCTCGATGGCGTCGACGTTCATCGGCTGTTCGCTGACGGTCAGCTTGAGCTGGCGCAGGCTGCCGTCCAGCCCCAGCGCGGCCACCGTGGCCGGCGTGGCGTAGGCGTACACGGTCTGGCCGCGGCTGGCCGGCGGCAGCGCCGGATCGTGCACGGTGCCGGAGACCAGCAGCGACTGCGGCGCGCCGTGGCCGGTGCTGACGGTGAGGCGCTGGCCGATGCGCGCGCCGATCAGGCGCAGCGCCTCGCGCTCCAGCAGCAGCGAGCCGTCCGGCGGCGGCCACGCGCCCTGCTCGCGGTACACGGTGTTGATGCGCAGCGCGCTGAAATCGTCGACCATGAAGATGGTCAGCGGCAGCGCCTCGCCCTGGCCCGCCAGCGTGACGCCGGCCGTGCCGCTGGCCTGCGCCTGCGCGATGCCGGGGAAGGCGCGGATCGCCGCCAGCAGCGGCGCGTCGATGCGCTCCAGCTGCAGCGTGGCCGAGGGCGGATTGGTGTCGAGGTAGTTGCGCGCGGTCTCGCGGCCGAGGATGGTGTAGCTGCTCAACATGGTGGCCAGCGCGCACACGCCGGCCGCCATCGCCAGCACCATCAAGGCCACGCGGCCCGGCGTGAGCGCCACGTCGCGCAGCAGCTTGCGCCAGCGCGGGCTAAGCATGATGCACCTGGCTGGCGTCGCGGCCGTGATGGTCGTGATGGTCGTGATGGCCGCTGCCGGCCGCGCCGTCGTGCGGCGTGCGGATGCGGCCGTCGGCCAGCGTGACCAGGCGCGTGAAGTAGTGGCCGAAGTCGCGCTCGTGGGTCACCATCAGCACCGTCTTGCCCTGCCCTGCCAGGTCGGCGAACAGCTGCATGATCTGGCGCGTGGTGTCGCTATCGAGATTGCCGGTCGGCTCGTCGGCCACCAGGACGGGGGCGTCGTTGGCCAGCGCGCGGGCGATCGCGGCGCGCTGCTGCTGGCCGCCGGACAGCGCCGACGGCAGCTTGTCGGCCTGGGCGGCGATGTCGAGCTGCGCCAGCAGCGCCAGCGCGCGCGCGCGCCGCTGACGCGCCGGATAGGTGGCGCAGAAGTCCATCGGCAGCATCACGTTCTCGGCCACCGTCAGCGTCGGCAACAGCTGGAAGAACTGGAACACGATGCCCAGATGGCGGCCGCGCCAGCGCGCCAGCTCCGACTGCCTCATGGCGTGCACGGCGGCGCCGTCTATCCACACTTCGCCGGAGGTCGGCGTGTCGATGCCGCTGGCCAGGTTCAGCAGCGTGGACTTGCCGCTGCCGGACTTGCCGACCACGGCGACGAACTCGCCGGCCCGCACCTCCAGGTTGATGCCGTCCAGCGCCGTCAGGCTGCCTGCGCTACTGTCGTAACGTTTGCTCAAATCGCGCAAGACCATCAAGGGTCGCGCCGCTGCGGATGCTGTCATAGTGGGTTCCCGTAGGTTTAATGTGGTACAGCAGCCATTAAACCCACGGGGGATTGCCGCTTTATCTCCGCTGCGTGAAGATTTGTAAAGCAGCTAACGTTGCGCGCCGCGCGGGGCCGTGGCGCGCACTCCTCGAGGTATGCCTATGCGGCTTCCCCGGCCACATTGAACGGCGCGACGACCTCGACCAGCTGTTGCCTGACCCAGACATGGGCCGGGTCACGGTGGAAGCGCTCGTGCCAGATCATCGCCGGCGACAAGGACGCAACCTGCAGCGGCAGGTCCAGCAGTATGAGCGGCAGCGTCTGCGCCAGCAGACGCGCCAGACGGCTGGGCAAGGTGAGGATCATGTCGCTGTCCGCCACCAGCATCGCCGCCGCCAGAAAATGCGGTACCCGCAGCGCGACGTGGCGGCGGAGCCCGAGCGCCGACAGCGCAGCGTCGACCGCGCTCTCGCCCACGCCGGAAATGGTGACGGCCACGTGGCGCAGCGCCACATAGCTTTCCAGGCTGAGACCGTCCTCCACGCACGGGTGGCCGGACCTCGCCACGCACACCATGCCGTCGGCGTACAGGCCGCGTCGATGGAAACTGCCGGGCAAGGTCTTGAAAATGCCCAGCGCCAGATCGGCGCCACCCTGCGCTATCAGCCGCACATTGTCGCCGGCGGGTTGCGCGATATGCAGGCTGAGCGCAGGCGCATGGCGCTCGAAGCGGGCGATCAAGCCGGCCAGGACCGTCATGCTCAGGTGATCGTGCGCGGCGATCGTGATGCGCCCCGTCGCCGAAGCGGGATCGAAGACGGCGGGCGAGATGAGGCCGCGCGCATCGTCCAGCAGCTTGGCCACCGGGCCGGCCAGCGCTTCACCACGGGGCGTCAGCTCCAGGCCCAGCTTGCCTCGCACCACCAGACGGTCGCCCAGCATCGTGCGCAGCCGGCCCAGGGCGCGGCTGGCGGCCGGCTGGCTCAAGCCCAGGCACAGGCCGGCCTGCGTCACGCTGCGCTCCCGGACGAGTGCCTCGAACAGTTTCAGCAGGTTGAGATCGATCGCAGATAAATCCACTTGGTGCATGTTCGCTATAACCTTCATGTCATTGATGAATGCCGGGCAAATCATGCACCATTCCGTTTCATCTGAATAGGAGATTTCTGTATGACTGCATCCCCCCCTCATCCTTACGTCGTCTTCGGCGCGACCGGCCGCACCGGCGCCGCTGCCGCCGATGCGCTGCTGCGCTCAGGCCAAGCCGTGCGCGTCGTCGTGCGCGATCCGGCCAGCGGCCGCCCGTGGGCCGAGCGCGGCGCCGAGGTGGCCGTGGCCGACCTGACCGACCTGGCCTCGATGGTCAAGGCGCTCGCTCGGGCCCAGGGCGCCTATGTCGTCTGTCCGCAGCACTACGGCCGCGAAGACCTGTTCGAACGCGCCGACTTGATTGCCACGATCACGGCGCGCGCCGCGCTGGCGGCGGAGGTGCCCAGGCTGGTGGCGCTGTCCTCGGTGGGCGCCGACCGTGAAAGCGGCACGGGATGGATAGGGATGAACCGCATGTTCGAGCAGCGCCTGGGCGCGACCGGCATTGCCACGGTCTTCCTGCGCGCGGCCTACTTCATGGAGAACTGGACGCCGATGGTCGGCCTGGCCGCGCGCAGCGGCACCTTGCCGACATTTCTGGCGCCGGCACAGTGTGCTATTCCGATGGTGGCGACCGTGGATGTCGGCAGCGCGGCGGCAGCGCTGCTGCGGGATGGCTGGACGGGGACGCGCATCGTCGCGCTCTCGGGGCCCAGCGACTATGCCCCGGATGACGTCGCCGCCATTGTTTCAGCCGCGCTCGGCAAGCCTGTCGGCGTGGCTGCCCTGCCGCAAGCGGAGTGGCCAGGGGCACTGGCGGATGCCCGATTCTCACGTGCCGCCCTTGCCGGTTTCGTGGAAATGACCCGTGGCCTGAATGGCTCGCATATCGACATCAAGAGCGATCCCAACGTGATCGAATGGGCCGGAACGACGACGCTCGAACGTGTCATCGGCGAGCTGGTGCAGCGTCAGCGATAAGGGCAGACAGCGGCGTCCGGTATGGGGTGTTGTTTCAGGACTCCCCGAACCCGCATGGATGCAGTATCGCCCGCTCCAAATCGGACGAATTTTGCTGCCTCGTCACTATAGCCAGGAAGTATCATTTTATTATCGGATGATGACAATGTGTGCATATGTTCGCGCTCATTTTGTTCATACTGACCCCGAGTCAAAGAGGTCCAACCTGGAGTTATCAACTGCGAGGATGACATGAACATCAACGGAACCTGGTATAACGAACTTGGCTCGGTCATGAGCATTGAACAGAACGGGAATCAGCTCTCCGGCAATTACCAAACGGCGGTCGGGACGGGCCAGGGGACATATTCGATAGTCGGACTTATCAACCCGTCCCAGGATGCCAACCAAACGCTGGCTTGGACGGTGACCTGGCAAAACCCTATGGGTAACAGCTTGTCGACGACAGCCTGGTGCGGACAACTGCAAACGATAAATGGCATACCCACGATCACGGCAATGTGGTTGTTGACAGAAGAAACTACGCCCACAAGCGACTGGGGCTCCACCCTAATTGGGCAGGATGTCTTTACTCCTCAGCCGCCGAATGCAGCTGTCATCGCAAAAGCGTCTGCGCGCGGCTCTTCGCATCCCAGGAAATAAAAAAACGAATGAGACGATGGCTCGATAGGTGAATCATCGTCTCATCGGCAATCTGTGCGCGGTCTGATTGCGTGACGCAGCTGCCGTGGCGATTGCGGTTGCACAGAACTCAACAGATTCACGTAAGTCACCCATCCGCACCAATAGGAGGCCAGATAGGGATCACTACCGGCCAGCCAACGAAGCGCATCATGATAGCGTACATGCTGAACTCTCCAAGGTGGGCGACAGCCTGAGAGTATCAAACAAGCAATAGCCGGCGCCACTTCTTTGTTACCGCAGCCATACCAAGGCGCAACCCAAAGCAGAAACCCGGACACAACCCGGACACGGAGGCGTAGAAATGAAAAAGGCCAACCCGAATGAACTGAACCCCTAAAGTTGGACGCCAACTTTAGGGGTTTTTCATTGGCGAAGTACACGACGCAATTCAA
>NZ_JBWKWR010000008.1:0-288200 GCF_059422325.1 Duganella sp. GW821-FHT01E12 | reverse complement strand
CAGGCGTAAGCGCCGTTCAGCCGGTTGTAGGCGCACATGACGGAGCCGGGATCGGACTGCTCCAGCACAAACTGGAAGGCCAGCAGGTCGGACATGCGGTTGTCGGCATCGCCGATGCGGGCATCGAGGATGAAGCGGCCGGTCTCCTGGTCGTTGACGGCGAAGTGCTTCATCGTCGCGATCACGTGATTGGACTGGATGCCCCTGACCTGCTGCGCCACCATGGTGCCGGCCAGCAGCGGATCTTCGCCGGCGTATTCGAAATTGCGGCCGTTGCGCGGCTCGCGCAGCAGGTTCACGCCGCCGGCCAGCATCACGTTGAAGCCGGAGGCGCGCGCCTCGGCGCCTATCATCGCGCCGCCGTTGTAGGCCAGCTTGCGGTCCCAGGTGGCGGCGCTGGCCAGGCCGGACGGCAGCGAGGTGCGCTCGCGCGGCGTCTTGGTGGCTTGCGAGGCGACGCCCAGTCCTGCATCGGTCTCAAACAAAGCCGGCAAGCCGAGGCGCGGCACGCCGGGAATATAGCCCGCCGAGAAAGGCAGCGCGGCGGGATTGCGTTTCTTGTCGCCGAAGTCCGAGCCGAACCAGCCCATCACCCAGTCCAGTTTTTCCCGCTGCGTCATGGCCTGCAGCGCCAGCGTTGCGCGGCGGTCGGCATCGAGTCTGGCGTCCGTCCACGGACGCTCGGGGACGGACGCCTCGGCCGCGTATGCCGGCAGCGCGGTGGCCAGCACCACCACGGTGGACGCAATCGCCGTCAGGGCCGCGGCCAGCGCGATGGCCAGCGGGCGCAGATTCAATTCTGAATTCAAGATGTCTCCTTCTGTAAAGGCAGGCGGCCAACCGCCGCCTGCGGCGCTGCATGCGCGTTGGTGACGTTAGTAGCTGATGCCGAGGCGCGCGCCCAGCGTGCGCGGTTCGACGTAGCCGGCCTGCATCTGCCCGCCGGTCGCCGCGCCGCCCCAGGTTTTGGCCCAGGTGTCGGTCACGTTGCGCACATAGCCTTCCACGTACCACTTGTCGTCCGGGCTGGCCAGCTTGAGCGAGACGTCGCCCTTGGCATAGCCCTTCTGCGACAGGCCGATGTGCGGATCGTCGAAGTTGAGCAGGTCGAAGTAGATCTTGCTCTGGTAGCGCATGCCGCCCCAGGCCACCAGCTTGTAGCCGTTGTCGAGCGCGAAGTCCTGCGACAGGTTCAGGCCGAAGGTGTATTTCGGCGCGTTCGGCAGCGTGTTGCCTTCGAGGTTGCGCGCGCGGCGGCCGCGCAGGCGCGCTTCCGGCCCGCTGTACACTTCGGGGCACTTCGAGACCGAGTTGAACTCGATGCGCTCGTTGCACAGATAGGCGTCGTTGTAGGAATCGTAGTCGTGGATGGTCGGCTTGATGTAGCTGGCGAAGCCGCCCAGCTTGGCGCCCGGCCACGGCTTGTAGTCCCACTCGATTTCCAGGCCGGGGATGTTGACCTTGGCCACGTTGACGGTCTGCCAGCCGTGCTGGATGTCGCAGGCCGGATCGGAGGTGCAAGGGCTCTTCGGTATGATCTGCGCGAAGAAGTTATCGCCGGTGATCTGCATGTCCTTGTAGCGTTGGAAGAAGGCCACCACGGACAGGCCCAGGCGGTTCTCCAGCAGCTTGGCCTTGTAGCCCAGCTCGAAATTGATGACCGTCTCCGGGCCGTACGGCGTGTACGAGATGTTGGGCGACGGGCCGTTCACGCACTGCATGCCGCCGCACAGGTCGTGCTTGTCGCCGAAGCCGCCGGATTTGTAGCCGGTCGAGATCGAGCCGTACGCCATCTCGCGCGCGTTGATCTGCTTGTTCAAGCCCAGGCGCCAGGTGAATTTGCGCCAGCTGTCGGCGTGGTCGTTGGGCGTCGGATCGCCGAAGCCGAGCAAGGCTTGCGGGCCGTTGTTGGGGCCCATCGCCGTGGTCAGGTCGTTGCCGTTGTGCGGACGCCAGCCCGGCGAGCCGGGCACGCCGGGGTTGTACAGGCCGAGGTAGTAGGCATTCGGGAAACCGCCGCCCCAGCTGCCGCCGCCGTAGTTCAGGCCGCCCTGGTCGGACTTGCTGTCGCGGCTGAAGCGGCCGCCGACCGTGCCGGTCCAGGTCGGAGCGAAGGTCCAGTCGGCCTGCGCGAAGGCGGCCTTGGCGTCGATTTCGCGGTCAGGCTGCGCGTAGTACTGCGAAATCGGCGCGCCGTACGGGCCGTAGACCAGGTTCTCCTGCGAGAAGTTGATCTGGTTTTTCTCGTGCATCCAGAACAGGCCGGCGACGTATTTGAAGGCGCCGAAATTCTGCTTGAGCTGCAGCTCGTTGACGGTGGACTTGTAGCGCGAATCGTGGGTGCGGGTGGCGCTGTCCTTGACCGGCCACGTGCCCCAGTTGCCGCCCGATTGCAGCGGCAGGCTGACCTCGACCTGGAACGGCAGCGGATGGAAGCCATTGTCGTCGTCATGCACCTGGCTGCGCTGCTGGTCGGCCCAGGCGAAGCCGTAGTCCAGCGTGGTGTTGGCGTTGACGTTCCAGGTGGCCTGCGAGCGCACGGTGTCGATGGTCATGTCGGTCTTGCCGGGTACGTTGATCAGCACGTCCCACTGGCCGCGGGTGCAGGCGTAGCGGGTGCCGGCGCCCTGGTCGCAGTCGCGCACGTTGACGTAGCCGGCGCCGTTGTTCTGGAATTTTTCCGCCGTCAGCAGCCATTCGACGTCGCGCCCGAACTTCATGCGCGCGGCCAGGCGGCCGGCCCATTCGTCCTGGTTGTTGTAGGCGTGGGCCGCGTCGACCTTGCTGTTGTAGCGCTGGTCCACCAGCGGCGTGCCGGGCGGGAAGACGGCGGCGAAGCCCTTGTCGGTGTAGCCGGTGAAGTCCTGCAGCTGGTTCAGGCGGCTGTCCTTCTTGACCTTCATGAACGTGGCGCGCAGCGCCAGACTGTCGTTGACGGCGATGTTCTGGATCATGTTGAGCTGCTTCATGTGCAGGCTGCCCATCTCGTACGAGCTGCTGCCGTAGGTGCTGCCGAACTCCGGCTTGGCCGGGATGATGTTGATGCTGCCGGCGGTGGAGTTGCGGCCGAACAGCGTGCCCTGCGGGCCGCGCAGCACCTCGACCTGCTCCAGGTCGAACATCAGCGCCTGCGCGCCCTGCGGACGCGGCGAGTACAGCCCGGCCACGTGCAGGCCGGCCGACGGGTCGCCGATCTCGGTGAAGTTGGTGGCGCTGATGCCGCGGATGGTGATCTGCACCGCCGAGTCGTTGGCCTCGGTCATCTGCACGTTGGGCAGTTCGCCGGAGATGCCCTTGAGGGTGGTGATGCCCTGGCGGGTCAGCTTGTCCTGGGTGAAGGCGGTCACCGCCAGCGGGGTCTTCAGCAGCGAGGTGGCGTAGCGGGTCGCGGTCACCTTCACTTCCGGGATGCCGTCCTTGTCGACGTCGGTGCCGACCACCTTGGGCGCGGCCTCGGCGGCGTCCGCCGGGGCGGCGAAGGCGGGTTGCGCGGCCAGGTTGAAAGCGCTGGCGACCGCCAGGCTCATGATGGTTTTCGTGGTCATCGCGTGCAAAATGTGTCTCCTGTTTTTTATTGTAAAAAAGCCGGCCCCTGTACCGAGGCCGGCAACTTCGCGGCGGGCGAAGCGATGAACTTTTACTGCTCCCTGCTTACTGCTCGATCAACTTGAACGACTGGGCCGGCGTGCCGTTGCAATCCCATACCTGCAGGCGCGCGCCGTTGGAGGTGGAGGCGCCCGGCACGTCCAGGCATTTGCCGCTGGCCCGGCCGACGAACTTGTAATAGCCGTCGCCCAGGTCGACCGCCTGCCATTGCTGGTTGCTGCCGCCGCCGTAGGTCCACAGCTGGACCGCCGAGCCGTTGGCCGTGCCCCAGCCGGCCACGTCCCACGCCAGCCCCGGCGCCTGCTGGGTGCTGACGCGGTAGTTGCCGCTGTCGGTGGGCGTGAACTGCCAGCGCTGGTTGGCGGCGCCGCGGCTGTCGCAGGCCCATTGCTGGACCACGGCGCCGTTGCTGGTCCCATACTCGGCGTCGTCGACGCAGGAGCCGCTGTTCTTGTTGACCACGCTGTACCACTTGCTCGGGTCGATGCCGTGTTTCGGATCGGTGTGGAACTGCACGTCGAAGTCGCGGCTGGCGAAGCCGGTGCCGTTGTTCCAGATCTCGGTGCCGGCTTCGACGTCCAGCAGCCACCAGTTGGCGTCGACCGCCTTGCGCCCGACCGAGTCGCGGAAGAACGGCACCAGGTCGAAGTTGACCTCGTTCACCGGCGAGGTGGCGACGTAGGAGACGATGTTCCAGCGCGGCCAGCCGGACGGGTTGTTCCAGGCGGTCCACACGTCCCAGTTCATGCCGTTGAGGTTGACGTTGCCGGTCTTGCTGCCGGCCGGTTGCGCCGGGCCGTTGTGGTTAATCCAGATCATGATCTCGGCGCCGTCCGGCTGGCCGCTGGCCGGCGCCTGCGGCGTGCTGTTGAACCAGATGTCGTAGGCCACGTCCCAGTTGCCGGCCGCGCCGGGCGTGATGCGCCAGCGGGTCGGCGCGTAGGTCAGCGCCTTCTGCTGCAGCGGCAGGCCGCTGTCCTTGGTGCACGAGCCCCAGTGGCAGCCCTTGTAGATGGCCGGATAGGCGGCCGGCGTGCTGTCCGGCGTGGTCGGCGTGGCGCTCAGGCTCCATTCGCCGGTGTCGGTGTTGACGTTGATGCACTGCTGGCCTGTGGCCTTGTCGTACCAGTAGTTGGTGATGACGGTGTAGGTCTCGCCCAGCACCGGGTACGAGGCGTAACGCTCGCAGGTCGATGCGGCCAGGCTGGGTGCGCTGTAGGCCAGGGCGATGGCGGCCGTGAGCGACAGTTTGGATAGCGTGATGGTTGGCATTGCTTCGTCTCCTTAACTATTTTTGTGAGAGAGCTCCCCGCGTGCAATGCCAAACAACAACATTGCACACAGATTAAGCATAGTCAGATAGCCAGCCGTCCACCCGTTCAAACTTGCGCAGCAGTCCGGCCAAAGTTGCGCAGCAGAGGAGTGTCATTTCAACCACAGCACATGTAACGGCGCTGGTCTTGCAAGAAAGAGATGACTATGATGGAAACGTTTCACTTGTCTTTTCATATTAACAGCATTTCCCGTTTTATAACCAGCAGCACGGAGCCAGTTACATGCACATGCCATCCCCGACGTCCCGGCCGCTGGAGTACCGGCTGAACCAGGTACTGGACTACATCGATGGGCATCTGGGCCAGAACCTCAACCTCGACTGCCTGGCCGCGCTGGCCCACCTGTCGCGCTACCATTTCCTGCGCCGATTCCAGCAGTGGAGCGCGGAGGCGCCGCACGCCTACGTGCGGCGGCGCCGGCTCGAGACCGGGGCCTCGCAGCTGTTGTACTCCTCCGATTCGATCGCGGCGATCGCGCAGAACTGCGGCTTCGACACTGCCGACGGCTTCGCCCGCGCCTTCCGCCAGCACTTCGGCCTGTCGCCGTCGCGCTGGCGCGACCGGCAGCGCGGCATGGCGGCCGCCAGCAGCCGCGGCCCGGTGGCCGGCCAGAACGGGCCGGTGCGCATCGTCCGCCTGCCGACCGCGCGCGTGGCCTACACCCGCCACTTCGGCCCCTACGACCAGGACAGCGCGGCGCAGTGGTCGCAGCTCGACGCCTGGTGCCGCCAGCACAACCTGCCGCCGTCGCCGCGCTTCGGCATGGGCTTGGACGATCCCGACATCACGGCGCCGGAGAAGTGCCGCTACGACGTCTGCGTGGAGGTGCCGGGGGATTTCGTGGCGCCGGCCGGCATGCCGATCAAGACCATCGCCGGCGGCGCGCACGCGGTGCTGCGCTTCATCGGCCCGCGGGTGTTGAGCAAGGATGCGTGGCACCGGCTGCTGCACGAGGGCGTGCTGTACGGCCGCTACAAGGCGGCCGCCCGCCCCTGCTTCGAGCGCTACGAGCCGGACCAGCGCGACGCCTGCGTGGAGGCGCAGGACTGCGAGCTATGCCTGCCGCTGGAGCCGCAGATGGCGCTGTGATGCCAAATCGTGGCTAGCTCGTCTTTGGCAGATGGGCTGCGAGGGTAACAGGTGCCGGAATACGGGCATCCTTGAGCGATTGAAGCAACATGGCTGCCGCCGGTGGATGTTGAGAGATCTGGATCGCGAACCGCTCCAACGATTCGCGCGTGGTCAGGCCGCCCAGCTGGTATTCACGCAGGACCGGGTCTTGAAGAATTTGCGCCTCAGTGAGGCCAGACAATGGGCCTCCCGGAGGAGCTGGATGACCTGGGACATGGCTGACAGAGCGAACATAGCGGTCGGCGATATCATTCATCATCTTGTTCAGAAGATCCTCGGCGGCCTTTTCTTCGTCGAAGTACGCTTGTGGAACATAAGTGAGCTGGCCGATCACGGGGACGCGCTGGACGGTATGAAGCACCTGCCCGCTGCCTAAGGTCTCCTCGACGACTATGTAGACCACATAATTGCGGTCAGCAGGATCGTTATGAAGGGAGACCGTCATTTGGTCGCCCGTCCAATCGATGGTGTAATCCAGATGAATCCCGTGCAACCCCGCTTTACGGTGCTGGCCCGTGGCAGGTTCAACGGCGTCGATCCAGCTCGCAAACTCGTCCACCGCGTTTAATATCGCCGCCGGAATATGGTCGCGCTGCAGACTGAAGGTCGGCACCAAGGAATTCCGGGGGGCCGCACCACTTCCAGCCTCGACGCCCAAGGCACGAAGGGCTGCGGAATCAGGGTTGTCGAACCTGGTAATCGCGGGCTGAACAGGCAACCACCAGTCATGCGTGATCGCCTGCAGAGCGGCCTTACCATTTGCGTGATAGGGCTGGCCGGGGGAAGGCCCTTCGGCGATCAGCGCTTCCCCGATAACTTGCGCGACAGAGGTAACAAGTGTCATGCAGCCGGGATGCTCCGCATCGTCGACGTAATCCGCGTGGTAAAACGAGGCGTAGCCCTGGTCGGTCCATCTGGATTGCGAGTAGCCAACCGGCAATGTGCGGAGCCAAACCTTGTAGCGCAGCGGCCGATCGCGGCCAAGTGGCTGGGTAGTCAGGTCAACGCTGGCCTTATATTGCTGTGGTTCCTGTTGCGCGGGAGACGAGATAACCCCTGTCAAAAAGTTGGGTTCGCTCTCCACCGTCACCGGAACAGCCGTGCCCGGTTTGCGGCGCAGCCATGTATCGACAACGCGAACCGTTTGGCTGACAGCGGGATCCGTTGCCTCATTACGAACGACAGCAATCAGGTGAACCAGATTGAGATAGCCACTGCTGTACAGAAGGTTGGCATAGTCAAGCTCGGCTTGCGCATTCGCAGCCAGGGCACAGACCTGCGGATTGGTGATGCGATAGCGGGTTTCTGATCGGGTTTGTGTGGAGGATACCGGCACGTCCATCTGGTAGCTTTCCAATTCTGCCGGGGGCATCCAGCGCACGTTCAGCAATCCCTGCTTGGAATATTGGTCGCCCTCGAAGCGAATGGGGCCGGCGGTGAACCCAGGGGTGAAATACGCATTATTGTATATGCGCAGATCCATTGCCCCCACGGTAAAACGATTGGAATTGGGCTTCAAAAAAGGCGGCAATCCGAACGCTGACAAATCGACCACCTCGTCGGCGGGGATGCCGAACGGTAAGCCGCCTGTGTCTCCTTGAAAATCGCCGGCCGTGTACACCGTACGGGCCAGTCCTTCGGCGCGCATGTTTTCGGTGAGCGTTTGCAGGTCACGAGCAATAACCCATAGTTCTTCGCGATGCTCACGCGTCGAGCGAAACTCCGGAGTCAGCGCGCGCAATATCGTGAGATAGGACGTGATGGCAAATAGGTTAAGCGGGACCATCAAGGAGTGGTCGAAGGTGTTGGCGCCCTGGGCCGGCATGATGGCACGGGTTGGAGGGCCGTCGTGAGGGAAGGTGAAGAGCCGCCCCTGAAGGAATTGCCAGACATTCGAATAGTCACTCTGATCGAAACTCGTCAGCCATGTGCTTGTGTCCAGAAGACGCCGTACGGCGATACCGGCGTTATCGGCTTGCTGGCGCATTTCGTGGTGACGCAGAGCAAGCGTCGACTTGTCGGGCGGCGTATTCTTGAGTTCGAAAACATAGTTGGAAAATGCATCCAGCGCGGCAGATATCTGGGCCCGCTGGTCCCGCAGATCGCGCTGCCATATTTGCGCCTCCAGCGACTTGAGTTGTCTGGCAAGATCGTCGAAACGCTTGGTGATCATGAGCTCCAAAGCGGACGGTCCCCCCTTGAACACGCCCAACAGCAACGTCAGAACGGCAATCGCCGCGCCAACGATGGGGACGACGCTACCGATGACGCTGGCAGCGGCGCCAATCGCTTGAAGCACATCAATTAAATGCTCCTTGTCGGCAAGCGCCATGCCGATGCCATCGAGAATATCGTCGAATTTTTCGCGGCTCTTGGGCTCATCTGCGTTGGGCAGACCTTTGGCCAAACCCTGAAATGCCTTACCGAGCGCATCAAGGGTAGCAGGCAAGCTACCGCCCGGCGTGGCATAGACCGGCTTGCCCGGATCGGTCCCGTGGGTCAACACACCGTCGCTGTCCATGTAAAGACCACCACCTAGGTGTACGCTGAATTCGGCCATCATGAGCTCCTCACGTGAGCTTGGCGAGAGCGCGAAGTCGACTGGCACGGCCCACAAAAATCAAGTCTAAGTGATGGGTTCAAGCGCTGTTTGATCTGTCTCAATCAGCGCTGAGGCCAGGGCCTAGCCAGCCGACAGCATGGCCGACATGCCGATCAGCGTGGGGTATTGTTCGGTGATGACGAAGGTGGGGATGTGCGCCAGGTAGTCGGAGAAGCGGCCCTTGTGCTCGAAGCGCGCGCGGAAGCCGGAGCGCTCGAAGAACTCGCTCATCTGCGGCACGATGCGCCCGCCGATGTAGATGCCGCCCTTGGCGCCCAAGGTCAGCGCGACGTTGCCGGCCACGGTGCCGAGCATGTCGCAGAAGGCGTCCAGCGTCTCCTCGCACACGGGGCACAGGCGGTGCAGGCCGCGCTCCATAATCTGCGCGGTGTTCAGGTCCTGCGGCTCGACGCGCGCGCGCTCGGCCAGCGCGCGGTACACCAGCGCGATGCCGATGCCCGACACCAGCCGCTCGCTCGACACATGCTCATGGTAGCGGCGCGCGTAGCGCAGGATGTCGATCTCGCGCTCGTTCATCGGCGCGAAGGTGCTGTGGCCGCCCTCGCTGTCGATGGCGATCCAGCGCTCGCCGGCCGGCACCAGGGCCGACACGCCCAGGCCCGCGTCCGCGCCCACCAGGCCGATGGTGGCGCCGGCACGCGCCACGCCGCCGCCGATCTGGCGCTTGTGGTCCGGCGCCAGATAGGGCAAGGCGCTGGCCAGCGCGGTGAAGTCGTTCACCACCACCAGCGATTTCAGGCTGAATTGCGAACACACGGCCTCGATCGAGAACGACCAGTGGTGGTTGGTCATCGTCACCCAATCGCCGTCGATGGGGTTGGCGATGGCGATGCCGGCCAGGCGCGCCTGGTAGCCGCCCGCCGCCACCGTGGCCGGCTGCGACAGATAGGCCACCAGCGCCGCGCCCAGCGTGGGATAGGCGGCGCAGTCGGTGACCCAGATCGCCTCGATCCGGTTGGGGGCGGTCTCCAGCCCGAAGCTGGCGCTGGTGCCGCCGATGTCGGCCAGCAGGCGCGGGCCGTTCGCGAGGTGCGAAAAAGATTCGCGTTGCATGTCTCTTCCTGTTTTCTTGTGGGTGCCGGCGGCTCGATTATATGCCACATCGCTTATGAAAACGATTTCAAGCACCGTTTTCATTAAATACCGTCTGTCGATGAAAGTCAATGTGGCATCGGTGGTGGATTTGGCCGGAGGGCCCGGGTTTTATGGTAATCTTCCGGCGAAAAGGTTTTCACAAAATAACGATCACAACAGGAATTGCCTTGGCAGACGTCCCCCACTCCACCGGCCCATCGACCCTGATGGATGTTGCGCGCCAGGCGGGCGTGTCGCCCAGCACCGTGTCGCGCATCCTCAACGGCACCGCCCGGGTGTCGGACGACAAGCGCCTGGCCGTGCTGGCCGCCATCGACAAGATGAAGTTCGCGCCCAACCAGATGGCGCAGGGCCTGAAAAAAGGCCGCTCGATGACCATCGGCATCGTGGTGCAGGACATCTCCTCGCCCTTCTTCGACGAAACCCTGCGCGGCGTGGACGACGGCTTGAAAGGTACGGGCTACGCCTCGGTGATCGTCAGCGGCCACTGGAACGCGGAAGAGGAAGCCGACCGCATGCGTCTGCTGCTGGCGCGCAAGGTGGACGGCATCATCCTGCTGTCGGGCCGCATGTCGGACCAGGCCGTGCTGGGCTTTTCCAGCCAGCGCCCCATCGTCTCCACCGGCCGCGCCTTGCAGACCCGCAGCGCGCTGGGCTTCAAGCTGGACAACGAATCGGGCGCCTGCATGGCGGTCCACCATTTGATCGAGCTGGGCCACCGGCGCATCGCCTTCATCTCCGGCCCGGCCAACAACATCGACGCCGCCGAGCGCCTGGCCGGCTACACGCGCGCGCTGCGCGAGGCGCACATCGAGCTGGATCCGGACCTGATCGTCGAGGGCAACTACCACGAGGCCAGCGGCATGCTGGCGATGAACCGGCTGTTCGACACCCACCAGCAATTCACCGCCGTGTTCGCGGCCAACGACCTGAGCGCATATGGCGCGCGGCTGGCGCTGTACCGCAAGGGCATCCGCGTGCCGGACGACATCTCGCTGGTCGGCTTCGACGATTTGCCCGGCTCGTCCTATACCACGCCGCCACTAACGACTATACGCCAGCCCTTGTATGACATCGGCCGCATCGCCACCCAGGCGCTGCTGCGCATCATCAACGGCGAGGAAGCGCGCGGCGAAGTGCCGCCGCTGGAGCTGATCGTGCGCGAAACCACGCGCCGCGTGCGCTGATCGCGATAGCCACACGGAAAGCTGGTCTTTTCTGCACCGATGGCGCAACCGCTTTACAATGACGGACGTTTCGGCAAGAATCACCTCGATTTTTTCACATCGTCAAACCAACACAAGGAAGAACAATGGAACATACCCTGCCACCACTGCCCTACGCAATCGACGCCCTGGCGCCGCACATCTCGCAAGAGACGCTGGAATACCACTACGGCAAGCACCATCAAACGTATGTGACCAACCTGAACAACCTGATCAAGGGCACCGAGTTCGAGAACCTGTCCCTGGAAGAGATCGTCAAGAAATCGTCCGGCGGCATCTTCAACAACTCGGCCCAGGTGTGGAACCACACCTTCTACTGGAACGGCCTGACCCCGAACGGCAAGGGCGCACCAAGCGGCGCGCTGGCCGACGCGATCAACGCCAAGTGGGGTTCGTTCGACAAGTTCAAGGAAGAGTTCACCAAGTCGTGCGTGGGCAACTTCGGTTCGAGCTGGACCTGGCTGGTGAAGAAGGCCGACGGTTCGCTGGACATCGTCAACACCTCCAACGCCGCCACCCCGCTGACCACCGACGCCAAAGCGCTGATCACCTGCGACCTGTGGGAGCACGCCTACTACATCGACTACCGCAACGCGCGTCCTAAGTACGTAGAGACCTTCTTCAAGCTGGCCAACTGGGACTTCGCAGCCGCCAACTTCGCCTGAGCTGTCTGAGTTTTATCCCCGCACTGCATGGCCGTGCGGGATTTCCCCTCCTTACTGCAACTGCAGGGTCTTGACGATCTTGAAGTCGCTCTTTTCGCCGGCGCCCGATGCGGTGTTGCGGCTCTCCTTGCGGATCGATACCAGGCGGTTGCCGGCCAGCGCGTAGACGCTCGACTCTTCGTTCTTCGCCTCGAAGGTGACGACGATAAAGGCCCGGCCATAAACATTCTGCGTGATGCGGCTCGCCAGCGGCGTGCCGTCGGCCGCGATCCAGACGTGCAGCTTGCCGTCGAATTCCTTGACGTACTTCCTATCCCTGTCGCTCAGCGCGTCGATGCCCTGCGCGAAGGTCAGCAGGCGCGCCGGCTTGCCCTGGTAGACGTCGGCCTTCTCGCTCAGGAAGCTGGTCTTCTCCAGCATGTGCGCCAGGCTGCTGGCCGCAGAGATCATCGGCCGCAGGTCGGTCGGGCTGAATTCGCGGGCGGCGTTCAACGTCGGCGTCTTGGCGTTGGGGTTGCGGGCGACCGCCGTCGCTTCCGCATCGAGCCTGGCCAGCATGTCGCGGCTGTAACTGAGCTGCATGCCTCGCTGGCCATCCTCGATGCCGACCATGGCCTGGCCGCTGGTTTCGTCGGCGTCCTTGCCCTCGCCGTTGCGGCGCCAGACGTTCGAATCCAGCGTGGCCTTCAACGGCACCGGCTCCTGCAGGTGCTCCAATGCCGCCTTCAAATCGGCCACGCCATCGGCGCGCGCGGCGGCGCCGGCCAGCGCCAGCACGGGGATCAACATCAGATGTGGCAATCGCATTCGTTCCTCTCTCAGGCGGCGGCCAGGCGGCCGGCATTCATGGTGACGGTTCTGCCGCAGCGCGCGGCGATCGACAAATCGTGCGTGACCAGCACCAGCGTCGAGCCGCGCTCTCGGTTCAGCGCGAACATCAGTTCGATCACCGCCGCGCCGGTGGCCGCGTCCAGCGCGCCGGTGGGCTCGTCGGCCAGCAACAGCGGCGGCTCGCAGACGAAGGCCCGCGCCAACGCCACCCGCTGCTGCTCGCCGCCGGACATGTACTTCGGATAGTGGCGCAAGCGCGCCGACAGGCCCACCCGCTCCAGCATCGCCCTCGCCTTCTCGCCCGCCTGCGCCTCGCCGCGCAGCTCCAGCGGCAGCATAACGTTCTCCAGCGCGGTCAGGTGCGGCAGCAGCTGGAACGACTGGAACACGAAGCCCACGTTCTGCTGCCGGAACACGGCGCGGCCGTCCTCGGTGAGCTGGAAGATGTCGGTGTTCTCCAACTCCACCGTGCCGCTGGTCGGCAGGTCCAGCCCCGCCAGTATGCCCAGCAGCGTGGACTTGCCCGAGCCGGACGCGCCGACGATGGCCAGCGTCTCCCCGGCCTGCACCGTCAGGTCGATGTCGTGCAGGATGGTCAGTTCGCCGGTGGCGTCGGTGACGCGCTTGCCGAGGTTTTTTACCGCTATCGCCGGCCGCAGCAGGCTGGCCGCGAGATTCATATTGGTCATTGATGCTCCTAATTTTCCCGAAGACTGAGTAAGGGCGGCTGGTTCAACACGTTGCGCAGACCCGCCCAACCGCCGGCCAGCGCGCACAAGGCGCCTGCCAGCAGGCCGGCGATCCACAACAACGGCGACCATTGCCATTCCAGGTGAAAGCTGAAGCGCGCCAGCGCCCAGCTGGCGGCGGTCGCGCCGCCGGCCGCCAGCAAGCCCGCCAGGGCGCCGGTCAGCAGATGCTCTATCCACTGCGCCTGCGACAGCTGCCGGCGCGTGGCGCCCAGCGCGCGCAGCAGCGCGGCCTGGCGCTTGCGCGCGTCCAGCGATCCCGCCATCGCAGCGTACAGTACCAGCAATCCGGACATCAGCGTGAACGCGAACAGGAATTCCACCGCCGCGCTGACCTGCGCCAGCGTCTCCTGCATGCGCTCGATGAAGGCGCTGATGTCGAACACGCTCACGTTCGGGTAGTCGCGCGCCAGCAGGTAGGCAAAGCGCCGGTCGTCCGCCGGCACGTGCACGGTGGTCGCCAGCGTGGCCGGCATGGCGGCCATCAGCGCGGGCGCGACTTCGAAGGCCGCCGCCACCTGGTGCGCGCGCCAGTCCACCTTGCGCAGGCTGGTGGCCTTGACGTCCAGCGTCTCGCCGGCCACGTCGAAGGTCAGGCGGTCGCCCAGCTTGACGCCAAGGATTTCGGCGATGCCCTGGTCGACCGACACTTCCGCCGCGACGCCGTCGTACCAGCGGCCAGCGGTGATGGTGTTGGGCGCCTGCAGCGAGGCGGCGTGTTCGATTTCCATTTCGCGCTCGACCATCTCCTTCGCACGCGGATCGTCCAAGCTGGCGGGCTTGCCGTTGATGCCGACCAGCCGCCCGCGGCTCAACACATGCATCCGCGGCTGGCCGTACTTGTTCAGCCGCGCCTCCAGCGCCTGCCGCTGGTCCGGCTGGATATTGATGATGTAGTGGTTCGGCGCGCCGTCCGGCGTGGCCTGGCGCCAGGCTGAAAGCAGGTCGCCGCGCACCACCGTCAGCAGCAGCAAGGCGGTCAGGC
The DNA here is from genome assembly GCF_059422325.1 of Duganella sp. GW821-FHT01E12. Taxonomy (NCBI): domain Bacteria; kingdom Pseudomonadati; phylum Pseudomonadota; class Betaproteobacteria; order Burkholderiales; family Oxalobacteraceae; genus Duganella; species Duganella sp. GW821-FHT01E12. The sequence goes on along the minus strand of NZ_JBWKWR010000008.1, from coordinate 273,955 downwards.
CCAGCGCCAGCGCGACGATCTGCGTGATGCTCGCGGCCGGGCGGCGGCGCAGGTCGGTGACGGCGAAGCGCCAGGCCGGATGGTTGAACAGGCCGCGCATCGGCCGCAGCGCGCCGACGCCCAGCCACGCCGCCAGGCCGAACACCAGCCCGCACAGCGCGAACGCGAGGGCCGCGCCCAAGCCGAGCATGACGTCGGCGGTCTGCCACACCAACAGCGCGGTGAACACGCCGGCGCCCAGCGCATAGCTGGCGACGGTGCGCGCCTGCGGCGCTTCCTGCTCGCGGCGCAGCAGCCGCACCTGCGACACGTTGCGCATCTGGAGCAGCGGCGGCAGCGCAAAGCCCAGCAACAGCGCCAGTCCCGCCACCAGGCCTTGCAGCGCCGGCTGCCAGCCGGGCGGCGGCAGGTCGGCGTCCACCAGCTTGCCCAGCCATTCGAGCAGCACAAAGTGGCAGCCGAATCCCAGCAGCACGCCGGCCACGCTGCCGGCCACGCCCAGCATCAGGAACTCCAGCAGATACATGCGGATCTGCTGCGACTGCGTCTGGCCCAGGCAGCGCAGCACGGCGCAGGCGTCGAGGTGGCGCTGCACGTAGCGGCGCGCGGCCATCGCCACCGCGATCCCGGCCAGCAGCGCGGACAACAGCCCAACCAGCGACAGGAACTGCCGCACCTGGTCCTGCATGGACTGGCTGTCCTTGCCCATCGAAGCCAGCGTGCTGATTTCGATGCCCAGCCTGGGCGCGGCGGCGATGCGCGCCTTGATCCATTGTTCGAACCCGGCCACCTGCGCCGGTTCGCCGGCCACCAGCAGGCGGTGGGTGGCGATGGCGTGCTGCTGCAGCAGGCCGGTGGACATCAGGTCGGCGCCGTTGATCATCGCGCGTGGCGCCAGCGTCACGAACGATGCGGCGGCGTCGGGCTCGGAGGCGATCACGCCGGCCACCGTCAGGCTGCGGTCGCCGATGCGCAAGGTGGAACCGTCGTGCAGGTTCAGCGCAGCCGTCAGGGTCGCGTCCACCCACACGGTTCCGGGCGCGGGGATGGACGCGGCCACCGCCGCCGGCCCGCCGTCGCGGCGCAGCTTCATGTGGCCGCGCAAGGGGTAGCCGTCGCTCACGCTCTTGAGCGCGACCAGCATCGACGCGCCCTGCTCGTCCCTGCCGGCGACGGCCATGTTCAGCATCGCGACCGTGTCGGCGCTGCGCAGGCCGCGCCGCCTGGCCTCGGCGCGCACGTCGTCGGGCAAGGGCTGGTCGGACGCCAGCACCAGGTCGGCGGCCAGCACCTGGTTGGCGTTGCGCGCGATGCCGGCGCCCATGCGCGCGGTGAAGAAGTTCACCGACGACAGCGCCGCCACCGACAGCATCAACGCCGCCAGCAGGAACCTCAACTCGCCCGCGCGCCAGTCGCGCCGCAGCATGGAAAACGATAGTCTGAACATCTCGCCGGCTTCCGGAATAAAACCCGCAGCATGCCAAAACCGCCGCGCGTCGACCGCCGCAATGCGACGAAACGCCAGCCGCCGCGACGGTTTGCCAGATTGGAGGGCTGGATTGCACGGCACGATCCGCACAATCTGCACGATTGGGCCGGCGTGCCTATAATTCAGGACACTTCTCTTCCACCCCGGAGTATCCAGATGACCTACCACGCCTCGCCGCACCGCTACGACGCGATGCAGTACCGCCGCTGCGGCCGCAGCGGCCTGCAGCTGCCGCTGATGTCCCTCGGACTGTGGCACAACTTCGGCGACACCAACTCGCTCGCCTCGCAGCGCGACATGCTGCGCACCGCCTTCGACCTGGGCATCACCCACTTCGACCTGGCCAACAACTACGGCCCGCCATATGGCTCGGCCGAATCCAATTTCGGCCAGGTGTTCAAGGCCGACTTCCGTCCTTATCGCGATGAGCTGATCGTCTCCACCAAGGCCGGCTGGGACATGTGGCCCGGCCCCTACGGCCAGGGCGGCGGTTCGCGCAAGTATGTGCTGGCCAGCCTGGATCAGAGCCTGCAGCGCATGGGCCTCGACTACGTCGACATCTTCTATTCGCACCGCTTCGATCCGGACACGCCGCTGGAGGAAACCATGGGCGCGCTGGCGCACGCGGTCCAGCAGGGCAAGGCGCTGTATGTGGGCGTGTCGTCGTATTCGGCCGAGAAGACCGCCGAGGCGGCGCGCCTGCTGGCCGAGTGGAAGGTGCCGTGCCTGATCCACCAGCCGTCCTACAATATGCTGAACCGCTGGATCGAGGAAGACCTGCTCGACACGCTGGCCGCGCAGGGCATGGGCTGCATCACCTTCACCGCGCTGGCGCAGGGCATCCTGAGCGACAAATACCTGAACGGGATTCCGCAGGACTCACGCGTGAACCGCCCCGGCGGCGGCTCGCTGCAGAAGGCGCACCTGAGCGATGCAAACCTGGCGCGCGTGCGCGGCCTGAACGAGATCGCCAAGGCGCGCGGCCAGACGCTGGCGCAGATGGCGCTGGCCTGGGTGCTGCGCGATGCGCGCGTGACGTCCACGCTGATCGGCGCCAGCAGCAGCGCGCAGATCCGCGAGAACGTGGCGGCCTTGCAGAACCTGGCCTTCAGCGCCAAGGAACTGGCCGACATCGACGTGCTGGCCAGGGAAGGCGACATCAATCTGTGGGCCGGATCGTCCAGCCACAAATAAAGGCCGCTACGGCCGCGACGCGGGCGGCGAGCCGGTGCGCGACCAATCGCGCCGCTCGGGGCGCTCTTCCGCCGCCCCGTCGTTGAACGCGCCGTCCACCACCGGGATCGTCTCGACGTGATCGAAGCCGATGTCGGCGTCCGCCGGCAGCGTTTCGACGTCCACGCCGGCGCGCTCGCCGGTGCCTTCGGCGTCGGTGTCGCTATCGAGGCCCAGATCGGGCTCGCCGACGACATCGCTGCCGCTGTCGGAGTTGTCGCTGGGGCCCAGCGCCCGCGTGCCATGGCCGCGCCCCAGACTGCGGTCGGTGCCTACCGGGATATTGTCCGGGTCCAAGGTACTGTCAGACATGATCTGCTCCTCCCTCTGAAAACTCCATTTGACCATCGCCGCCGCGCCCGTTCCGTGCGCGACCGCGCATAAACGCTATCGTTCTCATAGGAATTTTTTACTTTACAAATGTATTATTCATCTCTATAGTTACTCCATCCCAGCAGCCAAACCAAGGAGCAACGCCATGAGCATCACCGCCAAAAACCTGATCACCGCCGCCGCCACCGCAGCTTTCGCGATCGCCGCCACGGCCACCACCGTCACCAACGCCTTCGCGCAGACCGCCGCGCCGGCAGCGGCCAACACGGCCGCCACGACCACCGCCGCCGCGCAAACCGCCGTCGCCAACGGCGCGCTGGCTGCCACCGCCAAAGCCCAACCGGCCGGCCTGACCCGCGCCCAAGTGCAGGCCGAATTCCTGGAAGCGCGCAAGAACGGCACGCTGATCGAGAACGAAGCCGACATGGACGTCGCCCAGACCAAGAAACACCACGTCAAGTAATCGGCAGCCCGTCCCGTGAAACCGCGCGCCATCCAGTCGACCGCCCCCGCCGCACTCGCCGTCTTCGCGCTGGCGGTGCTGGCCGGCTGCGCCGACATGGGCCAGATCCATCCGCAGGCAAGCGCGCTGAAACCGGCCGAACTCAATCCGGGCAAGGCCATCGCCGCCGCCAGTGCCGATGTGGCCTGGCCCGAGCAGCAATGGTGGCAGGCGCTGCACGATGAGCAGTTGAACCGACTGGTGGCCGCCGCGCTGGCCGGCAGCCCGACGCTGCGTGCCGCGCAGGCGCGCGTGCGCCAGGCCGAGGCGCTGGCCGGCGTCGCCAAAGCCGGCACGCTGCCGCAGGTGAACGCCTCCGCCAGCGCCGACCGCGAGCTGTATTCCGCGCACAGCACCGTGCCCGCTCCGCTGGCCGGCAACTACGCGTGGAAGAACACGGCCACGCTGTCCGGCGCCTACGACCTGGATCTGTGGGGCCGCAACCGCGACGCGCTGGCCGCCGCGCTGGACGAGGTGCACATGGCGTCGGCCGAGGCGCAGATGGCGCGGCTGACACTGACATCGGCCATCGTGCGCAGCTACATCCAGCTGTCGCTGGAGTATGCGCTGCAGGACAGCGTGGAGCAGAACCTGGCGCAGCGCCAGCGCATCCTGGACATCACGCGCAAGCGCCAGACCGCCGGCCTGGCCAGCGAAATCGAGGTGGCGAGCATAGAGACCACGCTGCCGGCCGGACGGCGCGAGCATGAGCAGATCGGCGAATCGATCGCCCTGCTGCGCAACCAGCTGGCGGCACTGATCGGCAAAGGACCGGGCGACGGCGATGCGATCGCCCGGCCGATGCTGGCCCTGGACGCCGGCCATGGCGGCGCGGTGCCGGCCTCGCTGCCGGCGGAACTGGTCGGCCACCGCCCCGACATCGCGGCCCAGCGCTGGCGCGTGGAGGCGGCCGGCGCGCGCATCGCCGGCGCCAAGGCGGAGTTTTACCCGAACATCAATCTGGCGGCGTTCGTCGGCTTGCAGTCGCTGGGCTTCGGCCATTTCCTGGACAGCAGCTCGTCGATGCGCGGCGTGACGCCGGCCATCAGCCTGCCCGTGTTCGAGGGCGGCCGGCTGCGCGCACAGTTGGGCAACCAGACCGCGCTCTACGACGGCGCGGTCGAGCAGTACAACGCCGCCGTGGTGCAGGCGATGGCCGACGTGGCCAACGCCGTGGTGCGCATCGACTCGGTGCGGCAGCAGGACCGGCTGGCGCAGCGCGCGCTGGCCGCGGCGCGGCGGCAACAGGAACTGGCCGAACGCGCCTACCGCGCCGGCATGACCGACGCGCTGAATGTGATCAATGCGCAGCTGACCTTATTGAACGAGGAACAGCAGATGGCGCAAGTGGCGAGCAAACAACTGGATAACTACACATTGTTGATGACCGCGCTGGGCGGCGGCATAAAACTGGATTTGCCGTGACGCTTAGATAGTACAATCAAATCCTTTGAAAATTAGTGAGGAGCAGGCAATGAGCAGTTTTGAAGCGACTAAAAAACGCCTGAAAAACATCCATGCCCGAATGCCGGAGTTCCCAGAGGATCTGATGCGCGTGCTGCGCATGACGTACCACATCCAGAAGCGGATGAAAGACCTGAGCAACGCGGCGCTGCGCAAATACGACCTGGTCGACGCCAGCTACATGGTGTTGGCGGTGCTGTACGGCTCGGACGACGAGACCTCGACGGCGTCCACGCTGGGCGAGGCCTGCATGGAAAAGCCGGCCAACCTGACGCGCGTGTGCAACGACCTGGAAGCCCAGGGCTTGATCTCGCGCGGCAACCGTCCGGGCGACCGCCGCTGCGTGATGATCACGCTGACCGACGCCGGCCGCGAGCTGGCCGCGAAGGTGCTGCCGGAAGTATGGGGCACCACCACCCGCGCCTACGACGGCTACACCGACGAAGAAGTTAAAGTACTTGAAGCGCTGCTCAAAAGGCAGCTGGACAACCTGGAAGCACTGACCTAGCAAGAACCGACCGCCATGAACTCTCCCCAAGCCGCCGCCACTCCCCCCCAGGACCCAAGCGCGGCAAGGGGAGCATGGCGCTGGCTGGCGCGCGAGACCGCCGGCTGGTTCAACACCGAAGGCGCGCGCTGGCTGTTCGTCGCCAGGACCATGCTGGCCTCCTTCTGCGCGCTGTGGCTGGCCTTCCGCCTCGGCCTCGACGCTCCCTACACCGCCCTCGCCACCACCGTGATCCTGGCCCTGCCCAGCAGCGGCATGGTGCTGGAAAAAGCCTTCTACCGTTTTCTCGGCACGCTGGTCGGCTGCTCGGCGGCGCTGCTGCTGGTGGCGCTGTTCCCGCAATCGCCGCCGCTGCTGTTCATCGGCGTGGCGCTGTGGATCGCCCTGTGCACCGCCGGCGCGGCCATGCACCGCAACCAGCAGTCGTACAGCTTCGTGCTGGCCGGGTACACCGCCTGCATGATCGCCGTGCCCGCGATCGACGCGCCGGAACACGTGTTCACGCTGGCCGTCACGCGCGTGACCGAGGTCGGGCTGGGCATCATCTGCGCCGCCGTGGTGCACGACGTGGTCTTCCCGCGCCGCCATTCGCACGCCGTGATGCGCACCGTGCAGGCGCGCTACGCCAGCTTCATCGCCTTCAGCGTCCAGGTGCTGGAGCAGCGCCTGTCGCCGGCCGAGACGGAGCTGAACCACCTGAAGTTCGCCGCCGACATCGCCGCGCTGGAATCGGGCCGCGCCGCCGCCTTCTTCGAGGCCGGCCACGCGCGCGCCCACACGCGCCAGCTGCACGCCTTCAACGCCGCCTTCATGGCGGTGCTGACCACCTTCTACACGCTGCACCGGCTGATCCACCGCCTGCGCGGCGCCGCGCCCGCGCACGCGCAGCCGGTGCTGGCGCTGATCGAACCGATGCACGTCCACCTGGCGCAGGCCATGGGCGAGGAGCTGACGCCGCAGCGCATGGCGCAGATGCGCGCCAGACTGGCGGCCGACACCGACGCCGCCCGCGCCCAACTGGCTGCGGCGCCGACGCTGGAGCGCGCGCAACGCATCGACTTCGACACGGCGGTGGAACTGCTGGAGCGCTATGGGCGCGACATGGAGGCCTTCGCCTGCCTGTACCACGGGCTGGCGCAGGAGAAGCGCCAGCAGGTCAGCGATCCCGGCGCCTACACGCCGAAGACGCCGCCGGCCATCGTCGCCGCCAGCGGCTTCCGCGCCGGCGTGGCCCTGCTGCTGACGGCCGCCGCGTGGTACTGGCTGGCCTGGCCCTACGTCGGCAACGCCATCCTGATGGCGACCATCTTCTGCGCGCTGGCCTCATCGTCGCCGCGCCCGACCGCGATGGTGCAGCAGGTGCTGATCGGCTTTTTGGTCGCCACCCCGCTGGCCTTCGTCACCGAATTCTTCCTGGTCGCCCGCGCCAACGACTTTCCCACGCTGGTCATCGCCGCGCTGCCGATCTTCGTGCTGGGCAGCTACCTGATCACCAGCCCGCGCTGGGCCGGCGTGGGCATCGGCATCTGCATGTTCTGCGCCACGCTGGTGGTGCCCACCAACTTGATGCACTACGACGTTGAGGGCTTCATGAGCAGCGAGCTGTCGCTGACGATGGGCGTGGCGGTGGCCTACCTGATGTTCAAGGTGGTGCTGCCCGAGCACACCATGGGCCAGAAGGACCACGTGGCCGCCGCCCTGTGGCGCGAGGCGCAGCGCGCCTGCACCGCGCCGATGTACCGCCTGAAGCGGCGCTTCGACAACCGCGTGCGCGACCTGCTCAGCCAACTGAACGCCGCCTCCGGCCCCGCGCCAGGCGAGGCGGTGCGCGCCGTGGTGCGCCAGGGCCTGACCTTGCTGGAGCTGGGCCACGCCGTGATCGAGCTGCGCCAGCTGATCGCCACTTCGCACCCCGGCCCCGTGCCGGAAGCGCTCAAGCTGGTGGTGGGCGAGCTGGCCGCCCACCTGCGGGCGCCGTCGCGCGCCAGCGGCCAGGCGGCGCTGCAAACGATACTGGACGCCGGCGCCAGCGTGCGCGCCGCGCTGCCCACCGCCACGCCGGAACGCCAGCTGCGCCTGCAAACCGCGCTGACCGACCTGCATTCCATTTACACGTCCTTGCTGGACCAGATCACTACAGGAGAAACCGGCGATGCCGCGTGAGATAGATTTTTTCGGCGTACTGCTGCCCGGCGTGCTGCCGCTGTTCCTCGTCAGCGTGCTGCTGCAACTGGCGCTCAACAGCGTCTTGAGCCACCTCGGCGCCTACCGCCACAGCTGGCATCCGGCGCTGGCGCGGCTTTGCCTGTTCGTCTGCATCTTCAGCGCCCTGCTGGTCGCGCTGTACAAATAATCCAACCCAATCAGAAAGGCCGCCGTGAGCGCATCCAAAATCTTCCGCTTTTTCCTGACCATGCTGCTAGTGGGCGCCGCCCTGTGGATGGGCCGCTCGGCCTGGGACCGCTACATGGAGTCCGCCTGGACGCGCGACGGCCGCGTCAAGGCCGACGTGGTCACCATCAGCGCCGACGTCGCCGGCACCGTCACCGGCGTGATGGTGCGCGATAACCAGCTGGTCAAGCAGGGCGACGTGCTGTTCGAGGTCGACAAGGCGCGCTACCAGAGCGCGCTGGTGCAGGCCAACGCCGTGCTGGCGTCGCAGCAGGTGGAGAAAGGCCGGCGCAGCAAGGAGGCCAGCCGCCGCGCGGGCCTGGACAATTCCATCGTCTCGGCCGAGAGCAAGGAGACGGCGGAATTCGCGGTCGGCACGGCGGCCGCGCAGTACCAGGCGGCGCTGGCGGCGCGCCAGCTGGCGGAGCTGAACCTGGAGCGCACCGTGGTGCGCGCGCCGGTCACCGGCTACGTCACCAACCTCAATGTGCACCCGGGCGACTTCGCCGCCGTCGGCGCGGCCAAGCTGGCGATGATCGACAGCGCCTCGTACTACGTGGTGGGCTATTTCGAGGAGACCAAGCTGCCGCTGCTGAAGGTGAACGATGCCGTCGAGGTGCACCTGATGAGCGGCGCGGCCCAGCTGCACGGCCATATCGAGAGCATCGCCCACGGCATCACCGACCGCGACGCCAACACCGGCCGCGAGCTGCTGGCCGACGTCAACCCCACCTTCAACTGGGTGCGGCTGGCGCAACGCGTGCCGGTGCGCATCCGCATCGACCAGCAGCCCAAGGGACTGGAGCTGGTGGCCGGCACCACCTGCACGGTGGTGATCCATGGATAACGGCGCCGATCGTTTCAGCACCATCCGCCTGTTCCTGGACGCGGCGCTGCTGGGCAGTTTTTCCGCCGCCGGCCGCAAGCAAGGCATGTCGCCGGCGGCGGCCAGCGCCTGCATCCAGCGCCTGGAGGCCTCGCTGCAGGTCAAGCTGTTCGAGCGCACCACGCGCCAGCTGCGCCTGACCGAGGAGGGCCAGATGTACCGCCACTTCAGCGAGCAGGCCATGGCCCTGATGGCGGAGGCGGAGGCGGGCCTGCACGCGGGCGGCGACAATGTGCGCGGCATGGTGAAGGTCTCGGCGCCGTCGGACCTGGGGCGCAATGTGCTGATGCCGATGCTCGACGAATTCCGCGGCCGCCATCCGGAGCTGCAGTATTCGCTGACGCTGAGCGATTCGACCGCGAACATGGTGCAGGACGATATCGACCTGGCGATCCGCTACGGCCAGCTGGCCGACAGCGAGATGGTGGCGCGCGTGCTGGCGCCGAGCCGGCGGGTGGTGTGCGCGGCGCCGTCGCTGATCGCGCAGACGGGCGGCCCGGCCACGCCGGAGGAGCTGGCGCGGCTGCCGACGCTGGTGCTGGTGACGGCGCTGGGGCCGATGCAGGAATGGCGCTACTGCAGCAACGACGAGGCGGACGAGAAGCGCGCCGTGCGCGTGCGCCGCACGCAGCAGAGCAACGACGGCGAGGTGATACGCAAGTGGGCCATCGCCGGCCAGGGCTACGCCTACAAGTCCATCCTCGACATCGCCGGCGACTTGCGCAGCGGGCGGCTGGAGACGGTGCTCGACGAGTACTTCACCGAGAGCGCGCCGCTCAACCTGCTGTACCACCGCAACCGCTACCAGCCGCCGCGCATCGCGCTGCTTATTGCGTTTTTGCTGGAGCGCTTTGCAGACCTGGCATGACGCCCATCTGCTGCAACAGCGTCAGGTTGTCCTCCAGGTGCCAGTTCTCGGCGATGCGGCCGTCGGCCACGCGGTACAGGTCGAAGGCGCGGAAGTCGATGGCCTGGCCCTTGCCACTGGTGGCGCCGAAGGTGCCGGTGAAGTGGCCGCTGAAGTGCAGGTGCACGGCCACGCGGTCGCCGTTGACCACCATGTCGGTGATCTCGGCCTTCAGGTCGGGGACGGCGGTGCGGAAGCCCTTGGACGCCTGCAGCGGGCCGTTGACGCCCTGCTCGCGGCCGGCCGGCAAGGTGCGGTCCATGAAGTCGGGCGCCAGCGCCTGTTTGGCCAGCGCCGGATCGCCGGTGTTCCAGAAGGCGGCGTAGCGGCGGGCCGCCTGCTCGGTCAGGTCGTTGGCGCTGGCGGCGCCGGCCAGCAGCAAGGCGGTGATCAGGAGGGAGCGTTTCATGGGCAATCCTTTCGTTGTGTGGATGCCCGGATTGTGCGCCGCCGGCCGCCGCGCCGGAATGGGCCTGGCCGTTGAAGCAGTTGCTTGCGGCGTTTGAAAATGCCTAGCGCGCGCCGCCCGCGTCGACGATGGCGCCGCTGACGTAGGACGATTGTGGGCCGAGCAGCCACAGGATGGTCTCGGCGATTTCCTCCGGCTGGCCGCCGCGCTGCATCGGCACGGTCGATTCGAGCCGCGCCACGCGATCCGGATCGCCGCCGCTGGCGTGGATGTCGGTGTAGATGATGCCCGGCCGGACGCAGTTCACGCGGATGCCCTCGGCCGCGACCTCCTTCGACAGGCCCAGCGTCAGCACGTCGATCGCGCCCTTGGACGCGGCGTAGTCGATGTAGACGTTGGCGCCGCCGTGCCGGGCCGCGCCCGACGACAGGTTGACGATGCCGCCACCATGCCCGCCGCTGGCGGTCGACATGCGCCTGACCGCCTCCCGGCTGCACAGGAAGTAGCTGATCACGTTGGTGGTGAACACGCGCTGCAGACGCTCGACCGACATCTCGGTCAAACGGCACTGCCGTTCCAGCACGCCGGCGTTGTTGACCAGCGCCGTCAGCGGCCCCAGTTCCTCGTCGACGGTGGCGAACAGCCGCAGCACGTCCGCCTCCACGCCGACGTCGGCCTGCACGGCGATCGCCTCGCCGCCCTCGGCCGCGATCTGGGCGCGCAGCCGCCCGGCCGCCTGCGCGTCGCGCAGGTAGTTGATGCAGACCGCGTAGCCGCGCCGGCTCGCCATCAGCGCGGTCGCCGCGCCTATGCCCCGGCCGCCGCCGGTCACCACCATCACTTGTTTCATCGGATGCCTCATCAAGCAAAAAGCCCGCTGCTGCGGGCTTGGGCCGGGTTTATTTTTCCGGGCTCAGATGCGTCAGCGCGTAGCCGACGTGCTGCCACCAGTGCTCGCGCGAGTGCACGGTGCGCAGGCACTTCTTGTCGAGTTCTCCCTTGAAGACGGGATCGGCGCACTGCTTGGTCATCAAGGCATTGCGCTGGTTCTCGGCGTTGGTGAGCGCAATCACCAGCCAGACGATGAAGCCCAGCGCCAGCACCGCCAGGCTCCAGGCGACGTGGTTGATGTAGGCCCATTCGAACAGGGTTTCGATGACCGGCGAAGACTCCTTGTAGATCTTCATGACCTCACCTTCGGCCGCCTTGCGTTCGTCGCTGATTTCTTTCATGTCTGTCCTTGCTTCCTGGCGGTGCGTTCCTGAGCCGACTTGGCAACCAGGCTATCCATCACCGCAAATACTGTAGCCTGCGCCGCCGTGGCGGACGTCAGGTCGTGGCCGTCGATCACCGAGGCCGGCGCACTGTCGAGTTTATACCGGTTTACCACCTTCACGCCACGTTTCATCCTGGTTTGGACCGCGAACGAATCGAAAAATTCCAGATATTTTGCGCGGTCGACGGCGTCCAGCCTCAGGGCCGGTGGCGGCGCGCCGTCTCCAGCCGCTCGCACAGCGCCGCCACGCCGTCGGCGATGCGCGGCGTGGCGCGCACCAGCTGCTCGCCGCCGAGCATGAACAGGTTGCCGCGCTGGACCGCCTGCATGCCGGGGTACTGCTTCCAGATGTTGATGCCCGATTCGGCGTCGTGCGCCTCGCCGCCCAGGATGGCTTCCGGGTTCTCCTTCAACACGGCCTCGGTGCTGACGGTGGGCGCCGGCACCTTCAGCGCGGCGAACACGTTCTGACCGCCGCAGACGCGGATCGCGTCGCTGACGATGTGCTCTCCGCTGAGCGTGAACAGCGGCTTTTCCCATATCTGGTAGAACACCCGCACCGTCGGCCGCTGCGCGTAGCTGGCGGACAATTGGGCGATCTTCTGGCGGTAGTCCTGCGCGGCCTTCTGCGCGGCGGCCTCGGTGCCCATCAGCCGCCCCAGGCGGGTCAGGCTGGTGGCCACTTCGTCCAGCTTTTGCGGATCGCTGTAGAAGATGGGGATGCCCAGGCTTTTCAACTGATCCAGCTGGCGCGCGGTGTTCCCGCTCTTCCACACCACCAGCAGGTCCGGGCGCAGCGCCAGCACGTGTTCCATGTCGATGGTGGCGTTGCTGCCCACCTGCGGGATGCGCTTGGCCGCTTCCGGGTAGTCGCTGTAGTTCATCACGCCGACCACGCGCTCGCCGCCGCCGGCCGCGAACAGCAGCTCGGTGATGTGCGGCGCCATCGCGATGATGCGCTGCGCGGGCCTGGCGACGGTGACGCTGTTGCCGGCGTCGTCCTGCACGGTGATGGCGGCGTGGGCGCCGGCGCACGCCAGCAGGGCTGCGGCCAGCAGGCGCGCTTGGTGGGTGATGGAGGTCATGGGCGTGGGCGTTGGGGCGGGCGGACGAAGAGCGGGATTATACGCGCGCGCCCCTGATCATTCACATTTTAGATATGACCTATCTACATTTCGCGCATTGATCGGCGCGGCGCCGGTGCTTATAGTGGTGGCATACTCAAACCGGAGCTTCGCCATGAAAGTCTTGCCCACCTATTTCCTGTCCCACGGCGGCGGCCCCTGGCCGTTCATGATGGACCAGGTCGGCCACCTGTACGCCCAGCTGGATGCATCGCTGCGCGACATGCCGCGCCAGATCGGCGTGACGCCGAAGGCGGTGCTGGCGGTCACCGCGCACTGGGAGGCGCCCGAATTCACGCTGTCGTCGTCGGCCGCGCCGGCCATGATCTACGACTACGGCGGCTTCCCGCCGCACACCTACGAGGTGCAGTACAAGGCGCCCGGTTCGCCGGCGCTGGCGGAACAGGTCCGACAGCTGCTGGAGGCGGGCGGCCATCCGGCGCGGCTGGACCCGCAGCGCGGCTTCGACCACGGCACCTTCAGCGCGCTGTATCCGGTATATCCGGACGCGGACGTGCCCATCGTGCAGCTGTCGCTCAAGCGGGGGCTCGATCCGTTGACGCATCTGGAGGTGGGCCGTTTGCTGGCGCCCTTGCGCGAGCAGGGGGTGCTGATCGTCGGCAGCGGGCTCAGTTACCACAATCTGCGCGCCTTCAACGCGCAGGGAGCGGCGGCGTCGCATGCGTTTGACGGCTGGCTGCGGGCGACGATGGCGCTGCCGCCGCAAGAACGCGCGGCGCAGCTGCTGGCGTGGGAGCAGGCGCCGGCCGCGCGCATGGCGCATCCGCGCGAGGAGCATCTGCTGCCCTTGATGGTGGCGCTGGGCGCGGCGGAGAACGATGCGGCGTCCGTGCCGTACCACGAGGACGCGTTCATGGGATCACTGGCGGTGACCAGCTTCCGCTTCGGTTAAACGGTCAGGTGCCGCGCTTGCCGTTGGCGTAGGCCTCGGCCTTGGCGGCGGCGATGGCGGCCTTCTCGGCGGCCTTCACCGCCATCTCGGCGTTGTGCGCTTCCAGCCGCTCCTTGCGGCTGGCCGGCGTCTCCAGCGAAATGCGGCCCAGGATGCCGCTGCGGTAGTCGCCCAGGAAGGTGTGCGAGGCCTTCTCGAAATCGAGGTCGCCACCCTTCTGGCGGAAGCCGCGCTTGGCCGCCACGCCCTCCACCACGGCGATGCCGTCGAAGCTCCCGATGTCCTTGAAGCCGTAGCGCGCCACCAGTAGCTGCGGGTAATACTTGAGCATCTCGTCGGCCAGGAACACCGCCACCTCCTCCTCGATCAGCGCGTTCGAGCCGATCGCGTGGCTGGCGGCCAGCATCAGGCCATCGCTCGGCAGCGCGATCTTCGGCCACAGCATGCCGGGCGTGTCGACCAGGATGGTGTTCTTGTCCAGGTAGAGCTTCTGCTGCTGCTTGGTCACCGCCGGCTCGTCGCCGACCTTGGCCACGCGCTTTTTCAGCAGCGCGTTCATCAACGTCGACTTGCCGACGTTGGGGATCCCCATGATCATGATGCGCAGCGGCTTGGTCGGCACGCCGCGGTGCGGCGCCAGCTGCTTGGCCAGTTCCGGCACGCGCGCCACGTCGGCCGGCTTCTTGGTCGTCATCGCGAACGCCGTCACGCCCTCCTGCGCGTTGTAGTAGGCCACCCAGGCCGCCGTGGCGGCCGGATCGGCCAGATCGATCTTGTTGAGGATCTTCAGGCACGGACGCTGGCGGAACTTGCGCAGCTCCTCCACCATCGGATTGGTGCTGGCCTCGGGCAGGCGCGCGTCGACCACCTCGATCACCAGATCGGTGTTCTCCATCTGCTCGGCCGCCTTCTTCTTGGCGGCGTTCATGTGCCCCGGGTACCATTGTATCGACATGCTCTGACCTTCAAAATCGTTCTGACAATCCGCTATTTTACCTGCTACCCCGTCTGGACTTCGGATATCATGGGGCGCTTTTTGCGTTTCCTGACCATATCAACAATATTATTTTCTCCACCGGAGTGCTGAAGATGAGCATAGCTGCACCGTCCAACCCGAAGGAAATCACCCTTCGCGGCATTATCCTGGGCATTCTGATTACCCTGGTCTTCACCGCCGCGCAGGTCTACCTCGGCCTGAAGGTCGGCCTGACCTTCGCCACCTCGATCCCGGCGGCGGTGATCTCGATGGCGCTGCTGAGCGCCTTCAAGGACGCCACCATCCAGGAAAACAACATCGTCCAGACCATCGCCTCGGCGGCCGGCACGCTGGCCTCGGTGATCTTCGTGCTGCCCGGCCTGCTGATGATAGGCTGGTGGGCCAAGGTGCCGTTCTGGCCCACCTTCGGCGCCTGCGCCATCGGCGGCGTGCTGGGCGTGATGTACACGATGCCGCTGCGCCGCGCGCTGGTGTCGCAGTCCGACCTGCCGTATCCGGAGGGCGTGGCCGCGGCCGAGGTGCTCAAGGTCGGCATGGCCTCGCGCGCCGGCGCGGCCGAGGGCAAGGCCGGCCTGTGGGCCGTGATCTGGGGCAGCACCGCCTCGGCGCTGTTCGCCGCCGGCGCCGCCGTCAAGCTGATGGCCGGCGAGGTGGCGATCTACTTCCGCACCGGTGCGGGGGCCAATGCTGGCGCCACCGGCATCGGCGCTTCGAGCTCGCTGGCGCTGATCGGCGCCGGCCACCTGATGGGCATCACGGTCGGCATCGCGATGCTGGCCGGCCTGGTCATCGCCTGGGGCATCATGGTGCCGCTGATGACGCATCTGTCGCCGGCCGCCGCCGGCGTCGACGCCTCCGCGCACGCGCTGGGCATCTGGTCCAAGGAAGTGCGCATGATGGGCGCCGGCGTGATCGGCATGGCCGCCATCATCACGCTGGCCGGCCTGGCCAAGCCCATCTTCGGCGGCCTGAAGTCGGCGATGGAATCGGCCCGCAAGGCCAAGCTCAATGGCGGCGTGCTCGACCGCACCGAGCAGGACCTGCCGATCTTCGTGGTCGGCCTGGTCACGCTGCTGTCGATGGTGCCGGCCGGCTGGCTGCTGGCCTCCTTCCTGCAGGGCGGCCCGCTGGCGTCGCTGGCCTTCCCGCTGGTGGCCGTAGGCATCGGCTACATCCTGATCGCCGGCATGTTCGCCGCCGCCGTCTGCGGCTACATGGCGGGCCTGATCGGCTCCTCCAACTCGCCGGTGTCGGGCATCGCCATCCTGACCATCCTCGGCGCCGCGCTGAGCGTGGGCATGGTCGGGCGCAGCGTCATGGGGCCGGAGGTGGCGCAGGCGCTGATCGCCTACGCGCTGTTCGTCACCACCGTGGTGCTGGCGGTGGCGGTGATCGGCAACGACAACCTGCAGGACTTGAAGACCGGCCAGCTGGTCGACGCCACGCCGTGGAAGCAGCAGGTCGGCCTCTTGATCGGCGTGGTGGCCGGTTCCTGCGTGGTGCCGCCGGTGCTGGAGCTGCTCAACCACGCCAACGGCTTCGTCGGCGCGCCCAACCTCAACTCGATCTCGGACCAGCCGCTGGCCGCGCCGCAGGCGCTGCTGATCTCGACCCTGGCCAAGGGCGTGATCGGCGGCCAGCTGCGCTGGGACCTGCTGGGCTATGGCGCCCTGGTCGGCCTGCTGCTGGTGGCGATCAACTTCGCCCTGAAGAAGTCCAGCAACGGCAAGTACTCGCTGCCGCCGCTGGGCGTGGGCCTGGCGATCTACCTGCCCAGCGCGGTGATCACGCCGGTATGCATCGGCGCCGTGACCGGCTACCTGTTCGACCGCGCGATGGAACACAAGGTCGGCGGCGACACCGCCAAGCGCCTCGGCGTGCTGGTGATGTCGGGCTTCATCGTCGGCGAGAGCCTGTTCAATGTCGCGCTGGCCGGCCTGATCGTGGTCTCCGGCAAGGGTGAGCCGCTGGCCATCGCCAACTCGCTGAGCGAGGCGCAGACCATGGTGGTGGCGCTGATCCTCGGCATCGCCATGGTGTGGGGCTTGTACCGCTGGTCGGCGAAGAGCGGGCGCAACGTCGCCGCCTGAGGTAGTCCGCGCCCGATGTCCAACGCCCTGCCGCCCGGCAGGGCGTTTTTCATTTGGACGCCGCCGATGTGACAATTGGCTATAATTCAACATTAGAATTTCAATATCATCCTGAGTTCCCGCTCTCTTCACCTCAGGAACCCCGTGAAAAAAACCACCGTATGGCTGCCCACCTGGGCGGTATTGACTGCGCTGACGCTGGCCGCCGCCGCCCAAGCGCAGAGCATCGACTTCGTCGCGGACAACGCAAATGTGCCATCCCCGCACGACTCCGGACCAAAGGCCGAATCTTATGCCTACGAGAAAGCCCCTGACGCTTACTCCGACGATCCAGACCTGAAGTTCCGCAAGCCGCAACCATCGTTTGCGACCCCGCTGACCACCATCCCGACCTTCCAATCGATCGGCATTTATTGGGCGCCGCCCAACGCCGTGGTCGACCGTCGGGCGCGGGTGCAGTTCCGCAAACATGGCGATCAGACATGGCGCGACGGCCTGCCGCTGTGGTTCGATCCACGCAACCGCGAATACCGCGGCAGTCTGGTGATGCTGGACGCGGACACCACCTACGATATCGCGCTGCAACTGGCCGACGAGCCTGGCACGACCGCCGAGACCACGCAAGCCACATGGACCGACATGCCCGTGGTCGCCCAGACCATCTTCGTTCCCGAGTTCTCGACGACGACCTATCAGGTCAACGTCTCGGGCCATCCCGGTGCCTATGTGCTCTATGAGCCGCTGCCCGGCACGCAAAGCGTCATCGACATGGGCGAAGGCCTGCATCCGGATGCAGGCAGCTGCGTAACGATCACCGCCTCGCATGTCATCGTACGCAATCTTATCCTGAAAAACTGCCAGCGCCAGGGCATAGAGATCGCCACGAAGACGCAAGACGTCATTATCGAAGGCAATGACATCAGCGGCTTCGGCGCAGCCCCGCTGGGCACCGCACCGCCGCCGAGCGCCGGTAACGTACCGACCAATAAGATCGTCGCCGGCACCGAATATGAGGCTGGCGTCTATTGCCAGAATACGAAAGCTCCTCCCACAGAGCGGCCTAGCCGCGTCGTCATCCAGCGCAACACGATACACCATCCGCGCTACGGTTCGCAGCATTGGGCCTACGGCCATCCCAACTCGGCTCAGGCGGTCATGTTCAGTCACTGCGGCAGCAACCATGTGATCCGCTACAACACGATTTACTCGGCGCCAGGCCACTACTTCAACGACGGCATCGGCGGCTTGTCCAACTTCTCGTTCGAAGGCTTCCCGAACGCCGATTCGGATATCAACGGCAATGACATTTCCGGCGTCTATGACGACGCCATCGAATCCGAGGGCGCCAATCGCAACGTTCGCATCTGGGGGAATTACCTGCATCACGTCTACAATGGCGTGGGCATGGCGACGGTATCGGAAGGGCCTATTTACGCGTTCAGAAACATCCTGAGCGACACGGTGGGCATGCACGCCCCCACCACGGATCCGGAAGTTGACGACCACGGCTCCTTTTTCAAGCTGGGCAGCGATCAGCCTATCGTCAACGGCGGCAGAATCTATCTATTCCACAATACAAATCTTCAGCCACAACCCTTTATCGATAGCGGCTTGACATCCGGGCTGGGCGCGGGCGGCTTCTTGACCACGCCCTTCGGTTACAGCACCTGCAATATCGTCAGCCGCAACAACCTGATGACCAATAGGCTCAGCAAGCGTTCCGTCGTCGCCGTCAACGAAAACTGCGGCAAGAACGACATCGACTACGACGCCTTCATCGGCACCGTCACCGGCACCGTGTTCGAACAACACCGCGCGGCCGGAAGCGGCGCGACCGATGCCAGGCCGATTATCTTCAAGGAAGGCAACAAGGTCATGCCGACGATAGAACTCAAAACCTATGCCTATGAGCCCCCCCCAACCCAGCTCACGGGCAAGGTATTCCTGACCACAGTGGCGCCCCAAAACAAGGGGGACTTCAGCCTGAATAAAACATCGCTGGGATACGGCACCGGGGTCAGTCTGCCCAACTTCAATACGGCGGCGACGTCAGGACCAGGCGACACCGGCATCGATGCCGGCGCGCACCAGCGCGATACGGCGCCGATGGAGTTTGGCACCGAGGCTCACAAGCCCAAGCCGTAAACGCCGCAGCGGAACAACGGGCGGCGCGCATCCTGGCCGGACGCAACGTCACGCATGATTGACAAAAAAGCAACCGGCCTCTACGATGCTAAAAAAACATCGCAGAGGCCCCCATGTCCCCATCGCCGTTCCGTTTCACCCCCTTGCTGCTGGCACTGCTGCTGCCCTGCGCCGCGCGCGCGGCAGCGCCCGCCGCGGCCTTCTTCCAGGCAGCGCAAACCAGCCATGTGACGCTCTCGCCCAAGGGCGGCCACGTGGCCAGCGTGACGATGCTGCCCGGCGGCGTCTCCGGCCTGGTGGTGTACGACACCGCCGACCTGGGCAAATACACCGTCATCATCAAGACCTCGCCCAGCGAGACCATCACCGCGGTCCACTGGGTCAACGAGCGGCGCATCGGCTTCACCGTCAAGAACCTGCGCATCGAATTCCAGGGTAACCAGGAAGAGCTGGCGGCCGACATCGACGGCAGCCACCTGGTGCACCTGATCTCCGGCAGCTGGGAACACCAGCAGGAATCGACCGGCAGCATGATCAAGGCCCACAAGCTGACCGCCGACTACGCCTTCCACAGCGTGACCCACGACGGCTCGGACGACATCCTGGTCGAGCGCTACCACTGGAACGGCATCGACGCCGCGCCCGAACACTCGCGGCTGTATCGCCTCAACACCCGCACCTCCCAGCTCAGCAGCACATTCGAGGGGGCGCAGCCGGAGGCGGTCAGCGACTGGCTGACCGACGTGCACGACGCGCCGCGCGTGGCCACCTCGGTGCGGCAGGGGCGCTGCATCAGCTCCTACCGCAAGGGCCAGGAGAGCGGCTGGACCGAACTGGCCAGCGGCAACTGCCTGCAGGACGAGCGCTTCACGCCGATGTTCCTCGACGGCGCCGACGTCCTCTACGTGCGCGCCAACCACCAGGGCTACAGCGCGCTGTTCCGCTACGACCTCAACACGATGAAGCGGGCCGCCGAGCCCTTCGTCTCGGTGCCGGGCTACGACTTCAACGGCACGCCCGAAATCGACGGCGCCAGCGGCAAGCTGCTCGGTATCCACATGCAGACCGACGCCGGCACCACCTACTGGCTCCATCCGGCGCTCAAGGCCGACCAGGCCAGGATCGACGCCGCCATGCCCGCCACCACCAACACCGTGCACTGCGCCCAGGATTGCCTGGCCTCGCCGGTGCTGCTGGTGGTCGCCTCGTCGGATCGCCAGCCCGACCAATACGTGCTGTACACGCGCGCCGACGGCAAGCTGCAGGGGCTGGGCGGCGCCCATCCCGACATCGACCCGCAGCAGATGGGCCAGCGTGACCTGCTGCGCTACCAGGCGCGCGACGGCCGCACGATTCCGGCCTACGTCACGCTGCCGCCCGGCAAGGCCGACGGCCCGCGGCCGGCGGTGGTGCTGGTGCACGGCGGCCCCTACGTCCGCGGCGGCTACTGGGACTGGGACGCCGAGGCGCAGTTCCTCGCCAGCCGCGGCTACGTGGTGATCCAGCCCGACTATCGCGGCAGCACCGGCTTTGGCTACGCGCATTTCCGCGCCGGCTGGAAGCAATGGGGCGGCGCCATGCAGGACGACCTGGCCGACGCCGCGCGCTGGGCCGTCAAGCAGGGCTGGGCGGACCCCAGGCGCATCGGCCTGATGGGCGCCAGCTACGGCGGCTACGCCACGCTGATGGGGCTGATCAAAGAGCCCGAGCTCTTCCGCTGCGGCGTCGAATGGGCGGGCGTGACGGACATCGGGCTGATGTTCAGCACGCCGCAGTCCGACGCGTCCGAGGAAAGCCTGAACTACGGCATGCGCACGCTGATCGGCGATCCGCAAACCGACGCCGCCCTGTTCCGCGCCAATTCGCCGCTGCTGCGCGCGGCCGAGCTGAAGCAGCCGCTGCTGATGGCGCACGGTCTGGAAGACCGCCGCGTGCCGCAGGTGCACGCGGATCGCTTCCGCGACGCGGTCCAGGCCGGGAACGCCAACGTGCGCTACATCACCTACAACAACGAAGGCCACGGCTGGCGCCATGAAGACAACCGCATCGACTTCTGGAAACAGGTCGACGCCTTCCTGGCGCGCCACCTGGCGCCAGCCAAGTAAGGACCGCCCAGGCCGCCCTCGCCGCCCGGCGGTCAGGCATCCATTACATGGCTGATCCGCCAACTTGGCTCAGGCCTCTTCAATGCATACTGAAAAAGGTTATCTTTTATCCGTGAATAGCTTCGTCGAGGTTGTTATCCAAGGCTTCACGATGCGCTTAACACTTCCCGCTTCCGCGCTGTTACTACTGACGGCTGGCAGCTGGTTTGTCCCGGCATACGGAGCAAACTTCGTCGCCCTGGAACAGCTCGAATGGCCAGCAAAGGCAAACTGCACCGGCTGCACGAGACTCCAGTTCGGCACGCTGGAGATCCAACTGCCGCCCGCGCTCGTCGGCAAGGTCTTTATCCCTGCCAGCATGGCCTGCTCGGTGCATTTAATTCCGCCCGACGGGGACTTCAGTCCATGCCGCCAAACTCGCAATACGCTTACCTGGTCATCGATAACGCGCCCGATATCTACAGCCTGTCGGGCGCGCTCACACCGGAGCTTTACGCCGCCATCCTCGCCAACCTGCGGCCCGCTCCCGCGCCTTAGCGCACAGCCTGCTTCCTTGCCGGGAGTATAGACGCCGGGTCCGAAAATCGGCCCTTGCGGCATTCGTGCTCGTTTGGCTGTCTCGTTCCGTCTCCTCTTGTCTCGTTTGTACTTTGTGCGGCGCACAAGCTCCGCTGAGACAGAACGAGACAAAACCAGACAGAACGCGCAAGGGGAACGAGCATGAATGCCGCAAGGACCTGTGACATACCACCCGCCGCATACACCGAGCGGGAAAGACCACCGAGCGCCGGCGGCTACAAGTCCGCCAGCGCCTTCACATGCGCCACCACGCTGCGGCCCAGCGCCGACAGGTTGTAGCCGCCCTCGAGGCAGCTGACGATGCGGCCCTTGGCGTACAGCCTGGCCACCTCCATCACCTGCTGCGTGATCCACGCATAGTCGGCCTCGACCAGCCCCATGCCGCCGATTTCATCCTCGCGGTGGGCGTCGAAGCCGGCCGAGATGAAGATCATCTCCGGCTTGAACGCATGCAGCGCCGGCAGCCATTGCTCCAGCACGATCTTGCGCACCGCGTCGCCCTTGGTGTGGGCCGGCACCGGCACGTTGACCATGTGCTCGCTGATCGGCTCCGGCTCCGTGTACGGATAAAACGGATGCTGGTAGAAGCTCACCATCAGCGCGCGCGGCTCGTGCAGCAGCGCCTCCTCGGTGCCGTTGCCGTGATGGACGTCGAAGTCCACCACCGCCACCCGCGCCAGCCCGCGCACATCCAGCGCGTGCTTGGCCGCCACGGCCACGTTGTTGAACAGGCAGAAGCCCATCGGCTCGATCGGCCGCGCGTGGTGGCCGGGCGGACGCACCGAGCAGAAGGCGTTGTCGATCTCGCCGTCGATGACCGCGTCCGTGGCGGCCACGGCGGCGCCGGCGGCGCGCTGCGCGGCCTGCCAGCTGTAGTGGTTGAGCGAGGTGTCGCCGTCGATCGGGTAGGTCTCGCCCGGCGCCGGCACGTTGTCGCGCACGATGCCGATGGCGTTCCTGCTGTGGTTGCGTTCCAGGTCCGCCAGCTGCACCAGCGGCGCCTCGCGGTATTCCAGCAGGTCGCTGATGTGCGAGGAAATCAGCTGGTCGGCAATCGCTTGCAGGCGCGCGGGGGATTCGGGGTGCCAGTCGCCCATGTCGTGGCGGGCGCAATCGGGGTGGCTGTAGATGGCTGTGGTCATGTCGTTATCTGCTGCTGGTAGGCGCTAATCTACCATAGATGGCCGGCACGGTATCGCCTGCTCCGTTTCTCGCATAGAATCTGTACAGCGCCCAACTCCCATCGAAACCATGTACACCAAACTGCACGCAGTGGCCCGCCAGGTCGGCGACATCATCGTCGGCAAGGAACAGCAGATCCGCCAGGCGCTCACCTGCCTGCTGGCCGGCGGCCACCTGCTGATCGAGGACGTGCCGGGCGTGGGCAAGACCACGCTGGCGCACGCGCTGGCGATCTCGCTGGGGCTGCGCTTCAACCGCATCCAGTTCACCAGCGACCTGCTGCCGGCCGACGTCAACGGCATCTCGATCTACGAGCGCGAGAAGAACGGCTTCGTGTTCCACCCCGGCCCCATCTTCACGCAGGTGCTGCTGGCCGACGAGATCAACCGCGCCACGCCCAAGACCCAGTCCGGCCTGCTGGAGGCGATGGAGGAGCGCCAGGTCAGCGCCGACGGCGTCACGCGGGCGCTGCCCGAGCCGTTCTTCGTGATCGCGACGCAGAACCCGACCCACCAGATCGGCACCTTCCCGCTGCCGGAATCGCAGCTGGACCGCTTCCTCATGTGCCTGTCGCTGGGCTACCCGGACGCCGCCGCCGAGCGCGCGCTGCTGATGGGCGAGGACCGGCGCGTGCTGCTCAAGGCGCTGCCGCCGGCCATGACGCCGGCCGAGCTGGCCGAGGCGCAGCAGGCGCTCAAGCGCATCCACGCCGCGCCGGCGCTGATCGACTACGTGCAGGCGCTGGCCGCCGCCTCGCGCCAGAACGGCCTGTTCGCCGAGGGCATGAGCCCGCGCGCCGCCATCGCCCTGCTGCAGGCCGCGCGCGCCTGGGCCGCGCTGGAAGGCCGCGACCACGTGCTGCCGGAGGACGTGCAGGCGATGCTGGTGCCGGTGTGCGCGCACCGGCTGCGGCCGCTGAAGGCCGCGCACGGCGTGGCGCTGGCCAGCCGCGACCTGGTGCTGCAGCTGCAAAAGTCGGTGCCCGTCTAGAACGCCATGGCCGGCCAGCTGTCATCGTTGTACCGCAAGGCGCGCGACCAGTGGCTGTTCCAGCTGGGCCCCAGCGAGCCGGGCGAGGTGACGCTGACCATGCGCCGCGTCTTCATTGTGCCGACCCGGCCCGGCCTGGCCTTCGCCGGCCTGCTGCTGCTGATGCTGATCGGCGCGCTGAACTACAACCTCGGCCTGGGCTTCGCGCTGACCTTCTTCGCCGGCGCCTGCGCCATCGCCGACATGTACCAGACCGCGCACAACCTGGCCCGCCTGCGGCTCGCGCCCGGCCGCGCGCAGCCGGTGTTCGCCGGCGAGGCCGCGCAGTTCGAACTGCGGCTGCACAACCCAGGCAAGTTCGACCGCTACGCCATCTGGCTGGGCTTCCAGGCCGACGGCGAGCCGCGCCAGGTCACCGACGTGCCGGCCGGCGGCGCCAGCGCCGTGCTGCTGTCGGCCGCCACCAGCGGGCGCGGCTGGCTGGAGGCGCCGCGCGTGCGCCTGGTCACGCGCTTCCCGCTCGGCCTGTTCCGCGCGTGGAGCTACTGGCGGCCGGCGCTCAGGGTGCTGGTCTACCCCGCGCCAGAAACGCCGGCGCAGCCGCTGCCGTCGAGCGGCGCCGCCAGCGAGGACGGCCACGGCACCGTCGGACTGGACAACTTCGCCGGCATCCGCAGCTACCAGCCGGGCGACCCGATGCGCCACCTGGCGTGGCGCCAGATCGCCCGCCACGACCCGGCGCTGGGCGGCCAGCTGGTCACCAAGCATTTCGACGGCGGCGCCGTGGCCGAGCTGTGCCTCGACTTCGCCGCACTGCCGCCGCAGCTGGAGCTGGAACGCAAGCTCTCGCGCATGGCGCGCTGGGTGCTGGAGGCCGAGCAGCGCGCCCTGCCCTACACCTTCCGCCTGGCGCAGCACGAATACGGCCCGGCGCTGGGCGACGCCCACCAAGCGGCCTGCCTGCGCGCACTGGCGCTGTTCGGCCACGAGGGCCAGTCATGAGCGCCGCCCTGCCGCCATCGCCGGCGCCGCCCGGTGACCGCGCCAGCGCCGGCGGCAGCGACAGCCCCGGCGCCCACGCCAGCCCGCGCGCCCGCCTGTCGCTGCGCCTGACCCGCGACAAGTCCGACACCTTGCTGCTGCTGGCCGCCGCGCTGATGGTGCTGGCGCCGCACTTCGAGCACCTGCCGTTGTGGACCAGCGCCATGGTGTGCTGCACGCTGCTGTGGCGCGCCGCCATCACCTGGCGCGGCAAGCGCATGCCGCCGCTGTGGGTGCTGCTGCCGGTGTCGCTGGCCGCCATGGCCGGCGTCTACCGCAGCTTCCACACGCTGCTGGGCCGCGACGCTGGCGTCGCCATGCTGGCGCTGCTGCTGGCCCTCAAGCTGCTGGAGATGCGCGCCAAGCGCGACCTGTTCGTGGTGATCTTCCTCAGCTTCTTCGTCCTGCTGACGAATTTCCTCTACTCGCAAACCATGCCCACCGCGCTGTGGATGGGCGCCACGCTGATCGTGCTGCTGACCGCCCAGCAATCGTTCCAGTACACCGGCGCCGTGCCGCCGCTGACGCACCGCCTGCGCCGCGCTGCCGGCACCGCGCTGCTGGCAGCGCCGCTGGCGTTGCTGATGTTCGTCGGCTTCCCGCGCATCCAGGGCCCGCTGTGGGGCCTGCCCGGCGACGCCCACAGCGGCCACACCGGCATCTCCGACAGCATGGCGCCGGGCACGCTGTCGTCGCTGGCGCAGTCCGACGCCGTGGCCTTCCGCGCGCGCTTCCCCGGCACCACGCCGGCGCAGAGCCAGCTGTACTGGCGCAGCGTCGTGCTGGGCGACTACGACGGCCGCACCTGGACCCGCGTGCCGCGCCGGCGCGGCCTGCAGCGGCAGGAGGTGGGCATCGCCACGCGCGGCCAGCCGCTGCGCCACGAGATCACGCTGGAAGCCACCAACACCCGCTGGCTGGCCGCGCTGGAACTGAGCGGCCCGACCTTGTCGCTGCCCGGCTACCGCGTGCGCGACTCCGACGAACTGGAATTCTTCACCAGCGAGCCGGTCACCCAGCGCGTGCGCTATGAGGCCGAGGCCTGGACCGATTTCAGCGTGCAGGCGGCCGAGCAGCCGCAACGCATGGCGCGCTGGACCGAACTGCCGGCCGGCTACAACCCGCGCGCGCTGGCGCTGGCGCAGCGCTGGCGCCAGGCGGTCGCCCCCGGCGCCGCCGGCCCGCTGTCCGCGCGCCAGGCCGCCGGCGCCGCGCTGCGGGCGCTGCAGCACTTCCACGACGGCGGCTACGCCTACACGCTGCAACCGCCGCTGCTGGGCCGCGACGCGGTCGACGACTTCCTGTTCGGCAGCAAGGCCGGCTTTTGCGAACACTACGCCGGCGCCTTCGTGGTGCTGATGCGCGCCATGGGCGTGCCGGCGCGCGTGGTCACCGGCTACCAGGGCGGCGAACTGAACCCGGTGGACGGCTACCTCACCGTGCGCCAGTCCGACGCCCACGCCTGGGCCGAGTACTGGGCCGCCGGCGCCGGCTGGCGCCGCGTCGACCCGACCGCCGCCGTCGCCCCCGAACGCATCGCCCGCAACCTGGCCCAGGCGCTGCCGCCGGCGCCCGTTTTCGGCCTCGGCGCCTTGCTAAATCTGCAAAACGACCCCAATTCGTGGTTGAGCCAGATCAGATTCCGTTACGCCGCGTTGAATAATGCTTGGAATCAATGGGTCCTGGATTACAATCCAGACAGGCAGCGAGGTTTCCTCGAAGAACTAAGCTCGGCCTTCGCCAACTGGCGCAGCGCACTCGGTGCGGCGCTAGCGTGCGGCCTGCTGTACGGGCTGTACTGGCGGCGGCAGCGGCGTCCGGTGGCGCCGCTGGACCGGCTGTACGACCGTTTCTGCCGGCAGCAGGCGCGCCGCGGTTACGCGCGCCGCCCGGACGAAGGCCCGCTCAGCTACGCCGCCCGCCTGCGCACCATGCAGGCCGGCCCGGACCAGCATGCCGCGATGGAAAAATTTTTAACCCTGTACGGCGCGCTGAAGTATGGCGCCGCCGGTTCCGAATCACGTGCGGCGTCGCTGACGACGCTCAAAACACTGCTAACCTTATGCCGATGAAGACTTTGATTTCCGCCCTGCTGCTGGGCGCCGCCACCCTGGGCCAGGCCGGCCAGGCCGCCGCCATCGACCCCTACGGCTACAAGCTGCCGCCCAGCATGCAGCCGAAGAAAAAAGCCGCGCCGGCCGCCAAGAAAAAAGGCCCGCCGCCGATCGACTACGTCGGCGAATTCGTCAACTTCGGCGAGTGGAAAGAGGTGCGCGCCTTCCTCGACGAGGTCGCCGCCCGCGACGGCTTCGACCGCGCCGAACTGAACACCCTGATGGGCCAGGTGCGCTACGTCGACTCGGCGGTGCAGCTGGTCAAGCCCGCGCCGCCGGGCAAGCCGAAGAACTGGCAGGCGTACAGCAAGCTCATCGTCGATCCGGTGCGCATCGACAACGGCGTCAAGTTCTGGAACGACAACCGCGAGGCGCTGGAGCGGGCCGAGGCGCTGTACGGCATCCCGGCCGAAATTCTGGTCGGCATCCTCGGCGTGGAGACCGTGTACGGCCGCAATACCGGCCGCTTCCGCGTGATCGACGCCCTGACCACGCTGGCCTTCTCCTATCCGGACGCGCCGCAGCGCACCGAGCGCATGGCCTTCTTCCGCGGCGAGCTGGAATCGACGCTGCTGTTCGCGCGTCAGAACGGCATCGATCCGCTGTCGCTGCGCGGCTCGTTTGCCGGCGCCATCGGCATGCCGCAGTTCATGCCCAGCAGCCTGATGAAGTACGCCGTCGATTTCGACGGCAGCGGCAAGGTCGACCTGCTCAACTCCGGCGTCGACGCCATCGGCAGCGTGGCGGCCTTCCTGGCCGCGCACGGCTGGCAGCGCGAACTGGGCGGCCCGCTGGTGTATTCCGCCGCCGTCTCGCCCAACCGCGCCTGGGAAGGCATGACCAACCAGGGCTTGAGCGCCAAGTACCGCCCGCAGGAATTGACGGCGGCCGGCGTCAGCACCACGGTGCCGGTGCCGGAACAGCAGACCTACGGCCTGGTGGATTTGCAGAACGGCGCCGAGCCCACCGAGTACTGGCTGGCCAATAATAATTTCTTTGCGATCACGCAATACAACCGCAGTTATTTCTATGCGATGTCGGTGGTGGAGCTGGGGCGCGCCGTGCGTCTGGCGCGCGGCGGGATGTAAGGAAGCGTAAAGTAGCTTGTCCCGCGGACTTGCAAACTGTATTGTTTAGTTGACACTTGGCAATAATTTGTACAAACTTGCGGTAACTGCGGGCCTAACGTAAACCGTTCTACAACAAAATTAATTTATAATTAACTTTGTGTGTTCATTAAAAGTGTGCACAGGCAGCTTAGCATATCGTTGGGTGTATAATTCTCACACAATGTTGCAACCGGACAACAATAACCTATGGCAAGCGTGTTTTTTTATTGCTTATGAGTATTAGAAGGCGTGTTGTTGTACAATTGTGTATATATTATGAAACTTGTTATCCCGGAATCCGTCCGTGTGTGAATTCGTTCCTTGGTAAGGATGAACATTAACGCAGCAAAGCGAGCTCCGAGTGTTGTACTTTGCAGGACAACTTTACAGAAGGAAAAGACGAAATCATGACAAACCAAGTCGGCATAGATATGAACAACGATGCGGATGGCGATGATCTGTTGCAATACAATCCCAACCGCCTGCTCGATACCCTGATCGAGAACCTGCGTCTGAAAAATGACGCGGCCCTGTCGCGCGCGTTGGAAGTGGCGCCGCCGGTCATCAGCAAAATCCGCCACCACCGCCTGCCGGTTGGCGCCTCGCTGCTGATCCGCATGCACGAAGTGAGCGACCTGAGCATCCGCGACCTGCGCTACTTGATGGGCGATCGCCGCAACAAGTTCCGCATCAGCGACAAGCAGTTCAAGCCTAAAGAAGGCGAACCAGGCGGCCAGGGCTGATCCCAGCCCTCCGTCCTGCCGCGACTCCCTCCCCCTTATCCAGGGGAGAGGGACGCAATCCCCACGCTTGGCTTACGCCGGGAACACGCCGGTCGATAAGTAGCGGTCGCCGCGGTCGCAAACGATGAACACGATGGTCGCGTTCTCCACCGTTTGCGAGATGCGCAGCGCGATTTCACAGGCGCCCGCCGCCGAAATTCCACAGAATATGCCTTCCTCGGCCGCCATGCGGCGCGCCATGCGTTCGGCCGCCGCCTGCGACACCGGTTCGATCTGGTCCACCCGCGCGCGCTCGTAGATCTTCGGCAGGTAGGCCTCCGGCCACTTGCGGATGCCCGGGATCGACGACCCCTCCTCCGGCTCGGCGCCGATGATCTGCACCGCCGGATTCTGCTCCTTCAGATAGCGCGACACGCCCATGATGGTGCCGGTGGTGCCCATGGCGCTGACGAAGTGCGTCACGCGCCCCCCGGTGTCGCGCCAGATCTCCGGCCCCGTGCCCTCGTAGTGCGCGCGCGAATTGTCGAAGTTGGCGAACTGGTCGAGGATGATGCCCTTGCCGTCCTTCTGCAGCTGCTCGGCCATGTCGCGCGCGTACTCCATGCCGCCGGTCTTGGGCGTGAGCATGATCTGGGCGCCGTAGGCGGCCATGCTCTGGCGCCGCTCCACGCTCAGGTTCTCCGGCATCAGCAGCAGCATCTTGTAGCCGCGCAGCGCGGCCGCCATCGCCAGCGCGATGCCGGTGTTGCCGCTGGTGGCCTCGATCAGCGTGTCGCCCGGCTTGATGTCGCCGCGCTCTTCGGCCCGCTTGAGCATGGACATGGCGGCGCGGTCCTTGACGGAGCCGGCCGGATTGTTCCCCTCCAGCTTGCCGAGTATGACGTTGTTGCGGGCCAGCGCGTCAGCGCCGGGAAGCCGGGTCAGCTGCACCAGCGGCGTGTTGCCTATCGTATCTTCCAGAGTCTTGTAAGCCATCGTGTTCTATCGTCAGAGATTTCGCTAAAACAGCCATTTTAAACCGGCTTGGCGTACGGCGTACGGCGGCATGCCCCGGCGAAGTGTTTGGACTGGGCCGCCGCCTTGCGCTAGACTTGCAACACTTTCACCGTCACTCTTTTTTTCCCGGAATCGTCATGGCCACCACTCCTATGGAACTGCTCCCCGAAGACACCCCGGACGAGCCCGCTCCGACCCAGAGTCTCGACCTGGAAAAACGCCGCCATCAGATCTTCCCCGTGCTCAGCGCGGCCGACATCAAGCATATGCACCGCTTCGGCCACGTGCGCCACTTCAGCGACGGCGAGATGATCTTCGAGGCCGGCAAGACCAGCTTCGGCCTGATGCTGGTGCTCAAGGGCGGCATCGAGGTGAGCCGCTACGACGGCCTGGGCAACACCGCCTACATCACCACCCACACGCCGGGCCAGTTCGGCGGCGAGGTGGCGCAGCTGTCGGGCCGGCCCTCGCTGGGCAACGGCAAGGCGGTCGGCGCGGTCGAGGTGCTGGTGCTGCCGTCCGAATCGCTGCGCGCGCTGCTGGTGGCGCACGCCGAGCTGGGCGAGCGCATCGTGCGCGCCCTGATCCTGCGCCGCGTCGGCCTGATCGAACAAAACTCCGGCGGCCCGGTCATCGTCGGCCCGCGCGGCCACGGCCGCATCCACACGCTGCAAAGCTTCCTGGCGGCCAACGGCCATCCGCACACCGTGCTCGACCCCGAGCTGGACCAGCAGGCCGCCGACCTGATGGCGCACTACCAGCCCAGGGCGGACGAGCTGCCGCTGGTGGTGTGCCCGGACGGCGTGGTCAAGAAGAACCCCACCGTGGTCGACATCGGCCGCTGCCTGGGCATGCTGCCCGAGCTCGACGGCGACAAGATCTGGGACGTGATCGTGGTCGGCGCCGGCCCGGCCGGCCTGGCGACCGCGGTGTACGCGGCGTCGGAGGGCTTGTCGGTGCTGGCGCTGGAAACGCGCGCCTACGGCGGCCAGGCCGCCGCCAGCGCCCGCATCGAGAACTACCTGGGCTTCCCCACCGGCGTCTCCGGCCGCGCGCTGGCCGGCCGCGCCTACGTGCAGGCGCAGAAGTTCGGCGTCGAGGTGGCGATCCCGGCCCCGGCCGGCCGCTTGATCTGCGACACTTATCCGCTGCAGGTGGAAATGTGCGGCAGCCTGCAACGGCTCAAGGCGCGCACCGTGGTGCTGTCGTGCGGCGCGCGCTACCGCCGGCCGTCGCTGGCCAACCTGCGCCAGTTCGAGGGCAAGGGCGTGTACTACTGGGCCTCGCCGATCGAGGCCAAGCTGTGCAAGACCGAGGAGATCGTGCTGGTCGGCGGCGGCAACTCGGCCGGCCAGGCCGCCGTGTTCCTGTCGGGCCACGCCTCCAAGGTCCACATGCTGATCCGCAAGGACAGCCTGGCCTCCACCATGTCCAGCTACCTGATCGAGCGCATCCAGGCCACCCCCAACATCGAGCTGCACACGCACTCGGAAATCGTCGCGCTGGAGGGCGACGACGACGGCTTGAAGCAGGTCCGCATCCGCAACTCGCTCAACGAGCAGGAATGCGACTACGACGTCTGCCGCGTGTTCCTGTTCATCGGCGCCGACCCCAACACCGGCTGGCTGAGCGACTGCGGCGTGGACGTCGACGCCAACGGTTTCATCCGCACCGGCTTCGACGTCACCAAGGCCCAGTGCCGCGCCAACTTCGCCGACGGCGTGTATCCGCGCGACCTGCCCTCGCGCGCCGCGCTGGAGACCAGTGTGCCGGGCGTGTTCGCCATCGGCGACGTGCGCGCCAGCTCCACCAAGCGGGTGGCTGCGGCGGTGGGCGAAGGCGCGGCCGTGGTGTCGCAGATCCACGCCTTCCTGGCCAACCTGCCGGCCGACAAGGTGTTCAGCTAAATCCGCCTCAGCGCGCGCCCGGCAGCGCCAGCCGGGTGCGCGGCGGAGCCAGCCCCGGCTCCGGCCGGCGCGCGGCCGCCGGCGCCTCGCCCTTCAAATGGAACACCTTGACCGACTGGGCCAGCGCCTGCGCGTGTTCCTGCAAGCTCTCCGCCGCCGCGGCAGCCTGCTCCACCAGCGCCGCGTTCTGCTGCGTGATGTCGTCCATCTGCGTCACCGCGCGGTTGACCTCGCCGATGCCGGTGCTTTGCTCCTGGCTGGCCTCGGTGATCTGCGCCATGATGCCGGCCACCTTCTGCACCGACGCCACCAGCAGCGTCATGGTGCTGCCGGCGTCGTTCACCAGCTTGCTGCCGGCATCGACCGTCTCCACCGACGCGCCGATCAGCTCCTTGATCTCCCTGGCCGCCGCCGCGCTGCGCTGGGCCAGGTTGCGCACCTCCGACGCCACCACCGCGAAGCCGCGCCCCTGCTCGCCCGCGCGCGCCGCCTCGACCGCCGCGTTCAGCGCCAGGATGTTGGTCTGGAAGGCGATGCCGTCGATCACGCCGATGATGTCGACGATGCGGCTGGAGCTGGCCTTGATCGAACCCATGGTGTCGACCACCTGCGCCACCATCGCCCCGCCCTGCACCGCCACGGTGGAGGCGTCGGCCGCGAACTGATTGGCTGCGCGCGCGCTGTCGGCGTTCTGCTTGACGGTGTCGGTCAGCTGCTCCATCGAGCTGGCGGTCTCCTCCAGCGAACTGGCCTGGGCCTCGGTGCGCGACGACAGGTCGGCGTTGCCGCGCGCGATCTCGTCGGTGGCCACCAGCATCTCGTCGGTGCTGGAACGGATGCGGCCTATCATGCCGGTCAGGTTGGTGTTGATGGTGTTCATCGCGTCCATCAGGTGGCCCACCTCGTCGTCGCGCTCGACCCGGATGTCGTGGCTCAGGTCGCCATCGGCGATATTGCGCGCGGTGTCGATCGCGTGGTCGAAGCTGAGCTTGATGTGGCGGTAGATCATGAACAGGCAGATCAGCGACACGCCCACCAGCAGGATCAGCAGCGCGATCGCGGTCCAGAACGCCATATTGGTGCTGTGGGCCGAGCCCGCCACGGCCGCGCCTGTGCGCTCGTCGAGCAGCACCAGGAACTCGTTCACCGGCTGCATGATCTTGGCCTTGTTCTTGTGGTACTGCTCGTCGTGCATGATCTTGCGCGCCATCTCGGGATCGGGCGGCCCGGACTTGGTGAACTTGCCGCTGCCGTCGTCGAACAAGCCCTTGACCGCGTTCATGGCGATGACCTCGGTCTTGACCAGGCCGTCCGAATTGGCCTGCGCCTCCTTGAGCTTGCCGAATTCCTCGTCGGTGAAGCCGGCCTGGTGCATCAGGTCGGCCAGCGCGATGGTGGCGCCGTCGGGTGTGGGCTTGTCCACGCCGGCCGCCACGAAGTCCCAATAGATGCGCTCGTAGTGCTGCGGCCGCGGCTTCTTGCCGTTGCGGATGTCGAGGATGTCCAGGTATTCTTTTTCGTACTTGGGATCGCCGGTGACGACGTAGGTGCGGGCCAGCCGGGTCAGGTCGTCCGAGCTTTGCCGCAATTCGTCGGCCAGCAGATAGGAATGGTAGCGCGCCTCGTTGGCGTGGTTCAGCTCGGCCTCCTTGGTCGAGATGCGCACCAGCGCCCACAAGGTCAGGCTGGACAATGCCAGACTGACCAGGAAGAACAAAATGAAAATATTCTTGATGGAGAATTTGCTTTTCATATGAGGCCTCCGACTGTCTGCGACAATTGTAGACCCAATACGCACCAATCTGGCGCGGCGCGTGCAACGGCTTGCATAACTGTTGCTAATTGTCCCTGACGCCTATCCCGGCCTGGCTCGGCTGTCCCACGTCATGCTGCGGATCTTTCTTTGATGCGTTGCAGTTGTGCAGACTGATACGCGCCGAAGGCGTCGTTGAACAGGCAGCGGATCAGGGGATCATCGACGATATCGGCGTCCGGCGGCGCGCCGTTGATGCGCATGTACATCGACGTCAGCGACTCGCCCAGCGCCAGGCCGGCATACAGTTTGGCGATGGGGATTTCGGTCATCCACGTGGGCGCCTCCTCGTCGCCGGTGAGCGCGATGCGGTCGCCGTGGACGCGGTAACGGAACTGCCGCACCGCGCCCTCATGGTCGTAGACCGAGAGCTGCCAGATGCATGGCGTGGCGAAGTAGCTGTCCGATGGCAGTTCCATGTCCGCGTATTTTTCCGGCAGGCCGCTGCGGCAGAAGTCCAGCGCCAGCGCAGTCTGTTCGGCATCGAGCGGCGCGAAGTGGCGGGCGACGTCGGACGTCGGCGGCGGCACGATCTCGGCGTCGTATTCATAATCGACATCCTGCTCGCCGACCGGCAGCACCCACGGCAGCGGCGCGGATGGCGCCAGCCCTTGCGGCGTCAGCGCCACCGACACCGATGGATTCAGGCGGACGATGGCCGCAGCGGGGAGCCACGCGCCCACCTCCCGCGCGAACTGGCGGTATGTGATCGGGAACAGCGCATGGTTGTACCACGACCAGGGCTCCTGCACGAACTGACAGGAGCTCGGCACCACATAGCGCGGCGCCAGCGCCTGCAACTGCTCCGGCCATTCCTCCGGCAGCGCAGGCACGCCGCCCTGCGCGCGCGACGGCGCGATGACATCGATCTCGCGCATGGTCTGGAAAGGCCACAGCACCATGTCCCACGGCGCGTAAGGCTTGAGCTGCTCCAGCGTTTCCGGGTCCATCCACGAATCGACCACATTGAGCACATTCAGGCCGGCAGCGCGGATGTGGAACATCGAATCGACATCGGCATCGAGCGCGCGGCGCGGAATGACCTCGATCGCGCCGACCCGCACCGGGGCATCCACCACCAGCGGCAACACGTTGACGAAACCCAGCTCGCGTATCATCGCGAACAGTTCATCGAACAGGCAGTAGAGGTAGATCGGCGTATCGCGGTCGAGCAGATCGAGGCTCTCCAGCGAGCAGTGATCGTCGTGAAAATGCGAGATGAACACCGCATCCGGTTTCATCCCGCGTATCAGCGCATGATCGAAGCGCACGTCGGGAAAGGCGTGGCAATTCCTGCTGAACGGATTTTCAAAAATGGGATCGAACGCGATCAGCGTGCCGTCGCATTCGAAGACATAGCCTGCGTGCAGGATACGGGAGATCTTGAGTGTCATAAGATGGGTGAGCGACAACGGGGCCGCGATGATATCGCATTCAAACCGAAACGGCGGAGAGATTCCGTACCATCCGCTTCGCCACTTGCCGGCTTCCCTGCGGCATGACTTTATTGAGAGCGAAAAGATGTAGTTCGGCTTTCAATTCATCCTGCATCAACGGATCGTTATCGAGCCAGGTCAACGCCCTCGCCGGCCAATAACCGCTGACGGAAGCGCTCAACGCATGCCGCAATAGCGACCTGGCTGGAAATCCCCGTATGCTCGCCGCATATTCCGGAAACCGGCTCTCGGCATCCTTCAGAAATCCAGAGAAATCCTGAAAGTCCAACTCAAGAACCGGCAAAAGATGCATACACATTTTCTCGGAATCAATGACATGCGCCACACCTTGTGACTGCATGCACCATCCTTCGTGTGTATGAACCCCGAGCTTGCGGCCACTAATTTCCATCAGCCAGCAATATGGCCATGCTTCATCCGCAAGCAAAAGCGACGGCGCTCTCATTTCGCCTCCCAGGATTGATGCGATACCGCCAGCCCCGTCATTTCCATTAGCCACCGAGGAAAAAAATGACGATAAAAATTGGTCCAATTTTGGCCGTAATGCCCGCTTTGCTCATTGGTCAAAAACTCCCCGTGAAGCCCGCGCTGAAGCATACCGCCCAGGACATAACTATGTACCGAGTTAATCGAATGTGCAAGTTGTTGGTGCGGCGATCCGTTAAAGCGGCACACGACAGGCCGACCCGTGACAAATTGCCGCGCCGACGGGACGTAGACAAACTCAACGCCGTTCCCCGGCGGATAATATCCGCACAGCGCACGAACCGACGTCTGGTCGGTAATTCCAATGATCCCGGCTACCGGGCCCGAGCCTCCCGTTACCGGCCAGCCGGATGTTTTCTCCGCCATGTAGTGGACTCAAAAAGCTCACTGTACGGCGGAGTTCTCAATCGGAGTCTGAGCAAAACGAGTTCAACGCCAATTAACGCAGCGGCGTCGGATAGCTGGCCGGGCTGGCGTTGCCGTCGTTGTCGATCGCTTGCACGCCGAAGTAGTAGTTGTCCTTCGACAGCGGCACCGTGAACTCGGTGGCCTTGCCGACGAACTGGCTGCCCTGCCAGTCGGCGGCCGTGGTGTCGCGCCAGACGATGCGGTAGCCCGCCAGGTCGGGCTCGGCGTTGGCTTGCCAGACCAGCTCGGTATCGTTCTGCAATTTGGCGGTGCGCACCTGCACCTTGGCCGGCGCGGCCGGCGCCAGCGACAGCGACGACAAGGCCGCCGCGTTGACCCGCGCCACCTGGGCGATGTAGTTGAAGTCGTCGTAGCGCGGCAGGTCGCCGATCAGCACGCCGTTCTCGGTGCGGATGTTCTGGTGCTGGTGGTTGAAGTCCTCGGCCGGCTCGGTGAAGCGCAGCGCCGCGTAGCCGCGCTCCAGGAACGGCATGTGGTCGCCACCGCGCAGGTAGCGGTCGCGGCGCTGGATGATGTTGACCTTGAACTTGGGCACGTAACGCTCGCCGGCCTCCTTCACCGCCCGCGCCAGCTGGCGCGACAGCGAATCGTTCTCGCCGCCGGTCTGGATCAGCGTGCGCACGGCGTCGCTGTTTTCCTTCTGCACCGGCAGGCCTTCGGCAAACAAGCGCACCTGCGTGTCGTCCACCTTGCCGTGCTCGTCGCGCGAGCTGCCGATGATGTCGTTGGTGAACATGCCGGCGATGTTCAGGTTCTTCTGCTTCGCCTGCTCGGCCCAGTGCGCCGCGCCGAGCAAGCCCTGCTCTTCCGCCGCCACCGTCATGAAGACCAGGGTGGCGTCGAACTTGTACTTGGCCATCACGCACGCCATCTCCATCACGGCGGCGGTGCCGGAGGCGTCGTCATTGGCGCCGGGCGCATCGCCCTTGGCGTCCATGATGTCGGTGTTGCGCGAGTCGTAGTGGCCGCTGACCACGTACATGCGGTCCACGGATGCGGCCTGCGTGCCCGGCAGCGTCGCCACCACGTTGACGATCTCGGTCGGCCGGCTGATGCGCGCGGACACCGGCGCGACATGGCTGTCGAACGCCACCTGCAGGCGCCCGCCCTGGGCCGCGCCGCAGCGCTCCAGCTCGCTCTTGATCCAGCGCCGCGCCGCGCCTATGCCTTCGGTGTCGGAGACCGTGTCCGACATCGTGTGGCGCGTGCGGAAGCCGGCCAGCTTGTTGATATAGCCTTCGATGCGGGCCGGCGAAATCTCGCGGACGATCTGGTCGATCTGGGCCTGATGGCGGCCAGTGTCGGGCGCAGCCGCGAAGGCCGGCGCGACTGCCAGCAGCGACAAGGTGAGGAACTTGCAAGGCATCGTCGGTCTCCGGTGAAAAGTTCGCAATATCTTCTCACGGATCGACAGCCAT
The DNA here is from genome assembly GCF_059422325.1 of Duganella sp. GW821-FHT01E12. Classification (NCBI taxonomy): domain Bacteria; kingdom Pseudomonadati; phylum Pseudomonadota; class Betaproteobacteria; order Burkholderiales; family Oxalobacteraceae; genus Duganella; species Duganella sp. GW821-FHT01E12. The sequence goes on along the minus strand of NZ_JBWKWR010000008.1, from coordinate 236,919 downwards.
TTTTGACTGGGAAACAAAACACAAACAAAAAACCCGCAGCGGCTGGCTGCGGGTTGCAGGGCTGCGGCGGATTACTTGGCAGGCGGCGCGGCCGGCGTGGAGGCTGCTGCGGCTTTGTCGGCCTTGGAGGCCTTCGCCGCGGCCTTGTCGGCCTTGGCGGCGGCTTTATCGGCCTTGGCGGTTGGCGCCGTGGCGGCAGGCGCGCCATCCAGCGGCTTGCCGTTCACCACCAGGCCCGCTTGCGACAGCTTGACGGCGCTTTTCTCGCCGACGCCCTTCACGCGCTTCTCGAAGTCCGCCCAATCCTTGAAATCGCCCTTCTTGCGCTCTTCCAGGATGGCCTTCGATTTGACCGGGCCGATGCCCTTGACCGAGTCCAGCGCGGCGGCGTCAGCCTTGTTGACGTCGACCTGCGCGAAAGCGAAGCCCATCGTTGCAATCAGGGTTGCAACAGCCAGCAAAAGTTTCTTGAACATGTCTCAATCTCCATGGTGGGTGAAAGGCGGCAAGCGCGCCTTGAACACCCTTAACGGCCAGCCTCGACGACGGTTGACAGATAATCCATGAAGCTTTTGTGACATGCCTCAAAGCCCGGCCGTCAGGCGTTGAACAACTCCTCGCGCGTCACGGTCGCCGTACCCAGCTTGCCGACCACGATGCCGCCGGCGCGGTTGGCCGTCTGCACCGCCTCGTTCCAGCCCACGCCCGCGCCCAGCATGGCGGCCATGGTGGCGATCACCGTGTCGCCGGCGCCGGAGACGTCGAACACCTCGCGCGCCTGCGCCGGCATGTGGAATTGCTCGCCGTCGGTGTACAAGGTCATGCCCTCTTCCGAGCGGGTCAGCAGCAGCGCGTCCAGCTTCAGCTCGGCGCGCAGCGCCTGCGCCTTGGCGGTCAGCTGCTCTTCGCTGTTCCAGCTGCCGACGATGCGCTTCATTTCCGACTTATTCGGCGTCAGCACGGTGGCGCCGGCGTAGCGGCTGAAGTCGTCGCCCTTGGGATCGACCATCACCACCTTGCCGGCCGCGCGCGCCGAGGCGATCATGTCGGCCACGTTCACCAGCGAACCCTTGGCGTAGTCCGACAGCACGATCACGTCGTAGTCGGCCAGCAGCGCCTTGAACTGCAGCAGCTTGTCGCGCAGCACGGTGTCGGTCGGCGGCTCCTCGAAATCGATGCGCACCATCTGCTGCTGGCGGCCGATCACGCGCAGCTTGATGATGGTGGAGATGGCGTCGTCGCGCTTGAGGTAGCTGTGGATGCCGCCGCTTTGCAGCATCTGCTCCACCTCGTTGCCGGCCTCGTCCGCGCCCACCACGCCCAGCAGCCCGGCGCGCGCGCCCAGCGCGGCCGCGTTGCGCGCCACGTTGGCCGCGCCGCCCAGGCGCGCCTCGCGCTTCTCGATGCGCACGATGGGCACCGGCGCTTCCGGCGAAATGCGGCTGACGTCGCCGAACCAGTAACGGTCCAGCATCACATCGCCAACCACCAGGATGCGCACCTGCTCCAATGCCGGTGCTTTGTATATCGTAAGGTCAGTGCTCACAAATACCTCGTTAAACTCGGGTCAGGATGGAACGGCCGATGCCGTGGTATTCGAAGCCCGCCTCGGCCATCACTTCCGGCTCGAACAGGTTGCGGCCGTCGAAGATGATGGCCTGCTTCAGCGACGACTTGATGCGGTCGAAGTCCGGGCTGCGGAAGGCCTTCCATTCGGTGACGATCACCAGCGCCTCGGCGGCGGCCAGCGTGTCCATCGGGCTGGCGGCGAAGCGGATGCGCGCCAGTTCCTCGGCGTTCAGGTCCAGCGCCAGCACGCGCTTGGCTTCGGCCATCGCGACCGGGTCGTACACCGCCACGGTGGCGCCGCCGTCCAGCAGCTGCTTGATCAGCACGCGGGCCGGCGCTTCGCGCATGTCGTCGGTGTTCGGCTTGAAGGCCAGGCCCCAGACCGCGAAGTGCTTGCCGCGCAGATCCTCGCCGAAGCGCTTGACCACCTTCTGGCCCAGCACCAGCTTCTGCTTGTCGTTGACCGCCTCCACCGCGCGCAGGATCAGCAGGTCCTGGTCGTACTGGCGCGCCGTGCGTTCCAGCGCCTGCACGTCTTTCGGGAAGCAGGAACCGCCGTAGCCGGCGCCGGCGTACAGGAAGCTGTGGCCGATGCGCGGATCGGAACCGATGCCGTGGCGTACCGCCTCGATATCGGCGCCCACCTGGTCGGCCAGGTTGGCCAGCTCGTTCATGAACGAGATGCGGGTGGCCAGCATGGCGTTGGCCGCGTACTTGGTGAACTCGGCCGAGCGCACGTCCATCCAGAAGGTGCGTTCGTGGTTGCGGTTGAACGGCGTGTACAGCTTCTTCATCAGGCCGTGGGCCTTTTCGCCTTCCGGCGTACCGTCGCAGCCGATGACGATGCGGTCGGGACGCATGAAGTCTTCCACCGCCGCGCCCTCTTTGAGGAACTCGGGATTGGACACCACCGAGAACTTGGAGGCGTCGCCGCGCGCGGCCAGCTCGGCCTGCACGGCGGCCTTGACGCGGTCGGCGGTGCCGACCGGCACCGTGGATTTGTCGACCACGACCTTGAACTCGGTCATGTACTTGCCGATGTTCCTGGCGGCTGCCAGCACGTATTGCAGGTCGGCCGAGCCGTCCTCGTCCGGCGGCGTGCCGACCGCGATGAACTGCAGGCAGCCGTGCGCCACCGAGGCGGCCACGTCGGTGGAGAACTGCAGGCGGCCGGCGGCGCGGTTGCGCGCGACGATTTCCTCCAGGCCCGGCTCGTGGATCGGGATGCCGCCGTTGTTGAGCAGGTCGATTTTCTTCTGGTCGACGTCGAGGCAGAAGACGTCGTTGCCCAGCTCGGCGAGGCAAGCGCCGGTGACGAGGCCTACATAGCCGGTGCCGATGATGGTGATTTTCATGTTGGTGCTCTTCTTAGTTCATGACGTTGAGTTCTTCGGTGCGGCGCGGCGGATAGGTCTCCCAGCGGCTGCATCCCGGGCACTGCCAGTAGAACTGGCGCGCCTTGAAACCACAGTGGCTGCACTGATAGCGCGCCAGCTTTTGCGTATAACCGTGGACCAGGTTCTTGACCATGGACAGTTCCGGCACCAGGCTGGCCGGCGCATCCATCAGGCGCGCCTCCAGCAACTTGTCCAGACCCAGCAGGGTCGGCGTGCGGCGCAGCTCGTTGCTCACCAGCTGCTTGGCGGCGTCCACGCCGTCCAGCTCCAGCACCGCCTTGTAGACCACCTCGATCAGGTCGATCGACGAGGCCTGTTCCAGATACGACTTGAGCAGGTTCACGCCCTCCTGCGGACGGCCCACCTTGCGGTAGGCGTCCATCATGCGCTGCGCCACCAGCGCCGTATGCGGCACGCTGATCTGCTCGACGCGGCGCCAGGTCAGCAGCGCGCCCTCGATGTCGCCCTGGGCCAGCTGGGCGTCGCCGCTGAGCATGGTGGCGCGCACGTTGACGCGGTCGGCGTGCAGCGACTTGTCCAGCAGCGGCAGCGCCTCTTCCGGATGCATGTGCACCAGCGCGTCCTGCGCCAGCTCGCAGTAGAACTGCGCGATTTCCTTCTGGCGCGAACCGGCGCCCGATTCCTGCAGGCCGATCGCCGCCTCGATGGCGCGCGGCCACTCCTTCTCGCGCTGGAAGATCTCCAGCAGCGCGCGGCGCGCCTGCACGGCGTACTGGCCGCTGACCATGGCGTTGAAGGTTTCCTCGGCGCGGTCCAGCAGGCCGGCCTTCAGGTAGTCCATGCCCAGCTCGTACTGCGCGTGCTCCTTCTGCTCCTGCGGCAGGTCCGGGCGCGACAGCAGGTTCTGGTGCACGCGGATGGCGCGCTCGGTCTCGCCGCGGCGGCGGAACAGGTTCCCCAGCGCGAAGTGCATGTCGGCCGTCTCCGGGTCCATGCGGACGATCTCGATGAAGGCGTCGATAGCCTTGTCCGGCTGCTCGTTGAGCAGGAAGTTCAAGCCCTTGAAATAACCGCGCGGCAGCGTGCGCGATTCCGATACCAGCTGACGTATGTCGACGCGCGCGGCGACCCAGCCCAGTCCGAAGAAGACCGGGATACCCAATAACCACCAGAGTTCGAATTCCATGCTTTGTGTTTTTTTATTGTGTGTTGACGCTGTCGGGCTGCGGCTGGGCGTTGGCCTGCAGCGCGCTCGACTGCAGCGTGGTGATCGTGGTTTTATGCTTGTTCGTTTCGCGGCGGTGGCGGAACACGGTGGGCGTCAACGCCAGCACGCCCAGGAAGGCGCCGGCCACGAAGAAGCCCAGCAGCATCAGGACCAGAGGTCCGTGCAAGTCATAGTGCAGGAAGAAATGCAGATCGACTTCCTGCGTGTTCTTCAGGGCAAAGCCAAAAAACAGGACGAAAAGAACGAATCCAATAATCGTGGATATGAATTTCATTAGCCAGGTTTCCTGTTCAGTATTTCTAAAAAAAAGCGGCATCCGTAGACGCCGCTTTTATTTTAACTCATCAGACGCTTCAGTCCTCGATGATCGGTTGCCCGACCATCGCATCAACCCGCTCGCGCAATTGCTTGCCCGGCTTGAAGTGGGGCACCCGTTTCTCGGGCACCATCACCTTGTCGCCCGACTTCGGATTACGTCCGATGCGCGGTGGCCGGCTGTTCAGAGCAAAACTGCCAAAACCGCGGATCTCGATGCGCTGACCGGTCGCCAGGGCGTTGGTCATCGCATCCAGAATGGTCTTGACGGCATACTCCGCATCTTTGGCCACCAGCTGAGAATAACGCTCAGCCAGGCGGTTGATCAACTCGGACTTAGTCATCGACTAGTTCTTAGTTCTTGTTATCGAACTTGGCTTTCAACAGCGCGCCCAGGCTGGTGGTGCCCGAAGCTGCGTTGTTGTCGGTCGCGGCCATCTTCTGCATGGCTTCTGCAGTTTCAGCGCTGTCTTTAGCTTTGATCGACAGTTGGATCGAACGTGCTTTGCGGTCGATGTTGATCACCAGAGCCTCGACGGAATCGCCGACTTTCAGGTGGGTGCCAGCATCTTCCACGCGGTCACGCGAGATTTCCGACGCGCGCAGGTAGCCTTCGACTTCTTCGGACAGTTGGATCACGGCGCCTTTAGGCTCAACCGATTTCACGGTGCCGGTAACCAGCGCGCCCTTGTCGTTCATGGCTGCGAAGTTGTTGAATGGGTCGCCTTCCAGTTGCTTGACGCCCAGGGAAACGCGCTCGCGCTCAACGTCGATGGCCAGAACGATGGCTTCCAGTTCGTCACCTTTCTTGAAGCGACGCACGGCTTCTTCGCCGGTTTCGGTCCAGGACAGGTCGGACAGGTGCACCAGGCCGTCGATGTTGCCGGCCAGGCCGATGAACACGCCGAAGTCGGTGATCGACTTGATCGCGCCACGGACTTTATCGCCCTTCTTGTGGGTCACGCCGAAGTCATCCCATGGGTTCGCTTTGCACTGCTTCATGCCCAGCGAAATACGGCGACGCTCTTCGTCGATTTCCAGAACCATGACTTCAACTTCGTCGCCCAGCTGGACAACTTTGTTTGGAGCGACGTTCTTGTTGGTCCAGTCCATTTCGGAAACGTGGACCAAGCCTTCGATGCCTTGTTCAACTTCAACGAACGCGCCGTAGTCGGTCAGGTTGGTGACTTTACCGAACAGACGGGTGCCTTGTGGGTAACGACGGGACAGACCGGTCCAAGGATCGTCGCCCAGTTGCTTCACGCCCAGGGACACACGGTTTTTCTCTTGATCGTACTTCAGAACCTTGGCGGTGATTTCCTGGCCAACGGTCAGCACTTCCGATGGGTGACGCACACGACGCCATGCCAGGTCGGTGATGTGCAGCAGGCCGTCGATACCGCCCAGATCCACGAACGCGCCGTAGTCGGTGATGTTCTTGACGACGCCGGTAACCACGGTGCCTTCTTTCAGGGTTTCCATCAGTTTCTGACGCTCTTCGCCCATCGAAGCTTCGATGACGGCGCGGCGGGACAGAACGACGTTGTTACGCTTGCGGTCCAGCTTGATCACTTTGAATTCGAGGGTCTTGCCTTCGAATGGGGTGGTGTCCTTGACTGGACGGGTGTCGACCAGCGAGCCCGGCAGGAAGGCGCGGATGCCGTTGGTCAGAACGGTCAGGCCGCCCTTGACTTTGCCGTTGACGGTACCGACAACGATTTCGCCCGATTCCATGGCTTTTTCCAGTGCCAGCCACGAAGCCAGACGCTTGGCCTTGTCGCGCGACAGGATGGTGTCGCCGAAACCGTTTTCGAGCGATTCGATCGCCACGGAAACGAAGTCGCCTACTTTGACTTCCAGTTCGCCGTGGTCGTTCTTGAATTCTTCAACTGGGATGAATGCTTCCGATTTCAGGCCGGCGTTGACGATCACGAAGTTGTGATCCAGACGAACGACTTCAGCCGAGATCACTTCGCCCGAACGCATGTCTTGACGCGACAGGGATTCTTCGAAGAGGGCTGCAAAACTTTCCATATTAGACATTGTAACTTCCAGGTTACCAACAAGGCTCGCGAGATGCGACTTCAGTTGGGTTAGGGTTGATAAACGCCACGGCCATCAGAGCGACCGCGACACCAGCTATTTACCGATGGCCGCATACCACTGCAACACCTGGGCGACCGCTTCGTCAGCGGTCATATTCGAGGTGTCGAGCACATGCGCCCCCTCTGCGGGGACCAGCGGCGCGATGGTCCGGTTCGTATCCCGGTCGTCCCGCGCCTGCAAATCCATCAGTAGGTCTTCCATATTAGCAGAAATTCCTTTGCCAATCAATTGCTTATAGCGGCGCTCCGCGCGCGCCGCCACACTGGCGGTCAAAAACACCTTCAGCGCGGCGTTCGGGAAGATCACCGAGCCCATGTCGCGGCCGTCCGCCACCACGCCCGGCGCCTTGCGGAAGCCCAGCTGCAGCCCCAGCAGCGCGTGGCGCACGGCGTGGAAGGTTGCTATTTTTGAAGCGGTGTTGCCCACCTCCTCCGCACGGATGGCCTCGGTGACGTTTTCGTGCGACAGGATGATGTCGCCGCCCTGGAAGCTGCATTGCAGGTGCTCGGCCAGCTTGGCCAGGGCGTGCTCGTCGTTCAGATCGGTGCCGCGGCGCAGCGCCGACAACGCGGTCAAACGGTACAGGGCGCCAGAATCCAGGTAGTGGAAGCCGAGCTTATCGGCGACGCGGTGCGCGACGGTGCCCTTGCCGGATGCGGTGGGACCGTCGATGGTGATGACTGGAATTGGGGAAGTGACCATTTTGTTTATATTGTTTATTTTGCTATGGCGGCGAATGCCGCGAAATACTCGGGGAAGGTCTTGCCCACGCACTTGGGATCGTTGATGCGCATGACGTTGCCCTTGCGGGCGGCGCCGTCCAGCGACACCAGCGAAAAGCACATCGCCATGCGGTGGTCGTCGTAGGTGTCGATGGTGGCCGGCGTGATCACGGCCGGCGGCGTGACCTTGATGTAGTCGGGCCCCTCCTCGACGATGGCGCCGACCTTGCGCAGCTCGGTCGCCATGGCGGCGATGCGGTCGGTCTCCTTGACGCGCCAGCTAGCGATGTTGCGCAGCGTGCTGGTGCCGTCGGCGTACAGCGCGGCGATGGCGATGGTCATGGCGGCGTCGGGGATGTGGTTGAAGTCGGCGTCGATGGCTTTCAACACGCCGTTCGACTTGGCCTCGATCCAGTTGTCGCCCATGGTGATCTGCACGCCCATCTGCTCCAGCGCGGCGGCGAAGCGCACGTCGCCCTGGATGCTGTCCTTGCCCACGCCTTCGACCCGCACCGGGCCGCCGGCGATGGCGCCGGCCGCCAGGAAGTAGGACGCCGACGAGGCGTCGCCCTCGACATGGATGGTGCCGGGTGACTGGTACACCTGGCCGGGCTGGATGGTGAACGACTCCCAGCCGTTCTGCTCCACCGTCACGCCGAAGCGGCGGATCAGGTTGAGCGTGATTTCGATATAGGGCTTGGAGATCAGTTCACCGACCACGTCGATGCTGATCGCGTGTTCGCGCGCCATCAGCGGCGCCACCATCAGCAGCGCGGTCAAGAACTGGCTCGACACGTCGCCCCGCACCGACAGGCGCTGCGCGTGGATCTTGCCCTGCTTGATGTGCAGCGGCGGGAAGCCGGGGTTGCCGGTGTATTCGACGTTGGTGCCTGCGGCGTTCAGGGCGTCTACCAGGTCGCCGATCGGACGCTCGTGCATGCGCGGCACGCCATGCAGCGTGTAGTCGCCGCCGATCACGGCCAGCGCGGCGGTCAGCGGACGAATGGCGGTGCCGGCGTTGCCCATGAAGAGGTCGGCCGATTTGTTCGGCAGCACGCCGGCCACGCCCTTGACGTGGTGGATGGTGCCGGTGGCGGTCTTCTCCTCGGTCCACTGCACACCCAGCGAGCGCAGGGCGGCCAGCATCACGGCCGTGTCGTCCGAGGCCAGCAGGTCGACGATGTCGACGTCGCCCTGCGACAGCGCCGACAACAGCAGGATGCGGTTGGAGATGGATTTCGAGCCCGGCAGGCGCACCGCGCCCTCGACGTGGGCGACGGTTTGAAGATCGATAAATTCGTGGTTCATACTGTTCCGTTCTATTGAGCGTCGGCCTGCGCGGCACCCGCGAACCCCGCACTGCGGCGGCCGGGGTCGGACCCCGTACGGGGTCCGACCCCATCGTCTTAGGGGTGGTGCGCGCAAGCCTCCTAGTCTGCTTTGTCCTGCGACGGCGGCGCCTCGGCCGCCTCGATCGCTGTAATCCACTGATGGCGGGCGCGCTGGGCGTTGGCGTACACGCTCTCCAGCCCTGCCCCGTCGCCGGCGGCGAGACGGGCACGCAGGCCCGTTAATTGTGCCAGATAGGCATCAAGCTCCGTCAACAACGCCGACTGGTTGGCCAGGCTGATGTCGCGCCACATTTCGGGCGACGACCCCGCGATCCTTGTGAAATCGCGGAAGCCGCTGGCCGCATACTGAAACAGTAAATCCGCATGCGGTTTGTTCGCGATGTCGTCCACCAGCGCATAGGCCAGCAAATGCGGCAGATGGCTCACGGCGGCAAACACCCTGTCATGTTCTTGCGGAGTCAAACGATGGATGATCGCATCGCAGGCGCGCCACGCGGCGGCCACGCGCTCGACATCCTGCGCCGAATTCTCATCCAGCGCCGTCAGCACCACCTTCTTGCCGACGTACAGATCGTCGATCGCCGCCTCGGGACCGTTGGTCTCGCGCCCTGCGATCGGATGGCCCGGCACGAACTGGGCGATCTTGCCGCCCAACGCGCGCCGCGCCGAGGCCACCACGTCGGACTTGGTGCTGCCCGCGTCGGTGACCACGGTGCCCGGCTGCAGATGCGGCGCCATCGCCGCCAGGATCGCCTCGGTCTGCGCCACCGGCGCGGCCAGCAGCACCAGGTCCGCGTCCCGCAGCGCCTCGGCCATCGTGCAGCCGCCACCGCCCGCATCGGCGACGCCGATCACGTCGATGATGCCCAGCTCCCGCGCGCGCTGGAGCGAGGCCGCCGAACGGCCCATGCCCACCACGCTGCCGACCGCGCCGGCCTTCTTCAGCGACCGCGCGAACGATCCGCCGATCAGGCCCACGCCAAAGATGACGACCTTGTTCAGCATTACTCCGCCAGCGCCTTGGTCAGCGCCGCGATCAGCACCGCGTTTTCCTGCGGCAGGCCGATGGAGATGCGCAGCCACTCCGGCAGGCCGTAGTTGCCGACCGGGCGCACGATCACGCCCTGCTTCAACAGCGCCAGGTTCACGCGCGCGCCGGCGCCGGCATCGTCGCCGACCTTGACCAGCACGAAATTGCCATACGACGGCACGTACTTCAAGCCCAGTTTATCGAAGGCCTCGGTGAACTGCTGATAGCCGGCGGTGTTGTTGACGGCGCTCTGCTTGAGGAAGTCCTTGTCGTTGAGCGCCGCGATGGCCGCAGCCTGCGCCAGCGAATTGACATTGAACGGCTGGCGGATGCGGTTCATCAGGTCCGTCAGCGCCGGCTGGGCGATGCCGAAGCCCACGCGCAGGCCGGCCAGGCCGTACGCCTTGGAGAAGGTGCGCGAGACCAGCAGGTTGGGATACTTCTTGACCCACTCGGCCGATTCGAACTGGTTTTCTTCGGCCAGGAATTCGTTGTAGGCCTCGTCCAGCACCACCACCACGCCGGCCGGCACCTTGTCCAGGAAGGCCTGGATCTCGGCGGCCGGGATGAAGGTGCCGGTCGGGTTGTTCGGGTTGGCGATGAAGACCAGGCGGGTGTCGTCCTCGATCGCGGCCAGCATGGCCGGCAGGTCGTGGCCATGGTCCTTGGCCGGCACCACGATGTGGCGCGCACCCACGCCCTGCGTCGCCAGCGCGTACACGGCGAACGAGTACTGCGAGTACACCACCGACTGGCCGCGCTCGACGAAGGCGTGGGCGGCGATTTCCAGGATGTCGTTGCTGCCGTTGCCCAGCGTGATCCATTCGGCCGGCACGCCGTAGCGCTTGGACAGCGCGCCCTTCAGGTCGAAACCGTTGGCGTCCGGGTAGCGGCCCAGCTCCGCGGCGGCGGCGTTCATCGCCTGCACCGCCGATGCCGGCACGCCGAACGGGTTCTCGTTCGACGCCAGCTTGACGATGGCCTCTTCATCGAGGCCGAATTCGCGCGCGACTTCCGCAATCGGTTTGCCCGCCTGGTAAGGAGCGATAGCGCGGACGTATTCGGGGCCGTAATTCTTGGACATGGTCTCTCTCAGATTCTCGTTAAAAAAATTAGTTCAGGCTGACCGGGTAGGAACCCAGCACCTTGAAGAAGGCCGCGTTGCTTTGCAGCTCCTCCAGCGCCTTGGCCACGCCTTCGTCCTGCACATGGCCTTCGACGTCGACGTAGAAATAGTATTCCCAGGTGCCGGTGCGGGCCGGGCGCGACTCGAAGCGCGTCATCGACACATTGTGCCGGGCCAGCGATCCAAGCAGGCGGTAGATGGAGCCTGCCTTGTGCGGCGCGGCCAGCGCCAGCGAGGTGCGGTCCTTGCCAGAGGGGCCGGCCCGCAGCTGGCCGATCACCGCGAAGCGGGTGCGGTTGTGCGGATCGTCCTGGATGTTGGCCTTGACCGTGCCCAGGCCGTAGCGCACGCCGGCGCGCTCGCCGGCGATGGCGGCGATGGTGTGGTCGTCGCGCGCCATCCGCGCCGCCTCGGCGTTGGACGACACGGCGCGGCGCTCGATGTCCGGGTAGTTGTTGTTCAACCAGATCTGGCACTGCGCCAGCGCCTGCGCGTGGGCGCAGATGGCGGTGATGCCGTCCATGTTGCCGGTGCCGGTCAGCAGGCTGTGGCGCACCGCCAGCGACACCTCGCCGCTGATCGACAGCGGCGTATGCAGCAGCAGGTCCAGCGTGCGGCCGATGGCGCCCTCGGTCGAATTCTCGACCGGCACCACGCCGAATTCGGCGGTGCCGGCCTCGGTGGCGCGGAACACCTCGTCGATCGACGAGCAAGGCAGCACGTCGACGGCGGTGCCGAACTGCTCGTACGCGGCCTGCTCGGTGTAGGTGCCGGCCGGCCCGAGGAAGGCGATGGTGACGCGCTTCTCCAGCGAGCGGCAGGCGGACATGATCTCGCGCCAGATGGTTTGCAGCTCGCCGTCGCCCATCGGGCCGGGATTGCGCTCGGCCACGCCGCGCAGCACCTGCGCCTCGCGCTCGGGACGGAACACGGGGGCGTTGGTTTCGGCCTTGACGTGGCCGACCTGCTGCGCCACTTTGGCGCGCTGGTTCAAGAGGTCGAGGATCTGGGCATCGATGGCGTCGATCTGCTCGCGCAAGGGTGTCAGTTTGTCAGTCATGATGAGCTTATTTTCCGGTGCGGCCTGCGAATTCGTTCAAGTAGTCTACGAGCGCTTGCACGCCCTCGATAGGCATCGCGTTGTAGATCGATGCGCGCATACCGCCGACGGACTTGTGGCCCTTCAGTTGCAGCAGCCCGCGCGCTTTGGCGCCGGCCAGGAATGCCTCATTATGACTTTCGTCCTTCAGGTAGAAAGGAACGTTCATGCGCGAACGGTTTTGTTTCGCCACGCGGGTCTGGTAAAAATCGTCGGCGTCGAGCGCCGCGTACAGCAGTTCGGCCTTGGCGATGGCGCGCTTCTCCATCTCGGCCACGCCGCCCTGCTTCTTCAGCCACTGGAACACCAGGCCGGCGATGTAGATGCCGTAGGTGGGCGGCGTGTTGTACATCGACTCGTTGTCGGCCACCAGCTTGAAGTCGAACGCCGACGGGCAGGCCGGCAGCGCCTTGCCCAGCAGGTCTTCGCGCACGATGACGATGGTCACGCCGGCAGGGCCGATGTTCTTCTGCGCGCCGGCGAAAATCAAACCGTACTTCGACACGTCGACGCGGCGCGACAGGATGTGCGAGGACATGTCGGCCACCAGCAGCACGCCTTCCTGCGGCGCCGGCACGCCGGCGTCGAAGTCGAACTCGATGCCGTCGATGGTCTCGTTGGTGCACATGTGCAGGTAGGCGGCGCCGGGCGTGAGCTTCCACTCCGACTGCGGCGGCACTTGCGTCGTCGACGAGGCGGCGATGTTCACGTTGGCGTACTTGGCGGCTTCCTTGATGGATTTGCCCGACCACGAACCGGTGTGGATGAAATCGATGGTCGCTGGCTGCGGCTTGTGGCCGACGAGGTTCAGCGGCACCAGGGCGTTCTGCGACAATCCGCCGCCCTGCATGAACAATATCTTGTAGTTGTCCGGTACTGCCAGCAGCTCGCGCAGATCGCGCTCGGCCGCCTTGTAAATCGAAATAAACTCCGGCCCGCGGTGGCTCATCTCCATGACGGACATGCCGCTGCCATGCCAGTCCAGCATCTCGGCAGCGGCTTGCGCCAGCACTTCCTTCGGCAAGACGGCGGGGCCGGCCGAAAAGTTATAGATATGAGTCACGTTGCGATCCTTATTTTTTGGCGGGTTGTTTCGGCTTCTGCTTTTGCTCCTGCTCCTGCGCCAGTTGCTGCTGCTTCTGCATCAGCGGGCCAAGGCGTCGCATCGCGATCTCCTGGCCGATCTGCATGCTCTCGGCAGTCAGCTTGGGCATGGTGGACAGCATCTTGGCGCCCACCGGCGAGCGGTAAAAGGCGGTGATCTGGTGCAGTTCATCAGCGCTATAGGTGCGGGCGTACAGCGGCACCGACGCGGCGAGGATCTCGTCGATCATGCCAGGATCGTTGATAGCGCCCTGCAAGGTGCTGATGGCGGCGGGCAGTTCGGCTTCCATCTTGGCCAGCGCCTGCTTCTTTTGTTCCGGCGTCGTGCCGGGGTTGTTCTTGATCGACGCCTCGGCGCCGGCGCGCATCGAAGTGCCGATGTTTTGCGCCATCTGCTGCATCACGCCGGTCATCAGCGAGCGCAGGTTCATCGCGTCGAACAACTCTTGGGCGGCTGCGGTAGTGGCGGCGTCGGCTTGCGCAAATGCCGGGGCGCTGATCAAGGCGAACGCGGTAACGATGCTTGCTACAATTTTTTTCATAGTCGCCTCAAAAATTCGTTCAAAAAGAAAAAGCGGGATCAGTCTTATTGTCGCATTTATCCGCGCAATAAACCTGACCCCGCTCTCCCCGGACCTGGATCCGGGGCGGTGTGTGCTAGGACTTACTCAGGTTGAGCTTCGTCTGGCTGAGCTTCGTCCGGCTTGGCATCAGGGCCCGGTTCCAGCTCGACTTCGTCGATGTCGGTCTCCACCACGCGCTGCAGGCCGGACAGCTTGGTGCCGTCTTCGACCGCGATCAGGGTCACGCCCTGGGTGGCGCGGCCCATCTCGCGGATCTCGGACACGCGGGTGCGGATCAAGACGCCGCCGGTGGTGATCAGCATGATCTCGTCGGTCGAATCGACCAGCGTCGCCGCCACCACCTTGCCGTTGCGCTCAGAGGTCTGGATCGCGATCATGCCCTTGGTGCCGCGGCCGTGGCGGGTGTACTCGATGATCGGAGTACGCTTGCCGAAGCCGTTCTCGGTGGCCGTCAGCACCGACTGCTGCTCGTTTTCCGCCACCAGCAGCGCGATCACGCGCTGGCCTTCGTCCAGGTTCATGCCGCGCACGCCGCGGGCGTTGCGGCCCATCGGACGCACGTCGTTCTCGTCGAAGCGCACCGCCTTGCCGGCGTCGGAGAACAGCATCACGTCGTGCTGGCCGTCGGTCAGCGCGGCGCCGATCAGGAAGTCGCCCTCGTCCAGGTCGACCGCGATGATGCCGGCCTTGCGTGGATTGCTGAAGTCCTTCAGCGGCGTCTTCTTCACGGTGCCCAGGCTGGTCGACATGAACACGTAGTGGTCCTCGGGGAAGGTGCGGTTATCGCCGGACAGCGGCAGGATAACGGTGATCTTCTCGTTGTCCGCCAGCGGGAACATGTTGACGATAGGCTTGCCGCGCGAGTTGCGCGAACCCTGCGGCACTTCCCACACCTTGAGCCAGTACATGCGGCCGCGGTTGGAGAAGCACAGGATGTAGTCGTGCGTGTTGGCGATGAACAGCTGGTCGATCCAGTCTTCCTCTTTGGTCGCCATGGCCTGCTTGCCGCGTCCGCCGCGCTTCTGCGCGCGGTACTCGGAGATCGGCTGCGCCTTCATGTAGCCGGTGTGCGACAGGGTCACCACCATGTCCTGCGGCGTGATCAAGTCCTCGGTGCCCAGGTCGGTCGCGTTGTGCTCGATGTTGGAGCGGCGCGGGTCCTTCTGCGGGTCGCCGAATTCGTTGACCACGTGGGTCATCTCGTCGGTGATGATGGTGGTCACGCGCTCCGGCTTGGCCAGGATGTCCAGCAGGTCGGCGATCTCGGCCATCACGTCTTTGTACTCGTTGACGATCTTGTCCTGTTCCAGGCCGGTCAGGCGTTGCAGGCGCATCTGCAGGATTTCCTGCGCCTGGTCGTCGGACAGCTTGTACATGCCGTCGGCCTGCATGCCGTAGTGCTTGGGCAGGTGCTCGGGACGGAAGGCGTCGATGCCGCCGGCGGTGGTGCCGTCGCCGGTACGGGCCAGCATCTCGCGCACCAGCGACGAATCCCAGGAACGGTCCATCAGGCCGGTCTTGGCGACCGGCGGCGTCGGCGCCGCCTTGATGATGGCGATGAAGTCGTCGATGTTGGCCAGCGCCACGGCCAGGCCTTCCAGCACGTGGCCGCGCTCGCGCGCCTTGCGCAGCTCGAACACGGTGCGGCGCGTGACCACTTCGCGGCGGTGCGACAGGAAGCAGCTCAGCATTTCCTTCAGGTTCAGCAGGCGCGGCTGGCCGTCGACCAGGGCCACCATGTTCATGCCGAAGGTGTCTTGCAGCTGGGTTTGCTTGTACAGGTTGTTCAGCACCACTTCCGGCACTTCGCCGCGCTTCAGTTCGATGACCACGCGCATGCCCGACTTGTCGGACTCGTCGCGGATGTCGGAAATGCCTTCGAGCTTCTTGTCGCGCACATTCTCGGCGATGCGTTCCAGCAGCGATTTCTTGTTGACCTGGTAGGGCAGCTCGTCGACGATGATGGCGGTGCGGCCGCCGTCCTTGCCGTATTCCTCGTAGTGGGTCTTGGCGCGCATCACCACGCGGCCGCGGCCGGTGCGGTAGCCGTCGCGCACGCCCGACACGCCGTAGATCGTGCCGCCGGTCGGGAAGTCCGGCGCCGGGATCAGTTCGATCAACTCGTCGATCGTGCACTGCGGATTGCGCAGCACGTGCAGCGCGCCGGCGATCACTTCATGCAGGTTGTGCGGCGGGATGTTGGTCGCCATGCCGACCGCGATGCCGGACGAGCCGTTGATCAGCAGGTTCGGGATGCGGGTCGGCAGCACCGTCGGCTCTTTTTCCTTGCCGTCGTAGTTGGGCTGGAAGTCGACGGTTTCCTTGTCGATGTCGGCCAGCAGCTCGGCGGAGATCTTGTCCAGGCGGCACTCGGTGTAGCGCATCGCCGCGGCGCCGTCGCCGTCGACCGAGCCGAAGTTGCCCTGGCCGTCGACCAGCATGTAGCGCAGCGAGAAGTCCTGCGCCATGCGGACCAGCGTGTCGTAGATCGACGCGTCGCCGTGCGGGTGGTACTTACCCATCGTCTCGCCCACCACACGGGCGCATTTGACGTAAGGGCGATTCCACACGTTGTTCATTTCGTGCATCGCGAACAGAACCCGGCGGTGCACCGGCTTGAGGCCGTCTCGGACGTCAGGCAAGGCGCGGCCCACGATCACGCTCATGGCGTAATCGAGGTAGCTCTTGCGCATCTCTTCTTCGAGGGAAATAGGGATTGTTTCTTTTGCGAATTGATCCATTGGCGGGTCGACTGATCTTTGACTGTGGTTTATTAAGCAATGTATGCCGCACGTACTGCATTTCTAGCGCCTCTCACTACGGACAGGCAAGCGTGCGATTTTAGCATGCGCGCACAGCAACCAGCACAATTCCGGCGCGCCGCCCGCCGCTGCGGGCCACGGCACGTTGTAACGCCATGTAATAGTCATGACACATTACTCAATTATTATCGATAATCACGTTGCAACAAAACAACATTTTGGTCGGAATCAAAAAGGACTCATGTTGTGCCCTTTTCACGCCCAAAGATAGCTTGTGGCAAAATGGATTAGAAGTTAATTGCTCGTTTCGCAATCGGGAGACAGGCGCGCCGTCCCTGCGTGGTAGAATTCGCCCCACGTATCACTACGTCGCGCAGTTTTTCTGCGGATATCACCCCCGAAAGGAAGAAAAATATGAAAAAACTGATTTCGATGTTGGCCGTATCGGCTGCATTCGCTGGCTCGGCTATTGCACAAACCGCGCCTACCGCTCCTCCGTATGCGCCTGTTACCCAGGACATCAAGGCAGCAACCCCTAAGAGCGCCTACGTGCAAGACGCACGCGGCGTGATCGCCCGCGACCCGTTCGGCCTGTGCTGGCGCACCGGCTACTGGACCCCGGCCGATGCCGTTCCAGGTTGCGATCTGCCACTGTGCGTTGAGCCAGAGAAACTGGTGGACGGCAAGTGCGTCGCTCCAGCAGCCCCGGCAGCACCGGCTCCAGTGGCGCCTACCCCGGCACCAGCACCTAAGCCAGTCGCACCAGTGCCAACCGCACAAAAAGTCAGCTTCGCAGCCGACGCGTTCTTCGACTTCGACAAAGCCGTTCTGAAACCAGAAGGCAAGGCGAAACTGGACGACGTGACCTCGAAACTGGGTTCGATCAACCTGGAAGTCATCATCGCCGTCGGCCACACCGACTCCGTTGGTAGCGATGAATACAACCAGAAGCTGTCGGTACGCCGCGCTGAAGCCGTCAAAGCCTACATCATCTCCAAAGGCGTTGAAGCTAACCGCGTGTACACCGAAGGCAAGGGCGAGAAACAGCCAGTTGCAGACAACAAGACTGCAGAAGGCCGCGCCAAGAACCGTCGCGTAGAAATCGAAGTAGTCGGCACCAGCAAGTAATTGCGCGTTCCGTGACTCGAAGCCCCGCTCCGGCGGGGTTTTTTTTTGCCCGCTGCTTTAGAATAGCGGGATTAGTCCCTATGAGCTGAACCGATGAACGCCGATCCCTTAGAACTGCAAAAATTCTCCGACCTCGCCCATCGCTGGTGGGACCCGACCTCCGAGTTCCGTCCGCTGCACGAGATCAACCCGCTGCGCCTGGAGTGGATCAACGCGCGCGCGCCGCTGGCCGGCAAGAAGGTGATCGACATCGGCTGCGGCGGCGGCATCCTGAGCGAATCGATGGCGCGCAAGGGCGCCACCGTGACCGGCATCGACCTGTCGGAAAAAGCGCTGAAGGTGGCCGACCTGCACAGCCTGGAATCGGGCGTGGCGGTGCGCTACAAGCTGATCGCCGCCGAGGAAATGGCGGCCCAGGAGCCGGGCCAGTTCGACGTCGTCACCTGCATGGAAATGCTGGAGCACGTGCCGGACCCGAGCGCCATCGTGCGCGCCGCCGCCACCCTGGTCAAGCCGGGCGGCCATGTGTTCTTCTCCACGCTCAACCGCAATCCCAAGGCCTACCTGTTCGCCATCCTGGGCGCCGAATACCTGCTGCGCATGCTGCCCAAGGGCACCCACGACTACGACAAGTTCATCACGCCGGCCGAGCTGTCGCAATACGTGCGCAGCGCCGGCCTCGACCTGCAGGGCTTCAAGGGCATGGGCTACAACCCGCTGACCAAGATTTACTCCCTGAACGACGACACCAGCGTCAACTACCTGGTCGCCACCACCCGTCCGCTGTAAAGACCGTTTATGACCCAGATCAATCCTCCGCGCGCCATCCTGTTCGACCTCGACGGCACACTGGCCGACACCGCCCCCGACCTGGCGGCCGCCGTCAACCTGCTGCGCACCGAGCGCGGCCTGGAACCGGCAGCCTACGAACTGCTGCGCCCGACCGCCTCGGCCGGCGCGCGCGGCATGATAGGCGCGGCCTTCGGCCTCAAGCCGGAGGACGAGGGCTTCATCCCGCTGCGCGACGGCTTCTTCGCCAACTACCAGGCGGCCATGGCGGTGCACAGCTCGCTGTTCCCCGGCATCGTCGAGCTGCTGGCCGGCATCGAGCAGGCCGGGCTGCAATGGGGCATCGTCACCAACAAGCCGGCGCGCTTCACCGATCCGCTGCTGCCGCAGATCGGCCTGGCGCACGCGGCCTGCGTGGTGTCGGGCGACACCACGGCGCACGCCAAGCCGCACCCGGCGCCGCTGTTCGAGGCGGCCGCCCGCCTCGGTCTGGCGCCCGAGCAGTGCTGGTACGTGGGCGACGACCTGCGCGACATCCAGGCCGGCAAGGCCGCCGCTATGCCCACCATCGCCTGCGGCTGGGGCTACTGCGGCGCGGTCGAACCGCAGGGCTGGCAGGCTGACTATCTGTTTGATAGTCCTTTGCAACTATTGGTACTGCTGCAAGAAACATTGTCCGGCAGATCCGAACTGGCCGCGTAAAATTAGCGATTTTGCATTTGATAACGCTAACTGTTGTATAGACGACTCAATGAAAACGCTACCATTTGAACAAGCACACTAATCGGTTGTTCAACCAGTTTAACTACGTATAATCGGCCCCGACTGCGTAGTATTACTTATTTCCTGCAAGCCACAAACTCGCTGAATGGGAAGGGAGACAGTCACCACTATCTCAACTTTCCTTTCAGGAGTTTTATGACTTTTCCTGAGCTGGCTGCCCCATCGTCGCAGCCTTACTCCGAGCAGTCCGAACCGGGCACGCCGCAAAGCTGGATGGTCGGCGTGGCCAATGCCAAATACCACTGGTACGACCTGGTGGCCGGCTTCCCGCAAAGCCCGGACATCCGCGATCCGATCGGCCGCTACCAGCGCCGCATGCAGTTCGAGCTGGAGGCCGCGTCTACCCAGCGCCACCTGTTCTTCGCCGTGATCCGCCCGCGCGTGCGCTTCGACATCAAGGGCGCGATCCAGTGGGGCTTCTTCTCGCTCAAGCTGACGCTGCCGCTGCTGCTGGGCGCGGACGAGGCCAGGGACAGCATCACCGTCGAGCTCAAGGTGCCGTTCGCGGCCACCATGAAGAAGCCGTCCGTGACGCTGACGCCGAACTTCGTCACCCTGAACTGGGGCGGCCTGATCGAGGCGTTCTCGGTCCACGACAT
The DNA here is from genome assembly GCF_059422325.1 of Duganella sp. GW821-FHT01E12. Taxonomy (NCBI): domain Bacteria; kingdom Pseudomonadati; phylum Pseudomonadota; class Betaproteobacteria; order Burkholderiales; family Oxalobacteraceae; genus Duganella; species Duganella sp. GW821-FHT01E12. The sequence continues at coordinate 217,265 of NZ_JBWKWR010000008.1, read as the reverse complement.
CCTGCAAAACTATGCCCACGCGCTGAAGATCCCGAGCAAGGTGATTTATGTCGGCCAGACCCGCGACGACGAGGCGCGCCTGAGCAAGGGCCGCCTGCCGGCGCTGCAGCGGCTGCACGCGCAGCACAGCGAGCATTTCGACACGCTGCTGCTGGTGCAGCAACTGCAGGTCCAGGTCAGCTGTGCCGGCGGCGATCCGGCCGACGCCCCGCACAACGCCGATCCGGCGGCGGCCGACGCGCTGCAGGACGGGCGCATGGAACTGATCGAAGCGGCGCTGGTCAGCTACTTCGAGGGCGCCGGCGCGCGCAGCCGCAACGCCGAGCAGCGCACCCTGCGCGCCGCCCGCCTGTCCGCATTGCAGGCCGAGCACCAGCTGACGCAATACACCATCGACCTGCAGTACGAGGACTCCGGCCGCTACAACTACCTGTGCTCCGACCATGTGGCCAGCGCCCGCCACCACTTGCTGAGCTGCCACGTCGCCGACGGCCAGGCCATGGTCGCGTCCATGGCGCCGCCAGCGGCCGCCAAGAACGCCAGGAACGCCAGGAACGCCAAGGGCTGAGCGCCGCCAGCCGTGCGCGCATGCCGGCTGGCGTGGTGTTACATTGTGTGTAGAATTGTCACGTCTTTAACTTGCAATATGGAAATATCCGCAGGGACGTACTATACTGTGTGCAACAAATACACGAGACCCTGGAGCGCACGCCATGACGAGCGATTACAAAGCCATAATCGCTGACGAAGACGACTATCCCGATCCGTCGCCGGACGAGTTGGGCGTGGGCGCCTTGTTCGCCGAGGCGCCGGAGCCGTTCCATGACCTGCTGGCCGCGCCGGCCGAGCAGATCGACGAGCTGCTGCCGCTGATGCCGCAGCGTACCGCAGCACCGCAAACCTGGGTGGTGACGGTGGCCGACGCCAAGTTCCACTGGTACGACCTGGTGGCCGGCTTCCCGGAAATCCCCGACATCCGCGACCCGGTCGGCCGCCATCTGCGCCGCATGCAGTTCGACCTGGAGGCGACGATGGAAAAGCGGCTGATCTATTTCGCCGTCAACCGTCCGCGCGTGCGCTTCGACCCGTCGCGCAATACCAGCTGGGGCTTCTTCTCGCTCAAGCTGACGGTGCCCATCCTGGTGGGCGCCGAGGAAAAGCGCGACAGCATCACCATCGAGCTCGAAGTGCCGTTCGCGGCGACGCTGAAAAAGCCCAGCGTAGTGGTCACCGACCGCTTCATCACGCTGAACTGGGGCGGCCTGATCGAGGCGCTGTCGATCCACGACGTGCTGCAGCAATACGAAAATCCGCTGACCTTCCAGAGCAAGGTGCAGTACGTCGGCCAGACCAAGGACCCGCTCGGCCGCCTGGCCCGCGCGCGCCTGCCGGCGGTGCAGAGGGTCCACCAGCAAAACAACGAAGACAACGACATGCTGCTGCTGATCCAGCGCATGAACGTGGAAGTGATTTCCGACGACGGCGACCCGGCCGAGCTGCCCGCCAACGAGAATCCGGTGGCGGCCGACGTGCTGCTCAAAGACCGCATCGACGCCATCGAATGCGCGCTGATCCGCTATTTCGAAGGCCCGCAGATGCACGGCCGCAGCGACAAGGAAGCCGACATCCGCAAGCAGCGTGTGCTCCAGGTCAAGCAGGTCAACAACCTGGAGAGCTTCCGCATCGACCTGCGGCTGGAAGATCCGGGCAAATACCACGACCTGTATTCCAGCCACGCGCCCGTGTCGCGCAGCCACATCATCGACTGCACCATCGCCGCCGACGGCGAGGTGCTGGTCACCCGCGTGCCGGTGCCGGACAAGACCAAGCCTTAAACCGCGGCCGGCGCCTGTTCCACAGGGTGGCCGCGCTCGGGTATGTCAGATGTCACAAAAGGAGCAGCTGGCCCGTCTACGCCTGACGACCACTACTTTTTATCAGCCATGACCGATACCGCCTCCCCCGCCGAACTAGCCACCTTCGCCGCGCTGCGCCCGCGGCTGTTCGCCATCGCCTACCGCATGCTCGGCACCCGCGCCGACGCCGAGGACGTGGTGCAGGATGCCTGGCTGCGCTGGCACGGCAGCGATCGGCAGGCGGTGCAATCGGCCGAGGCCTGGCTGGTGACCGTCGCCACCCGCCTCGCCATCGACCGCCTGCGCGCGCGCATGGCCGAGCGCGCATCGTATGTCGGCTGGTGGCTGCCGGAACCCATCGTGGAACTGGACGAGCACACGCCGGAGAGCAGCGCGGAGCTGGCGAGCGAAGTATCGATGGCCTTCCTGTGGGTGCTGGAGCGCCTGTCGCCGGAGGAACGCGCGGCCTTCCTGATGCGGCAGGTGTTCGACCACGATTACGCCGATATCGCGGGCATGCTGGGCAAGAGCGAATCGGCCTGCCGGCAGATGGTGCATCGCGCGCAGGAGCGGGTGCAGCAGCAGAAGCCGCGCTTCGAGGTGCCGAAGGAGCAGCACCGCGAGCTGCTGGTGCGCTTCATGGAGGCGGCCAAGGTCGGCGACCGCGCGGCCATGAAGGCAATGATGGACGGCGACGTGCAGCTGGTGGCCGACGGCGGCGGCAAGGTCCGGGCCTTCACCCACATCCTGCACGGCGCGGGACGCGTGGCCGGCATCTACTGGGCACTGGAAAACGAGAACCCGAACCGCGTGGTCTATCGCCCGGCGCGGGTCAACGGCACGCCGGGACTGGTGCGCTATGTGGACGGCAAGCTCGAATCGGCGCAGTCGTTCCAGGTGGAGGATGGCCGCATCGTGGCGATCTTCGTCATGCGCAATCCCGACAAGCTGACCGCGCTGCCGCAATTTATTTGAGTTTTTTTCGGCGGGCTGTCACAGAACGCGAAGCCTGGGCGTCTTGAAGGTATGGAGGGCGCAATGGTGCGCCCCCGCAGACCGAAAGGCACTCATCATGAACCACTCCCCACGCATTCCATTCTTCCAACTGGCGCAAACCCAGCTGCACGCCATGATCGCGATGTCCGGCACCATCAAGAAAAGCTCGCTGGGCGCGCGCCTGGTGGAGCTGATCAACCTGCGCGTGTCGCAGATCAACGGCTGCGGCGTGTGCATCGACATGCACTGGCGCGACCTGATCAAGCAGGAGGCCGATCCGCGCCACCTGAACGCCATCGCCGGCTGGCGCGAGGCGCCGTTCTTCAGCGAGCGCGAACGCGCGGCCCTGAACTGGGCCGAGGCGGTCAATGCGATCCCGCACCGTCATCCCAGCGACGACGATTTCGCGCTGCTGCAGCAGCATTTCACCGACAACGAAATCGCCGAGATGAGCTACTCGATCGCCGTGATCAAGGGTTGGAACAGCATCAACGCCAGCCTGCGCAACCAGATCCCGGAAGTGCCGGCGCCCGGCATGTAATCAGGCCTTGAGGACTTGTGCGACCACGGCGCAGACGTGGTCGACGTCTTCCGGCGTCATCGCCGCGTGCAGCGGCAGGGTGACGGTTTCGCGCGCGATGCGCTCGGCGATGGGGAACTGGCCGTCGGTGTAGCCGAAGCCGCGGCCGACGGTGGTCAGGTGGCAGGCTTCGTACGACATGCCGGTGCCGACGCCCTGCTCCTGCAAGGCGGCGCGGAAGCTCTTGCGCGTGAGGCCAAACTGCTGGTACGGGATCAGCACATTGAACATGTTCCAGCTCTGGCGCGGCACGCCTCGCGGCGGCAGCACCACGCCGGGCAGCGGCGGGAATTTTTCGAAGTAGCGTTCGACCAGCGCGGCGCGTTGTTCCAGGAAGCGCGGCAGCTGCTTGAGCTGATGGACGCCGATTACCGCCGACACATCGGACATGTTGAATTTACCTGCAGCCATGGCGACGTCGCGCGTGTCGTCCGGCAGGCGCCGGATGCCGTGGAAGCGCAGCAGGTCCACCAGTTTGGCCTCGTCCTCGCTGGCGACGACGATGGCGCCGCCTTCGATGGTGGTCATGTTTTTGTTCGGGTGGAAGCTGAAGACGGCGATGTCGCCGAAGCCGCCCACCGGCTGGTCTTTCCAGTACGAGCCTTGTACCAGCGCGGCGTCTTCGATCACGCGCAGCTGGTGGCGCTTGGCCAGCGCGTACAAGGCGTCGATGTCGCCGAGCGCGCCGGGGAAGTGGGTCGGCATGATGGCCTTGGTGCGCGGCGTGATGGCCGCTTCCACTTGCGCCAGGTCGATGGCGCGGGTGTGCAGCTCGCAGTCGACGAACACCGGCGTGGCGCCGGCCTTGACGATCATGTTCATCGCGGAGAAGAAGCTTTGTGCGGAGGTGATCACCTCGTCGCCGGGACCGATGCCGCACACTTGCAGCGCGATCTCCATCGCGCCCGTGGCCGACGTCAGCACGCGCGCCGGGCGCCCGCTGAAGCTCTCCGACAGGGCGCGCTCCAGTTCCGTCACATTGGGTCCGGTGGCGATCCAGTTGGAGCGCAGCACGGCGGCTACGGCCTGGATCGTCTCTTCATCGAGTTGGGGTTGGGCGAATTTGAGCATGCGGGAATTCTACCAGCACCGCGCAGTATCATCCCCGCCTTTGCTCTACAAAGCCGCTTCCAGCTCGGCGAGCTTTTTCTCAAGCATAGTCCGCTCCCTCGGGACGCTGATTTTTGGCAGCAGCTGACGCAGGGCCAGTGCATTTGCTTTGGTCAGCGCCTTGTCCGACGCGACGGCAACATCAGGTTTAACGCCAGTCCCTTCCCAATCGCCTTTTGTGATCAGGTTGATCGAGCGTCCCACCGGTATCCCGGCGACCAGGTTCGGGGCGATACGGAACGGTTGGACCGGATGCGCGCCGCCTCCGGTTGTTTCACCAACCACAGTGATGCGCTTGATGGCTTGGAGGTTGTACGTGAAGTCTTCGGCCGCTGAGAAAGTCTCACCGCTGGTCAACACATAGACAGGCTTGTCGACGCCAAAGCGCGCTCCGGGAACGGTTGGATCGCTCCAGAAAGAACGGGTTTCATTCTCAGGCCGGAAATAGATGTCCGACAGATGAACCTTCTTATCGCCAAGCAGGTAACTCGCCACATGCGCCACCATGTGCGGGTCGCCGCCCCGGTTTTCGCGCAGGTCGATGATCATCGCGTTGCCATTGGCCGCCAGATTCATGGCGGCTGTAGCGGCTGCCCTGCCGATATCCGCTTCAAAGAACCCGTTGAACTTGACGTACATGATATTGCCGGGCAGGCGTTCTACCTTTTCAAAGGAGAAGTTCAGGTATTGCCCCACTTCGGTCATGCGCTGCTTAACCTCGGCAGGCACGGGCTGGCTGAGAGAGGGACGAGGACGATCAGGTGGCGCATTGGGGATGTAGCGGATGCTCAGGTGTTTGTCCGGGTGGGCAGCCTGGATATGGGTCGTCAGCAAGCCCGCGAATTCCGCATCCGTCGCAACCTTCTCGTAGTCGCCCTTGAGTAAATGATCGCGGACGGCGGCGGCCATCTTGCTGCCCTCGTCAGCGTAAACATATTTGTCGGACAGGCGTTGGGCCAACAGGTCTACAGCGGCGGTCTTGTCCGCCGCGCTCAACGTCTGCGACCGTTCTTGCGCGCCGGCGGTGGGAAGGGCGATGACGCTGAGGATCAAGACTGCTGCGGGAAGGAGGTGTCGCATGAGGATTGGGCTCCATAAAATGAATAAATCACAAGGTGCAAACGCAGCTTCGCCAGTCCAGCTACATCTGGCGGAACTGCCTGGTAAAAGCTTCACTAACAGCCAAGCGCTCGGTTCGGCCTCGGAGGATCACCTCCAGGCCGGCGCCGCCGCGCACCCCGTTTTCACTGCGCTCGATCCGGTCGACAGCCTGGAGGTTGACGATGGCGCTGCGGTGGATTTGCGCGAACAGCTGCGGGTCCAATTGTTCGAGCAGGGACTTGATAGGCAGCCGGATCAGCGCGTCGCCTTTCTCCGTCACCACCCGTGTGTACTTTTCGTCCGACTGGAAATACAGCACTTCGCTCACCATCACCAGCCGCACCGTATTGCCGCTCGAAGCCTTGATCCACTTGAGGTAGACCGGCGCGCTCTCCTGCTCGAACAGCTTTTCCCACACGGCCGGCGGCGGGCTGGCGGCCGCGCGCGACTTCAGGCGGCGGATCGTCTGCAGCAGGCGCGCGCTCGTCAAAGGCTTGACCAGGTAGTCGGACGCGCCGGCATCGAAAGCGGCCAGCGCATAGTCCGCGTAAGCCGTCACGAACACCACCTGGCAGGACTCGGGGATATGGCGCGCCACCTCCATGCCGTTCAGGCCGGGCATCTGGATGTCCAGGAACACGATGTCCGGTTTGAGCGCATCGATGCCCGCCAGCGCGTCGATGCCGTTTGCGGCCTGGCCGGCGATCTCCAGCTCGGGCCACAGGAGGCGCAGCTGGTCCGTCAGTTCCGCCCGCAACAGAGGCTCGTCTTCGACGATCAGGGCGCGCGGCATCAGGCGTACTCTCCTGCCACCGGCACCGTCAGCACGGCGCGCACGCCTTGTCCGTCGCCGGGCTCCACGACCAGGCTGGCCTCGCGCCCGTACAGCAGCAGCAGGCGCTCGGTGATATTCGCCAGCCCCGTGCCCTGCCCGGCCTGTTCGGTCAAGCCGACGCCGTCGTCGAGCACGGTCACGCTCAGCTGCTGGCCTTCCGCCTTGGCGCTGATGGTGATCAGGCCCGGCCGGCTGGCCCGCTCCAGCCCGTGCTTGACGGCGTTTTCCACCAGCGAGATCAGCATCGCCGGCGGGAACGGCAGGCTGCGCAATTCGTCGTCCAGGTCGACTGCGAAACGCAGGCGCACGCCCATGCGGATGCGCATCACCGCCAGGTAGTCGCTGACCAGATCCATTTCCCGTCCCAGGGTCGAGGACACCGAGCGCATATCCGGCAGCGCGTTCTGCAGGTAGCCGACCAGGTGGTCGAGCATGTCCTGCGCGGCCTGCTGGTTGGTGCGGATCAGGTACTTCAGATTGGCCAGGGTATTGAACAGGAAGTGCGGCTCGACCTGGGCCTGCAAGGCCGACAGGCGCGCCTGCAGCGAGGTGCGTTCCAGCTCGCGTTCACGGCGGGCCGCGTCCAGTGCGCTTGCATGGCGCGCGAGGTACTGGCGCAGCTGGACGCACACCATCTCGGCGGCCTTCAACGACTCGCCCTGCTGGATCGCGAACCAGGCCAGGCCCGGGCGGCAGCGCAGCTCGATGTGGCAGCTGGGCCCCAGATCGGGCGATACCCGCACCTCGACATGGCGCCCCAGCGCCAGCGGACGCCAGCGGGCCAGCACGATGCGGCCCTTGAACGGGTCGTGGAAGAACGCCGGCGGGCCGGAGTAGCCCAGCGCCGTGCCGAGCGCGAGTCCCGACAAGCATTCGGTGCACAGGTCGAAGGTGGTGTAGGGATTGAACGGCGCATCGATGCGGCGCGTCACCGAGGATGCCATCTGCTCGGCACACAGCGCCTTGCCCTCCTCGCCCAGCCGGGCAAGAAAGCTGCGGGCGATCCCGCTCGACATCAGCGCGAACCAGGCCATCACCACCAGCACGCCACCGCCGACCATGTACGGATTCAGCTTGCGGGCCGCCAGTTCGCCCGGCGCGGCCGTGCCGAGGTTCAGCCAGAGCGGCATCAGCGCGACCGCCAGCGACAGGAACAGCAGCGAGCCGGCGTTGAAGCGCAGCGCCGATTGCAGCAGGTAGCGGCGCACCAGGCGGCGGTCGTGCCTGACTTCCGGTACGGGAGGAGCGTTGAAGGGCAGAAATCCGGAAGAGCTCATGACATTCCTCGTGTTGAATTTGCAACGCCATTCTAGCGGCTCCGGTGAGCCTGTCTTCCCCCATGCGACGAATGCCCGCAAATCGGAGAGGAATCCGGCGCCGGCGGGATGAATGCCGCACCGAGGATGGACTCGGCGTTCTTGTCCTGAACTTGGGCCTGCAGCTGGTTTCTTTGCAGCGGCGCTACATGCAGCTCAGACCTGCGGTCGCTGTATGAAACTGAGCCGACCAGGCTCTCTGCCGTGATCAACTGAGCGGGAGCCCAGCCTCCCAATGAATCACGACTCATCCACCACACTTGGGAACACAATCAGCCAGAGCGATTTTTTCGCGAGTCGATTTGCGCAGTTTGGCGCTGCGCCAACGCGAGCCTATAAAAAAAACCCGGCGCTCGCGCGGCGGGTCTTTGTGATCCAAGAGACGGCAACTCAGCGCCTTTCTCTTTCTTCTTTTTCTCGTTCTTCCCGTTCAGCCAATCGATTTTCTTTGGCACGATTCCCTTTCTCAATCAATTCTTGAGCTCGACTTACTTGCTCCTCGGTCATCAGATGACGTTTTTCATTCAGATGTTTTTCAGCATGATCACCAGCGACTTCTGGGACTCTCTTGATTGCCTCAGAGCCGATCTCAACGGCGGCCATTCCTGCATTAGCTACAGATTTCCCCAGCAATTTTGCGGTCGCCGCCAATTTATCACCTGCACTGCCATATGAAAAACTATCGCGAGCCTCGTTAAAAGCCTCTTTCAATTTAAAATATGGCAGCTTCATATCATCTCTTTTCTACTTTTTTCAGATTAAAATCATAACCTGGTTTATCTTTGCGACCTTGGCCTTCTGCAATCTGGATCGCGGTCGATTCGCTTTCGCACTCGGCGGTCTTTGAATAAGATGCGGAACTCGAACCTTTCCGCATTTCGTAGTGAACCACGTATTTCGCCATAAAACCTCCAATGAAAAATAACCCTAGAGCACGCAACCGTTCCAAATAATATCAAATTGCCGGCAGGGAAAAATCACACTTTGTCACAACATATTGCAATTGTCGCTTCAAGAACGGTTTCGGTAGCTTCAGGCTAAAAGCTGCAGACAAAAAACCGCTGACGAATCAACGGCTTTCGGATTTTCAATGGCGGCTGTATCGGAGCGAAGAGCGCGTCCAACCGTTTTGCGCCCCCTCAAATACCCCGTCAAAATCGAAGGTCAAAGCCAATGAAGCAGCGGTACCCTTCGCTTGGGCCCTGCCTTGATTCCATCAATGAATAGGTAAACGTCGATTGCCGTACAACCTCCGAAATCCGGCAGTTCTAGAAATATCACGATTTGGAGCGCAGCGATTTAGTGTAATATTCGAAAGTATTTGTGTGGAAACACTGAAGAAACATTCGACGAACGAGTGTTCCTTGCATACCAGCGTGACTCATAGGCCGCAAGCTTTACATCACCTCGGATACACATTATTTTGCCTAATTTTTAGGAGCCCTTCTCCAATAGGGGGGGGGCGTCAGAGGCGCCGCCTAAGTTCTGGAGATATTTCAATGAATTTTTTGAAGATTACGATGATTGCCGCTTTGTTTGCTGCCGCGCCCACACGTGCCACCGATTTGACTGGGCCTCAGAATAATGCCGTTAGATCGGCAAAGCAGTATCTTAATATGCAAGGGTTCTCACGGAATGGACTTATTCAACAGCTCTCTTCGGATGCCGGGAGTGGTTACAAGATTGCCGATGCTACGGTAGCAGTGGACAGCCTGAACATTGACTGGAATCAAGAGGCGGTGAGGTCTGCGAAGCAGTATCTCAGTATGATGGGCTTCTCCTGCAAAGGCCTCATTCAGCAACTTTCCTCAAGTGCGGGAAGTGGCTACACCGTGAACCAAGCAACTTACGGGGCGAAACAGGCGGGAGCTTGCTAAAAGTTGTTGCAGCAAAGCGTTTCATCGCTCCGATGAAAAATGCAGTATCTGAATGTTAGCAAAGTTCTACGTGGAATTTGATGCTGAGAGGAAAAAAATCGCCTTCGGCGATTTTCCTGATCAGACGAATCGGAGAGGGTTGCGCTTGCAAGCGCAACCCGCTTCGCGCGGTTTCGATTCCCGACCAGCGCCAACAATAGGATTCAAAACAAAGCCCCGCCAGGCTTGCGCCTGGCGGGGCTTTGTTTTGAATCCAGTGGTGGGACGGCGTCAATCGAACTCATTAAATAAATCTATTTAAAATCAATGTGTTAGAGAGAAAACATAAGGGTCTTGAATATAAATATCCCCATCAATACCCCCTCAGCAATAGGAAGGGATGGGACCGGCTTGGTTCCAGATAAAAGCTGCGAATCGGGTCTCGTCGCAGAACCTCAAACAACATGCCTACCGCTCCCAAAACACAATACTCAACCGAAAATCAGCAGGCGTATCGTAGCTAGGTGGATTGAGTTGCCACGTTTTACATTTTCGTCATCGAAACGAGCGCCCATGCGCTGCTGAAACCGATATAGGCCTACCCTGTTACGATACCGACCTCCGTCGGTTTTGTCCGGCACAACAGCACAAGCCTAATGCTGCACTCGCCCTGACAGTACAGACTCGCGCCACTTTGCGATGCTTTCGGCATCAAACCTACTACCGTTAAATTCGATTTGTGTGACCTTTTTGCCGCTTTTTCGCTTCTCCCTCAAATACCCTCGGATCTCCATCCATCGAATTTCCCCATCGGAGTTTCTAATCACCAGCATAACGGGCGCGACTTGGTTTGCCCAATACTCGGAATGCCGAGGATTCTTAATGGTAAATATCTCGCGGCCGTCGACTAATGTACGAATGTACGAATCGCCAGATTTAAGTTGTAGGAAAATGAGCTGTCCTGAGGCCGTCCCATCATCTTTTTTAAATTCAATTTCCATGTCGATGCCATGGTCCCCGACCGATTTCTCGCGAGAGATTTGTCGTGCCAAGGCCACTTTGGACATCACATCGCCGACAAGTAGCCGCTCTTTGCTTTCGTTGTCCATCTCCCCATGTGCGAGACTTTCCAACCGTTTGACCTCGCGATTTGTTTCGTCTGAGCTGTAGAGCTTCTCTAGTTCGTCGAGGAGCTCTACTCGAAAGTCGCAAGTTGCGCATCCAATATCGGCCATGCCGCTGGCGAGGCGCCTCCCCGCTGCGGCCAAATCTGCGATCGGGTGGGCACAATTGGGGCACACGTAATGACGTCGCCTGGTCACATTTCCAGCACGCTGGGTCAGGTGATCGTGAACGTACTTCACGAAAATTATTTTTTCGCCTAGCAATGCTTTCGGATCGCAATAGATTTCAACAGCATCCGCCCCACCACTGAACTGTCGAACCAGCTTCACGCCAATTCGCTGGCCGCTATCTGTTGAAAACTCCGCAGCATCCTGCCAGAGGTGCTCGCGTTTGAATCGATGCGTATGGTCTAACTGGACGACCAGAGTCGAATAAAGCTCATCGGTAATCCCTTCAAAAAGGTAGCTGACCAGCACTGCCGGATGTCCAGTCAACGCTGGTCGGCTCTTCTTGTAATAGCTCGGGAAAACGAGCAAAACATCTTTTTCAGTAAGCTCGCGGGCACAGAGCCCACGCTGCAGCAGTTTCCGGTGCATCGCAAGCAAAACAAATCGCTCGTCCTCGGGATCAATTCGTTCGAAGCCCCCGTATACAAGGTCTCCACTTAATACCCGCTGTTCGCTAACACAGCCAAGTTCACTCGGATCATCGCGCATCGTTGCTATTACTGCTTGACTATAGGCATTAATCAATTCCGGTTGAAACAGCACCCAGGCGCCAAAGTCAAGCTCAGCGACGACACCGGGTCCGGCCAAGAGACTTAGCACTGCCTTCAGTTCGGCGTCGGTGAAATTGATCTCAGATGCTGGCAGGCGAAGGCGCAAGGAATCCCGGAGTTCATTGAACCGCATCAGGACCCGCCCCTCGTCCTTTAGTCGTACTATTTCTTCCTTCAGCCGCTTGAACAATATTGGGGAGGATCGCCACGGGATGCTCGTCCAGTCAATATTGTTTACGATGGCTTCCTTTAGTTGAGCACAGTTCTTCCCCGTCAGCGCGCTAGTTTCCAGGTAATCTGTGTAGCCGTACTGTTGCACGAACTCTTGAATCTCCTTTTGACTTATCGGCACGGCACTGGCGTCTGTCCGACCGGCTACTAACAGTTTAACGACCGGCCTTTCTGAAGAGCGGGATAAGTCACGGTCCCACTGGGCAAGTGCTTGGAACACGTGGGGCTTCTGTGCATCGAAAACGAGTACAGCTAATGCTGTCTCGTCCATATAAAGCTGGTGAATGAGGCGCTGATCAGCCTGGCCACCGAAGTCCCACAGCCAAATTTCGCGATCACCTTGTTGCGTTCCGGTAGCGGGAATCGACCACTGCGTTGCCCAAGCTCCTACGGTTGAGGCAGGGCTTGACTCCCACGTACCGTCAGCCAACCGTTTTGATAGCCCTGTCTTTCCTGCACCGCTGTCGCCGACGAGTAGTACTTTCGCGTTCGTATATTGCACTTGCTCTTCCCTCTGGATGGCGCTAGTGTTGGCCGCCCCCTGAGACTGAGGCATGAGGCGTGAGGGCAGCTGCCATCGATAAAACGTCTCGGAGTCAGCTGCAACGACCCAGCCTTCGCCAAGAGCTATTCCGCATAGGTCGCTAGCGTTGCCTTCCAAGATGGTTATCAAGGTGCCGGTCTCTACTCCCCAAAGTCGCACATCGCGGTCATCCCCAGCCGAGGCAAAAACGCGCTCCTCTGGGTGCCAAGCGAGATGACGAATGGTATCGGTGTGGGCGTCAAAAGTGCTCAGGCATAAGCCGGAATCGAGGTCCCAAAGTTTTACAGTGCAGTCACGTGATCCACTGAGTAACAGTGTGCCTTCCGCATTTGGTTTTAGTACATGCACACTTCCAGTGTGCCCTTCTAAGACGCGAATGCACTGGCCTGTCTTCCAATTCCAAACGCGAACGGTTCCGTCAGCACCGCCTGAGACCAGTGTCGACTTAGCAATAGCAATACAAAAAACATCTCCGATATGCCCCCGTAACTCTCGGGCAAAGGGGGTCGTTTTACTATCCCATACATGGATGGGTTCCCCCTTTGCTGATGAAATCAGCGTCTCACCCGCCAACACCACAGAGGTGATGGCACCGGCGCTTTGCGGAAAGGTTCTCACACATTGTCCAGTCAGCGTGTCCCAAAGGTGAAGGGCTCCGTCATTTGATCCGGACACGAGTAAGGCGTTTTCCGCATTTACGTTCAACGCGAACACCACCGCACGATGACCTGAAAACTGTCGCTTCGCCACATTCGGGGAGTCGAATTCGACTTCCTGAATCGTGCCATCCCGCGAACCGATAATGACGGTTTGGAGGTCGGCAGCAAATACGGCAGATCGCAGGTGGGCTGTTAAATTTGGCTTGTAGCGATTCTTGGGAGACGTCCGGGGGGCGCCTGCGCCGCGCGCGGTCGGTTTAGCCTTCGGCGGCGTGCACACAGCCACCAGTCGCGCTAAAAGATCCGGTTGGCCGTCTACCCATTCCAAAAGCTCGAGATGTCGGAAACTTTCGGGTATCGGAGCGTTTCCAACACGAATAGGGATAAAGCGTCGTTCCTTACTTACCGGATCGCGAAATTTGAGTGAGCGCTTCACAAGCTGACTCCACTCGTCACTTACCGGATGTTGAGGTGCAAAAAACAGCATGACGCGCGACTCATCTATCGCATTTTCAATGTCATGCGATGGCTCGCTCGCTGGACGTCCAACACGATCAATGAAAGCCACGCGTAGAGCGCTAGCACGCAGACTTTTCGCGAACTCTTTTACCGTTTCCTGGTCGGTCTGACTGTAGTTCAGAAAAACATCGAATTTGTAGTTTTTGTCGGTCAAAATTGGCTTTCAAAATGCAGAAGCACGATGGATATTAGCGCTCCCCTCCCCCCAGATTGACCCAGGCCGCTGGAAACAGTTGACCCGCCTTCGTACATGGCAAACTTAGGACCAGGGTGGTAGGTAGCTGCCGAGGGTGGGTCAGTTTCCATCAGCAGCGCGTGTCAATTCGGCGCCAGCGCCAACAGGCAGATCCTATTTCAATTTTACTATGCATTGATACAAGTACAACAAACCCACAAATCGCGCAACTAGTTGAATGTCGGCTTCTGGCCGATTACAGCCGCGTCGACACGGCCTCATTTCTTGTTGCGCCCAGTCGTCGAGTGAATATCACGCCAACAGCCAGCATAACATTCTTGCCACCAAGTAAAATTCACAGTTTGTCACAGCAGGCTGTCTAACTTAGGGCTGAGAACATAACGTCCTGCTCTAACGGCCCAAGTACACCGCCGTAATTTGTTCACGACCGTGGCCCATTTCTTCTGACAATAACAAGCGTGCCGAATGATCCCGTTGTCGTTGCTCCGGCCCCAGCTGAGATGATCGAGGGCCTCCTCGCGCCGGACTTTGCCAGCCGGTGAGCTGGCGGTAACGTTCCTGCGCATAGTTGTGGCGTAGTCCATGAACTCCGTGAATTCCCTCCTTATCGCACTGCGCGCGAAAGCGCTAAAGCTGATCGCGGTAGCGCAAGTTAGCCATGATGAGACTACCGCCAGCAACAAGCCGCTTGGCCTCATTGAGCACGGTGCGTTGTTCCGGCGTGCGAATGGCGATTTCGCGATACTTGCCGCCCTTGGTCCACGTGTCCTTGAGCTTCAGTCGATCGCCGCCGTCGGCCCACGCGGGAACGATCTTGATGCTCTCCTCTCGCCTCAAGCCAAACACGGATTGCAGTCGCAGCGACATCGCCGTGTAGGCATCCGTTATCTTTGCAAGACGCGCATCGTCAAGCACCTTGGCCTTGGAGATGTTGGTGACAAAGGTGCGCTTGTCGATATCGTAGCTGCCGTTATTGCGCGCGATGATGTTGTCCTTGCCGATCTTCTGCGCCCACCATCGCATGGCGCTCATTCGGTTCTTCATCGTGCCGGCGCTGATGCCATCGGCCTTCCACTGCTGCACCAGCGCGTCCACATGCTTGGGACGCAGACTGTCAGCATTCATATGGCGATATCCGAGATCGTGCAACTGATTGGCCACGTGCGAGAGTATCCGCGCGCGGTCGGACTGCGTGGCATAGCTACCATCGCGATTGCGGTCGCACAGCTGCTTGAGTTGATAGTTCAAGTCGCGCATCGCATGCTCCTAAAATCAAACTTGGTGTGATCAAGTCAGGTGAGTGTTTCTGGCCACCGTGCTTGCCGCAGCAAGGACGGTTTGTAAAGGCCCCGGGACACCACTCCCGTGTATGCGGTATGTTCACTGCTTGCCCGCGCCGCATGCGCGTATGGCGCCGCGATCCGCTCCTTGTAGAGGCCTGATCGCGGTGGGACCAGTTATCCAGGGTCCATGGGGTGTGCCTCGCACACGTTGTCGGCCCACGAAGGGCAAGGTTGGCAAGCAGCGTTCTGCTGCGCTGATGGCGGTAGATCCGCTGTCACTGGCCGCCGTCACTGAGAAAACAGCGGCGGAGCCCATATAGCGCTTGGTTGCTAGCGCGTCGTCACTGGCAGCAGGCCGCCAGTAACGACGCGCGGTTTGCACCGCGGACTAGGGCGGCGTATCGACATGCACGCGGCGGCAGAACGCCGCGTGAGGTGGGGACGGTGCGTGAATGCGCACGATGTGACGCGCATCGTCCTCGGGGGAAGGATGCGCAATATGGATGCAGCCCGTCATGGGCTGATCACGGGCTCGCTCAAAGGCGAAGCCAATCTAAGATGCAGCTATGCACGAATGCATTATCTAAGGGCGCGTGACGAGCGCAGACGCTTGGCGCGATGCCAAGTTGCGCGAAGGGCGATCCCTTCGCGTCGAAAAGCATATTGTCCTCCACCTGGCACCGTGCCGACATCACCGGCATAAAATATTCGCCGATTGATTTGTCGAACGCTGATGGGAAAAGGCCCACGATAAACCCGCTCATTTCGACTGGCACTTGCACGGACAACGGCGCATCGTATCGTATCCAAACAAACAAACGAAGGAGGTAATCATGGGACCTACGAATATGCACCTGATACGTTTACCCGAAGTGCTAGCGATCTGCGGACTTTCGCGCAGCACGGTCTACGCTTACGCGAAGCGCGGACAATTCCCTAGCCAGATCAAAATCACACCCAATGCAGCGGGATGGGTGAAAGAGGAAGTGCAGGCATGGGTCGAGAGCCGTGTTCGCGCAAATCGTGGGCCCTAGTGGCGTGCGGCGTCGAGCGGGATAATCTGAGCACCACTTTGCGCGGCGTGCAGCATATCGCCCCACCAACGATAGAGCAGAACCCGCTGCGCGAAACGTTCGCCCCGGTCGTAGGCGCGTACAACTTCGTTGTCGTGGGCGTGATCCAGCGCCAGCTCCACTACATCGCGCTCAAAGCCGTTGTCGCGCGCCAGTGTAGAGAAGGCGCTGCGCCAGCCATGCGGTAAATGCTTGCCAGCCAGGCCAAGTGTCACACGGTAGACCTTCTCGACGGATTCACGGCCTATATGACGTGCTCCCGTTGGTGACGTGAACACGTAGAGATTTTTGCGCGAGCACGTCATGGTCTGCCACTGGCGCATCTCTTCAGCGATCTGCGTGCACAGCGGGATGCGATGATCAATCGCCCTGCTGACTACCTTCATTTTAGAACGCGGAATTATCCAAGTCGGCTGTTCATCGTCGAGATGAAATTCGCTCCACTCTGCCTCAACGATATTTCCGATGCGCGCGGCAGTGAAGGCGCATAGCCTGTGGGCCAGCCGCACGGCGTTCGACAGCCGGGCCAGTTCTGCACGACGCAGGACATCCCCAAGCGATGGCCAATCAAGCAAGGCAGCCATATGGCTGCCGTTCTTCTTGCGCGGCAGGATCTCTTTGACCGGCGCGGCCGGGTTGTCGCGGCATAGCCCTTTTGCCTGCGCGTAGCGAAATACGCCGTTGAGATGCTGCAGGATACGAGAGGCTGTTTCCAACACGTCCCGATTCTGGATCGTCTGAATGGTCGTCGCAACCATGGCCGGGGTGACGGCGCTAATCGGCAGTTTGCCCAGCAAGGGAAAAACGTCGCGCTCGAACGCACGAGCGGACTTGACGTGGTGCGTCTCGCTCCACTCCGTCCGCTTCATGTTCAGCCAATCTCCGGCCACCACTTCGACGGTATGGCCGGCAGCGGTGGCGCGGGATACGCGCGCCAGGCGACGGCTATCAACAGGATCTTTGCCTGCCAAAATTTTTGCCTTGACCTCGCCCCATTCCAGCCGGGCAGCGGCAAGCGATATCAGCGGGTACGGGCCTATGGAATAAACCTTCTCCTTGCCGTCCAGCCGATACTTGATGCGCCAGGTTGGGTTGCCGGCTTGCGTGATGAACAGGTACAGGCCGCCGCCGTCGGCTAGCTTCCGGCCAATTTCAGCTTTGGCAACAAAAGCTTTTATCGCCTTGTCAGTCAATTTACCTGTCGCAATACCCCCGCGCATGGTATTACCCTCCATCTGTTTTTGGAGAATACCCCCACAAAGCCCCCCGCAGTATTGAGCTGGCACAGGAAAACTATGGCTGCCTGGAGACGCCTCCCAGAGGGAGACCCAAAGAAAAACGCCGTCACGAGGACGGCGTTGGAAGGTCTTGCATTGTTCAGTGGTGGAGACGGCGGGAATCGAACCCGCGTCCGCAAGCACTCCACAGACAGTTCTACATACTTAGCACTATCATTTAATTTAACCAGTACAACACGGACGTGCACGTTTTGGACTAGCGATTCACCTTAGATTTAGCGCGGATTGAAGTGACCCCTCACAGCGCGAGTCCCTGTAAATGACTCCACAGCTTTTAACGGCCCACCCCAGGGACGAGGTGTTGTGGAGCTAACAGCAATTAAGCTGCCAGTGCGTACGAGTTATCGTTTGCAGTTAAGTTTTTTCTGGGTGTATTTACGAGGTAACCAGCCCTCGGTATGCCCTGCTCTGCTTTGCAACCCACGTCGAAACCAGGTCGTCCCCACAGAACTCCATTCTACCGCACTTTCCCCACCGACGCACACCCCACCCCTGCGCACGTCAAACGCCCGTCATATTTGCCCGTTATGATGATCGCAGTTCTCACACAGAACGACCATTTAGCGCCTCCCAGAGGCGGCTACTACCGGCGCCGGCGGTCGGGAAATATACCGGCACCAACATCCCCATCCGCTAAAGAACCCCGGTCCTGGCCAGCAGGCCAAAAATCCCAAGGAAACTTGAGATAATCAGCGCAACCAACCAACGGAACTGGGCGTCGCTACGGTCCATGCGCTTCTGGCTTTCATAGATTAGCGTATCGATACGCACGCTGGTCTCGCGGTGCATGTTGTCGATGCGACTGCCAATATCCCTGTGTATGCCATCCAGGCGCGCGGTGGTGTCTCTCTGTAGCTCGTGGATCTGCGCGTCCACAGCCAAGAAATGATCGGCAGTTTCCCGTCTGACCTGTTCAATCCTGGCATCGACCAGCTTGAAATTTTCCGCACTCTCCTTGCGAACCTGCTCGAAATTCTCCTTCGTTTCCTTACGAACTTGTTCAATCTTGACGTCGACGAGCCTGAAATTGTCCGCTGTCTCCTTGCGAACTTGTTCAATCTTCACGTCGACCAGCTTAAAATTATCCCCTGTCTCCTTGCGGACCTGCTCGAAGCTGCCCTTCGCCTCCTTGCGAACCAGCTCAATCTTCGCATCAACCAATTTGAAGTTATCCGCAGTTTCCTTGCACAACTCGTCTATCCGCGCGCTGACTTCGCGGCGTGTTTCATCTATCCGGGCATTGACTTCCCTGAAGCCCATGCCCAGCTCCTGCCTTATCGTTTCAATCCCTGGGTCCATACCCTTATCCTCGACACCGCAATCGCCGTTGTCAAGCTGAGCTAACACGATATTTTTCGCCTTCATCACACGGCCCCTACCCTATCTGGATAGCTTAATGCCGCCTCCACGCCACACTGCTGATCTGCCTCAAGCCCCTCCTTGCGCAGCGTTGTTGCAATGCAGCACACACCGCGCGTTCCGCACGGTTTTTTTGAATCGGAAGCGAACGCTGCATTAAAATGAAAGCCACACTCTCCGCGCCCGACCTCCGCCATGTCCGATGCCGCAGCCCTCGCCGCTCCCTCCCCGAAGAAACGCGGGCGGCCCCAGAAAGGGGAAGGCGGCGGCCTGCGCGCGGAGTTGCTGGAAAAATCGGCCCTGCTGTTCCGCACCAAGGGCTACGACAACACCACCGTGCGCGAGATCGCGGCCGCCGCCGGCATCCAGGCCGGCAGCTGGTTTTACCATTTCAAATCCAAGCAGGACATCCTGGCCGCCATCATGGAGCAAGGCCTGGCCCGCTCGCTGGCCGAGATCGAGGCCATCGCCCGCCAGCCGCTGCCGCCGCGCGACCTGCTGCGCCAGCTGGTCGAGGCCCATCTGCACACGCTGCTGGCGCCCGACCACCATTTCATCGCCGTGCTGCTGTACGAGTGGCGCTCGCTGGACCAGTCGTCACGCGAGCGCATCGTCGCGCTCAAGGACCGCTACGAGGCGGTGTGGGACCAGGCCATCGCCGCGCTGCACCGCTCCGGCGACTGGGCCATGCCTTCGCAATTCGACCGCCTGCTGATCTTCGGCGCGCTGAACTGGACCGTGCAATGGTACCAACCGGGCGGCGGCGTCGACGTCCAGCAACTGGCGCAGCAGGCAATGCGGTTCATCTTGCGCACACCGGCCGCGCTTGAGGCACAATAGGCGTATCTTGAAAGGAATGCCCTATGATCTATGAAATCGCCGAGTTGTACATCAAGCCCGAATCCCACGCCGCCTTCCAGGCCGCGGTGGCCGAGGCGGTCCCGGTGTTCCGGGCCGCCACCGGCTGCCTGTCGATGCGCCTGGACCGCGACATCGAAACGCCGGACACGTATCATCTGGTGGTGGGCTGGCAAACGCTGGACAACCATGTGGTCGATTTCCGGGGCAGCCAGGGCTTCCTGGTGTGGCGTGGGCTGGTGGGCAGCCATTTCGCCCTGCCGCCGAAAGTGGAACATTTTGAAACCGTGGTGGCCGGCTTTTAAGGCCAACACGGCTGTGCAGTCTCAAGACGGAGGCTAATCATGACACGTACCATCCACCGCAATTTCGACCAGGTGACCGACGCCGAAAGCGCCCGCAGCGCGCTGCTGGCCAGCGGCTTCCCGCCGTCCTGCGTCAAGCTGACCAAGCATGTGACGCTGCCGCCGAGCGTGTCCACCAGCATGGTCGGCAATCTGCTCGACGCGCTCACGCCGGGCGGCCCGGCTGCGGCCGCGCACGCGCGCGAGCGCAGCGGCGCCATGCTGACCATCGATATCTACGATGCCGACGAGGGCGCGAAGGCGGACGCCATCATGGGCGAGTTCGGCGCCAACCCGGCCTGAGTTCGCTGCGCGCCTAGTCGGCCAGCGCGCCGCCGGCGGCCGCCTCGGCCTGCTCGCGGCGCATCCATTCGCCCGCGTCCGCCACGGTCAGCGGGCGGGCGTAGAAGAAGCCCTGCAGGGCGTGACAACCGGCGTCGCGCGCGGCCACCGCCTGCTCCAGCGTTTCGATGCCTTCGGCCACCACCTGCAGGTCGAGCGCGGCCGCCAGCTGGCAGATCGCCTTGACCACCGCCACCGCGTCCGGGGCCGGCAGCGGGTCGATCAGGCCGCGGTCGATCTTGACCGTGCTCAGCGGCAGCTGGCGCAACATGCTCAGCGACGAGAAGCCGGTGCCGAAATCGTCCATCGCGACGTCGATGCCCAGCGCGCTGAGCTGCTGCAGCTGCAGCCGGGTGTCGTCCAGGTTGTCGACCGCCGCGCTTTCGGTGATCTCCAGCGTCAGGCAGCGCGGCGGGATGCCGGTGTCGACCAGGATGCGCTCGACCAGCTCCAGAAAGCCGCGGTTGAGCAGCTGCATGGGCGAGACGTTGACCGCCACCGGCACGCAATCGCCCAGGTCGGCGCACCAGGCGGCGATCTGGCGGCAGGCTTGTTCCAGCAGCATGCCGCCCAGTTCCGGGATCAGCCCGGTGCGCTCGGCGATGGCGATGAACTCCACCGGGCTGACCGTGCCCACGCCCGGCCGCAGCCAGCGCGCCAGCGCCTCGAAGCCCAGCAGCCGGCCGCTGACGGCGTCGATCTTGGGCTGGTAGTCCAGGTAGATCTCGTGGTTGCGGATGGCCTTGCGCAGCGCCTGCTCGTTGTCCAGGCTCTTGCTCGACATCTGCTCGAAGCGCTGCTCGGCCATGGCCAGCGCGGTGCCGGGCGTGCGCTTGGCCTGGTACATGGCGGCGTTGGCGGCGCGCAGCAGCGCCTCGGCGTTGCCGGCGTTGTCGGGGAACACCGCCATGCCCATCGAGGCGTCGATGAAGTATTCGCCGGCCGGCACCTTGATCGCCTGCAGGCAGGCGCTGTGCAGGCGCGCGGCGATGTCGTTGGCGTTGCCCTCGTCGGGGTCGACGATGGCGAATTCGTCGCCGCCCAGCCGCATCAGTTCGGCGCGCGCGCCGAGCGCCTCCTTGAGCTTGGCCGCGAAGGCCTTGAGCACGTGGTCGCCCGTCACGTGGCCCTGGCTCTGGTTGAACAGCTTAAAGCGGTCGATGTTGAGCACCACCAGCGTGCAGTGCAGCGAGCCGTCGGCCAGGTAGCAGTATTCCTTCAGGCGCTGGATCAGCACGGTGCGGTTGGGCAGGCCGGTGAGCTTGTCGTGCGTGGCCTGGTGCACCAGCGCGCGGGCGCTGGCGTTGCGTTCGGTGTCGTCGGTGATCAGGATCTGGGTGGCGTTGGCGCCGTCCCACTCCACCCGCCACGCCTCGAAGCGCAGCTCCAGCTCGCGCCCGCCGGCCACCTCGCGCCGCCCCTCCCAGCTGGCGATGTCGAGCTTGCCCTCCTGCAGCTGGCGGTGCTGGCGCTGCAGCTGCTCGTCGCTGAAACTGTCCGGCGGCAGGTCGGCAATGACCATGTAATTGCCCTGCCCCAGCGGCATGCCGTAGATGGCGCGCACCGCCGGGTTGGCGTACAGGATGCGCTTGCCGTCGGTGACGACCACGCCCTGCACCGAGTGTTCGGTCAGCAGCTGGAAGCGGGCCGCCAGCTTGCCGACGTCGCGCAGCGCGCGCTCCAGCGCGGACAGCACATACACGGTGCCGATGCCGGCCCGCAGCAGCACGGCCACGAACAGATTGGGCGCCATGCCCGCTTCGCCATAAAACACCAGCAGCAGCTGGTTCAGGCCGAGCGCGATCAGCAGCGGGCCGACCAGCCGTTCCAGCGGATGGCTGCGCCACAGCCAGCGCGCGGCCAGCGCGCCCAAGCCTGCCAGCACCGCCAGATTCCACAGCGGCCAGTACTGCAGATGGCCGGCGCGTTCCGGCACCAGCACGGCGACGGCGGTGGCCAGCGCGATCAGCACGGCGGCGCCGCGCGGCAGGCGGCGGCCGGCCAGGCCGGTCACGCTGGCGGCCAGCAGCAGCAGGTTGGGGATGGCGCCGGCCAGCATCAGCGCCAGGCCCGGTATGGCATACGGCGCCGGCGCGGCGTCGCGCACCAGGTAGCCGGCCGACAGCAGCGCCGCGCACAACATCGAGCCCCCCATGTCGCGCACATGGGTCTGGCTGCGGTGGCGGCGCCAGACCAGCAGCAGCGCCACCCCGATCACGACCAGCATCGCGGCGTTGGTCAGATACAGGTAGCGCAGGCCGTCCATGTCAGGCCGCCGGGTGGTTGAACACCTGGCGCAGATAGGCCAGGAAGGTTTCGTCCTTGCACAGGGTCTTGCCCGGCGAGTCGGACAGCTTGGCCACCGACTGGCCGTTGCAGCACACCAGCTTCATGACGATGTTCAGCGGCGTCAGGCCGAGGTCGTTGGTCAGGTGGGTGCCGATGCCGAAGCCGGTCATGATGCGGTCGGCGAAGTGGCGGTACAGCGCCATCGCGCTCTGCAGGTTCAGGCCGTCCGAGAACACCAGGCGCTTGGTGTTGGCGTCGATGCGCAGCGCGCCGTAGTGGGCCAGCGCCTTCTCGCCCCACACCACCGGGTCGCCGGAGTCGTGGCGCAGGCCGTCGAACAGCTTGGCGAAGTACAGGTCGAAGTCGTCGAGGAAGGCGTCCATGCCGACCACGTCGGTCAGGGCGACGCCGAGGTCGCCCCGGTATTCCTGCACCCAGGCCTCCAGCGAGGCCTTCTGGAAGTCGCGCAGCCGCACGCCGAAGGCCTGGAACGATTGCATGTATTCGTGCGCCATGGTGCCGATCGGGACCAGGCCGAACTTCATCGCCTGGTAGACGTTGGAGGTGCCCTTGAAGTATTGCGGCACCTCGCGCGCCAGGCGCTGCACCACCTCGTCGTGCCAGGCGCTGGAGTAGCGGCGGCGGGTGCCGAAGTCGGAGAACTCGAACGGGTTGCGCCGCGCCGGCTCGGCGCCGAAGGCCTTCAGCGCGGCGATCTTGGCGCCCAGCCGCGCGCGGCCCTCGGCCAGCGCGGCCTCGCGGTCGAAGCGGCGGAAGTACAGCTCGTTGACGATGTACAGCACGTAGATCTCGAAGCCCATCACGTGCACCTGCGGGCCGGCGGCGTGGATCACCAGCGAGCCGCCGTCGGCGCGCACGTCGATGAACTTGCGCTGGAAGCGGAACACGGTGAGGAAGTCGACGAAGTCGCTCTTGATGTAGCGCAGCGAGCGCAGGTAGGCCAGCTCGTCGTCCCTGAAGCTCATCGAGCACAGGTGGTCGAGCTCGCGCTCGACCTCGGGCAGCAGCTCGGCCAGCGGATAGGCGGTGGCGTTGCGGCAAACGAATTCGTACTCGGTGTGCGAGTTCGGATGGCCGTGCAGCAGCGCCTGCCACATGGTGAACTTGTACAGGTCGGTTTCCAGCAGGCTGCGGACGATGGGCTGGCTCATGCGTCGTCCATTCCCAGCGCGCGGCCGGCGTTGGCCAGCAGCTCGGGCAGCACGTCGGCGGTCTGCCGCAGCTGCACGCCGCGCACCTGCATCGCCTGCAGGAAGGCCTGGTATTGCGGCTCGAAGCCGGCAACCGGGCTGATGCAGTCGGTCAGCAGCACCAGCTTGGACAGCGGCTGGCCGCCGAAGTGTTCGACGATGTGCTCGACCGTGGCCTTGACGCAGTGGCTGCCCGCCTCGCCGGCGATGTAGACCTGATCGGCCTCGGCCAGCGAGGCGATGAACTTGGTGTTGAGCTGGGTGTCGGGATCGTCGGCGTCCGGCACCTCGGCCATGACGGCGGAATAGTGCTCGGTCCACGGATTGGAACCCTTGGCCAGCTTGGCGACGATGCCCAGCGCGGCCTCCTCCCAGGCGCCGTAGGCGGCGCGCACGTCGTCGTGCACGTTGTTGCCCCAGGTGCCGATCTCGCAGTGCACCGGCCACACCATCAGCCGGTAGCGGCCGGCCGCCTCCAGTTTGTCGAGGTAGTTCAGCGCCAGCGGCAGGGCCGCCGGGTGGCGCGGCAGGTATTTCTCGGCGCGCACATCGGCCGCGCTGATCTCGGTGAACGGCGCCACCGGGGCGCCGTCGCGGGCGATCCAGAAGGTCGGGTGGGCGATGTCGAAGCGGTGGTGCGAATCGAGCGTGATGCTGATGGCGGTCAGGCCGGCGCGGCCGCGGTTGATCAGGCCGGCCAGGCGCAGCATGTCCTGGTGGGCGCCGGGCACCGGCAGCGCCGGCGCGCGCGGCGCGCGGGTGGCCGGGTCGAGCGGCAGGTGGCTGGCAGGCAGGTCGCAAAAGTCGTTTTGCGGATCGATCACCAGCAGGTGCAGGTTACGTTTCATTGGAGCTCCGAGGCTTGCTTTACTGTATAGGATTTTGCCCGATAGTGCGGGCCGACAGTGATGATTATCTGCCAAGCCGCACGAATTTGTGCAACCCGGCCGCCGGGGGCGAAAAAAAACTCCCCGCCGGCACCGGCCGACGGGGAGTTTGCACGCGGAGCGGCGCGGTTTAGGCTGCCAGCGCCTCGATCTTGCTGCGGCCCTTGGCGACGGCGGCGGCCACCGCTTCCTCGCCCATGGCCACGCCCTCGGCCACCACGAAGGTGACGTCGGTCATGCCGAGGAAGCCCAGCACAGAGCGCAGGTAGGTGGTCACGTGGTCGTAGGCGGCGGCCGGGCCTTCGCTGTAGACGCCGCCGCTGGCGACGAACACGATCACCTTCTTGCCGTGCACCAGGCCTTCAGGGCCGTTGGCGCCGTACTTGAAGGTGCGGCCGGCGCGCGCCACGTGGTCGATCCACGCTTTCAGGCCGGAAGTGACGGAGAAGTTGTACATCGGCGCGCCGATCACGATGGTGTCGGCGGCCAGCAGCTCGTCCACCAGCGCGTCCGAGGTCTTGATGGTGTGGGCCTGGTCGGCGTTGCGCTGCTCGGCCGGGGTGAAGTAGGCGCCCATCATCTGCTCGGTCAGGTGCGGCACCGGGCTGCTGGCCAGGTCGCGCGTGACCACGGTGCCGGCCGGATTGGCGGCCTGCCATTTGGCCACGTACTCGCCGCCCAGCTGGCGCGACAGGGAACCGTTTTGACGAACACTGCTGTTGATGTGGAGGATGCTTGCCATGATGTCATTACCTTTCGTGTGGGGAGTGATTGCAATCATCATAGAACGAGTTTAATATCGATGAAACTAGCTAAATTTAAATCCTACCTATCGATATATTCGATACCAACTGCAAGGTAATGTATGCGCGACCCCGGCCTCCCCTCCCTCGACCAGCTGCGTGTGTTCATCGCCGTCATCGACCATGGCGGCTTCGCCCATGCGGCGCGGGCGCTGCACCGCACGCAGTCGGTGATCAGCTACACCATCGCCAACCTGGAGGAGCAGCTCAACGTCGAGCTGCTCGACCGCAGCAAGCGCAAGCCGGTGCTGACCGAGGCCGGCAAGGCGCTGCTGGCCGACGCCCGCGCGGTCTCGCTCAAGGTGGACGGCATGCGGGCGCGCGCCAAGGCGCTGTCGGCCGGGCTGGAGGCGGAGGTGTCGCTGGTGGTGGACGTGATGTTCTCGACCTGCAAGCTGGTGCGCATCCTGCACGCCTTCCAGCAGGAGTTCCCGACCGTGGCCATGCGCCTGCGCACCGAGGCGCTGGGCGCCGTCACCCAGCTGGTGCTCGAGCGCGAGTGCCACATCGGCATCAGCGGCTGGATGCCGGGCACGCAGGACATCGTCGAGCGCCAGAGCTGCGGCTTCGTGACCATGGTGCCGGTGGCCGCGCCCGGGCATCCGCTGGCGCAGATCGAGGGCGTGATCCCCAGCGCGGTGCTGCGCGAGCACACCCAGCTGGTGCTGACCGACCGCAGCACGCTGACCAAGGGCCAGGACTTCGGCGTGCTGGCCCTGCGCGACTGGCGGCTGGGCGACCTCAGCTCCAAGCACGCGCTGCTGCGCAGCGGCATCGGCTGGGGCAATATGCCGGTCGAGTTCGTGCAGTGGGATCTGGACGCGGGACGGCTGGTGCAGCTGCACGTGAGCGAGGGCAGCGCGTTCAGCTTCCCGCTGTACGTGATACGGCGCGGCGACGAGGAGCCGGGCCCGGCCACGCGCTGGCTGATGCAGCAATTCCTGGAGGTGGAGCAGTCCGGCACGCCGCCGCCCAACCACGACATGCGGCCGGCGCCGGCGGCGGGCGACCCCAGCGTGAGCCACATGTATCACCGCCTGAGCGATCCGCCCAGGGCGGCCAAGCCGGCCGGCAAGCCGGGGCCACTGCCGCCGAGGAGCGAGACCCCGCCCGGCGTGGCGGCGCCGGCGCCTATTTCACTCCGGCGGCGCTGAGCTTGCCGCGCAGGCGGCGGATCTCTTCCGACAGGTCGACCACCAGCGCGGCGACGTCGTCGTTGGCGTCGAAGTCGCGCTCGATCTGGCACAGCCGGCGCGCGCGCACCAGGTCGGCGCTGGTGAAGCGCCAGGCCACATAGTCGCCGCTGGCGCCGTCAAGCAGGATGCCGGTGCGCACCCGCTGCACCACCCAGTCCGGCTCCACGGCGCAGGCCCGCGCCAGTTCCTCCACCGTCAGCGCGGCGTCGTCCACCAGCACCGCGTCCAGGATCGCTTGTCCCATGGTTCATCCTCCCGCGCGCGGATTGAAGGCCAGTTCGCGCGCCATCGTTCGATACAGTTCGCGTGCCTTGTCGCTGGTGGCCGGCGGCAGCACCACCTCCAGCAGCAGGTATAAATCGCCGGTGTCCTTGCCGGGGATGCCGCGTCCGCGCAGGCGCAGCTTGCGCCCGCTCTGCGAGCCGGCCGGCACCGTGACGGTGACCTTGCCGGACGGCGTGTCGACGTCGATCTCGCCGCCCAGCGCCAGCTCCCACGGCGCCACCGGCACGGTCTCGTAGACGTCGCGGCCGTCGATGCGGTAGCGGGCGTTGGGGCGGAACTGGATTTCCAAGTACAGGTCGCCCGGCCCGGCCGCGCCCGGCTGGCCCTGGCCCGACAGGCGCAGCTGCTGGCCGGCCGTCACGCCCTTGGGAATGTTGACGCTGAGGTTGCGCTCGCGCGTGACGATGCGGTCCTGGGCGTCGCGCTCGGCCACGGTCAGGCCGATGGTGCGGGTGGCGCCGTGGTAGCTGTCGGCCAGGTCGATGCTGATGCTGGCGTGGCTGTCCTCGCCGCGCCGGGGCGGCGCCTGGCGCCGGCGGCCGCCGCCCAGGTTGGCGAACAGGTCGGCGAAGAAGTCGCTGCCCATGGCGTCGCCGCCGAAGCCGCCGCCGTTGCCGTTGCCGAAGCCGCGGCCCCAGTCCGGCGGCGGGCGGAATTCCTGGCCGGCACGGTACTGGTGGCCGCGTCCCAGCTCGTCGTAGGCGGCGCGCTTTTCGGCGTCGCCCAGCACACCGTAGGCCTCGTTCAGCTCCTGGGTCTTGTGCTGGGCGTCCGCTTCCTTGCTGACGTCGGGATGGTATTTCCGCACCAGCTTGCGGTAGGCCTTCTTGATTTCCTCCTCGGTGGCCGTCTTCGGCACGCCCAGAGTCTGGTAGTAGTCCTTGTATTCCACGTTGCGCGCTCCCGTCTTGCGTGTGTCCCAGTCTAGCGCCTATCGCCTTCCGGCGGCGTCCGTTTGTTCACTTCTGTTCGCGTTTGTCCCGGGCGGCCGGCCGCGCTTCGAGCTCGCGCACCGAGGACATCATGTCGTTGAAATTCTTCAGCTCGGCGTACTCGCCCTTTTCCAGCACCAGGCAGCGGCCCTTGTAGTGCTTGTTCTCGCACACTTCCCATATGCCGCTCTGCACGATCACGCTGGAGGTCTTGTCGTTGAAGCCCAGCTTGTCCAGGTCGGGCTCCGAGCCGTGCAGCTGCAGGGCCGGGCCGCCGAAATGCGTGCGCGTGTAGAGCGTGATGTCGCCCGCCTGCGCCGCCGCGGCGGCGCCCAGCAGGGTGGCGCAAACAAATCGCTTCATGGCCGGGTCTCCAAATCGGGGCTGTGGCCTGCATGATAACGCATGCGGGTCAACGCAGCCGGCGCAGCGACGAGATGCGGTTGTTCATATTGTCCAGGTACTCGTAGCGGCCCGGCTCCAGCACGATGCACTGGCCGCCGTAGTCGGCGTGTTCGCACAGCTCCCAGCGGCCTTCGTTGACGATGACCGAGCTGGCCTGGTCGTTGAAGTCGTACTGGTCCAGCGTGCGCACCGCGTCGCGCAGGCCCAGCTTGGCGCCGCCGAAGCCGGACTTGGAGAACAGCACGATCGGTTCGCGGTGGTGGCCGTAGCCGTAGTCGCGGTCGCGGTCGCCACGGCGGTCATCGTCGCGGTAATCCTCGCGGTAGTCGCGGCCGCCGATCTCGCGCACCGACGAGATGACATCGTTGAAGCCGTCCAGCACCGGGTACTCGCCGCGCTCGACCACCATGCAGCGGCCGCGGTATTCCGAGTGCTCGCACAACTGCCAGGTGCCGGAGCGCACCACCACGCTGGAGGCGCGGTCGTTAAAGCCCAGCTGGTCCAGGTCCGGCACGTTGCCGCGCAGCGTCAGCGGCGGGCCGGCGAAGTTGGAGTGGGTGAACAGCGTCAGTTCGCCCGCGTGCGCGGCGCTGGCGGCCAGCAGGGGCGCGGCCAGCACGAGGGCGGCGCGGATCAGACGGTGCAGGAATGGTTTCATGGTGAATATCGCTCAAGTAAAAAGTTAATCAGCCGGTGCCATGCACGGACAACGCTTATGCTAGCGCGTTGGCCGACAGGGCAATATGGCTAATTTGCAAGAAAATGTAATGATACAGCGCGGCGGGCTGGACCGGGCCGGGGTAGAATTGTCGCCCACCCTTTTTCGAGCGCCGCGCATGCCCCACGCCTTCCACCTGCCCGACCTCCGCCGCGAAGCGGCCGCCCTGTGGCGCCTGGCCTGGCCGATGCTGATCGGCCAGCTGGCCACGGTGGGCATGGGCGTGGCCGACGTGGCGATGACCGGCCACGCCAGCGCCGACGAGCTGGCGGCGGTGTCGCTGGGGGCCTCGATTTGGTCCATCATCCTGGTGACGGTCAGCGGCACCATGATGGCGATTAACAGCGTGGTGGCGCACGACGTCGGCGCCGGCGAGCTGGGGCGGATTCCGCACGCGGTGCGCCAGTCGCTGTGGAAGGCGCTGGGCGTGGGCGTGGCGGCCATGCTGCTGGCCAACCTGGCGACGCTGCTGTTCGACCATCTGCAGCTGACACCCTATGTGCAGGGCCAGGCCACGCTGTTCGTGCACGCGATCAGCATCGGCCTGCCGCCGTTCGCCGCCTACCGCGCGCTGTACGGCTACAGCACCAGCATCAACCAGACCAAGCCGGTGATGCTGATCGCCATCCTGGGCCTGTGCTTCAACGTGTTCGTCAACTGGCTGCTGGTGTTCGGCCACTGGGGCTTGCCGAGGCTGGGCGGGGTCGGCTGCGCGGTCGCCACCGGCCTGTGCATGTGGCTGATGCTGGCCGCCATGCTGGCCTGGATGCGCGTCGCGCCGGCCTACCGCGCCACCTATCCGTTCACCCACTGGGAGTGGCCGCACTGGCCGGAGATCCGCTCGATGCTGCGGCTGGGGGTGCCGATCGGGGTCACGTATTTCGCCGAGGTCAGCGCGTTCGGCGCGGTCAGCCTGCTGATCGCGCGCTACGGCGTGGTGCAGATTTCAGCCCACCAGATCGCGCTCAATTTCTCCTCGCTGGTGTTCATGGTGCCGCTCAGCTTCGGCATCGCGCTGATCACCCGCGTCGGCCAGGCGGTGGGCGAAGGCAGTCCGGCGCGGGCGCGCTTCGTGGCCTGGACCGGGGTGTGGATGTCGCTGGCGTTCGCCGTGCTGTCGGCGCTGTTCATCGTGCTGTGCCGGCGCCAGATCGCCGCCGCCTACACCTCCGACCCGGCGGTGCAGGCGCTGTGCGTGCAGCTGCTGCTGTTCGCCGCGCTGTTCCAGCTGTCGGACGCCACCCAGGTGGCGACCTCGTGCGCGATCCGCGGCTACAAGGTCTCGCGCCAGCCGATGCAGATCCAGCTGCTGGCGTTCTGGGGCTTCGCGCTGCCGCTGGGCTGCTGGCTGGGGCTGGCGCCGCAGTGGCTGCCGTGGGCGCCCGCGCAGCCGATGGCGGCGGCCGGTTTCTGGATCGGGCTGGTGGTCGGGCTGACGGTGGCGGCTGTGCTGCTGAGCTGGTCGCTGCAGCGGCTGGCGCTGGCGCGCGTGCTGCAGGCGCGGGCCGCGCAGGCCGCATAGGCCGGCCGGGAACGCCGAAGGAAAAACGGTTTTCCCGCGCGGATTCAGAACATTGCCGTCTCGCCACAAGCGGGCCGGTCTGGTATCGTCTTGGGTTCCGATAACCAAGAGACACTCACTCCATGCGCTTCATCCTCTGCTTCCTCGCCCTGCTGGCCGGCGCCCACGCCTCCGCCGAAAAACTGACCCTGGACCGCCTGCATGCCGACCCGTCGCTGAGCGGCCCCGGCGTGCGCAGCCTGAAGGTGTCGCCGGACGGCGCCCGCGTGACCTTCCTGCGCGGCCGCGACGACAACCAGTTCCAGCTCGACCTGTGGGAATACAACCTCAAGGACAAGACCACGCACCGCCTGGTCGACTCCAAGATCCTGGTGCCGGAGGAGAACCTGTCGGACGCCGAGAAGGCGCGCCGCGAACGCGAGCGCACCGCCAGCCTGAAGGGCATCCTCAGCTACAGCTGGTCGCCGGACGGCAAGCAGCTGCTGGTGCCGATCGCCGGCAACCTGTACCTGATCGACGCCAGCAAGCCGGACGCCGCGCGCCTGGTCGCCTCCGGCAACGTGCTCGATCCGAAGATTTCGCCCAAGGGCCGCTACGTCTCCTTCGTGCGCGACCAGAACCTGTACGTGCTGGACCTGAGCAGCGGCAAGGAGAAGCAGCTCACCAGCGACGGCCAGGGCACCATCCACAACGCCGAGGCCGAGTTCGTGGCACAGGAGGAAATGGGCCAGACCAGCGGCTACTACTGGGCGCCGGACGACAGCGCCATCGCCTACAAGCGCTACGACGAGGCGCCAGTGCCGGTGGTGCGCCGCTTTGAAATCTTCGCCGACCGCACCGACGTGGTCGAGCAGCGCTACCCGGCCGCCGGCGATCCGAACGTGCTGGTGCAGCTGAAGATCGTGTCGCCGGTCAGCGGCGAGATCCGCAACGTCGAGCTCGGCGCCAACGCCGACATCTACCTGGTGCGCGCCGACTGGAGCGGCAGCGCCAAGGCCTTGCTGTTCCAGCGCCAGAGCCGCGACCAGAAGAAGCTGGAACTGGTGTCGGTGGACGCCGCCACGCTGGCGCAAAAGGTCCTGATCACCGAGACCTCGCCGACCTGGGTCAGCATCTTCGACGATCTGCGCTTCCTGGCCAACGACAAGGGCTTCATCTGGTCGTCCGAGCGCAGCGGCCGCAAGCACCTGTACCAGTACGACATGCAGGGCAAGCTGCAGCACGCCATCGGCAAGGGCGAATGGGGCATCGACCGCGTGCTGGCGCTGGACGAGAAAGGCGGCCGCGTGTTCGTGCAGTCGAACCGCGACGCGGTCATCGACAGCCAGACCTACGCGCTCAAGCTCGACGGCAGCACGGCCGACCAGCCGCAGCGCATCACCCAGGGCGACGGCTGGCACGACTCCTCGTTCGCCCGCAACGGCGAGGTGTTCGTCGACACCTACTCCGATCCGGACACGCCGCCGCAGGTGAGCATCCGCCGTCCGGACGGCGCGATGATCAGCTGGCTGGAACACAACGAGCTGAACGCCTCGCACCCGTACGGCAAATACCTGGACGCCCACCTGCACACCGAATACGGCACGCTCAAGGCCAAGGACGGCCAGACGCTGTACTACTCGATGATCAAGCCGAGCGGCTTTGACGCGTCGAAGAAATACCCGGTCTACCTGTCGACCTACGGCGGCCCGCACTCGCAGCACGTGGCTCGCCGCTGGGGCAACTTCTTCGACCAGTACATGGCGCAGCAAGGCTTCGTGGTGTGGCGCCTGGACAACCGCGGCTCCTCGCGCCGCGAGCGCGTGTTCACCGACGCCAACTACCACAACCTGGGCAAGGTGGAGGTCGAAGACCAGATCACCGGCATCGAGTGGCTGGGCAAGCAGAGCTTCGTCGACGCCAAGCGCGTGGGCGTGTTCGGCTGGAGCTACGGCGGCTTCATGACCTTGCGCCTGCTGGCCGAGGCGTCGGACAAGATCGCCATGGGCGTGTCGGTGGCGCCGGTGACCGACTGGTCGCTGTACGACACCCACTACACCGAGCAGTTCATGGGCACGCCGAAGGAGAACGCGGCCGGCTACGCCTCGGGCGGCGTGTACTCGCACCTGGACGGTTTGAAGTCGCCGCTGCTGCTGATGCACGGCATGGCAGACGACAACGTGCTGTTCACCAACACCACGCGCATGATCGACGCGCTGGTCAAGCGCAATGTGCACTTCGAGCTGATGACCTACCCGGGCGCCAAGCACGGCATCTCCGGCCGCGCGCCGCAGCGCCACGTGTACGGCAATATCGAAGCCTTCTTCAAGAAGAATTTGATGCCGGAAACGAAATAAATCGTTTCAGTGTTTTCGGGGGCCTTCGGGCCCTCTTTTTTTTGCCTTGATTGAGCGGCCACAAGGGCCGATTTGTTGACCATTCGATAATGCCCGCTGCGGTGCATTCCGCACCGCCGCACTTACATTCCAGGAGGAATTATGGCTATCGATGTCTACCTGCAAATTGACGGTATCCGCGGCGAATCGGCCGACGACAAACACAAGGATTGGATC
The DNA here is from genome assembly GCF_059422325.1 of Duganella sp. GW821-FHT01E12. Classification (NCBI taxonomy): domain Bacteria; kingdom Pseudomonadati; phylum Pseudomonadota; class Betaproteobacteria; order Burkholderiales; family Oxalobacteraceae; genus Duganella; species Duganella sp. GW821-FHT01E12. The sequence continues at coordinate 184,206 of NZ_JBWKWR010000008.1, read as the reverse complement.
GAATGCAAGTCGGTCAGCTGGGCGGTCAGCCAGCCCAAATCGGCCACCGCGTCGACCGGCGGCGGCCACACCGCCGAACGCTGCGAACACCACGACATCACCTTGATGAAGCTGGCCGACCTGGCCTCGCCGGTGCTGCTGCAGACCTGCTCGTCGGGCAAGACCATCCCCAAGGCCAAGTTTGAATTCATGCGCGCGGACGGCCAAGGCGAACGCGTCAAGTACTACGAAATCGAACTGGAGAACGTGCTGATCGGCGCGGTCTCGCCCAGCGTGGAGGAAGGCGACATCCTCAGCGAACATGTGTCGCTGAAATTCTCGAAGGTGAAGTGGCGCTACACGCAGCAGAAGATCAGCGGCGGCGCGGGCGGCAACACCGCCGGCGGCTGGGACTTGAGCACCAACCGCATCGCCGCTTGAGTGTGTGCGTTGAAATAGAAAAAGCCGCGTGGCTTAAGACGGCCTCGGCCGTCTCAAGCGCACGCGGCTTTTTCGTCCCGGCGCGATCAGTTGCGGTTGCCTTTGGTGATGTCCTTGACGGCTTCCTTGGCGTCGCCCAGGCCCTTTTGCAGCTTGCCTTCGGCCTGCTTGTTCAAGCCCTTGGCCTGCTGCTCCGAGCTGCCGACCAGCTTGCCGGCCTCTTCCTGGATTTTGCCGCCGATGTCCTTCGCCGTACCTTTCACTTGATCCTTGTTCATGATGCACTCCTTGGTGGGTGATGAAGCTACAGGACACGCGGACTCGTGCCGCGTGCGAGGCCCCCACTATAGGCAGACACCGCCTGGAGTTCTGTGCGATCGCGCACCCAGTGCGGCAATCAGACCTTGCGCCAGACGCTGGCCAGCCACGGCTGCTGATCGCGTGGCAAACCCGGCGGGCGATAGAAATGTTGGACCGCGATAAATCCCGCTGCCAGCAGGTAACGCTCCCAGGTTTCGTAATCGTAGTAGCTGCCGTAGCGCGGGCCGTTCCAGCCTTCGCGGTTGTCGCCGCGCGGGTTGGAACTGAACAGCACGCCGCCGTTTTTCAGCGCGGCGTGCAGGTCGCGCAACACCTTCGGCAGCGCGGCGCTGGGCACGTGGAACAAGGAGGCGTTGGCGTAGATGCCGTCGAAAAAACCTGCGGGCAAGTCAAGTTGAACGAAGTCCTGCCGCCATGTTTCGCAGCCGCTGTAGGCGCGCGCCATCTCGACGAAGCGAGTCGAGCCGTCGACGCCGATCGCTTCGTGGCCCAGCTCCTTGAAGGTCTTCAAGTCGCGGCCGGGGCCGCAGCCCAGGTCCAGCAGGCGGAATGGCGCGGGGACTTGTATCGCGTCCAGCAAGGCAGCGATGTTCTGGCTGACATCGTGGTCGATGGTGCCGGCGAAAAACTGCTCGGCGTTGCGCTCGTAATGCTGCAGCGTGGTTTGCGTGATCTGCTCGATCGGGTCGGGTTCCATGCCGCCAGTATATACGCCGGCTCGTGTCGGCGATCAGTGACTCAGAAAAGAGACGCTCGCCCCGCAAAATTGTTTCATACATTCCGGGAATCGCTATATAGTTAGCCTATAGCAACGCGCTAATTACCCAGGAGATAAATATGAAACTTGATGCCCTGTTCCAGAATCCAACTGCGTTGCCCACCGCGCCTAAAGTCGTGGAAGAGCTGATCAGCAGTTTCGACAAGGCCAGCGTCTCGACCGAAGAGATCGCGAAAAAACTGTCGACGGATCCGGTGCTGAGCGCCAAGCTGCTGCGACTGGCCAACTCGGCCTACTACCACGTCTCGCGCAGCATCGGCACGGTGGAGGATGCGGTGCTGATGCTCGGCTTCGTCACCGTGCGCACGCTGGTCATCAGCTCCGGCCTGGTCAGCGGCTTCAAGACCGTGCCCGGCCTCGACCTCAAACAATTCTGGCGCTACAGCCTGCACACTGCGGTGTCGGCCAAGTGGATTGCCAAGAAGACCAAGGAAAACACCGACCTCGCCTTCACCATCGGCATGATGCACGCCATCGGCCAGCTGGTGATCCACTCGGCGATGGCCGAGCAGGCGATGGCGCTGGACAAGGTGGCCGGCCCGCTGGATTCGCGCCGCCTGGACGCCGAGCAAGCCTCGTTCGGCTTCACCTTCGCCGACGTCGGCGCCGAGCTGGCCAAGCGCTGGAAATTCCCGCTGACCTTCTCGGAAACCATCCTGGCCTTCCCCGAGCCGCACCACAACGGCGAGCTGAACCGTCTGGCCGCCGTGGTCTCGCTGGCCGCCTGGCGCGCCCGCGTCGAGCAGGCGCAGATGAGCGATGATGAGATCGAGGCCTGCTACCCTGCCGATCTGGCCGAGGAACTGGGCCTGGACGACAACGCCCTGATCGACGAAATGCCGTCGCCGGACGAGTTGAGCGCCGGCCTGGAAGAGCTGGTCAAATAAGCCAACTTGCCATAAACACCATGGGAAGCCGCCGGTTTCACGCCGCGCGGCTTTTTTTTTCGACTTTTTTCAGATATTTTTTCAAAACACCCTAAAGTTCGCATTTAAGGCGACGTTAATCAGGACATGCGGTAATCCGTTTTAACTAAACCAGGGTGAGAACATGACCTCCACCGAAGTCCTCTCGATGTACGAAAACATTGCCGGCTTGTCCAATCAAATGGCTGCCGCCGCGCGTCTGGGGGATTGGGACGGTCTGAGCCGACTGGAAGCGCAATGCGCCACCGCCGCCCGCCCGGCCGATGCCGGCGTGCCCAGCCTGAGCGGCGCCCCGCGCCTGCGCAAGATCGACCTGCTCAAGCAGATCCTGGCCAACGACCGCGCCATCCGCGACGTCACCGAGCCTTGGCTGAACAACGTGCCGGGCATGTCCCGTCAGTAAAAACTTCCACTCCCATGCAAAAAGCGCCCGAGGGCGCTTTTTTTACGTCTGCATGGCGATCAGCCCGCCAGCGCCACCCGCAGCGACAGCGCGATCCCCTGCGCCGCCTGGGTGATCTCGTCCAACGACGGGAAGCTCGGCGCGATGCGGATATGGCTATCCTTGGGATCATTCCCGTACGGGAAAGCCGCGCCGGCCGGCGTCAGCGTGATGCCGGCTTCCTTGGCCAGCGCCACGGTGCGCTTGGCCGAACCCGGCGGCGTCACCAGATCGATGAAATAGCCGCCCAGCGGCCGTGTCCACGTCACGCCCGGCACGTCGGCCAGATAGCGCTCGAACTGCGCCAGCACCGCGTCGAACTTCGGCTTAAGCAGCAGGCGATGTTGTTCCATCAACGCTTCCACCGTCGGCAAATCCTTCAGCAGACGCACATGGCGCAGCTGGTTGATCTTGTCCGGGCCGATGCTGCGGATGCCGGCGTGCTTGGTCCACCAGGCGATGTTGGCCGGCGAAGCCGCCAGCGCGGCGACGCCCGAACCGGCCCAGCTCACCTTGGACGAGGACGCGAACACGATCGCGCGATCCGGATTGCCGGCCTGCGCGCACGCGTCCAGGATGTTGGCCACCGCCAGCTTCTGCTCGCCCAGATGGTGGAAACGGTAAGCATCGTCCCACATCAGGCGGAAGTCCGGCGCCGCCGTCTTCATCGCCGCCAGGCGCGCCACCACCGCATCCGAATACACCACGCCGCCCGGATTGCTGTACTTCGGCACGCACCACATACCCTTGATGCTGGCGTCCTCGGCCACCAGTTTTTCCACCATATCCATGTCCAGGCCGGATTCGGTCATCGGAATGTTGATCATCTTGATGCCGCGCGCCTCGCAGATGGCGAAGTGGCGGTCGTAGCCCGGCACCGGGCACAGGAAGGTCACCGGCTCGCGCACCCACGGCGCATGGCCGGGCGTGCCGTTGAGCAGGCTGTAGATGATCACGTCATGCATCAGCGACAGGCTGGCGCTGCTGTCGACCACGACCTGCGCGGCCGGCACGTCCAGCAGCTGGCCGAACAGCGCGCGCGCTTCCGGCAGGCCGATGGTGCCGCCGTAGTTGCGGCAATCGGTGCCGTCGGCGGCCTTGTAGGTATCCAGCGAAGCCATCAGGGCATTCGACAAATCCAGTTGCTCGGGGGCTGGCTTGCCGCGGGACATGTCCAGCTTCAGGCCGAGTTGTTTGAAAGTTTGGTATTGCTCGTGATGCTGAGACGGAAAATCTGCTGCGGTCATAAGGCTCTTTCAGTATGGGGAAGACGGTGGGCGTCGATTACTATAACCCAGATCGCCTGAGCCCGATAAGAGCCGGCTCGTTATAAGCTTATTACATTTTCATTGCTTTTCCATCATGGATTCCGGCGTGACCTCGTGTAGCGGCGGCGCTTCCACCGGCGTTTCGCCCTCGGCGGCCGGCTTTTTCTTGCGGAATCCCTGCCAGATTTTCAGCGGCCCGCTGCCGCGTTTCTTGCGCAGATAGAAGTAGCCGCCCGCGCCCAGCAACAACGCCAGCGCACCGGCCCCGCCCGCGATCAGCGGCCAATTGCTGGCGGCCGGTTCCGGTGGTTTTTCCTTTTTGTACTTCAGTTTGGGCAGCACGCGCACCTTCTTGACTGGCGCGCCCGCTTCGGCCGAGGCCGACGCAGGCGCCGATTCTGCCCCGCCTGCCGCCGCAGCGCTGGCCGCGGCAGCGGAAGCCGACGCGGAAGCGCTATGCGCCTCCCCGTGTCCCGCGCCGTCCGTGCCGGCGCTGGCGTGGGCACTAGCAGCCGGCGCCGCGTGCGCAGCCGTAGCCGTCCCGTCATGCCCCGATGGCGCGCCCTCATGCCCGGACGCCACAGTCAATGCCCCACTGGCCACCCCGCTCTTTGCCCCCAACTCGCCTTGCAGCAGCTTGACCCTGCCCTCCAGCTCGACCAGCTTGCTGGACAGCTCGACACTATGCGTATCGAGCGCCGCGCATTCCTTCGCGCTGATGCCGGACGGCGCGCACGCCGCCGGCGCCGCCGGCCGCTTCACGCCCTTGGGCAGCGGCAGCGGCGGCAAGGGCAGCAAAGCCTGCGCCACGCCCAGCGGCACCGCGCCGCCGGCCTGATCCACTTCGCCTGCGCCCGCTTTGTCCGCCTTGTCCGCCGCAGCGCGACGCGACGGCGCCGGCGCAGGCCGCCGCGCCGGTGTCAATCCCGCCGCCGACCGCAAGCCGCCCGGATCGCCCACTTCCGACTCGTGCGCGGCCGGCATCGGCGCCGGACGCGTCCTGTCGCGCACCGGCGCGGGGGCTGGCGCAACCGGGGCCGGCGACGGAGCGGCCTCCTGAACCGCCCGCTCCGCGCGCGCCAGCAGCGCCGCCTGCGCCGCCGTCACGGGCGGCAACGGCGGCGGCGCCGGATTCGGGTCCGCCTGCAGCCACACGGTCGCCGCGCGCACGTCCTGGCGCCCGGCCGCGCTCAGCTCCAGGAACAGATGGACATACTCGGCGTCGATGGCGCGGGTGGTGGTCAGGTGCAGGAATTGCCGGCCGTCGCGCCGCACCACGGCCAGGTGCAGCGAGGCCAGCGCCGGATTCATGCTGATGCTGGCGCCGCGATAGACATCCTGCTGCGCCAGCCGCACCTGCAGCGCCGACACCTCGTCCGGCGCCAGCTGCACCAGCTCGATGTCGGCCGCCAGCGGCTGGCCGATGTAGGATCGCACGGCGATATCGCCCAGTTCCGCCGCCGGCGCGGCGGCCGCCAGCAGCAAGGCGCCGGCGCCAATGAGGATCGAGGTCAGGAGAGTGGTGCGCTGCATGTTGGGGTCGCTTGGCCGCGAATTCTTAAAGTGTATCAGCTATAACGGCGGATTTTCCCGGTTTTGTAGCCCCAGGTTAATTTTTCCAGACTGCGCTACACTGGACGGACCTTGGCAAATACACATGATTGCTATCCCCGCGCAAAGGAAAAACCATGAACACCAGAAGTGAACGTGACAGTTTTGGCCCGATCGACGTCCCCGACCACCAGTTGTGGGGCGCGCAAACCCAGCGCTCGCTGGAGCATTTCCGCATCTCCTCGGAGCGCATGCCGCCCGAGCTGATCCACGCGCTGGCCAGCGTCAAGCGCGCCGCCGCCCGCGTCAACCTGGACCTGGGCCTGCTGGAAGGCGCCAAGGCCATCGCCATCACCCAGGCCGCCGACGAGGTATTGGCCGGCAAACACCCGACCGAGTTCCCGCTGGCCGTGTGGCAGACCGGCTCCGGCACCCAGTCCAATATGAACATGAACGAGGTGCTGGCCAACCGCGGCTCCGAGCTGATGGGCGGCGTGCGCGGCGAGGCCCGCAAGCTGCACCCCAACGACGACGTCAACAAGGGCCAGTCGTCGAACGACATCTTCCCCACCGCCATCCACGTGGCCGCCGCGCAGGCGCTGGCCGGCAACGTGCTGCCGGCGCTGCGCCAGCTGCGCGACCGGCTGCACGCCAAGGCCGAGGCCTTCGCCGACATCGTCAAGATCGGCCGCACCCACCTGCAGGACGCCACCCCGCTGACCTTGGGCCAGGAGTTTTCCGGCTACGTGGCCCATCTCGACTTCGCCGAGCGCGCCATCAGCACCGCCCTGCCCGGCGTGCTGCAGCTGGCCGCCGGCGGCACCGCGGTCGGCACCGGCCTCAACGCCCATCCGGAATACGCGCACCGCATCGCGGCCGAGCTGGAGCACACGCTGGCCCTGCCCTTCCGCAGCGCCGACAACAAATTCGCCGCGCTGGCCGGCCACGACGCCCTGCTGTCGGCGCACGGCGCGCTCAAGACGCTGGCCGCCGCGCTGATGAAGATCGCCAACGACGTGCGCTGGATGGCGTCCGGCCCCCGTTCCGGCCTGGGCGAGATCACCATCCCGGAAAACGAGCCGGGCAGCTCCATCATGCCGGGCAAGGTCAACCCGACCCAGTGCGAGGCGCTGACCATGCTGTGCTGCCAGGTGTTCGGCAACGACGTCGCCATCACCGTGGGCGGCGCCTCCGGCAACTTCGAGCTCAACGTCTACAAGCCGCTGATCGCCCACAACTTCCTGCAGAGCGCGCGCCTGCTGGCCGACGGCATGCGCAGTTTCGATGAGCACTGCGTGCACGGTATCGAGCCCAACCGCGCCCGCATCGCCGAGCTGATGGAACGTTCGCTGATGCTGGTGACGGCGCTGGCGCCGCACATCGGCTACGACCAGGCGGCCGCCATCGCCAAGCGGGCCCAGCACGAGGGAAGCACATTGAGGGAGGCCGCGCTGGCGCTGGGCCATGTCAGCGCCGAGCAGTTCGACCAATGGATCGTGCCGCTGGACATGACCCGTCCCGGCGCCAAGGGCTGAGGCGGATCAGAAGCCGTAGGAATAGCGCACGCCGGTCAGCCAGTCCGGCCGGGCGCTGGCGTCGTGGCCGGGGTTGACCCGCCACATGATGGCGCCGGTCAGCTTGCCCTGCCGGCCGTCGCGGCCGAACGTGGTGGTGTAGCCGAATTCCAGGTCGCGCTCGGTGGCGGTCGGCCGCAGGTTCAGCGTCGGCGCGCCGAAGGCCGGGGCGCCGGGGTCGCCGCTCTGGGGCGCCGCGCCGCTGTACTGCAGGGTGCCGGCCCGCACCTTGGCCGGAATCGACAAGGTCACGGCAAAGCGGTCGTGGCTGTTGAACACCTGGCGCGTCGACAAGCCCACGCTGAAGGCCATCGTGCGCACCGACGACACTTGCGCGATCAGGCTGTCGGGATTGCCGATGCCCTCGGTGCGGCCGTAGGACGCCATCAACATCAGCGCGCTGCGCGAACTGAGCGCGTAGCCCAGCGAGGCCGAGGTGAAGGTGGTGGTGGGCCGGGTGTTCATCGCCAGCGCCGGCGCCTGCTGCGACCCCAGCACCGAGCCGGTCTCGCGCAGGATGCCGATGGTCACGATGCCGACCGCGCGCCCCATTTTCTGTTCAAAATCCGCGCTGGTGAGGAAACGCTTGCTGTGCTCGTTGAGCATGGGGCCGAGCGGATCGAGCAGCGCCAGATTGTCCGGCAAGGCGCCGAAATGCAGGCGCGCCCCGCCGTTGAAGATGGCGCCGTAGCGCGCCGCGCCGTCGCCCTGCACCTGCTCGCTGAGGGCGGATTGCCGATCCGCCGCCTCGAACAGCAACGACGAACTGGCCCGCTTTTCAAACGCGGGCGCCAGTTTTTGCGGGACAAAGGGATCGGATGCGGCGGCGCCCGCCAAGCCGGAAAGCGGGCACATCAAGACTGCAACTGGCCAGAAAAGCTTGTTCATGGTGCAACTCGCTGAGGGCAAACCATGCTGCACAAATATTCAGCAGTTAACTCAGGATAGCAACTTTTTTTCTCGACGGCAATCTCAACCGTGCGGTATTCGTGGAGTAAACTGCGGCCCTGTCGGAATGCCGCTACACTACCGGAAGTCAGCGGCAGCATCGATTTCACATCATAGCAACAGAGGATAAAATGCAGAAAGTAAGTTTTGAATTGAGCGGCGAATTCGTTGAGCTAAATCAGTTGCTCAAGCTGGTGGGCCTGTGCGACAGCGGCGGCGCCGGCAAGATGCTGGTGGCCAGCGGCAGCGTCCAGGTCGACGGCAAACAGGAATTGCGCAAGACCGCCAAGATCCGCGCCGGCCAGCAAGTGAGCGTGGGCGACGTGCGCATCAGCGTCGAGGGCGCGTGAAATTTATCTTGCATTTAGGCAATAATGCGTTAAGCTGAAGCGTGTGGCGGACAGGCGCGTTTGACGCAGCGCAAACCGGTGGCTTTGCGCGCCGATATATTGAAATGGCCTGCCGCCCGGCTTATTCAACCAGTTTTCTTATGACCAGGGGAACGTCATGGACGATCCTGCACACAATATGCAAACACAGGAACGCCTGCTCGACGACCTGCGGCAAGTGATCGAAAACGCCGAGGAACTGCTCAAGAACACCGGCCAGCACAACGGCATGCTGTACCAGGCGGCCCGCGCCAAGCTGGCGCAGGCGCTGCTGACCGCCACCGAGGAACTGGCCCGCTTCGAAGACGTCCAGCTCAACCGCATGATGGAACTGACCGCCGCCGCCAACCGCCTGCACAAGGACTTGACCGGCGAGGCCAAGCTGTTGCGCGCCTTCCGGCCGACCTAGGCGCGCCGCCCGGCCAGCCAGGCGTCCAGCGAAAACTTGCCGGGACCGTAGGCCACCAGCGCCAGCAGCATCGCGCCCCAGTAGAAGTGGTCGTTGATCGCGGCCGGGCATTCAAAGGTCAGCAGCTGCGGGTAGGAGATGACCGCCATCGCGTTCACCAGGAACAGCGCCAGCGCCGCCGGCCGCGACAGCAGCCCCACGCACAGCAGCACCGGCAGCGCCAGCTCGCCGGCCGCGCCCATGTAGGCCGCCAAGTCCGGCGGCAGCAGCGGCACCATATACTCTTCGCGGAACAGCGCCAGCGTCGCGCCCCAGTCGCCGACCTTGACCAGGCCGGCCTTGAAGAATTGCCAGCCCACGTACCAGCGCAGCGCCAGGCTCATCAGGGAACCGCCCCACGCGCTCAGGGCCGCGTCGTAGCGGGAGATTTGTTGGTGCAGGCCGAGGATAGTTTTCATCATTGCGCTTTCAAAATTAGTTAGTCGCCGCTAGGCGTCTATCCTGACAATCAATGCGTGATCTATCCATTGCTGCAGATTGCCGGCAATGTCGTAGTCCTCGTCCAGCTCGAAGGCCGCGTCCAGCGCCGCGCCGAACGGGCCGCCGGCCGCCAGCACCGACAAGGCCGCGTGGCTGGCCGCCGTCAGCGGCAGCACCTGGGTTTTCCAGCGCGGCCGCGTGACCAGGCCGTAGTCCGGCGCCGCCAGCTCGGCCGGGAACGGCACGCCGCTGCCAGCCTGGTGCGCCTGCCACAGCGGAATCGCCGCCCACTCCGACGCCAGCAGCGTGCAGGCCGGATGCAGCGCCAGCCGCGCCGTCTCGACCTGCTCCGGCGTCAGCGCCGCCATCTGCTGCGCCGTCACGCCGTCCGCGGACGGCGCGTAGTGGGCGCGGTGCAAGGTCCACTCCAGCGTCGCCATGGCCGGCAGATACGGGTAGTCGGCCACGTGCGGGAAGGCGCGCAGGAAAGCGGCGAAATGCGCGCCGAAGCGGTTCAAGTCGCCGCTGTCGGACGGGTGGGCGCGGCCATAGGCTTGCGCCAGGCCGCCGAAGAATTCCTCGCCCACCAGCAGCTCGATCACCGGATAGGCCGCAGCCAGCGTCTTGCGCCAGGTGGCGCTGAGGTTGCCGCGATACAGCGCATAACGGTGATCGTTGTGCTCGCCCTTGAACAACGCCAGCGCGGCCGGCGTCTGGCGCGCATCGAACAGCGCGCCGGCGAAGGTCTGCTGGCTGGCGGCCAGCGCCGGCGCCGGCTCATCGGCCACCGCCGGCGCGGCCGGGCGCGGCGCATCGGCCACGGTGGTGGTGGCGTATTGGCGATGCAGCGCCTCGGCCTTGTCCGCCTCGCCCAACAGCACGCCCAGCTCGGGGATGTCGGTGTCCCACTCGATCAGGGTCGGCAACGCGCCGAAGCGCTGCAGGGCCGCCTGGTACAGCCGCCAGACCGGCTCGGCCACGGTGTCGCCGTGATGGTCGATCACCGCCTCCGGCGTCACCAGGTGGCCGGCCAGGTGGATCTCGCCCACCATGCCGGGGCGGATCGCGGCGATCGCGGCCAGCGCGTCCTCGCCGTGGTTGCATTGGTTGACGTAGAGATTGTTAATGTCGAGCAGCAGGCCGCAGCCGGTGCGCTCTGCCAGCGCCGCCATGAATTCCGCCTCGCTCATCGCGTCCGCGCGGAAGCGCACATAGGTCGACACGTTTTCCAGCAGCAGCTGGCGCTTGAGCGCGTCCTGGACCCGGCCCACGCGCGCGCACAGCAGGTCGAGCGCGGCCCGGTCCAGGGTCAGCGGCAGCAGGTCGTTGAGTTGCCGGTCGCCGACGGCGCCCCAGCACAGATGTTCGGACACCAGCACCGGCTCCACCCGCGCCACCAGGCCGCGCACGCGGTCGAGATGCTGTTCGGAGTAGCCGCGCGCCGAGCCCAGTCCCAGGCCGACGCCATGCAGGCTGATCGGATAATCGCGCCGCAATTGCTGCAACACGTGCCAGTCCCAGCCGGCTTGATCGAGATAGTTTTCGGTGTGGACTTCGAGCCAGGCGGCGCGCGGCCGCTGCTCGATGAACTGCCGGTAATGCGGAGCCCTCAGCCCCACGCCCACGCCCGGCATCGGCTGCGCTGGACCTGACAGGGACATGGCTCCGCGACCGGCTGCGGCGATTACTTGGCTGGCGCCGCGGTCTTGCCGCCGGCCTTTTCGCAGGTGCCCTTGGCCACGTATTTCCACTCGGCGGCGCCGTTGTCGGTTTTCGACTGGCCGGCGCAGGAGTGCGAACCGTTGGCGGCGGCGCAATCGTTCTGGCCGGCCTTGGCGATGCCGAAGCACTTTTCTTTTTCAGCGGAGGCCGACGCGGTCGCGGCGGTAGCCGTGGCGGCGGAAGCGGCGCATACGGTGGCCAGGGCGGCGGCGATCAGGGCTTGACGTTTGTTCATGGTAAGTCTCCTTCAGGGATGGAAGTTAAGATCAAAGTGCGACACATATCGTCTGCAACTGTACGGTAGTCGGCCAGATGCGGGCCGGCCTTACACTTTTTTCAGATTTTTTTTTCAAGACTGTCGAGCAGACGCAGCGTACCAGCAATAACGCGACGATGCATCATTCTGTTGACTGGTTTTAAATCGGGAGGCCACACCGGGCGCAGGAATGCACCGGCACGCTGCGCACCGGACGGTGCGCAGGACTGTAGCGCGGCGCCTAGCGGGCCGCAACGACGCCGCTCAGGCAGTCGTGTTGATCGTGTTGCCCAGATGCGAAGGCAGGTTCGGCGCCGACGGCACCGGAGGAATCGCCTCGATCAGGGCCGCGGCGCTGGAGGCCTGGATATCCTGGGCCTTCTTCAACACCGCCACGCCGACCGCCTGCTTGGTGCCGGTGTCCGCGATCGTGGTTGCCGCTTGGGCAATACCTGAAATGTCCATGTGATCCTCCATTAAGGCGTATCACTTCTTTTACGGACGTTATGCGGCTAACTTTAGGCGTCGGACGAAACTTTTTTCAAATAGTCCTCCAGCCAGGCTTGCACCGCCTGCGGCCGGTTCACATCCAGCCATTCCATGCCCGGCCGCAGGTCCGCCGGCGCCGGCTGGTCGGAGGCGACCGCGATCACGCGTTCGTCGTGCGGATACAGCGGCGGCTTGCCGGCGGCCGCGCGGTACACCTCCAGCTTGGCGACCGGGTAGGACTTGAAGCCTTCCAGCAGGGTCAGGTCGGCCGGCGAAAGGCGGTCCAGCTGCTCGTCCAGCGACGGCTCCGGCGCGCCACGCAGCTCGCGCACGATCGCCACCCGGAACGGCGACGCCACCATCACCTCGGCCGCGCCCGCCATGCGCAGGCGGGCGCTGTCCTTGTGCGGCGGCTCCAGCTCCAAGTCGTGATGGCTGTGCTTGACGACATTGACCTTCAGCCCGCGTCCGGCCAGGCCGGCGATGAGCACCTCCAGCAGCGTGGTCTTGCCGCTGCCCGAGGTCCCGACCACGGCCAGTACGGTGCGCGTAAGCGCGGGTATGTCTTGTTGCATTGCCTGTCTCCCCACAGCATCTAGTCGCCGCCATTATACGCAGCAACACCGGCGCGGGGATGGCGGCGGATTACTCTTCGTTCAGGGCCTTGAAGCGTTCGCTGCGGGCGCTGCGCGTGCCCAGCATCAGCAAGCCAATGCTGATCAGGCCGGCGACGTAGGTGCCGGTCTCCTGTTGCACAGACGGCGATTGTTCCGCCGCGTGGGCGCGCGGAACGGCAAAGGCGGCAGCGATCAGCAGCGGCAGCAATTTCAGGTGTTTCATCGTATTTCCCGTGCATGAATTTCAATGATGGAAAAATATCATTTCTACATGACGGGCAGATGACAGCTTTCAATACGGAACGCGGTAGCGATAACCCTTGAAATTGAATACCGCCTCGCGCGGCTGCAGCTTTTCCAGGACCAGGCCGGGAGCGACCTCCTCGCCCTCGTGGCGCAGGATTTTATCGATCAGCAGCAGCCGGTCGCCCGGGTTCTTGGAATAAATGTAGCCGCCCACCGCGATGTGGGGAATGGAACGCTGTATCGGCTCCGGTAGGTCGCGCAGGTTCTGGACCGGCTCTTCCGGCGCGGCGGCCGGCTTGTCGGCCACGGCCGCCTGCTCGGCAGCCTCCGCCGGCGGATGCGGACGCGGCACGGGCGTCACGGTCGCCACCGGCGGCGGCAAGGCGGCCGCCTGCGGCGCGTTGACCGCCGCAGACGCCATCGGCGCAGCCAGCGATGTAGTAGCGGGGACAGCAACGGCTGCGGCGGGCTGCGCGGCGGCAGGCGCGGCGGCTGGTTCGGCCGCAGCCACTGGCGCCGGGGCAGCCTGCGGCACACTTGCCAGCTGCGCCGGCGGCTGCCGGCGCAACACCAGCGCCAGCAACACCACGACCGCCACACCCATCGCCAGCAACAACAGCACCAGCGGCTTCTTCAACGCGCCGGCGGCCGTCTGCCGCTCCGTCCCATGCAGCGTCGGCGCGTGCAGCGTGGGCGCGCTGCCCAGCTGACGCTCCGCCTGCGCCTTCTTCAATGCTTCCAAAATATAAGACATATTATTTCCCCGCTCCGGCGCCGGCATCCGCGCCCGCCAGCAGGCGCGGCTCCTGCACGCCGCCCAGCTGATACAGCCGGATGAAAGTTTTAGGACCGGCCACGCCGTCCGCCTTGAGATGCTGCTCGGTCTGAAAGTCGACCAGGCGCGCGCGCAGGCCGGCGCTCAGCGGCTGATCGTCCAGCGGCTTCTTCAGCCCGTAGATCTGCGCCAGCCGCCGCGCCAGCCAGTCCACGTCGGGACCGTGGTCGCCGCCGGAAACCTCGTCGCGCCAGCTGCGCGGCGCGCGCCAGAACGTCGTGAACTCGCCGTCGAAGCGCGCCGCCAGCGCGTCCAGCCCGATGCGCTGCGGCTTGCCGCCCGGCGCGACGATGGTTGCGCCCCCCTCGTCCAGGGCCGTCAGCAACACGTAGTTGGGGGCGGTCGGATCGTCGTGCAGCGCCAGCATGGCCGGCCGGTCCAGCAGACGCAACTCCGCCACCCCGCCCTTGGCCTGCAGGCAGCGCAGATTCAGGCGCGCCGCCGTCGGACAAGGCTCGCCGTCCGGCAGCGCCAGCCCCCAGATCGCCGCCAGCTGGCGCAAGGCCGCCGCGCTGCCGCCGACCGGCGCAACCGCGGCCGGCGATGCGGCCGCAGCCGGCGTCGCAGCCATCACCTTCGACGCCGGCGCGGAACCAGCGGGCGCCAGCTTGGGCGCCGGCGCTGAAGCGGCCTGCGCGGCCGGCAACACCGGCCTGGCGCCGCGCACCGCCAGCTGCCAGGCCGCCACGCTGAGGATCACGCCGCCCAGCACGCCGGCCGCCATCCAAGGCCAGCGCGCCGCGCCGTCCCGGCCACCATGGCCACCCGGCAGCGCATCCGGCCGGGCGAACACCTCGGCCGCCGCCTTGCGCAGGATGTTGCGCGTCACCTGCGGCTGGTTTTCCACATACGCGCCCAGCAAGGCGCGGTCGCACAGCAGATTGATACGGCGCGGCACGCCCTTGGCCAGGCTGTGCACCAGCCCCATCAGCCGGCGCGGAAACGGCGCCACCGCCGCCGCGCCCGCCACCGCCAGCCGGTGTTCGATATACGCCCCGGTCTCCGCCTCGCTCAGCGAGCCCAGGTGATAACGCGCGATCACCCGCTGCGCCAGCTGCTCCAGCTCCGGCCGCGCCACCATCGCGCGCAGCTCCGGCTGGCCGATCAGGATGATCTGCAGCAGCTTGCGCTCGCTGGTCTCCAGGTTGGTCAGCAGGCGCAGCTGTTCCAGCACCTCGGCCGACAGGTTCTGCGCCTCGTCGATGATCAGCACGTTGTTGCGGCCCTGCGCATGGCTGTCGAGCAGATAGGCGTTGATCGCATCCACATAGCCCTTGACGCTGATCCGGCCCTGCGGCGCCAGCGCGATGCCGAACTCGTCGCAGATCGACAGCAGCAGCTCCTCCACCGACAGCTTGGGATTGAAGATGTAGGCCAGCTTGCAATTGTCCGGGATCTGCTCCATGAAGCAGCGGCACACGGTGGTCTTGCCGGCGCCGATCTCGCCGGTCAGCAGCACGAAGCCGCCGCCGCTGCCGACCCCGTACAACAGATGCGCCAGCGCCTCGCGATGGCGTTCGCTCATGAACAGGTAGCGGGGATCGGGCGCGATGGAAAACGGCGACTGTTTCAGATTGAAAAATTGCGTGTACATGAAGACCCTGGCGATGCGCTACTTCAAGCGCTGGCGCACCGGCGGCGGCTGCACCGGCGGCAAGGGCTTGAACTTGGCGCAGTAAATCTTGGATTTGGTATCGAAGTAGACGATGCGGCTGGCCGGCTTGGCCTCGCGCACCGGATACGCCGAGCTGTCGATTCTCGCATAATGCAGGCCGACCTGGGCAATGATGGCGCGCTCCAGCTCCTCCGGCGTGGCCTCGGCCACGGCGCCGACGAAGATGTAGGTGCTGGTGTCGTCGCTGACCATGACCTCGGAAATCGGCGTGCCCCACAGGTTGGCGCCGTCGGTCTTGAACCAGTAGGCGCCGCCGTCGTGCTTGTAGGCCGGGCCGAAGGCCTTGAGCAGATAGTCGTAGAAATACAGGTTGTCGGTCTGGTCGCGGCACAGCAGGCCGTTGCCGATGATGGTGCCGAAGGTGGTCGGCACCGACTGCGCGCCGGCGGCGCAACAGGCGGCCGCCAGCCCGGCGGCCAGGACGCCGCGCAGCACAGCCGGAAAGGACGGCATTATAGTTTCGACAGCCAGGAGCGGTTGGCGCTGATGCGCGCCTTGGCCGTGGCTGGAAGGGCTTCGTAACAGCCAGGATATTGTTTCAAAGCGCTTTCCCGAATTTCCTTGTGCAAGCCGTTAATCAAAAAAATATACAGCACCGAGCCGTCCTCTGTATTTTTGGTTCCCATATATCTGATCATGTGTACTCCCTTGATCCGCGCAGGTATTCCCCGGCTATACATGCTGGCGTCCATTATGACATTTAACGGCTGCGCCGGGCCGAAGTTGAATCGCGGTTCACCACCGTTATTTTGCAGCTGATCCCCCCGTTACGCGCGTCCGTCCCATTCCGCGCGCCGCCGGGCGGGAATTATCCTATCGTTCAATCCTCGCCACTTCCCATCATCGAGAACAATATGAAGCAGACGATCAAACATACCGCGCTGGTTTCGGCCCTGTTGCTGGCTTCCCTGGCCGGCGCCGCGGCCCAGGCCGACACCAGGCAGGACGACAGCACCGGCACCGAAACGCGCACCGTCGCGGCCTTCAGCAACATCGCCATCAGCGGCCCGTTCCGCGTGATCGTCACCGCGCAGCCGGGCAACACCATCGAACTGTCCGGCCTGCGCCGCAAGTTCGCCGACATTGAAACCTCGGTCAGCGGCGACACCCTCACCGTGCGCCAGCCGCGCATGAAAAGCAAGGGCTGGACCTTCAATTTCAGCTGGGGCAAGGACAACCACCCGCAGACGACCATCCGCATCAGCGCAGCCGGCCTGAAGAGCCTACGCAACTCCGGCAGCGGTGACGTTGATCTGCAACAGTTCCAGGGGCAACAATTGACCCTGACCTCGGAAGGCCCCGGCGACGTGCACGGCAGCGGCAGCGTGCGCGACCTGACCGTCAACGCCTCCGGCAGCGGCGACCTCGACCTGCGCACGCTCAAGGCGGCCAGCCTGAACCTGGTGATGAGCGGCCCCGGCGACATCAACGCCGGCGGCATGACGCAGGACGTCAACCTGTCCGTCACCGGCTCGGGCGACCTCGACCTCGACGACCTGCACGCGAACAAGATCAACGCCTCGCTGCACGGGCCGGGCTCGGTGTCGCTGCACGGCGCGGCCAAGGAAATCCGCGCCGAAGTGGCCGGCTCGGGCGATCTGGAGGCGTGCACGCTGAACACCGAGGCGGCCAGCGCCATGCTGCACGGCCCCGGCGAAGCCTGCCTGGCCGGCGCCATCAAGAAATTCGACGCCGAAGTGCACGGCTCGGGCGACCTGACCGTGCGCGGCCTGATGGCGCCGAGCGCGCGCGCCCTGCTCAGCGGGCCGGGCAATATGAACCTGTCGGGCAGCGTGGGCGTGCTCAGCGCGGAAGTGAGCGGCTCGGGCGACCTGGAAGGGCAGTCGCTGCAAGTGGCGCGCGCCGTCACGCGCAGCCGCGGGCCGGGCAACATCATCCTGAGCAAGGTCAGCGACGCGCTCGACGCCGAGCTCAGCGGCTCGGGCGACCTGAGCGCCACGGCAGCCTGCAAGAACGTCAAGCTCAACATGCACGGCCCGGGCGAGGTCAAGCTCGAAGGCAAGACCGACACGCTGGTCGCGCAGCTGAGCGGCTCGGGCAGCCTGCACGCGCGCCAGCTGTGGACCAGCCAGGCCGACGTCCACGTCAGCGGTCCCGGCAACGCGATCATCAACGTCGCCGACAAGGCCGTCACCTACGACCGCAAAGGCCGCCGCCAATAAAATTGGGGCAAATAAAATTGGGGTCAAGTCTGACATTCGGACACGAGCTCCGCAGTAAGCGCGCGCTTACTGCGGAGCTCGTGTCCGAATGTCAGACTTGACCCCAAAGTTGTTTAATCGAAGCAGAGGCGCTTCTTGGTGGCGGCGATCAGCTTGGCGTCGTACGGATGCAGGTTTTCGATGAACAGCAGCTCCGTCTCGTCCGGCTCCTCCAGGCACATCGCCAACATCATCGGACCATCCTCCATCCGCCCGATGAAATGCTTGGGCCAGCGATTCTTGCGGTTGGTCTTCATCACTTCCATCCCCAGCTTGGCCAGCGGCGCCTTCACGCCGGCAGCCAACGCTTCCTTCTGCCAGTCGTCCCAGTAATCGTTCATCATCTTGCCTTCAAAAGTGCACTAAAGCCATAGTGTACTCCCTCGCCCCCCTTCCCTACCAAAACCAGACCAAAGTGGCATGCAAATGCGACACCGGACCACTTGCCGCAAAAACCAACAATCACCAATAAAAACAATCACTTAAAAATACATTCCAAGTCGACAACGCAAGTCCACTTCAATATTTTTTAATACCAGTTAAATACCTGTTGACAAGCTGGTTTGCCTGCCCATATAGTGCCCTCAACACGGGACTTCCCGGCACAGCATTCTCGGATAATCATGATCGACTTTTTAATCGGCGTTGACGGCGGCGGCACCGGCACCAGGGTGCGCCTGGCCCGCATCGACGGCATGGAACTGGCCGAAGGCGTCAGCGGCCCGTCCGGCCTGATCCACGGCATCGCCAACGCCTGGGCCGCCGTCGAGGACGCGGCCGGCATGGCCTTCCGCGCCGCCGAACTGGAACTCCCGGCCAGGGACACCATCGCCATCGGCCTCGGCCTGGCCGGCGTGCACAACCGCGCCTGGGCCGCCGAGTTCGTCGCCGCCAATCCCGGCTACGCCCGCGTGGCGCTGGAGACCGACGGCCACACCACCGTGCTCGGCGCCCACCGCGGCCAGCCCGGCGCCATCATCGCGCTGGGCACCGGCAGCGTCGGCGAGATCAAGCGCATGGACGGCGTCCACGTCGAGGTCGGCGGCTGGGGCTTCCCGGCCGGCGACGAGGCCGGCGGCGCCTGGATCGGCCTGCGCGCCGTCAACCACGTGCAGCAGGTGCTCGACGGCCGCGTGCCGGCCAACGCCTTCAGCGCCGACCTGGCGCAGGCCTGCGGCGGCGGCCGCGACGCGCTGCAGAACTGGCTGGCCAAGGCCACGCAGACGCAATACGCGCAACTGGCGCGCATCGTGCTGCAGCACGGCGAGTCGAACGACACCGCGCGCGCCATCCTGCTCGAGGCGGGACGCCAGGTGGAACTGATGGGCAACGCGCTCGACGCCGGCGGCCAGCTGCCGATCGCGCTGTGCGGCGGGCTGGCGGCGCCGTTGCGCCCCTACCTGCCGGTGTCGATGTTGAAGCGGATCGTCGCGCCGCAGGGCGATTCCGCAGCAGGCGCCTTGCGGCTGATCCAACAACGTCTGAAGGAGTAAGCCCGTGCTAGCCCAGTTGAGCGATTTCCAGCCCGATGCCGACAGCGACACCCCGCTCTACATGCAGCTTGCCAACAAGCTGTCCGACGGGATCGCCGCCGGCGACTGGCGCGCCAACGAGGCCCTGCCATCCGAGCGCGTGCTGTCGGACATGCTGCACATCTCGCGTGTGACCGCCCGCAAGGCGATCGACATGCTGTGCGAGCGCGGCATGCTGACCCGCAAGCGCGGCTCCGGCACCTACATCACGCCCAAGCTGGAACAGCCCTTGTCGCGCCTGACCAGCTTTTCCGAGGAGCTGCGCGAGCGCGGCTTCACGGCCGGCTCGCGCTGGCTGCAGCGCGAAATCGGCATCGCCTCGCCGGTGGAGCTGCTCTCGCTCGGCCTGTCGCCCAACATGCCGGTGGCGCGCCTGAAGCGCCTGCGCACCGCCGACGACGTGGTGATGGCGATCGAAACCACCACCATCCCGGCCCAGTACATGCCCAACCCGCACAGCGTGACCGATTCGCTGTACGGCTACCTGGAGGCCAACGGCACCATCCCGATGCGCGCGCTGCAGCACATCCGCGCCGTCAACGCCAGCGCCGAGCAGGCGCGCCTGGCCAATATCCCTGCGGGTGCCGCCATGCTGCACATCACCCGCGTCAGTTATCTCGACAACGGCGCAGCGGTGGAACTGACCCACTCGTATTGCCGCAGTGATTATTATGAATTCGTAGCGGAGTCGCGCAGATGAGCAGTGCAATCCAAGGCAATATCCTGACGTCGGCGGGCTGGGTCCGCGGCGAGATCACCTTCAGCGACCGCATCGCCGCCATCCACGGCAGCAGCACCGATCCTTCGAAAAACGAAGACGCCTATATCCTGCCTGGCTTTATCGACCTGCACGTGCACGGCGGCGGCGGCAAGGACGTGATGGAGGGCGGCGACGCCGTCCACACCATCGCCGCCATCCACGCGCGCCACGGCACCACCAGCATGCTGGCCACCACGATGACGGCGCCGCCGGAGGACATCGACCTGGCGCTGCAAGGCATCGGCAAGGCCGCCGCCCAACGCGGCAAGGGCGAGGCGCGGGTGCTGGGCGTCCACCTGGAAGGCCCGTTCATCAACTCGGGAAAACTGGGCGCGCAGCCGCCCTACGCGCGCACCGCCAAGCTGGCCGACGTCGAGCGCCTGGAGGCGATCGCGCCGATCAAGCTGATCACCGTGGCGCCGGAAATCGGCGGCCACCTGGCGCTGGTGCGCGAGCTGTCCGACGCCGGCATGCGCGTGCAGATCGGCCACACCCTCGGCAGCTACGAGGACGGCGTGGCCGCGCTGGAGCACGGCGCGCACGGCTTCACCCACCTGTTCAACGCCATGACCGGCCTGCACCACCGCGAGCCCGGCATGGTCGGCGCCGCGCTGGCCCACGCGCAGTACGCCGAATTCATTCCCGACCTGCTGCACGTGCACCCCGGCGCCATCCGCACCGCGCTGCGCTGCATCCCGCAGCTGTACTGCGTGACCGATTCGACCGCCGCCACCGGCATGCCGGACGGCGAGTACATGCTGGGCCGCCACACCGTCATGAAGTGCATGGGCGGCGTGCGCCTGCCCGACGGCACGCTGGCCGGCAGCACCCTCACCATGGACCAGGCGCTGCGCAACCTGGTCGGACTCGGCCTCGATCTGGCGGACGCCTCGGCACGGGTCTCAACCTATGCGGCCGATTATCTCGGCCTGCAAGAGCGGGGCCGCCTGGCCCCCGGCGCCTACGCCGACTTCGTGGTGCTCGACCGTGACCTGAACCTCAAAGCCGTCTATATCGAAGGAGAATTGTTGTGACCTCAATGATGTTGAAAGAAGCCCTGTCCGCCGCTGATTGCGTAGCCCTGCAGCTGGCCAGCGATGGAGACCGTTACGCGGAGCTGGGCCGCAAATTGAGGAGCACGTCCTTCTCGACCGCGCTGACCATCGCGCGCGGCAGCTCGGACCACGCCTGCGCCTACGCGGCCTACCTGATCATGGCGCGCCTGGGCCGCGTGGTGGCCTCGCTGCCGATGTCGCTGGTCACCTTGAACAAGTCGCCGCTGATCACCCGCGACACCTTGGCGATCTCGATCTCGCAATCGGGCCAGAGCCCGGACGTGGTCGAGCCGATAAAGTACTTCCGCGACGGCGGCGCCACCACCATCGCGCTGGTCAACGACATCGACTCGCCGCTGGCGCACGCCGCCGAATGGGCGATCCCGCTGCGGGCCGGCAGAGAGCAGAGCGTGGCCGCCACCAAGAGCTTCATCACCAGCATGGTGGCCGGCGCGCGCCTGGTGGCGGCGTGGCAGAACGATCCGGAGCTGCTGGCCGGCCTGGAAGCGCTGCCCGAGTCGCTGCGCGCGGCGGCCAAGGAGGACTGGACCCCGGCCATCGAAGTGCTGGCGCCGGCCCGCAACATCATGGTGGTGGGACGCGGCATCAGCTTCCCGGTGGCGCTGGAAGCGTCGCTGAAATTCAAGGAGACTTCGGCGCTGCAGGCGGAAGCCTTCAGCGGCGCGGAGATCAAGCACGGCCCGATGGCGCTGATCGAGGAAGGCTACCCGCTGGTGATCTTCGCCACCCGCGGCCCGACGCAGGCGAGCCTGCTGCAGCTGGCCTCCGAGATGCGCGGCCGTGGCGCGCGCGTGCTGCTGGCCGCGCCGGCCGACGTGGCCGAACGCGACCTGACCCTGCCGGTGGCGGCCACGCCGGACCTCGATCCTATCGTGGCGATCCAGGCCTTCTACGTGATGGCGGCCCAGCTGTCGGCCGCGCGCGGCATGGACCCGGACGCGCCGCGCCACCTGAGCAAAGTCACCAAGACCAACTAAGTCCGTGAATGCGCCGCGTCCACCCCGCAAGCCGAAGGGGTCAGACCCTGTACAGGGTCTGACCCCGGCATGCCGCCGTGCGGGGTGGCTGCTGGCGTTGGCGGCGTTCTGCGCGAACCCGGCAAGCGCCGCCCCCGAAAAAATCGAATTCTGGACCTTCAGCATGAAGCCCAAGTTCACCCCCTACTTTGAGACGCTGGTGAAGAACTACGAAGCCGGCAATCCGGGCGTGAAAGTGGAATGGGTCGACTTCCCGTGGGACGTGATCCAGACCAAGCTGGTGACGCGCATCGTGGCCGGCACCCCGCCCGCGCTGGTCAACCTGAACGTGCCCTGGGCCGACGAATTCGCCCGCGACGGCCTGCTCGCCCCGGTCGACGCGCTGCTCGGCGAGGCCCGCCAGCGCTACCTTCCCAGCACGCTGGAAGACCTGCGCTTCGGTGGCAAGACCTACGGCTTCCCGATGTACAGCAACGTCGCCGTCATCGCCTACAACACGCAGATATTCAAAGCCGCCGGCATCACGAAAGCTCCGCGCGATCTCGACGAGCAGCTGCTGTTCGCGCGCCAGATCGCCGCCCGCACCGGCAAGGCCGGCCTGTGTCCTGCGCTGTCCAAGATCGACGGCCTGATGATGCAGCAAGGCCTGGCCGTCATCGAGAACGGCAAGGCGGTGTTCAATTCGCCCGCCCACGTCGCGCTGATCAAGAAGCTGGCCGAGACCTACAAGGCCGGCGGCCTGCTGAAGGACGCGCTGTTCGCCGAGGATAACTTCCCCGCCGCGATCGACGCCTACAAGGGCGGCCGCCTTGGCATGCTGCTGGCGCCACCGACGGCCGTCAAGCGCATCGAGAGCGACGCCAGGGACATCTACGCCATCACCGACGTCGCGCCCGCGCCGCTCGGTCCCACCGGCATCGCCGACGGCGGTTGGCTGATCCACTTCGCCGTGCCGAAAAACGTCGACGCCAAGCTGCTGCCGGCGGTCGGCAAGTTCGCCCGCTACCTGACCAATGACGCCAACCAGCTGGCCTTCGCCAAGCAGGCCAGCGTGTACCCGGCGATGGCGCAGGCGGCCAACGATCCCTTCTTCACCACCGTGCCACCGGGCGCCGGCGCGGCCGAAAAGGCCGTATCGGCGGGCGCCGTGTCGATGCCGCATTCGCACACGCTGTACGTGGCCGGCATCACCGACTACGATGAGCTGCGCCGCTACCTGGTGAAGGCCGTCGAAGCCGGCGTCACCGGCAAGCAGGACGTCAAGCAGGCGCTCGACCAGGCGGTGGCGATCTGGAACAAGAAACTCGCCGCGCAGCGGAGCCGCTGAGATGCGCACCAACCACCTCACCGCCTGGCTGTTCCTCGCCCCCGCGCTGGCGCTGCTGGCGGTATTCTCTTTCTGGCCGGTGGCCTTCGGCTCCTTCCTGGCCTTCACCGACTACAGCCTGATACGCGAAACCCACTGGGTCGGCCTGACCAACTTCCGCTACATCTTCGACAACGAGATGTTCGTCACCGGCCTGAAAAACTCGCTGGTCTTCCTGCTGATGGTGCCCTTCGTGCAGATCGGCGCCCTGGGCCTGGCGGTGCTGGTCAACAACCAGCTGCCCGGCATCCGCTACTTCCGCGCCGCCTTTTACGTGCCGGTGGTGACCACGGTCTCGGTGGTCGGCATCATGTGGGGCTTCATGTTCCACGAACAGGGCGCGCTCAATTACGTGCTGATGACGATGCGGCTGGTGGGCGCGCCGGTCGGCTGGCTCTCCAACGACAGCCTGGCGCTGTTCGCCATCATGTTCGTCACGCTGTGGCGCGGCCTTGGCTGGTACATGGTGATGTACCTGGCCGCGCTGCAGGCCGTCCCCGCCGACATGCAGGAAGCGGCCATCCTCGACGGCGCCAACCGCTGGCAGCGCTTCTGGCAAATCACCGTACCGATGCTGCGCCCCACCATCATGGTCTGCTCCATCCTGTCCGTGCTGGCCGCGCTCAAGGCCTACCAGGAAGTGGACGTGCTGACCCAGGGCGGCCCGATGAACTCCACCTTCACCGGCTTGTACTACGCCTACGACCAGGGCCTCAAGCACCTCAAGCTGCCGCGCGCGCTGGCCGCCAGCTTCGTCATGTCGATCTTCTGCATCGGCATCGCCCTGCTCTGCCTGCGCTACATAAGGCCCAAGCACCGATGAAGACCGCCGCCCACTACCTGCTGCTGTGCGCCATCGCGGTGGTCTGCGTGTTCCCGTTCTGGTGGACGCTGGTGACGGCCATCTCCACCGAGGGCAACATCTTCGCCTTCCCGCCGACCTTCTGGCCCAACAAGCCGTCGCTCGAAAACTTCATCGAAGTGTTCAAGGCCATCCCGATCTGGTCCTTCTTCCGCAACTCGGTGCTGATCGCCGCCTGCACCGTGTTCTGGAAGCTGGCGCTGTGCTCAGCCGCCGCCTACCCGCTGGCGCGCATGCGCTTCAAGGGCCGCAAGCTGGTGTTCGGCCTGATCCTCGCCACGCTGGTGCTGCCGTCGGAGGTGAACTTCCTGGTCAACTTCATCACGGTGACGAAACTGAGCCTGGTCGACACCTACACCGGCGTGATCCTGCCCAACGTGGTGACGGCGGTCGCCATCCTGCTGCTCAAGCAGGCCTTCGAGGAAGTGCCGCAGGACCTGATCGACGCCGCCCGCGTCGACGGCGCCTCCGAGTGGACCATCTTCAGCAGGATCATGCTGCCGCTGATCGCGCCGTGGCTGGCCACCGTCGGCATCCTGACGGCGGTCGAGGCCTGGAACGAATACATCTGGCCATCCATCGTGATGAGCAAACCGGACGAATTCCCGCTGTCGGTGGGCGTGCTGTATTTGCGCGGCACCTTCGGCAGCAGCACGCGCGTGATCGCCGCCGGCACCATCTTGACCATCCTGCCCACGCTGGCAGCCTTCCTCTTTACTCAACGATTCTTCATGCGTGGCATGGACGGAGCTGTGAAATGACCCCAACCCAAAACGACCTCAGAAAAATCGCCGGCCAGCTGATCATGATCCGCTTCCCCGGCACCGTGCTCGATGCCGCCACCGCGGACTTCATCCAGGCCAACGGCATCCGCGCGGTGTGCCTGTTCCGCGGGAACATGACCGACTCCGAACAGCTGGCCAAGCTGACCGCCGACCTGCGCGCCGTGATGGGCCCCGAGTCGCTGATCGCCATCGACCAGGAAGGCGGCGCCGTGGTGCGCTCGACCTGGGTGCCGGCGCCGCCGGCCGCCATGGGCCTGGGCGCGGCAGACGACACCGACCTGGCCCGCCGCACCGGCGCCGCCGTGGCGCGCGCGGTCAAGGCGCTGGGCTTCAACTGGAACTTCGCGCCGGTGCTGGACCTGAACAACAACCCGCACAACCCGGTGATCGCCGAGCGCTCCTTCGGCGCCGAGCCGCTACGCGCCGCCGAGCTGGCGATGGCGTGGATGGCCGGCAGCCACGCGGAAGGCGTGGCCTGCTGCGTCAAGCACTTCCCCGGCCACGGCGACACCAACGTCGATTCGCACCGCGACCTGCCGACCGTGAACAAGCCGGTCGAGGAACTGGACCGCATGGAGCTGGCGCCGTTCCGCATCGCCTCCGGCGCGGCGCCGGCGATGATGACCGCGCACATCGTCTACCCGACGCTGGACCCCGACTATCCGGCCACCATGTCGCGCCGCATCCTCACCGGCCTGCTGCGCGACGAGTGGCAGTACAAGGGCATCGTCATCACCGACGGCATGGACATGCACGCCATCGCCGGCCGCTACGGCGTGGGCAACGCCGCCGTGCGCGCGCTGGCCGCCGGCGCCGACATGGTGATGGCGCTGGGCACCACCGAAACCCAGAACGAAACGCTGGACGCCATCGCCGCCGCCATCGCCTCGGGCGAGGTCTCGATGGCGGAAATCGAGCAGCGCCTGGCGCGCCTGTCCACGCTGGCGCTGGCCTATCCATGCAAGCCGCGCTCCTACAAGGAAGACGCGGCCGACCGCGAGCTGATGGCCGAGGGCTGGCGCCGCAGCCTGACCGCGCACGGCGCGCCGGTGCGTCCGGCGCCGGGCGCCAAGGTGCGCCTGGTGGTGCGCCAGGACGTGGTCAGCGACGGCGTGTCCGAGGCCGGCGTGCCGGCCGAGGGCGTGGCGGCATCGCTGCGCCGCCTGTACGACGTCGAGCTGACCACCTTCGCCGACGCCGACACCTTCGACTGGAACGCGCTGCCGCAGGACGGCCGCTTCACCATCCTGGCCTCGACCTCGCGCCTGCGCTACGGCGAGCGCGCGCGCGCGACGTGGAAGCCGGACCTGCACCTGGCGCTGTGGAATCCGTACCAGGCGCTGGACATCGACTCGCCGGCGCTGATGACCTACGGCTTCGCCCAGCCGGCGCTGGACGCCGTCAACGGCTGGCTGTGCGGCGAGCTGGAAGCGACCGGCAGCGCGCCGGTGCCGGGCTTCGCATAACAATTCAATCGGGGAGGAGGCAAGATGGACAACAAAAAAATACGCGATCCGAAGTTCTGGGTTCCCAGCCTGTACCTGGCGCAGGGCCTGCCGTTCTTCGCGGTGGCGATCGTCGCCAACCAGATGTTGAAGAGCATGGGCGTGCCCAACGACGAGCTCAATCACTGGACCGGCTTGATCGGCTTCGCCTGGGTGTTCAAGCCGCTGTGGAGCCCCTTCCTGGAACTGGCCAGCAGCAAGAAGCTGGTGGTGGTCGGCTTCCAGATCTTCGGCGGCTTGTGCCTGGGCGGCGTGGCGCTGGCGCTGCACGCGCCGTTCTGGTTCGCCGCCTGCATGGCCATGCTCGCGCTGGTCGGCATCTCGTCGGCCACGCACGACATCTCGTGCGACGGCTTGTACATCGCCAGCCTCGATGAAAAAGGCCAGGCCAAGTACGCCGGCTGGACCGGCACCTTCTTCAACGCCGGCAAGTTCTTCACCACCGGCGGCCTGCTGCTCCTGGCCGGCCACTTCGAGAAGACGCTGGGCGTGGTGCCGGCATGGACCATCAGCTTCTGCATCCTGGCCGCCATCATGGTGGCGCTGGGCCTGTACAACAGCTGGGCGCTGCCGACGGCGCGCAACGCCGTCACGGCCGACACCAACGCCGGCGCCATCGCCCGCACGCTGTGGGAGGTGATCGTCGAATTCTTCAGGAAGCCCGGCATCTGGGTGTCGATCGTGTTCATCATCCTGTTCCGCGCCGGCGAGGCGCAGGTGCAGTCGATCGGCCCCTTGTTCCTGCGCGAGGCGCGCCACCTCGGCGGCCTGGGGCTGACCACCGCCGAAGTGGGCGCCGTGTACGGCACTGTCGGCACCGTGGCCTTCGTGGTCGGCAGCATCGCCGGCGGCTACTTCACCTCGTGGCTCAGCCTCAAGCGCGCCATCCTGTGGCTGATCCTCGCGGTCAACCTGCCCAACGTCGCGTTCTACCTGTTGTCCGTGTTCCAGCCCACCGAGCTGTCGGTGATCGGCGTGGCGCTCAGCGTGGAGATGTTCGGCTACGGCTTCGGCTTCGTCGGCCTGATCCTGTACATGATGCAGGTGGTCGCGCCGGGCAAATACCAGAC
Source organism: Duganella sp. GW821-FHT01E12 (assembly GCF_059422325.1). Taxonomy (NCBI): domain Bacteria; kingdom Pseudomonadati; phylum Pseudomonadota; class Betaproteobacteria; order Burkholderiales; family Oxalobacteraceae; genus Duganella; species Duganella sp. GW821-FHT01E12. The sequence continues at coordinate 156,705 of NZ_JBWKWR010000008.1, read as the reverse complement.
CGCGCACTACGCCTTCTCGACCGGCATCATGCAGCTGGGCTTTGTGCTGTTCAAACTGTTCAGCGGCGACATCCAGCTGTCGCTGGGCTACCAGCACTTCTTCGTGTGGGTGATGCTGTGCGCGATCCCGGTGGCGGTGCTGTCGCAGATCATTCCAATGACCGCGCGTCCGCAGGCCGAGGAAGAGCCGGCGCCGCAAGCCGTGCGCGCGGGTTGAGCGGATGGCCAGCGTCAGCCTCAAACAGATCGTCAAGAGCTACGATAAAACGCCGGTCATCCACGGCGTCGACCTCGATATCGCCGACGGCGAATTCATGGTCTTCGTCGGCCCGTCCGGCTGCGGCAAGTCCACGCTGCTGCGCATGATCGCGGGGCTGGAGGACATCGGCGGCGGCACGCTGCACATCGGCGGCGCGCTGGCCAACGACGTCGCGCCGGCGCAGCGCAAGCTGGCCATGGTGTTCCAGTCCTACGCGCTGTATCCGCACATGACGGTGTACGAGAACATGGCCTTCGCGCTCAAGCTGGCCGGGCGCAAGCCGGCCGAGGTGGCGGCGGCGGTCGAGCGCGCGGCGGCCATCCTGCAGATCGCGCCGCTGCTCAAGCGCCGGCCCAAGGAACTGTCCGGCGGCCAGCGCCAGCGCGTCGCCATCGGCCGCGCCATCGTGCGCACGCCGGAGGTGTTCCTGTTCGACGAGCCGCTCTCCAACCTGGACGCCAGCCTGCGCGTGCAGATGCGGGTGGAGATCAGCCGCCTGCACCAGGAACTGAAGACCACCATGATCTACGTCACCCACGACCAGGTCGAGGCGATGACCCTGGGGCAGCGCATCGCCGTGTTCAACGCCGGCCGCATCGAGCAGGTCGGCACGCCGCACGAGTTGTACAACCATCCGGCCAACCTGTTCGTGGCGGGCTTTCTCGGCACGCCGAGGATGAACTTCATCGCCGGCGAGGTCATCGCCGCCTCGCCGGAGCGCACCAGCGTGCTGCTGCCCGGCGGCGCCATCGTCGACGCCGGCCCGCACGCCGGCCCGCAGCACGGCGAGCGCGTCACGCTGGGCGTGCGCGCCGAGCACCTGTCGATCGCCGGCGCGGGCCAGGCCAACGCCATCGAGGTCGGCGTCGGCCACGTCGAATACCTGGGCGACCAGTCCATCATCTACGCCACGCTGGCCGGCGTGGGCGAAATGATCGCCGTCAAACAGGGCGCCGAGGCGCCGCCGCTGCACGCCGGCGGCCGCGCGCGCGTGCATCTGCCGCCGTCGCGCTGCCTGCTGTTCGACGCCGCCGGCCGGGCGCTGGCGCGCGCGCCGCGACACGCTTGAATTCGTAGTTTCTAGCGGTTTTATGTAACAATACGCGGGTTTACACTGTCGCGATGGCATGGCCTACCCGCCAGCCCTCTAATTTGTTTGATAGAAGGATAATTCATGTCCCACATTCGTCTCGCTCGTATTAGCCTGATCCTGGCCGCCATCGGCCTGAACGCCGTACCGGCCGTGCTGGGCATGTCGCCCGTCTACGCCGCCGAAGCCGCCAAGCCGGCCGAGCCGCCGAAGGATGCGGTGCGTCCCGAGATCTACAAACTGATCGACCCGGCCCAGACCAAGGAACTGCTGGCGGCCAAGAACTACGCCGAATACCAGAACCGCATCGACACCGCGGCCGCGATGCCTAACCTGACCCCATACGAAGCGTTCGTGCTGAACCAGGTGCGCGTGCAGCTGGGCCAGGCCAACGGCGACTATCCGGCCACCGTCAAGGCGCTGGGCGAGATGATCGAATCCGGCCGCCTCAAGCCCGAGGACAAGCTGCGCTTCATCGACGCCGTCGCCGGCATCTACTACAGCAACATCAAGGACTACGACCAGGCCATCGTCTGGTTCACCCGCTACGGCACCGAGTCGGGCGACATGCTCAAGCAGCGCCAGTTCATCGTGCGCTCCTACTTCTTCAAGAACGATTTCGCCACCGCCAAGGCCGAGGCGCTGAAGGATATCGAGGCGGCCAAGAAGACCGGCGCCACGCCGCCCAAGGATGAACTGAACCTGCTGGGCAACGTCGGCATCAAGACCAAGGACACCGAGCTGTATCTGCAGGCGGTGGAGGAGCTGACCCGCTACTACCCGACCGAGGACTACTGGTTCGACCTGCTCAACCGCACCCGCGGCAAGAAGGCCTACGCGCCGCGCCTGGACCTGGACATCGCCCGCCTGAAGGCGCTGGCCGCGCCGTCGAAGATGGAGCCTGAGGACTACGCCGAAATCGCCGAACTGGCGGTGCTGGGCGGCTTCTTCACCGAGGCCAAGATCGCCATGGACAAGGGCTACCCCGGCGCCATCCCGGCCGACAAGAACAAGGCCGCGCTGCAGAAGATCCGCGACAGCGCCAACAAGGGCGCCGCCGACGATGCGAAGAACATCGACAAGGGCATCGAGTCCGCGCAGAAGTCCAAGGACGGCGTCGGCCTGGTCAACCTGGGCTACAACTACGTGACCCTGGGCCAGAAGGACAAGGGCATCGAGCTGATGAAGCAAGGTATCGCCAAGGGCGTGGCCAAGAATCCGGAAGACGCCAAGCTGCGCCTGGCCTACGCGCTGGCCATCGCCGGCAAGAAGGACGAATCGGTCAAGCTGCTGGAGACGATCACCGGCAACGACGGCCGCGGCGACCTGGCGCGCTACTGGATCATGTACCAGAACCCGCCGAAGGCGGCTCCGGCGGAAGCCAAGTAATCCCACCAAAACCGGCCTCGCGCCGGTTTTTTTATTTGCGCATCGCCGCCGACAGGGCCCGCAGCATCTGCTGCCCGCCGTCGGCGCTCAACTCCCAGAACATCGCGCCGCGCAAGCCCTGCGCCCTGATGTAGCTGGCTTTCTGCGCGAGCGAGGCCGGATCCTCGTAGGTGATCCACACGCCGTCCGACGCGCGGTACAGATACGGCACCCTGGCCGCGCCGTTCCAGCGGCGCCGGAAGCCCTGGCCGCCGTCGTAAGCCGCCGTCAGGTAGCCCAGCTTGAGCAGATGGCTGAAGCCATACGAATTGCCGCCGTCCACGCCGCCAGTGGCGCCGCCGTCGCAGTCCTGGTACTGGCCGTCGCCGCCGGCGCCGGGCGCGCAGCCCTTCCAGCCGTAGCCGTAGAACGGCACGCCCAGCACCAGCTGGCCCGCCGCCACGCCCGCCCGCAGGTAGCGCTGCACCGAGGCCGCCGCGTAAAAGCCGTCGGCCGTCACCGGATCGGCGGCGTCGGCCAACAGCGCCGCGTGGTGGCCGCTGCGCTTCTCCCACGGCATGTGGTAGTCGTAGGCCATGAGGTTGATCCAGTCCAGGCTGCGCGCCAGCTCGGCGATCCAGCCGCCGCCGGCCGCGCCCTCGCTGACGTAGTTGGCGTTGCCGCCGGCCGCGATGGTGATGCTGTAATGCTTGCGGTCCTGCCGGCCCGCCGCGTCGAAGGCCGCGCGCAGTTCGCGCGCCAGCGTGATGAAGTTGCGCTTGTCGTCCGGCCGCGCACACACCGCGCCCGCCACGCAGGGCACGCCGGCCTGGCCCGGATATTCCCAGTCGATGTCGACGCCGTCCAGGCCGAAGCGCCGCATCAGCTTGACCGACGAGGCCACGAAGTTGGCGCGCGCTTCGGCGCTGTCTGCCACGTTGGAGAACCGGTTCGACCAGTCCCACCCGCCCACCGACACCACCACCTTGAACCGCGGGTGGCGGCGCTTCATCGCCACCAGCGCGCGCAGGTTGGCGCCGTCCCGGGCAGCGTCGCGGAACACCAGCGCGCCGTTGGCCGCCTGCGCGTCGCCAGCCGCGTCCTGGCACGGCGCCACGTAGTTGACCGAGGGTTCGGGGTTGCCGTGGCTGCCGTTCCAGCAGACGTCGAGGAAAGCGTACAAGGCCATCGTCAGCCGGCCGGCGTCGACGTTGGCGGCGGTGACGGGGAAGGCGTCCGATTTCCAGCCGGGGTAGTAGCCGACGATTTCCGGCGCGCCGCCGGCGGTGGCGGTGGCCGGCAGCGCGGCGGCCAGCGCGGCCGCCAGTGTCCAGCGTTTGAGGCGATGGGTGTGCATAGTTCCTTGCAAGGTTAGCTGGCGTTCAGTTCCGCCACGAAGTCGTACATGTCGCCACGGAAGTAGGAGCGGCAGAACTCCACCGCGCGGCCGTCGCGCAGAAAGCCCAGGCGCTCGACCGCGAGGCCGGCGTCGCCCTCCTTGGCCTGCAGCAGCGTGGCCTGCTCGGCGTTGAGCAGCAGCGCCGACAGCCGCTGCAGCGCGCGCACCGGACGGTTGCCGGCCTTCTCCAGCGCGTCGTACATCGACACGTCGACCGCCTCCAGCGACGGCAGGCAGGACGCCACGATGGTCGCGTACTCCAGGCACATCGGCACGTCGTCCGCGTAGCGCATGCGGTGGAAGCGGTACACCGCCGCGCCGGGGCTGAGCCGCAGCCGCATCGCCTCGTCCGGCGTGACCGTGCCCTCGGAGCGCTTGAGCCACACGCTGCGCGGCGTGCGCCCGCGCGCCCGCATGTCCTCGGAAAACGAGGTCAGCTTGGCGAAGTTCTTTTCGATGCGGGTGTTGATGAAGTTGCCCGAGCCGGGCCGGCGCACCAGCACGCCCTCGCCCACCAGGCCGTCGATGGCCTTGCGCACCGTGATGCGCGACACCGACAGGTCGGCCGCCAGCTGGCGCTCGGCCGGCAGCGCGTCCTCCGGCTTGAGCAGATGCTGCTCGATGGCCGAGCGCAGCGCCCGCTGCAGGCGCTGGTACAGCGGCAGGTTACTGGTCTCATTGAGGTGCGCCCGGATGTGTACCAGTGCGGCCATGGAATCGCTGCTCATCACGATGTGGCATCCTGTTTTGTCGTTGTCAATCGATAATACCAAAAAAAGACCAGCGTGCCGCGCCGCCGCACGGCCCGGATCGCAAATATTTTCGGCAACCTGCCGCAAACCCGCATGGATGCTGCATTTCAGCCTGTTGCAGATCGCCACAAACGGGCGCCATACCACCGCATGGCCGGTATTAGATTGCTTCCAGGACCACGTTGTGTATGCCGCATACAACATAACAAAAAAGAATTTTAAAGTGGTAGTGATCTGGTATTAAAAGACAGGTATATTGGCGTTGGATTGGTTTTGTAGGTGGTTTGCAAGAAGTAAAAAAGAATTACACATCAACAATCAGTTGGCTCGGCGGAGCCTTCATCAACGGGAGGGTACATGTATCACAATTCGAATAACACCAAAATGTCCAAACTGACGCCTATCGCGACGGCTGCGGCCATCCTGGCGCTGAGCGTCTCGATGACCGCTCAGGCGCAACAGGCCGCGGCGGAGAAGGAGCCGGAGGTCGTCATCGTCAGCGGCATCCGCGGCTCGCTGCAGCAATCGCTGTCGGTCAAGCGCAACGCGTCGAGCAACGTCGACGTGATCACCGCCGAAGACGTCGGCAAGATGCCCGACAAGAACGTCGCCGACTCGCTGCAGCGCGTGCCTGGCGTGAACATCTCCACCTCGGGCGCCGGCTCGGGCGGCTTCGACGAAAACGACCGCGTCTCGATGCGCGGCACCGCGCCGTCGCTGACCCAGACCCTGATCAACGGCCACGCCGTCGCCTCGGGCGACTGGTTCGTGCTGGACCAGGTGGGTGGCGCCGTCGGCCGCTCGGCCTCGTACTCGCTGCTGCCGTCGGAGATCGTCGGCCAGGTGGTGGTCTACAAATCGCCGACCGCCGACCAGATCGAAGGCGGCTCGAGCGGCTCGATCGACATCCGCACCCGTCATCCGCTGGACTTCAAGCAGCCGATCTCGATGGAGGCCACGGTGCAGGCGGTGTACGCCACGCTGCCGGAGAAGACCGATCCGCAGGTGAGCGCGCTGTTCAACTGGAAGAACGAGGCCGGCACGCTGGGCCTGATGGTGCAGGGCTTCTCGGAAAAACGCAGCCTGCGCCGCGACGGCCAGGAACTGCTGCAGTGGACCCAGGTGGCGCCGACCAACGCCGCCGTCAAGACCAATCCCGACCTGGCCAACGTCTGGTTCCCGCGCCTGATCGGCTCCTCGCTGTTCCAGCAGGAGCGCAAGCGCAAGGGCGGCCTGATCGACCTGCAGTTCAAGCCCAGCCGCGACCTGAGCCTGGAGGCGACCTACTTCCGTTCGAAGATGGACGCGTCCAACTTCAACACCAACTACATGACCGACATGAACGGTTCCGGCATGCTGGGTTCGGGCGTCGCGCCCGATCCGGGCTACGTGATCCGCAACGGCACGCTGGTGTCGGCCTCGTTCGCCAACAAGGGCACGGCCGCCAAGCCGCTGCGCTACGGCATCGTCGACGACATCGTGCGCGAAGGCGCCTACGCCCAGACCGAGTTCTTCGACCTGGACGCCAAATGGCGCGCCACCGACAAGCTGGTGTTCACCGCCAAGGCCGGCTCCACCAAGGGCAAGGGCGTCACGCCCAGCCAGGGCGTGTTCGAGGGCGACGTCAACAACTCCGGCGCCAGCTACCAGTTGAATGGCCTGGGCAGCCCGGCCAACGTCAAGTTCCCCAACATCGATGTGTCCAAGTTCACCGGCACCCCGCTGGACTGGGTGTTCGGCGTCTCGCCGGCCACCACCGACGACAAGGAGACCTACGGCCAGATCGACGCCGCCTTCGCGCTCGACAGCGGCGTGTTCCGCGAGATCAAGTTCGGCGTGCGCGGCTCGCACCACACCCGCGCCAACTTCGAAGTGGCGCAGGGCCCGAACTGGTCCAACACCGACGTCGGCGGCAACACCACCAACCCGGCCTGGAGCGGCACCACCTATCCGGGCAACTTCGGCAAGGACCTGGGCGGCGACTTCCCTAAAAACGTCTGGATCCTGGACCCGGCGATCCTGAACGCCTGGGGCGACCTGCACTCGAACCGCGATGTCTCGCGCACCTACTACCAGGACATGTTCGACCTGAAGGAAAACACCAAGGCGATCTACGTCCAGGGCGAGATGGAGGGCGAAGGCTGGAGCGGCAACGTCGGCCTGCGCGTCGTGCGCACCGAGGGCACCTCGAACGGCTACCAGATCCTGCAGAACCAGCCGGCCGGCGGCACGCTGCCATCCTATCCATGGGGCGGTTTCGTCCAGAAGACCGCGATCGACAACAACAGCACCATCCCGCTGCCTAGCCTGAACCTGAAGTTCGACCTGCGCTCCGACCTGGTGGCCCGCGTCGGCCTGTCGCGCACCATGACCCGTCCCGACTACGGCGCCCTGGGCGGCGCGGTGCTGCTGACCGACGAGACCCACACCGGCAACGGCGGCAACGCGGCGCTCAAACCGGTCAAGTCGAACAACCTGGACGCCAGCCTGCAATGGTACTTCGCGCCGCGCGCCCTGCTGTCGGCCGGCGTGTTCTACATGGACCTGCACGACTACGTCGGCTACGGCGTCAGCACCGGCACCTTCATCGACAGCCGCGCCTCGCAGGAACAGAAGAAGCCAGTGTTCGCGACCTACAGCATCACCTCGCCGATCAACGTCGGCGCCAAGGTCAAGGGTCTGGAACTGGCGGCGCAGGTACCGGTGGGCATGGGCTACGGCTTCGACGCCAACGCCACCTTCGCCGACTCGCACCTGGACTTCGGCTCCTGCCCTGCGATGCAGACCGCCACCTCCGGCGATCCGTGCGACATGCTGGGCGCTTCGAAGAGCACGGCCAACGCCGGCGTGTACTACGAAAACGACAAGTTCAACGTCCGCCTGAGCTACGCATGGCGTTCGGCCTTCCTGGCGGCCCAGGACCGCGGCACGCCGCTGTACCAGGACGCTTCGGGCACCTTGTCGGCCTCGTTCAACTACAACATCAGCAAGAACATCGTGCTGACGCTCAGTGGCCAGAACCTGAACAACCCGATCCTGAAGAACTACATCTACAACAAGGACCAGCCTGCGCGCTTCTACGCCAACGGCGCGCAGTACTACGCTGGCCTGCACATCAAGTACTAAGCTGTAACCGTTTCATTGTGTAGTCTGTTCCCGCCACGGCCGCTCCCGGCCCTGGCGGGTTTTTTTATGCCATCATACGAATCATGAACCAGATCACCGAATACCTGGACCTCGACCCGGCGCGCTTCTACAACGAGATCGCCGGCAGCCACCGGCCCGCCGTCCTGCGCGGCTTCGTGCGCCACTGGCCTGCCGTGCACAAGGCGCTGCAGGCGCCGGAAGCGCTGTGCCGGTACCTGATGGAGTTCGACAGCGGCCACGAAGTGGACGCGGTGATGACGCCGCCGGACCAGCGCGGGCGGCTGTTCTACAAGCCGGACATGGAGGGCTTCAACTTCGTGCGCAACAAGGTGCCGGTGTCGAAAGTGATCGAGCAGCTGGCGCGCTACTCGCAGTTCGAGGCGCCGCCGTCGGTGGCGATCCAGAGCGCGCTGATCGACGACTGCCTGCCGCAGTTCGCCGCGCACAACGTGGCGCCCGCGCTGCCGCCGTCGGTGCGGCCGCGCCTCTGGCTGGGCAACACCATCACCACGCCGGCGCACTTCGACGAATCGTACAACCTGGCCTGCGTGGTCAGTGGCGAGCGGCGCTTCACGCTGTTCCCGCCCGAGCAGGTCGGCAACCTGTATATCGGCCCGCTGGATTTCGCGCCGACGCCCACGCCCATCAGCATGGTCGACTTCCGCACGCCCGATCACGCGCGCCACCCGCGCTTCCGGCAGGCGATGCAGGCGGCGCTGGTGGCCGACCTGCTGCCGGGCGACGCGCTGTTCATCCCGCCGCTGTGGTGGCACCACGTGCAATCTAACGGCATCCTGAACATGATGGTCAACTACTGGTGGAAGAACGAGCAGCCGGCGCCGGATGCCGGCACCACCTTCGAAGCGCTGGTCGCCACGCTGCAAAGCATGAAGCACCAGCCGCCGGAACTGCGCGCCGCGTGGGGCGCGATCTTCCAGCACTACGTGTTCGATCCGGCACAAGACCCGTCGGCCCACATCCCCGCGCACAAGCAAGGCGTACTGCAAAACGCCCGCCCGCGCCCTTCCACTGGAGCAGTCGATGAACCTGAATAAGCACCTGGGCGCCATGCTGGTACTAGCCGCCATCCTGTCCGGCCAGGCGGCGGCGCAGCAGCTGCCCGCGAACGTGCTGGCGGCGTGGGACCACGACGAACGCGCGGACCTGCGCAGCATACTGGTGATGCGCGACGGCGCCATCGTCGCCGAGCGCTATTACAACGGCGAGACCGCCGACACCCTGCACGATGTTCGATCGGCGGGCAAGAGCATCACCGCGCTGCTGGTGGGCGCTGCGGTCGACCGCGGCAAGATCGGCGCGACGACCGACAAGGTCTCCAAGTACTGGAAGGCCGCCGGCCAATCGGCCTTCGCCGGCGTGACGCTCGATAACGTGCTGACCATGCGCTCGGGCCTGGACGCGTTCGACGACGATCCCGCCTCGTCCGGCAATGAAGACAAGATGGACGAAGCAGCCGATCCCGTTGCCTTCACGTTGGCCACGCCCATGAAGGCCACGCCGGGCACGCAATACCGCTACAACTCCATGACCGCCTACCTCGCCGGCCTGACCGTCGAACAGGCGACCGGCATGGAGCTCGAACAATTCGCGCGCGTGAACCTGTTCGCTCCGCTCGGCATACAAAACTGGCGCTGGGGGCGCGACGCGGCCGGCCACGTCAAGGGACAAGGCAACCTGTCGATGCGCACGCGCGACCTGGGCGCGATCGGCCAGATGGTCATGGACAAAGGCGTCTATCAAGGCCGCAGGGTGCTCAGCGCCGCCTGGATCGAAACCATGCTGGCCCCGCACGTGGACATCGGCCCGGGAGACCGCTATGCCGATCGCTATGGCTATTTCTGGTACGCCAAAACCCAGTCCGTCGACGGACGCCAGATCCAGGTCTTCTTCGCATCGGGCAACGGCGGCAATAAGATTTATATCGTTCCCGCGCTGCGCTCGGTGGTCGTCGTCACTTCCAGCGCCTACGGCAAAGGCTACGGCCAACTACGCTCCGAAAACATCCTGAAAGCCGTGCTGGCGGCAAGCGAATAGCGCCGCGCGGCCGGCCTACAGCGTCGGCATGATCTTGAAGCCGCCGTCAGGAGAGGCCCGCTCCATCGTCTCCTCGACGACGACATCCGTCACCATGGCGGCCGGAGGCCCGCGCCTGGCCCAGGCGATGATGGCCTCCACCGCATGCGCCTCGCCCTCCACGGCGGCCTCCACCGAACCATCGCGCCGATTGCGCACCCAGCCGGCCAAACCCAGCGCCTTCGCCCGCTCCGCAAACGAAGCGCGATAGCCGACACCCTGCACACGTCCCTCTATCGTCAGTCGAATCACGACACCTCCAAAATTTCCAACAGAATACAGGGTGGGGTCCTATCTGCACGGCCCTTGGACAGACCTCACTGAATGGGCTCTCTGCTTTGCTCTATTTTCGTCATTTCCGAACTCTTTTTTTGGGCGCTGGTCCAACAGAGAGAAATAGAAGGCGACAGCAAAAACCAGACAGGAGAATCAGTAATGAATACCACAAGGTCTCAAAAAACGTCCCCCAAGGTCCCTCCCGCCGCATACGACGAGCTCTGCGATTTCCTGCACCAGAGCGGCAGCCCGCTGACACCCGCCGAAGCCATCGCCAGCGCCATCAAACTGTGGATAGCGAAGAGCCGCGAAGACGCGGCCCCGGTGCGCGGCTATCAATGGAAGCAGCTGTTCCTGCCCGACGGCACGCGCCTGCGCGTGCACAGCGGCGACACCTGGCAGGGCGCCGACGTGATCGGCGACGACCTCATCTTCCGCGGCGAGGCGGTCTCACCGAATCAGATGGTACAACAAACCTGCGGCGACGCCCGCAACGCCTGGCTGGAACTCTGGATACGCTTCCCCGGCGAAAGGAACTGGACCAGGGCCGCCCAGTTACGCGCCCGCCAGAACGAACTGGCAGCCATGGCGCCCATGACGCCGGCGGAAGCGATGGCGGCCGCCGCCAAAGCGATGAGCGCCGCATTGAGCACTGCGCTGACGCTGGTCGAACACGCCAACCACCAGTCGCAGAACACGCTGGAACGCCGCCTGCCGCGCTACCGCCGCGCGCACGACCAGCTGGACGACATCCACTGACGCCGCCGGGGCATCCCCCGGCAGATTATTTTGCGCTCACGACAGGCGCCGCGCCTTGCGCCTTGGCCTCGTCGCCCGCCGTCACCACGGTCAGCCTGGCCGGATCGATAGCCTTGCGGAAGGCCGCGTTGACCTGCTCCAGCGTGGCAGCCTTCAGCTTGTCCTCGTACTCCTTGCTCCAGCTGTAGGTGCGGTTCATGTACAGATTGCGCGTCCAGCCGGCGGCCAGCACGTTGTCCTTCGAACGGTTCTGCACCCGCTGCTGCAACAGGCCCGATTTCGCGCCCGCCAGTTCAGCCGCCGTGAAGCCGTCCTTCACCGCCCGCTCCAGCTCCTGCCGGATCGCCGCCTCCAGCTTCTTCAGGTTCTGCGGCGCGGCGATGGCGTCGATGCCGAAGCTGCCGGCGCGGTCGATCTCGCCCGGCTGCAGGCCCGAACCGCCGCCATAGGACAAGCCATCCTTCTGGCGGATGCGATCCATCAGCCGCGATTTCAAACCACCCTCGCCGAAGATGTAGTTGGCCAGATCCAGCAGCGGATAATCGGGATCGTTGACGTTCAGGTCCAGGTTCATGCGCGCGGTGTAGAAGCCGTTCTCCTTGTCCGGCGCGTTGATGCTCTTGTACAGCGGCGCCTTGTCCTCATTGGTGGACTTCACCGGCGCATAGGCCACCTTGCTGTCCCAGCCGGCGAAGCTGTCGGCGATGGTCTTGCTGATCGCCGCCTTGTCGAAATCGCCGACGATGGCCAGCTCGCCATGATTGGCGCCGTAGTAGTCGCGATGGAACGCGATCACATCCTCCAGCTTGAGCGCCTTCACCGCCGCCAACTGCTCGTCCACCGACATCGGCGCGCGCACATCGCCCTTGGGATAGTGGTTGAAATACAGGTCCACCTCCGTGCGCGCCAGCGACTGCGGCTCGTTGCGCGACGCCTCGATCGCCACCAGCCACTGCTGGCGCAACTGCTCGAACTCCGCCGCCGGGAAGCTGGCCTCCTTCAGCACATGCGCCACCAGGCGCAGCGCCGCGTCCAGATTCGGCCCGGTGGTGTCGAAGCGATACAGGCTGCCGGAGATCTTCAGCTTGGCGAAGGCGTCGGCCAGCTGCTCGCGGGTGTATTTGCTGGTGCCACGCATCAGCATCTCGTTGGCGGCGTTCGACACGATGGCCGTGTTGAACAGGTTTTTCTCATCGCCCCAGTGCAGCTGCAGGTCCACCGACACCGCCTCGCCGCGGTTCTTCTTGTTCAGCAGCGCGACCTTCAGGCCGCCGATGGTCTTGACCTCGGTGCGCGCGTTGATGTTGGCCTGACTCGGATCGAACACCTCCGACGTCAGCACGCTGTCCTTGCCCTTGAAGTCCTTCATCACCTCCGCCACCGACGGCGCGGCCGGAATCTCGGCGCGCTGCGGCGCATCCTCGGGCACGAAGCTGCCCACCACGCGGTTGTCGCGCTTGAGGTAGCGCCCCGCCGCCGCCGCCACCTGCTCCGGCGTGATGGTCGGCAGCTTGTCGCGGCCCTCGAACAGCAAGCGCCAGTCGCCCAGCGCGATCTCCTCCGACAGGCTCACGCCCACCCGCTGCGGATCGTTGAGCGACTTCTCGATACCGTTGGCGAAGTTGCGCCGCGCGCGTTCCATCTCCTCGGCCGTCGGCGGCGTGCTGGCGAAGCCCTCCACCGTCGCGATCAGCGCGTCGCGCACCGGCACCAGCGGCTGGCCCGCCTTCACCACCGCGCCGATGATCTGCAGGCCCGGCGCATAGCCGGTCTGGCCGAAGCTGAACACCTGCGCCGCCTTGCCGCTTTCCACCAGCGCCTTGTGCAGGCGGCCGGTCGGCGTGTCACCCAAAATCTCGGACATGAAACTGAGCGCGTCGCTATCCTGCTGCAAGGCCGACGGAATCTTGTAGCCCAGCGCGATCACCTGCATGTCGCCCTTGCGCCGCACCACGAAGCTGCGCTCCCCGTCCTGCGTCGGCTCGACCGTCCAGAACGGCGGCAGGCTGCGCTTGGGTTTCGGGATCACGCCGAACGATTTGCTGATCCAGGCCAGCGTCTGCGACGGATCGAATTTGCCGGCCACCAGCAGCACCGCGTTGTCCGGCTGATAGTAGGTGCGATAGAAGGCCTGCAGATTCTCGATGCGCACGTTCTCGATGTCGCTGCGGTTGCCGATGGTGGAGCGGCCATACGAATGCCAGTCGTACGCCACGCTCTGCATGCGCTTGAGCAGCACCGAGAACGGATCGTTCTCGCCGCTCTCGTACTCGTTGCGCACCACCGTCATTTCTGAATCGAGATCCTTGCGGGCGATGAAGGAGTGCACCATGCGGTCGGCCTCCATGTCCAGCGCCCATTTCAGGTTGTCCTGGCTGGCCTGGAACACCTCGTAGTAGTTGGTGCGGTCGTAGGAGGTGGTGCCGTTGAATTCCATGCCGCGGTTGGCGAATTCCTGCGGGATGCTGCGGTTCTTGGGCGCTCCCTTGAACATCATGTGCTCGAGCAGGTGGGCCATGCCGGTCTCGCCGTAGTTCTCGTGGCGCGAGCCGACCAGGTAGGTGACGTTGACCGTCACCGTCGGCTTGGAGGCGTCGGGAAACAGCAGCACCTTCAAGCCGTTCGGCAGGCGGTACTCGCTGATGCCCTCGACCGATGGCCCCTTGGCCACGCCGGCCGGCAAGGCCTGCGCCCACGCGCTGCCGGTGGCGGCAAAGGACAATCCGCACAGCAGCAGGCTGGCGGCGGCGGCGTGTTTCAAGCGGCTGTTGTTCATGATCTCTCGCGAAAAAAAATGAAGAACAGGCAGCATACGCCCTACCCCGCCCCTGTGGGTAGGCGATTAAGCGAATTTTAAATGACGGAGATCAAGCCTTTTCAGGCAGGATGCAGGCGTCGACCATTTGCAGGTCGTTGTCCTTGGCGAAGGAGATGACGAAGTGATAAGCCAGCGGTTCCAGCTGGCGCAGCTTGCCGTTCACCACCACCGACTTGACGCCGTTGATGACGGTCGGCGTGACGTAGGGCGAGAACTGCAGATGGGAGTCGCGGCCGCCGCCGTAACCTTCGGGCTTGAAGCAGGACATCACCCCGCACAGACGCTCGGCCCAGTCGCTGGGACGGAACTGCCTGCCATTGCTGGTGAGGCCGAGGATGAAGAACGAATCGAGCTGTTCTGACGGTTTGTGGGCTGACTCTGCCATGGGCGGCTGCTTAGGAGTAGATACTTGTTGGTAACAAGAATGCGTGAAAGATCCCGGCGGGTGGCCCGGGCGGATATCATTCTGTAAGAATCTTACGTATTATATCTTATAGAAGACCTGAATACGTAAGTCATTGATTTCCATCCGGTTTTCAACGCGATTAACCACTTTGGTGCAGAAAGATCATCATTCTGCACCACAGCAATGCCGTTATTGTACCCGTGTTCGTGCCACGTTACGGGGTCGCTCCGAGCCAGACCGCGCCCGACAACAGCAATAACAACATCATCCACAGCAGCAGCGCGCGCCACACCAGGCCCACCGTGCTCTGCAGGGCGCGCACGCTCGGTTCCTCGCCCGGCAACATGTCCGGCTCCTCGTCGCCCAGGTCCACCGTTGCGGCATCGGCCGGCAACAGCTTGGCCGCGTTCTCCGCCGGCGTGCCCAGGCGCACGCCCATGGCGCCGCCGCCGGCCGACAGGATGATGCCGATCGCCTCGTCCGCCCAGCGGTGGGCGAAGTTGCGCCAGGCGTAGATCGCGTCCTCGAAGTTGCCGACCACGGCAAACGCGACGGCGGTCAGGCGCACCGGTATCCAGTCGATCCAGTAAAAGGCGCGCGCGGCGAACTGGCCGAAGGCCTCGTTGCGCATGTGCTCGGGCTCGTTCCAGGCGCGCGCCAGGTGCTCGGCCACGCGGTACATCACCGCGCAGGCCGGGCCCAGCGGCATCAGGAACCAGAAGAACACGCCGAACACATTGCGGTGCGTGGTGATCAGCGACTTCTCGACCGCGATGCGGGCGATCTCCGACGTTTCCATGCCGACCGTGTCCTGCTTGGTCCACTCGGCCAGCAGCGCGCGCGCGGTGGCGTCGTCGCCGGCGTTGAGCGCCAGCTGGATCGAGGTGAAATAGTGGCTGTAATGGCGGAAGCCCAGCGTCAGGTAGACGATCAGCACGTTCCACAGGAAGGGCATGCCGAACCAGCCGTAGCGGCGCAGCAGCCAGTAGATCACGGCCGTGGGCACCATCAGCAGCGCCATCATCACAAACCAGCCCAGGCGGCCGTGGGTCGAATCGCCGGCGTTGAACCAGATCTCCATCCGCAACGCCAGGCGCTTGATTTCAGCGTAGATCGGATTGTCTGCGCGCAGCGGCTTCATCTGCTCAATCAGCAGCGCGCATAGAATGGAAAGAAAAGTCATTAGTGATCCTTTAAGTCGGCGATGCCTTGATGCCCGCTACGATAACGTAGTGTCTCTATGCGCGCAAGAAATGGAACAGATTGCGCAGCATGCCCGCTGTTGCACCCCAGATGTAATAGTCGCCGTACGGCATCGCGTAGAAGCTGCGGCGCCCGCCCGACAGCTGCACCGACAGGCGCTGGTGGTTGAGCCCATCCATCAGGAAGGCCAGCGGCACCTCGAAGATTTCCGCCACCTCGGACGGATCGGCGGTCAGCTCGAACGGCGGCGCCACCAGGCCCACCACCGGCGTCACGCAATAGCCGGTGCCGGTCAGGTAGCGCGGCAAGGTGCCCAGCACGTCGACATGGCGGCGCGCCAGACCGATCTCCTCCTCCGACTCGCGCAGCGCGGTGTCGACCGCGTCGCTGTCGTAGTCCTCGGCGCGGCCGCCGGGAAAGCTGATCTGGCCGGCGTGGTCGGTCAGGTGGTCGGTGCGCTGGGTCAGCAGGATGGTCAGGCCGTCCGCGCGCGGCACCAGCGGGATCAGCACCGAGGCCGGCGTCGGCGTCGGCCGCTGCGACAGGCTGCCCAGCGACTCCTCGGCGCCCTCGGGCGTCCACAGCGGCGGCGCCGTGAAGCGCCCGCGCAGCCACGCGGGCGTCAAGCGCTCCGGCGCGACGGCCGGCTCGCCGGCGATGGCGTCCACGGGCAGTTCTTTCGGATCAAACAAAGGCTTGGCCAAACGCTACCTCCACATGCAAAAAAGGGGCACCAACGGCGCCCCTTCCATCCAAACACAAACGCGGCTATTAAGCAGCGGTTGCTTTCGCCACTGGGCGACGGTTTGGCAGTTTTTCCTTGATACGTGCCGATTTGCCGGAACGATCACGCAGGTAGTACAGTTTAGCGCGACGTACGTCACCGCGGCGTTTCACTTCGATCGAAGCGATCAGCGGGGAGTACAGCTGGAAGGTACGCTCGACGCCTTCGCCGGACGAGATCTTACGAACGATGAAGTTCGAGTTCAGGCCACGGTTGCGACGGGAGATGACCACGCCTTCGTAAGCCTGGGCGCGCTTGCGGGTGCCTTCGACTACGTTAACGTTGACGATCACGGTATCGCCAGGTGCAAAGTCAGGGATGCTCTTGCCCAGGCGAGCGATTTCTTCTTGCTCGAGTTGTTGAATCAGATTCATTTTTAATGACTCCATAAACCATCATGCTGGCGCGCTGTGAGCCGAAGCTCGATGCCCAGTAGAGGATGGGGTTAAAACACGCGGGCGACATGCCCGCTAGCTACTACAACAGGTTTACAAACCTGCCAAAAACTTTTCGTCAAGCTTGGTGAGCAGCCCCGCCTCACGCGCTTTGACCAGCAAATCCGGACGCTTGCGCGCGGTCGCCTCCAGCATGCGCTGACGGCGCCATTTCTCGATCTCGGCGTGGTTGCCGCCCATCAGCACCGGCGGCACGCCCACACCCTCGTACGTTTCCGGCCGCGTATAGTGCGGCGAATCCAGCAGGCCGTTGACGAAGCTGTCCTCGACCGCCGACGCATCCGTGTTCAGCACGCCGGGTATCTGGCGGATCACGGCATCCATCAAGGCCATCGCCGGCAGCTCGCCGCCGGACAGCACGAAATCGCCCAGGCTGATTTCCTCGTCGACGCAGCGGTCCAGCAAACGCTGGTCCACCGCCTCGTAGCGGCCGCACAGGATCACCAGACCGGGTTCCTGCTTGAGCTGCATCACGCGCTCGTGCGTCAACTGCCTGCCCTGGGGCGACATGAACACCACGCGGGGCGCGGGCAGACCGGCGTCGGTCTGGCGCTGCTTCGCCGCGTTGAGCGTCGCTTCCAGGGGCTTGGCCAGCATCACCATGCCGGGGCCGCCGCCATACGGGCGGTCATCCACGGTGCGGTGATTGTCCGTGGTGAAATCACGCGGATTCCACAACGACAAGCCACATTTATTCTGTTCAAACGCGCGCCGGGTGACACCCGACTGCGTCAGTGCGGCGAACATTTCGGGGAACAGGGTCACGACATCGAATTGCATGGCGGGCCGCCCTTATGTTCAGTAATCAAGGCCCCAGTCGACAGTGATCTTCTTGGCGGCCTTGTCTACCTTGATGATAAACGCGTCCACAAATGGAATCAGGCGCTCCTGCGCCGCAACCTCGGGATCAGCATCGGGCAGAGCGGCTGGCTGTATGCGCAAGATCGACTGCGGACCATTGCTCATCATGTCAGTCACCGTACCGAGGTGCTCACCTTGCAAATTCTCTACATCCAGACCGATCAACTCGGCCCAGTAAAACTCATCGTCGGACAAGGCCGGGAAACGACTGCGCGGAATCGAGACAGCCGCGCCCTTGAGCGCTTCTGCAACGTTCCGGTCGGTCACTCCCACCAGCTGCGCCACCACGTCGCCGCCATGCAGTTTGCACTGCTTGACATCGACATCGTGCAAGCTTGGCTTGTCGATCCACCAGGTTTTCACCGCGAGGAGTGCATCCGCATCTTCCGAGAAAGGACGTATCCTCACCCAGCCAGCGACGCCGTAGGCACCGAAGACAAAGCCTACCTGTGCCAGATCGTCGGGGACTTGCACCCCGGATGCATTCTTATCGGTCAAACCAGCAACCAGACTTAGGCGGCTTTGTTCGAAGCGACCAGACGGGCCACGGTAGGCGACAGCTGCGCGCCAACCGATTGCCAGTGAGCCAGACGGTCAGCGGTGATGCGCAGAGCGACTTCACCACCGGATGCCATCGGGTTGTAGAAACCGATGCGCTCGATGAAACGCCCATCGCGGCGATTGCGCGAGTCGGTTGCAACGATGTTGAAGAACGGACGCTTCTTGGCGCCTCCACGAGCTAAACGAATAACGACCATAATATTTCCAAAAAGTGTGCTAGGACGGAAAAAGCCGCAAATTATAGCGCGCTTTGCCGCGAAGCAGCAAGCGTTAATGAAATAATCGGGCAATGTTGGGGTAATCGAAGATTATCCCCCGAACCGGCGTGCGGGGCAAGAGCCACGACCATAAAAAAGCTCCGCCGGGGGCCGTATTATGACCGATACTGCATGTTTTCCGGCCACCGCTGAACAAACATGACTGTTTCGCACCACACTCCCCACAAAAACAAGACCTTGGCCGCCCTGCTGGCCTTCCTCGCGGGCGGCCTCGGCCTGCAGCGCCTGTACCTGCGCGGCGCGCGCGACCCCTGGCTGTGGCTGCACCTGGCCGCCCTGCCGGCCTCGGCCGCCGTATCGGCCGTCTGGCCCGACGCCGACGGCTTCTACAAGCTGCTGCCCATCATGGTCTCCGGCCTGGCCGGTTTCCTGGAGGCGCTGGTGCTGGGCCTGATGTCCGACGAAAAATGGGACGCCCGCTTCAACCCCGGCTCCGGCAGGCAGTCCGACACCCACTGGCCGCTGGCCGTGGTGCTGGTGGCCAGCATGATGGTCGGCGCGGGCGGCCTGATCGCCACGATTTCCCGCCTGTTTGACTTGTTGTACACTGGCGGTTCCTACGGTTAATAAGGAGAAAAGCATGAACCGTTCTATCCTGATGGCGCTGGCACTGGCCGGCCTGGCCACCACGGCCCAGGCGCAAACACCCAAAGAGCAATTCAACGCGGAATCGAAACGCATCGCCACCCGCTACGCGGAAGACAAGAAGCTGTGCTCGGAAGAAAGCGAATCAGCCGCGCGCATGCAATGCACGCGCGACGCCAAGTCCGAATACGACAAATCGATGGCGCTGGCCAAGGCCCAGCTCAAGGCCAGCCCGGCCAAGCCCGGCAGCTGCATGGAATGCGGCAAGGTGACCTCGGTCGTGGTCAGCGACAAGGCCGGCGAAGGCAGCGCGCTGGGCCTGATCGCCGGCGGCGTGGCCGGCGCCCTGCTGGGCAACCAGGTCGGCAGCGGCCACGGCCGCGAACTGGCCACCGTGGCCGGCGCGGCCGGCGGCGCCTACGCCGGCAAGAAGATCGAAGAGAACGCCAAGTCCAGCAAGCAGTGGACCGTGCACGTGCAATACGAAGACGGCAAACAGGCCAGCTTCAACTTCGACCACGACCCGCGCATGCTGACGGGCGACCGGGTCCGCAACGACAACGGCAACCTGGTCCGCAACTAGGCCCAATCGAAACAGCCTCCGGGCTGTTTTTTTTATCACTGGAGAATCCGTGCACCACCCCGCCTTCCCTCCGCAATGGCAGCCGCTGGTAGACCAGGCCGCCACCACGCTGCGCACGCTGGCGCTCGACGAGAACGCCAAGGAAAAATTCTGCAACGACCCGCTGCTGCGGCCCTATATGCACAAGGTTTCGCAGCGCTACGTGGCCGGACGCACCGTGGCCGAGGCCCTGCAACGGGTCGAGCACATCATCGCCCAGGGCCATGCGGCCTCGGCCGAGTACATGGGCGAGAGCGTGCGCGACGAAGGCTTCGCGATGGCCGAAACGGAAGTGTTCATGGAGCTGACCCGCGCCATCGGCCAGCGCAACCTGAACTGCTCGGTGTCGCTGGACCTGTCGCATATCGGCATGACGGTGGACCGCGAGCTGGGCTACCGCAACGCCCGCCGCATCGCGCTGGCGGCCGCCGAGATCAACCGCGAAGTGATGATCTCGATGGAAGGCGCCGACCGCGCCGACGACATCTACGCCATCTACGCGCGGCTGCACCAGGAAGAAGGCTTGCACAACGTCGGCATCACCGTGCCGGCCAAGCGCCACCGCACCGCGCAGGACCTGCCGTCGCTGATGAAGATCCCCGGCCGCATCCGCCTGGTGAAAGGCGCCTTCCTGGAAGCGGAAGACATCGCATACAACCGCAACAGCCCGGAGCTGGCAGCAGCCTACCGCCGCCACGCCCAAGAACTGCTGCTGAGCGGCCACAAGTGCTCGATCGCCACGCACGACCGCGGCATCCAGCAAGACCTCAGCGCCTTGATCCTGAAAGAGCGCATCGACCCGCGCTGGTATGAATTCGAATCGCTGATCGGCTTGGGCACCGAGCAGATCGCCGGGCTGCACGCGCGCGGCTTCCCCACCCGCGAGTACGCCGTGTTCGGCGACGAGCACTTCCTGTACGTGCTCAACCGCATCGCCGAAGAACCGGTGCGCGTCTACCAGGCCATCATCGACGTGATGCAAGATTGGGGTCAAGTCTGACATTCGGACACGAGCTCTACCCTAAGCGCCTGCTTAAGGTAGAGCCCGTGTCCGATTGTCAGACTTGACCCCAGTGGTTTTAAGACGGGATTAGAACTGGTCTTCGCTCAGCGCCAGCACGCCGGCGCTGCCGTCGATGATGGCGATGCGCAGGCTCGACGACTGCGACAGGATATGGTCGGCGAAGAAGCGCGCGGTGACAATCTTGGCCTTGTAGAAGCTGGCGTCGCCTTCGTTGGCGTCCAACTTCTGCTGCGCCACCAGCGCCGCGCGCGCCATCTGCCAGCCACCCAGCACCAGGCCGGCCAACTTCAGATACAGCACGCTGCCGGCGAACACGCCCTTGATGTCGCTCTTCATATTGACCACCACGAAGTCCACCACCGCCTCCAGGTCCTTGCTGCCGGACGACAGCTGCGCCAGGATGGCCTTGAAGTCCGCGCCGCCAGCCGCAGCCAGCTGCGCCTCGGTCGCGCGCACCTGGGCGATGATGCTCTTGGCCACGGCGCCGCCGTCGCGCACGGTCTTGCGGCCGACCAGGTCGTTCGCCTGGATCGCCGTCGTGCCTTCGTAGATGGTCAAAATCTTCGCATCGCGATAGTGCTGCGCCGCGCCAGTCTCTTCGATGAAGCCCATGCCGCCATGCACTTGCACGCCGTCGCGCGTGACGTCCTGCGACATCTCGGTCGACCAGCCCTTGATCACCGGCACCAGATACTCGTACACCGCCAGGTTGGCCTTGCGCACCTCGGCGTCGGCGTGGCTGTGCGCCACGTCGCTGATGCCGGCGCCGACGTAGGCCAGCGCGCGCGCCGCCTCGGTCTGCGCACGCATCGACATCAGCATGCGGCGCACGTCCGGATGATGAATGATCGAGACCGGACCAGCCGAACCGGCCAGGTCGCGCGACTGCACGCGGTCCTTGGCGAAGGCCACGGCCTTCTGGTAAGCGCGCTCGGCCAGGCCGATGCCCTGCATGCCGACACCGAAGCGGGCCGCGTTCATCATGATGAACATGTACTCCAGGCCACGGTTCTCCTCACCCACCAGCGTGCCGATGGCGCCGCCGTGGTCGCCGAACTGCAGCACGGCGGTCGGGCTGGCCTTGATGCCCAGTTTGTGTTCGATCGACACGCAATGCGCATCGTTGCGCGCGCCCAGCGAGCCGTCGGCGTTGACCAGGAACTTCGGCACGATGAACAGCGAAATCCCCTTCACGCCGGCAGGCGCGTCCGGCGTGCGCGCCAGCACCAGGTGCACGATGTTCTCGGTGAAGTCGTGCTCGCCGTAGGTGATGAAGATCTTGGTGCCGAACACCTTGTAGGTGCCGTCGCCCTGCGGCACGGCGCGGGTGCGCACGGCGGCCAGGTCGGAGCCGGCTTGCGGCTCGGTCAGGTTCATGGTGCCGGTCCATTTGCCCGACACCAGGTTCTCCAGGTAGATGGCCTTCTGCTCATCGCTGCCGGCGGTCAGCAGCGCCTCGATCGCGCCGTCCGACAGCAACGGGCACAGCGCGAACGAGATGCTGCCGGCGTTGAGCATTTCGATGCATGGCGTCGCCAGCAGCTTGGGCAGACCCTGGCCGCCGAACTCCACCGGATGCTGCACACCCTGCCAGCCAGCCTCGGCAAACGCCTTGAAGGCGTCCTTGAAGCCCTTGGAGGTGGTGACCTGGCCGTCGTGCCAGAAGCTCGGCTCCTTGTCGCTCGGATTGTTCAGCGGCGCCACCACGTTGGCGACGAACTTGGCGTTCTCCTCCAGCACGGCTTCGGCCGTGTCCGGGGTGGCGTCCTCATTGCCCGGCAGCGCGTTGACGGCGGCCAGGTCGGCCAGTTCGTTCATCACGAACAGCATGTCTTTCAGGGGTGCTTGATACGGCATCTTATCTCTCCAAGAAAAAGGCCACGGCAATCCGGTCGTCCGGATCAGCGTGGCCCTGTGTTCATAACGGGTTAATTAGCCCAGTTCTGCGACCAGTTGCGGCACGATTTCAAACAGATCGCCCACGATGCCGTAGTCGGCAACGGAGAAGATCGGCGCTTCCGGATCCTTGTTGATCGCGACGATGGTCTTCGAATCCTTCATGCCGGCCAGGTGCTGGATCGCGCCGGAGATGCCGACGGCGATGTACAGCGTCGGCGCGACGATCTTGCCGGTCTGGCCAACCTGCCAGTCGTTCGGCACGTAGCCGGCGTCGACCGCTGCGCGCGATGCGCCCATGGCGGCGTTCAGCTTGTCTGCCAGCGGTTCCAGGATCTTGAACGCTTCGCCCGAGCCCATGCCGCGGCCGCCGGAAACGATGATCTTGGCGGCGGTCAGTTCAGGACGATCCGACTTGGCCAGCTCGCGGCCGACGAAGGCCGACTTGCCCATATCGGCAACAGTGGCAACGGTCTCGGTGGCGGCCGAACCGCCGGTGGCGGCGGCGGCGTCGAAGCCGGTCGAGCGCACGGTGATGACCTTGACCTTGTCCGACGATTGCACGTAGGCGATCGCGTTGCCGGCGTAGATGGGACGCTCGAAGGTGTCAGGCGAGTCGACCTTGGTGATTTCCGAGATCTGCGCCACGTCCAGCTTGGCGGCCACGCGCGGCAGGATGTTCTTGCCGTAGGCGGTGGCCGGAGCCAGGATGTGGCTGTACGAAGCGGCCAGCGCCAGCACCTGCTCGGCGATGTTCTCGGCCAGGCCGTCGGCGAAGTAAGGGGCGTCGGCCACGATGACTTTCGACACGCCGGCGATCTGCGCGGCGGCGGCAGCGGCGGCGCCGGCGTTCGAGCCAGCGACCAGGACGTGCACGTCGCCACCGCATTGGGCTGCGGCGGTCACGGTGTGGAGGGTGCTGCCTTTCAGGCTAGCGTTGTCGTGTTCTGCAATAACTAATGCGACCATGATTTATCCTTTAGATGACTTTAGCTTCGGTGCGCAGTTTCGCGACCAGGGTTGCGACGTCTGCTACCTTGATGCCGGCCGAGCGCTTCGCAGGCTCGACGACCTTCAGGGTTTTCAGACGCGGGGTCACATCGACGCCCAGGTCTTCTGGCTTGGTCACATCCAGCGGCTTTTTCTTGGCCTTCATGATGTTCGGCAGCGTCACATAGCGCGGCTCGTTCAGGCGCAGGTCGGTGGTGACGATGGCAGGCAGGGTCAGCGCCAGGGTTTCCAGGCCGCCGTCCACTTCGCGGGTCACGGTGACCTTGCCGTCTTCCAGCACCACTTTCGACGCGAACGTCGCTTGCGGCCAGCCCAGCAGCGCAGCCAGCATCTGACCGGTCTGGTTGGAGTCGTCGTCGATCGCCTGCTTGCCCAGGATGATCAGCTGCGGTTGCTCTTTGTCGGCCAAGGCCTTGAGCAGCTTGGCCACGGCCAGCGGTTCCAGTTCAACGGCGGTCTCCACCAGGATGCCACGGTCGGCGCCGATGGCCATGCCGGTGCGCAGGGTTTCCTGGCACTGGGTCACGCCGCACGATACGGCGACCACTTCGGTCACTTTGCCGGCTTCTTTGAGGCGCATCGCTTCTTCCAGCGCGATCTCATCGAATGGGTTCATCGACATTTTGACGTTGGCAATATCAACGCCCGTGCCGTCGGACTTGACGCGCACCTTGACGTTGTAGTCGACCACGCGTTTGACGGGTACCAAGACTTTCATAGCTATGCCTTTGGAAAAAGTAAGAATTCGGGACTAAATTATGTGGGCTAGATTATATGAGAAATTCAGCACGCACAAGAAAATAAAGCACGATCGTGCGTTTTTTAGCTAGTAGAAATCGTCTAAAAAATAAATCTGATAGACGATGTTTCTAGGGAAAAAGAAGCGGAAGGCTTATTTGCGCCGCATCAAAAAGACGAATTCGCGGCCGATCTGGACATGCGACAACAGGGCGTTGCCGGTCTGCTTGGCAAATGCCTGGAAATCGCGCACGGAACCGGGGTCGGTCGCCATGATGCGCAGGACCTCGCCACTTTGCAACTCGGACAAGGCTTTCTTGGCCTTGAGAATCGGCAGCGGACAGTTCAGGCCGCGCGCGTCGAGTTCTTTGTGGAATTCCATGATTTCGTTTTCAAGTATCGTGTCGCTCATCAAGAACCCGCATGTTTTGTTAGGACTGTCGTCATACTACTCCAAAACGGAACGCATGACGCGCTGCACCAAAATAGTTCGTAGTGCGTTGCAAGTTTGCAACGGGAGCTGGCAAGTATACAACAGCTCGCTCCAGACAACAACGGCCTGCGTGAGACACGCAGGCCGCATAGTTACTGCATTACAAGGCTTTTTGGCAACTTAAGCGCGCTCGCCCACCCATGCCGGAACAGCCGCCAGCGCCGCTGGCAAACCGCTAGGATCGGTGCCGCCGGCCTGCGCCATATCGGGGCGTCCGCCGCCTTTTCCGCCCACTTGTTGTGCAACGAAGTTCACCAGCTCGCCGGCCTTGACCTTGGACGTGGCGTCCGCCGTCACGCCCGCGATCAGGCTGACCTTGCCGTCGGCCACGCTGGCCAGCACGATGGCGGCGGTCTTCAGCTTGTCCTTGAGCTTGTCCATGGTTTCGCGCAGACGCGCCACGTCGGCGCCCTCCAGCACCGCCGCCAGCACCTTGATGCCGTTGACGTCCACCGCCTGCGTGGCCAGCTCGTCGCCCTGGCCCGAAGCCAGTTTCGATTTCAGCGCGGCCAGCTCCTTCTCCAGCGCCTTGACGTGGTCCTGCACCTGGCCGATACGCGCGGTCAATTCCTCCGGCGTCGACTTCAGCGCGGCCGAAGCGTCCAGCAGGCGGCGGTTCATGGTTTGCACCAGCGCCAGCGCGCCCTCGCCCGTCACGGCCTCGACGCGGCGGATGCCCGCAGCGACGCCGCCTTCACCGGTGATCTTGAACAGGCCGATGTCGCCGGTGCGGTGCACGTGCACGCCGCCGCACAGCTCTTTCGACGAGCCGATGTCCAGCACGCGCACTTCGTCGCCGTACTTCTCGCCGAACAGCGCCATCGCGCCGTGCTTGACCGCGTCGTCGAAGGACATGTGCTGCGCCTTGGTCGCCTGGTTTTCCAGGATCTCTTTGTTGACCTTGGCTTCCACTTCGGCGATCTGCTCGGCCGTCAGCGGCGCGTTGTGGCTGAAGTCGAAACGGGTCTTGTCGGGATCGACCAGCGAGCCCTTCTGCGCCACGTGCGAGCCCAGCACTTCACGCAGGGCCTTGTGCATCAGGTGGGTGGCCGAGTGGTTGCGGATGGTGCGCGCGCGCTTGGCCTCGTCCACGTTGGCGCTGACCGCGTCGCCCACCTTCAGCGAACCGGATTCCAGCACGCCGTGGTGGCCGAACACGTCGGCCTGGATCTTCAGCGTGTCGCTGACGCTGAACTGCGCCGCGCCCGTGCCGATCACGCCCTGGTCGCCCACCTGGCCGCCGGATTCGGCGTAGAACGGCGTGGTGTCCAGCACCACGATGCCGGCCTGGCCGGCCTTCAGTTCCTGCACCGGCGTGCCGCCCGCGTACAGCGCGACGATCTTGCTGTTGTGGCTCAGGTTGTCGTAGCCGACGAATTTGTTCTTCTCGCCCGAGTACTCGACCTTGGCATCCTTGGTGGTCTTGCCGCCTTTGCGCGACAGTTCCTGGCTTTCCTTCAGCGCGGCGTCGTAGCCGGCCTGGTCGAACTCGATGTTGCGTTCGCGGCAGATGTCGGCGGTCAGGTCAGGCGGGAAGCCGTAGGTCTCGTACAGCGTGAAGGCGGTGGCGCCGTCGATGCCCTTGCCGTCCTTGGCCAGCTGGGCTTCCAGCACTTTCATGCCGGTCTCCAGCGTCTCGCCGAAGCGCTCTTCCTCGGCCTTGAGCATCTGGGCCACGCGGTCCTTGGCTTCCTCCAGCTCCGGATAGGCGGCGCCCATCTCGATGGCCAGGTCGGCCACCAGCTTGTAGAAGAACGGCTTGGTCTGGCCCAGCTTGTGGCCGTGGCGCAGCGCGCGGCGGATGATGCGGCGCAGGACGTAGGCGCGGCCTTCGCTGCCGGGGATCACGCCGTCGACGATCATGAACGCGGCGGCGCGGATGTGGTCGGCGATCACGCGCAGCGATTTGTTTTCCAGGTCGGTGGCGCCGGTTTCGCGCGCGGCGGCCTTGATCAGGTGCTGGAACAGGTCGATCTCGTAGTTCGAGTGCACGTGCTGCAGTACGGCGGCCAGGCGCTCCATGCCCATGCCGGTGTCGACGCACGGCTTCGGCAGCTTGTGCATCACGCCCGCTTCGTCGCGGTTGAACTGCATGAACACCAGGTTCCAGATCTCGATGAAGCGGTCGCCGTCTTCGTCGGGCGAGCCTGGCGGGCCGCCTGGAATCTCGGCGCCGTGGTCGTAGAAGATCTCGGTGCACGGGCCGCACGGGCCGGTGTCGGCCATCTGCCAGAAGTTGTCCGACGCGTAGCGCGCGCCCTTGTTGTCGCCGATGCGGATGATGCGCTCCTTCGGCACGCCCACTTCGTTGGCCCAAATGTCGTAGGCCTCGTCGTCTTCCTGGTAGACGGTCACGGTCAGCTTCTCGACCGGCAGGCCGTAGACCTTGGTCAGCAGTTCCCACGCGAAGCTGATGGCGTCGCGCTTGAAGTAGTCGCCGAAGCTGAAGTTGCCCAGCATTTCGAAGAAGGTGTGGTGGCGCGCGGTGTAGCCGACGTTTTCCAGGTCGTTGTGCTTGCCGCCGGCGCGCACGCAGCGCTGCACGGAGGTGGCGCGGGTGTACGGACGGCTGTCGGTGCCGGTGAACACGTCCTTGAACTGCACCATGCCGCTGTTGGTCAGCAGCAGGGTCGGGTCGTTGCCAGGCACCAGGGAGCTGGAACGGACAATCGAATGACCCTTGGATTCAAAAAACTTGAGGAATTTGTCGCGGATTTCAGATGATTTCATGTCGTAAGCAGTGGTAGCTGGCAGATGCAAAGGGTTGATTATATATGACCGTGAGGCGCATAGGGTCTTAGGTGAAAGTGGGTCCGATCAAATCGATCCGGTCGGTGCAGAAGCCGTCCACGCCCCAGGACAGGATCTCCCTGCCCCGTTCGGGATCGTTGACGGTGTAGCAAAACAGCCCGTAGCCGGCGGCCTTGATCTGCGCCGCCAGCTCGGGCGTCAGGTGCTTCTGGTTGGTGTGGATGGCCACCGCGCCCAGTTCGCGCGCCTGCGCCTGCCAGTCGGCGGGGATCTTGTCCAGCAGATAGCCGCGCGGCAGCTCGGGCGCCGCGTCGCGGGCGGCGGCCAGCGCCTCGAAGCTGAACGAGGACAGCAAGGGCACGGCGGCCGGCTCGCCGGCGGCGATCTCGGCGGCGTAATGCTCGCGTGTTATTTTTGCAACCCAGCTGCCGGTCTCGCGCTCGAAACCGCCGGCAGGCTTGATTTCCACGTTCATCCAGATACGCTGCTGCTTGCAATAATCGATGAACTGGGTAAAGAATGGCACCGGCTCGTCGCGGAATTGCGGCCCGAACCAGCTGCCCGCGTCCATCGCGGACAGGTCGATGGCGTCGGTGGCCGCCACGCTGCCCTGCCCCGCCACCGTGCGGCCGAACTCGGGATCGTGCATCACCATGCCGATGCCGTCGCGCGACAGCATGACGTCGAACTCGACCGCGTGAAAGCCGTAGGCCAGGCCGGCGCGCAGGCCGGCGATGGTGTTTTCCGGCGCCAGCGTACCGCCGCCGCGGTGTGCAACGATTTTTGGGTAGGGCCACATGGTGGATGCCTCGAAAGCTGAGATGGAAACGATGTCAACACTACCACGAATGCCGGGCGTGTCAAATAGCTGGGCCGCGCGCTTGCTGTTGCTCGCGCTGCTGGCCGCCGCGCCCGCCGTCGCGCAGGAGGCCGCCGCCCTGACGCAGCAGCTGATCGTCGCCCGCGCCGCCGAGGTGTACGCCACGCGCCTGAACGATCACGTGCTCGACGCCGACGCCCGCTTCACGGCCCGCGTCAACGCCATCGCCGCCACGCTGATCGCCCGCGCCCGGCGCGACTACCCGGAAACGGCGGACTGGGCCTGGGAAGTCCACACCACAGGCGATCCCGAGCAGAACGCCGACTGCATGGCCGGCGGCAAAATCCTGGTCAGCCTGGCCTACGTGCAGCGGCTGGAACTGAACGACGCCGAGCTGGCCATGCTGCTGGCGCACGAAATCGAACACGCCGCGCTGCGCCACAACCTGAAGGAATACCAGCAGGCGCTGCGGCTGGACCCGCGCTGGGCCGGCCGTCCCTTCCTGGAGCTGGAACACGCGGTCGACCACGACAGCGATCTGATGGACCAGCTGGCGCCCACCAACTACGCGCAGGAGGTCGAAGCCGACCGCGAAGGCCTGCTGCTGGCGTGGCGGGCCGGCTGGCCGGCGGCGCAGCTGGCGGCTTACTTCCGGAAGATGTACCGCGGCAGCGCCGAGCCGCGCCGCAGCAAGCCGGACTACCCGTCGCCGCAGCTGCGCTGGCAGGCCGCGCGCGAACTGGCGGCCGCCTTGCAAAAAAATTATGTGCAAGCGCCGGGCGAGCCACTACACTAGCGGCCTGATCGGTTTACTCAAAAGGTTACACACATCATGACAGCTCCAAAAGCGCTAGGCCATATCCGCGTCCTCGACCTGAGCCGGGTGTTGGCGGGACCGTGGTGCTCGCAGAATCTGGCCGACCTCGGCGCCGACGTCATCAAGATCGAACGGCCCGGCAGCGGCGACGACACCCGCGCCTGGGGCCCGCCCTACGCCAAGGACGCCGACGGCCACGACACCACCGAGGCGGCCTACTACCTGGCCGCCAACCGTGGCAAGCGCTCGGTCACGATCGACATCGCCAGCGCCGACGGCCAGGCGCTGATCCGCGAGCTGGCCAGCCATTGCGACGTGGTGCTGGAAAACTTCAAGGTGGGCCAGCTCAAACGCTACGGCCTCGACTATGAATCGCTGAAGGCTATCAAGCCCGACCTGGTCTACTGTTCGGTGACCGGCTTCGGCCAGGACGGCCCGTACGCGCACCGCGCCGGCTACGACTTCCTGATCCAGGGCATGGGCGGCCTGATGTCCGTCACCGGCGAGCGCGACGACCTGCCCGGCGGCGGCCCGCAGAAAGCCGGCGTGGCGCTGACCGATTTGATGACCGGGATGTACGCCACCATCGCCATCCTGGCCGCGTTGACCCACCGCGACCGCAGCGGCGAGGGCCAGTACATCGACATGGCCCTGCTGGACGTGCAGGTGGCGATGCTGGCCAACATGGGCAGCAACTACCTCAACAGCGGCAAGCCGCCCAAGCGCTGGGGCAACGCGCATCCGAACATCGTGCCCTACCAGACCTTCCAGTGCGCCGACGGCTACATCATCGTCGCCACCGGCAACGACGGCCAGTACCAGAAGTTTGTCGAAGTGGGCGGCCGCGCCGACCTCGCCACGCACGCGCGCTACGCCACCAACCCGCTGCGCGTGCAGCACCGCGACGAGCTGGTGCCGCTGCTGGCGGACATGGTGCTGGCGCAGCCGCGCGACTTCTGGATCGAGCAGCTGGAGGCGGTCGGCGTGCCGTGCGGCCCGATCAACAACCTCGACGACGTCTACAAGAACCCGCAGGTGCTGGCGCGCGGGCTGGTGATGGACGTGCCGCATCCCACCGCCGGCAGCACCAAGCTGGTACGCAGCCCGATGAAGATGTCGGCCACGCCGACCGGCAACGCGGTGGCGCCGCCGCTGCTGGGCCAGCACACCGACGAGATCCTGCGCGGCCTGCTGGGCCAAAGCGACGAGGACATCGCCGCGCTGCGCGCGCAGGGGGTGCTGTGATGGACAAGCTGGTCGCGGAACTGAAACGGCTGTACCTGCTCGACGACCAGGAGTGCTTCCCGGCCGGCGCGCTGACGGCGGACATCCTGGCCCAGCACCTGGGCGGCGAGAAGACCAGCGCCATCAACCTGGTGTCGGACAACGGCCTGGTGCGCACGCTGATCGTCGACTTCAACCGCATGGGCGACGCGCCGGCGCTGCAGCACTGGGACCGCCTGTGCGGCGTGGCCAACGCGCTGCAGGACCAGCTGGGCCTGCCCGCGCCGGCGGTCAGCATCAGCGGCGGCGCGGGTTATTCGCTGTGGCTGTCGCTGGAGACGCCGGTGCCGCTGAACCAAGCGCAGCACTTCCTGCACCTGCTGCGCAGGACCTACTTCCCCGACATCCCGAACGAAGAGATCGGCCTTCGGCCCGACACGCTGACCAGCACCACGGCCGAGCTGCCACCCTGCCTGCACGTGGCCAGCAACACCTGGGCCGCCTTCATCAATCCCGGCATGGGGGCGTCCTTCGCCGACGAGACCGGCCTGGAGATGATGCCGCCCCACGCCGCCCAAGCCGCGTTCCTGGAAGGGCTGCAAAGCATCGGCGACCGGCAGTTCACGCAGGCGATCAACATCATGCATCCGCCGCAAGGCCGGGAACGCCCGCACAAGGCCGCTGCGCCGGCGCCGCACGCCAGCCCGGCCGGCCTGCTGCTGAAGGACGCGACGCTGGAAGACATCATCCAGCACCTGCACGCCAAAAACATCGAGCCCACCTTCCGCCATCTGATGCCCAAGGACTCGGCCTTTTAACCGCTTGCGCTTGTCCTGGTCAAAACGCCCGATCCGCCGCGATTAGCAACACCCCGCCACACTTGCCCCAAATATATTCGTTGGCGTAAGTCAATACCCCTATAATCATTCGAAACAACCGCGACGGCGCGCGGGGCGGGAGCGGCGTCCTGTCCGCGCCTGGGAGGGGACATGAATGGCTGGCTGAACCGGCTCTTGCTGAGGCAAAAATTCTTCATGCTGGCGCTGTTGGCGGCGGCCATGGTGGCGCTGCCCTCGGTATTGTTTGTCCTGGAAGCGAACAAGTCGGTCCAGATCGCCCAGGTCGAGGCGCAAGGCATCGCGCCGGCGCGCACGGTGCTGCGGCTGGTGCAACTGGTCCAGCAGCACCGCGGACTGCAGGCCATGCGCCTGAACGGTTACAACGACGTCCGGCCCGAACAAGAAGCCAGGCACGCCGAGGCCGACCGGGCGGTCGCCACCGTCGAAGGCCAGGTCCGCCGCCTGGACGAGCGCGCCGTCAACGTCGCCTGGCTACGTATCCGCGAGGACTGGACCACGCTCAGCAACGACATCACCCGGCAAGCCCTGTCGGCCGAGGCCAGCTTCGCGGCGCACACGGAACTGATCGTGCGCCTGCTCAAGCTGGAGCTGCTGATCGCCGACCTGTTCAAGCTGCGCCTCGATCCCGAGCCGGAAACCTATTTCCTGATCGACGCGGCGCTGGTGCGCGCGCCCGCTCTGCGGGAAACGCTGGCGCAGTTGCGCGGCCTCGGCAGCGGCATCCTGGTGGAGCGGAAGGTCAGCCACGCCCAGCGCATGCTGATCCGTTCGCGCACCGACCGCGCGCTGGACTATTACGACACGATCGACGACGCCCTGGCGCTGGCCATGGGCAGCAACGAGGCGCTGCGCGACACGCTGGCCGAGGTGGTCCAGGCCAACCGCAACAACGGCGCCCAGGTGCTGCAACTGGTGCAGGAGCAGATCATCGCGCCCGAGCAGCTGCGCTTCCCCGCGCTGGAATACTACCGCCTGTACAGCGAGACCATCGACGACCAGTACCGCGTGAGCGAGCTGGTGCTCGACCAGCTGAACGCGGCGCTGACCCAGCGCGTCGGCCGCCTGACCCGCGCCGCCAACACGCTGATCGGCGCCATCGTGCTGCTGTCGCTACTGGCGGTGGCGCTGGGACGGCGCATCGTGCGCTCGGTGACGGCGCCGCTGGGCGTGGCGCTGGAGCTGGCGCGCGCCATGACGGCCGGCGCGGCCGACAAGATCGCCGTCACCCAGGCCATCGCCAGCGGCGACCTGACGCGCGACCTGGTGCCGGCCGCCGCGCCCGCGGTCGCGCCGGACCAGATACCCGGCGACGAGGTGGGCGAGCTGCTGCGCTCGGTGCTGCGCATGAGCGACGTGCAGCGCTCGCTCGACCTGGCGTTCGGCCAGATGACGGCGGCGCTGCGCGCCAACAGCGCGGCCGAGAGCGCCCGCGACTGGCTCAAGTCTGGCTTGAACGAGCTGGGCGACTTGATGCGCGGCGAGCACGAGACCGGGCCGATGGCCGAGCAGGTGCTGCTGTGCCTGGCGCACAGGCTGCAAGCCCAGGTCGGCGCCTTTTACCTGTACGACGCCGCCGCGCAGCAGCTGTACCTGTGCGCCAGCTACGCCTACACCCGCAGGAAGTCCCTGGGCGAACGCTTCAACCTGGGCCAGGGCCTGGCCGGCCAGGCCGCGCTCGAACGCAGCTGCATCTGCATCGGCGAGGTGCCGCCGGACTACGTGAGCATCGCCTCCGGCCTGGGCGCGGCGGCGCCGCGCAACGTCAGCGCCGTGCCGCTGCTGCACGGCGAGACGCTGGTCGGCGTGCTGGAGATCGGCGCCTTCCATGCCTTCACCGACGCCGAGCTGGAATTCCTCGAGCGCGCGCGCGACAGCATCGCGGTCGGCTTCGACGCCAACCTGTCGCGCCAGCGCATGCGCCTGCTGCTGGCGCGCATGGCGCAGCCGGTCGCCGGCCCGTCGCCCTCGCTGGCCGGGAGTGGCGCGACATGACCTCCCTGCTGGCGCGATCCATGTTCTGGAAACTGTTCGTGCCCATCGGCGCGCTGTTGCTGCTCAGCGCGCTGGCGGCGGCGATCCTGCTGCCGCTGGTCATACAGCACAACGCGGAACAGGAAGCCATCGTGGCCGGCCAGGAAACCGTGCGGCAGTTCCAGTTGCTGCGCAAGTACTACACCGACAACGTGGTGTCCAAGGTGATGGCCAACAGCCAGCTGCGCGTGTCCTTCGACCATCTGGCGCGGCCCGACACCGTGCCGCTGCCGGCCACCATGATCCTGGACCTGAGCGCGCTGCTCAAGGAATCGGGCACCAGCCTGCGCCTGTACAGCCCCTATCCCTTCCCCAACCGCCGCGACCGCGTGGTCGACCAGTTCGGCGAGGATGCCTGGACCTTTTTGCAGGGCAGTCCCGACAAGGTCTTCACCCGGGTCGAGAACGTCGGCGGCAAGACCATGGTGCGGGTGGCGATGGCCGACCGGATGGTGGCCCAGGCCTGCGTCAACTGCCACAACAGCCTGCCCGGCAGCCCGCGCACCAACTGGAGGCTGGGCGACGTGCGCGGCGTGCTGGAAGTCGATTCGAGCCGGCAGCTGGCCAGCGGCCAGTCCATCGTCTACCAGGTGCTGGCCGGGCTGGCGCTGACGCTGCTGCTGGTGGCGCTGTTCATCCGCATCTTTTACCAGCGCAGCATCGCGCGGCCGCTGTCGACGGCGCTCGCCGCCGCCCGCACGCTGAACGCCGGCAGCGCCGAGAAGGTCCAGGCGGTCGAGGCCATCGCCGGCGGCAATCTGGAACAGGAGATCGCCCTGGCCCGCCTGCCCGAGCTCGATCCCCGCGCCATTTCCAGCGACGAGGTGGGGCAGTTGCTCAAGTCCGTGTTCAGCATCGGCGAAGCCCAGCTGGCGCTCGACCACGCGATGCGCAAGATGAGCCATGCGCTGCGCGCCGGCCGCGACGCGGAACAGGCGCGCGACTGGCTCAAGAGCGGCCAGAACGAGCTCAACACGCTGATGCGCGGCGAACAGGAGACCGCCCTGCTGGCCGACAAGGTCCTGCGCTACCTGGCCGCGCGCACCGGCGCCGGCGTCGGCGCCTTCTTCCTGCACGACGAGCAGAGCCAGCAGTTCTATCTGGCGGCGGCCTACGCGCTGCCGGCCGCCGTCGACCTGGGCGCGCGCATCGCCAGCGGCGACGGCTTGCTGGGCCAGGCCGTGCGGGAACGGCGCATCCTGCTGGTGGACAATGTTCCGGCCGGCTATCTGCCGGTGGGCTCCGCGCTGGGCCACGCCGATCCCGCCCACCTGGCGCTGGTGCCGCTGCTGCACGGCGACAATCTGGTGGGCGCCATCGAGCTGGCCGCCTTCCGCGCCTTCCGGGCGGCCGAGCTGGACTTGCTGGAAGCGGTGCGCGAAGCGCTGGCGGTCGGCTTCGAAGTCAATCAATCGCGCCAGCGCACCAAGGGCTTGCTGGTGGAGACCGAGCAGCAGGCCGAGGAGTTGCGGGTGCAGCAGGAAGAGCTGCAACAAACCAACGAGGAACTGGCCGAACGGGCCGACCTGCTGGAAGCCCAGCGCGAGCAGCTGCGCCTCAAGCATGCCGAGGTGGAGCAGGCCAGCCGCGACATGTGGCGCAAGGCCGAAGAGCTGCAAAAGGTCAGCGCCTACAAGAGCGAGTTCATGGCCAATATGTCGCACGAGCTGCGCACGCCGCTGAACAGCATGTTGATCCTGTCGGGCCTGCTCAAGGAAAACAAGAGCCAGACGCTGACGCCGAAACAGGTCGACTACGCCAGCACCATCCACGGCGCCGGCCAGGACTTGCTCAACCTGATCAACGACATCCTCGACCTGTCCAAGGTCGAGGCGGGCCAGGTGGAGTTCAGCTATCAGCCGGCGCCGCCGGCCCAGCTGTGCGCGGACATGCAGGACCTGTTCCATTTGCAGGCCGAGCAGAAGGGGCTGCGCTTCCAGACCGCGGTCGCGCCGGACGTGCCGGCGCGCGTGCCGCTCGATGTGCAGCGCACCGGGCAAATCCTGAAGAACCTGATCGCCAACGCCATCAAGTTCACGCCGGCCGGCGAGGTGGAGCTGCGGGTGTCGCTGGCCGCCGCGGCCGCCAATCCGCTGGGACAGCCGGCGCTGTGCTGGGCCGTCCGCGACACCGGCATTGGCGTGCCGGCCAGCAAACAGGACGTGATCTTCGAAGCGTTCAAGCAGGCCGACGGCGGCATCAGCCGCCAGTACGGCGGCACCGGCCTGGGCCTGTCGATCTCGCTGCAGCTGGCGCGCAAGATGGGCGGCAGCCTGGGCATGCACAGCGTCGAGGGACAAGGCAGCACCTTCACCTTGTGCCTGCCGCTGGCGGCGCCCGCCGCCGCGCCCGTCAACGTCGCCGCCACCGCCGTGGACGCCCCCGCGCCGCCCGCTACGGCGGCGGCCGGCGCGCCGCTGCCGCCGCCGGCGCTGGCCGACGACCGCGCCACGCTGGAACCGGAGGCGCGCTGCATCCTGATTGTCGAGGACGACCGCAACTTCGCCGGCATCCTGATGGACTTCGTGCGCCAGCGCGGCTACGCCGCCCTGGTCGCGGTCGATGGCGCCGGCGGCATCGCGCTGGCCCGGCACTACCTGCCCAGCGCCATCCTGCTGGACGTGATGCTGCCGAGCATAGACGGCTGGGGGGTGATGCGCAGCCTGAAGGATGACGCGGCAACCCGCCACATCCCGGTCCACTTCATCACCTGCCTGGAGGAGCGCCAGCGCGCCATGGAGATGGGGGCGATCGGCCTGGTCACCAAGCCGGTCAGCGCCGAACAGCTGGACGAGGTGCTGGGCACGGTCGAAAGCGCGCTCGACCACTCGCTCAAGCAATTGCTGATCGTCGAGGACAATCCGGCCGAGGCGGCCAGCCTGCGGGCCCTGCTGGGCGAGCGCGAGGTGGTGCTGACGGTGGCCGCCAGCGGCCGCGAGGCGATGGCGCTGCTGGCGGCCGGCCGCTACGACTGCATGGTGCTCGACCTGGGACTGGCCGACATGTCGGGCTTCGAATTGCTCGAGCATATACAGGGCATGGAGCAGGCGCGCCGCATCCCCGTCATCATCCACTCCGGCCGCGAGCTGACGCGCGAACAGGAGCGCCAGTTGCAGCGCTACGCCGAGCGCATCATCATCAAGGGCGCCAAGAGCCCGGAGCGCCTGCTGAACGAGGTGACGCTGTTCCTGCACATGGTCGAAAGCAAGATGGAGCCCTCCCGCCAGCGCATGATACGGGCCGCGATCGACAAGGAGGCCATGCTGGACGGGAAGACCGTGCTGATCGTCGACGACGACATGCGCAACATCTTCTCGCTCACCAGCCTGCTGTCCGAGAAGGGCATGCGGGTGCTGGAGGCCGACAACGGCCGCGAGGCGCTGCTGCGGCTCGACGCCCACCCCGAGGTCAGCGTGGTGCTGATGGACATCATGATGCCGGAGATGGACGGCTACCAGGCGATGCGCCAGATCCGCGCCGAGCGCCGCTACGCCACCCTGCCCATCATCGCGATGACGGCCAAGGTGATGCAGGGCGACCACCAGAAATGCCTGGAGGCCGGCGCCAGCGACTACCTGGCCAAGCCGATCGACACCGACAAGCTGATGTCGCTGCTGCGGGTCTGGACCAGCCGCTAGGAAGCCGCCATGGACCAGGACGCCATCGAGGATGTGGAAATCGGCCTGCTGCTGCAGGGCGTGCGCCAGGTGTACGGCCACGACTTCGGCGGCTACGCCGAGGCCTCGCTCAAGCGCCGCCTGCGGCACTGGCTGGCCGCTTCCGGCCACGCCACGTTCTCCCAGGCCCAGGACCGGCTGCTGCGCGATCCCGACCATTTCGAGACCCTGCTGCAAGGGATCACCGTGAACGTGACCGAGATGTTCCGCGACCCGGCGTTCTTCCTGGCGCTGCGGCAAAAGGTGATCCCGTTTCTGCAGACCTATCCCTTCATCAAGATCTGGCACGCCGGCTGCGCCAGCGGCGAGGAAGCGTATTCGATGGCGATCCTGCTGCAGGAATCCGGGCTGGCCGGGCGCTACCGCATCTACGCGACCGACCTCAACGAGGCCGTGCTCAAGCGCGCGCGCGACGGCATCTACCCGCTGCGGGCCATGCAGGCCTTCACCCGCAACTACCAGCTGAGCGGCGGCACGGCCTCGTTCGCCGACTACTACACGGCCTGCTACGACAACGCCATCCTGGCATCCGGCCTGCGCGAGCATCTGGTGTTCGCCCAGCACAACCTGGTCACCGACAGCGACATCGGCGAGATGAACCTGGTGTTGTGCCGCAACGTCATGATTTATTTTAAGGGCGAGCTCAAGGAGCGCTGCCTGCGCCTGTTCGAGCACAGCCTGCTGCCGGGCGGCTTCCTGTGCCTGGGCATGAAGGAGCGGCTCGACAACCGTCCGCAGGGCCAGCCCTACGAGCGCTTCGCGCCCCACCTGAGCATCTACCGGAAGCCCTATGCCTAGGCGCGCGCCATACCGGGCCATCGTGCTGGGCGTGTCGGCCGGCGGCGTCAGCGCGCTCAAGGCGCTGCTGGCGGCCTTGCCGGCCGACCTGCCCTGCCCCCTGCTGATCGTGCAGCACATCGCGGCCGCCTCGGACGGCTCGCTGGCCGCCGTGCTGGACCAGGGCTGCCCGCTGCGCGTCAAGGAGGCCGAGGAGCGCGAGCGCATCGCGCCGGCCACGGTGTACCTGGCGCCGGCCAACTACCACCTGATGGTCGAGCGCGACGGCACGCTGGCGCTGAGCACGGACGCGGCCGTCAGCTACGCCCGGCCGTCGATCGACGTGTTGTTCGAGTCGGCGGCGCGCGCTTTCGGCCCCGCCCTGATCGGCGTAATATTGACTGGAGCAAACGCCGACGGCAGCCAGGGACTACGGGCGATCAAGGAAAAAGGCGGGCTGGCCGTGGTCCAGGACCCGGCCGACGCCGCCAGCCCGAGCATGCCGCTGGCGGCGCTGGCCGCGGTGCGGGCGGACTATGTGGTGCCCCTGGCCGGCCTGGGGGCGCTGTTGCAGGCCCTGGCCGGCGCGCATGGACGGAAAGGAAAACGCAGTGGACGCTAACAAGATCCCGGTGCTGATGGTCGACGACCGTCCCGAGAACCTGACGGCGCTCGCCGCCCTGCTGTCGGACATGGAGCTCGATCTGGAACTGGTGGCCGCCCACTCCGGCAACGAAGCCCTGCGCCACAGCCTGAAATGCGACTTCGCCCTGATCCTGCTCGACGTCCAGATGCCCGAGATGAACGGCCTGGAGACAGCCACGCTGCTGCGCTCCAATCCCAAGACCTGCCACTTGCCGATCATTTTCGTGACGGCCGGCATGAACGAGAAACATCATCTGTTCAAGGGTTACGAATCGGGCGCGGTCGACTACCTGATCAAGCCGATCGAACCGCTGGTGTTGCGCAGCAAGGTCAGGGTGTTCTGCGAACTGTACGCCCAGCGCATGGAGATCGAGTACCGCAAGGTCAACCTGGAAGGCATGGTGCGCGAGCGCACGGCCGAGCTGTCCGCGCTGGCGGACAGCCTGCGCCAGGAGTGCAAGGCGCGGCAGGCCACCGAGGAGGCGCTGACCGAGAGCGAGCTGCGCCTGCGCCGCGTGCTCGACAGCGCCTACGAAGCCTTCATCGGCATGGACGGCGAGGGCATCGTGTTCGACTGGAACCATCAGGCCGAGCTGATGTTCGGCTGGCAGCGCGCCGAGGCGCTGGGCCGTCCGGTGGGCGAGCTGATCGTGCCGCTCCCGTTCCGCGAAGCGCACCGGCGCGGCTTGCGGCATTTCCTGCGCACCGGACGGGGCCCGGTGATCAACGAGCGGGTCGACTTGACCGCGCTGCACCGCGACGGCCGCGAGTTTCCGGTCGAACTGAGCGTCTGGCAGATCCCCAGCGCCAGCACGCGCCTGTTCGGCGCCTTCGTCCGCGACATCACCGAACGCAAGCGCTCGGTGGAGGCGCTGCGCCAGCTCAACGAGGAGCTGGAGGCGCGGGTCGAACAACGGACCCAGGAACTCAGGCGCGCGATGGACCAGATCGTCGAATCGGAAAAGCTCGCTTCGCTGGGCAGCATCGTGGCGGGCGTGGCGCACGAACTCAACACGCCGATCGGCAACATCGTCATGATGGCGTCGGCGCTGGGCGACCGCCTGGTGGAGCTGTCGAAGGCCGTGACCGGGGGCACGCTGACCAAGAGCGTGCTGTTCGCCTCGGTGGACGAGTGCCTCAACGCCAGCGCCATCCTGGTGCGCAGCGCGCAGCGGGCCGGCGAGATGATCGATAGCTTCAAGAAGGTGGCGGTGGACCAGACCAGCCAGCGCCGCCGCGTGTTCGACCTGCGCGACACGGTGGCCGATATCCTGCACACGCTGGGCACGGCGATGCGGCATGCCCATGTCTGCGTGGATTTGCGGATACCGGCCGGCATCGAGATGGACGCCTTCCCCGGCGACCTGGAACAGATTTTCAGCAATCTGATCATGAACTCGATACGCCACGGCTTCGACGCCGCCGGCGGCTGCATCGTGATCGACGCCCGGCGCCTGCAGGAGCAGATCGAGATCATTTACCAGGACGACGGCGCCGGCATCGCGCCCGAGTTGCACCGCAAGGTGTTCGAGCCCTTCTACACCACCAAGCTGGGACAGGGCGGCTCCGGCCTCGGCATGTTCATCGTCCACAACCTCGCGCATGGCGTGCTCAAGGGCGACATCAAGCTCGACAGCGAGTGCGGCAAGGGCGTCACC
The DNA here is from genome assembly GCF_059422325.1 of Duganella sp. GW821-FHT01E12. NCBI lineage: Bacteria > Pseudomonadati > Pseudomonadota > Betaproteobacteria > Burkholderiales > Oxalobacteraceae > Duganella > Duganella sp. GW821-FHT01E12. Next base: position 116,566 of record NZ_JBWKWR010000008.1, on the reverse strand, counting down.
TTCACGCTGACCGTGCCGGCCGTCACGCCGTAGCGGGCGCCGGCGGCGTCACGCGCCGCCCCGCATATCCCGCTTGAGTTCCTGAAGCTGGCCGTGCATATAGCTGACCGCGCCGCGCAGCTGCGACGACAAATGCGGGACGTTGAGGCAGACTTGCCGGGCCCGCTCGGCAAGCCGCTCCATGTCGTGCAGCAGCTGCTGGACGCGCGCCAGCTCCTGCGACAGCAGCACCGCCTTCGCCGTGTCCGAATAACGGTCCAGGCGCCGGATGCTCTCGCGCAGTTCGCCGGGAACGTCGCGCTCGGCCGAGCAGGCTTGCGCGGCCTGCCCTATCGCTTGCTCCAATAAATGAAACCGATGCCGGATATCGTTCGCTTGCAGCATGATGCAACCCTCCTCTGTCTGGTCGGGCACAGGCGTGCCAGTGCAGATTCGACAGTGGAGGCCAGCGCCAGTTTCGGCGCGCCGGGGGCAAAACGGGGAGGCGCTGACGCAGATCAGCGCGCCGTCGAATATATGGGCCGCCGCCGGCCCGCGCTCACAGCAGCACGTGGCGCACTTCCCTGAAGTATTTGAAGAGTTCCTCCTCGACGCGCGGCGAAATCATTTCCGCCGGCCGCCGTCCGTTCGGACACGGCAGTTGTGGCGTGGTGCCGAACACCCGGCAAATCAGCGGACGCTCGTCATACACCTCGCAGCCTCCCTCGCCAAGATAGGGACAACTCCACGCGGCGAGCGCGGCCTCGTGCTCCGCCGCGCTCTTTTCCGGCAGCCTGGCGATCTCCTCCGTCGAAGTGCGCACCGGGCCGCAACAATCGTGGCAGCCAGGAACGCACTCGAAGCGCGGAATGCGGCTCCGGAAGAAGTGTATTTTTTGACTATGTCCTGTCATCCCATGCGCCTCATGTCCATGCCCACACACCCGTCGACGCAGTTGCGCCGGAGGCTATTTTTTCTGGGGCGGCAAGCCCAGGGTATTTTTCGTGCTGTAATCAATGCCGTGCTGTTCAAGGTATTCGCGCATCAGCCGGCGCAAGACCTGGGAAGGCGTCAGGTCTTGTGCCGCGCACAACTCCTCGAACGCCTTTTTCTTGGCGGGGTCCAGCAAAATGGTCATGCGGGCGGATTTGGTTTCCATTGGGCTATGCATAGCATGGAGGGTCAATTATAATTTCATTATAATGAGATTTCCGGGACGTGTGGCCTGCATCCCGGCGCGCAACGCACGGGACTGCAAGCCCCGCAGCGTTCGCGGCGCCCAGGCGGTTATCGGAACGAAATAGCATGGCAATTTTCTTTCTTCGCCGTTTGAGTGGCAGGCGGCGCACTCCCAAGGCCAATCAGCACTTGGGCAGGGCCCTCAGCTTTGTGGCGGGCGCCGTCAACGCCGGCGGTTTCTTCGCGGTACATCAGTACACCTCGCACATGACGGGCATCATCTCCACAATGTCGGATCAGATTGTGCTGGGCAATCTTACCCTGGTCCTGGCGGCGCTGGGCGCCCTGCTGTGCTTTCTCGCCGGCGCCGCGTGCTCGGCGATTCTGATCAACTGGGCGCGCCGTAAACGCCTGCACAGCGAATATGCGCTGTCGCTGTTACTTGAAGCAGCCTTGCTGCTGGCGTTTGGCATGCTTGGCGCCAAATTATCGCACCACATGGGTCTGTTTGTCTCTGAAACCGTCATGCTGCTGTGTTTCATCATGGGCCTGCAAAACGCCATTATCACCAAGATTTCTCGCGCTGAAATACGGACCACCCATGTCACCGGCCTGGTGACCGATATCGGTATTGAACTGGGTAAATTATTGTATTGGAATATAGAGCGCGAACATCCGACCCGCTCGCTGGTCAAGGCCAACCGACAACGCCTGGCGCTGTTGTCCTCGCTGCTGGCCATGTTCTTCACCGGCGCGCTTACGGGTGCCCTGGGTTTCAAAACCATAGGGTTTATCTCGACCGTGCCACTGGCCGTGTTATTGCTATTGCTGGCGTTGATCCCCGTGCTGGACGATGTCCGGGCCGCCTGGCGCAAGCTTCATCGATGACCACCCATCCAGCGGCGCAGGGATCGCCCCTGCGCTGCCGGCAAGCGTCAACGCGCGCTATGCCACTTCCGGTTCGGCCTGCTTCTTGCCGATGCGGCTCTTGGTGCTGTAGTCGACCCCAAAACTTTCCATGTAGTCCCGCATCAGCTGGCGCAATACTTGCGACGGCGTCAAATCCTGGCTCGCGCACAGCTGTTCGAACGCCTGTTTCTTTACCGGGTCAACCAGCACGGTCATCCGCGCCGTTTTGCTTTCCATGATCGTGTCCTAAGCCGCTGAGAATGCTGATATTATAATTGAATTAGCATTCCATTCCAAAACCTGTCCCTCCATGGGCTGATGGCAAGCGCCTGCAGAACGATGACGGGATGTGACGTAGGGAGTTTCGATGGCACAAGCGATGCGTCTGGACTACCTCCTCCTGATCGCGGCAGGGTGGCTCGTCCTCGGCGGCTGCGGCTTGCTGTTCATGAAGCGCACCGCGCTGATCGCGCACCTGCTGTTTCCGCTGGGCGCCTTGCTGGGCGCGGCCTTGGCCATCCTCGGATTGCTCGCCACCGGCGCGCCCCCCGAAGTGGCCGCGCTGCCGCTGGGATTGCCCGGCCTGCCCTTTCATGCCAGGCTCGACAGCCTGTCCGCCTACTTCCTGTTCATTCTTGGCATGGTCAGCACCGGGGTCTCGCTGTTTTCAGCGGGCTATTTCCGGCCTGGCAGCGGCACGCCGCCGGGACTGCTTTGCGCCGAATATCATGCCTGCCTGGCCAGCATGGCCTTGCTGCTCGTTGCCGACGACGCCTATTTTTTCATGGTGGCCTGGGAAACCATGACGCTGGCGGCGACCTTGCTGGTGCTGACCAACCACCGGCTGCCCGAGGTACGGCACGCCGGCTTCCTTTACCTGTTGATTTCACATGTGGGCGCGCTGGCCCTGCTGCTCTGCTTTGGCTTGCTGCAAGCCGACACCGGCATTTACACCTTCGCCAATATGCGGCTGCAACACCTGGCCCCACCATGGGCTTCGGTCGCGTTCATGCTGGCCTTGTTCGGTTTCGGTGCCAAGGCCGGCATCCTTCCGCTGCATATCTGGCTGCCCGAAGCCCATCCCGCCGCGCCGTCGCCGGTCTCCGCGCTGATGAGCGCGTTCGTCCTCAAGACCGGCATCTATGGCGTGCTGCGGCTGACGTTCGACTTGCTGCATACGCAAATCTGGTGGTGGGGCGGCGCGACCCTGGCGCTGGGCCTGTCAACGGCCATCTTCGGCGTCGTGCAAAGCACCGTCCAGACCGACATGAAGCGCCTGCTGGCCTACTCGTCGATTGAAAATATCGGGCTGATGTTTGCCGGCATCGGCCTGGCCATCCTGTTTCGCGCCTACGCCATGCCGTCCATGGCGGCGCTGGCGCTGGCCGCGGCGCTGTACCACATCGCCAGCCATGGAGCGTTCAAGAGCCTGCTGTTCCTGACCGCCGGCACCGTGCTGCACGCGACCGGCGAACGCAATCTGGGACGGCTGGGAGGATTGATGCGCTTCATGCCCTGGACCGCGTGGCCCGCCTTATTGGCTTGCCTGGCGGCGGCCGGACTGCCGCCGTTCGGCGGCTTCGTTTCCGAGTGGCTGCTGTTGCAGAGTTTTTTGTTTTCGCCGGGCCTGCCCAACTCCTTTTTGAACATGCTCATCCCCATCGTGGCGGCCCTCATTGCCCTGGTCGGCGCGCTCGCCGGCTACGCGATGGTCAAGTTCTTCGCCATTATCTTCCTCGGCCAGCCGCGCGAGCCCAAGCTCCATCAGGCCCACGACGCCGACGCCTGGGAACGCGCCGGCTTTGCCTGGCTGGTCCTGGCCTGCGTCTTCCTGGGGCTGGCCCCGGTGCAGATGCTCGCGCTGATCGAGCGCGTCACGCAAGCGTTGTTGGGCCGGGACGGGGCCGGCTCGCTGGCCGGCCACGGCGCGCTGCTGCTGGCGCCGTCGTCGATGGAGCGCGCCAGTTATGCGCCGCTGGTGTTTGTCGCGGTGTTGCTGACCTGTCTGCTGCTTGCCTATCTGCTGGTGCGGCGCCTTTACCACGGCCGCATCCGGCGCGCGCCGGCATGGGGCTGCGGCTACCCGTTCCAGTCCGCGCGGATGCAAGACACGGCCGAAGGCTTTGGTCAGCCCATCCGGGAAATATTTGGCGCCTTTTTCCGGATAACACGTGAACTGCCGTCCGCCTTCGACCCGGCGCCGCGCTACAAGGTCACGGTGGAAGACCCATTCTGGGATCGGCTCTACCGCCCGATCGCCGCGCTCTCGGATCGCATGGCCAGCCTGGCGGGCTTGCTGCAGCAAGGCCGCATCGCCATCTATCTGCTCTACAGTTTTTGCACCTTGCTGTTCCTGTTGCTGCTGGTGGTGATCTGATGACCCACTTCACCGGATGGTTGGCGCAGTTGTTGGAGATGCTGGTCGCGCTGGCGGCGGCGCCGCTGCTGGGCGGCTGGGTCGGGCAATGCCGGGCATGGCTGCAGAACAAATCGGCGCCCAGCTTGTGGCAGCCATACCGCATGCTGCACAAGCTGTTTCACAAAGACTGCGTGCTGGCCCCGCAGGCGAGTCCTCTGTTGCGGGCCGCCCCCTACATCGTGTTCAGCTGCGTGGCGCTGGCCTGCGGCATCATCCCCACCCTGTCGATCGACCTGCCGCTGGCGCCGGCGGCGGACGCGATCGCGCTGGTCGGCCTGTTCGCGTTGGCGCGCGTCTTCATCTCCCTGGCGGCGATGGATGTGGGCACGGCGTTCGGCAGCATGGGCGCGCGCCGCGAAATGCTGGTCGGTTTTCTGGCCGAGCCGGCATTGCTGATGGTGCTGTTCTGCGCCTCGCTGATCACCGATTCCACCCTGCTCGCCAGCATGGTCGGCAAGCTGGTGCACCGGGAGCTGGCCATCTATCCCAGCCTGGCCTTTGCCGGCGTGGCGTTCGTCATGGTCTCGCTGGCCGAAAACGCCCGCATTCCGGTGGACAATCCTGCCACCCACCTTGAACTGACGATGATACACGAGGCGCTGCTGCTGGAATATTCCGGCCGGCATCTGGCCTTGATGGAATGGGCGGCCGCCCTCAAGCTGTACGCCTACTCGTGCATCGGCATCGCCCTGTTCTTCCCGTGGGGAATCGACGAGGCGGGCACGGCGGCGGGACTGCTGATGGCCGCGCCCATCCTGATGATCAAGCTGCTCATCGGCGGGGCCCTGCTGGCCCTGATCGAAACGTGCAGCGCAAAAATGCGCATTTTCCGGGTTCCGGAATTCCTGATGACGGCCTTCCTGCTGGCGGTCATCGGCATGCTGGTCCACTTTCTACTGGGGACCTGAGATGACCGCGTTCGCCATGCAGCTCCTTAATTTTCTCGCCGCGATGTTGCTGCTGCTAAGCTTTGCCATGCTCGGCCAGCGGCGCATCCTCACGCTGATACACCTGTTCACCCTGCACGGCGCGACGCTGGTCGCTGCCGCCCTGGTCGTCGCTTACGTGACGCATGACGAGCATCTGTATTTTTCCGCCGCCCTGACCTTCGTCCTGAAGGTGGTGCTGATTCCATGGATACTGCACAAGCTGATTCTTCGCCTCAATGTCAAATGGGACGTGGAGCCATTGGTCAACGTACCCACCACCATGCTGATCGGCATCGGCCTGGTCATCATCGCCTTCAATCTTGCCCTGCCCATCGCCCGGCTTTCGGCCGCGGTCGCCCACGGCACGCTGGGCATCGCGCTGGCTGTCATCCTGTTGTCCCTGATGATGATGATCACCCGCTCCAAGGCGGTCCCCCAGGTGATCGGTTTTTTATCGATGGAAAACGGACTGTTTTTCGCGGCAACCGCGGCGACCAGCGGCATGCCCATGATCGTCGAGTTGGGCGTCGCCCTCGCCGTGCTGGGGGGCATTCTGATACTGGGGGTATTCCTGTTCCAGATCCGCGAACAGTTTGAAAACATGGACATCCACAATCTGGAAAATCTGAAAGAGGACTGATGTGACTCCCGCACTGGCCGTGTTGCTCTTCCCCCTGACAGGCAGTGTCACGCTGAGCCTGGTCGGGCAGCGCGCCACGGCGCCGCAGATCAACGCCGGCTTCAGTCTCGCCACGTTCGTGGCCGCCGCGCTGCTGACCGCCCAGACCATGGCCGACGGCCCAAGCTATGCGATGGGCCGATGGTTGTTCGTGGATCCGCTGAATGTCTTCCTGGTGGCCCTGACGGCCTTTGTCGGCCTGACGACCGCGCTCTTCTCCGATCCGTATATGCGCACCGAGTGCGAGCACGGCAAGATGACACCCAACCGCATGCGCTTGTTTCACGCCATGTTCCAACTTTTCCAGTTCGGTATGCTGTTGGCGCTGCTGACCAATAACCTGGGGATCTTGTGGGTCGCCCTGGAAGGGGCGACGCTGTCGACCGTCGTGCTGGTCAGCGTGTACCGGACAGCGAGCAGCCTGGAAGCGGCCTGGAAATATTTTATCCTGTGCGGAGTCGGCATCGCGCTGGCGCTGTTCGGCACCATACTGCTGTACCTGGCCGCCAATCGCCAGCTGGGCGCGCAGGCCGAAGCCCTGCTGTGGACCAATCTCAACGCTGTCAAGACCAGCCTGGAACCCCGCATCATGGCGTTGGCGCTGGTCTTCCTGCTGGTCGGCTACGGCACGAAGATGGGGCTGGCGCCGCTGCACAACTGGTTGCCGGACGCGCATGCGGAAGGGCCGACGCCGATTTCCGCAGTACTGTCGGGTCTGCTGCTCAACGTTGCCCTATACGCCGTGCTGCGGGTAAAGGTACTGGCGGACGGCGCCCTGCACAACGGTCTGCCGGGCCGCTTGTTGATCGGCTTCGGCCTGGTATCGGTGCTGGTGGCGACGTTTTCCCTTTCCCGGCAAAAAGACGTCAAGCGCATGTTTTCATATTCCTCGATCGAACATATCGGCTTGGCGACCTTCGCATTCGGCATCGGCGGCCCGATCGCCACCTATGCCGGCCTGTTGCATATGACGGTCCATTCCCTGGTGAAGTCGGCGATATTCTTTGCGGTGGGCCACGCCTGCCAGAAGGCGGGCACCCAGGTCATGGCCGACATCCGAGGCTTGATCACCGTCAGTCCGACGGTCGGTTGCGGCCTGCTGATCGGCACCCTGGCGATACTTGGCATGCCGCCCTTCGCGGTATTCGCCAGCGAATTCCTGATTGTGACCACGGCCATGCGCGAACTGCCCTGGGCCGCCCCCATCCTGTTGTTGGCCCTGGCGGTGGCCTTCGCGTCCATCTTTGCGCGTGTGCAATCGATGGTGTTCGGCGACCCCACCGCAAGGCCCCTGACGCACCCGCCCGCCCTGACGCCGGTATTTCTGCATCTGGGCCTGGCCCTGCTGCTGGGCCTGTATATTCCGACCTACCTGGACCTGTGGTTTCGCCAGGCCGTGCATATGATATTGGGATAAGCGATGGATATAGCGCAGCTGTGCGAACGATATGGCGTCCCGCTCGCCCGCCTGGACGGCGCGGCGCCGCTGTGCGTGGCCGAGGTCGACGCGGCGGACTGGTCGCGGGTCGCGCAGCTGGTGCGCGCCGAGGGCGGCCGCTTCGTCGCGCTGTGGGGGACCCCGACGCCGGCGCGGGACATCGTGTCGGCCGTCTATAGCGCGCCCGGCGGCCTGCTGTGGCTGCGCCTGCCCATCGAACCAGCGGCCGCCTATCCCGCCCTGTCCGCGCTGTTTCCGGCGGCCGATAGAATGCAACGGGCCTTGTTCGAGTTGCTGGGCGCGCGCGCCGATGGCGCCGGCGATACGCGCCCGTGGTTGAACCATGGCCTGTGGCCGCGCGACTATTTCCCCTTGCGCGGGGCCGGCGCCGGCCGGCAGCCGGTGGCGACCGAACCGTTGCCCTACCCGTTTGTAGAAGTCGGGGGCGATGGCGTGCATGAGATAGCGGTGGGGCCCATCCACGCCGGCATCATCGAACCCGGCCATTTCCGTTTCTCCGTCGTGGGCGAAAAAGTACTGCGCCTGGAGCAACGACTGGGCTATGCCCACAAGGGCGTGGAGCAGCTGATGGCTGGACGCACGCTGGCCGAGGGCGCCCGATTGGCCGGGCGCGTCAGCGGCGATACGACAGTCGCGTTTGCCTGGGCCTTTTGCATGGCCGCCGAGGCGGCCTGCGCCTGGCCGGTCGCCGAACGCGCCAACTGGCTGCGGGTGTTGTTACTGGAGAGGGAAAGAATCGCCAACCATTTGGGCGATCTGGGCGCCCTGGGCAACGACGCCGGCCTGGCCGTCGGCCTCAGCCAGTTCAGCCGCTTAAAGGAGGATTGGGTACGCTTGAACGCCCGCCTCTTCGGACATCGGTTCATGATGGATTGCGTGGTTCCCGGCGGCGTGACGATCGACCTCCCGCCGCCGTCGCAACGTGACTTGCTCGCCCAATGCGATAGCGTCGCGCGGGAAGTGGCGGCGTTGCGCGCGCTCTACGACGGACATTCCGGCCTGCAGGACCGCTTCCTCTCCACTGGCCGGGTCGCCCCCAAACTGGCCGCGGAGCTCGGCCTGTGCGGCCTGGCCGGCCGCGCCAGCGCGCAATCCTGGGATGCCAGGGCCGACCAGGCGATCGGCCCATACGCGCAGCTGGGCGTGCGCATGGCCACCCAGCGCAACGGCGACGTGGCGGCGCGCGTACAAGTCCGCTTCGACGAGATTTTCGAATCGTTACGGCTGTTGCGGGAAACCGTGCGCCAGCTGCCGCCCGCGGCCGCGGCGGCGGCGGCGCCACCGCCGCGGGCGGGACTGGGGGGAGGATGGATTGAAGGGTGGCGCGGCGCAGTCTTCGTCGGACTGGAAACGAATGCCGATGGCACGATTCTACGCTGCCATTGCCACGATCCGTCCTGGCAGAACTGGCCCGTTCTTCAGCACGCAATAATGGGCAATATCGTTCCAGACTTCCCTCTCATTAATAAATCGTTCAATCTGAGTTATTCGGGGCACGATCTGTGATGTATCACCTGCTCAAACAAATTGTCCGCAATGGCTTGATGACGGAGCCCGCGCCCGTGCCGGACGCCACATGGCGCACCGAACGGGAGCAGATTTCCGCCGAGCTGCTGGCCATCCTCGGGCGCGCCCTGTGCATCCGGCAGGTCGATGCGGGCTCCTGCAACGCTTGCGAACTCGAAATCCAAGCCCTGAACAATCCTTATTACAATATCGAAGCGCTGGGGATCAAATTCGTCGCCAGCCCACGCCATGCCGACCTGCTCCTGGTGACCGGGCCGGTCAGCAAGAACATGGCGGACGCGCTCAGGCTGGCCTATGAGGCCATGCCGGACCCGAAACTGGTGGTCGCCACCGGCGCATGTGCCTGCGACGGCGGGCTGTTTTCCGGCAGCTATGCCTGCTGCGGCCGGGTGGCCAATATTATCCCGGTCGATGTGGAAATACCAGGCTGTCCGCCGCCGCCCGTCGATATCCTGCGCGGGCTGCTGCTGGCGGTAACAGAAGGCATCAAACGGCGATAAAACGCTGCCGGTCAATAGGGCATGAAGGCAGCTGCCGGGTCATAGTTCGCGATCGCCTCGTATTCCATGCGGCTCTTGCCGTGCGCGGTTTTGAGACGGTCGACAAATTCACCCAGCGCCAGCCCATGACACAGGTCAAGTTGCGTGGCACGTTGCTCCAGCAGCGCGCGCGGCGCCATCAGTCCGGCCTCCTTGGTTGCCAGCACGATGCGGTTAATGCAGCCGGCCGGATCGCCCCACCACAAGCCCGAACCAAACACCTCGCGCAATCGCGTCATCACCGGCAATAGATCATCCGCTGTGCCAAAGACGTTCGACACCAGAACGCCATCCGGGTCCAGCACCTCGCTGCAACGCCGATAGAACGATACGGTACACAATTCGGGCGCCAGGCCGTCGGCCACGAAACCATCATGCAAGATGACGTCGACGGTGTGCCGCATGGCGGTCAGATACTCCACGGCATCGGCATGAATAATCTGGAAACGCGCGTCGTCGTCGGGCAGCACGAATTCTCGCCTGAGCGCAATCACGTCGCGATCCAACTCCAGCACGGTGATACGGCTGGCCGGCAAATAGCGGTAGCAGTATTTGGCCAATGACCCTCCGCCCAACCCTATCATCAGGATATGCCGAGGCGACGACTTGGCCAGCAGAAAAGCCATCATGGCCCTGGTATAGCTAAGCAGCAATTCATCGGGCGCGGCAATGCGCATGGCGCTTTGAATATAGCGCCCGTCGAAGTGCAAGGTTCGCATGCCCCCATGATCAAACGTGAAGGGCTTGCCCTTGCTACAAGCCAGCCTTTCCGCAAAGCGATTGGAATGCATGGCGTAGTCTTCATTTAAATTCAACATTTTGTTTCCAAAGAACACTAAAAATCCCCGGCGGCCCACCCGGGCTAACTTCATTGCAATATCGCCTGCGCGCGGCGAAAGCATCATACCGCACGACTTACATGATATCCGCATTATCATTTCATGGTAATGTATACGAACTCAACGCTCTCACCTGAGCATCGCGACACGGGCACACCATGGTAATTTTGACATTGATTCAGCATAGTAATTTGAGGTGGAAATGAGCCGTATCGAGCAGACATCGCCGGCGTCGGCCCGCCCAACCGCCTGTCCACGGCATGCGGAACCGGAATCCATCTGGCAAATCCGGCCCATGACCGTCAAGGATTATGGCAAGCGGATGCTCAGGACGACCTGTGAATATGTATGCACCGAGCGCCGGTGCAACGCCGGCAATTTAGCGGACTGAGATACGGCGAGCTTGCCGCAGCGCCCACGTCTGGCTCGGCCCTCTCCCGCCGTGAGCGGGATATCGCCAACGCCACCGCACATCTTCTCATCGGCCACATTTCCCACATACCAACAAGCCATGTCAAATGCTATACCGACACACACGAAAATCCTGCCCGCCGCCATTTTTTGAGTTGCGGGTGAAAATGATTATCGAGGGATTTTCCGCCCGGTCCAGGCTGGCTTGCCCCTCGCCGCACTTGATGCGGCGTTTGCGGTTCCATATTGAATCCATGCTGCTTTCCGACCGCCTGCCGCCCTGCCCGGATTGCATCACCATGTTCCTGGAGAGGATTTCAAATTTATTCGCGCTGGCGCATACCGGCAAGCCGCTGCTTTACAAAAAACAGACGTCGCTCTCGCTGATGTTCAACATTTTTTCGCTGCAGAGCGAAATGAATCTGGCTGCCCCCGATGATCTCGTACTGGCCTATACCCAGTCCATGATGGGTTTTTTACTGTTCAAACTCCATCCAAAGAAGATCGGCATGATAGGGCTGGGTGGCGGTTCGCTGGCAAAATTCTGCCATCGCCATCTGCCCGAATCCGTGATCCAAATCGCTGAAATCGATCAACAAATCATCGATTTGCGCGACCAATTCTTTATCCCGCCGGATGACGAACGATTTCAGGTGGAATGCATCGATGGCGCGGAATTCGTGCGGCGCGCGCGCGCCGAATTCGACGTACTGCTCGTCGACGGATTTGACGAAACAGGACAGCCGCCGCAGTTATGCAGTTCGCGCTTTTATCAGGACTGCCACCAGGCTTTAAGCGCTGACGGCCTGATGGTGGTTAATTTGCTTGGCGATGATTTGCAGCAAACTGACATCTATATCAATCGCATGCAAAGCTGCTTTGAAGGCTCGGTCATTTCCATCTACGCGCCGGACTCCTTGAACAGGATCGCCTTCGCATTCAAAGGGAAGGCGATGCAGCCCACCCCGGAGCTGGTACAAAAGCGCATGCTGCAGCTGAACATATCGCATCCGGCAAAACTGCGCGCTACCGCGCAACGCATCCTGGCGGAGCTGCAGTCCAAGCCATGAAGCGCGATAGAACTATGCAAATCCCGGCACCGGAAACAGCGATCCAATATGACGCGCCCATCGTTTATACCGACGGCGACATACGCCAGTTAATGTTTGCGGACGGGGCAGTTCAGAGCGAAATGATGTTATCGAAGCCGGACCATCTGGTATTAGCCTATACCCGGGCGATGATGGCTTTCACTTTGTTTCAGCCCTCGCCGCGCAGCATGGTGATGCTGGGGCTGGGAGGCGGATCGTTGGCAAAATTCTGCCACCGATGCTTTCCCGATACCCAGATTACCGTGGTTGAACTGAACCCCGAGGTGATCGGTCTGCGCGAACACTTCAAAATACCCGCCGACGGCCCCAATTTCCGTGTCATTTGCGGCGACGCCATCGACTATATCGCGACCCTTACCGCTTCGGTCGATGTGATCCTGGTTGACGGTTTTACGCGCAACGGCATGCCGTCGGCATTCGGCTCGTCGAAGTTCTATCAGGACTGCCGTCGCGCGTTACGCGACAACGGGGTACTGGTCGCGAATCTGCACAGCAACGAGAGCGATTATCGGCAGACCAAGCGCCGTCTGGCGATGGCATTCGACCAAGAGATTTGCCGCCTTCAAGCCGTTGCAGGGAGTAATCACATTTACTTCGCGGTCAATTCACAAGCGCGCGGGCGCGGCCGGCTACCGAGCCGCGCGCGATTGGTGCAATGGCTGATTGCGCGCCATAACGGAATGGGCGGCCTTCTGAACAGGCTGTTGGTGCGATGGATTTTCCGAACGCTTTCTTAGATTATTCAACCGCCGCCGCACACCGGCAGCGCCAGCGCCTGCAACACCTCGCCCTGTTCGGTCTGCACGAAGGCGCTGATGGCCAGCTTGCTGGCCGCCGCGCCCGCCGGCAGCGCCAGCGTCCTGCTGACCACCGCGCCACCCGACAGCAGCGGCACCGGCGCCAGCCACTCGCGCACCACGAAGTCATGCCGCAGCAGGCGCCCGCCGTTCTCGCCCGCCTTCACGTGGCTGGCCACACCGCTCTCGACCAGCGCGACGAACAGCTTGCCTTCACGCGCCGACCGGGCCGTCACGCTGACGGCCAGCCCGCCAGCGCCGGCCGCATCGAGCGCGATGCCGATTTCGGCCTGCGCCGCCAGGCCATTGGTGCGCTTGACCGTGTCGGCCACGCCGCGCGGCCAGCCGCGCTGCTCCTTGCCGCCGACAAAAATCTCCGGCGTGTAGATCGTGCGCGAACCGGCCAGGCCGCTCAGCCAGCGCTGGCGGTCGGTGAAGGTCTTGCTGGAAAACGGGTCCTTCCAGCCGATGTAATTCCAGTAATCGACATGCTCGGACAGCAGCACCGCCTGCTGCGCCGTCACGCCCTCCGCGCGCAAGCCGCTGACGTACCGATCGGCAGGAGGACAGCTGCTGCATCCCTCCGAGGTGTACAACTCCAGCAAGGCTATGCGATAGGCCGGACTCTGCGCGCTGCAGCCAGCAGCCAGGGCCGGCGGAATATTCAGCGCAGCCGCAGCGGCCAGACTCAGGATTAAATGCTTCACGATGACTCCAGGGCGATGAATGATCTCCCTTGGTCGCGCCAGCGCCGGCAAACTTACAGGCTTTGTAAGGACTTGTGACAAAACCAACACATATCCAAATTGCAAGTTATCCTCCCGGCATGATCAGACATCGACCACGCCACCTGCCGGGAATGCTCGTCACCGGGCTGCTGCACGTGGCGATCATCTACGCCTTCATGCAGCGCCAGCATCCGGCCGACCCGCCGCGTGCACCGCGCGCGGCAATGCAGTGGCTGCTGCCGTTGACGCAGCCAGGCGCCAGGCGCCCGCCCAAGCCGCTGCCCCAACCCGCGCCGCAGCCTGTCGCGGCGGCGGCGCCGAAAACCATCGCGCCGCCCAAGGCCGCCGACACGCCGGCCGCGCCCGCGGCGACGCCTGCGCCTGCCGAAGCCGCCATCCCCGACGATCCCTTCGCCCAGGCGCCGGGCGCGCAGCGCGCGCCAAGCGCCAGCGACATCCTGAACCAGGCCAGGCTGGACGTGAGAAAAATAGACCGGGAATTGCGTGCAGCCTATCCGGAGCGCGCGCCGGTGCCGCCGCCGGACAGCCAGCAAGCGCGCCTGGAACGCGGCATCAACGCCGCGCACGACGCCGTGCCGCCGAAGTGGTACCAAGGCGCAAAAATGATCGAGCTGAGCACGCCCGACGGCGAGAACAAGACCCGCACCTACAAGATCGTCACCGCGCTGCTCACCTACTGCATCAACATCCACCCGGACGGCAGGAAGTCCTACACCAGCTGTCCGAAGTAATCAGCGCTCCGCCTGCCCCAACGGCGGCAGGCCGCGCAGGCGCAGCGCCACCAGCATCGCCAGCGTCAGCGCGCAGCCCAGCACCAGCACCACGCCGGGCCAGCCGCCGCGTCCCCACATGACGCCGGTGGCCGAGCCCACCACGCTGGAACCGAGATAGTAGAAGAACAGGTACAAGGCCGACGCCAAGGCCTTGTTGCTGGCGGCGCGCCGCCCCACCCAGCTGCTGGCGATCGAGTGCGAGGCGAAGAAGCCGTAGGTGAACAGCGCCATGCCCAGCACCAGCAGCGGCAGCCAGTCGGACAAGGTCAGCAGCAAGCCCGCGATCATGATCGTCATCACCGCCCACAGCACGCGGCGGCGGCCGTAGCGGTCGGCCAAACGCCCGGCCCACACCGAGCCGTATATCCCCAGCAGATACATGAAGGACACCGCCCCCACCAGGCTCTGGCTCAGATTGAACGGCGCGGCCAGCAGGCGGTAGGCGATGTAGTTGTACAGGCTGATGAAACTGCCCATCAGCAGGAAGGACAGCGAGAACAGCCACGGCAAGCCGGCGTCGGACAGATGCAGTTTAAAGCCGGACGGGAAACTACGCCAGGCGCTGGGCACCGGCACGAAATGCCGCGACGCCGGCAGCGAGCGCCAGAATTCCCACGCCGCCAGCAGCCCGGCCACACCCACCGCCGCCAGCGCCAGCCGCCACGAGAAGTGGTCGCTCAGCACCGAGGCGATCACCCGCCCCGACATGCCGCCGAAGGCGCTGCCGCTGATGTACAGCCCCATCGACACGCCCAGCGAGGTCGGCTCCATCTCCTCGCCCAGGTAGGCCATGGCGATGGCCGGCATGCCGCCCAGCGCCACGCCCAGCGCGGCGCGCATCAGCAGCAGCTGCGGGTAGTTGTGGGCGAACGCGCACAGGATGGTCAGCAGCGCCGAGAGCACCATTGCCGCCACCATCAGCGGCTTGCGCCCGATCCGCTCCGACACCGCGCTCGACGCCATCAGCGACACCGCCAGCGCGCCGGTCGACACCGACAGCACCATGCTGCTCTGCGCCGCGCTCAGCGCGAACTCCCGCGACAGCACCGGCATCAGCGGCTGCACGCTGTACAGCAAGGCAAACGCGGAGAAGCCGCCGAAGAACAGCGCCCGGCTGCTGCGTTTGAATTCGGGGCTGCCGACCGCGATGTGCGGCACGGGACGGCAAGGCGCGGGGGTGGCGGGTAGTGCGGCGGCGCTCAACGACATGATGACTATCTCTTGGGAGGTACGATGTCCCATCTTAGGATTGCGCCGAATCACTGTCCAATATATATTTAAGCCGTTACTCATACTTAAAAAAGATAATGGAACTCCGCCACCTGCGCTATTTCGTCGCCGTCGCCGAGGAGCTCAGCTTCACGCGCGCGGCCGAACGCCTGCACATCGGCCAGCCGCCGCTGAGCCATCAGATCCAGATGCTGGAGGCCGAAGTGGGGGCGCTGCTGCTGGAACGCAGCAAGCGCTGGGTGCGCCTGACGGAGGCGGGCAAGCTGTTCCTGGACGACGCCCGCCGCGTGCTGGCGCTGTCCGAACAGGCGGTGCAGACCGCGCGCCGGGCCGAGCGCGGCGAGGCCGGCGAGCTGCGCGTGGGCTTCACCTTCTCCACGCCGTTGACGCCGCTGTTCGCGACCGTGGTCAACCGCTACCGCCAGCGCTATCCGGGCGTGACGCTGACCTTGCGCGAGATGTCGACGGTGCCGCAGATCGACGCCATCGCCAACCGGGAACTGGATCTGGGACTGGTGCGCCCGCCGGAAGTGGCGGTGACCGACGCGGTCAGGATGACGGCGCTGCGGCACGACCCGCTGACGCTGGTGCTGCCGCTGGCCCATCCGCTGGCCAAGAAAAAGGCGGTCGCCATCGGCGACCTGCGGGGGCTGCCGTTCGTGATGTATCCGAAGACGGCAGGCACCGGCATCTACCATCAGATTTTCCGGCTGTGCCGGGCGGCCGGCTTCATGCCGACCATCGCGATGGAAGCGAACGAAGCGTCGACCATCATCGGCCTGGTGGCGGCCGGCTGCGGCATCTCGGTGCTGCCGGCCTCGTTCGGCATCATCCACATGGGCGGCGTGTGCTACCGCCCGCTGGCCGATCCGGAAGCCACCACCACCCTGCTGCTGGCGCAGCGCAAGGACGAGACCTCGCCGCTGGTGGCGGCCTTCCTCGCGGTGGCGACCGAGGCCGCATCAGCTTAGTTGTAGTCGGCGTCCAGCTCGGAG
Organism: Duganella sp. GW821-FHT01E12; assembly: GCF_059422325.1. Taxonomy (NCBI): domain Bacteria; kingdom Pseudomonadati; phylum Pseudomonadota; class Betaproteobacteria; order Burkholderiales; family Oxalobacteraceae; genus Duganella; species Duganella sp. GW821-FHT01E12. Next base: position 100,041 of record NZ_JBWKWR010000008.1, on the reverse strand, counting down.
CCGGCGTAGTTTTCCAGCTCCGCGAACAGCGTCTTCATCGCCGTGCGGCCCTTGATGTTCTGGATCACCGTGCAGCTGTTGCGGTAGCTGGCGATGCGCTCCAGCAGCACCGGATGATGCTGCACCGGCACCTTGGCCACCAGCGCGGCCCAGCCCTCCTCGTAGTCCGGCTTGGCCTTGCGCACCGCCTTGACGAAGCGCTCGAACTCCTTCTGTCCGGTGCGCGCCACCACGCGGCCGCCGCCTTCGATGGCGAAGATGACGGCCAGCGCGATCACGCCCTCGGCGTTGAGGTCGGTATCGCTGACCGGGCCTTCGCTGTGGTGGCGGCGCAGCCAGCCGGCCAGGCGCACCACGGCCTGGACTTCCTTGCGCTGCTTGAGCATGACCTCGTAGCGCTCCAGGCCGTTCCAGTTTTCATTCGGATCGGTCTGGCACAGGTCGATGAACAGGTCGCGCAGTCGCCGCGCCGAATACACCGGATCGGTATCGTACTCGCCGACCAGCGCGTCCTCCGGCAGCGCCGACAACTCCTTGATCAGCCGGAAGCCGATCTGGAACGCGTGCTCGGCGCCGTGCTCGATCAGGAAGTCCAGCGCCGCGAGGTCGCCCTCGTGCATCAGCGCGTGGTCCAGCCCCAGCGACACCCCGCCCACCGTCAGCTGCATGGCTTTCTGGATGCCGTCCGCGGTGCGGTCGTTGGTGAACTTCTCGGCCACCATGGCGGTGATACCGGTCAGCTCATCGGCCAGCGCGTAGGCGGCGTCATCGTCGGGATGGGCCGCCAGTTGCTGGATGGCGCGGGTCAGGCGCGGTAAATTTTCTACGACAATTGCTGGCAGCATGTATCAGACACCCATCACGAGAAAATGCCGGTGCCCAGGCTGCGGCGCGAACCGGGCTTGGCGGCGCTGCGCGTGGACGGCACCTGCTTGCGCAAGCGGTACAGCAGTTCCTTGGTCGAACGTTGCAGGAAGGTCGGCTCGTCGTCCGGGTCGTCGCTGAATTCGGCGTCGGCCAGGTCGGCGCTGTGGCGGAACTCCGGGAACAGCTCGAACAGCGCGCGGTCCCAGCCGTCCTCCGAGGCCTGCGCCAGCGCGATCGCCAGCGGAACCACGTCGTTGTCGGACGAGGTCTGGCCGGTCAGATAAGGGCCCTTGGAGATGATCTCGCCGGCCACCTCCAGGATTTCCTTGGGCGCCATCGAAAACAGGATGGCGAACGCGGTCGCGCCGTGGTCGGTGGCCGAGGCCGCCTGCAGCAGCTCGACGCGGCGTTCCTCGTCGTCGGTGGAAAACACCACGCCGTGGATGTGCGCGAACAGCGATTCGGCGATGCGCTCCGGGTCGTCCTCGATCAGGTCGTCCGGCCAGGTCGCGGCGAAGAAGGCCAGGCTGTCGGCCCAGGCCTTGGGCGGCACCAGCAGGGTCGCCAGCGACATCTTGCCGCCGTCGAAGCCGGCCATGTGCAGCGCCGTCACCTGCGGCGGGATGTTGCCCAGCACTTCCACCACCGCCAGGTCGCCGAACTGGTCGGCAGCCTCGGCGAAGGCTTGCTCGGCGTGGCTCAGCGAGCCCGCCAGCACCAGCTCGGTCACTTGCTTGCTCAGCGCCGGCAGATTACTTTTCTCGGTCATGGTTACTCTCCATCCTGGTCGAACATTTGGGCGAAGTCGTCGGTGGCCTGGTCTTCGTCCTCGACATCGTCGCCGTCGTCGTTGGCCGACAGCTGGTCCAGCGACTGGTCGTCGTCGTCCCACTTGCGCGGGTTCTTGTACAGGAAGGCGGTGATGATGGCCTGGCGCGCCAGGTCCGGCAGGTTCTCTTCCAGCGCCGCGTACATGCGCGCCGCCTCCTCGCCCTTGCACGAGGCCATGGCGAACACGCGGCCGGCGTCGCCGAACTCGTAGTCCTCGGCCTCGGCCAGCAAGCCCTTCGGATTGTTGAACTCCAGGTGGTCGACCAGCGCGAAGGCCAGCATGTTGACGTCCTCGATGCCGCCGCCGCTGGCGTACTCGGAGACCAGCGCGTCTATCATGCGCTGGTAGTTCTTGCGGTCTGGAGGGTCGCCCAGGATGCCCTCGATCTGGCCTTCGAGCTCGCGCGATTGATAGGCGAACTCAGGGTGTACTTTTCTAGACATTGCTTGCTTTCTTTTTCTGGTGTGTGTCCGGCTCAGGCCGGTGGCAGCACGGTGCCATGCAGGTTGAACACCGAACGCCACAACTGGTACGCTTCCGCTTCCGGGTCGATGATGATGCGGTGGTTCACGCTCTGGTTGTATTCCTCGCGCTTGACCGGATCGGACAGGATTTCATAGGCCTTGGTGATGGCCTTGAAGCGCGCCTCCGCGCCGGGCGCCTGGTTGCGGTCCGGGTGGAAACGCATCGCCAGCGAGCGGTACACCTTCTTGATCTCGTCGTCGGTGGCGTTAGGCGCGACACCCAGCGTGTTGTAGTAATTTTCCATTTTGGAAACTCCGGGCCGTGATGCCGAAACAATTAAAGATGAATTATACCCGTGCGGCAGCCCCCTAATCCGCCTCAGGCCGCCGCAACGCAGCATTTCCGCCGCTGTCATAGAGGGGATACGGTAAAATGCCCTTCACTCGAACTTTTGCAAAGCCAACTTTTCAGATGAGCAACGACAAAAACAGCCCAGCGCCCGTCCTGACCTCCAATTTCCTGCGCGCCATCGTCGAATCCGACCTGGCGGCCGGCACCCACGTCCGCCCTGGAATGCCGAGCGTGATCACCCGCTTCCCGCCCGAGCCGAACGGCTACCTGCACATCGGCCACGCCAAATCGATCTGCCTGAACTTCGGCCTGGCGCGCGACTACCAGGGCCGCTGCAACCTGCGCTTCGACGACACCAACCCGGCCAAGGAAGAGCAGGAATACGTCGACACCATCATCGACAGCGTCAAATGGCTGGGCTTTGACTACGACTACCCGGCCGCCAACGGCGGCGTCGAGCACCACCTGCACTACGCGTCCGACTACTTCGAGCAGCTGTACGCGATGGCCGAATACCTGATCGAACAAGGCTACGCCTACGTCGACAGCCAGTCGGCCGACGATATGGCGGCCAACCGCGGCAATTTCAACACGCCGGGCAAGAACTCGCCGTTCCGCGACCGTCCGGCCGCCGAATCGCTGCAGATCTTCCGCGACATGAAGGCCGGCAAGTACGCCGACGGCGAGCACATCCTGCGCGCCAAGACCAGCGAGGACGCGATGTCGTCGCCCAACATGAACCTGCGCGACCCGGCCATCTACCGCATCCGCCACGCCCACCACGTGCGCACCGGCGACGCCTGGTGCATCTACCCGATGTACGACTACACGCACCCGATCTCGGACGCGCTGGAGAACATCACCCATTCGATCTGCACGCTGGAGTTCCAGGACCACCGCCCATTCTACGACTGGCTGCTGGCCACCTTGTCCGAAGGCGGCTTCTTCAAGCTGCCGGTGCCGCGCCAGTACGAGTTCTCGCGCCTGAACCTGACCTACGTGGTCACCAGCAAGCGCAAGCTGCGCCAGCTGGTGGAAGAGAAGATCGTCGACGGCTGGGACGACCCACGCATGCCGACCATCGTCGGCCTGCGCCGGCGCGGCTACACGCCCGAGGCGATCAAGCTGTTCTGCGAACGCATCGGCGTGACCAAGGCCGACGGCTGGATCGACATGAGCACGCTCGAAGGCTGCATCCGCGAAGACCTGGACCCGAAGGCGCCGCGCGCCACCGCCGTGCTGCGTCCGCTGAAGCTGATCATCGACAACTACCCTGAAGGCCTGACCGAGGAATGCAGCTCGCCGGTCCACCCGCACCACCCGGAAATGGGCGTGCGCACCTTCCCGATCACGCGCGAGCTGTGGATCGAGGAGGAGGACTTCATGGAAGTGCCGAGCAAGGGTTACTTCCGCTACTACCCGCCGGTCGACGACAAGCCGGGCAGCCGCGTGCGCCTGCGCCACGGCTACGTGACCGAATGCACCGGCTTTGACAAGGACGAGAACGGCAAAGTGGTGGCGGTCCACGTCAACTACTTCCCGGATTCGAAATCGGGCACGCCGGGTTCGGACAACTACAAGGTCAAGGGCAACATCCACTGGGTCTCCGCCGCCACCGCGCTGGAAGCCGAAGTGCGCCTGTACGACCGCCTGTTCACCGACGCCAACCCGGACGCCGGCGGCAAGGACTTCATCTCGCTGCTGAACCCGAACGCCAAGGAAGTCATCACCGCCTGGCTGGAGCCGGGCATGAGCGCGGCTCAGCCGGACCAGCGCTTCCAGTTCGAGCGGCACGGCTACTTCGTGGCCGACCGCGTCGATTCCACGCCGGGCAAGCCGGTGTTCAACCGCATCGTCACGCTGAAGGACAGCTGGGTCGCCAAGTAGGCGCTTCGCTCACGACGAGTTACACGCGGCAAGGCCGGCGCCCTCCCCCGGGAGGCGCCGGCCTTTTGCTTTGACGAGCAAGGCCGGCATGTCTAGGACAAATAGCAAATTTGCAAATTTACTTGACTAGCATCGCCAATGTTTCCTATATTCAGCCTATACCCGGCACCAGGAGTTGCGTCAAGCAATCGATATGGCAGCGTTTCTAGCGCAAAAACAATTGTTCTCGCCGACCAAGCCGGTCTGGTGGGCCGGCGTCCTGCTGTCGCTCGGGATCAGTGTGCTGTTCTACGTGCTGGTCTACAAGACCATCGAACACGACGCCAACGGACGCTTCACGCAGCAGGCCCGCAACGCCCAGTACAACATCACGTCGCGCATCAACGCCTACACCGACGTGCTGCGCGGCACCGCCAGTTTCTTCGACGCCAGCGACCGCGTGACCCGCGCCAGCTTCCACCGCTACGTCAACGGCCTGGACCTGGAGCGGCAATTCCCCGCGCTCGACAACGTCAACTTCACGCAATATGTGACCGCCGCCCAGCGCCCCGCCTTCGAGCGCGAGGCGGCCCGCAGCGGCGACGGCCGGCCGGACGGCTACCCTAACTTCTCCATCACGCCCAAGGGCCAGCGCGAGGAATACTCGGTGCTGACCATGATCGAACCGGTCGCGCCGTTCCGCCACCGGCTCGGGGTCGACATCAGCGCCAGGGAACAGGCGGCGCGCGCGATCACGGTGGCGCGCGACACCGGCAAGCTGATCACCTCCGGCATGCCGATCGAAAACACCCGCGACGCCCAGGGCTGGGCGCTGGCGATGCGCCTGCCGCTGTACCGCAAGGACTTGCCGCTGAACGATGTGGCGCAGCGCCGGGCGGCCTACATCGGCTCGGTGGGCATAGGCTTCAGCGTGCCGCGGCTGGTGCGCGCGGCCATGGATCAAATGCAGGTGCGCGAGGTGCACCTGATGCTGTACGACGGCGGCCAGAACGCCGACGGCAGCACCTCGCCGCAAACCCTGCTCTACGATAACCGCAGCAACGCCCAGCGCGCGCCGCGCTCGGCCGAGCGCTTCACCATCGTGCTGCCGCTGGACTTCAACGGCCGCCAGTGGTCGGCCCATTTCAGCGCGCCCAAGTCGGTGTGGTACAGCCGCTTCGACGCCTTCCTGCCGTGGCTGGCGATGGCCTGCGGCTTCGTCGGCTCGCTGCTGTTCTACCTGCTGTTCCACACGCTGTCGTCGTCGCGCCTGCGCGCCATCAAGATGGCCAAGGCCATGACCAAGGAATTGCGCGACAGCCAGGCCAAGCTGCAGCAGTCGCACCACAAGCTGCGCCAGCTGGCGGCCCACGCCGACCAGATCAAGGAACAGGAACGCAAGCGCATCGCGCGCGAGATCCACGACGACCTGGGCCAGAACCTGCTGGTGCTGCGGATCGAGGCCGACCTGCTGGCCTCGCGCACCCGGCAAAACCACCCGCGCCTGCACGCGCGCGCGTGCAGCACGCTGACCCAGATCGACAGCACCATCAAGAGCGTGCGCCACATCATCAACGACCTGCGGCCGACCGTGCTGGACCTGGGCTTGAACGCGGCGGTGGAATGGCAGATCGCGCAGTTCCGCCAGCGTTCCGGCATGGTCTGCGAACTGATCGAACACCAGAGCGACATCCGCATCGACGACCGCTGCGCCACCGCCTTCTTCCGCGTGCTGCAGGAATCGCTGAGCAACATCGTGCAGCACGCGCGCGCCAGCCTGGTGCGGGTGGAGCTGCGCCAGGCTGGCGGCATGCTCAGCATGACCATCAGCGACAACGGCGTCGGCCTGCGCGAGAGCAGCCGCAACAAGGTCGGCTCGTTCGGCCTGGTCGGCATCGAGGAGCGCATCAGCCTGCTCGGCGGCCATTGCGCCATCACGGGCGGCCACAACGCCGGCACCACGGTGTCGATCTCGGTGCCGGTCGACTACATACCGCCCGCCACCGACGAACTCAATGCCAGCCCGCGCCTGGCCGACGCCGCCGCCTGAATGTCAGCGTTTTCCCAATACAGTAGGATTTTCCTGACGAAAGCTTGATAAAAATCAAAGGGACTGCATTCGTGCCGGGCAAAAATTGCAATTGTTCCACTTTTTTAACCCGCTTCATCAACGCAAAGGAAACGCCATGAATGTCATCAATGCACTGGACCTGGAACCGATCAAAGTCAAGCTGATGCACAAAGAATCCGGCGAAGGCTGGTCGCTGGAACGCGCCAACGCCATCGAAATCGAGTACCGCCGCTTCCTGTTCTTGATGAAGCAGTTCCCCAACGAGCAGACCGCGCCGCTGGTCGACGTGGATACCTTCTGGCACTACCACATCCTGGACACGATGAAATACGCGGTCGACTGCGACGCCGTGTTCGGCCATTTCCTGCACCATTTCCCGTACATCGGCCTGCGCGGCGAGGATGACCTGGTGGCGCACGAACGCCTGGGCCATCGCATGCAGGAATTGTATGAAGAGACTTTCGGCGAATCCTACCTGCGCGGTGCCATGCATCAGGACGTGGCCTACTCGGCCGCGCCTGGCGCGACGGCCTACTCGGCTGCGCCGGGCGTAGCGGCCAACACCGCGTACTCGGCCGCTCCAGGCGTCGCCGCCAACACCGCCTATTCGGCAGCGCCTGGCGTTGCAGCAAAAACCGCCTACTCGGCCGCCCCTGGCGTTGCCGCCAAGACCGCGTACTCGGCAGCTCCTGGCGTCGCCGCCAAGACCGCCTATTCGGCAGCTCCTGGCGTTGCCGCCAACACCGCGTACTCGGCAGCCCCTGGCGCCGTCGCCAAGACCGCCTACTCGGCCGCTCCGGGTGCCAGCGCCAAGACCGCCTATTCGGCAGCACCAGGCCTGACCGCATACTCGGCCGCACCAGGCAAGGTGGCGGAAGGCCTGCAAACGGCGGCGGACGCCGGCGCGATCATCGAGCAAGCCCGCGTCGCCAGCTTCTACAGCGACCGTCCACGCCTGAGCCCTTCGGCCTGAGCGCTGGCGTTTGCGCCACACGCGGCAAAGCGAACAGGCGGACTGCTCAAATAAGTGGCATACTCTGGGGATATTTATGGATGATGGGAGTTCATCATGGCTGTCAATACCGTAGCTTCCAGTACTGCCGCCGTACAAGCAACGCCGCCCCGCCAGCCTGAGCCGGTGAAAGCGGCGGACAAACCCGCCGAACGCGTTACGCCGCCGGCGCCGCCGCAAGTGGCTGCCGCGCCGACCGTCAACACCAGCGGCCAGCGCATCGGCACCACCATCAGCACCTCGGCCTGATCTACAGCCGAGTCCAGCCGCATAAGACAACGGCGCGTGACCGAGAGGTCCGCGCCGTTTTCTTCGTGGCTATCAGGCAGCCATCAATTCGCGCAGTTCGCGAATGCTGAAGTCGCTGATCTCGTGCATGCGGATCAGGATGGTCGCGCCGATAGGCAGCGTGTTGTGACGGATCTTGCTGATGACCGGTGGCGCTACTTCCAGCGCGCGCGACAGGGCCGCATCGTTTTTCAGTTGCAACTTTTCGATGATGGCGTCCAGCACGCGATTCGGATTGTAGGTCGGCGATGCGGTGATTTCTTTGATAGACATAATGTTTTTCAGTAGGTTCTGGCCGTCTTTGGCAAAAAACGACACATGGGTAAAAAAAATTTTAAGCTCTATTACCAATGAAGCACTACAAAACACAGACATTTATGCCGGTTTTTAGTGCTTAGCCGAGATAATACACGTTTACGTTAACGAACGGCTAACTCATCAGACATTTCTGTGAGATTTAGAGAGATTCTACCCCTATTTCTTGTGCTAGGAAGATATTTGTTGCGAGAAAAGGTATAAATATTGGTAAAGTCAGTTGGAGCGGCTGATGCCGGCGGCGCGGAAACACCATTCAACGGCCATCAAGGCGGCCAGTTGGGCGATCGTGCCAGGGAGGAGGATGGAGGAAGATGCGGGAAAACCGAGGTCGTACGAATTATAGTGCCAGCCTAACTGGCGGCGGATCTCGTCGGGGGTGGGCGGAGGGCGGCGGTCGCATTCGCGCTGGTGCATGTAGGCACGGACCTGCTCCTTGCTAGGATGGGAAGTGGCTGTCATGCGCATGGCTCCTTCGTGAGATAGCTAACAATATCGTATCATGTGCAGACTTGATTGATATAGCTCATACAAATTGCGTTGCCATTTTGGCACAAACAACCCGGAAGTGACTTGCATAACTGCAAGTTTCACGCCGTCTTTACCTGCTTTTACATACTCCCATGACCTACGAAGAATTCCTCGACGAAGTAACCACCCTGCTGCACGAAATCTATGACCTCGACGACGCCGCCGCCATCAAGCTGGTGGTCGACGCCCAGGACGCCGAATATTTCGTCACCCACGACGACGTGCCGGAAATGCGCACGCCGGAGCAGGCCCGCAAGGACGCCGTCGCCCTGTACGAAGCCAAGCAGAACAAAGTGCAGACCCAGAAGAAGCAACAGCAGCGCGTCCAGCAGAAGAAGCGCCCGCCGCGCGCCTGATCACCCCTCCAGCAGCTGCGCCACCGTGGCGTAGCGCAAGCGCACGCCCAGCTCGCGCTTGATGCGCCCGTTGCTCAGGCGCCGCGATTCCGACATAAACGACAACAAGGCCGGCGTCACCGCCTGCCGCAGTTCCGCGCGCGCCAGGCGCGGCGGGCGCGGCAGCTGGTGGGCGTCCGCCACCGCGTCGAAATACGCCGCCATCTTCATGTCGCTGTCGTCCACCGCGTGGTACACGCGGTTGGGGCGGCCGCGGAACAGCGCGCGGACGATGATGGCGGCCAGGTCGTCCGCGTGGATGTGGTTGGTGTACACGTCGTCTTCCTCGATCAGCGCCGGCGTGCCGGCCTGCAGGCGCTTGAGCGGCAGGCGCCCGGCGGCGTAGATGCCGGGCACGCGCAGGATGGACAGATGTGCTCCGGCGCGGTTCGCCCAGCAGCGCAGCACCTGCTCGGCGTCCACCCGGCGCAGGGCGCGCGGGTTGCGCGGCGCCACCGGACGGCTCTCATCGAACAACACGCCGCCGCAATCGCCGTAGACGCCGGTGGTGCTGACATAAACCAGACGGGCATGCTCAGGTAAAATGGCGGTCAGATTGCGCGTGCGGCGGTCCAGCGCGCCCTCGGCGGGCGGCGGCGCCAGGTGCACGACGTGGCTGGCCAGGCCGGCCAGGCGCCGCAACGTGGCGGGCCGGTCCAGGTCGGCCACCAGCGGCACCGCGCCCAGCGCGCGCAATTCGGCGCAGCGCGACGGCTGGCTGGTGGTGGCGAACACGCGGAAATACGGGCGCAGCAGCGGCAACAGCCGCATGCCGACATCGCCGCAGCCCACGATCAACAGGCGCGGCAGTTTGAATTTTTGACTAGTGAGTTTTTTCATCTGAAGGATTGTATGACGTTTCAAATTACTGTACAGCCTAGCGGCCATCAATTCAGCTGCGAGGAAGACGAAACCGTGCTGGCCGCGGCCATGCGCGCCGGCGTCGGCCTGCCCTACGGCTGCAAGAATGGCGCCTGCAGTTCCTGCAAGGGCAAAGTGCTGTCCGGCTCGGTCACGCACAAGGCGCACCAGGAACGCGCGCTGACCAAGGACGAGGAAGCGGCCGGCTACTCGCTGTTCTGCTGCGCCACCGCGCAGCAAGACCTGGTGATCGAGGTGCGCGAAGTGGCCGGCAGCGACGACTATCCGATCCGCAAGATGCCGTCGCGCGTGGCGACGCTGGAAAAACTGGCGAGTGACGTGATCGTGATGACGCTGCAGCTGCCGGCCAACGAGACGCTCAAGTTCCGCGCCGGCCAGTATATCGAATTCATGCTGCGCGACGGCAAGCGCCGCAGCTACAGCCTGGCTTCGCCGCCGGACCAGGATCAGCCGCTGAGCCTGCACATCCGCCACATGCCGGGCGGCCTGTTCACCGACCAGGTGTTCAGCACCATGAAGGAACGCGACATCCTGCGCTTCGAAGGCCCGATGGGCACCTTCTTCGTGCGCGAGGACAGCGACAAGCCGATGGTGCTGCTGGCCTCCGGCACCGGCTTCGCGCCGATCAAGGCCATCATCGAGCACCTGCGCGCGCAGGGTTCGGCCCGTCCGATGACCTTGTACTGGGGCGGCCGCCGCCCGCAGGACCTGTACATGGACGCGCTGTGCCGCCAGTGGGAGGCGATCCTGCCGAACTTCAAGTATGTGCCGGTGATCTCGGCCGCGCAGCCGGAAGACCACTGGAGCGGCCGCACCGGCTTCGTGCACGCCGCCGTCATGGCCGACCTGCCCGACCTGTCCGGCCATCAGGTGTATGCCTGCGGCGCGCCGGTCATGGTCGAGTCGGCCAAGCGCGATTTCGTCGCCCAGTGCCAGCTGCCGGAGGACGAATTCTACGCCGACGCCTTCACCACCGAAGCCGACATCCACAAGCCCTGAGCATCCACCCCACCGGGAGCAGACAGGGATGCAGAGTCCCGGCTCTGCTCCCTGAAAGCGCCAATGTCCGACAGCACCGCACCTTCCTCCAACGGCTTCGGCGTCCTGCGCCACCGTAACTTCTCGCTCTACCTCACCGCCCGCACCCTGGCCACCCTGGCCGTCCAGATGCAGAACGTCGCCATCGGCTGGCAGGTGTACGCGCTGACCCACAATCTGTTCGACCTCGGCCTGATCGGCCTGGCGCAGTTCGCGCCCTTCCTGCTGCTGATCCTGATCGCCGGCCACGCCGCCGACCGCTACAACCGCCGCCTGCTGATCGCGCTGGCGATGGGCGCGCAACTGCTGTGCGGCCTGGCGCTGCTGGCCTTCACCGTCGCCGGCCTGAGCGCGGTGTGGCCGGTGTTCGCCGTGCTGGTGCTGTTCGGCAGCGCGCGCGCCTTCATGGGGCCGGCCACGCAGGCGATGCTGGTCAACCTGGTGCCGCCCGAGCGCTTCAGCCAGGCCGTGGCGCTGAGTTCGTCGAGCTTCCACGTCGCCGTCATCCTCGGCCCCACGCTGGGCGGCCTGTTCTACCTGGCCGGGCCGAAAACGGTTTATATGATTTCCTCGGCGCTGCTGCTGGCGGCGGTGGTGCTGATGTGCCTGGTCAAATCGGTCAAGCAGCCCAGCAACCGCGAGCCGGCCACCTGGCACACGGTGCTCGAAGGCCTGCGTTTCGTCTGGTCCAAGCCGGTGGTGCTGGGGGCGATTTCGCTCGACCTGTTCGCCGTGCTGTTCGGCGGCGCCACCGCGCTGCTGCCGGCGCTGGCGCACGACGTGCTGCACATCGGCCCGACCGGCCTGGGCCTGCTGCGCACCGCGCCCGGCGCCGGCGCCGCCGTGTGCTCCATCGCGCTGGCCTTCTTCCCGATCACGCGCCGGGTCGGCGCCTGGATGCTGGGCGGCGTGGCCGTGTTCGGCGCCGGCACGCTGGTGCTGGGCGCCACCGCCACCTTCCTGGTCGCGCTGAGCGCCCTGTTCGTCATGGGCGCCGGCGACATGATCAGCGTCTACGTGCGCCACCTGCTGGTACAGTACGAAACGCCGGACGCGATACGCGGGCGCGTCAGCGCGGTCAACTCGGTGTTCATCGGCGCCTCCAACGAGCTGGGCGAATTTGAATCGGGCCTGACCGCCGGCTGGATGGGCCTGACCCGCGCCGTGCTGTTCGGCGGCGCCGCCACGCTGGCCGTGACCGGCATCTGGACGGTGCTGTTCCCGGTGCTGTCGCGCATGGACCGCTTCCCCCACGAGGACAAACAATGAGCTTACGCATACGCCTGCCGGGCATCATCCACAGCCGTCCCCACCTGAGCCTGGCGGTCGCGCTGGGCGCCATCACCGCCCCGCTGCTGCCGCACGCCTGGCCGCTGCTGGCGCGCCTGCTGACGGCGTGGAACGTCACCGTCTGGTCCTACCTGCTGTCGATGGCGTGGATGATGGTGCGCGCCGACCAGCACGACATCCACCGCGCCGCCTGCCGCCAGGATGAAAAGGGGCCGGTGATCCTGTCCACGCTGTCGCTGGTGATCCTGATCAGCCTGGTGGCCATCGTCTCGCAGCTGTCGACGCTGAAGAACCTGGAGCCGGCCGACATGGCCTACCACTATGGCTTCGTGGTGCTGACGCTGACCGGCTCGTGGTTCATGATAGGCACCATGTTCTGCTCGCATTACGCCCATCTGTACTACATCAAGAACGACGGCGAGAAGCCGCTGCAATTTCCCGACCGGGAATTGACGCCGAACTACTGGGACTTCCTGTATTTTTCGTTCACCATTTCGGTGGCGGCGCAGACCTCGGATGTGACCGTGCGCGGCCGCGCCATGCGCCAGGTGGTGCTGGGGCAATCGGTGCTGTGCTTCTTCTACAACCTGGCCATCCTCGGGCTGTCGATCAATATTGCCGCTTCGCTCATCAATGCCTGACGTCTTAAAGGGAACCTAAGACGAAAAGGAGTAATATTGAGTTGCAGTTCAACAAACAGGAGCAAGCGTATGCAAATCAATATCAATGCCGACAAAACCATCGACCGCCATGCCGGTCTGGATGAACATGTACAAACGGTCGTGAGCAATGCCCTCCACCGCTTCGGCGAACAGATCACCCGCGTCGAAGTGCACCTGAGCGACAACCTGGTGCAGAAATCGGCCGACGGCGACAACCGCTGCCTGATGGAAGCCCGCGTCACCGGGTATCAACCGATCGCCGTCAGCGATCACGCCGCCACGCTGCATCAGGCGATAGGCGGTTCGGCGGAAAAACTCAAGCGCGCCATCGACAGCGCCCTGGGCCGCCTGCATGACAAGGACAAGCGTCACGCGAACGGCGCCGTGCCGGCCGCAGCCGATGCGGAAGACACCGAATAATTCACATGGGGGCGGGAGCTAGCGCTGTGCCAGCTCCCGCAAATACCTCAGTCCCTGCAGCGCCCGGCTGCCATACCACGACATCATCTCCCCATCGACCAGCAACACCGGCTTGCCGATTTGTTTTTCCAGCGCGTCCGCATGGGCTTCCGTGAAGCGATACGGCTCGCTCGACAGCAGCACCCCATCCACCTGCGCCAGCAATTCCGGCGACCACTCGAAGCGCGGATAACGCACCTCGCCCAGGTCCGGCACGCTCCAGCCGATTTCCTCCAGCATGCGCGCGATGTAGGTGTCCTGCGCAACCGTCATCCACGGGTCTTGCCAGATGCAGTACAACATGGTCTGCGGGCGGCCCGGCGGCATGGCGCGCAGCAAGGCGTATTCCGCCTCGAACGCGGCGCACCAGTCGGCGGCGGCCTGCTCGCGGCAGAACACCCCGCCCATCAGGCGCGCCAGCGCCAGGTTGTCGCGCGGGCGCAGCGGATGGGTGACGACGATGTTGGGAATGAACTCGGCCAGCAGCTCGACGGTCGGCTTTTCGTTCTCGTCGATGTTGACCACCAGATGGGTGGGCGCCAGCTTGCGGATCTTGTCGATATTCACATCCTTGGTGCCGCCGATCTTGGGGATGTTCCGCACCACATCAGCCGGATGGATGCAGAAGCCGGTGCGCCCGACCAGCTGCGCCGCCAGGCCCAAGTCGCACAGCAGTTCGGTGATCGACGGCACCAGCGAGACGATGCGCGCGTTCGGATCGGCCTGATGCGCGGTGCCGAGCGCGTCGGTATATTCCATGTTGTCATCTCAATGTGGGCAATGCGACATTGAAGCATCTGCGGATACATCGTGCAACAACTGAGGGTGGAAAATTACACAGGGTGCAGGTCAGTTCAGCTATGATTACCGTGCTTGCCCATCAGCATCCTGAAAGACCATTTTGAAACAAATCAGCACATTCGGCGCCTCCCGCTACCAGATCGGCGACCTGCAGCTGCTGCGCAACGCCGATGACGACACCGCCATCGCCAAGCTGCTGGCGCCCTGCCCCATCATGCAACTGGAAGCCGACCAGGCGGTCACCGAGTCCAGCCGCGCCCGCCTGTACATCGTGTTGCGCGGCGCCCTGTCGGTGGCCACCGACACCCGCACCGGCATGGCCGACGGCACCGTCAGCAAGATACTGCCGGGCGAAAGCGTCGGCGAACAATCGGTATTGGACGAGGAAGCCAACCTGTCGAGCATCACCGCGCTGGAGCAGAGCGAGGTGCTGGTGATCGAGGCCGACATCGTCTGGAAGCTGATCGACGAATCGAATGTGCTGGCGCGTAACCTGCTGCGGCTGCTGTCCTTCCGCATCCGCGCCGCCAACGCGCAGCTGCGCCGGCGCCAGAAGCTGGGCGAGTTCTACCGCCAGCTGTCGATGATCGACGGCCTGACCGGGCTGTACAACCGCGCCTGGCTCAACGACCTGCTGCCGACCATGGTGGCCACCGCGCAGGGCTCGCACGCGCCGCTGGCGCTGATCATGATCGACCTCGACCACTTCAAGAAGTTCAACGACAGCCACGGCCACCTGGCCGGCGACCAGGCCTTGCGCGCCGCCGCGCACGTGCTCAGCAGCGCGCTGCGGCCCACCGATTTCGCGGTGCGCTACGGCGGCGAGGAAATGATGGTGCTGCTGCCGGACACCAGCGACAAGGTCGCGGTGGCGGTGGCCGAGCGCCTGTGCGAACGGATGCAGCAGGCGGTGGTGTTTGCCGACATGCGCGTGCCGCTGCCGCAGATCACCGCGTCGTTCGGCGTGGCGACGCTGCAGGCCGGGCAGGACGAGCAGGCGCTGATCGCGGCGGCCGACGGCGCGCTATACCGCGCCAAGCACCAGGGCCGCAACCGCGTGGCCCATCACGAGGCGGCGGTTTAAGCGGCGCCCTTGGTGTCGGAAGCGGCCGGCTGCGCCTTGTGCGCGGCGGCGAAGTCGGCGTAGCCTTTCTGCACCAGCTCGTAAGTCTTGTCGATATTGCTGGCGACGTCGCCATTGAGCACCTTCAGCCCGTCCAGCACGCCGCGCGCTTCCTTGAAGCCCTGGTCCACGCCTTTTTTCAGCGTCTCCATGAACTTGTTGAGCACCGCATCGCCGTCCTCGCCGGGGTGCTGCTGCTTGAACGCTTCGTAAAACGCGGTCGACAGCGATACAATGCGGCTCGCAGTGCCTTCCGGCGTATTATCCTGCGACACGGCGTTCTGGATGGCGTTGTCGCCGAAATCGCCCTTGAGCGCCTCGTTGATGCCGGTCAGCGCTGTTTTCAGCAAGACCGACAGCGGTTCGTTGGAAGAATTCAGCGATACCGTCAAAGAAGCTTGTACGATAGACACATTGAGCTGCGCCTTGGCCTTGGCCGCGACCGACATATTGCCGTCGTCCTTGGCCGCGGCCGGAACGCCGGAGCTGGCAGCCGTGCCGCCGGGAGTTGCCGATACTGGAGTCGCCATGATCTAGCTCCTGTTGAGGGATATCCAGTAATTAACGGCAGAATAACGAATAACTTGACCGCACCCTATGACCACACAGACCTTTCTCTGGCACGACTACGAAACCTTTGGCGCCCAGGCGCGCCGCGACCGTCCGGCGCAGTTCGCCGCGATCCGCACCGACGCCGACCTGAACGAGATCGGCGACCCGATCATGTTGTACTGCAAGCCGGCCAATGATTTCCTGCCGGACCCGCAATCGTGCCTGATCACCGGCATCACGCCGCAGCAATGCCTGGAATGGGGCGTGCCCGAGCACAAGTTCGCCGCCACCATCGAGCAGGCGTTCTCCAAGCCGGGCACCATCGGCGTGGGCTACAACACCATCCGCTTCGACGACGAGATCACCCGCTTCATGTTCTGGCGCAACCTGATCGACCCGTACGCGCGCGAGTGGCAGAACCAGTGCGGCCGCTGGGACTTGCTGGACGTGGTGCGCATGACCTACGCGCTGCGCCCGGAAGGCATCGAGTGGCCGCTGCGCGAGGACGGCAAGCCCAGCTTCAAGCTGGAGCACCTGGCCAAGGCCAACGGCCTGCTGCACGAGGCGGCGCACGATGCGCTGTCGGACGTGCGCGCCACCATCGCGCTGGCGCGGCTGATCAAGCAGAAGCAGCCCAAGCTGTTCGACTTCTGCCTGGCGCTGCACAAGAAGGACCGCGTGGCCGACGAGATCGGCATGCACCTGGCGCCGCAGCTGCGCGCGCCCTTCCTGCATGTGTCGGGCATGTTCCCGGCCGAGCGCGGCTGCATCGCGCTGGTGTGGCCGCTGGCCACGCATCCGACCAACAAGAACGAGGTGATCGTCTGGGATTGCAACTACGATCCGAGCGAGCTGTTCACGCTGGACGCGGACACCATCCGCACCCGCCTCTTCAGCCGCGCCGACGCGCTGCCGGAAGGCGTGACGCGCTTGCCGGTCAAGAGCATCCACCTGAACAAATCGCCGATGCTGGTGTCCAACCTGAAGACGCTGTCGCCGGCGATGGCGGCCAAGTGGGGCATCGACCTGGAGCAGGGCAAGGCCTACGCCGCGCTGGCCGCGGCCGGGCGCAACATGGATGCGGTGTGGGAGCAGGTGTTTTACCGTCCCGCCGGCGACGAGCTGGACGTGGACGAGGATCTGTACAACGGCTTCGTCGGCAAGGAGGACCGCCGCACGCTCGACACGCTGCGCAAGGAAACGCCGGCCAGGCTGGCCACGGCGTCGCCGTCGTTCAGCGATCCGCGCCTGCTGGAGCTGCTGTTCCGCTACCGCGCGCGCAACTTCCCCGAGACCCTGTCCGAGGGCGAGATGGAGCATTGGGAACAGCACCGCGCGGCGCGCTTCTACGAGGGCGCCGGCGGTGCGCGCAGCATCGACCAGTTCTTCGGCGAGATCGACCATCTGCAACAGGATGCCGATGAGCGCGCCGAACAGATCCTGGCCGAGCTGTACGAGTACGTGGAGCTGATCGCTCCAGCGCACTAAGCCCGCTTAGGCGCGGTGCTGGTTGATGGCGTCGCGCGTTTCCAGCGCCACGCGGCGCGCGGCGGCGGCGAAGTCTTCAGCGGCTTGCGGCGCCGCGTACAGGATGGCGCGCGACGAGTTGATCATCATGCCGGTGCCGTTGTAGGTGCGGCCCGACTTGACGGTCGCTTCGATATCGCCGCCCTGCGCGCCGATGCCCGGCACCAGCAGCGGCATGTCGCCGACGATCGCCCTGACCTGCGCCAGTTCCTCCGGGAAGGTGGCGCCCACCACCAGCGCGCACTGGCCGTTGGCGTTCCACTTGTCCGCCACCAGGCGCGCCACGTGCTGGTACAGCGGCTTGCCGTCGACGTTGAGGAACTGCAGGTCCGAACCGCCCGGGTTCGAGGTGCGGCACAGGATGATCACGCCGCGCTCGCTCCACTCCATGTACGGCTCCACCGAATCCGAACCCATGTAGGGGTTGACGGTCACCGCGTCGGCGCCGTAGCGGTCGTAGGCTTCGCGCGCGTACTGGCGCGCGGTGGCGCCGATGTCGCCGCGCTTGGCGTCCAGGATCAGCGGCATGTGCGGGTAGTTGTCGCGCACGTAGTGGCAGATCTTCTCCAGCTGGTCTTCCGCGCTGAGCGCCGCGAAGTAGGCGATCTGCGGCTTGAACGAGCACGCCAGGTCGGCGGTCGCGTCGATGATCTCGCGGCAGAAGTGGTAGATGCCTTGCGGGTCGTTCTGGAACTGGGCCGGCAGCTTGGCCAGGTCCGGGTCCAGGCCCACGCACAGCAGGGAGTCGTTGGCCGCCCAGGCGGCAGATAATTTGTTGATGAAAGTCACGACGCACCCCTCGAATTTATTGCAAACCCTCTATTGTAACGCGCCCGCACCGGGCTGTTAAAATTTGGTCCTCACTCCTTAGAAAGCAAAAACCTATGAAACTCTCCAACAAAGTCGCGATCGTGACCGGCGCCACCCAAGGCATAGGCTTGGCTTGCGCGCAGCGCCTGGTGGCCGAAGGCGCCAAGGTCATGCTGGTGGACATCAAGCCGGAAGGCGCCGCGGCCGCCGCCACGCTGGGCGAGCAGGCGCGCTTCTTCGCCGCCGACGTCAGCCAGAAATGCGACGTCGACGCGCTGGTGGCCGCCACCCTGGCCGCATTCGGCCGCATCGACATCCTGATCAACAACGCCGGCGTCACCCACGCCGCCGATTTCCTCGACCTGACCGAGGACGATTTCGACCGCGTGCTGCGCATCAACCTCAAGTCCATGTTCCTGTGCGGCCAGGCGGTGGCGCGCGAGATGGTCAAGCAGCGCAGCGGCTGCATCATCAACATGTCCAGCGTGAACGCCGAGCTGGCGATTCCGAACCAGGTGCCGTATGTGGTGTCCAAGGGCGCGATCAACCAGCTGACCAAGGTGATGTCGCTCAACCTGGTCACGCACGGCATCCGCGTCAACGGCATCGGCCCCGGCACCATTCTGACCGAACTGGCCAAGCAGGCCGTGATGGCCAGCCCGGAGGCGCGCCACACCATCCTGTCGCGCACGCCGATGGGCCGCTGCGGCGAACCGGAGGAAGTGGCCTCCATCGCCGCCTTCCTGGCCAGCGACGACGCCAGCTACATGACCGGCCAGACCCTGTATGTGGACGGCGGCCGGCTGGCCTTGAACTACACGGTGCCGGTGAACTAGGGAGTTATGCGAAATATTGATGTCTGGTATCTGAAACGACAATTAGACACATATCTTGCCCGCCCCCATAATTACACCTGTCTCCACTATTCTCCTCCAAGAAAATAGTTTTAAGCCCGCTTTAACCAGCGGGCTTTTTTTTGTCCGCTGTCATTACGACGTCATATTCGCTCCCTATACTGGTCACATCTTCAGTACATGCAACCGATAGGCATGACGGAAGAAAGGTGCACCGGGCTCCCGGTGCACCACTCCCCCTTTTTTGCGCCGCATGGTATTGTCCGGGGCATGATCAAGCTACTTCTTCTGACCAATTCCTACGCCCGGCTTCGCTACTGGACCGCCATCGTCCTGTACCTGCTGATACTGGTGCTTGGCTCGCTGCCCGGCGCCCGCCAGGACATCGGCCAAGTCGCCTCGGGCCTGATACTGCACTCCATCGCCTACGCCGGCCTGACCTTCCTGATCTTCACCGGCGGGACAGGCAACGCCCGGTTGCGCGCCGGCAAGGCCGTATTGACCATCGCCCTGATGGGCGCGCTCGACGAGTACGTGCAAAGCTTCTTCCCGTACCGCCATGGCGCCGTTTCCGACTGGCTGGTCGACTGCAATGCCGCCGTGCTCACCGCGCTGTTGATGTGGGCCCTGTGGACCCGCTACCGCATCCAGCCGTCAAACTGATATCGCCGGCGCGTTCTCCAGGCGCGCCGATCGCCAGTTCGACATCCATCCGCATCTGCTGCAATTGCTCCAACTTGGCCACGCGTACCAATTCGTGCAAAGAATGCGTCATCAAATGCCGGCTGCGTGGGTCCGGCGCGTCTCCACAAGTTGAATTGATTAAATCTTCGATAATAGTGTCTGTCACGCGTGTCAACATATCGATGTCCTTTAAAGTGATACCGAACAATTATTGCGTGCGAGTAGCAAGCTTCAATTGATGTATATCAACCGCACTGGGATGTCGGGGAACAAAACCGCAATGCCAGCCTCTTAATCAAATGGCTAGTCATTTTGTTGTGTGACCATCGAGGAGAATGATATGAATATGACCAGAAACAGCACCATCGCGCTGCTTATCCTGGCGCTGGCCGGTTGCGCCTCGGAGCGCAGCGGCGAACCCAGCGGTAGTAGCAGCACCGGCAGCAATCCCCCCAGCGGCACGTCCAGCTACACGCCCAGCAGTAGCAGCCCCAGCGGCCAAAGTAATCAGAGCAGCACCACCGGCACCATGACCAGCAGCGGCAGCAGCGGCATGACCGGCGGCGGCTCCACGGCCGGCAGCGGCCAGAGTACGCAAACGTCCTACGGCGTGGTGCAGGCAATCGACCAGATGCAACGGCAGGATGTGGGCGTGGGCGCGGTGGGCGCGGCGGCGGCGGGCGGCAGCGTCGGCATGCCGACCGACAAGGTCTATCGCGTCACCGTGCGCATGGACGACGGCAGCAGTCAGCTGGTGGTGGTCGATTCCATGCCCAGCTACAAGATCGGCGACCGCGTGCGCTACAGCAACGGCACCCTGAGCAGCTACTAGTACAGCTGCTCGACCTGGTAGCCGCGCCGCTTGAGCAATTGCGGTACGCCTTCGTCGCCCACCAGATGCAGCAGGCCGACGCCGACAAAGGCGACTTGATCCTGCTGCATGATGCGCTCGATATTGCTGGCCATTTCGGGATTGCGCTTGCCTAGCAGCACGCGATTCATGAAGCCGGCGGAGATCGTATCGCCGCTGATGGCGGTCTGCCACACGGCGTGGATGCCGGGCGCGTCGGCGGTGTTCCAGGCGTCGATCAGGGCGGTGGATTTCTTCAGCGAGGCGCCGTCGGCCAGGTCGGCCAGATTTTCCAGCAGATACTGCTCTTGCTGGCGCTCGTCCAGCGTGTCGAACAGGCTGAGCTGATATTCCGCGCTTTCCAGCTCGCGCACGGTCTTGTCCTGGCTCTTGGCCGCCGCCAACAGCGCGTATTCGACCGCCTGGCTGCGCTGGTAGCCGTGCACTTCCATCTCGGCGCCGATCAGCAGGTTGGCGATCAGCCAGGGCTTGTACTGCTGCACCGATTGCAGCGACATGCCGGCCCGTGACAGCGCCTGCACGGTCAGGCGCAGCGTGGCCGGCGACAGGTGATGCTGGACCGTATCGCCGTCCGGGTAGCGGCCGTGGCGCGCCAGCGCCAGCTGGAACGGCGCGTCCTGACGGATATCGAGCTCGATCACCAGCGCCTTGGAGTCGAGCAGCGCGCGCGACACCACCGGGTCCAGCGGATAACTGCCATCCTTGCCGACGTGGATGGTGCCGAACAAATAACCGGTCTTGCCGTCATGCGTGATCCGGTACAGCTGGCCGCGATGCGCGGCCGAGGCCGGCTCGCCGAGGCCGGCGGCAAACAGCGCCTGGCAGCAAGCGATCAGCAGCGTCAATAGAATGGCAATTTTCTTCGGCATGAGTTTCCCCGCGATAGCAGGGCGTGCCATCGAACGAATATAACGGAATATGGGAGGTGTAAGGCGAGGCGCGTTACTGTTTCCAATGGTAAATCAAGTAAATGCGCGGGAAAATATTTTTTTAAATTCGGAGGCTGAACTTCAGCGAAATAAACACACTAAATAGCAGGTAAATAATAAAAACAATGCCTATATGCTCAGTGATTAGTGATTTATTACGCCTTATTTAGCGTGCGACGCCGGAGATAACGCAATCCGGGGCGTCGCCAGCGCGTCCGGTCCAATCTGTGTATGCTTGTTGATCCATATGAAAAGGTTATACCCACACCCTTTTCATGGGCATTATTGATTAACGTTTAGCGGCCGACCGACACCCATGATTCCATTTTCCATCCTCGACCTCTCCCCGATCGCCGAAGGCAGCACGCCTTCCGCATCGTTCCGCAACACGCTGGACCTGGCGCAGCACGCCGAACGCTGGGGCTACCAGCGCTACTGGCTGGCCGAACACCACGGCATGCCGGGCATCGCCAGCGCCGCCACCGCCGTCGTCATGGCCCACGTGGCCGGCGGCACCTCGACCATCCGGGTCGGCGCCGGCGGCATCATGCTGCCCAACCACGCGCCGCTGGTGATCGCCGAGCAGTTCGGCACGCTCGAAGCGCTGTTCCCCGGCCGGATCGACCTCGGCCTGGGCCGCGCGCCCGGCTCCGACCAGACCACCGCGCGCGCCCTGCGCCGCAACCTCGACAGCGACGCCGACGCCTTCCCGCAGGACGTGCTGGAGCTGCAGGATTATCTGTCCGACACGCCGCGCCAGCGCGTGCTGGCCGTGCCCGGCAAAGGCGCCAAGGTGCCGCTGTGGATCTTGGGGTCGAGCACCTTCGGCGCGCAGCTGGCCGCGCACATGGGCCTGCCGTTCGCCTTCGCCTCGCACTTCGCGCCGCAGATGATGATGCAGGCCATCGACCTGTATCGCGGCAACTTCCAGCCGTCGGCCCAGCTGGCCAAGCCGCACGTCATGCTCGGCTTCAACGTGTTCGCCGCCGACAGCGACGAGGAAGCGCACTACCGCGCCACGTCGATGCAGCAAGCCTTCGTCAACCTGCGCAGCGGCCGTCCCGCCCGCCTGCCGCCGCCGCAAGCGGGCTATCTGCAATCGCTGGGGCCGCAGGAACGGGCGCTGATCGATTCCGTGCTGTCGTGCTCGGCCATCGGCGCGGCGCCCACCGTGCAGCGCCAGCTGCAGGCCTTCATCGCCCGCACCGGCGCGGACGAGCTGATGATCACCTCGCAGATCTTCGACCACGCGCAGCGGCTGCGCTCCTACGAAATCACCGCCGAGGTGCGGCAGGCGCTGGCGGCGGGGCGGTAGGAAAACGGGGCGCGCTCAGCAGCGATTTGCGTTCGCCGGTAGAATTGCCGGCTGCAAATTGAAGGAGCGCCCCGTGAGCCAGTCCCACGCCCAGCACGACATATCCCCAGGCATGGTCTGGCTGTTCGCCATCGCGACCGGACTCATCGTCGCCAACCTGTACTACGCGCAAACGCTGATCGGCCCGATCAGCCGGGCCACCGGCCTCGATCCAGGCGCCGCCGGCCTGATCGTCACGCTGACGCAGATCGGCTACTGCCTCGGCCTGCTGTTCATCGTCCCACTGGGCGACCTGCTGGAAAACCGGCGCCTGATCTTCATCGCCCTGCTGACCACGGCGGCCGCGCTGCTGGCGGCCTCGTTCACGCGCAGCGCGTCCTTGTTCCTGCTGGCCTCGTTCAGCATCGGGCTGGGCTCGGTGGCGGCGCAGATCGTGGTACCGTTCGCGGCCCACATGTCGCGGCCGGAGACGCGCGGCCAGACCGTGGGCAAGGTGATGAGCGGCCTGCTGATGGGCATCATGCTGGCCCGTCCGGTGGCCAGCCTGGTGGCCGACGCGCTGAGCTGGCATGCGATCTTCGTCATCTCCGCGCTCGGCACTGCCGCGCTGGCCTTCCTGCTGCGCGCGCGGCTGCCGCAGCGCCATCCCGGATCGGGCCTGCACTATTTTGAATTGCTGGGTTCGATGTGGCACTTGCTCAAGACCACGCCCATCCTGCGCCGGCGGGCCGCCTACCAGGCCTGCATGTTCGGCGCCTTCAGCCTGTTCTGGACCTGCGTGTCGCTGGAGCTGACCGGCCCGCGTTTCGGGCTGAGCCAGACCGGCGTCGCCATCTTCGCGCTGGTGGGGGTGGCCGGCGCCATCGCCTCGCCGATCGCCGGCCGCCGGGCCGACCAGGGCAAGAGCCGCTCCAACACCGCCGTCGCGCTGACGCTGGGCGCGTTGGCATTCGCGCTGCCGCTGCTGATCCACGGCGGCCGCCTGGTCGAGCTCGGCGTACTGGTCGTGACCTCGATCGTGCTCGACATGGGTGTCTCGGCCAATCTGGTGACGGGGCAGCGGGCCATCTTCGCGCTGCCGGCCGAAATCCGCAGCCGCCTGAACGGCCTCTACATGGCCTTGTTCTTCATGGGCGGCGCCTTGGGTTCCTCGCTGGGCGGCTGGATGTTCGCCGCGCACGGCTGGACCGGCGTCCTCTGGGCCGGCCTCGCCTTCCCCCTGACCGCCCTATGCGTCTTCGCCACCGAATAAAAATGGGGTCAAGTCTGACATTCGGACACGAGCTCTGCCGTAGCGGCCTCGCTACGGCAGAGCTCGTGTCCGAATGTCAGACTTGACCCCAATTTAATGCGACCAGAGGCGGACCTGGCCTTGCAGCGATACGACGCCGTTGATGTTGAGGCTGCCCAGGTTGCCGGTGACGGGGGCGTTCGGATCGGTCTGCACACTCAGCGATTCGAAGCCGAAGTTGGTGTAGCGTACGTAGCCCGGCAGGCCGATGGCGATGTAGTCGCCGCCACCATCCGGCCGGGTCTGCACGCCCAGGCTGACGGCGAACATGTCCACCATGCCGCGCACGTTCTTGAACACGATGTAGCGGTTCTGCCCGTCCCCGTTGAAGCCCAGCGACAGCCGGCTGTCGCTGACCGCCCCCACCAGCGTCGGATCGTTCAGCGACACGTGCGCCGCGAAGCTGATGCCGTCCTGCCCGCTCACCTGCGACAACTCCTTGTCGTCGAGCGCCTGCAGGCTCCCGCCCCGGGCCGCGCCCGCCGCCAGCATCATCGCCAGGAACAGTGCGCGCGCCATCAGTGCTTGAACTTGATGTCGAGGTACTGGATCTGCACCGAGCCGATGCGCGACGAACCCAGGTCCACCGTCGGCTGCCCGGCGCTGACGAACGAAATATTGTCGACCACGATGCCGCCCGCCGGCGCCACGCCGCTGCCGTAGCGCGCATCCGGCCAGTCGATGCCGATGTGCAGCCGCGGCCCCGTCTCGTCGGTCAGCGCGTTGATCACCGCCGGCTGCGACGCCACATTGGCCAGCATCCATGGCGTGTTGTTGAACACGCCGTTGCCGTCGACGCCGCCGATGTGCACGCCGCTCAGTACCATCGCCTCGCTGGCGTCGTTGCGCCCGCGCGGCTGGAACGACAGCTTGCCGATGTCCATGCGCAATGCGGCGCCGAAGGCCACGCCGTCGTTGACCTGCGGCGTGGAGAACTGCAGCCCGCCGCCGGTGAACACCAGATCCTTGATCACCACGCTGCCCTGCTCGCGCGTGACGCCGTCCGCCGTCACGCCCCAATCGTAGGCGGCCTGCCAGCGCTGGTCGGCATTGGTGTTCAGGGGGAAGGCGATGTTGATGACGTCGGCCAGGCCGGGCGCGCCGGCCACGATGTCGAGCTTGTAGGGATCGGAGAACGGCAGCGGATTGTCGCTGCGCGAGGCGCTGAATTTTTCCACGTACAGGCTGGAGCCGATCGGCGTGGTGTAGCTGACGCGCGCGTCGCCGCTCATGGCGAAGCCGTTCAGGTCGAAGCTGACGCCGTCGCGCCCGCGCACCGACGACAGCGCCGCGTCGTTCAACGGTTCCATCGCCGGCGCCGGCGCGCACACGGCGGCCAATATCGCCGATACGGCCAGCACGGCAGCGCGCACGGCCGTCATCAGCGGCCCTTCGGCAGGTTGGGCGGCACCAGGCCGGAGGTGTTGAGCGCCTGCAGCTTGTCGCGCCAGTTCAGCCAGATGCCGGCCTGCGCCGCGTCCGACGCCGGCACGCCGGCCGCGCTGGGGAACTGCACGCCGGTCTTCAACACGGAGATCCAGAAATCGCGGCTGGGCCCGGCGGCGTCGCCGGCCGTCACGCCGCCCAGCTGCGCCAGCGACAGGCAGGGCGCGGTGCAGGCGCCGTCCCAGCGCTTGCCGCCCAGGCTGTCGGTATGCGAATCGAGCAGCACGGCGCTGCCGTCGGCCGCCGTGCCCGTCACGCGCATCGAGCCCGACAGGCTGTTGACCTTCAGGCCGACGTCGCCGCTGATGCCCTCGAAGCCGAAGCGCATGCCGACCGCCTCGCGCGAGGCGCCGTCGGCCGCGTTCTTGTACACGAATTCGAAATATGGATTGCTGATGTGGACCAGGCGCTGGGCGTCGGTGCCGTCGCTGCGGCCGAACTGCAGCAGGCCGATGTCGACGTCGGCGCCGGTGCCGTTGCGCAGTCCGTAGCTGTATTCGCCCAGGCGCATATTGCGCAGGTTGGCGCTCAGCGAGATGTCCGCGTCCAGCGCGATCTTGCTGAAATCGTAGCCGCCCAGGCTGGTGTTGGTGAGCGCGACCAGACCCTGTCCGCGCGTGTTGGACAGCTCTTCTTCGCTCAGCGGCTGCATTTGCGCCGACGCCGTCAGCGTGCAGCAGGCCAGGGCCGCGCACAGCCACAGCGAACGCAGGGAATAGAGGGAGTTCATGGTGTGGGAACGACAGCCGCCGGGGCGGCTGCCGTAGCTCAGCTGATTAGTGAGCGAAGATCCAGACGGTGGTGCCGCGCATGTCGATCTGGTTCATCGCGACCGAACCGAACGAGGCTGCGCTGTTGCCCATCTTGATCGCGTCGACCGACACGTTCAGGTAGTGGCCGTCGGCGACCACGCTCTGCGGGATGGCGATCTGCACCACGTCGCCGCCGGTGGCTGGGTTGTAGAAGGTGCCTGGGTTGGTCACGCCAGCGGCGCCGGCAGCGGCCAGGAAGGAGTTCTTCGACAGGATGTCGATGTTAGCGGCGATCAGGCCGTTCACCTTGATGCCGTTGAAGCTGACCGAACCGCCACCCATGCCGTTCGCGTCCAGCGCGTCGGTGTCGGTGTAGGTGAACGATGCGATTTTGATGTTCAGGTTGGCAGCGATCGATACGCCGTCCTGGCCGCTGACGGTGCTCAGTTCCGCGTCCTGGATCGGGGTCATGGCCGATGCCGAGAAGGCCAGGGTTGCCAGGGCTGCTGCTGCTGCGGTTTTGATGAATTGCATGTGGTCGTCTCCGTGAGGTTTTGGTCTAGGTATTTGTGTTTTTTTCAATGCTGCGTAACCATCTTAGGGCTACGCCGTTGCTAGCGTCCAGCGTGCCGCGCTGACTTTTCAGGCCAAGCTACAGGCCCTGCGAGCCAGCGCGGACAAGCCCGGATTAGTGCGCGAAGATCCAGACGGTGGTGCCGCGCATGTCGATCTGGTTCATCGCTACCGAACCGAACGAGGCTGCGCTGTTGCCCATCTTGATCGCGTCGACCGACACGTTCAGGTAGTGGCCGTCGGCGACCACGCTCTGCGGGATGGCGATCTGCACCACGTCGCCGCCGGTGGCTGGGTTGTAGAAGGTGCCTGGGTTGGTCACGCCAGCGGCGCCGGCAGCGGCCAGGAAGGAGTTCTTCGACAGGATGTCGATGTTGGCGGCGATCAGGCCGTTCACCTTGATGCCGTTGAAGCTGATCGAACCGCCACCCATGCCGTTCGCGTCCAGCGCGTCGGTGTCGGTGTAGACGAACGAGTCAATCTTGATGTTCAGGTTGGCTGCGATCGATACGCCGTCCTGGCCGCTGACGGTGCTCAGTTCGGCATCCTGGATCGGGGTCATGGCCGATGCCGAGAAGGCCAGGGTTGCCAGGGCTGCTGCGATTGCGGTTTTAACGATTTGCATTTTTTATCTCCGAGTTGTGTATGAATTTTTTTGTCCGGGCCCACGGTCCGTCAGTCTGGTCCTTGGCTCCGGGTAGGAGCCGCGGCGTACTGTCCGGTGCCGTGAAAATCTTAATATTTGACTATTAAGTGAAGCCATCATAGAAGTCGCCGCCGACGCCGGTCCAGCGCGGCGCGCTGACTTGCAAAGCCAACCACGTGGCCTTGGGAGCCATACAGAGTGACGCCGAGTGTGGTCGTTGTTGCACATCTGTTGTCGCCTGTAACACAAGTTCGATTGAAATTTTCTAGAGTCACATCTCTAAAAAAACAGATGCTCGGTTTTACCAAATCGTGCGTTAATTAATTACAAGAAAAGAAAGACGAGTTGTCGCCTTAATAAAGCACGACCGTTCTAATTAAGAATACTGGAGACAAGATGAACCCAACAACGGGGCGCCCGACGCCTCTGGGCGCAGCCTACGCCCGCAGTTTTTCCGGCCCGTGCCGGCGGCATTTTTGTCGCGCGCGCCTGGGCACGCTCCCGCGCGTAGCGCGGCCCGCGCGCGAGGGCTGAGGCCATGCTGATGATACTGTTGACCGTGATCGCCGCCGCCATCGGCGGCGCCGGACTGATGTCCCGCCACGAACCGCAAGACCGGCCCAAGGGCCAGTACGAGATGCCGCAGACCATGCTCGGCGGCGGCGCCTATGTGCAGTCGGTGGCGATGGAGCCGTTCTCCGAACTGAAGTACAAGCACATCGTCCGCCAGGCCTTCGACTTCAGTTGCGGCTCGGCCGCGCTGGTCACCATCCTCAACTACCACCTGGGCGTGATGGTCAACGAGCAGCAAGCCATGGAGGGCATGCTGGACAAGGGCGAGAAGGAAAAGATCATCGAGCGGCGCGGCTTTTCGCTGCTCGACATGAAGCGCTATGTCGGCTCGCTGGGCCTGTCCGGCGCCGGCTTCAAGGCCGAGATCAAGGACCTGATGACGCTGGAGGAACCGGCCATCGTGCCGATCGACTACGCCGGCTCCAAGCACTTCGTGGTGTTGCGCGGCATCCGCGGCGGCGTGGTCTACATCGCCGATCCATCGGCCGGCAACATCGTGTTCTCGGTCGAGGAGTTCGCGCGCTGGTGGGACAAGAACACCCTGTTCATCATCTCCCCGGCCAAGGATCAGAAACCGGTGGCGCAGCTGGCGCTGACCGATCAGGAACTGGGCGTGGCCGACATGGACCGCGTCACAGGCAAGGGCCGGCAGGACGGCCTGTCCAACTCGGCCCAGCTGTTGCTGCGCGCCGTCAATTCGGGCGCCGCCGGCACCTGGATGCATCGCAATTAACCCCAAGCAGCGCCTACTCTCTCTCAAGGATGACCACGATGATTTTCCGTACCCTGCCTATCGCCGCAGCCGTTGCCGCCACCCTGCTGGCGCTGCCCGCCGCCGCGCAACAGACCACGCAGAGCGCGCCCGCCAGCGCCGACGCCGCCCGCGACGCGCTGGCCAAGAAGGAAGGCGAAGGCGACCAGAGCGCGCTGCTCAAGCAGACCCTGACCGCCGTCGACAAGCAATACTCGCTGATCCGCCGCAACCAGATGGCCATCACCTACGACCTGACCTATTCCTACGTCGGCGAGGAGCGCATCGTCACCGACCTGGCCAACGGCAGCACCACCCTGTTCAACATCGAGAACACCAGCTCGCACAGCATCACCAACACCTTCTCGGCCGACTACGGCGTGCTCGACAACCTGACCGGCAACGTCACCCTGCCGCTGATCTCGCGCTACTCGGACAACAACCTGTCCAACGGCGTCTCCAACTCGCTGGGCGACCTGTCGTTCGGCGCGCGCTGGCAGCCGTTCGAGGCGCACCGCGACACGCCCAACCTGACCGTCACCAGCAACGTGCGCCTGCCGACCGGCCGCAGCCCGTTCAAGATCATCGCCGGCAGCGGCGAGGCCACCGGCAGCGGCGTGGGCGCCTTCTCGGCCGGCCTGAACGTCAACAAGATCGTCGACCCGGTCGCGCTGTTCGGCTCGCTCAACTTCACCGCCAGCCTGCCGGCCAAGAACCTGTGGCAGGTCAACGGCACGCGCGTGCTGACCCGCGTCCAACCCGGCAACACCATAGGCTTCGGCATGGGCTTCGCGTACGCGCTGTCGTACGGCATCTCCACCACGATCTCCTTCCAGGAGGCGATCTCGGCCGGCTCCAAGCTGCGCTTCGCCGACGGCCTGGAGGCCAAGACCCATATGCAGACCTCCAGCATCCTCAACATGGGCCTGGGCTACCGCATCTCGCCCAAGACCACGGTCAACCTGTCGGTCGGCATCGGCCTGACGCCGGACTCGCCGAACATGACGGTCGGCATGAACATCCCGCTCAACTTCTGACCGGCCCGATAGTTCATGAACCCGTCCAGTCCAGCCTTCGCGCAGAGGCGCTTGCTGGCGGCCGCCGTGGCGTCCGCCTGCACCGCGCTGTGCCCGCTGCCGGCGCACGCCGCGCTGACCGAGAACCTGACCACCAGCGTGGTCGCCATGGCGCTCGGCAACGCCGTCACCGCCGATCCGCCCGGCGTCGCCTCGATCCACTTCAACCCGGCCGGCCTGGCGCGGCTGACCGGCGACGGCGAGAGCATCCACAACTTCGTGGCCTCGATCCGCACCGCGGCCAGCTTCACGCCGGGCCCGAACTTCGACATCGGCGGCTGGAAGGACGACCCGATCTCCAACACCCGCACCGGGCCGGTGCGCCAGGTGATGTACGTGCCCGGCTACGGCATGCCCGGCTGGCGCCTGCCGGCGGTGGCCGTGCCCGGCATCGGCATGTACTGGAACAAGGCCGGCTCGCCGTGGACCTTCGCCACCGACAGCTATATGGCGCAGGCGATGAGCCTGGACCGCACCACCGATCCCAACGACCCCGGCCAGTACCAGGGCCGGCAGGAGCAGATCCAGCGCCTGGTCTACCTGGCGCCGTCGGTCGGCTACAAGTATTCGGACACGCTGCGCTTCGGCGTGGCCGTGCCGATCGCCCACGCCGCCTTCGTGGTCGACACCAATATGCGCTTCCCCAACGAGCTGCTGGGCGTGTTCGGCCAGCTGCAGAAGGGCTGGTGCCCTGAGGACGGCGGCAACATCATCGACGTGCTGGGCTTCGGCGTATGCGGCGGCGGCAAGGACGGCATGGTCAGCCCGTTCAAGAAGGCCGCCAATATGCGGCTGGAGCTGACGGCGCCGTTCGACCCCACGATCAACCTGGGCGTGCTGTGGGAACCGCGGCCGTGGCTGGCGCTGGGCGCGGTCTACCAGGGCGGCTCCAAGACCCACTACACCGGCAACTACCGCTTCGACACCGAGCCGATGCTGCGCAACTTCGTGCGCGGCATGAACGCCTCGCTGCTGGGTCCGATCGCCGGCGCCGTGCTGGGCTTCCCGACCTCGATCCCGGCCACGCAGAAGGGCAATATGAGCGCCATCATCCCCTTCCCCTCGCACCTGCAGGTGGGGATCAAGCTCAAGCCGATCCGTTACGCCCAGCTCAACGTCGACGCCAGCTACGCCCGCTGGAGCGAGTGGGACGCGCTGCGCTTCCAGTTCGACCAGAGCGTCAAGCTGCTGGAGGTGGCGCGGCTGTACGGCATTCCGGACTCGGGCAAGCTGGTGATCCCGCGCGGCTACAAGAGCGTGGTCAACCTGGCCTACGGCCTGCAACTGTTCCCGATGGAGCGGCTGGCGCTGCGCTTCGGCTTCGAGCCGCGCAAGACCTCCATCCCCAACAACAAGATCGACCTGCTGGCGCCGCTGCCCAACACCAAGCTGCTGAGCGCGGGCCTGAGCTTCAAGCTCAGCAAGAACACCGAGGTCAGCGTGACCGGCTCCTACATGAGCGGCAAGTACGAGGTGCCGGCCAACACCGACTGCAATCTGAACTGCAGCAACTTCCTGAACATCATCTACAACCCGTATGCCGGCCAGAACGTCAAGGGCGACATCCACGTGCGCTATTTTGGTTTCGAGATCAACAAGCGTTTCTGATTTTTTGAGGAGCACACCATGAAGACACCCATCACCCTCCATTGCAAGCGCGGCCTGCTGCTGCTGGCGCTCATCTCCGCCGGCGCCTGCGCCGCGCCGGTGCCGCCGGCCAAGCAGGCGCTGGTCGACAAGGTGCTGAAGCTGTGGAACCCGGACAACATCGGCCAGCAGATGCTGCAGGCGCCGGTGGCCGACGCGGTGCAGCAGGCGCGCGCCATGCTGCAGGGCCGCGCCGCGCCCGACAAGCGCGACGCCGCCATGAACGACATCGTCGGCGAGGCCAAGCAGTTCATGGCCGACGCCACGCCCATCACCAAGGGCAGCGCCGACAAGCTGATCCCGGCCACCATCGCCCCGCTGCTGGCCGAGCGCTACACCGAGGAAGAACTGAAGCAACTGATCGCCATCCTGGAGTCGCCGGTCAAGAAGAAGTTCGAGGCCATGCTGCCGGAAATGCAGAAGACGCTGGGCGAAGGCGTGGCGGCCGACACCCGCGCCGTGATCGATCCGAAACTGCAGGGCCTGAAGGAAAAAATCGGCCTGCGCCTGCGCGCTGCGGTCACGCCATGACCTACTCCTCCGCCCTGCATCTGGTGCGCGGCGTCAAATCGCGCCTGCACCACTCCGGCGTGGAAGCGGAAGCGCTGTTCGCGCAGGCCGGACTGGACGAAGGCGACGGCCTGGCCTGCGACGCCCTCACGCTGTCCGACAAGCTGAGCCACCTGTGGGAACTGGTGGTGGAAAAATCCGGCGATCCGCTGATCGGCCTGAAGATCTCCTCGCCGCACCGGCTCGGCTGGCTGGGCGTGATGGGCCACATCATGCTGGTGTCGCCGACGGTGCAAAGCTCGATCGAGCGCTGCCACGGCCACACCCGGGTCGGCCTGCTGCTGCCGGGCGCGCAGCGCGAGGTGCCGCAGCAGCGCTACGACTTCGTCTGGTGCGTGCTGCTGCGTTCGCTGCGCTGCGCGGCCGGGCGCGACGACATCGCGCCGGTGGTGGTGGAATACACCTTCGCCGAGCCGGCCAACGCCCATGTGTACGCGGAGACCTTCGGCTGTCCGGTCAAGTTCTCGATGCCGCACAACGTGATGGAGTTTTCCGACACCGACCTGGTGATGGCGCTGCCGGCCAACCCGCCGCTGGTGCCGGGCAGCGGCGAGCGGGTGCTGGCCTCGCTGGCGCGCGCCGAGCCGCCGACCTTCAGCGCCAAGGTGCAGGGCCTGCTGGCGAGCCTGCTGCCCAAGGGGCCGCCGCACCGCGACGACGTCGCCGCCCAGCTGATGATGAGCGAGCGCACCCTGCAGCGGCGGCTGGCCGAGGAAGGCACCAGCTTCACCAACCTGGTCGACGACACCCGGCGCGAGCTGGCGCGGCAGTCGCTCAGCTGCGGCGAGCTGTCGCTCAAGATGCTGAGCTTCCAGCTGGGCTTCTCGGAGCCGAGCGCGTTCTACCGGGCCTGCAAGCGCTGGTTCGGCATGGCGCCGTCGGACATCGTGCACATGGCGCATCAATCGGGTCCCGAGCCCGAGGCCATGCACGCCACCACGCCGCGCAAAACGGCATAACAACAAGGAGACGGGGCGATGGGATGGTTGTCGAGTAATCAAAGCAAGTCGATGCTGGGTCAGCTGCTGGTCAAGCAGAAGCTGATCACCGAGGAACAACTGGCGGCCGCGATCGCGCTGCAACGCACGACCGGGCAGCGGCTGGGCGACATCTTCGCCGAGCTGAACCTGATCACGCAGCAGCACATCGAGGAGGCGCTGCGCAAGCAGCGCCGTCTGCGGATGGCGGCGGCCATCGCCACCTCGCTGCTGGCGCCGCTGGAGACCTACGCCGCGCAGGCGCTGCCGTCGCTGGCGGTGGGCACGCCGGTGGTGCTGAGCAAGGACCAGCGCGGGCTGCAGATCAAGGAGCGGCCGGGCCTGCAGGCCCTGAGCGAAGAGGAACTGGGCGACACCTCGGCCCAGGGCCTCAGCGACGAGGTGCTGCAAGTGGTCAAGCAGGCCAAGCACAATGGCTTGGAAGTGGTGGGCGACATGGCCAAGCTGCTCAATCCGGTGCTGGGTTTCCTGGAGGCGGACACCAGCATGAAGAACGTGGTCTACGATCCGAACAAAGCCACCGCGACGATCAACAAGGACGGCTCGTTGACGTTGAACCTGCCGTCGTCGATCGGCGAGATCAATTTCAACAACATCCGCGTCAAGGGCACGGAGGGGGCCAGCTTCGGCAGCATCTCGATCAAGGGCATCGACCTGACCGGCACCTCGATCACGATGGCCTTCCACCACTGACACGGCGGGCCGCGGGCGCCGCCCGTCGGCGCTTCTTACAGCGGAGGTCGCGGGCGCCGGCGCAGCTTGCCAAGCGCTTGATTCGCAACGCAAAAAAAACTGGGCATGGATTTCGCTCGGGAGCGGTGGCAGCACTGTCGTCCACCATCCTATCCGAGAGGGAATCCGCCATGAAAACCATACGCTTGATGTCGTGCCGCTCGCTGCTCGCCGCAGCGCTGGGGATCGCCGCCGCCGGCCCTGTGCTGGCCTCGCCGATCGACGACCCGGCCGCCAGCTTCGACGTGACGAAAAAATTCAACTTCGCGCCGGCCGGCGGCGTCAATGCGGCCAGCTGGCAATACCTGGTCCATACCGTCGCCGCCGCGCCGCTGACCGTCTGCGGTCCCGCCGTCAACTCCGTTCCGCTGCCGCCCGCCGGGCTGGCCGTCTGCCACTCGCCCACCCCCAAGGAGGGCAACGCGGACGCGGCGGCGTCCGTCGCGACCACAGCGCTCACGCCGCGCAACGTGGCGGGCCAGATCCGCGCGTTTGGCGATGTCAGCGTGCCGCCCAAGAAGGGCTTCGCGCAATCGGAAGCGGCTTCCGGCGTCACGGTCAACGGCGACCGCTTGATGCTCGGCGGCCAACTCGTGCTGACACCGAAGTTCTTCGCCTTCGCCCTGGGCCTTGCCAGCACCGCGTTATTCGATCCTGTCACCTTCGACATTCTCGACAGCGACACGGGTTTGCACACGCTGGGCAGGCTGGAAAACATCGACGCCGAGCTCAACGGCACCGGTTCGTTTACGTGGGCCGACAATCTGTTCACCGTTGATGCGACGGACTTCGCGTTCAACCTGGATCTGGACAGCCCCTTCATTGCCGCCGGCGAGCGCGGCACGGTCGATTTCAGGATCAGTGGCGGCATCGTGACGACCTCGACGGCCACCGGCATCTTCGCCGGCTTGCTGCCGACGGTTGGCAGCGGCGGCACCTTCAGCACGCCGTTCAGCAACGAGTTGACCGTGGACTATGACTTCGGCAGCCTGGGGGGAGCGAACCCGCTGGTGAGCATCGGCATCGACGATGGCGGCAGCGCCAGGGCCGTGCCGGCGCCCGGTACGCTGCTGCTGGCCTGCACCGGCCTCGTGCTGCTGAGCCTGACCCGCAGGCGCCTCGGCTGACCTTCGATGGAATTCGATGGGAATTCGATGGGGCCGTGTCCGAATGTCAGACTTGACCCCGATTTGGATTACTTGGCGTTGCGCGGCTTGGCGAAGGCGTCGCCGGCCTTCCACTCCGGCAGCTTGGCGCCGTTGGCGATCAGGCGGCCCAGGTTGAGCGTGTATTGCGCCGTCTGCACCATGCCCGACAGATCCCAGCTCGCATCGTACTCGTCGCTCACCTGGTGGTAGCGCTTGCCGTAGGCGTCGGCCTTGGCTTTCGAGCCGGCCGGGTCCTTGATGTACTCGCGGCCCGATTCGATCGAGAACGCCGGCACGCCGTTCTTGGCGAAGTTGAAGTGGTCGCTGCGGAAGTAGCCGCCCGCCAGGTCGGGCTCGGCCTCGGCGATGTGCATGCCCATGGCCTTGGCCGCCGTCTCGGCCAGCTTGCCCAATTCGGTGCGCTCGCTGCCCTGCGTGCCGATGTCGCGCGTGGCGCCGACGAAGTTCAGGCTGTCCAGGTTGAGATTGGCGGCGGTCTTGGCCAGCGGCCACAACGGCGCCGACGCGTAGGCCGCGCTGCCCAGCAGGCCCTGCTCTTCGGCCGCCACCCACAGGAACATCTGGCTGCGCTTGGCCGGCGCGCGCACCGCCTCCTGCGCCATCGCCAGCAGGGCCGCCGAGCCGGAGGCGTTGTCCACCGCGCCGTTGAAGATGGTGTCGGCCTTGGCCTCGCCGGCATCCCCTTGTTTGCCCAGGTGGTCCCAGTGCGCGCTGTAGATCACCACTTCATCCTTGAGCTTGGGATCGGTGCCCGGCACCACGGCCGCCACGTTGAACTGCTCGACCTTGCGCACGGCGGCCTTCATCTCGCCGCTCAGCCTGGCGGCCAGCGGCACCGGCTTGAAGTCCTTGCTTTCTGCGGCGCTGCGCAGCGCGTCGAGGTCCTGGCCGGCCGCCTTGAACAGCGCGCGCGCCGTGTCGTCGGTCATCCAGCCCTGCAGCTGCGTGCCCAGCGTACCCGACGCCAGTTGGAAGCGCTCCACGCCCGACCAGCTGTTCTGGATCACGCTCCAGCCATACGACGCGCTCGGCGTGGTATGGATCAGCAGCACGCCGGCGGCGCCCTGGCGCTGGGCTTCCTCGAACTTGTAGGTCCAGCGGCCGTAGTAGGTCAGGCCCTTGCC
Organism: Duganella sp. GW821-FHT01E12; assembly: GCF_059422325.1. NCBI lineage: Bacteria > Pseudomonadati > Pseudomonadota > Betaproteobacteria > Burkholderiales > Oxalobacteraceae > Duganella > Duganella sp. GW821-FHT01E12. The sequence goes on along the minus strand of NZ_JBWKWR010000008.1, from coordinate 63,903 downwards.
GTTGAAGCGGTTCGGCTGCGCGGCGGTCGGCTGCGGATCGTTGACCATCATCACCAGGATCTTGCCCTTGAGGTCCATGCCCTTGTAGTCGTTCCACTGCTCGTCCGGCGCGGTGATGCCGTAGCCGACGAACACCAGGCCGGCGTCGAAGCTGTGCGCGGCGGTGGCGTCGCCGGGCGCGAACACCCAGTCCTTGCCGAAGCTGACCGGCAGCGCCTGGCCGCCGGCCTCCAGTTTCAGCGTGCTCTCGCCCGGCTGCGTCTTGACGCCGGCGATCTGCACCGCCTGGCGGTAGCTGGCGCCGTTGCCGGGCCTGAGGCCCAGCGCCAGCGCCTGCGTTTCAAGATAGGCGACGGTCAGGTCGGCGCCGCGCTGGCCGGTGCCGCGGCCTTCCAGCACATCGCTGGAGAGGAAGGCGAGGTGGGCGCGCAGCGGAGCTTCCTTCACGGCGGCGGCGTTCTTGGCGCTGTCGGCGTGGGCGGGGAATGCCAGCGCCAGGCTGATGGCCAAGGCGGAGGCAACATAGGAGGGGGTCATTTTTTGCATGATTTCCTGGTACGTAAAGGGTCTGTCGTCAGGGGGGCGGCTACCAGCCGCGCCAGCATTGTATGCGAAGTCCGGCGGCGCCGCGGCAGGCAGCTTTGCGTCTCGGCCGTGACATTCAGAGAGTTTGTATATCCCTCGGCTCATTTATAGTAACAATCGGCCAATTTGTACAAAAAAGCCACGTGCCGCTCCGGCCATCCCCCCCATGTTCCCCACCAAATAGGAAATTATGAAGCTATTTTTGACTCCGATTATTTTATGCACCAGCCTTGGCTTTGCAATGCAGGCACAGGCCGGGCACAACGCGCAATACGTCTCCCAATCGGTCATGGACAGCACGGCGGCCAGCGCCAACTACACGGTCTCGGTCACGTTCAAGAATACCGGCACGACCGTCTGGACCGCCGGCCTGTTCCGCCTGGGCGAGCCGGCCAATACCTGGAACTGGCACACCACCCGGGTCGACCTGGCCCCCGGCGAAACCGTGCCGCCCGGAGCAAGCAAGACCTTCACCTTTCCGGTCAACGGCCCCTACACTGCCGCCAGCAAACTGCAACCGTTTAATTTCCAATGGCAGATGTTGAAGGAAGGCGAAGCCTGGTTCGGCGACAAATCGCCGAACGTGGTGGTCTATTCCATAGCCACGCCCGAGATCCGCACCAACTTCCCGCCGGCCGTGCCGCCGGCACCAGTGACGGCCGCGGATTTCGACTTCGATCACTTCCGTGGCGCCAACGTGCTGGAAAGCGCGACAACCCGCCCGGATGGCGTGCTGGGCTGGATTCCGACCGAAGCCCAGATGACGACCATTGCCCAATCGGCTCAGATCATGAATTTGAACGTGCTGCGCATGGCGGTCGCGATCCCCCTTAACGGCAGCAACACGGACGCCTTGTACACGGCCGTGAAAAAGGACCTGGACATCGCCATGAGCTATGGCTTGCGCGTGATCCTCGCGCTGGGCGGCTACGACAAATACAATGGCGCCTGCAGCTGGGAACAGGCCTACATTCACCTGGACCAAAGCGCGGCCAGCTTCATCCGCACGATGTACTCCCATCCTGCCGTCATGGCCTGGGATTTGAACAACGAGCCGCTGTGGTTCGCATCGACGCAAGACTGCCTGCCCAATATTTCCGATTACCAGAACGTGGTCGATGGCGTGCACGCGATGTACAACCTGGTGCGCGCCAACGATCCCTCCAACAAGCCAACCACCGTGGGCGACTCGCCGCTGCCGTTCATGCACTACTGGACGGATATCGAATCCTTCGCCTCCCCGCATCTGTACCAGACCAACATGCCGCAAATGGCCTACACCACCGAAGGCACCATGCGCCTGGCAAAGGCCGAGAGCGCTTCCTTGCCGATGATCGTGGGCGAATTCGGCTACCACGTGCCGGACCACGTCCCCGACGAAGCCGCCCAGGCGTCGGCGTACCGCGCCTACTTCAACGAACTGCAACGACAAAACGTGGGCAGCGCGTTCTGGAGCCTGTCGTTGAGCGACGACCAGCATCCCATGTCGCTGATCAATTCGGACGGCAGCCTGCGGCCGGCCGCCTATGTGGTTAAGTCCTACCACGAGATCGCGCGCAATTCGCACTACGTCACCCAGAACGTTCCGACCGCCATGAAGGCGGGGCAATCGTACAACGTCAGCCTCACGTTCAACAATACCGGCACCAATAACTGGGCGCTGGCGAATTACAAGCTCGGCACGCTGAATCCGATCGACAGCCTGTGGGGACCAAGCCGGATCGCACTCAACAGCGCGCCGGCCGAACTGATCAAGCCTGGTCAACAGAAACAGTTCAATTTCACGGTCAAGGCGCCGGCCCAGCCCGGCGCTTATACCTTCCAATGGCAAATGCTGCAGGATGGCGTGGCCTGGTTCGGAGAACCAAGCCAGAAGTTGACGATCACGGTGCAATGAGGATAGGCGCGTAGCAACGAGCCGCCGCGCGGCAAAGGCGGCGGCTCGTTTCGTTTACAATTTCGCCGATGAACAACCCCGCCCCCTACATCGGCCGCTTCGCGCCCTCGCCCACCGGCCCCCTGCATATCGGCTCGCTGGTGGCCGCCATCGCCAGCTATCTGGACGCCAAGGTCCACCACGGACTATGGCTGGTGCGCATCGAGGATGTCGACGGCGACCGCAACGTGGCCGGCGCGGACCAGCACATCCTGGCCTCGCTGCGCCGCTGCGGCATGCTGTGGGACGGCGACGTCACCTGGCAAAGCCGGCGCACCGCGCTGTATCAGCAGGCCGTGCAACAGCTGGGCGAGCTGGTCTACCCCTGCGGCTGCTCGCGCAAGGAGATCGCCGATTCGCAGCTGAGCCTGACCGGCCGCCAGGCGCAGGCGCTGATCTACCCCGGCACCTGCCGCCACGGCCTGGCGCCCGGCAAGAGCGCCCGCGCGCTGCGGCTGAAGGTGCCGCAGTCGCCGCACTGCGTGCTGCAATTCGACGACCGCTGGGCCGGCCCCGTCAGCCAGGACCTGACCGACGAGGTGGGCGACTTCGTCATCAAGCGCGCCGACGGCTTCTGGGCCTACCAGCTGGCCGTGGTGGTGGACGACGGCGCCCAGGGCGTGACCGACATCGTGCGCGGCGCCGACCTGCTCGACTCCACGCCGCGCCAACTCTACCTGCAACAGGTGCTGGGCCTGCCGCGCCCGAGCTATCTGCACGTGCCGGTGGTGGTGAACGAGCTGGGCGAAAAACTGTCCAAGCAGACCGGCGCCACCGCCTTCGACAACGGCGCCGCGCCGCAACAGCTGTTGCAGGACGCCATGCTGCCGGCCGCCCGCTTCCTCGGCATGGAGTTGCGGGCCGACAGCATCGACGCCTTCTGGCGCGACGCCGTGCCCGCCTGGGCGCAAGTTCTGCGGAATCTGCCGAAACCGCGCTAACCGCGATATCGATCAACAACGGCACAGGCGCGCGCGGCGCGAGCCGGTTTTTCATCTACACTGCTGCCATGGAAGTCGAACTCAAACTACTGCTCTCGCCCGCCGACAACGACCAGCTGCGCCGGCATCCGCTGCTCGCCGCGCACGCGCGCGGGCCGGTGCGCACGCAGCAGCTGTCGGCCCGCTACTTCGATACGCCGGACCTGCACCTGCTGCGCCACGGCGCCGGCCTGCGGGTGCGCAAGGTCGACGGCACCTGGATGCAGACCATGAAGGCCGGCGGCAGCGTGCAAAGCGGCCTGCATCAGCGCAACGAGTGGGAAGGCCCGGTCGACCGCGCCTGGCCGCGCCTGGGCAAGCTGCGCAAGCTGATCGGCGACGATCCGCCATGGCAGGAAGTGCTGGCCGCCGACGACCTCAAGACCCGGCTGGAAGCGCTGTTCCTGGTGGCGGTGGAGCGCGACACCTGGGATCTGGAGTTCGACGGCAGCCGGATCGAACTGGTGCTGGACCACGGCCACATCGAGCGCCAGGGCCGGCAAGTGCCGGTCAACGAAATCGAACTGGAATTGAAGGATGGCGACCCGGCCAGCCTGTTCGCCTTCGCGCTGCGATTGCAGGAGCAAATCCCGCTGCGCCTGAGCAACACCAACAAGGCCGAGCGCGGCTACATGTTGTGCCGCGAGACCGGCACCGCCCCCGTCCGCGCGGCCGCCGTGCAACTGGCGCCGGACGCCACGGCCGCCGAGGCGCGGCTGGAAATCCTCAACAACTGTCTGCAACACATCCAGCGCAACGAGGCCGCCGTCATCGAGGGCGACGACCCCGAAACCCTGCACCAGATGCGCGTCGGCGCGCGCCGCCTGCGTTCGGCGCTGAAGCTGTTCGAGCCGCTGGCGCCCTGCCCGCCCGCCATCGACGCGGACATCCGCTGGCTGGGCAAGGCGCTGGGCGCCGCGCGCGACTGGGACGTGCTGCTGGCGTCTACGCTGGCGCGGATCCAGGCCAGCCCGGGCGGGCCGCACAGTCTGCTGGACCTGCAAGCGCTGGCGCTCCAGGCCGCGCAGGCCGAGCGGCGCGCCGCGGCGCAGGCGCTGCTGTCGCAACGCTACACGCGCCTGTTGCTGGCGATGGGCCTGTGGATGCAGCAGCCGGCGGACGGCGAGGACGAGCCGGCCGCCGATTTCGCCAAGCGCACCGTGCAGCGGCTGCACAGGAAGCTGCTGAAGCGGTCGCGGCATATGGACGGGAGCGAACCGGAAACCATCCACGGCACCCGCATCGCCACCAAGCGCGCCCGCTACGCGCTGGAGTTCTTCCAATCGCTCTGTCATGGCAAGCGGGCGCACAGCTATCTGAAGACCTTGTCCGCGATCCAGGAGGAACTGGGGCGGCACAACGACCTGGTCATCGCCGACCGGCTGCTGCGGGAACTGGCCCGGCAGGACGCCGCCGCCCCCATCCAGTTCGCGCGCGGCTACCTGCAGGCGCTGCAGGCCACGCAGCCACCCGACCTGGCTGCGCTCCAGGCCGGACTGCACGCCTTGCGGCTGCCCTAGCGGCCGGGCCTAGCGCGAAATCGGACGATGCAGGGATTCCACCGTCCAGGTCAGCGTGGCGGGGCAAGCCGCGTGCTGTATCGCCTCCAGCGCCGCGTCGGCGTCGGCATTGGCCTGCTCGTACTGCTTGACGCCGGCGATTTTGAAATGCAGCTGCGGCATGGCGGAACTGGCGGTCTTGGACAGGGTCGGGAGGAAACCGCGTTCGGCCAGTATTTTGCGGCACGGTTCGATGTCGTTCAAGCGCTCCGACTCCAGCGCGATCCTGAGCAGCCAGTTGACGGCATAGCCGCGCGCGGCCTCCTCCGGCACCGGGCGCATCAGGTCCGACGGCACGGTGGTGGCGGCCGCCGCCAGCGGAACGCTCAACAACAGGGTAGACGCAATTTGACGCAACATCGGCATTCCTCGGGAGACGTTAAAGCGTCATGTTAGCAGGATAGGATACAGGCTGCCGACCAGCAGCAAGGCCATCACCAGGTTGAAGATGCGCACCGAGCGCGCGTCCTGCAACACGCGCCGCATCGCCACGCCGAACAGCGCCCACGAGCCGACGCAGAAGATCCCGATCACGCCGAACACGCCGGCCAGCATGGCCACGTCCAGCGTCTTGAAGCCCGGCGGCAGGTAGGTGGTCAGCGCGCCGACCGCCATCACCCAGGCCTTGGGATTGATCCACTGGAAGGCCGCCGCGCCGAAAAAACTCATCGGCCGGGACAGGCCGGCCTGCTCGGCGCTCATCGGCGCGGCATGGGCCAGCTTCCACGCCAGCCACAGCAGGTACAGCGCGCCGGCGTACTTCAGGATCACCTGCAGCATCGGCGCCTGCTCGAACACCGCGTGCAGGCCCAGGCCGGTGGCAAAGATCATGAAGGCAAAGCCGCAGCAGATGCCGAACAGATGCGGCAGCGAGCGCGTGAAGCCGTAGTTCAGGCCCGAGGCCAGCATCATGGCGTTGTTCGGCCCGGGCGTGATGGTGCTGATGGTGGCGAAGGTACACAAGGGGAACAACAGATCGGGGGACATAGGCGAATCCGGTGGCGGGAAGGAGCAGCCATTGTATTGGACTCACACTCAACTGTACCAGTACACTTACGCAAGAACTGTGCGCAAGTGTATTGGCCGTTCGACCGATACGACTCGCCTTTGCCGCAAAGCTAATAGGCGACGTCTTCCAGCCGGTAACGAAATTTTCTGCGCTCCGGCAAGTCCCAACCGGGCTCGCGGTCGGCGTTACGCGATGGCGCGGTGGATGCGGGCGCGGCCTGTGGCTCGGGTGACGCCGGCGCCGATGCGACAGGCAGGGGAGGCGCAGCGGTGGGGACGGACATGATCGGAGCGCCCGGCGGGGCGGCAGGCGTTGCCGCGGACGCCTTCGCGGCGGCGATCAGTTCGTCGCGCAGGCGGCGCGCTGATTTGAAGGTCTTGTCGCCCGGGCGGCGAACGTATAAATCCTGCCATGCATTACGTGTCGAACGGGCGAACGACTGCGCGAACTGGTTAGGCGAAACGGCGCGGCCATTGTGGATGATCTGGTCGCCTTCGACGCGCGCGTAGTTGTTTTCACCGTAGCTCCACGATTTCAACACGGTGCCTTCGGGGAGGAACAGGGATTTCCATTGGTAGCCGTGCAGGCCCGACGGGTCCGCGCCCGGCTCGAATCGGGCCGGGTCCGACAGCCAGCATTCGATGGCCTGGGCCATGGCTTGCGACAGGTCTTGCGAGCCGCCACGGCGGCGCAGTTTCTCGATCAGCTTGAGCAGGGTATCGGTGGGCAGTTGCACGCTCATTGTGGTATTCATTCGATTTCCCCCCCTATTTTCTTCGGCCTTTTCATATTTAGACCGGGAAGTCCGGGAATAGTTCAAAGCTTGAAAAAATCGAAGAAAATCGAACAAAAAATCGAAGGTTTGCTAGAAGGAGCGCGGAGGAGCACCCCGAGTACATACTCTCGCGCCTGTGCTTGCTCAAACGCCGCCTGCGCGGGCCCGCCCTTCAAACTTTGCGCTTGCCCTGGCGGCCCAGCAGCTTGTAGAAGCTCTCCAGCTCGCGCCGCACCAGGTCCTGGCCGTTCTCGATCACGAAATCCTGGAACGCCGCCGCCACCTTGGGGATGGGCTGGCCGCTCAGGTGCATGATGTGCCAGTCCGCCTCCACCGGGCTCTCGTGCATCGGCAGCACCGCCAGCAGGCCGGCCTCGAACTCCAGGCCGCAGGCGTGCACCGACAGGAAGCCCAGCCCCAGCCCGGCCGACACCATGCGCTTGATCGCCTCGTTGCTCGACACCTCGGAACCGAATTCCAGCGGATGCCCCGCCTCGCGCAGCAGCTTCTCCACCGCCGTGCGCGTGCCCGAACCGCGCTCGCGCACCAGCAGGTTGGCGGCCATCACGTCGTTGAGCGTGATCTTTTTCTTCTTCATCAGCGGATGCGCGGGGCTGGCCACAAACGCCATCGGATGGCGGGCGAACTTGGCGGCGTTGGTGCGCAGCTCGCGCGGCGGCGTGCCCATGATGGCCAGCTCGATCTCGTGGCGCGCCAGCATCTGCACGATCTCCGCCCGGTTCCCCACCTGCAGCTTGAGGCGCACGTCGGGCCGCTTCATCGTGAACGGCACCAGCAACGGCGGCAGCAGGTGCTCCGCCGTGGTCACCGCGCCGATGCGCAGCGTACCGCTGGTGACGCCCTCCAGCGCGGCCAGTTCGTCGCTGGCCTGCTCCCACAGGCGCAGGATGCGTTCGGAGAACTCCACCATCACCTCCCCGGCCGCAGTCAGCTGGATGTTGCGGCCCACCTTGCGCGTCAGCGGAATGCCGGCGATCTCCTCCAGTGTGCGGATTTGCAACGAAACCGCGGGCTGCGTGACGTGCAGCGCGTCCGCCGCGCGCGACACGCTCTCGTGGCGCGCCACCAGTATCAGCGCCTGCAGCTGGCGAAAGCTGGCTGGATACATAAGCTTTTCCTTATCAATTATCGAATATGTTTAATTTTTCTTTTGTTCATTGTACCCGTATATTCATAATCATCTGACATCGTTTTAAGCGAGACCGACATGAGCATCGACGTGATCTTCCTGGGCCTGGACGGCGTACTGTTCGACACCGAAGCGCTGCACCTTGCAGCCTGCAACGCGGCGTTCGCCAACGCCGGCCTGTCGGTACGCTGGACGCTGCCGGCGCTGCGCGCAGCGGCCGCCACCCACGGCTACGCCCGCGCCATCGGTTCCGCCATCGCCTGCGAGCTGCTCTCGCGCGACAAGGCCCGCGTGGCCGAACTGTTCGCCGACAAGCACCGCCAGTTCCACCAGGCGATCAGCGCCCAGCCGCCCAAGGCCCTGCCGGCCGCGCTGGCCCTGATCGACGACGCGCTCAACGACGGCTGCAAGATCTGCGTGCTGACCGACCTGCCGGCGCCCGCCACCTCGGCGCTGCTGAGCGGCTGCTTCGGCGCCGACGTCAACAGCCTGTTCGCGGTGGTCACCGGCGGCGCCAATTTCGACGGCCCGGCGGGCACCGGCCCGTATGCCCGCGCGCTGAACGCCATGAGCGTGTCGCCGCAGGACGCGATCGCCATCGACACCGCCGTGCCGGGCCTGCGCGCCGCCGGGGAGGCTGGCCTGTGGACCGTCTCGGTGGCCCCGTACGGCAACGACGTGGTGCGGCCACGCCAGTTCATCACCTACGACGCGCTGCGCGAGCTGCGTTCAAGTCCCTACACGCCGGACCAGCGCGCCAAGCACGAACTGGCCGCGTAGGGCGATGCGGCCGCAGAGCCGCAGCACAGATTTCTTAACTATCTGGAGGCGCAATATGGAAACCATCGTCATCGTAGGAGGCGGTGCGGGCGGACTCGAACTCGCAACCCGCTTGGGCGACACGCTCGGCGCCCGCAAGCGCGCCCGCATCCTGCTGGTAGACCGCTATCCCGGCCACTTCTGGAAGCCTTTGCTGCACACGGTCGCTTCCGGCAAATGCGATCCCCGCGTGGAGGAACTATCCTTCCCGGCCCAGGCGGTCGAACATGATTTCGAATTCGTGCAGGGCGAAGTGCTGTGCATGGACCGCGCCCACCAAACGGTCACGCTGGCGCCAAGGGGCGGCTTCAACGCGGACAACGGCGGCGCCGGCGTATGCCGCACCATCGCCTACGACAAGCTGGTGCTGGCCCTGGGCGCCATCACCAATTTCTACAACGTGCCCGGCGCCGCCGAACACGCGCTCACGCTCGACAACGTGGACGACGCCGAGTCCTTCCGCCGCCGCTTCATCGACGCCTGCATCAAGGCCGGCGAGCAGGGAACCCAGGTGAACGTGGTCATCGTCGGCGGCGGCGCCACCGGCGTCGAACTGGCGGCGGAACTGAGCAACAGCGCCCGCGCGCTGGCCGCCTACCGCGTGCACACGCTGAACCCGGAAACCGACATCCGCATCAGCGTCGTCGAACGCGGCCAGCACCTGCTGCCGCAACTGCATCCGCAGCAGGCCAACCGCGCCGCGCGCGAGTTGCGCGCGCTCGGCATCGAGGTGCTGACCGGCACCGCCGTCGCCGAGGTGACGCCGGACGCCGTGATCGACGCCGCCGGCAACGCCCACCGCGCCGACCTGACCCTGTGGGCGGCCGGCGTGGAAGCGCCGCAGCTGTGCGCCACGTTTGGACTGGCCGTCAACAATCTGCGCCAGATTATTGTCGATTCGAGCCTGTGCTCGGCCAACGACAGCCAGGTGTACGCGCTGGGCGACTGCGCCAGCTACGTCTGCCCGATCCGGGGCGCGGCGCCGCCGCGCGCGCAGGTGGCGCACCAGCAGGCGATGTTCCTGGCCGACCTGCTGGCGCGCCGCAACGGCACGCCGCGTCCGGACTTCCGCTACCACGACTACGGCTCGCTCGTTTCGCTGGGGCCGCAGACCGCCGTGGGCGTGCTGACCGGCGCCATCACCGGCAAGAGCATCCGCGTGGCCGGCGCCACGGCGAGCCTGCTGTATCAGCTGCTGTACCAGAAGCACCTGCTTAATCTGCACGGCACCGCGCGCGTCGCCACCCAGGCGCTGGTCGACTGGCTGCGCGCGAAAATTCAGCCGCCGGTGAAGCTGTCGTGAGGAGTTATCGCCGTATAATGCGGTGATGACTACCTTAACCTCGTTAAGCAAAAACAGCCCGGCAGCGCCGCCGCCGGCAGCGGTGGCGCTGCCGGGCATTTCGTCGGCCAACGCAGTCGCCGCCGGCGCCGCGCCGGCCGCCTCGCCGGCCGCGGTGGTGACGCTCAGCGGCGGCGCGCAGAGCGCCGACGGCGCCGCGCGCGCGCCGCTGGTGTGGGAGCGCAGCGGCAAGGACGCCGTCTCCGCCCTCGTCGCCCGCAACTACAACTACCTGCCGGCCACCAGCAGTTTCAAGAACCTGGGCGCGGCCCTGCTGGAGCGCTTCAAGGCCGATGGTTCCGACTTCTCGCAATCGCTGCAGCAAGCGCCGCCTGACGCGCGCGCCGGCACCTACGACGCGCTGCTGTACGCGCAACTGCCGCCGCTGCACCGCGTCGGCGACGACCAGGCCGGCCTGACCGTCACCACCAAAAGCGGCGTCAAGGTCGCCCTGGCGCTGGACAGCTCGGACAAGGGCATCGCCGTGCAGGTGCAAAGCAGCGGCAAGCTCGGTGACGACGAACGCGCGGCGCTGGCCGGCCTGGCGACCGCCTTTCAAAAAGCGATCGACGGCCTGGCCGCCGTGCCGCCGAAAATCGACCTGGCCGGCCTGACCGGATTCGACCCGTCGGTGCTGGCGTCGGTGGACCTGCGCTCGACGCTCAAGCTGAACGAAACCGACACGCAGCAGCTGGACTTCCATGCCGACGCCAAACAGCGCACCGTGCGCTTCAACGGCCCGGCCGGCGAAGCGAAGATCAGCGTGGACCTGAGCCAGCCCGCGGGCTGGGGCAGCAAGGAGCAGCAGGCCAAGGCGCTGGCCAACTACCTGCGCCAGTTCGACCAGGCCAGCATGCGCGGCCACGGCGACGCCGAGCTGGCAGGCCTGTTCAAGGACGCGGTCAGCGAGATGCACAGCAACTACGGCCAGCCGCCGGCCGCGCCGTCGCAGCGGATCACGCTGGCCGACCAGGACCACGCCATGCTCACCGGCCTGGCCGACTTCAGCGCCTCGCTCACGCAGACCGAAACCTCGCCCAATCCGCTGCGTCCCGGCGAGCATGACACCTTCGACTACCAGACCTCGCAAAGCACCAGCGTGCAAGGCCGCACGCAGCTGGACCGTTCGATATCGCAGCAGCAGCAAGCGCAGCTCAAGGCCAGCTTCCACCTGCCCATCAAGCCGGGCGGCATACTGGACCTGATGATCGATCCGGCCACGCAGAACTACAACTACCTGACGGTCGACGACAGCGCCAGCAGCACCGCCGCGCTGGCGTACGACGAGGGCGCGCTGTCCAAGGCCACGCTGGAGCAGTCGGCCAGCCAGTCCACGCGCACCGTCAAATACCTGATGGACAAGGTGGTCGAGGACTACACCGTGCCGTTCAACGCGGCCCACACGCGCGACCTGCTGGCCATGCTGGCGCCGAAGGTCAAGCCCGACGCCGATCAACGCCGCCGCACGCTGGACGCGGTCAACCAGATGATCTTCCTGCAACCGGAACCAGGCTCCATCCCCAAATGACACCAGAATCCACCGTGCTGATGGCGGCCTACAACGCCTCGATGAACCAGAAGATGTACGCCACGGCGGCGCTGCTGCCGCCGGCGGAACTGACGGCCGACCGCAAGGCCTTCTTCGGCTCCATCCTCGGCACCATGAACCACCTGCTGGCCGCCGACACCATCTGGCTGCGCCGCTTCGCCACCCATCCGGCGCGCTTCGCCGCGCTGGCGCCGATGCTGGACGCGCCGCAGCCGTCCGGCCTGACGCACAGCTTCGGCGCCGACCTGCCGTCGCTGCTGGCGCACCGCCAGCGCCTGGACGCCATCGTCACGCAATGGGCGCCGCAGGTGAGCGCGGACCACCTGGCGCACACGATGGAATACCGCAGCACGAAGGGCGACCTGTATCGCAAGCACTTCGGCAGCCTGGTACAGCACTTCTTCAACCACCAGACCCACCATCGCGGCCAGGTCAGCACCCTGCTCACGCAGGCGGGCGTGGACATCGGCGTCACCGATCTGCTGGCGATGGTGCCCGACCTCGAAGCGCCATGAAGATCGCCGTCTACAGCGCCCAGCCCTACGACCGCCGCTTCCTCGACGAGGCGCGCCTGCAACACGCACACGCGGTGGACGCGGCCTACTTCTCCGACCCGCTGACGCTCGACACCGTGCCGCTGGCGCAGGGCTGCGCCGCCGTCTGCGTGTTCGTCAACGACCAGCTGGACGCCGCGGTGCTGCGGGCGCTGCACGCGCTGGGCGTGCGCGCCGTGCTGCTGCGCTGCGCCGGCTTCAACAACGTCGACCTGCGCGCCGCGGCGAGCCTCGGCCTGTTCATGGCGCGGGTGCCGGCCTACGCGCCGGAAGCGGTGGCCGAACACGCGCTGGCGCTGGCGATGACGCTCAACCGCCACACCCACCGCGCCTACGCGCGCGTCCGCGAGGGCAACTTCGCGCTGGACGGCCTGCTCGGCATGACGCTGCACGGCAAGACGGTGGGCATCGTCGGCGCCGGCCAGATCGGCACGGCGGCGGCGCGCATCTTCAAGGGCCTGGGCTGCGCGGTGCTGGTCAGCGATCCGGCGCCGACGCCGCAGCTGGACGGCGTGGCCACGCGCGCCAGCCTGGACGAACTGCTGGCCGCGTCGGACATCATCTCCCTGCATTGCCCGCTGCTGGACGCCACGCGCCACATGATCAACGCCGCCAGCCTGGCACGCATGAAGCCCGGCGCGATGCTGGTCAACACCTCGCGCGGCGCGCTGATCGACACCGCCGCCGTGATCGCCGCGCTCAAGTCGCGCCAACTGGGCGCGCTGGCGATCGACGTCTACGAGCAGGAGGCCAGCCTGTTCTTCCACGACCACTCCAGCGACATCATCGCCGACGACGTGTTCCAGCGCCTGATGACCTTCCCCAACGTGCTGGTCACCGGCCACCAGGGCTTCTTCACCATCGAGGCGATGCGCGAGATCGCCGCCGCCACCTTCGACAACCTGGCCTGCCACATGAACGGCACGCCGTGCGCCAACCTGCTGCCGGTCAGCTCGTGACGGGCAGCGTCAGGATGAAGCGGGTGCCGGCGCCAAGCTCGCTCTCGACGTCGATCTTGCCGCGCAGGACGCCGTACACGATGTTGTAGACGATGTTCAGGCCCAGGCCCGAGCCGCCCTTTCCCAGCTTGGTGGTGAAGAAGGGATCGTAGATGCGGCCCATGTTCTCCGGCGCGATGCCGGAACCGTTGTCGCTGATGACCACCTGCACCCGCTCCGCGTCGAGCATGCGGGCGCTGAGCAGGATCTCGCCCTCGCTGCGGCCCTCGAAGGCGTGCGTCAGCGCGTTGTTGATCAAGTTGATCAGCACCTGCCCGAACGGCCCCGGATAGCTCTTCATCTGTATCGTCGGCGGGATGTCCTGGCGCACCGTGAAGCCGCTCTTCTTGAACGTCGGCAGCAGCAGCAACAGGATCTCGTTGGCCAGGTCGCACAGCAGGAACTCGCGGCACTGCGAGGTGGTGCGGTCCACCGCCACCTGCTTGAAGCTCGACACCAGGTCCACCGCCCGGTGCAGATTGCGCAGCACGATCTCGCCGCCGTTGGCGACGTCGTTGACGAAGGCCTGCAGCGTCGAGCGCTTCATGCCCTCGGCGGTCAGGCGGGTGAAGGCGCGGGTCTGGTCGATCAGCGTGCTGACCGCCAGCAGGCTGTTGCCGATCGGCGTATTGAGCTCGTGCGCCACGCCCGCCACCAGCGACCCCAGCGCCGCCAGCTTCTCGCTGCGCACCAGTTCATCCTGCGCGTGGCGCAGCGTCTCCAGCGATTCGGCCAGCTCCTTGTTGGCCTCCACCATCTGCGCGGTGCGCAGCTGCACCAGCTCCTCGAGCTTGTCGCGGTACTGGATCAGCTCCACCTCGCTCTTCTTGCGGTCGGTGATGTCGGTCGAGATGCCGCCCATGGCCCAGGTCACGCCCTGCTCGTCGCGCAGGCAGAATTTTTCCGAGATATAGGTGCGCACCACGCCCTCGGCATCCGGCACGCCCTCCTCGTAGATGTAGGAATGGGTGGACTCCAGCGCGCGGCGGTCGCCCTCGCGTATCACCTGCACCGTGTCGTCGTCGAAGATGTCGGCGTCCCGGTGGCCGATCGGGTCGGGCGCGCCCGGCGGCAGCACCTGGCGCAGGCGCTGGTTGACCATCAGGTAGCGCCCCTCCAGATCCTTGACGTAGATGACGGCCGAGGACTTGTCGGCGATATTGGTCAGCAGCGACTGGCTCACCCGCAGCGCGGCGTCGCGCGCGGCCACCGTGGCGAGCATGGTGTTGAAGGCGGCCGACAGCCGCCCCACCTCGTCGTTGGAGAAGTGCGGCGCGCGCAGGTCGTAGCGCTGCTCGCGCGTGACCTGGTCGGCCACCTTCGACAGTGCCACCAGCGGCTGCGTCACCAGCCGGCGCAGCCCGACCGCCTGCAGCGCGCCGCCGATCAGCAGCGTCATCATCACCACCGCCAGCACCAGGCCGTACTTGCTCAGGCGCTCGGCCAGCGGCTGCAGCGCGTACTCCACCTGCAGCGAGCCGACCTGCTCGTGCTGGAAGCGCACCGGCGCCAGCATCGACAGGAAGTCGCCGTGGAAGCTGTGGCCCGACGGCGCCATCTCCTCCGGCCAGGCGCAGCGCGCCGCGCCGCGCCGCGCGTAGCTGGCGAAGGGCTGGTGCCGGGCGTCGAACAGGCAGGCGCTGTCGATGTCCGGCGTGCCGCGCAGCGCCGCCAGCGTGCGGGTGGCGGCGCTGCGGTCGCCGAAGTTCAGGTCGACGTCGAGGTTGAGCGAGACCAGGTCCATGCGGCTGGCCAGGTCCTGCACCAGCCGCACCCGCACCACGCTCAGGTCATAGGCGACCAGCGCCGCCAGCGCCACCAGCATGGCCGCCAGCGCCGTCAGCAGCGCGACGATCAGCAGCTTGCGCTGCAAGGCCAGGTCGTGCCAGCGGTGGGGGATCACGCTCACTTGGCGTCTCCGCCGACCACCCGTTCGGCCAGCGCCAGCATGCGGGGATTGAGGCCGACGCCGGAATGCTTGGCCGCCGTCAGGTTCACTTCGAAACGGATGCTGCCGTCCACCAGCAGCATGTTGATCATGCCGCCGTCGGCCAGGAAGGAGGCCGAGTCGCCGATGGTGAGGATGGCCTGCTCGCGCATGCGGGTCAGCCACGCGCTCTGGCGGCTGCGCTCGGGCAGCGCCAGGTAGACCGCGTGACAGGCTTCGGTGTCCTCCACGCGGCTGACGATGCGCAGTTCCAGCGGATGGCTGCCGGCCGCGCGCTTCTGCAGCTGGCGCGCCATGTCGGCCGCGCCGGCGCCCACCATGCACACCACCAGCGGCGCGTGCGGCTCGGCCAGCACCGGCGCCGGCCAGCTGGCGTAGCGGGTGAAGTTGAGGATGTAGGCGGCCTTGACCTGCTGCTCGGGCATGGCCTGCTCGGCACGCACGGAAACGCCGCCCAGGGCCGCCAGCTGGCAGGCCAGAACGGCCAGCATCCGGTATGCCACGGTGCCCTGTCGTTTCATCGTGCCTCCGCCTCAAGTCGCGCCAGCGCGTGTTGCCACGCCTCTCGATTTTATCCGAATAGCTCCTGGGGCAAGTTTTTTTCGCATGGCGGGATGGACTTGTTCTTGAAACACAACGGGTGAGTCCGGCGTCCCACTTGCAGCTTGTGATCGTTTCCGAATTGGTGAATACTTTGTTAAATCGTGCGGCATAGGGGAACACTCTTGAGCGATAGCACACAGCATCGCAGCACCGCGGCCCGGGCCGGGCTGGCGTGCGGGCGCCTGGCCGCACTGGCCGCGCTGCTGCTGCCGCTGGCCGCGGCGGCGGCCGACGGCGCCGGCGGCGACGACACGCTGTTCGACCTCAGCCTCGACCAGCTGCGCAACGTCAAGGTGCTCACCGCCACCAAGACCGCCACCCCGCTGTACGCCACGCCGGCCGTGGTCACGCTGGTCACGGCCGACGACATCGCCCGCTACGGCTACCAGAGCCTGGCCGAGGCGCTGTCCCACGTGGCCGGCTTCGTCGAGAGCGACGACCGCCTCAACCACAACTTCGGCGTGCGCGGCATCAACGCCGGCGCGCAGTCGGCCAGCCGCGCCATCAAGATTTTGCTGGACGGCCAGCCGATCGCCTTCCGCAGCACCCAGCAGCAGCTGACCGGGCTGGAATTCATCCCGATGAGCATGGTCGAGCGCATCGAGATCGTGCGCGGGCCGGTGTCGGTGCTGTACGGCGCCGACGCGCTGCTGGGCGCGGTCAACGTCATCACCCGGCGCGACGGCACGGAGCAGCGCCTGGCGCTGGGCCACGAATGGTCAGGCGGCGGCCGCAGCGCCGACCTGCTGGCCGCCAGCGGCAGCGCGCAGTTCGGCGCCGCGGCCGACGGCGCGCCGTCGCCCTACTGGCTGGCCTGGGGCCTGCAGGCCGCCAGGGCCGACCGCGCCGGCCTGGCGCTGCCGCGCATCTCGCCCGACTATAAACGCTACGCCGCCCTCAGCCCGGCCCCGGCCGACGACGCCGACCCGCGCAGCCTGTACCTGCGCGGCGGCTGGCGCGGCGCGGCCGACGAGCTGCAGGCGGCCGCCTTCTGGCAGCGGCAGGACAGCGACAATGTGTTCGCCAACCTCAATCCGCTGCTGCGCCCGCCCAGCCACGTGGTGCTGGAACAGGGCTTTGTGCACCTGGGCGCCAGCCACCGCTTCAACGAGCGGCACACGCTGCGCGCCAGCGTCAACTACGGCCAGGGCGAACCGGGCAGCGGCGACCGCCTGCGCACCGGCGCCGCCGACTACTACCTGCTGCGCGACTTCGGCTACAAGGCGGTGGACGGCAGCGTCGAATGGCTGTGGCAGGCGGGCCCGCAGACCAGCCTGCTGCTGGGCGCGGACGCGCTGCGCGACCGCGAGGCGCTGGAATCGTTCCGCCGCCACAGCCTGGCCGACGGCAGCGATTTCCAGCTCAGCCAGCCCGGCGAAAAGACGCTGCGCAACACCGGCCTGTACGCGCAGTGGCAGTTCCCGCTGGTCGGCCAGTGGCAGGCCATCCTCGGCGGCCGTCAGGACCGGCACTCGGTCTACGGCAGCCAGAAATCGCTGCGCGCCGGCGTGGTCGGCACGCTGCCGGGCGAGTGGGGCCTGAAGGTGCTGAGCGGCACGGCCTTCCAGGCGCCGTCGGCCGAGCTGCTGTACCGCACCGCCGTGCAGCCGGGCGACATCAAGGGCAACCCCGAGCTGGCGCCGCAGAAGTCGCGCACCGTGGAACTGCAGCTGAGCACGCCGCCGCAGCCGCACTGGAACGGCGCGCTGACCGTCTACCACACCAAGGTCAGCGAGCTGGTCACGCTGGAGCAGGCCTTCTTCAACCTGGTGGCGCGCAACACCAGCGACAGCAAGGTCAACGGCGTGGAGCTGGAGCTGCGCTACCAGCGCGACTGGTTCAACGGCTACGCCAACCTGAGCCGCGCCAACGGCAGCCGCGGCCTCAACCGCTACACGCTGGCGCCGCTGGCCCAGCGCAGCGACGGCGAGCTGTTCCCCACCAACAGCGCCAACGCCGGCGCCAGCGCCAGCCTGATGGGGCAGAAGCTGTTGCTCAGCCTGGACAACCGCTACGTCGGCCCGCGCCCGGCCGCCACCGCCAACGTGCTGCTGGCCAACCAGGCCTACCGCCTGGCCGGCTACGTCGACAGCACGCTGAGCGCGCGCTGGAGCCTGAGCGGGCGCGCCAGCCTGCGGCTGCAGGTGCGCGACCTGTGGAACAGCCGCTACGTCGACCCCGGCGTGGGCGGCATCGACTACCCGTCGCTGGGCCGCCGCTATGGAGTGCAATATGAATACCGCTACTAGCGGCCTGCTGGCCGCCGCCCTGCTCCTGCTGACGTCCTGCGGCGGCGGGAGCGGCGGCGACGCCGGCACGGCGCTGCCGGCCAAGCCGATCCAGGCCATGGTCGATCCGGCCGCCATCAACATCGCCTCGGTGGGCTGGCGCACCTCGACCCGCGACGCCTTCCTGCTGGCGGCCAAGCAGATCAACGACGCCGGCGGCGTGCTGGGCAAGCGGCTGAACGCCATCGCGCTGGTCGCGCGCGACAACGCCGAGGCGCAGGACATGGGCCAGCAGCTGCTGGACGCCGGCGTCATCGCGCTCAACGTCTCCACCTCCACCCGCGTGCTCAACCTGCTGCCGCAGGCGCTGGCCAAGGGCGTGCCCATCCTGACCGAATCGAGCTCCTCGCCCGCGCTGAGCACGGTGGCCGACAACGACCTGGTGTACCGCATCGGCGTCTCCGACGTCGACGCCACGCCGGTGCTGGCCAAGGTGGCGTGGGAAGCGGGCAAGCGGCGCGCCGTGGTGCTGATCAACGCCGGCGACGCCTTCGGCGCCGGCCTGTCCAACCTGTTCACGCCGGCCTTCCAGAAGCTGGGCGGCCAGGTGGTGGCCACGGTCACCATCCCGTTCGGCCTGAAGAACGGCTTCGCCAGCTATCTGCAGCAGGTGTACGACGCCAGGCCGGACGTGATCCTGAACGGCATCCTGGCGGCCGACATCTCGGCCAACGTGCTCAACGAATCGCTGCCGTTCCAGAGCGGCGCCATGTGGCTGCTGCCCGGCACCGCCGCCGGCAACCAGACCTTCCTCGACAACCTGGCCGATCCGAGCAAGCTGATGGGAGGCGCGCGCGGCTCGGCCGCCACCATCGGCGCCTACGGCAACAGTTCCTACCAGAGCTTCCGCACCGGCTACCTGGCCCAGTACGGCAGCGAGCCGCAGGACTTCACCGCGCCCACCTACGACATCGCGATGGTGATGGCGCTGGCCATCGAGCGCGCCGGCCTGGTCAACCACAGCCAGAGCCCCACCGGCCTGATGGTGCGCGACAGCCTGCGCTTCGTGATGAACGCGCCGGGCGAAAAGGTGCGGCCGGAAACCATCGGCGCCGCGCTGGCGCTGGTCAAGGCCGGCAAGGACGTCGACTACGCCGGCGCCTACGCCGACATCGACTGGGACGGCGTGGGCGACATCGTCGGCCAGGTGCCGTTCACCGTATTCCGGCTCGACACGGCGGCGCGCAGCTGGGACGCCAGCGAACAGCTGATCATCGGCCTGCCCCGCTGAGCGGCATCGGCGGCGCACAAAAAGTGATCGCCCGCCCCTCTTTTCCCCGGTAACATCAGCCTGCTGTTGTGCAGCCCTGGCCGGCTGGTTATACTGCACTGCAACATACGCCACTTTACGCAAGTCCGATCGCAGTCCACCCCGGGGAAGGTCATGTCTCTCGCATACCGCGCCAATGCCGATTTCGCCAAGTTGAACCATCCGATGCGGGTGCCGCTGTCGGCGGAAATCCACTCACGCCCCTTCCTGCAGCTGCAAGCGCCGGAGAGCCTGACCCATTTCGCGCTCTATGTGCAGCAGGACCAGCCGTCGCAGAAACAGCACCGCAGCACCCAGCACCAGATCCTGGAACAGCTGTGCCTGCACTACGGCGTGGCCGCGCCCGCCCCGCAGGCGCGCTACTTCTTCCACGACTTCGACCGTTTCCGCCTGAAGTGGGAATGCCACACCGAATTCGCCACCTACACCTTCGTCGAGCGCCAAGACCCGGTGGGGTCAAGTCTGACATTCGGACACGAGGTCGGCAGTAGCGACGACAACGGCAGCGCTCGTGTCCGAATGTCAGACTTGACCCCAGCCTTCGAGCGCATGCCGCTGCGGCATGTGCCGCAGGAGTGGCTGGCCGGATTGCACGGCAAGATCATCGTCGCCGCCCATGTGGTGCTGTGCCAGGGCGCGCCGGACGACAGCGGCGCGGTGGACGCCATCCGCGGCCTGTTCCAGGGCAAGTCGCTGGTGGGCAGCAGCGTCGGCAGCGGCGCCGAGGTGTGGACCGACTTCCTGATCCAGCCCGACGGCTTCAGCCGCTTCGTGGTGCGCGACCTGAGCCTGCGCGAGTTCCAGGCCGGCCGCCTGGTCGGCCGCCTGCTGGAGATCGAGACCTACCGCATGATGGCCCTGCTGGGACTGCCGCAGGCGGAGGCCAGCCAGCCGCTGCTCAACGGCATCGAGAACGAGCTGGCCGACCTGACCGCCACGCTGGTGCAGGGCGACCAGCCGGACGGCTTGGCCGGCGAGGCGCGCGAGGAACAGGCGCTGCTGCACCGGATCACCAGTCTGGCGGCGCGGCTGGAAAAACTGTCGGTCAACAACAGCTACCGCTTCGCGGCGGCGCAGGCCTACTTCAGCCTGGTGCAATCGCGCATCCAGGAGCTGCGCGAGGTGCGCATCGCCGGCATGCCGACGCTGGCCGAGTTCATGGGCCGCCGCCTGGCGCCGGCCATGCACACCTGCACCTCGGTGTCGCAGCGGCAGGAGACGCTGGCCAAGCGCATCGCCCGCAGCAACGACCTGCTGCGCACGCGGGTCGGCATCGAGCAGGAGCGGCAGAACCGCAAGATCCTGCAGTCGCTGGACGCGCGCGCGGCCCAGCAGCTGCGCCTGCAGCAGGCGGTGGAGGGCTTGTCGGCGGTGGCGATCTCGTACTACACGCTGGGCCTGATCGGCTACGCGGGCAAGGCCATGAAGGCGGGCAATGTGCCGATCAACCCGGACATCCTGACCGGCCTGGCCGCGCCGCTGGTGTTCATCGGCGTGTGGATGGGCCTGCGCCGGCTGCACAAGCAGCTCACCGCCAAGCCGGTCAGGATTGCGGCAGGCTGAAGCGGGCGGCCAGGAAGCTGGCGATGCGCTGCTGCGTCGCCTCCAGGTAGGGGATGTTCATGTGGTCGGAGTCGGGCACGATCTCGTCCGCGTGCAGCCGGCCCAGCTTCTCGACCAGCAGGTCGGTGTGCGAATGTGGCACCACGTCGTCGAAGGCGGCGCGCAGCACGTAGGTTGGCGCCGTCAGATGATGGGCGTACTTGACCGACTCGAACTTGTGCCGCAGCACATACTCGACCGGGATGGCCTTGAACTTGCGCTGGGCGAGGGCCAGGATGGAATCGTAGGGCGTGATCAGCACGATGGAATTGGCGTCGCGCTCCATCGCCACCTGCACCGCCACGCCCGAGCCCAGGCTGCGGCCGACCACGGCGATGCGCTTGGAGTCGACGTGATGACGCTCGCTGAGCCAGTCGAACAGCATGCGGCCGTCGTCGACGAAATGCTCCTCGGCCGGATCGCCGTGCGAATCGCCGTAGCCGCGGTAGTTCACCGCCAGCACCGCCATGCCGGGAAACAGCTTGCCGGCGTCGCGCGCCACCCAGGACACCTCCTCCGAGCGGCCGCCGAAATAAATCACGCCCGGATGCGGCCCCGCCACCGGCGGCGTCATCAGCCAGCCGGACAGGCGCGTGCCGTCGTTGGAGCGCACCACGATGGGCCGCGTGCGGTGGCCGCTGCTGTAGGGCTTGAGCACCTCGCGCTTGCTGCCCAGCGGATTGAACAACAGCCGCTTCTGGTTGGCCGCCACCGCGGCGGTCAGCCCCATCCACAGCACGCTGGCGATGCCGGCCAGGCCAGCGACTTTTTTTGTATGTTTCATGGCTCTACTTTACTCCCGTCGCCCGCATCCTCGGTACAAAAAATGAAGTCATTCGTGTTCCAAGCCACAGATGGGGGAACAGTGCCGGTTTCGCAAGTGCCGGTATAATATGCGCTCCGTTTTTTATGCAATGCCAATAATGAAACCTGCCGTCGTACTGCTGCATAGCTCCATGAGTTCCAAGGCCCAGTGGGCCGACCTGATGTCGCAACTCGAAGGCAGCTTCCGCTGCATCGCCGTCGACCTGCTGGGCTACGGCGCCTCGCCCTTCCCGGCCGACGTCGGCGCCGGCTACGTCCACACGCTGGCGCACGAAGTCGACGCCGTCAACGCCGCCATCGCCTCGCGCCTGGAGCCGGGCGAAGCGTTCCACCTGATCGGCCACTCCTTCGGCGGCGCCTCGGCGCTGCACATGGCGCGCCGCATGCCGGCGCGCGTGCTCTCGCTCACGCTGTTCGAGCCGGTGGCCTTCCACCTGCTGCCGGCGCGGCATCCGGCGCGCGCCGAGATCGTCGCCGTGGTGGAGCGCATCAACGCCTGCGGCCCGCAGCAGGACCGCGACGCCACCCGCATCTTCATCGACTACTGGAACCGCGCCGGCGCCTACGACGCCGCGCCGCCGGCGGCGCAGGACAAGATGGCCGCCATGATCGCCAAGGTGCGGCTGGACTTCCAGGCGCTGCTGGGCGAAGCGGCCACGCTGGACGACCTGTCGGCGCTGACCATGCCGTCGCTGGTGATGTCGGGCGCGCACAGCCCGGCCTCCACGCGCCTGCTGGCCGAGGCGCTGGCCGCCGCCCTGCCCGACGCCACCGCGCTGCAAACGCGCGGCGGCCACATGGCGCCGATCACCCACGGCGCAGTGGTCAACCCGGCCATCATCAACTTCCTGGCCGACGCCGAAGTCACCGCCGATTGACAAGGATGGCGGCGGTGTGACACTGTCGGTGCTTCGCCACCAGCCGGAAACGTCACGCATGCGCAGCCCATCCTTGCCGCAGTCCCTGGCCGCCGTACTGGCGGCAGCGTTCACCATCGCCCATGCCGCGCCCACGCAGGCGCCGGTGGAGGCACACGTCCCGCATGCGCCGCAGACAGTGGCCGGCACCGACGGCGTGCGCCGCCTGTACTATGAGCTGGACATCGGCAATTTCTACGCCGATACCGGCGTGCTGAAACTGACCGAGGCCGCCGTCTACGCCGACGGCGACACCCGGCCGCTGGCCACCTTCAGCGGCGTCGCGCTGGCAAGCCTGCTGCGGCCCAACAAGGAACTGGAAGCCGACAACAGCCTCGCCATCGCCGGCGGCACGCACGCGCTGCTGCTGATCGCCGCGCCTTTGCCGGCGGGCCGCAAGCCGCCGCTCACGCTGCGCCACACGCTCACCTTCAAAACCGCCAAGGGCGAAACGCAAACCGCCGGCGACATCCCGGTGCCGGTCGACGCCAGGCCGCCGGTCACGCTGGGCGCTCCGCTGCGCGGCGGCTTGTGGCTGGCCGACGAGGGGCCGGGCCACGCGCAATCGCACCACTGGGGCGGCGTGATCGCGCAGAACGGCCGCCTGACCATCCCGCAGCGCTACGCCATCGACTTCTTCGGATTGGACGCGCAAGGCCACGCCGTCCGCGCGCCGGTGGAAAAGCTGGCCGAGAGCCGCGTCGAAGACTGGGCAGGCTGGAACAGCGACGTGCTGGCCGCCGCCGACGGCGTGGTGCGGGACATGCGGGACGGCGTTGCCGACCGCAAGCCCCTGTCGCCGCAGGAAGAGCCGGCGGAACTGAGCGCCAGCGCCCTGTATGGAAATTTCGTCGTGCTGGAAGTGGCGCCGGGCGTGTTCGTCCACTACGCCCATCTGCGCCAGGGCAGCATTCAAGTCAGGCCGGGCCAGCGCGTCAAGCGCGGCGCGCTGCTGGCGCACCTGGGCCTGACGGGCGGCGCCGGCGCGCCGCACCTGCACTTCCACGTATCGGACAAGGCCAGCTTCGCCGACTCGCAAGGGCTGCCCTTTGTGTTCGACAGCTACACGCCCGCAGGCCACAGCAGCGAAGGCGAGGCGCTGAACAACGCCTCGACGATCAAGGTGTCGCCGCAAGCGCCCAAGCTGCGCCGCCGCATGCCGCTGGACGGCGACATCATCGGCTTCTAGAGGCGCTTCAGTTCCGCCTGCGGGCATTCATTGTTCGTGCAGGTTTCCTGTAACTTCCGCCGCGTGCACAGCAGCGACTCGCGCTGTGCGCCCAGCGTGGCCATCATCTGTTCGATCTCGCCCAGCCGCGCATCGAGGTTGTGCAGCAGGCTGTCGTGGAAGGCCGCGCCTTCGAGCGTGGTCACCGCGCGGATCGCCTCCAGCGTGAAGCCGAGATTCTGGCCGATCTGGATCAGATTCAGGCGCTCCAGCGCCGTCTCCTCATACCTGCGGTAGCCGTTGACGCCGCGCGCCGCCTTGGGCAGCAAGCCCGCCCGCTCGTAATAGCGGATCGCCGACGCCGCGATGCCCGAGCGCTCCGCCAGTTCGCCTATTTTCATATTTCGCTTGACCTTAAAGTGAACTTCAATCTTAGGATACATCATTTTCCACACCACGCCCGGACCCGACATGATGTACACCGCACTGACACTACCGAACGGCAGCCCCCTCCCCAACCGCCTGGCCAAGGCCGCGATGGAGGAAAACATGGCCGACGCCGGCCAGCTTCCCGGCCCCGCGCTAAACCGTTTATATCAAAGCTGGGCCGAAGGCGGCGTGGGCCTGATCATCACCGGCAATGTGATGATCGACCACCGCGCGATGACGGGCCCCGGCGGCGTGGTGCTGGAGGCGGGCACGCCGCTGGAGCCGTTCCGACGCTGGGCGCAGGTCTCGCGCCAGCAAGGCGCGCAGGTATGGATGCAGATTAACCACCCCGGCCGCCAGGTGATGGCCAACATGGGCGGCAACGCCTGGGCGCCGTCGGCGGTGGCGCTGGACATGGGTAAGCACAGCAAGCTGTTTGCGCAGCCGGTCGAGATGAGCACCACGCAGATCGAGGAAGTCATCACCCGCTTCGCCGCCACCGCGCACGCGGCCGAACAGGCGGGCTTCAATGGCGTGCAGATCCACGCCGCGCACGGCTATCTGATCTCGCAGTTCCTGTCGCCGCTGACCAACCGCCGCCGCGACAACTGGGGCGGCAGCCTGGCCAACCGGGCGCGCCTGCTGCTGGAGGTGGTGCGCGCGGTGCGGGCGCGGGTATCGCCCGGCTTCAGCGTGGCCGTCAAACTGAATTCGGCCGACTTCCAGCGCGGCGGCTTCTCCGAGGACGACGCCAGGCAGGTCGTGCTGCTGCTGAACGAACTGCCGGTGGACCTGATCGAGCTGTCCGGCGGCAGCTACGAAAGCCCGGCCATGCAGGGCCGCACCGCCGACGGCCGCACGCTGGCGCGCGAGGCCTACTTCCTGGAGTTCGCCAAGGAGCTTGCCGCCGTGGCGCGCATGCCGGTGATGACCACAGGCGGCATCGCCCGCAAGGCTGTGGCGGAGCAGGTATTGGCGAGCGGCGTGGCCGTGGCGGGCATCGCCACCGCGCTGGCCGAAGTGCCGGACCTGCCGCTGCAATGGCGCGCGGGCCGCGAACCGGCAGCGCTGCCGCCACCGGTGAATTGGAAGGACAAGACGATGGCGTCCGTCGCCTCGATGGCGCTGGTCAAGCGCCGGTTGCGCGCGCTGGGGAACGGCGCCGCGCAGGCGCGCAGCTACTCGCCGCTGGTGACGATGCTGCTCGGCCAGTTCCGCACGTCGCTGCTGACCAGGCGCTATCGGGCCTGGCTCGCCGCCGCAGGCTGATCGCACAGCATCACAGTTGCGCGGCCAGGCGCTTGCTCTCGCCGGCTTTCAGGTTCAATGGAACGACCTTGCCGCCGTAGCGCACCTTGCCAGGGCCGGAGCCCGCCGTGCGGCGTATCGTGGCCGAAGTCAGCTTGCCGCCGGCCCAGGCCACGTCCACCTCGTAGCCGCCGCGCGCGCGCAGGCCCTTGACCGCGCCGGCCGGCCACGCCGACGGCAGCGCCGGCAGCAGATGAATTTCGCCGGTCTGCGACTGCACCAGCATCTCGCAGATCGCCGCCACGGCGCCGAAGTTGCCGTCGATCTGGAACGGCGGATGCGCATCCAGCATATTCGGATAGGTTCCGCCGGCGTTATTGCCCTCGCTGCCCTTGCCACTTTGCTGCGCCGCGCGCGCACCGGGCTTGGCCAGCTGCCCGCGCAGCATCTTGTAGGCGTGGTCGCCGTCCAGCAGCCGCGCCCAATAAGCCGTCTTCCACGCCATCGACCAGCCGGTGCCGGCGTCGCCGCGTCCTTCCAGCGACTTGCGCGCAGCAGCAGCCAGTTCGGGCGTTTGCGTCGGCGATATCTGGCGGCCCGGGTACAGCCCGAACAGGTGCGACACATGGCGATGCGTATCGCCCGGGGTATCGAGCACCGGATCTTTTTTCTCGTCCATCCACTCCAGCAGCTGCCCCCAGCTGCCAACGCGCGGCGCGGCCAGCTTGTCGCGCATGGCGGCGACCTGCGCGCGGAAGGCCTGGTCGTCGCCCAGCGCATCCGCCGCTTCCACGGTGTTGTTGAACAGGTCCCAGATGATCTCCTGGTCGTAGGTGACGCCATCCTCGATCGGTCCATGCTCCGGCGACCAACCCAGCGGCGCGACCAGGCGCCCGTCCGGCAGCTGCTTCAGGTAGTCCTGCCAGAAGTGCACCGCCTCCTTCATCATCGGATAGGCGACGTTGCGCAGGAAGGCCTTGTCCTGCGTGTAGGCGTAGTGCTCCCAGAAGTGCTGCGCATACCACGCGTTGCCGGTCTTGTTCCACACATAGCCCATCGCGCCGAAGGGATTCGATTCGGTGCGCACCGTCCATCCGCGCACTGGCTTACCGGCGCCGCTGACGAAGGTCTCCTCGCGCTGCACGGCCTTGCCGCTCAGGTCAGGCTTGGACATCGGCACCGCCTCGGGATTGGCAAGCGCCCGCGCCGCCGTATCCGCCACCAGCTGGCGATACACCGGCGCCACGCCCTGCACCAGCGCGAAGAACGGCAGCGCGTTCCGCGACAGGTTGGCCGGTTCGGCCGGCCAGTAGTTCATCTGGATGTTGATGTTGGTGTGATAGTCCGACCGCCACGGCGGCGTGGGGTTGTTGTTCCACAGCCCCTGCAGATTGGCCGGCAGCGAATCGCGCGAGCTGGAGATCAGCAGGTAGCGGCCGAACTGGAAGAATTGCGCCTCCAGTCCTGGATCGCCGCCTTCCGAAGTGTAGGTGGCGATGCGCTGGTCCGTCGGCAGCGCGCGGCGTGCCGGCGTGGCCGCGCCGAAGTCCACGCTCATGCGCTTGAACTGCGCATCGAAATCCTTCTGGTGCTCCGCCAGCAGCGTCGCCCACGGACGCGCGGCGGCGCTCACCTGCGCCGTCACGCGCGGCAGCGGATGCTCACCCTGGAATTTTTTAGATGAGTCGAGGACGTAGCTGGTGCCGGCGCCCAGTATCAGGGTCACCGCGTCGCAGCCGGTGAAGGTGATCCGGTTGCCGTCGACCGCGATCGCTCCGCCGTCATTCAGCACCTGTAGTTCGCTAGCGTAGTCCATCGCATTACTGGAGGCGTCCCCCTTGCCGCTCAGCGAACCCGTTGCGACGATCCGGTCGCCCACCACATTGATCTGCGCGTCGTGCATATCGGTCAGCTCTATCGAACCGGTGTACTGCCCGCGCTTGTCGGCGCTCAGGCGCATCGCGATCACCTGCGCCGGAAAGCTGGCGAAGGCCTCGCGCTTGAACCTGACGCCGGCGTGCGTGTAGCTGACACTGTGCAGGCTCTGGCCGATATCCAGCTGGCGCGCGTACGCCGTGGTGGCCCGATCGTGGCCCGGAAGGTTGATGTAGACGTCGCCGAACGGCTGGTAGGAACCCATCACCTTGTCGTCGCCGGTCCACAGCGTGATGTCGTTGAACTGGATACGCTCCCGCGCCAGCTGGCCGAAGATCATCGCACCGATGCGGCCATTCCCGATCGGCAGCGCCTCCTGCTCCCAGCCTTGCGCCGTATCCGGCGCTGGCCGGTCGTAGCGCAGCGCCAGGTCGCGGACCTCCGCTGCGTAGCACAGCTGCGCGGCGAGCAAGCCCGCCGCCACCATCGCGCGTCGAAACATCTTATTTCCTGACCGTGACCGGCTTGCCCTCGTATGCGACCACCTTGTCGGCAGCATCGAAATCATCCGAACTCGATACGCCGCCCTTGATGAAGCGCAGCTTGAACTGGCGCTTGGCCACCATGCCCTTGTACTGTCCCACGCGCTCGCCGATGGTGACCACGCCGGTCTTGTCGTTGTAGCTCAACGGGATACGGCTGAACTCTCCGCGCAGGTAGGCATTGCTCACGCCATCATCCTCATAGAGACTGAACTTGCCGTCGGCGCCGGTGTAGATGTTGAGGGTGATTGGCGCATCCGGCTTCTCATCCACATACTGAGTCACTGGCCCCAATGGCAGTATCGAGCCGGCCTTCACCAGCAGCGGCATGCGGGTCTCCGGCGCCTTGATCGCGGCGGTGCTGCCGCCCTTGTGCACTTCGCCGGTGTAGAAGTCGTACCAGCTCGCGCCCTTGGGCATGTAGACGTTGCGTTCGCGCGCACCGTACACGTACACCGGCGCCACCATCAGGTTATGCCCGAACAGGTACTGGTCCTTGATGTCCTTGACCGCCTCGTCGTTCGGGAAGTCCATCACCAGGCCGCGCATGATCGAGCCGGATTCATAGTGGATATCGGCTGCGGCCGAGTAAATATAAGGCATCATGCGATAGCGCAGCTTGTCGTACCAGACCATCGAATCGCGCATCGGCGAACCTTCCGGTGCGATCTCGTGGATCTCGCGCTTCACCACCTCGCCGTGGGAGCGGAACAGCGGCGAGAATGCGCCGAACTGGAACCAGCGCAGATTCAGCTCGCGCCATTCCTTCATGTCTTCCTCGGTACCCTTGGCCGCGCCGGTGACGCGGTTCTCCTGTGCCGAACCGACCGCGCCGACCTGGTAGCGCGTCTCCTGCGCGTAGCCGCCGATATCGTGCGTCCAGTTCGGAATGCCCGACATCGAAATGCTGACGCCAGCCGAAATCTGATCGTACAGGTTGTTCCAGCGGCTGGCCGTATCGCCGCTCCACACGGCGGTGGCGTTGCGCTGGATGCCGGCGAAACCGGAACGGGACAGGATGAACTGGCGCTTGTCCGGCTGGTCGCGCTTCAGGCCCTGGTAGAAGCCTTCGGTATGCGCCAGACTATACGGATTGAAGGTGATCTCGCCGGCGCCATACACGGTGGGCCCGATCAGCTTCTTGAAGTCCTCCGGACGGGAATTGGACAACACGTCCGCCTCGGTGTTATCCATCCACCAGGCGTCGAAGCCAAGGTCGATCAGCTTCGGCTTCATCTGACGATAGTAGATGTCGCGCGCCTCCTGAGTGTATGGATCGTAGTGGCTGTTCTTGTAGCCTGGGCCTACCCAGTCAAGCGCGCCGTCTTCGACGTTCTTGGTCCACATGTGGCCCTTGGCTGCAAGCTCCTTGTAGTTGTCGGTGTTCGAATAGAACTTGCCCCAGATCGAAATCATCACCCGCGCATGGGCCTTGTGGGCCTCGTCCAGCATCCCCTTCGGATCCGGGAAACGCGCCTTGTCGAAATCGTGCGAGCCCCACTGGTCCTGCGGCCAGTAGAACCAGTCCTGCACCATGTTATCCACCGGCCAGCCCTGCTTGCGGTACTCGCGCAGAACGCCCAGCAGCTGCTCCTGCGTTTCGTAGCGCTGGCGCGACTGCCAGAAGCCGTAGGCCCACTTCGGCATCATAGGCGCCTGGCCGGTCAGGTGGCGGTAGCCGGCGATGACCTTGTCCATGCTGTCGCCGTTGATGACGTAGTAGTTGATGCTCTGCGCGACTTCCGACGAGAAGGTCAGCGAATGGCGTTCCGGCTCGGGCAACGGATCGTTGTGCGTGATGGCGACCATGCCGCCGGACGGCTTCCACTCCAAATGCAGCTTGACCGGCTTGCCGGCCTCGAACTTCACCTCGAAATTGTGATACCACGGATTCCAGCCCTGGCGCCACACGTCCATCACCTGCTTGCCGTCGATCGACAGCGTCGCGTAGTCCGACGAATACAGCTGCATCTTGTGCACGCCCGGCTTATCGGAGCTCAGCGTCGCATCCCAAACCACCTTGACGTCGTTGAGCGTCTTCGGATCGCCCAGTTCCTTCGGCCAGTTCTCGGCCACGTCCTTCAGGTACTGGTAGGCGATGTCCTTCTCGTGGCGCGTCAACGCCAGCTTGCCGCCGACGTAGTAGCGCGCCGTCAGGCCGCCGGCCTTGCCCTCGTCGTCGACCAGTTTCAGGTCGCGCACCATCGGGCCATACGGCTTGGCGTCGCCGAAGCGCGAGATCGAATTGTTATCCCATAAAACGCCGTAGTTCTTGTCCGAGACCACGAACGGCACGGCGATCGCCATGTTGTGCTGCATGAGCAGCACGTCCTCGCCGTTCAGGTTCATCTGCGCGTTCTGGTGCTGGCCCAGGCCGTAGTAGGCGTCCCTGGTGCCGTGGTTGAAGCCTTCCTTGACCGCCATGAACGGCTTGCCGCCGATATCGACCGGCGCCATGTTCTCCGACGCCTGGCTCAGGAAAGCCTTGCCGGCCGCGTTGAAGAACTGGACCTGCCCGGTCGCCAGCGACACCGCCACCGACATCTTCTTCGCCTTCAGCGTGATCTTGTCCTTGCCAGATGCCGCAACGCTGAAGGTACCGCTAACAGGAGCGGCCACCGTCATCAGCGACGGCGTGAGTTCCTTGCCCGACCGGTCGAGCTTCACGACGTGGATGATGTTGTCGGCCATAACCTCAAGGCGCACCTCTTTCGCCGCACCCGAATCGGGCTTGACCACCACGCCGGTGGCGGTCTTCTCAAACGTGCCGGCCAAGGCCTGGCCCGACACCATCACCGCCAGGCACGACGCCGCAGGCACCATCGATTTGAATCGCATTTAATCTCCGTATTTTTAGTAGGTACCCAGTTTGACCTTGAGAACCACCGGATTGCCGGTCAGGTTCAAGCCGTAATCTGTCTGGTCGCCGTTCCAGTTGCGCTCCATGATCCATTTGCCGGACGGGTCGAAGTGTCCCTCTTCCACGCGCGCCAGCATGGACGGCTTGCCATCGCGGCTGGCGAAGCTCACGCGCGCGTGCTGCCCCACCACGATAAATTCGTTGTCGCCGGTCTGCGCGATCGACACGCCGCCGTTGGGTTGCTCTGTGTCCGCCGGCAGATCCTTAACCTTGGCCAGCCAGTCGGCATCGCCGAACTGCCACATGCGGAAGCTGACGGTGGCCGTCCAGTTCTTCATCGCGACGGTCTGCGGCTTGCGGTCATCGCCCTCGGCCACGCCGTAGGTGCGGCCTTCAAACGCCCACTTGGCCCATTGGCGCTCCATCGGCCGGAAGGCTGCGTAGATTTTCCCGAACGGCGCGACCATCGTCTTGTCGGTCGCCTTGGAGCCCAAGGGGAAGTTGCTGTAGTCAGCGTAGTCGATGCCGAACGGCGAGAACGCCAGCGAGCCGCGTCCCAGCACCAGATAGGCGTAGCGCACATACTGCGGCGCGTTGCTCATCTCCGGCACCATCAGCGCATTGTCGGCGCGTTGGAAGCGGTCCAGCGTGGCGTGGAACTTGTTCGACTCCGGCGCGTAGACATCCGGCGCGGCCAGGTCGATATGCGGCGCGGCGGCCTTGTAGATATCGATGACGTCGAAGGTCGGCCCGCCGCTGGAGAAGTTGCCCTTCCACGGCATCACCGGCGACTCCAGCGGATCGCGCAGCGCGTTGTTGACGTACATCGGCAGGTTGTAGACGGCGCGGCCGGCCTTGGCGATTTCCTCGATATAGCTGGCGATGGAATAGGCATGGAAGTATTCGTCGGCGTAATCGCCGTAGACCTGCTTCCAGCTGCCGCTGGCAGCCAGCGCCACCGGCGATTTTTTATGATCCAGCACGGCCTGCGGCACGTTCTGCTCGAACGCGGCCTGCGCCTTGGGCGCGAAGTCGCGCACGAAGCCGTAGGTGCCAACCTCGTTCTCGACCTGCATCATGATGACGGTGCGCTGCGCCGAATCGGCTTTCTTGATGTGCTCCATCAGCGCCACAAAGGCCTTTTTATCGGCCTTCATCGTTTCCTCGCTGTTCGGCGACAGGCAGTAGATAGTCTTGCCGTCCTTGTCCACCATGCGCGGGAAACGCTGGTTATTAAACTTGACCCACTCCGGCGTGTACTGCGGGCCGGTGTTCTTCCAGGTGCCGAACCACAGCAGCACCAGGCGCACCTTGTGCTCGCGCGCCTGCGCCAGCAAGGTGTCGACATAACTGAAATCGAATTTCCCTTCGACCGGCTCGATCTGCTCCCAGGCCACGGGAATCTCGACGGTGTTGGCGTTCATGTCTTTGATGGCTGGCCACACTTTGTTCAGCGCCAGCGGATAATTGCTGGAGTTGTGCACCTGCGCGCCGAACATCACAAACGGCGCGCCATCGACCATCAGGGCGTAGCGGCCGTCCTTCTTCACAAGCTGCGGCAGATCGGCAGCCGCCGCGCCAGTTGCGGCCAGGGCCGCGAAACTCAAAACGGAGAAAAACTGGCGGGCGGTATGCTTCATCTTGTCAAAGCCTTTCGTAGTTTAGAAGTCGTAGCTCAGTTTTGCGACCACACGGCGGCCGGTCTTGAACCATGCACGTCCCATCATACCGGTCGATTGCTGCATCAGCTGCTTGTAGGTCGAATCGGTCAGGTTCTGCGCTTCCAGGCCGAGTTGCACCTTGTCGCTGAATTTGTAGAACACCGACGCATCCAGCTGGCCGTATGAATCCGACCAGGTAGGCAGCGCCCACGCTACATTGGTCTGGCCGTAGGTCGGGCTGGCCGGATTGCTATCCAGGCCATCCCCGCCCTTGGTGCCGTTGACGTTCACGCCTTGCAGCGACTTGGAGCGCCAGTTGTACGCCAGTCGTGCCGACACCGGGCCTTTGTCGTACAACAGCGCCAGATTGTACGATTGACGCGACAGGTTTTCCAGCGGCAGGTTGCCGAAGGTGGTGCCGTTGGTGTCGCAGCCGTTCAGGTTCAGGTTGACGTTGGTGGCGCTGTCGCCGCCGGTGCAGTATTTCGAGTAGACCGGGTTATACAGATCGCGCTTGCTGTCGACGAAGGTGAAGTTGGCTTGCATGCCAAGGCCGGACCATGCGCCAGGCAGCTTGTCGAAGTACTGCTGGAAGGCCAGCTCCACGCCACGCGCATGGCCCTTGGCGCCGTTGATCGGACCAGTCACGGTGAAGTTCTGAGGCTTGCCGCTGGTGTCGGTCAACTGGTAGTTGTACACCTGATTGATGATGATGTCTTTCAGGCTCTTGTTGAACACCGCTGCGGTGAACGAACCAGTCGGCGCGAAGTACCACTCCATCGTCAGGTCGATCTGCTTGGAGGTAGTCGGACGCAGATTGGGGTTGCCCGATCCGGTGCCGCTCTGATTCAAGCTGTTGATGGTGGTGACACCGTTCTTGGTCGTCGAATCGGCCGTCTGCGACAGCGTGGTGTAAGCCTGCAGCTGGCTGAAGTCGGGACGGGACAATGCCGATGCAGCGGCAAAGCGGAACTGCAGCGTATCGGATGCCTTCAAGCGCAGGTTCAGGCTAGGCAGGAAATTGTGATAGCTGTTGTCGAAATCCTGCGCCTTCGAGAACGGAGCGATGACCGGAACCGGCACACCCTGGGTGGCGCCGGTCGGCGCGGTCGAGCTGAACACGGTGTAGCCGTGCGCGGTCGAATCGGTTTGCACGTAACGCAGGCCGATGTTACCGTCCACCGGATATTTCAGGTTGTCCCAGCCGAAGCGCAACTGGCCGTACAGCGCCTTGGTTTTTTCCGTCTGATCGTTGGTGCCGGCGGGATCGGTGCCGAAGCTGGCCGGCGTCCATGGCGAGCAGGTATTGCCCTTCTCCGCGCACAGGATGTCGTGGTAGGTATGCAGCGCGGCGTAGGAACTCGGATAGCCCTGCGCCAGCGAGACGTTCGGGAACACCACCGACGGCACCGACACGCCGCCATTGAAGAAGTTATCGAAGCTGTGCAGATTGGTATTGCCGGCGAAGCGGGGATCGCCAAGGTAGGCCAGGTGCGAAATCTCGCCCTGCCATGGCTGGGTGATCGGCGACCAGTTGTAGTCAGGGTTGGATTTCACCGTCGTCGCCGAACGATCCGTCAGGCGCACGCCGAAGCGCACATCGCGCAGCACCGGATGATCGAAGTCGTATTTGACGTCGGTCTTCCACGCGGTTTCATCGGCCTTGCTGCGGTCCAGGTGTTCCATCGTGAACGCCCAGTAGTAGTTGTTCGGGTTCGCCAGGTAGGCGCGATCCGACGCATCGAAGATCAGCTTGGGCACGCTGCCGGTCAGGTCCAGCTGCTCCTTCGGCATCTGCACACCGGTCGCCACGGTCGAATCGAAGCTGTTGGTCTTGGCCTTGATGTGCTGCAGATCGGTGGTGACGGTCCAGCTGTCATGGCGCCAGCGCAGGTTCCACGACAGGTCGGTGGTGTCGGACTTGCGGTTGGCGGCGCGGGTGTCGTCGCCGAAATTGATGCCGGCGCCGGTGGAATCGGTCAGCGTGCCGGTCATCAGCGCACCGTGCGAATCAAAAGTCGAATTCGGCGAGAGGCGGATGTTGTACGGGCTCGATTGCGCGAAGATCGCCTGCTCGTCCCACTTCATCTCGTACTTCGATTTGAAGTAGGTCAGGGAACTGGACCAGTCGTCCTTCTTCCATTGCAGCGCGCCGTAGGCGCCTTCGCGTTTGCGGTTGAATTCCAGCGTGCGCCATTGCGCGCCCTTCGGTGCGTAGACCGGGTTGCCGCTTGCGTCTTTCAACGGGTAGTATGGCTCGACCTGGAAGGCGTCGGTGCGGGTGGCGCTTTCCGAGTAGGCCAGGTCCAGCAAGGCGCCGATTTCACCGGCCGGGGTTTTCCAGCGGTTGGAGACCAGGCCGGAATACGATGGCGAGGTCTTGCCCTTCTTCAGTTCCGACCAGGTGCGGTCGGCCGAGACGGCGGCCTTGAAGCCCTTGTAATCGAACGGCATCGCGGTGCGCAGGTTAACCAGGCCGCCGACGGCGCCTTCGATCTGCTCGGCCGACGGGTTCTTGTAGATGTCGACGCCGGCCACCAGCTCTGGCGGCACGTCTTCAAAGTTCAGCGAACGGCCGCCGTTGGCGGAGAACGAATCGCGGCCATTGAGCTCGGAACGCACGTAGCTCAAGCCTCGGATCGACACGCCCGAGCCTTCGACCGAGAAGTGCTCCGGGTCGCCCTTGGCCATGGTGCGGTCGATGGTCACGCCCACGATGCGCTGCAACACCTCCGTCACCGAACGATCCGGCAGTTTGCCGATATCGTCGGCGACGATGGAATCGACGATTTCGTCGGAATTCTGCTTGATCTTCTGCGCCGACTGCAGCGCTGCGCGCTGGCCGGTCACGATCACCGTCGCGCCGGTGTCGGTTGCAGGAGCGGTCTGCGCGATCGCCATGGACGCCATCTGGGCCAGGCCCAACGCGATCGCCGTTTTCTTGAACTGTTTCATTTACACTCTCCGGGGTTGTGCGAGTTATTCACGGCTCTTTGGCCATTTACTATTTATGTGTTTAGTGTTTGTAGTGCCGGTTTGAAAAATCGTCAGGCGAACGGGCCCACTGGCGCTGAATAGCGCAGAATTGTGATGTTCATTTGATAGTGTCTCGCTCTTGGTTTTTTATCGTTATGGCTTACTAGCGGGGCGCCAGGTCATACGATGTTATAGAACCATTTTGCAAGTTACGACTGCGAGCCGCAATTGCGAAATTCACCAAGCCGGCGAATGATAATGAGCAAGCGGCGCGGTTCGGCATGGCGAACCGCGCTAGAAAAAACATCAGCGGCGGCCAGAGCGCGTCGCCACATCGACCCACACGGCCAGCGTCAGGATGCAGCCCTTGACGATCATCTGCCAGTAGGTGTCCACGTCCAGCATGGACATGCCGTTATCCAGGCTGGCCATCACCAGCGCGCCGATCAAGGCGCCATAGACGGTGCCTGAGCCGCCGCGCATCGACGTGCCGCCGATGAAGCAGGCCGCGATGGCATCGAGCTCGCCCGAGGTGCCGGCCGAAGGCGATCCCGCCGCCAGCCGCGCCGTGTTGACCAGCCCCGCCAAAGCGCACATCAGGCCCATGATCCCGAAGATCCACAGCTTCACCGCCTGCACGTTCACGCCGGACAGGCGCGTCGCCTCCATATTGCTGCCCACCGCGTAGATGCGGCGGCCGAACACGGTCTGCGTGGCGACGTAGCTGAAGGCGCCCAACAACACCAGCAAAAGCAGCACCGGCAGCGGTATGCCCTCGTAGCTGTTCAGGGTCCGCACGAAGGCAAACAGCACCGCGCCGATGGCGGCCAGGCGCACGCCGTCGCGCCACAGCGGCGGCACCGGCAGGCCGTGGCGGCCCAGGTTCAGGCGCTGCCGCCAGGTCAGCACGGCGGCCAGCGCGAACAGCGCCACGCCCAGCGTCACGCCCAGTTCCGGCGACAGATAGCCCTGCCCCACCTGCACCATCGCCTCCGACACCGGCGCCACCGTCACGCCGTCCGTCACGCCAAGCACGATGCCGCGATAGGCCAGCATGCCACCCAGGCCCACAATGAAGGACGGGATGCCCTTGTATGCCGTCAGGTAGCCGTTGAACAGGCCAAGCAGCAGGCCGCAGGCCAGCACCGCCGCCACCGTCGCGGGCAGCGGCATGTGGTGCGTTACGTCGAGCACCGCCGCCACGCCACCCAAAAGGCCAAGCAGCGAGCCAACCGACAGGTCGATTTCGCCGGAGATGATGACGAAGGCCATGCCGCAGGCCACCACGCCGGTCACCGACATTTGCCGCATCAGGTTCGACAGGTTGCGCGCCGAGATGAAGCCGCCCTCCGTCTTCCAGCTGAAGAAACTCCAGATGATGGCGATGGCGATCAGCAGCGCCAGGATTTTGTACTGGGTGAACAGCTGTTTGAGTTTGTTGGTTTGCATAGGGTTCCAAAAACGCTTCACGAGTGGTCGAGCGCCGCGGACAGCAGCATTTCCTGGGTCAGGTCCCGGTTGACGAAGTCTCCGCGCAGCTGGCCTTCACCCATCACCAGCACGCGGTCGGACACGCCCAGCACCTCGGCCAGCTCGGACGACACCATGATGATGGACACGCCCTGGCTGGCCAGTTCCAGCATCAGCTTGTAGATCTCGTACTTGGCGCCGACGTCCACGCCGCGTGTGGGTTCGTCGAGGATCAGCACCTTGGGCCGCGTCAGCAGCATCTTGGACAGCACCGCCTTCTGCTGGTTGCCGCCAGAGAGCGAGGTAATCGGCAGGAAGGGACTGGCCGTCTTCAGGCCCAGGCGCGCGATCTCCTCGCCGACGGTTTTCAGCTCGGCCTCGCGGTCGATGCGGGTGAAGCGCGCGTAGCGGCCCAGCACCGCCAGCGTGATGTTCTGGCCCACGTCCAGGTCGCGGACGATGCCGTGCTGCTTGCGGTCCTCCGGCACCAGCGCCAGTCCGGCGCGGATGGCCTTGAGCGGCGTGCGGGTATCGATCTTCTCCCCGTTGAGCCATACCTCGGCCTCGCTGCGGCCGGTGTAGGCGCCGAACAGCGCCGACACCAGCTCCGTGCGGCCCGCGCCCACCAGCCCCGCGATGCCAAGGATCTCGCCACGGCGCAGCGTGAAGGAGACGTTGTCCACCTTCCTGCGGTCGGGCTTTTCGGTGTCGTAGCAGATCACGTTGCGGGCTTCGAATATCACCTCGCCCTGCGTGCGTTCCAGCTTGGGATACAGCTGGTTCATCTCGCGCCCCACCATCTGGGAAATGATCTGCCGCACATCCATCTGCTGCATCGGCGTGGTGGCGATATGCTTGCCGTCGCGGATGACGACGATGGTGTCGCAGATCGCCTCCACCTCATCGAGCTTGTGCGAGATGTAGACGCAGGCTACGCCCTTGGCTTTCAGGCCGCGGATGATATCGAGCAGCACCTCGATTTCCGACGCCGTCAGCGACGACGACGGTTCGTCCAGGATCAGCAGGCGCGCGTTCTTGTTGAGCGCCTTGGCGATTTCGATCAGCTGCTGATGGCCGCCGCCGTAGTTCATCACCGGCAGCACCACATTGACGTCGTTGAGTTTGAGTTCCTTGAGCAGCGTCTCGGCGCGCCGGTTCATGGCCGGATAATCCATGCGGCCGCCGGGCAGCGTGATCTCGTTGCCGAGGAATAGATTTTCCGTCACCGACAGTTCGGGCACCAGCATCAGCTCCTGGTGGATGATGACGATGCCCGCCGCCTCGCTCTCGCGTATCGATTGCGCGCGCAGCGGCTGGCCGTCCATCAGGATCTCGCCGTCCCAGGTGCCGTGCGGGTAGACGGCGGACAGCACTTTCATCAGCGTGGATTTGCCTGCGCCGTTCTCGCCGCACAAGCCGATGCACTCGCCGGGGCGGACTTGCAGGTCGATGCCGTCGAGCGCAGGAACGCCGCCGAACTTCTTGACGATGCCCTTCATTTCCAGCAGATAGGCGGACATGCGGTATCTCGCCGCTTACTTGGCCGCGAGCTGCGCTTTGGTGTAGAACCCGTCCGTCACCACCAGATCGATATTCGCCTTGGTCAGCATGGTCGGTTTCAGCAGCAGCGTGCTGACCTGCTTGAAGCCGTTCTGATACTCCGCGTTGTAAGCCGGCTTCTCGTTACGCACCAGCTGAATCGACAACTTGGCCGCCTCGGAAGCGATCAGCTTCAACGGCTTGTAGACCGTCATGGTCTGCGACCCGGCGATCACCCGCCGCACCGCCGCCAGGTCCGCGTCCTGCCCGGACACGGCCACCTTGCCATCGAGCTTTTGCGAAGCCAGCGCCTGGATCGCGCCGCCGGCGGTGGCGTCGTTCGACGCGACCACCGCATCGAGCTTGTTGCCGTTGGCCGTCAGCGCATTCTCGACGATGGACATGGCCTCGGAAGGACTCCAGTCCTTGACCCACTGCTTGCCCACCACCTTGATGTCGCCCTTGTCGATCAGCGGCTGCAGCACCTTCAACTGGCCCTCGCGCAGCATCTTGGCGTTGTTGTCGGTCGGCGCGCCGCCCAGCAGATAGAAATTCCCCTTCGGCTTGACCGCCACCACACCCTGCGCCTGCATCTCGCCGACCAACTTGTTATCGAAGGAGATGTAGGCGTCGATATCGGCGTTGAGGATCAGGCGGTCGTAGGACACCACCTTGATCTTGGCCTTCTTGGCCTCGCGCACCGCGTTGTTGAGCACCGTGGCGTTGTAGGGCACGATCACCAGCACATCGACACCGCGCGAAATCAGGTTCTCGATCTGCGCGATCTGGCGCTGCTCGCTGGCGTCCGCCGACTGCACGAAGACCTTGGCGCCCTGCTGCTCGGCGGCAGCGACGAAGTAATCGCGGTCGCGCGCCCAGCGCTCCAGCCGCAGGTCGTCGATGGAAAAACCGATCTTGGGATTCTTGGCGTCCGCCATGGCGTTCCCGCCGGCGCACACCAGCATGACGGCGACTGCCGCAGCGCTCAGTATTTTCTTCATTCTTGCGGTCTCCTGTTCGTTAGGTGGATCTTTGTCCAACTAGTGATTGTGGCGCGCCTGGTTTTCGGCCACTCCGCGATATGGTACAGCCAGTTCCATGCAAGCGCCGTTTTCCATCTGCCCAACGGTGCTGCGGTAGATTTCCTGCCACGGCGTCTGGCTGGCGGGGATGGGCGGGACGCCGCCCTTCTTGCGCTCCTCCCACTCCGCCTCGCCGACCTGCACATCGCAGCGGCCCGCGTTCAGGTCCACGCGGATACGGTCGCCCGTGCGCAGCCACGCAAGGCCGCCGCCGACCGCGCTCTCCGGCGACGCGTTCAGTATCGACGGGCTGTCCGAGGTGCCGGACTGGCGGCCGTCGCCCAGCGTCGGCAGCGCGTTGATGCCGCGCTTGACCAGCGCGTCGGGCGGCTGCATGTTCACCACCTCGGCCGAACCGGGCCAGCCCACCGGGCCGGCGCCGCGTATCACCAGCATGCAGTCCTCGTCGATGTTCAGCGCCGGATCGTTGATGCGGGCGTGGTAGTCGCCGGAGCCGTCGAACACGATGGCGCGGCATTCGAAGATGTTCTCGCTGCCCGGCGTGCTCAGATAGCGGGCGCGGAAGGCGTCCGAGATCACGCTGGTTTTCATGATGGCGAAATCGAACAGGTTGCCCTTCAGGACGAAGAAACCGGCGTCCTTCTTCAGCGGCTGCTCGAACGGATAGATCACCTCGCGGTCGTGCGTCTCGCGGCCGGCCAGGTTGTCGCGCATGGAGCGGCCGGTGACGGTGGGACGGTCGGAGCGCAGCATGCCCTGCTGCTCCAGCTCCCACATGACGGCCGGCACGCCGCCGGCGCGGTGGAAGCGCTCGCCGAGGAATTTACCGGCCGGCTGCATGTTCAGCAGCAGCGGCACGGCGTGGCCGTATTCCATCCAGTCGCCAGAATGCAGCTCGACGCCGGCGTGGCGCGCCATCGCCATGATGTGCTGCTGCGCGTTGGTGGAGCCGCCGATGGCCGCGTTGACGATGATCGCGTCAAGGAAGGCTTCGCGGCTCAATATGCTGGAAGGCCTGATGTCCAGCCGCGCCATCTCGACGATGCGCCGCCCGGTCTCATACGCCATCTGCCCGCGTTCGCGGTACGGCGCGGGAATCGCCGAGCAGCCGGTCAGCGACATGCCCAGCGCCTCGGCCATCGCGTTCATGGTGGAGGCGGTGCCCATGGTGTTGCAGTGTCCCGCCGACGGCGCCGAGGCGGCGGCGATCTGCAGGAATTTGTCGTTGTCGATCTCGCCGGCGGCCAGCTGGCGCCGGCCCTTCCAGATCGCGGCGCCGGAACCCGCCAGCTCGCCTTCGAACCAGCCGTCCAGCATCGGCCCGCCGGACAGCACGATGGCGGGAATATCCACCGTCGACGCGGCCATCAGCTGCGCGGGCGTGGTCTTGTCGCAGCCGGTGGTCAGCACCACCGCGTCGATCGGATAACCGTGCAGGATTTCCACCAGCCCGAGATAGGCCAGGTTGCGGTCGATGGCGGCGGTCGGGCGGCGGCAGTTTTCAAAGATCGGATGCAGCGGGAATTCCATCGCGATGCCGCCCGCGTCGCGGATGCCGTCGCGCACGCGCTTGGCCAGCTCCAGGTGGATGCGGTTGCACGGGCTGATGTCGCTGCCGCTCTGCGCGATACCGATGACGGGACGCCCGGAGCGCAGCTCCTCCGGCGTGATCCCGTAGTTCATGAAGCGCTCCAGGTAGAGCGCCGTCATGTCGATATGGTCGGGATTATCGAACCAGTCCTGCGAGCGGTAGCGGCGTTGAGTGCTCATGCGCCGTACCAGCCTGCGTCGACGAAGTAATCGCGGCCGGTGCAGCGGCCGGCGTTGTCGGAGGCCAGGAACAGCGCCAGCGCGGCCACGTCGTCCACCTGCACGCGCTGCGGCAGGCACTGGCCGGCCAGGATGCGCGCTTCCTCTTCCGGCGTGTGCCACAACGCCTCCTGGCGCGGCGTGCGCACCGCGCCGGGGATGATGCAATTGACGCGCACATTGTGCGGGCCAAGGTCGCGCGCCAGGCCGCGCGTCATGCCTTCGATGGCCGCTTTCGCCGTCATGTACAAGGTCAGTTCCGGCAGCGCCAGGTGCCACGAGATCGAACCGAAGTTCAGGATCACGCCACCGCCGCGCTGCTGCATGCCTTCCGCGACGGCCTTGGCGCAGAAGTACTGGTGGCGCAGGTTGACGGCCATGCGCTCGTCCCAGTATTCGGGGCTGACGTCGGCCAGCTTGTGGCGGTCGTCGTTGGCCGCGTTGTTGATCAGCACATCGACCGCGCCGATGGCATTGAAGGCCGCCACCACCGCATCGAGATCGGTCAGGTCGCAGCGCACGAACACCGGCGGCGTCGCCAAGGAGCCAAGGCGGCTTTGCAGCGCCAGCGAATCCTTCTCGGCCACGTCGAGGAAGTGCACCAGCGCGCCCTGCTGCGCGAACGCCTCCACCATGCCCGCGCCTATGCCGCTGCCGCCGCCCGTGACCACCACGCGCTTGCCGGCCAGGCTGGGATAGCTCGCCTGCTGCATCTTTGCCTGCACCGGCGGCACTGCGCGCACGGCCGGCGCGCCGCGTACGCGGCCCATCAAGGCGCGCACGCCGAAGGTCCATGGCGCGATGGCGTCGCTGCGCTGCACGTGGTTCACCAGCTTGCCCAGCGACGGCGTCGAGATGCTGACACGGTCGCCCAGGTGGTGCGTGAAACCGCCGCCGGCCGTGTCGCGGTCTTTGATCGGCGAGAACATCGTGCCGAGGAAGAGCATGAAGCCGTCCGGGTATTGGTGGTGGCGCCCGCACACCTGACTCACCAGGTCCAGCGGATCGCGGCTGATCTCGCGCATGCGGCTGGCGCCGGCCAGGTGGAAGTCGTCGTCCAGCCCTTCGATCAGCATGCTCACTTCCGCGTTGCGGATGGTGTCGATGGTGAAGTGTTGGTCGAACAGGCGGATGAACGGGCCGATGGCGCAGGAGCCGTTGTTGTCCTTGGCCTTGCCCAGCAGGAGGGCGCTGCGCCCTTCGATGTCGCGCAGGTTGACG
The DNA here is from genome assembly GCF_059422325.1 of Duganella sp. GW821-FHT01E12. NCBI lineage: Bacteria > Pseudomonadati > Pseudomonadota > Betaproteobacteria > Burkholderiales > Oxalobacteraceae > Duganella > Duganella sp. GW821-FHT01E12. Next base: position 21,353 of record NZ_JBWKWR010000008.1, on the reverse strand, counting down.
TCGTTGCCCAGGGTGGCGCCCAGCACGCGCGCCTGGCTGTTGACCGCCAGGACGATCTCCGGCTCCGGGTTGTTCCATTTCGAATCGGGATGCAGGCCCACGTCCGCGCCCTGCCCCACCGCCGACATGGGCTGCGACTTGGAGAACACCTCGGCGTCCGGGCCGATGCCCACCTCCATGTAGGGCGACCACAGGCCGCGTTCGATCAGGTCCGCCTTCAACCGCGCCGCTTCCGGCGAACCGGGACGGATGGCCGACAGGTCGGAGCCGATGATGGACTGGATTTCGGCGCGCAGGGCGCTGGCGCGGGAGGCGTCGCCGCCGGCCTGTTCCTCGATCACGCGCTCCAGCAGGCTGACCGCGAAGGTCACGCCGCACGCCTTGATCGCTTGCAGATCGCATGGCGCCAGCAGGCGCGGTGTGCCCACGCTGGCCTTGGCATCCAGCGCATGCGCCATCAGTTGCTGCACGCTGCCCAGCGGTTCGCCGGGCGCGGAGCGCGCCACGTCGAGGGCGTCGTCGCGTTCCAGCAGATCGGACATGGTGGGCGCGTGGCCGGTGATGTCGAACACCTCGCCGTTGCGCACGGCGACCACGCAAGGCCCGTTGATGACGCCATCGCGCCATACACGGCCCACCAGAACCGCCCGTTCGATATCGTCGGGCAGCATCGTATTCATATTATTTTCCAAGGTCTCTCTCTCCAGGCTGGCAAGCAAACTGCGTGGAGGATTTTGACCCTATTCACCCATGTCGGCAATTATGAAACTCACCAATCACGGTCATGTTTTACGCCGTGCGTCCGCTCAGGCGACGCTGCGCAGATCGGCCACGGCGCCGTCGCCGGCCGGCTCGCTCTCGCGCTCCTGCAGCGCGCGGTCCTGGTAGGCGCGCGGCGTGCAGCCCAGCTCCCGCTTGAACACCGCGTGCATGTACTGCACCGACGTGAAGCCGCAGCTGAGCGCCACGTCGGCGATGCTGCGCTCCCCGCGCGCCAGGATCTCGGTGGCGGCGTCCAGCTTGAAGCGCAGGATCACGTCGTGCACGCTGCAATCGAGCTCCTGGCGGAAGTACGATTCCAGCGACGAGCGCGAGATGCCGACATACTCGGCCACCTGGTGCGTTTTGATGCCCTGGCAGGCGTACTGGCGGATGAAGTGGCGCGCCCGCATCACGTGCGGGTGCTTGGGCGCCTCGTGGCGGGTCGAGGTCAGCATGTTGATGCCGACCGGCGGCACCAGGATGCGCGTGCCGCCCAGGCGCACGCCGTGCAGCATCTGGTCCAGCAGGTGGGCGGCGGTGCGCCCCATCTCCTGCGCGCCCTGCATCACGGAACTGAGCGGAATGCGGGTGAGCATGCGCGCCAGCGGATCGTTGTCGATGCCGATCAGCGCCACCTGCTCCGGCACCTCGATGCCGGCCATGATGCAGGCTTGCAGCAGCTGGCGCGCGCGGGCGTCGGTGACGGCGATGATGCCGACCGGCTTGGGCAGGCTGTGCAGCCACTTGATCTGCTGCTCCACCGCCTCGTCCCACGACGGCGCGCTGGTGCCCAGGCCGCGGTAGACGTGCGGCTCCATCTTGTCCTTGCGCATCAGCGTGCGGAAGGCGGTCTCGCGCTCCTGCGCCCAGCGGTTTTCCTGCGCCTCCGGCAGGCTGAACATCGCGAAGTTGCGCAGGCCGGCCTCGATCAGGTGGTCGTGGGCCAGCTTGATCAGCTTGAAATTGTCGGTGGCGACGTAGGGCACGGAATCCGGGTAGCTGCTGTCGTCGGCGTAGGAGCCGCCCACCGCCACCACCGGGATGCGGCTGCGGCTGAGCGCGGCGGCCACGGCGGGATCGTCGAAGTCGGCGATGATGCCGTCGCCCTGCCAGTGCTCGATGCCGGACAGGCGCAGGCGGAAGTCTTCTTCCAGGAACAGATCCCAGGAGGCGCGGGTGCTGCTCAGGTGGGCGGCGATGCCGGAAATGACCTCGCGGTCAAAGATTTTATTCGCGTTGAACAGCAACGCAATACGGTGGGACTTCATCGACATTTTCAACGACCTCAATCTCGGTACAGCACGTCTCGACACATCCTCTGCGGGATGTGCCGGGTATTGTGGCATGTTTCCGATCATACACCGATGAAAAAGGCGAACCCGTCCCTATTTGGCGACAATCGGCTTGCCAGTCGCGATGCCCCGGCCCGCCGTGCTCATGTACACCACGCCATAGGTGTTGGCGTCGCCGATAACGAATTGGGCATCGCCCGGGCCGCCGTATTGATGATTATCGTCATTAATCCGCAGCCAGCTGGCGCCGCTGTCGATGGAGCGGAACAGGCCGCGCACGCCGCCCACCGAGCCCCATATGTACACCGCCGGGTAGTTCGCGCCCGGTGCCGCCTTGCCGAAGCCGACCGCCGCCGCGTAGCCGACATTGGCCAGATTGACGAAGCTGGCGCCGGAATCGGTGGAACGGGCCAGGCCGCCGTCGTACAGCGCGACCCAGACGTCGCCTTCGCGGCCGGGCGCCGCCCGCACCAGCGGCGAGCCCTTGGCGCCGGCCAGGCGGCCGGCCGGCGCGAAGCTGGCGCCGGCGTCGGTGCTGACCAGCATCGTGGCGCCGTTCAGGGCGTAGAACTTGCGGGCGTTGACCGGATCGGCCACCGGCCGCGCGCCGTTCAGGCCCCGGGCCACGCGCCAGCTGCCGCCGCTGTCGTCCGACACATAGCTGGTGGCGGATTTTTCCGGGCTGTGCACGATCACCTTGCCGTCCGCGCTCAGCGCCAGCTGGCCCTGCTTGCCCTGCAGGCTGGCGGTCTTGTTCCAGCTCACGCCCATGTCGCGCGACAGGTACATGGCGCTGCCCACGCGCGCCACCACGCTGGGATTGGCGGCCGCGTAGTCCAGGCCCCAGGTGGTGCCCATGGTCGGCGTGTGGATGGGCGCGTACTGGCTGGTGTCGGTGTGGCGGAAGCCGTCGTAGTCGCCGATGGCGGAAACGGCCGGGCCGCCGGGGATGCTGACCATGTTCAGCGGCACCGACTCCTCCAGCCCCTTGTCCTCGAACTTCCACAGCGCCGGCGCGGCGTGGATGTCGCTGGTCTTGAAGATGCCGTTGCCCGACACGACCATCACGGTGCGGGTGTCGAAGGGATCGAACTCGATGCTGGCGGCCCAGTGCATGAAGCTGCCCGCGATCCAGCTCACGCCGTTGGGATCGATGCGCACGCCCTGGTCGACCACGCTCTTCCAGCTCTTGCCGCCGTCCAGCGTTTCAAAGAACTGGTCGCCCATCGCGCCGGGCTGGCGGTAGTAGTTGATGGTGGAGACGAGCATGCGATCCTGCCGGCCCGGATCGACCGTGATGCCGGCATAGGCGCGGTTCAGCGGCGGCGAGATATTGCTCCACCTGGAAGCGGCGATGTCGTACTTCCACACCTGGCCCTGGTCCATGGGCTCGTCATGCGCCGCGTCGCCGTGCGGTCCCGCGCCGTTAGCGTAGGTCACCACCAGGCTGCCGTTGGCCAGCACCGCGCGCTGCGGCATCAGCGCGGACGGGCCGCCGCGCATCGGCGCGAAGGTCTTGCCGCCGTCGTTGGAGAGATACATATTGTCGCCCACCGAGCCGTAGCGCGACACGCCGGCAAAGATGCGCTGCGTGGCGCCGCCGGCCGCGCTGGCCGGGTCCAGCACCACGAAGCTCACGCCGTTCCGGTTGGGCGTGGCCGCCACCGGCAGGCCATCGACGTGTTGCCAGCTCACGCCTTCGTCCGCGCTCCGGAACATGCCGTCGGCGCGCGTGCCGATGTAAAGTATCTTGCCGTTGGCCGGGTCCACCTGCAACTTCTCGCCGTTGCCGCGACCCATGCCGTTGCCGTGGACCTTGAACTGGCCGCTCACGTCCACCCTGGTGAAGGTCTTGCCGTAGTCGTTGGATTTGAGGATGGCGCTGGCGCCGCCGTTCAGATAGGCGATGCCGGCCGACAGGTACACCTTGGACGGCGCGCCCGGATCGATGGCGATCGACTCCACGCCGAGCAGGCCGGTGTCCTGGTCGGACACCGAGTCGAGCAACGGCATCCAGCGCCGCGCCGCGCCGTCCCAGCGATAGGCGCCGCCGACGTCGGTGCGGATGTAGACCAGGCCCGGCTCGGTCTTGCTGGTGACGATGCCGGAGACGAAACCGCTGCCGCCGATGGCGACGTTGTCCCACGCGTAGGCGTCGCCGCCGGCCATCAGTTCTTTCAGCTTCGGCGCCATGGCCTTGGCCCAGATCTCGTAGCCCTGCTCGTTCGGGTGCAGCAGGTCGGGCATGATGTCGCGCGACAGCGTGCCGTCCGCCGCCAGGAAGGACTGGTTGATGTCGAGGAAGTAGATGCTCCGGTTGTCGGCAAAGCCGGCGACGATGGCGTTGACCTTTTCGTTCAACTGGCGCAGGTAGTCGTCCGGCTTCTCGCCGCGCGGGAAGATCGCCAGCAGCAGTATCTTGGTGTTGGGCAGGCGCTGGCGCAGCTCGTCGATATTGCGCCGGATGCCGGCGGCCGTGGTCCTGGGATCCTCCTGCCGATGGCCGGCGTTATTGGTCCCGAACATCAGCACCGCCACCTTGGGCGCCAGGCCGTCCACTTCGCCGTGCAGCAAGCGCCACAGCACGTTCTCGGTGCGGTCGCCGCCGAAGCCCAGCGCCAGGCCGTGCATCGGCTTGTAGTAGCGCTCCCAGACCGGCGCACCGCTCTTTTCCCAGCCCTCGGTGATGGAATCGCCGATGAACACCACCTCGGCCGACTTGCCCAGCGCCTGCGCCTCGGCCAGCTTCTGCTCGTGACGCGGCGTCCACCACTTGATCGACCAGGGTTCGTTCAGCTTGTCCGGCGTGACCGAAACAGTCCGGGAATCCGGGCAGCTGGCGTTGGGCGTGCCGCTGGCCTGATACTTGATGTTGGCCACCGACACTTCGCCGCTGCCGTTGGCATTGAGCACGAAGGGCTGCGTGACGGCGCCGAAGTCGTCGCCATCGCGCACGAAACAGCTCATCGCAAACACCACGTGCTGCCAGCCCTTGCCGGCGAAGGCGCGCGCCGGCGCCATGTATGGCACGTTGCGCTCGCAGTTCTTGCCGCAGCCGAGCGCGATGCCGATGCCGCCTTCCGCCATGTCCTTGACGTTGATATCCAGCGCCAGCACGCCGTGCGCCAGATAGGGCCGCAGATCGAGCGGCTTGCCGCCTTCCACGCTCAGGCCGGCATACCAGGAATCCTTGAAGCGCAACGTCAGCGCCTTGCCGTCCTGGCTGGCGCTGACGTGGCTCGCCGGTATCGCGGCCGACGGCGGAATCACCGCGCTGGCGCCGTCCATCGGCACGCGCACATCCAGGCCGGTGAGGGTCAGCTGCCATGAGGGCTGCGGGCGGCCGGCATACACCTTCAGGTCGTGGGCCGGCGCCGCGCAGGCGGAGGCGGAGAGCGCAGCCAGGCAAAACGCCAGGCGCCAGTGGGTAAAAGTCATGGGGGGATGTCTCGCCGATAGGTTTTATCGGCACATTCTGCAAGCAAGCCGGGTGGCTAGCAATTACGAAATTCACCAACCGCGCCAATGATATTCACAGCGTGTCAGCCGCCCAGCGACTTTTGCACGCGGTACGACAAGGGCAGCGTCAGCAGCAGCAAGGCCGCCAGCGCCATCAGCGCGTCGGGGACGCCGGCCACGTCGCCAAGCCGGCCGAACAGCACCGGCGCCAGCGCGCCGCCGCCGATGGTGCCGGTATAGAAATGCGCAAACGCCTGCTCGCGCTTGCCCGCCGCCGCCAGCTCCGGCACCGTGCCGTACAGCACCGACGAGGTGCCGTTCAACGCCAGACCCAGCAGCGGCAGCATGGCCATCATGGCCGTCAGCGGCAGCCACACCGACAGCAGGATCAACATCGCCGTGGCGGACTCGGTGATCCACACCGTCTTCATCATGCCGATGCGCGCGCCCAGGTAGCCGCAGGAGAGCTTGCCGAAGGCGCCGCCCACGAACAGCAGCGACAAGGCCAGGCCGATGCCGGCCGTGCCGGCGCCCTTGCTCTGCAACAGAAAGGGCAGGAAAGTCAGGAAGCCCATGCGCACCGCGCTGTCGAGCGTGCCGGTCAGGATCAGCGCGCGCAGGCCGCCGGCCGAGCCCTTGCCGGCCACGGCCCTGGGCGACTGCGCCTGATGCCGGGCCGCTTCCGCCGCGGTCGGCAGCAGCCACCACAGCAGCGCCGCAGCCGCCAGGCCCAGGCAGCCGATCAGCGCCACGCTGGCCTGCCAGCTCACCACCACCAGCAGCAGGCCGACGGCGCCGGGCACCAGCGTCTTGCCGATGTCGCCGGCGAAGTTGTATTGCGCCAGCGCCTCCTTCACGCCGCCGCCCGCCTCGTGCGTGTCGGTGATGATGGACGAGGCCAGCGGATGCTGGGTGCTCGCGCCCAGTCCGCCGAGCAGCAGCGACACCAGCAGCACCGCCAGGCCGCCGGCCATGCCCGCGATCAGGTAGGCGACGCCGGCCAGCGCGGTGCCGCCGATCAGCATGCGCTCGCGGCCCCAGCGCTTCGCCAAGCGGCTCGCCAGCAATTGGAAACCCGCCATCATGCCCGAGTAGGCGCCGCGCAGCAGGCCCACCATCGCCAGGCTGATCGCAAATTGCGCCTGCCACACCGGCAGCAGCACGTAGATCACATCGGTCAGGCCATCGTGGATGGCGTGGGCGCTGCACGCGGCGATCAGGGAACGGCGCCGCACATTGGTGGATTGGGTCATTATTGGCGAGATGTCGATATTGCCCCGATTGTAACGGATTGCAGAAACTGCGCGACATTACCAGCCCGGAGCGCGTACATTGGAAGGGTATCGCCAGCCAACGCGGAGGTAACCGTGCCAACCAAGTACATCGACAACTTTGAAATCGAGTTTTCAGCGGAACGCTTGGAGGGCTGCAAGCAGTGGGGTGCCTATGTCGCGGTGTTCGCGCCGTCCGGTACGCCCATGCATCGATTGAATGTCCGGCGCAAACACCGGGTGGCGGTGGTCCAGCAGTTCGCCGACGCCGAAAGCGCCTGCGCCGCGGCGGAAGCGGCGGCGCAGGATATCGTGGCCTCGATCAAGTCGGGGCCGGCGGGAAGGAGCTGACGGCATCGCTCAGTAACGCACAAACTGCGATTCGTCCGGCGCCTCGGCGTTGATGGCGCGCAGGGCCGCCGGCCGCATGCGGCCGGTGTTGGCCGCGTCCCGGTGGCGCGCCGGACGCGGGCTGGAACCGCTCAGGATGAAGAAGCCCATGGTCTGTTGCAGCTCCTCCGCCTGGCTGCTCATCTGCTCGGCCGTGGCCGCCAGTTCCTCCGAGCCGGAGGCGTTCTGCTGCGTGGTCTGGCTCAGCTGGCTGATCGCCGAATTGATCTGCGCCAGTCCCGACGATTGCTCCTCCGACGCGGCCGTGATCTCCTGCACCAGGTCGGAAGTCTTCTTAATGTTGGGCACCATCGCGCCCAGCATCTGCCCGGCCCGCTCGGCCAGTTCCACGCTGCCGCTGGCCACCTGGCCGATCTCCTGCGCCGCCACCTGGCTGCGTTCGGCGAGCTTGCGCACCTCCGCCGCCACCACCGCGAAGCCCTTGCCATGCTCGCCCGCGCGGGCGGCCTCGATGGCCGCGTTCAAGGCCAGCAGATTGGTCTGGTAGGCGATGTCGTCGATGATCAGGACCTTGGCGGCGATCTGCTTCATGGCCGCGACCGTCGAGCGCACCGCGTCGCCGCCCTCGCTGGCCTCGTTGGCGGCGCGGCTGGCCATGGCGTCGGTGACCTTGGCGTTGTCGGTGTTCTGCGCCACCGAGGCGGTCATCTGCTCGACCGAGGCCGAGGTCTCCTCCACGCTGGAGGCCTGCTCGCTGGCCGCCTGCGCCAGCGACTGCGAGGTCGCGCTGACCTCCTCGGAGGCGGCGGCCAGGCCCTCGGCACTGTTGTTGACTTCGCTGACCACCTGCGCCAGCTTGGCCACCGTGTTGTTGGTGTATTCCTTCAGCTCGCCAAACGCGCCCTCGTAAGGCTTGTCGATGGTCTTGGTCAGGTCGCCCTCGGACATCGCGCCCATCACCCGCACCACGTCGGCGATGCTGGCGCCGGTGGTGATGGCCAACTGGTTCAGGCTCTCGCCCATCTCCTGCTGGAAGCCGGCCATGCCGGCCAGGTCCACGCGCACATCGAAATTGCCGCGGTTGGCGGCGGACACCAGCGCGCGCTGGCCCTCGACCACCCGCCGCAGCTTGGCGATCATTTCGCTGACGGCGTACAGCATGCTGCTGCGGTCGTCGGGCTTGAGGCGCACTTCGCAGCTCAGGTCGCCCTTGGAGACGCGTTCCATCAGGTCGGCCGCATAGACCGGCTCGCCACCGAGGCGCTTGACCAGGTCGCGCGTGATCAGCCACGCGATCACGCTGCCGATCAGCACCGCGGCGATCGACAGCAGGATCACCACCCTGCGCGTTTCCAGATAGGTCGCGTTGGCCGCCTGGGCTTCCGAATCCATCAGGTCGCCCTGCAGCTTGGAAAACGTCTCCAGCGAATTCGCATAGACGTTATTGGCCTCGGCGAAATCGGCCTTGATGAACTCGACCGCTTTCTTCGGGTCGCTCTTGGACAGCGCATACAGCTGGTCATACTTGCCGGTCATCGCCTCGCTCTTGGTGGTGACGTCCTTGAACAACTGGCGCCCCTTTTCGCTGCTGATGAGCTTTTCGATCTTGTCCATCGCCTCGGCAATCTTGCCCCGGTTGATCTCGACCAGCCGGCGGTATTTTTCGCGTTCTTCGTCATTCGTGGCGAGCAGCATGCTGCGCAGCTGGCGGCCGCTGTCTATCGTATAGCGGATGTTATCTTTCGCCATCACCACCTTGGGATAGCGGTCTTCCATGATGCGCCGGAAGCCGTCGTTGACGGCCGCCATCCGCATCGTGCTCACCACCGCCAGGACCAACAGCAAAACCAGCACAGCGCCAAAACCCAGACCCAGACGGGTCGCCACCTTCATATTTGCAAACATCATGTCTCCCTGGTAGGAACGTTATGTCTTGAGAGATGGTTCGGGCGCGCGCCGGCGTGCAGGAGGAGTGGTTGGAATGTGCGCGCTCATCTCGACTTTCTGATCAAAAAGTAAAAGCTGACGTCAGATCAAGTTTGACGCCTTGCCACGTCTGACTTTTTTATGTACGAGTTGCTTGCTGCTGCCGGAGATTGTCCGCCAGCACATTCCTCAGGTCAATCATTTCGATGTCGACCGCGTGGCTAAAATTCACATGCCATCGGGCGCGCGGCGGTGCCGCGCGCCATGACGTGCTAACCGCGCTGGACGCCTATCATCGGGTCCGTGCGACTGGCGCGCCCTGTCTCCACATGGCCCGCTGCGCGGCGCAGCCATTGTGAATCGGCGTCGCTGGTAACACTGAAGTCGTACCAGCCGAAGCTGCCCGACAGGTTGCGCAGAACCGACAAGGTAGCGCCCGCCGCCACGCGGTAGGTGGCCGGCCGCGCGCCGTAGGCATTGTCGGTGATGGTGAAACTGCAGGCATGCAAGCCTTCCTGGTTCGACAGCACCAGCGCGATGCCGCCCTGGCTGCGGTCGTAGCTGGTGTGCACTTCCGGCCGCGCGCCGCCGGCGCCGATGAACGCCCCCTTGAACTGGCGCAGATAGCCATTGGCGCCGCGCACGCTGAGTTCGTAATTGCCGCCGCTCCAGTTCCACACCTCATGCTCGATCCGCTTACCGGCCTCGACCGTGTAGTACCAGGGGCCGTCCGCGCGCAGGCTGGAATACACGATGAAAGCCGCGCCGGCCTTGCCGCTGTTGGCGAAGCTCAGTTCGAACTGGCGGGCGCTGGCCACGCGCCCCTGCGTCGCCAGCTCGTACGGCAGCGCGCACGCCACGCGCGGGCCGGCCGGGTTGACCTCCTGCTGCGGCAGGCTCTGCACCGCCGGCGGCATCGGATACGGCTTGCCGGACACGCGCTGATAGGCCGCCGTCTTCGGCACGCTGGCCGGCCAGTTGCTGTTGGGCGCGCCGAAGTCGAAGGCCGAGGTGAGGTCGCCGCACACGGCGCGGCGCCACGGCGAGATCAGCTCGCACTGGACGCTGGCGCGGTCCTTGCCGAGCCCGGCCACCAGCCACTCCTCCAGGAAGCGCAGCTTGGACGTGTGGTCGAACAGCTGCGAGCAGACGCGCCCGCCTTTGCTCCACGGCGAGATCACCAGCATCGGCACGCGCGGGCCCAGGCCCACCGGCACGCCCTGGTAGCTCTCGTAGGCGCCGATGTCGGCCAGCGTGGTGCGGCCCATGCCGGGGTTGAGCGGCGCCAGGTCGGACGGCACGTGATCGAAGAAGCCGTCGTTTTCGTCGTACATCAACAGGAACACGGTCTTGGACCAGACCTCAGGATTGGCCACCAGCGCCGCCAGCAAGCGCGCCGTGATGTTCTCGCCGGCGTTGGGCGAATTGGGCGCGTGCTCGGTGTAGTCGTTGGGCGAACAGATCCACGAGACCTGCGGCAAGCGCTTGTTGCGCACGTCGTCGGCGAAGGCGTTGACCAGCCAGTCGCCGGTGGTGCCGGTGGAGTTGGCGGCGGTGGAACCGGGCGCCAGCGTGCGGGCCTTGCGGTACAGCGGCGCGTCGACGTCAAGCCGGCTGCCGTCGGGGTTGACGCGGTAGTTGCGGAAGTAGGCCAGGTAGTTGTCGCCATAGTTGTCCCACTCCTGGTAGACCTTCCAGCTGACCTGGTTCGCCTCCAGCACTTCGGCGTAGGTGCGCCAGGTGGGCGCGCTGGCGGTGACGTTGGGCGCGATGTTGTCCAGCGCCGGATCGCCGTTGTAGTAGCCGGCCGCGCTGATGTTGTACAGGCTGCCCATGTCGCCCAGCCAGCCCTGGTTGCTGCCGGTGAGCGAGTACATGCGGTTGGGATCGGTGGCGCCGAACACCGAGCAGTGGTAGGCGTCGCAGATGGTGAAGGCGTCCGCCAGCGCGTAGTAGAACGGCAGGTCGCCGCGGTCGAAGTAGCCCATCGTCTGCGGCGTCTTTTGCTTGACCCACGCGTCCCAGCCCTGCCAGGTGCTCTGCGATCCCTTCCACGTGTGGTTGGTGCCGACCGACAGCGCGCTGGTGTTCTTGGCGTCGAAGTGGAACGGCAGCACGTAGCCGCCGGCGTTGTCGGGCTGGTACCAGACCGGCCGGCCGCCGGGCAGGTCGATGGCGCGCGGATCGCCGAAGCCGCGCACGCCGGACAGCGTGCCGAAGTAATGGTCGAAGGAGCGGTTCTCCTGCATGAAGATGACCACGTGCTCGACGTCGGCCAGCGTGCCGGTGGCGTTGTTGGCGGGGACCGCCAGCGCCTGCCGTATCAGGTCGGGGAACATCGAGGTGGCGCCGGCGCCGGCGGCGTAGCGGAGGAATTTGCGGCGGCTGACGGTCATCGGATGGCTCCCTGGTTCGCGGACCAGAGATCATAGCCGGGAAATATGACGGCGTCGTTGCACGTCCCTGATAAAGATTCACTTTTCGATGGGCTTCAGTTTCTCCGCGTCGTAGTAGTAGCCGTCCCACTGGACCACGATGCGGCCCGGCGCCTTGAGGTAGATATGCGTGCAGCGGGCGTCGATGGCCGTGACCGGATCGGGCAGGCCCAGGTTCGCCGAGCTCACATGGCCCTGCTCGCGGAACGACCTGGGCAGGTCGTCGACGCTGCGTTCGTAGCTGGGGTGCTTGCAGGTCCGGCTGTCGATCACGAAGCGGTCCTGCGCGATGACGACCTGCGTGCCGACCAGCGCCCTCGCCTCGCGCTCCGGCATCGCGGCGATGTCGGCCGAATCGAGCATGCGGGTGAGGCTCCAGCGGCCGTAGATGTCGGCGTTGTCCGACCCGGCGGGCCGGGCGGCGGGCGGCGCGCCCAGCAGCGGCGCCAGCAGGCACAGGCCGGCGAGGCGGCGGCGGATCGGCATCCGGCTGAGGCCAGGCATATCGCCCCCTTAGTTCGCCGGCACCCGGAACGGCGCGCTCTCCTCCGCGCGCCGGGGGATGAGGCCGTGGGCGATGACCTTCTTCGCCCCGCGCCGGGTCCGGACGGTCATGTAGATGGTCCGGGAAATGGCCGCCGCCGCGCCCCGGAAATCGCCGTCGTCGACCAGCGAGAGGACATTGCCGGCGCCGGTCGCGCCGACGTTGTAGACAAAGCTGACCAGCGCGTCGAACTGGTTCTGGCTCAGCGCCCGGCTGCTGACCTCGCGCCGCACGGCGCGTTCGGCCTCGGCGATGCGGGAAGCGAACACCGCCTCAACCTGCGTCGTCTCCACCTTGGTCTTCAATTCGGCCACGCTGCACGGCCCCTTGTGCGCCAGCGTTCCCACGCCCCAGGTGCAATTGCCCCGGCCGGGTTTGCCGCCGTCGTCGTAATAGTAGTACCGGGGATTCTCATACCTGCGTATGCGGGCCTTGGCTGCGGCGCTCAGGCGCAGCATGGAGTTGTCTGTGGTGGGCGCTTTCAGGGCATCGTCCGGCATGGCTTCCTCGCGGGTGGGTGACGGGAGTGCGGTCGGCCGCAGCTGGGTCAACCTTCGTTCACTCTAGTCCGCCCGCAGCGCCGGACTCTGAGCGCGCGCAAAGTTGCCTGTGCTGTCTTCGGGTAACGTTTTTCCCCGTCACCTCACCCCGCCAGCTCAGAAGCTGAAAAATCGTTTCATATCGTGAAAATCTGCGCGCAATTTGATCGCCACTTTTCGCTCACTTTTTGAAAAATCATTTTGCATAATGAAATCAATAAGTTAAGTCGTTGAAATTAAAGAAGTAAATTTTAGTTATATGTCTTATATAAGACCTTGATGCAGTGCACCAGAATGGCCTACTATTTAGTCATGCAGTTTGCTTCGACACGACGTAGCGGCGCACTCAAGATTTTCTCAAACTTGCTTTATTCTTTAGGAGATACACATGTCCCAATATCAAGACGACATCAAGGCGGTTGCTGGTTTGAAAGAGCAACAAGGCAGCGCCTGGAACGCCATCAATCCTGAGTCCGCCGCCCGCATGCGCGCCCAGAACAAATTCAAGACCGGTCTGGACATCGCCAAGTACACCGCCAAGATCATGCGCGCCGACATGGCCGCCTACGACGCCGACTCGTCCAAGTACACCCAGTCGCTGGGTTGCTGGCACGGTTTCATCGGCCAGCAGAAAATGATCTCGATCAAGAAGCACTTCAACAGCACCGACCGCCGCTACCTCTACCTGTCGGGCTGGATGGTCGCCGCGCTGCGCTCCGAGTTCGGCCCGCTGCCTGACCAGTCGATGCACGAAAAAACCGCCGTCTCGGCGCTGATCAAAGAGCTGTACACCTTCCTGCGCCAGGCCGACGCCCGCGAACTGGGCGGCCTGTTCCGTCAGCTGGACGCCGCCGAAGGCCCGGCCAAGGCAGCCATCCAGGCGCAGATCGACAACCACGTCACCCACGTCGTGCCCATCATCGCCGACATCGACGCCGGTTTCGGCAACGCCGAAGCGACCTACCTGCTGGCCAAGCAATTCATCGAAGCGGGCGCCTGCTGCATCCAGATCGAGAACCAGGTATCCGACGAGAAGCAATGCGGCCACCAGGACGGCAAGGTCACCGTGCCGCACGAAGACTTCCTGGCCAAGATCCGCGCGATCCGCTACGCCTTCCTGGAACTGGGCGTGGACGACGGCATCATCGTCGCCCGCACCGACTCGCTGGGCGCCGGCCTGACCAAGCAGATCGCCGTGACCGCCAAGCCTGGCGACCTGGGCGACCAGTACAACTCCTTCCTCGACTGCGAGGAAGTGTCGGCCGACGCGCTGGGCAACGGCGACGTCATCATCAAGCGCGACGGCAAGCTGCTGCGTCCTAAGCGCCTGCCGAGCAACCTGTTCCAGTTCCGCGCCGGCACCGGCGAGGCGCGCTGCGTGCTCGACTGCATCACCTCGCTGCAGAACGGCGCCGACCTGCTGTGGATCGAAACCGAAAAACCGCATATCGCCCAGATCGGCGGCATGGTCAGCGAAATCCGCAAGGTCATCCCGAACGCCAAGCTGGTGTACAACAACAGCCCATCGTTCAACTGGACCTTGAACTTCCGCCAGCAGGTGTACGACGCGATGAAGGCGGAAGGCAAGGACGTATCGGCCTACGAGCGCGCCCAGCTGATGAGCGTGGAATACGACCAGTCCGAACTGGCGCTCGCCGCCGACGAGAAGATCCGCACCTTCCAGGCTGACGCGGCCCGCGAAGCCGGCATCTTCCACCACCTGATCACGCTGCCGACCTACCACACCGCCGCGCTGTCGACCGACAACCTGGCCAAGGAATACTTCGGCGACCAGGGCATGCTGGGCTACGTGGCTGGCGTACAGCGCAAGGAGATCCGTCAAGGCATCGCTTGCGTCAAGCACCAGAACATGTCCGGCTCGGACATCGGCGACGATCACAAGGATTACTTCAGCGGCGAAGCGGCGCTGAAGGCCGCCGGCAAAGACAACACCATGAACCAGTTCTAAGCACAGGTTCCGGCGTCACAGAAAAGCTCGCTTCGGCGAGCTTTTTTTCGTTGGTGCTTATCCGAGTTCGAAACTCGTGATGCCGTACTGCCCGCCCATATTGAGCCCGGGCTGCTCGCGCGTGTACATGCGCGCCGTTTCAAAACACCGCTGCATCCGATGACGCTCGGCCAGCGCAACGGCCGCGGAGTTCAGCTCCGGCACGTCAAGAAACACCGGCACATCCGGTGCCAGCTTGCCCAGCACGCTGGCGAACAACTGCTCCGCCACGGCGGGCGTATCGGCGAACAGCGGGCCGACTTTGTAACCCGTGCGGCACGGCCGCGCCACCGCGTAGCCGGCCAAGCCCTGGGCGCCCACCACGCCAAGCGCGATATGCTGCCGATGTCCCACCCACTCGTGCAGAAAGCGGTCGCGCCGCTCCGGGAAGAAGCTGCGATCGTATCTGCGGATTTCCTCATCGCCCAACGTGGACAGCGGTATCGTTGGACAGGCATCCATGGGCCGCCCGCTCCCCCGCCCCTCATACCGGAAATTGCGATGCGCGAGACGGAAGCCCGACTTGGCATAGTTGGCCTGCTGCGCCACCACACCGTCGAGCCCGACGTTACGCCCGGCCAGCCGCGCCATCGCGGCCTGCCACAACGCCCAACCATGGCCACGGCCACGCCAACCCGGCTTGACGATATAGCCGCCGATGAAACCGAACCCCGCGCCATACCTGACCGCGAAGATGCTCGCTATCGGTTCCCCATCCAACACCCCAATCAGAAAGCCACCAGGGTCCGCCGCGTAAAAACACGCGGCATCATGCAGGCCGGGGTTCCAGCCTTCGGCGGCAGCCCAGTCCAAAACAATATCGAGCTCAGCCTCGCTCATCTGACGTATTTCCAGCGACGTTGCATCCATGGTCGGCTCCCGCTTGTTAAGTTCCTGCGGCCCAGTGGCGGCTCAAGCCTTGCCGGCAAGAGCCCTGCGCAGCCAGAACGCTGCGGCGGCCGCAATCAACAATACTACAACCAGCGAACCTTCCACGCCGAATACACCACCGGTCAACACCACATTGCCTACCAGCTCGCCGCGCAGCAGGCCATCGCTGGCCGCGTGGCCCGACACGGTCGACGAGAACACCGTGCTCACGCAATAGTTCCATGCGATGTGCGTGCCGATGCAAATCCACAGACGGCGCGTCCTCATGTACAGAGCCGCCTGCAACACGCCATACGCGGCAAGCGAAGCCATCGCCAGCACCGAGACGCCCTCGTTCGGCAAGTGGCTCAAGCCAAACAGCAGCGCGGAAATCACCATCGAAGGCTTGCTGCCCAGCGAACGTTCGATGACGCCGAAGATCACGCCACGGAACATCATCTCTTCCGCCATGCCGACCAGCACCAGCTCGGCCAGCGGCAACAACATCTTGAAGCTCAGCGGATTGACGCCGCCGAAGCGATAAACGCCAAGCACCGCCAGCACGGCAAAGCTCGACACCACCAGGCCAACGCCCATCATCAGGCCCATGCCCATTTCGCGCCCCATGGCCTGCATCGCCAACTCGGCCGGCTGCCGCTTTTCGATGCGGCGCACGTAAAAGCGATAACCCAACCACACGAACACTGCCGCCAGCAACTGCGGCCACGCCACGCGATACGGCTTAGCAACCAGCTGCGCGGCGACGATCATCGTCAGCGGCACAGCGGCAAAGGTCAGCACCAGGCCCAGCACAATGCGAACCGCCGGGTTCGCCATCAGGCGCGATGCCAGGGTCGGTTTATTCGCCACCATGTTCAGAGTCGTATCCATAATCGCTTTCATTAAGGTCGTACTTTCTTGTTCGCCGCGCGGATGCGGTCGCCGAAGGAGCGCTGCTCAAGCACCGCGATCGCCTGGGCCAGGCATTCGGACAACGGAAACTCCAGCTCCGCATCCAGGCTGTCGGCCGCGCGCTTGGTCGCCTTCCAGCACGCCTGCAGATGCGGCAACAAGGCCTGCCCCTGCTCGCTGAGACGCACCACGCGCTGCCTGCCGTCCTCGTCGCTGGCTGCCACCAGCACCAGGCCTTCCTTCTTCATCAGCGCCACCGTCTGTGTAGCCGCCGGTTGCGTGATGCCAGCCAGCTCTGCCAGCTCGCCGACGGTCGCACTTTGTTGCTGCGACAGTGCCTTCATCACCGGCGTGTAGCGCGGCCGGTAATCGAGACCAGCGTCCGTATAGGCTTGCTGGACCGCGCCATCGAGCAGTTCGATCAAGTGCCGCAATTGAGTTCCGAGTCCTTGTTTCATGTGGCGATAATAGCATTAATTCCATAATCGCTTATGTATTTTCTTAGAAAATAATTTATATAATTTTTCATGGGCGACCACCAACCAAAAACAGCAGCTCACAGGCAATCATCAGTCTGCGTCACAGGAAAGCTTCATTGGGGACCAGTCGGTCCCTGTTAGTTCGGTCGCGGTTCCGGTATCATTCGGCATGAATACGATTTCCTTCCAACCGTTTATTATTGGCGTCGCAGGCGGTAGCGGCAGTGGCAAGTCCACTGTGTCCCAGAAAGTGTTGGCTGCGTTTGGCGCTGACATGGTCTCGGTGGTAATGCAGGACGATTACTACTGCGACCAAACCCATCTCCCCCCTGAAGTCCGCCCCCAGCAGAATTACGACCATCCGCAGGCTTTCGAATGGTCATTGCTTGTGCAGCATATCCAGGCCTTGCGCAATGGCCAGGCGATCGAGATGCCGGAGTACGACTTCACGCTTCACAACCGCTCCGACCGGACCATTCCGGTCAAGCCAGCCCCGGTGATCGTGATCGAAGGCTTGTTTGCCCTTTACGACGCGGACTTGTGCGACATGATGTCGCTGAAGATCTATGTCGACACTGCCTCCGATATCCGCTTCATCCGCCGTATGCAAAGGGATATCACTGAACGCGGCCGTTCGGTGGAGAGCGTCGTCAGCCAGTATCTGGAGACTGTACGGCCGATGCACAAGCAATTCATCGAGCCGACTAAGCGCAACGCCGATATCATCATCCCGCACGGCGCCAATGGCCCGGCGGTTGATATGATTACCACCAAGGTGGCTAGCGTTATCGACCAGCTGAAGCGCCCCTGATTTTTTCGTCTGGAACCCGCCCGGCAGCCACTTTAAGCGTCTGTCCGGTCAAGGGCGATCTTGGGTTGTGCCCCAGGTCGCCCTTTTCTTCGTTTTGATTTCCCCGATTCTGGTATTGCCCCCCCTTCCGCCTGCGGGTTTAGAGGCCGTTCGGGCTGTTTTTAGTGTGGAATAGTGCAGATAGGAAATTTGCGCTGCGCGCTGCGCCTCCGGCGCGCCACCGCACAGCGGTGGCAATTGGACGATTCGGAGAGGCTCGCCCCAGTAGGGGCGATGCCTTCGAATCCCCCGCAGCCCGCATAAATCCTCAATTTATGCTATTGTCAAAGCCTAGATACCCTCACCCATACCCTCAAAACTAAAAGCTTCAATAGACGCCCTGCGGGCAGATCAGTACGGTCAAACATTTTTAACATCTCGCATAAAAATGTATCTAGTTTGCAACTAATACTGCAGCCATCGCCTATCCCTCTATAAGGTTTGAAGCCGGAGAGGCCGAAGTTGATGAAAGCCCCCCCCCGTGACGGGCAACGTTTTTTTCTAGGACTCCTTGTGCAACGCCCCTATCTCATCCCAGAGTGCGTCGCCGCAAAGTGCAAGTTGTCCCTTAATGCGTGCCATCCTATGGGTATGTTTACGTATCGGTTCATAGACATATCCATCGCGCCCTGTTTTTCGCACTACCAACGATTCTCGAAGTAGGATGTTAAGAATTTTTTGCAATAATTTATTATCGTAATGCTGCCCATACCCTCCTTTCAGTAGCGCCCGCTCCTCTCGTCCCTGTCCTGATTGGAAGAAGATTTTATGGATTACAGAAAGGAATAAGCGGTGAACCGCTGACAGTTCGCTTTTCATTATCCGACTAGAAGTCGAAAGCGACTCATACCGCTCGATTTCACAGTTTTCAATCCATTTAGGCAACCCTTCGTCACTCGTAACTCCATATACGTCCAGTATCTGGCAGTCATTTAACCGTATTTCCGACTTTTTATTCTCCGATTCCGCAATGAGCTCAAGATTTCGAATATACGAATTTTCAATCTGCAAACTTGAAAATCTACGTTGACCGACTTGAAGAGAATAAATATCAACATCTTTGAAGGCCGCCGCGTTGATTTGTAGATCATTACCTTCTACAGCCAACAAAGTAGATAAAATTTCCGCACTTGCCTGATCATTTTCACCTCGCAGGAAATTCGCAAGCGAATGACGATAGGTTCCCTCTTTGTCCTGATTTACGAGTCTGCTGAAAATAAGTCCCCAGCCGAATCGGGAGAGTGGTTGCCGCCATTTTTTATCCGTGACGGTTTTATCGCCAATATCAATAATTTGGGTCAAATCTTCGGCACGAAGTCCGTCAACGATGTAGCTGTCAACAAATTGCCGCTCAGGGGATTCAGGCGCAACTCGACCAAGCATACAGAGGCGCATGAGCATTTGTTCACCAGCTTGATCCGGCGTATCCTGAATTGCGTGTTCGTATGCTTCCCGAACGTTTCGCACCGAAAGGCGACCTAGATAACTATCACCCTCGCGCGTAAACGAAGCTAATTTGATCAGGATTTGTCGCACTGCTTCAGCCTTGAGCGAACCGTGAATATTAGCTTCGCGTTCGGAAACTGTTGTCAAGAACTTGTCCCAAAACGCAAATTCTCCGTCCTCTGCCTGGAGCAAACCCTGCGCAGCGGCTGGAGCGATGGTCGAGAGCACTTGAAATATAAGCGGTTTTCGAGGAAGCCATTCTGGTACTATTGCTGGCAAATTGATTTGCTGCAGATAGGCATTGGCTTCGGTAATCGAAAACTCTTCCTGTGACCGCAGAACTATTGGCTCCCCACCGACTCCCAGTCCCAATGCGTCGATCATTTCATCATCGCTGTCGAAGTAGTGAGAACGGCTAGTAAGAAACACGCCCCCCTTATTGGCTTTAATCAGTTTTCGCACCCCTTCAAGCGCGGCTTTTCGAACCGATTTTCGGCTTTCACGATTTGCACCAAAGGTTTGCGCGCCAACCTCATCAACGCCGTCTAACAAGAGAATTGCGCCTCCGGTACGAATAATCTGCATGGCGTTATCAATCGCCCCAGAGAACCCCAGTTCCTCTAAGTGTCCTGCAATAATCTCACTTGCGGTCGTTGCGCCCCAGTGCTCTCGCAAATTGATTGCAAATACCTGCTTGCCAAGCACCCTATCACTCCCCGATAAGCTCGAAAAAATGTTCTGAGTAGCACGTGACTTTCCAGTTCCATAATCGCCAATGAGAATAACTCTTTCGCCATTTCGTAAACAATCAGCTATTTCATTAATTCCCAATGTTTCACCATCATCATCGCGGGTGTAAGCCACTGGCACATACTGCACTTGATCGGGCAGGCCCGTAATGGGGTTAATAGCACTTCCGAATGCAGCGCGCATTCGAGCGGCTATGTAGCCGTCGTATTGAAAGAATTCGTTGAGGAAAGTTTGAGCCGACATGACTTTAACTTTATTGTGCGTCCCGGTTTCGATCATGGACGACGTTGGCTCGTCTTCAACGATCATATAGCCCCGAACGATCACGCCTTGAGTCAGCATCTGCAGGCGATAACTATTTATCTTAATAATGTCGTCTCGAACTTTTGCGAGGTCACCTCGTTTTGTAATCTCGATCAAAATAATCTCATCAGAATTCGGCCGCAAGACAGCATCGAAATCAACTCCACCCAGATGCTCGGGAACCGCAATAGTATTCCATTTAATACTTGCAATTGCTCGCACTGATTCTTCAAGTGTCTTCCAAGAAGTATTCATTTTTATTCTTTCTAGATTTATTCTGGACTAGTACAGATACGGAGAAAAGTTCGTCATTCATGGCCGCCCACTGAGGAAGTGGGCCATTTTTCGTTAGCGTATAGGAGCCATACTTGTACGGTGCTACGTAGAATATCATCTTGCCCACATGAAAAATGCGCAAATTCTCACACCCTAGAATGGTGCGCATTTTTTAAGCATTAGTTCTCGCAGGTTGCCGATTGAGGGGTGACAACTCGTACGTTTTGAAGGGAGACGTCTATTTTGCGAACAGTGGCGCAATGTCCAGTTCCGATTCTTCACCGGGCTGCGCACTTCAGAAGCGATAGCGCTTGAATGGTCGAATGTCGATCTGAACAAGGGCGAGATATTGGTTGACTCGGCCGTGGTCTACGAAGAGGAGCAGGATTCGACGAAGACGTCCATGAGCCGTATCGTCAAGCTTCCCAGGGAGGCCCTATCTGCCCTGCTGCTACAGACTCGCTTCACGCGTAGCCAAGGCGGCAAAGTATTCCACGCCCCTTACTACAACGAACCATGGCTGTATCAACGCATCACTAGCGCGGCGTTCTGGACAACAACCCTTAAGCGCCTCGGCATCCGGCATCGGCGCGCTTACAACACGCGGCACACTTATGCCACCATAGGCCTTATGGCCGGAGTGAATCCGGCCTTCATGGCCCGCCAGTTGGGCCACAGTCTGGAAATGTTTTTCAAGGTCTACACGAAGTGGATCGACGGCCAGCACGATGACAAGGAAATGGCCAAGATCGAAGCGGCCTTACAAGAAGTCAGCCTCACCTAATAGCAAAAGCCGACTCAGCTGAACTGACCCCAAATAGTTGGACGGTATAGTTTGCTAAGCAGCCAAGGGCTGAGTTCTGTATTGCACAGGACTCAG
>NZ_JBWKWR010000007.1:249170-363503 GCF_059422325.1 Duganella sp. GW821-FHT01E12 | reverse complement strand
GCGGAGCGGACGGGACTCGAACCCGCGACCCCCGGCGTGACAGGCCGGTATTCTAACCAACTGAACTACCGCTCCAACAAAACACTGGGTACTACTTTTACTGCCTGCAAAACTGGTGGGCGGTGAGAGGCTCGAACTCCCGACCTAAGCCTTGTAAGGGCTCCGCTCTACCAACTGAGCTAACCGCCCGTTTTGCGTTTCGTGAGCAACTTTACCGCTTGCTGCTCACTGAAGTCCGTTAGTTTACAGCATCTTTCAAAGCTTTACCAGCTTTAAATTTAGGAACTTTAGCTGCGTCGATGATGATCTCTTCTTTGGTGCGCGGATTGCGGCCGGTACGGGCAGCGCGTTCGCTCACGGAGAAGGTACCAAAGCCGACCAGGGTGACGCTGTCGTTCTTTTGCAGGGTGGTGGTTACACCGTCGATCACCGCGTCGAGTGCGCGTGCAGCAGCCGCTTTCGAGATATCAGCGGTAGTAGCAATATGGTCGATCAATTCAGTCTTATTCAAAGCAATTCCCCGTCACAAAGGTTATATCGTTTTAGCCGGTAGATAGCGGTATTTGAATACCGTTCTCCAGGCCGAGAAAAATCTCAGGCCGTATTAAACAAGCCAGCCCGCCCCTGTGTCAAGCGCTGCACCATAGAAAAGCAGGGTGAAATAACAAACAGGCGCTATAAAAGCGCCTGTTTGTGCATCCACAGTTACTAAACTCTAGTAAAAGTTAATGTTTTACCACTTCCGTTTGGCCGTCGACCTTGGCGGCCGCGGCAGCCACGGCTTCCACCGGAGCGGTCTCCGTCAACGCTTCAGGCATGCGTTCCAGCGCGATTTCCAGCACTTTGTCGATCCAACGCACCGGCACGATTTCCAGTTTGTTTTTGACATTGTCCGGGATGTCGGCCAGATCCTTGACGTTCTGCTCAGGGATCAGCACGGTCTTGATGCCACCGCGCTGCGCCGCCAGCAGTTTCTCTTTCAGGCCGCCGATCGGCAATACTTCGCCGCGCAGCGTGATCTCGCCCGTCATCGCCACGTCGGCGCGAACCGGAATGCCCGTGAATACCGACACCATCGCCACCGTCATCGCCGCGCCAGCCGAAGGACCGTCCTTCGGCGTCGCGCCTTCCGGCACGTGGATGTGGATGTCGCTCTTCTCAAACACTTCGTTCTTGATGCCCAGGCGATTGGCGCGGCTGCGCACCACGGTGCGGGCTGCCTCGATCGATTCCTTCATCACGTCGCCCAGAGTGCCGGTGCGGATCACCCCGCCCTTGCCCGGCATCTGCACGGCCTCGATGGTCAGCAGATCGCCGCCCACCTCGGTCCATGCCAGACCCACGACCTGGCCGATCTGGTTTTCCTTCTCGGCCACGCCGAAGTCGTAGCGGCGCACGCCCAGGAACTTGTCCAGGTTCTTGCTGGTGACGGCGACTTTCTTCTCCGTTTTCTTCAGCAACAGCATCTTCACGACCTTGCGGCAGATCTTGGACACTTCACGTTCCAGCGAACGCACGCCGGCTTCGCGGGTGTAGTAGCGGATGATGTCGCGCAACGCCGATTCGGCCACCGAAATCTCGTCTTCCTTCAGACCGTTGTTCTTGATCTGTTTAGGCAGCAGGTAGCGCTGGGCGATGCTGGTCTTCTCGTCTTCCGTGTAGCCGGACAGGCGGATCACTTCCATGCGGTCCAGCAGCGCCGGCGGAATGTTATACGAGTTCGACGTCGCCACGAACATCACGTCCGACAGGTCGAAGTCCACCTCGATGTAGTGGTCCGAGAACGTGTGGTTCTGTTCAGGGTCCAGCACTTCCAGCAGGGCCGAGGACGGATCGCCGCGGAAGTCCGCGCCCATCTTGTCGATCTCGTCCAGCAGGAACAGCGGATTGCGCACGCCGACCTTGGCCAGCGACTGCAGCACCTTGCCCGGCATCGAGCCGATGTAGGTACGGCGGTGGCCGCGGATCTCGGCCTCGTCGCGCACGCCGCCCAGCGCCATGCGCACGAACTTGCGGTTCGTGGCGCGGGCGATGGACTGGCCCAGCGAGGTCTTGCCCACGCCCGGAGGACCGACGAAGCACAGGATAGGCGCTTTCAGCTTGTCGACGCGTTGCTGCACCGCGAGGTATTCCAGGATGCGTTCTTTAACCTTGTCCAGGCCGTAGTGGTCGCCTTCCAGCACTTTCTCGGCGTTCGACAGATCGTTGTTGACCTTGGATTTCTTTTTCCATGGCAGGCTGACCAGCGTGTCGATGTAGTTGCGCACGACGGTGGCTTCGGCCGACATCGGCGACATCAGCTTGAGTTTTTTCAACTCGGCGGTGGCCTTGTCCAGCGCCTCTTTCGGCATCTTGGCCAGCGCGACTTTCTTCTCCAACTCGTCCAGATCGGCGCCGTCCTCGCCCTCGCCCAGTTCCTTCTGGATGGCCTTGACCTGCTCGTTCAGATAGTACTCGCGCTGCGACTTTTCCATCTGCCGCTTGACGCGGCCACGGATGCGCTTCTCGACCTGCAGAATGTCGAGTTCACCTTCCAGCTGGCCCAGCAGGTGCTCCAGGCGCTTGGCCACGCTGAAGATTTCCAGGATCACCTGCTTCTGCTCAAGCTTCAGCGGCAGGTGCGCGGCAACGGTATCGGCCAGGCGGCCGGCGTCGTCGATGCCCGACAGCGAGGCGAGGATTTCAGGTGGGATCTTTTTGTTCAGTTTGACGTACTGGTCAAACTGCTGAACGATGGCGCGGCGCATCGCTTCGATCTCGGAATCGTCGCCCAGCTCGGAATCGAGCGGCGTCAGATCGGCGATGAAGTGCGTCGGCGCATCGGTGATACGGTTGATGCGTGCACGCTGAGCCCCCTCGACCAGCACCTTGACGGTGCCGTCGGGCAGTTTCAGCATCTGCAGAATATTGGCCACGCAGCCGATCTCATAGATATCGGAAGCAGAAGGTTCGTCCTTGGCAGCGGCTTTTTGCGCGGCAAGCATGATGCTCTTGCCCTGCTCCATAGCGGCTTCCAGCGCCTTGATCGATTTTGGGCGCCCTACGAACAGCGGTATCACCATATGCGGGAAAACTACAACATCCCGCAGCGGCAATAACGGCAGTTGAGTTTGCTCAGTTAATTTGGAAGTTGTCATGGCGTACCTTATGTGAAAGCGTGATTATGATGTGGGCGCTGTTTTGCCGAATCACAAGACCGACCTGCAAGAAATAATTCCTTAATAAAAGGTTATTTTCAAAATGGCTAGTCATGTTCTAAAAAAACGCGTCAAATAAAAAAGCCACGCGTGACAAACGCTGCTGTCACGTGTGGCTTTCCGAATGAAGCCTGCATTCTTTTATTGATTTAAATTGTACCGCCTTGCCCCACGGATGCGAAATGAATTTTGCTGCTGAGTGGGGTTAAGTGTGCACAAGTTATTTAATTCTCACCAGATGCTTTGGCCTGGTCTTGGTAGATCAATAAAGGTTTGGCGCCGCTGGTGATCGTGTTTTCATCAATGACCACTTTGGTGACATTGGTTTCGTTCGGCAACTCGTACATCGTGTCGAGCAGCGCGTGCTCCAGGATGGAGCGCAGGCCGCGCGCGCCGGTCTTGCGGGCCAGCGCCTTCTTGGCGATGGCGTGCAAGGCGGCCGGGCGGATTTCCAGTTCGGCGCCTTCCATGTCCAGCAGCTTGGCGTACTGTTTGACCAGTGCGTTCTTCGGCTCGACCAGGATCTGGATCAGCGCTTCCTCGGTCAGTTCCGACAGCGTGGCGACCACCGGCAGGCGGCCCACCAGCTCGGGAATCAGGCCGAACTTGATCAGGTCTTCCGGTTCCGCTTCCAGCAACACGTCGCTGGCGCTGCGTTCCTTCTTGCTCTTCACGCTGGCCGAGAAACCGATGCCGGACTTTTCCGAACGGTTGGAAATCACCTTGGCCAGGCCGTCGAACGCGCCGCCGCAGATGAACATGATGTTGGTGGTGTCGATCTGCACGAAGTCCTGGTTGGGATGCTTGCGGCCGCCTTGCGGCGGCACCGACGCCATCGTGCCTTCGATCAGTTTCAACAGCGCCTGTTGCACGCCCTCGCCCGACACGTCGCGGGTGATCGACGGATTGTCCGACTTGCGCGAGATCTTGTCGATCTCGTCGATGTAGACGATGCCGCGCTGCGCCTTTTCCACATCGTAGTTGCAGCTTTGCAACAGTTTTTGGATGATATTCTCGACATCCTCGCCCACATAGCCCGCTTCGGTCAGCGTGGTGGCGTCGGCGATGACGAACGGCACGTTCAGCATGCGGGCCAGGGTCTGGGCCAGCAGGGTCTTGCCCGAGCCGGTAGGACCGACCAGCAAGATGTTGCTCTTGGCCAGTTCGATGTCGTCTTTCTTGCCCAGGTGCTTGAGGCGCTTGTAGTGGTTGTACACCGCCACCGACAAGATGCGCTTGGCCGTTTGCTGGCCAATGACGTACTGGTCCAGCAAGTCCTTGATTTCATGCGGGGTCGGCAGGTCCGACTTGGCGCCCGTGACCGACTCGATGGCCGAGGTTTCATCGCGAATGATGTCATTGCACAAGTCGATGCACTCGTCGCAGATGAAGACCGATGGGCCGGCGATTAATTTCTTTACCTCGTGCTGGCTCTTGCCGCAAAACGAGCAGTACAGTAATTTTTCGCCGCTGGAGGATTTTTTGTCTGACATGGGGCAGTTTTCTTTGGGTTACAGAATGGCGTAGCTGTTGCCGGGAAGCATATATGGAGTCCGGAAAATTCCGCCTATGACTACATGCTACCCGAAATAAAAACGAAACGCCCGAACGATTAATCGCCCGGGCGTTCTTTTAGCAATGCTGCGAAGGAAGCATCAAGCCCGGCTGGACAACATTTTGTCGATCAAACCGTACTCTACCGCCTCTTCCGCCGACATGAAACGGTCACGATCCGTGTCTTTGGCGATCTGCTCCACGGTTTGACCCGTGCGCTCAGCCATGATCGAATTCAGACGGTGGCGCAGGTAGAGGATTTCCTTGGCCTGGATTTCGATGTCCGAAGCCATGCCCTGCGAGCCGCCGGACGGCTGGTGAATCATGATGCGCGAGTTCGGCAGCGAGAAGCGCTTACCCTTGGCGCCGGCGGCCAGCAGGAAGGCGCCCATGGAGGCGGCCATGCCGGTGCACAACGTCGACACGTCGGGTTTGATGAACTGCATCGTATCGAAGATCGCCAGGCCGGCCGAAACCGAACCGCCTGGGGAGTTGATGTACAGCGAGATATCCTTGTCCGGATTTTCGCTTTCGAGGAACAGCAACTGGGCGACGATCAGGTTCGCCATCTGGTCGTTGACGGGGCCGACCATGAAGATCACACGCTCCTTCAGCAGGCGCGAGTAGATATCATAGGAGCGCTCGCCGCGGCCGCTCTGTTCGACCACCATCGGCACCAGGCCGAGCATTTCAGTGTCCAGCGCCGGATTACGGTTCATACCAGTCATTCCATTTCCTTGTGAAGCAGCTAGAGGCCGGAGACCTAATCTTACATCATCCGGCCCGTGCTGGATTACGCTTGTGCGTTGCTTCCCATCAGTTCGTCGAAGGCCACAACCTTGGACGACGTTTTCGACAGGCCCAGGACGTAGTTAACGACGTTTTCTTCCAATACAAGGGCTTCGACTTCGGCCAGGCGGCGACGGTCGCTGTAGTAGTACTTCAGCACTTCGCGTGGGTCTTCGTAGCTCTGTGCGAAGTCTTCGACTTGCGCTTTGACCTGCTCAGGCTGGGCTTGCAGCTTGTTCTCGCCGACCAGTTGCGACAGGATCAGGCCCAGGCGTACGCGACGCTCGGCTTTTTCCGCGAACAGTTCTGGTGGGAACGGGATGTCCTTGACGTTCATGCCGCGCTGCGCCATGTCCTGACGGGTCATTTCGGCCAGGCGCTCGGTGTCCTGGGCGATCAGCGCTTGTGGCACGTCCAGGGTCGCGGTCTTCACCAGCGCGTCCATCACGGCTTCCTTGTTGCGGGCTTTGACACGGCCGGCGACTTCGCGTTCCAGGTTGACTTTGATGTCTTCGCGCATTTTGGCGACGTCGCCATCGGCCACGCCCAGCGACTTGGCGAATTCAGCGTCGACTTCCGGCAGGTGCGCCCATTCCAGCTTCTTCAGGGTGATGGTGAACGATGCGGTCTTGCCGGCAACGTCTTTACCATGGTAGTCCTCTGGGAAGGCCAGTGGGAAGGTCTTGGCTTCGCCGACTTTCAGGCCGACGGTGGCGGCTTCGAATTCCGGCAGCATGCGGCCTTCGCCCAGCACGAATGCGTAGTCTTCAGCTTTACCGCCCGGGAATTCAACGCCGTCGATCGAGCCGACGAAGTCCACGGTCACGCGGTCGCCGTTGGCTGCGATGGCTGCGCCGCCGTCGCCGTGCTCGCCCGCTTCGCCCTTGGTGTGGAAGTGCACGCGCTGTTTGCGCAGGATTTCAATGGTTTTGTCGATTTCGGTTTCCGACACGTCAGCCTTGACGGTTTCGATTTCCACGGTCGACAGGTCGCCAACGACCACTTCCGGGTAGATTTCGAAGGTTGCGTCAAAGGTCAGGACGCCTGCTGGCGACTCTTCCTTAGGCTCGATGCGTGGGTAGCCCGCTACGCGCAGCTCGGCAGCGTTGGCGGCGTCGTTGAAGGCACGGCCAACTTTATCGTTCAGCACTTCGGTCTCGATCTGATAACCGTACTGTGCTGCGACCATTTTCAGAGGAACTTTACCCGGACGGAAGCCTGGTGCCTTAGCCGTTTTGGCTTGCACTTTCAGGCGCTTCTCAACTTCAGCGCGGACCTCGGTCAGCGGGAAGGAGATCGTGATACGACGTTCGAGTTTGCCTAAGGTTTCGACTGCAGTTGCCATGTAAAAATCGTCCAAAAAAATAGTAATACAGTTGGTGCGAGGAGGGGGACTCGAACCCCCACACCATTGCTGGCGTCAGGACCTAAACCTGGTGCGTCTACCAATTTCGCCATCCTCGCGGCATGTTTGCACAAAAGCAAAGGGCGACCCGTAAGTGAAAACGGTCGCCCCTATTCCCGCTGAATTCCGCAGGAGCTTTCAACTTCAACGCGATATTCTAACGGGTTTTTCAGCGAAATGTGACGATTTTTAATATGTCGCCAACATTCCGCTGTTTTTTCGTTATTTCACCGGCTTCTTCACTCTAAACCATGCCGCATACAATGCCGGCAGGAATAATAAAGTCAGCGCCGTGGCCAGTATCAGGCCGCCCATGATGGCCACCGCCATCGGCCCCCAGAATACCGAGCGCGACAATGGAATCATCGCCAGCGCCGCCGCGGCGGCCGTCAGGATGATGGGACGGCAGCGCCGCACCGCCGATTCGACGATGGCGGTCCACGGATCGTGGCCGGCCTTGATGTCCTGCTCGATCTGGTCGACCAGGATCACCGAATTGCGGATGATCATGCCGAACAGCGCGATGATGCCCAGGTTGGCCACGAAGCCCAGCGGACGGCCCAGCACCAGCAAGGCCATCGCCGCCCCCGCCACGCCCAGCGGGCCGGTCAGGAACACCAGCAGCGCCCGCGAGAAGCTGTGCAGCTGCAGCATCAGCAAGGTGAAGATGATGAAGATCGCCAGCGGCAGGTTGGCAGCGATCGACGCTTCCGCCGAGCCGCTGTCGGCCGCCGCGCCCTTGACGGTGATGGCATAGCCGGCCGGCAGGTTGTCGCGCAGCTGCTTGAGCTTGGGCTCGATCTGACCGGACACGGTCGGCCCCTGGATGTTGTCGGCCACGTCGGATTGCACGGTGATCGCCCATTCGCGCCCTTCGCGCCACACCACGCCCGGTTCCCACACGAAGCGCGCGCGGGCCAGCTGGCTGATCGGCACCGACTTGCCGCTGGCGGTAGGGATGTTGGTGTCGTTCAGGATCGAGATGGTGTTGCGTTCCTCGATGGGCTGGCGGATCTGGATGTCGATCAGCTTGATGTCCTCGCGGAACTGGCCGATGGTGGTGCCGGACAGGATGGTGTTCGCCGCCCGCATCACGGTCTGCGAGGTCACGCCCAGCGCGCGCATCTTGTCCTGGTCCAGGTCGAGGCGCAGCACCTTGATCGATTCATTCCAGTTGTCGTTGACGCCCAGCGTGTTCGGATTGGCGCGCATGATGTCCTTCACCTGGTCGGCGATGGCGCGCACCTTATCCACCTCGCCGCCGGTCACGCGGAACTGCACCGGGTACGGCACCGGCGGCCCGTTCGGCAGCAGCTTGACGCGGCCGCGCACTTCCGGGAAGTCGTGCTTGAAGATGTCGACGATCTTGTCGCGCAACACACCGCGCGCATGCAGGTCTTTCGGCAGCACGACGATCTGCGACACGTTAGTCTGCGGGAATATCTGGTCCAGCGGCAGGTAGAAGCGCGGACTGCCGGTGCCGACGTAGCTGGTCACGCTGACCACGCCCTCCTGCTTGCGGATGAAGGCCTCGAACTTCTTCACCTGCGCCTCGTTGGCGCTAAAGGTCGTGCCTTCCGGCGTCCACAGTTCGACCATCAGCTCGGGCCGGCTGGAATCCGGAAAGAACTGCTTCTCGATGTACTTGAAGCCGTACACGCCCAGCGCAAAGATCAGCAGCGTGGCCGCGATGGTGGTCTTGCGGTACTCGACGCACCAGTTAACCACCGCGCGGAACTTGCGGAAGCCCGGCGTATCGAACAGGTCGTGCTCGCTGCCGCCCTCGGCGTGCGGCTTGACCTTCAGCAGCACGTAGCCGATGTAGGGTGTGAACACCACCGCCGCCACCCACGAAATGACCAGCGCCAGCGCGTTGACCGAGAACAGCGAGAACGTGTATTCGCCGGCCGCCGACTTGGCCAGGCCGATCGGCAGGAAGCCCGCCACCGTGATCAGGGTGCCGGTCAGCATCGGGATCGCGGTCGAGGTGTAGGCGAAGGTGGCGGCGTCGAAGCGCGACATGCCCTCCTCCATCTTGCGCACCATCATTTCAACGGCGATGATGGCGTCGTCCACCAGCAGGCCCAGCGCGATGATCAGCGCGCCCAGCGATATCTTGTGCAGGTCGATGTCGAGCATGCGCATGCACAGGAAGGTCACCGACAGCACCAGCGGGATGGTCAGCGCCACCACCAGGCCGGGACGGACGTCCAGCCGCAGCTTGGGCTTGCTGTGCATGCCCAGCGCCACGAAGCTGACGGCCAGCACGATCAGCACGGCCTCGATCAGCGTGTGCACGAACTCGCCCACCGAAGCCTTGACGGCCTCAGGCTGGTCCGACACACGCTCGAGCTCGATGCCGACCGGCAGCTTGGCCTTCATCGCGGCGACGGTCTTCTCCATGCTCTTGCCGAGCTGGATGATGTTGCCGCCCTTTTCCATCGACACACCCAGGCCGATCACTTCCTTGCCGTTGAAGCGCATCTTGTTGCCCGGCGGGTCCTGGTACTGGCGCTTGATGGTGGCGAAGTCGCCCAGGCGGAAGGTGGTGCCGTTGGCGCGCAGTTCCAGCTCTTCCAGTTCCTTGACGGTCTTGAGCGCGCCGGTCACGCGCACCTGCAGGTTATCGGTCGGGGTGACCAGCACACCGGTCGCCTCCACCGTGTTCTGGGTGGCGATCTGGTTGGCGATGGCCTCGATCGGAATGCCCAGCTGCGCGAACTTCTTGTGCGAGAACTCGATGTTGATCTTCTCGTCCTGCACGCCGAACAGCTCGACCTTGGACACCAGCGGCACGCCCAGCAGCTGCTGACGGACGAAATCGGCATAGTCCTTCATCTCGGCATAGGTGAAGCCGTCGCCGGATAGCGCGAAGATGGAACCGTAGGTGTCGCCGAATTCATCGTTGAAGTACGGCCCCTGTACGCCCGGCGGCAAAGTGCCGCGGATGTCGCCGATCTTCTTGCGCACCTGGTACCACGATTGCGCCACTTCCTTGGGCGGCGCCGATTCGCGCAGCTTGAGGATGATGGTGGTCTCGCCCGGCTTGGAATAGCTGCTGATCTCGTCGATGTCCGGCGTCTCCTGCAGCTTCTTCTCCAGCTTGTCGGTGACCTGCTCGGCCATCTGCAGCGAGGTCGCGCCCGGCCAGTTGGCCCGCACCACCATTGCGCGGAAGGTGAACGGCGGATCCTCGTCCTGGCCCAGGTTGGAATAGCTCAGCATGCCGCCTATCAGCAGCACGGCGATCAAGTAGCGCGTCAGCGGGATGTGTTCAAGCGCCCAGCGTGAGAGATTGAAGCCCCCCTTCATTTGACGGTCCCCGCGACGGCTGGCGCAACATCAGGCGCAGCCGGCAGATCGTTGCCGAGGATCTTGACCTTCTGGCCCGGCTTGAGCAGGTTGACGCCCGCCGTCACCACCGTCTGGCCAGCCTTGACGCCGCCGGCCAGCACGATATCGTTGCCGGCCGCGCCGTCGATGGTGACCGGCACCAGCTTGACGGCGCCGCCCTCCACCACCCAGACCGACGAGGCGGATTTCTCATAGTACAGCGCCGTCAGCGGCACCTTGATCTGCGGCTTGGCCGTCTTGGAGGCGAACTGCACCACGGCGGTCATGCCCAGCTTGGCTTCGGACAGCGAGTCCGGTATCACCACCTTGACGGTGTAGGTGCGGGTCGACGGGTCGGCCACCGGAGAAATCTCGCGGATCTTGCCCGCCACCACATTGCTCGGATCGGCCCACAGGCGCACCTGCACGTCCGGCACGCGGCGCAAGGTTTCGACCTTGTCTTCCGGCAGGCCAATGACGATTTCCTTCTCACCTTGCTTGGCCACGCGCACCACGGGCGTGCCCGGCTGCACCACCTGGCCGACTTCGGCATCCACCGCCGTCACGACGCCGTCAACATCGGACACTAAACTGGCGTAGCCCGCCTGGTTGGACTGGCCGCGATAGGCCGCCTGCGAAGCGTCCACATTGGCTTGCGCCGCCTTGTAGGTGGAATCCTTGGCGTCCAGCACGGCCTGGCTGACGAAGTTCTTGTTGCGCAGTTCCTGATAGCGCTTGAGTTCGGCCTTGGCCAGGTCGCGGTTGGTCTCGGCGGCGCGCAGGCCGGCCAGCGCCTGGGCCTGCGACAGCTGCAAGTCCTGCGGATCGAGCTGCATCAACACCTGGCCGTGCTTGACCAGCGTGCCGACATCGACTTTGCGGGCGACGATCTTGCCGCCGACGCGAAAGCCCAGCCGCGATTCCACGCGGGCGCGCACCTCGCCGGAAAACTCGGCGTTGACGTCGACGTCGCTGCTGGCGAGCACCATGGCGCGCACCGGGCGGATGTCTTCGGTTTTCTCGGCCGGTTTGGAGCAACCGGCCAGCACGGCGGCGGCCAGCACGGTAATAAAGAGGGGGGAAATCTGACGCTGTTTTTCAAAGGCGACCACGGTGTATTCCTTTAGCTTGCTCTGGAGTGTAGATGGCACTACTATTACGGCTCGGAAATAAATGACTTTCCGTTAATTTATTATATGCCGACCTCATGCGTTTGCAAATGACTTTTGCGTCATTAATTTTTTATTTTGCTTTTGGGCCAGTTTTATGCCGGTAGATCACTACGAGAATTTCCCTGTTGCATCTTTTCTACTGCCCAGCCGCTTGCGGCCGGCGGTGGAAGCGATCTACGCCTTTGCCCGCAGCGCAGACGACCTGGCCGACGAGGGGGACGCCGCGCCCGAGCAGCGGCTCGCCGCGCTGAACGCCTACGAGGCCGCGCTGACCCAGATCGAGGCCGGCGGCACCCCGCACGAGCCGATGTTCGAACGGCTGGCGCAGGTGGTGCGCCAGTACGACTTGCCGCTCAAGCCGCTGTACGAGCTGCTGTCCGCCTTCAAGCAGGATGTGCTGGTGAGCCGCTACGCCACCTACGACGCCCTGCTGGACTACTGCGCGCGCTCGGCCAATCCGGTCGGCTTCCTGATGCTGCACCTGTACGGCCAGGCCGACGAGGAAAATATCCGCGATTCCGACGCCATCTGCACCGCGCTGCAACTGATCAACTTCCTGCAAGATGTCGCGATCGACATCCATAAAGAGCGCATCTACATCCCATTGGAGGATTTGAGCCGCTACGCGATCTCGCCGGCCGCGCTTGACCACGCCAGCGCCCGCCCGCGCTGGCGCTCGATGATGAAGTTCGAGGTGGACCGGGCCCGCGCGCTGATGCTGAGCGGTGCGCCGCTGGCGCTGCGCCTGAAGGGACGCATAGGCTTCGAGCTGCGCATGGTGGTGCAAGGCGGCCTGCGCATTCTGGACGCCATCGAGGCCGCCGAGTACGACGTCTTCCTGCACCGTCCCAAGCTCACCAGGCGCGACTGGCTGGGCATCTTCTGGGCCGCCGTGCGCATGAAGAAGCAGATGAAGGCGGTGTTCAGGACCGCTTGACGTAGCGCCGGCCAGGCCCGGCCGCCAAAATAGCCGCGCACGATTAAATCGTTGCCTCTGCACAATGTTCCTTCCCCATGTTACCTTCAAAGGAAATGGAGAGGTGGCATCATGGTTATGGAAGATCGGTCGTCGCGGCCGGATATGGAAACATCGAAGGTGGTGGAACTGGGCGTCAACCTGCTGCAAAGCCGCGGGCGGGCGTTCGCGTCGGAATTTTTAGTGCGCAGGAATATTCCGTTCAGCGTCATCGTACGGGTACTGTCCGACCCGCCGGGACGGCGCCGCGCCAGCAGCTTACGGCGATAGCGCCGCGTTCGCCCCTTGCGACGCCGGCGGCTTGAGCAGCGAGTCACGCAGCGCCGCCGCATCCGTCACCGATATCGCGGTATGGCAATTGGCCCACTCGTTTGAAATCCGCCATTCCTGGTAGTCACGCGCGCTGAGCCGGCGTTGCTGCTGTTCATTGAGCTGATGGCAGCGATTCGCTACCTGCGCCGCCTCCTGCAGATGCTGTTCGTAATAGGTGGCTGATTTCATCGGCACATCGGCTGCGGCTGGCGCGCGGCTGCACCCCCACAACAATGGAATAAGCAATATGGCGGCGGCTGACTGCTTGTACATACGAGGCATCTCCAGGGAAACGTAACATATTGTATCCCCGAAGATGAATAAGCGTCGTCACAGTTGACCTGGCGCACCTTTTAGCTCGACAACATTGCCTTCCGGGTCGGTCAGGTAGATGGACGGCCCCTCGCCTTCCGCACCGTAACGCGACTCCACCTGCCCCGCCGTCACACCGCGCGACAACAGATGTGCGCGGATCCCCGCTTCGTCGAAAGGTTCCACCCGCAGGCAGAAATGGTCCATATTGCGCCCCTCGGCGCCCGGCGCGGCGCCGCCCACGCGGCCCAGCTTGCCATCGACCGGCACCAGGTCGATCAGGCTGCTGCCGGCGCGCAGCTGCACCAGCCCGATCTCATCCTGCCGGCGTTCGACCGTGCAGCCCAGCGCGCCGCAGTAGAAATCCAGCATGCGCGCCAAGTCCACCACGCGCAGCACCAGGTGATCGATTTCGCGAATTTGTATCATGCATACATCTCATTCAACAGGCGCTGCATTTCAGCGCCAGAAACTTGTTTCTTATGCGTGGCAATGGTCCAGGTGTTGCCAAACGGATCCATTACCCGCCCCTCGCGCGTGCCGAAGAACATGTCGCCAACCGGGCTCAAGGCCTTCGCGCCGAACTCGATCGCCAGCGCCACCGTGGCGTCGGCGTCGGGCACATAGATCTGCGCCAACAGCGGCTGCACCGGCCAGCCTTCCATGGACTCGCCCAGGTTGATGCGCGAGTCGCCGATCCTCAGCTCGCAATGCACGACTTTGCCATCAGGCGTATGCAGACGCAACAACTCTTCCGCGCCGAACACCTTCTGATAGTACGCCACGGCGTCGGCCACATTGTTGACGATGCAGTTCGGAGTGATGGTGTTGCAGCCTTCCGGCCGGCCTTTGGCATCCATGGAGTTCCCCTTAGCTAGTGAGCAATCTTGTCTAATTGAGAACTTGGAACTGTACTACTATCCGTGCCCGCCGTGCCGACATTGGCCCACATTGTTACACTTAACCTATAGAATAGCGGCTTCGATGTCATCCTTGCTTTTTTATCCATGTCTCCCGACGACTACTGCCAGCAAAAGACCGCCCAGAGCGGCTCCAGTTTCTACTACAGCTTCCTGTTCCTGCCGCCGGAGCGTCGCCGCGCAATCACCGCCCTGTATGCCTTTTGCCGCGAAGTGGATGACACCGTCGATGAATGCACCGACGAGTCGATCGCCCGCATCAAGCTGGCATGGTGGCGCAAGGAAATCGCCAACATGTACGAAGGCCAGCAGACCCACCCCGTCACGCAGGCGCTGCAGCCGCACCTGAGCGCCTACCAGCTGCAACAGCAGCATCTGCAGGCCATCATCGACGGAATGGAGATGGACTTGAACCAGACCCGCTACCTCGACTACGCGGCGCTGACCAAATACTGCTGGCACGTGGCCAGCGTGGTGGGCATCCTGTCGGCCAGCATTTTCGGCGCGACCAAGCCGGAAACGCTGCAGTACGCGGAAAAACTGGGCCACGCCTTCCAGCTGACCAACATCATCCGCGACGTCGGCGAAGACGCGCGCAAGGGCCGCATCTACCTGCCGATCAACGAGCTGCAGCAGTTCAACGTGACCGCCGCCGACCTGCTCAACGCCCGCCACAGCGAGAACTTCGAAAAGCTGATGGCCTTCCAGGCCGACCGCGCGCAGATGGTCTACGACGAAGCCTTCGCGCTGCTGCCGAAGGAAGACCGGCGCGCCCAGCGCCCCGGCCTGATGATGTCCGCCATCTACCGCACGCTGCTCGACGAAGTGCAGGCCGACGGCTTCCACGTGCTCACGCAACGCATTTCGCTGACGCCTATCCGCAAGCTCTGGCTGGCGTGGAAGACCTACATCCGTGGCTAAGGAGGGCGTCGACCAGCGCGCCGCCAAGGCCGAACCGGGGCTGACTTCGCGCGCGGTCGCCGTGATCGGCGGCGGCTGGGCCGGTTGCGCGGCGGCCGTCGAACTGGCGCGCGCCGGCTACAAGGTCACGCAGCTGGAGGCCGCGCGCACGCTAGGCGGCCGCGCGCGCCGCATCGAGACCGACCACCGCCACCTGGACAACGGCCAGCACATCCTGCTGGGCGCCTACAGCGAGACGCTGCGGCTGATGAAGCTGACCGGCGTGGACCGCGAGCAGGCCTTGCTGTCGCTGCCGCTGCAAATGCGCTACCCGGCCGGCAGCGGCGGCATGGATTTCGTCGCGCCGCGCCTG
Organism: Duganella sp. GW821-FHT01E12; assembly: GCF_059422325.1. Classification (NCBI taxonomy): domain Bacteria; kingdom Pseudomonadati; phylum Pseudomonadota; class Betaproteobacteria; order Burkholderiales; family Oxalobacteraceae; genus Duganella; species Duganella sp. GW821-FHT01E12. The sequence goes on along the minus strand of NZ_JBWKWR010000007.1, from coordinate 348,260 downwards.
CCCGCGCCGCTGCACCTGGCGCTGGCGCTGCTGCGCGCCAAAGGGCTGGCGCGCGCCGATAAGCTCAGCCTGGCGCGCTTCTCCACCACCGCGCGCTGGATGGGCTGGGCGCTGCACACCGATTGCAGCGTGACCGAGCTGCTGCAGCGCTTCGACCAAACCCCGCGCCTGATCCAGCTGATGTGGCGCCCGCTCTGCCTGGCCGCGCTGAACACGCCGCCGGAACGCGCCTCGGCCCAGGTCTTCCTCAACGTGCTGCGCGACAGCCTGGGCGCCAAACGCAGCGCCTCGGACATGCTGCTGCCGCGCGCCGACTTGTCTACACTGTTGCCCGAGGCGGCCGCCGCCTATGTCGAAGCGCACGGCGGCTCGGTGCGCACCGGCGCCAAGGTGCAGGCGCTGCGCTCCATCGAAGGCCGCCTGTGGCAACTCGACATCAGCGGCGCCGCCGTGGGCGGCAACTGGAGCACCTATTTCAGCGGCGTGGTGCTGGCCACCGGCGCCAGCCAGGCGGCCACGCTGCTGCACGGCATACCGGACTGCGACACCTCGGCCCTGTGCAGCCAGTTGACCGCGTTCGAGCCGGAAGCCATCACCACCTGCTACCTGCAATACGACGCCGCGACCCGGCTGGAACTGCCCTTCTTCGCCCTGCTGGACGATCCGGACAATCATCAGTGGGGCCAGTTCGTGTTCGACCGCGGCCAGCTCGACGCCAGCCAGGCCGGCTTGCTGGCGGTGGTCATCAGTGCCTCCGGCAGCGCCGCCGCGCAAAGCCAGGATCTGCTGGCCGAAGCGGTGGCGGTCCAGCTGGCGGCGGTGTTCCAGCGCCCGGAACTGGGCCGGCCCAAGTGGTTCAAGGTCATCACCGAGAAGCGCGCCACCTACGCCTGCGCGCCCGGCCTGGCCCGCCCGGTCAACGCCAGCGGCCTGCCAGGCTTGGTCCTGGCCGGCGACTACACCGCCGGCGACTACCCGGCCACGCTGGAATCGGCGGTGCGCAGCGGCGTGGCCGCCGCCGCCCTGCTCAAGGGGGCTACCATCTAGTCCCCGGTTTTTGTCGCCTGCCCCGCTATTTATGCAGCCTGTCACATGCCGATGGCGCCAGACCGGGCGCTTGCGTACAGTAGCATCATCGACAAAAGACTAACATTGGAATCAACATGAACATCGCCCTCAGCCTCAAAACCCTTGCCTTGATCGCCTTCGTCGCGGCCAGCACGGTGGCCATCGTGCAGACCGCACCGGTGGCAAGCAGCGCGATGGCCATGGCACACAACAGCGCAACATTAGGTATTTGATATCATGAACAAGCAGGCATACCTCGACGCGCTCAAACAGGCCATGCAGGGCCTGCCGCCGGAAACGGTGGCCAAGACCCTGGCCTACTACGAGCAACGCTTCATCGACGGCCTGGTGGCCGGCCGCAGCGAGGCTGAGGTCTATAAGGAACTGGACGAACCGCGCAAGGTCGCCATGACGCTGCGCGCCAACGTCCACCTGAACGCCTTCGAGCAAAAGAAAACCCCGGTCAACCTGGCCCGCATGGTGGTCTCCTTCATCGGGCTGGCGATCTTCAACCTGTTCATGGTGATCCCGGCGATGGTGTATGCCTCGCTGCTGGGCGCCGTCTACGTCTCCGCCTTCGCCTTCTACATCGCCGGCATCGCGCTGGTGTCGAGCGGCTTGTCGGGCCAGAACGAGCTGGCGCTGGAAGGCCCGCTGCGCCATGTGATGGAGTTCACCAACTCGCATTTCGACACGCCGGAGGAAGAGCAGGACATCCAGGGCTGGCGCATGGCGATCAACAGCATGGGCGTCCAAATCAACAAGGACCCGGACAACACCGACAACAGCAGCAGCGGCGACGAGAACCTGAGCCGCAGCGGACGCCTGTTGAACCGCGCCGAGGCGGTCGCCACCGGCGATCTGCGCATCACCACCGATTTCGACAGCGGCGCGCGCACCAGCCAGTCGCTGATCGGCTTCGGCCTGATATTGGGCGGCATCGGGCTTTGCCTGATCAGCATCGTCGTCACCCGCTACACCATGATCGGCCTGCGGCGGTATGTAGCAATGAACGTGTCCCTGCTTCGCGGACGCTAAGGAGTCATGACCATGCGCGCTTTATTGAAAATCGGGACCAGCCTGTTGCTGATGTCCTTTGTGCTGATCGCCATCAGCTACAGCATGCTGAAGGCCTACGGCAGCACCAGTCCGACCAGTTCGGCCGGGCGCGCCCTGGGCGGCGAAACCCGCAAGATCGACGCCATGGCCACCGCCGTGGAACTGAGCGGCCCGATCGACCTGGTTCTGGTCCAGGGCCCGGTGGCGTCGCTGAAGGTGCGCGGCGAACAGCGCTCGCTGGCCAATATCGAAACCGTCCAGGATGGCCGCGACCTGCACATCGGCACCAAGGGCATGCTGCTCAATCCGCGCCATCCGCTGCAGGTGGAACTGGTGCTGCCGCAGCTGGAGGAACTGGTGGTGCGCAGCAGCGGCGAGACCAAGGTCACGGGCTTCAGCGGCGACAAGCTGGAACTGCAGCTGCACGGTTCTGGCAATGTGAACTTCACGGGCCGCTATCGCGAATTGACGGCCGGCGCCCACGGCAGCGGCCATCTGAATCTGAACGCCGGCAGCAGCGAGAATGTGGAACTGGAGATGGTGGGCTCGGGCCAGATCACTTCCTCCGGCAGCTGCAAGACGCTGAACGCCGAGTTGACCGGCTCCGGCGACCTCGATGCGCGCCACCTGGCCTCGGAAAAGGTGACGGTCAACCTGAAGGGTTCCGGCACCAGCCAGGTCTTCGCCAAGCAATCGGCGGACCTGACGCTGCGCGGCAGCGGCGATATCCGCGTGCTGGGCAATCCCGACAACCGCAACGTCAGCCGCACGGGTTCAGGCGACGTGACCTGGGAATAATCAGCCGCGCCGCAGCCAGGCCAGGACATCGCGCCCTGCCGCCTGGCCGCCGGCCAGGCAGGCTGTCAGCAGATAGCCGCCGGTCGGCGCTTCCCAGTCCACCATCTCGCCGGCCACGAACACGCCCGGCGCGGACTTCAACATCGTCCCCTCCAAGGCATCCCAACGCACGCCGCCGGCACTGCTGATCGCTTCGTCGATCGGACGTGGACGCAGCAGCCGCACCGGAAGCCGCTTGATGGCCTGCGCCAGTTGGTCCTCGTCCGCATACTGCTCCTTGCCCAGGCACTCGCGCAGCAGGCCAGCCTTGACGCCCTTGATGCCCAAGCGGCTTTGTAGGTGGCTGGCCATCGAACGCGCCCCTCGCGGCCGCGCCACTTCGTCCGCCACCCGTTGCGGCGACAGGTCCGGCAGCAGGTCGAGGTAGATCGTGGTACTGCCGGTTGCGGCGATCTGGTCGCGCAGGGCGGCCGACAAGGCGTAGATCAAACTGCCCTCGACCCCACCCTGGGTGACCACGAACTGTCCCTGCTTGCGGAATTCCTTGCCGTCCGCGCCGGTGGAGATGATGGCGACGGTCGTCAGCGGCTCGCCCGCGTGGCGGCTGCTGAAATGCTCGCTCCAGTCCACGTCGAAGCCGCAGTTGGCCGGCGCCAGCGGCGCCACACCGACGCCGCGCGCCGCCAGCAACGGCACCCACGCACCATCCGAACCGAGTCGCGCCCAGCTGCCACCGCCCAAGGCCAGCACCACCGCGTCGGCGCGGACCTGCAATTCCCCGCCGGGCGCATCGAGCACCAGGGCCTCGTCGCGCCAGCCCAGCCAGCGGTGCCGCATGTGGAACTGCACCCCGCTCTCGCGCAGGCGATGCAGCCAGGCGCGCAGCAACGGCGCGGCCTTCATATCGGTCGGGAACACGCGGCCCGATGTGCCGACAAAGGTGTCGACGCCCAGGCCATGCACCCAGTCGCGCACGTCCTGCGGGCCGAAGGCATCGAGCATGCCGTGCAACGGCGCGGCGCCCTTGCCGTAGCGCGTGACGAAGTCCGCATATGGCTCGGCGTGGGTGATGTTCATGCCGCCGCGCCCGGCCAGCAGGAACTTGCGGCCGACCGACGGCATCGCGTCATAGACATCGACCTGGGCCCCGCCCTGCGCCAGGGTTTGGGCGGCCATCAGTCCGGCGGGACCACCGCCGATGACGGCGACACGAAAAGGTGTCAAACTAGACTGCATGAATTGGGTCCGATATGAGACAAAGTTACAGGAGATACGATGGGTGCCACTTTTTGGATGAAACGCTATTTGCAGGCCGCAGTGCCCTTGTTTGTGATACTGGCGGCGGTGGAATGGCTAAAAGGTTCGACCGCGCGCGAAGACTATCTGAGCGCCGCCGTCTGGGCGCTGTTCGCGGCGGCCATTTTCACCTACGCGGCATGGCGCCGCCACCGAAACGCCAAGGCCTGCGCCTTGTGCGATAACCTGGACGCCGCGCGCGGCGCCAACGCCAAGCCTAAAAAACCCTAAGGCTTAGCCGCCCGTCACCGGCGGGAAGAACGCCACCTCGGCGCCGTCGGCCAGCGCCGCATCGGCGCCGCACATCACCTGGTTGCAGGCCATGCGCAACGCCGGGTTGCCCAACGCCTGCTGCCAGGCGTCGCCACGGGCAGCCAGGTGGGCGCGCAAGGCGCCGACCGTGCCCACGCCGGCCGGCAGTTCCATCGTCTCGGACGACACGCCCAGCGCTTCGCGCACGCTGGCGAAAAATTTTACGGTAACTGACATCAGTGCATTAACTCGCTAAACGGTATAAATCGAACGGCATCGCCGGCCGCGATGGTCTGGCCGGGCGGATTGTCGATCACGCCATCGCCCCACACGGTCGACGTCAGCACGCCGGAACTCTGGTTGGTGAACAGTTCAAGGCCGCCGGCCGCGTTGATGCGGGCGCGCAGGTACTCGTTGCGCTTGTCCGCCTTCGGCCAGTTGAAATCGGCGCGCATCGTGAACGCGCGCGGCGCCAGAGCCTCCGTCACGCCCTGCAGACGCAGCACGAAAGGACGAACGAACATCAGGAAGGTGATGAAGCTCGACACCGGGTTGCCGGGCAGGCCGACGAAGAACGCCTGTCCCACCTCGCCGAACGCCAGCGGCTTGCCCGGCTTGACGGCGATCTGCCACATATTGAGCTTGCCCTCCGCCTCGACGGCGGGCTTGATGTGGTCTTCCTCGCCGACCGAAACGCCGCCGGAGGTGATGATCAGGTCATGCCCTTGCGCGCACTCGCGCAGCACGGAACGCGTGGCGTCCAGCGAATCGGGCACGATGCCGAAGTCGGTGATTTCGCAGCCCAGGTTCTCCAGCAGCGCGCGCAGCGTGAAGCGGTTGGAGTTGTAGATGGCGCCCGGCGCCAGCGGCTCGCCCGGCATCGTCAGCTCGTCGCCGGTGAAGAACACGGCCACGCGCAGCCTGCGCTTGACCGGCAGCTCGGCCAGGCCGACCGACGCAGCCAATCCCAGCTCCTGGCTGCGCAGGCGCGTACCGGCCGGCAGGATGATGCTGCCGTTGGTGATGTCCTCGCCGGCGCGGCGTATCCATTCGCCGGACTTCGGCGCGTGGCGGATCGTAACCACATTGCCGGCCAGTTCGCACTGCTCCTGCATGACCACCGCGTCCGCGCCTTCAGGAATCAGCGCGCCGGTGAAGATGCGGGCGGCGGTCCCCGGCAGCAAAGGCTGGCCGACGTGGCCGGCCGGGATACGCTGCGACACCGTCAGCGCCGCGCGGCCGCTGGCGCAATCGGCCGCGCGCACCGCGTAGCCGTCCATCTGGGTGTTGTCCATGCCCGGCACGTTCATGCCCGACACCTGCGCCTTCGCCAGCACGCGGCCGTTGGCCGACAGCGTCGGTATGACTTCAACGTCGGCCACGGGCCGCGCGGCGGCGGCCATCAGGGCCAGCGCCTCGGCGACCGCCAGCATGGGCTTGGGCTTATATTCCGTCATGGTTACAGGCCGGTGTTGGCGGCGATGTAGGCTTTCATCTTCTCGACGTCCGGCGGCATGACGACGAACTTCTGCGGCAGGTCTTCGATGTTCTCGAAGCCTTCCGGACGCTCGGCGTCCTCGCCCAGCGCGTCGAGGATGGTTTCGTTGAACTTGGCGGCGAGCGCGGTCTCCAGCACAATCATCGTCACGCCGGGTTCCAGGTTCTCGCGCGCGACCTTGATGCCGTCGGCGGTGTGGGTGTCGATGACGATGCCGTAGTCGTCGGCCACGTCGCGGATCGTGTTCAGGCGGTCCTCGTGGGTGGACTTGCCGGACTTGAAGCCGTACTTGGCCACCAGCTTAAACTCGTCGCCATCGCTGCCCGGTTTGCCGGACAGGTCGAAGCCGCCGTGGGTTTCCACTTTCTGGAACAGCGCGCGGGTGCGGTCGCCGTCGCGGCCCACCAGGTCATAGATGAAGCGCTCGAAGTTGGACGCCTTGGAGATGTCCATCGACGGGCTGCTGGTGTGGTAGGTCTCGGACGACTTGCGCACGCGGTACACACCGGTGCGGAAGAACTCATCGAGCACGTCGTTTTCGTTGGTGGCGGCGACCAGCTTGTCGATCGGGAGGCCCATCATGCGGGCGATATGGCCGGCGCAGATATTGCCGAAGTTCCCCGACGGGACGGTGAACGACACCTTCTGGTCGTTCGACGTGGTCGCCGACAGGTAGCCGCGGAAGTAGTACACCACCTGCGCCACCACGCGCGCCCAGTTGATCGAGTTGACGGTGCCGATCTTCTGCTTGACCTTGAACGGCAGGTCGTTGGACACCGCCTTGACCATGTCCTGGGCGTCGTCGAACACGCCTTCGATGGCGATATTGAAGATGTTCGGGTCCTGCAGGGAGAACATCTGCGCGGTCTGGAAGGCGCTCATCTTCTTATGCGGCGACAGCATGAACACGCGGATGCCCTTCTTGCCGCGCATCGCATACTCGGCGGCGCTGCCGGTGTCGCCGGAGGTGGCGCCGAAGATGTTGAGCTGCGCGTTCTGCTTGGCCAGCGTGTATTCGAACAGATTACCCAGCAACTGCATCGCCATGTCCTTGAAGGCCAGGGTCGGGCCGTTGGACAGCGCCTGCAATACCAGCTTGGTGCCGTTCCCGCCCTCTTCCAGCACGCGCAGCGGCGTGATCTGGCTGGCCTTTTCGCCTTTGCGTGCGTTTTTGTAGACTTCCTTGGTGTAGGTCTTGGCGGTCAGCGCGCGCAGGTCCGCTTCCGGAATGTCGGTCGCGAACTTCTTCAGGATCTCGTAGGCCAGGTCGGCGTAGGACAGCTGGCGCCATGCATCGAGTTCGGCGCCGGTCACTTGCGGGTAGGCGGTCGGCAGGAACAGGCCACCGTCGGCTGCCAGGCCACCCAGCAGGATGTCGGAGAATTGTTGGGAAGAAGAGGCGGCGGCCGATGCGGCGGCGCGGGTAGACACGTATTGCATAGATTAGAAAGTCCGGTTGAGCTGACGGATAAAAGGCAGAACGGTACAAAGCGAGCGGATATTATAGTGCGCCGCGCCGCTTCCCGTGAAATTCGCGTTGTTTTATGGTTATCGGCACAGAGATCGGTGCTGGCCTTGCGCTTGTCCGACACCCTATACTATGAGGCACACATTAGGAAAATCCTCGAAATGACCCAGCCAGACAGCCGCCAGCCGCACCGTTTCGCAAATTATTTGTGGCTTTGTCTGGGTTTCCTGATCGTCGCCGCCCTGGCCTTTTCGGTCTACGTGTGGACCGAAAAACGCATCGACCACGCCAACACGCTGCGCTACCAGTCCCATAACATCGTCGATGAGCTGCGCCAGTCATCGGACGACCTGACCCGCATGGCGCGCAGCTATGTGGTCACCGGCGACGAGCGTTATCGCCAGCATTATCAGGAAATCATCGAAATCCGCGAAGGCCGCGTCCCACGCCCTCAGGGTTACGACAACGTCTATTGGGACCTCGTGCTGGATCAGGCACACCGTCCACGCGCCGCCGGCACTGCCATCCCGCTGCTGGAGATGATGCGTGCAGCGGGCTTCAGCACGGCGGAATTGGCGCTGCTCTCCGAGGCCAAACAGAATTCGGATCGCCTCACCGGGATCGAACACGCGGCCATCGCCATCCGGGCCGGCGACGATCCTCTAGCTTTGCCCGGCGCCGTGGCCATGCTGCACGACGCGGCCTACCATCGCGCCAAGGCGGACATCATGCGGCCGATCGCGCAAGTCAACGCCAGCGTGGACCTGCGTACCCGCGAGGCGGTCGACGATGCGACCTTCGACGCCAACATCGCCCGCGCCGCGTTCACGCTGATCGCGCTGCTGCTGATGGTGCTACTGTGGCGCGCCAAGCGTGGCCTGGATGCGGCGCTGGGCTGCAGCGTGGACCGCCTACGCGCCGGCATCGAACGACTGGGTCGGGGCGACTTTGCCGAACCATTGGCGGTCGCGCCCGACGCGCGCAACAGCGTCTGGGGATGGCTGGCGCAAACGCAGCAAAGCCTGGCGCGGCTGGACGCCGAACGCGCCGGCGCGCTGGAACACATGCGGCGGGTCAGCCGCCTGTATTCGGCGCTCAGCCTGTGCAACCAGGCCATCGTACGCTGCCGCAGCGAGGCCGAACTGTTCGAACAGATTTGCCAGGCGGTCGTCACCCACGGCGGCATGACGATGGCGTGGATAGGCATGGTGGACCATCCGTCCGGAACCGTAGTGCCGGTGGCGTCGGCGGGCAGCGGCACCGAATACATGGCGAACCTGCAGCTGTCGCTGAGCGCCGACGTGCCGCAGGGACGCGGCCCGATAGGCCTGGCCTTCCGCAGCGGAGAACCGCATTGGTGCCAGGACTTCGTCAACGCCCCTGAGACGGCAAGCTGGCACGAGATAGGCGCGCGCTACGGCTGGCGGGCATCGGCATCGATCCCGCTGCGGCGCAAAGGCCAGGTGGTTGCCCTGTTCTCGCCCTACGCCGACACCGTCAACGCCTTCGACGACGAAGTGCGCGCACTGCTGCTGGAGATGCAGCTCGACGTGGAGTTCGCGCTGAAGAACTTCGACCAGCGGGCCGCCCGCAAGCAGGCCGAGGAAGCGCTGCGCACCAGCGAACAGCACCTGCGCACCATCATCGAGACCGATCCCGAATGCATTATGCTGATCGACGCCCAAGGCCAGCTGGTGGAGATCAACGGCGCCGGGCTGGCGATCATGGGCGCGGACTCGCTGGAGCAATTGCAGCAGCACGGCGTGGCCGACCTGGTCGTCACGGAATACCGGGAAGCCTTCCTGGCGCTGCACCAGCGCGTGACCGGCGGCGAACCCGGGCGGCTGGAGTTCAAGATACAAGGCCTGAACGGCGGCACGCGCTGGCTGGAAATGCACGCCGCGCCGATGGATGGCGCCGGCGGCCAGCATCTGCTGCTGGGGATTACCCGCGACGTCACCGACCGCAAGCTGGCCGACGAACGCATACAGTATCTGGCCCACTACGATTCCCTGACCGGACTGCCGAACCGCGCCCAGTTGCAGGAACATGCGCGTCTGGCGCTGGCCATGGCGGAACGCAACCGCGAGCCGATGGCGTTGCTGATGCTGGACCTGGACCACTTCAAGGACATCAACGACTCGCTGGGCCACAGCATAGGCGACGACCTGCTGCGCGAACTGGCCAAGCGCCTGCGGGGCGGCCTGCGCGCGGAGGACGTCCTGGCGCGGCTGGGCGGCGACGAATTCATTTTCATACTCCAGCGGGTGGAAGCCGATGAAGCGGCCGATGTGGCCAGCAAGCTGCTGGACCTGATCGACCAGCCGCTGCGCGTCGGCGCCCACGACCTCAAAGTGAGCGGATCGATAGGCGTGGCGATGTACCCGGCCGACGGCGCCGACCTGGAAACCCTGCTGCAGCGGGCCGACGCCGCCATGTACCAGGTCAAGAACAGCGGCCGCCACGGACTGCGCTTCTTCACCGCCGCCATGCAGCAGCGGGCTGCGCGCCATCTGCAACTGGTCAACGCGCTGCGCTACGCGCTGGAGCGCGAGCAAATGCACGTGGTCTACCAGCCGCAGATGTCACTGAACGAACGGCGCATCGTAGGCGCGGAGGCGCTGCTGCGCTGGAGCACACCGGAACTTGGAACGGTGTCGCCGGCCGAATTCATTCCGGCCGCGGAGGAAAGCGGTTTGATACAGTCCATCGGCACCTGGGTGCTGCGCCAGGCCGTGCGCCAGGCGCGGGCCTGGCTGGACCAGGGCTTGCCGCCCATCGTCATGGCGGTCAACCTGTCGGCCATCCAGTTCCGCGACAGCGCACTGCCGAAGCTCATCACACGGATACTGGACGAAGAAGGCCTGCCGCCGGAATACCTGGAGGTGGAATTGACGGAAGCCGTGGCGGCGTACGACCCGCAGGGCGCGATCGCAATCATGAACGAGCTGCACGAGCGCGGCGTGCGGATGTCGATCGACGATTTCGGCACCGGCTTCTCGTCGCTCAGCCATTTGAAGAAGTTCAAAGTCTACAAGCTGAAGATCGACCAGTCCTTCGTGCGCGACATCAGCACCGACGCCGAGGACAAGGCCATCGTCAGCGCCATCATCAACATGGCGCGCAGCCTCGGTTTGAAGACCATCGCCGAGGGCGTGGAGACGCAAGACCAGCTGGCCTTCCTGTACGAACAGCGGTGCGACGAGGTCCAGGGCTACTACTTCAGCAAGCCCGTGGCGCCGGCGGCGTTCCAGCAGCTGGTGCTGGAGACGGCCCAGACGTCAGCAGGCCGCGTGGTTGACGGTAATGACGTGGATCGCCAAGCCGCCCAGTGAGGTTTCCTTGTACTTGGCTTGCATGTCGGCGCCGGTCTGGCGCATGGTTTCGATGACTTCGTCGAGGCTGACGAAGTGGGTGCCGTCGCCCTTCAACGCCAGCGAGGCGGCGGTGATCGCCTTGACCGCGCCCATGCCGTTACGCTCGATGCAGGGAATCTGCACCAGGCCGCCGATCGGGTCGCAGGTCATGCCGAGATGGTGCTCGATGCCGATTTCCGCCGCGTTTTCGATCTGGTTGTTGGAGCCGCCCAAGGCCGCCACCAGGCCCGCCGCCGCCATCGCGCAGGCCACGCCCACCTCGCCCTGACAGCCGATTTCCGCGCCCGAGATCGAGGCGTTCCGCTTGCACAGCATGCCGATGGCGGCAGCAGTCAGCATGAAGTTGCGCACGCCGGTGACCGGGTCGCTCGGCTTGCAGTCTTCCGCGTAGTAGCGCAGCACCGCCGGGATGATGCCGGCCGCGCCGTTGGTCGGCGCCGTGACCACACGGCCGCCGGCGGCGTTTTCCTCGTTGACCGCCATCGCATACAGGCTGACCTGATGCAGCGCGTCGTGCGGCAGGTCGTTGGAGCGGTTGTCGGAAGCCTTGGCGTCGCTGGCCTGCTTCCACAGGTTGGCGGCGCGGCGCTTGACGTGCAGGCCGCCCGGCAGCTGGCCGCCCGTCTCCAGGCCGTGCGCGATGCAGTCGCGCATCACGTTCCAGATCTTATCGATGCCGGCGTTCAGCTCCTCGTCGCTGCGCTTGACGTTTTCGTTCGTGCGCAGCATCTGCGGGATGGTCAGGCCGGTGCGTTCGCCGTGGGCCAGCAGCTGGTCCATGGTGTCGAAGGCGAACGGAATCGCGGCGGCGGGCGTGCTGCCCACCATAGGCGCTGCCTGATGTGCCTCGCCCGCCTCCTTGATGAAGCCACCGCCCACCGAGTAGTACACCTTGCTGAAGGTGCTGCCGTCGGCGCGCGTCAGCGTGAAGCGCATGCCGTTCGGGTGCTCGGCCAGCGATTCGGCCATGTGGAAGATCAAGTTCGTGCCGCGCTTGAACGGCACCTTGTGGGAGCCCAACAACAAAAGCTCGCCCAATTCTTCGGCTCTCGCCAGTTGAGAGTCGACGCTGGTGGGCACCACGTCCTGCGGCGTTTCGCCCATCAGACCGAGGATCACCGCCTTATCGGTGGCGTGGCCGACGCCGGTCAGCGCCAGCGAGCCATACAGCTCGGCGGTGACGCCGGTGACATCGTCCAGCGGAGCGCTATCGAGCAGAAAACGGCGGGCCGCCACCATCGGTCCCACGGTGTGGGAACTCGACGGCCCTATGCCGATTTTAAACAGGTCGAATACGCTCATGTCCATCAGTTGTCTCTCTCTTTTTTATGTGTTTTGAATTACGCCGCTTTGCCCAGGTGGACGTCGACGTTGGCCAGCATGTCGGCGACCATCTCGTCGACGCCGATGCGGGCTTTCCAGCCCCAGTCGGCGGTCGCGGTGGCGTCGTCCAGGCTTTGCGGCCAGGTGTCGGCGATGGCCTGGCGGCTGTCAGGCTTGTATCCGATCTTGAAGTCCGGCAGCGCGCGCGTGATGGCGGCGGCCAGCTGCTCCGGGTTGAACGACACGCCGGCCACGTTGTAGGCCGAGCGCACCTTCACCTGTTCCGCCGGCGCGTCCATCAGTTCGATGGTGGCGCGGATCGCATCGGGCATGTAGATCATCGGCAGCGTGGTCTGCGGGCCCAGGAAGCATTCATAGCGCTCGCCGCGCAGCGCCGAGTGGAAGATGGCGATGGCGTAATCGGTGGTGCCGCCGCCAGGTGGCGACTTGAAGCTGATGATGCCAGGGTAGCGGATCGAACGCACGTCGACGCCGTACTTGATGAAGTAGTACTCGCACAGACGCTCGCCGGCCAGCTTGCTGATGCCGTAAATCGTGGTCGGGTCCATCACCGTGGTCTGCGGCGTGTTGACGGCCGGCGTGTTCGGGCCGAAGGCGGCGATCGACGAAGGCCAGAAGATGCGCAGCGGCTTGCCGATGGCGCCGCGTTCGCGCGCCACTTCCAGGATGTTGAGCAGGCCGTCCATGTTCAGTGTCCAGGCCTTCAGCGGCGCCGCTTCGCCGGTGGCCGACAGCATCGCCGCCAGCTGGTAGACCTGGGTGATGCCCTCGTCGGTGACCAGCGCCGACAGCGCGACCTTATCGAGCACGTTGAGCGTGGTGTAGCGCGCCGCGCTGTATAAATTGGTCGGGCTGATGTCGGCGGCGATGACGTTTTGCGCGCCATGCTGGGCGGCCAGCGCCTCCACCAGTTCACTGCCGATCTGGCCGTTGGCGCCGATGACGAGGATGCGTTCTTGGGTGTTCATATTATTGTTCCTGACGATTTTCATGTTTAGTTCTTCAGCAGGCCAAGTTCACGGCCTGCCTGTTCGAATGCTTTGAGCACGGTTTCCAGCTGTTCGCGGCTGTGGGCCGCGGACAGTTGGACACGCACGCGCGCCTGGCCCATCGGGACCACGGGGTAGAAGAAGCCGCTGAGCAAAACGCCCAGCTCATACATTCGTGCCGCGAATTTCTGCGCGACGGGCGCGTCGAACAACATGACAGGAACTACAGGGTGCGTACCCGGCTTGATGGTGAAGCCGATACGCTCGATCTCCTTGCGGAAGAAGGCGGTGTTTTCGTGCAGGCGGTCGCGCAGCTCGGTCGATTCCGACAGCTTTTGCAGCACGGCCAGCGACGCGCCGGCGATCGAAGGCGCCAGCGTGTTCGAGAACAGGTAGGGACGCGATTTCTGGCGCAGCATGTCGATCACTTCCTTGCGCGCCGAGGTGAAGCCGCCCATCGCGCCGCCCAGGGCCTTGCCCAGGGTGCCGGTGATGATGTCGATGCGGCCCATGACGTTGTGGTGCTCGTGCGTGCCGCGGCCGGTCGCGCCCATGAAGCCGGAGGCGTGGCATTCGTCGATCATCACCAGCGCGCCGTATTTGTCGGCCAGGTCGCAGATCTTGTCCAGCTGGGCGATGGTGCCGTCCATCGAGAACACGCCGTCGGTGACGATGACCTTGTGGCGCTTGCCGGCTGCGGCCAGCAGCTGCGTTTCCAGGTCGGCCATGTCGTTGTGGGCGTAGCGGAAGCGCGCGGCCTTGCACAGGCGGATGCCGTCGATGATGGAGGCGTGGTTCAGCGCGTCCGAGATGATGGCGTCGTTTTCGTCGAACAGCGGCTCGAACACGCCGCCGTTGGCGTCGAAGGCGGCCGCGTACAGGATGGTGTCCTCGGTGCCGAGGAACTTGGAGATCGCCTGCTCCAGCTGCTTGTGCACCGTCTGCGTGCCGCAGATGAAGCGTACCGAGGACAGTCCATAACCATATTTTTCGGTCGCCGCGATGGACGCCTGCGCCACCCACTCCTGGCCGGACAGGCCCAGGTAGTTGTTGGCGCACATATTGATCAGCATTCGACCGTCTTCGCTCATCACTTCCGCGCCCTGGCGCGAGGCCAGTACGCGTTCTGGCTTGTAGAGGCCCTGCTCGCGCAACTGGTCGAGGTTTTGCTGCAGGCCGCTGAAGAAGGTGCTTTTTGCTGGAGTGGTCATGATGGTTCCTGTCTGTGGTACGATTTCACTACGTTATGAGAAATCCGTTATATCAAACTCAAATTCAATATATCGAATATTACAGAACACCAGTGAACAGCGCAAGCCGTGCGCGCGCAGTGATTCACTTGAAATTTAGCCCATCTGCCGAATAAAACAATGAAAACACCCGTTTCGACCAATGCACCTCCAGAAGTCGGCGTCGCCCTGCAGCGGCTGCGCCTGGCCCGTGGCCTGACCCTGGAAGATCTGTCCCGCATCGCCGGCGTCTCCAAGTCGATGCTGTCCCAGATCGAGCGTGAGAAGGCGAATCCGACCATCGCCATCACCTGGCGGCTGGCCAATGCGCTCGGCGTGCAGATCGGCGAACTGCTGGCGACGGCCGAGCGGGAGACGGAAACGGTTCGCGTGATCGAGGCTCATGAGATCCCCACCCTGCCGGGACATCACGCCGGCTATGTGCTGCGCATCCTGGGTCCGCTGGAACTGGCCAGCAAATATGAATGGTATGAACTGACGCTGGCGCCGGGTGGCGAACTGGCTTCGCAAGGGCATGATCCGGGCGCGCAGGAGCACCTGACACTGTTGCACGGCTCAGTGGAGGTGGAAGTGGGGGCGGACAAGAAGAAGGTGAAACTGGGCGGCACGGCGCGCTACCCGGGGGACCAGCAGCACATCATCCGCAACGTCGGCAAGACCGAGGCGAAGGCGCTGCTGGTGGTCATACACCGCTAGCCATCCTGGCTCCACTGTGGGCATGATTGGTGTTACTATCCTTGCAATTATTAATAAATAAATATTGCAAGGAGCCAGTCCCATGCCTTCTCTTCGTTTCTCCCGCGCGTTGCTCAACATCGGCTTGGCGCTTGCCAGCGCCCCCGTCCTCGCGGCCAGTCCCATCGACACAATGATCGAGGCGGAAGCCAGCCCGGCGAACGCATCGTGGGTGCTGACTAACGGCGTGGCCGCGTCCGGTGGCAAATACATGGTTGCCGCGCAAGGACAGCTCGAACTATCGTACGACGTGGACATTCCCTATCCAGGCACGTACAAAATCTGGATACGGGTGTTGTCCAAAGACGGGAATTCCAATGCTGTACGCCTGAGTACACCGACTACCAACTCCCTGCTGTACATGCCTGCCAACTCAAACGACTGGCAATGGTACGCGATATCCCGCCCTCTGGCGCAGGGCAAGCAGACCATCAAGCTCACGCCCGGAAAGCAAAATTTTGGCGTGGACCGCATCATCGTCACGGCCTTGCCGGCGTTTACGCCCACAGAATTCGGCGTCAACCCTGCCGCGCCGCCGGTCACGCCAACAGCCGGCCACCCGCGCCTGTTTGCCAGGGAATCCGATCTCGCCCAGATTCGCAATCAATTCGCATCTCCGGAACTGCAGAAAATAAAACTGCGCCTCGAGACCGCTGCCGCATCCACCAGTTCAGGCAGATTGGCGCCGCCCGCCAAGGCCGGAGACTCCAACTATGACAAGGGGCTGCTTGCGTCGATTCGAGCGAAGGCCCTGTATTCACTTCTCGGCGATCCGGCCCGCGGCGCCGAGGCTGTGGCGATGATGAACGAATACCTCGCTTCCGTGCAGTTCGGCGCAACCGAAACAGGCCGGCAGCGCGGCGACGCCATCCTGACCGCCGCCCTCGTCTACGACTGGTGCTACCCGCAGCTCAGCGCCGATCAGCGCAATTTCTTCATCACGCAAACTGTCGCTATCGCCACCGACATGGAAATCGGCTTCCCGCCAACTAAGGAAGGCTCGGTCACCGGCCATGGCAGCGAAACGCTGCTGATGCGTGACCAGCTGGCCGCCGCCATCGCCTACTACGACGAAGCACCGGCGATTTATCGCCTGGTGGCCGGCCGCTTCTTTGCCGACTACATTGTGCCGCGCGATTACGCCTACCCGGCGCAGGCCCACCATCAGGGCGTGTCGTACGGGCCTGTGCGCTATATCGGCGACATGTTCGCGTCCTGGATCTTCCGCCGCATGGGCAGCGATCATATCTTCGACACGGCGCAGCAATTTACGCCCTATCACTGGATCTACATGCGCAGGCCGGATGGACAATTCCTGCGGGATGGCGATGTCTACCAGTCGCAATACATGCCGTACGGCCTGTATTGGTCGGAGCCGATGCCGTACCTGCTGGCGTCCAGCTATTACAGCGATCCCGTCCTCAAGCACGAGATGATGTTGGAACAAAAAGGGGCGGAACAAATCAGCGTCAGCTCCGCCGCGCTGGACGACATCTGGCATGTGCTGTTCCGCGATACACAGCTCGCCGAGCAAGGATTCCAGGCGCTGCCTTTGACGAAGTATTTTCCCGAGCCGTACGGCATGATGGTGGCGCGCACCGGCTGGACTGACGGTGTGGCGATAGGATCGGGCGTGGTGGTCGCCAGCATGAAGATTGGCAGCGTCCAGTACCGGAATCATCAGCACCTCGACGCCGGACAATTCCAGATCTACTACAAGGGAGGGCTCGCCACGGCGTCCGGAATTTACGAAGGGTTGCTGGAAACCTGTCCGCCGGCACCGGCTAGCTGCGCGCAGGGCTACGGCGGTCGCCACGACATGAATTATCACAAGCGGACGATTGCGCACAACAGCCTGTTGATTTTCGATCCGGCCGAAACCTTCCAGAATTCGGCCAATGACGGCGGACAGCGCTGGGTCAATCCAGCAAACCGACCGGAGTCGTTCTCGCAAGCCGACCTGCTGGGCATTTCACCGCCCGACGTCATGCTGGACTATCCCGTCAAGGACAGTTCCGTCGTGGCAGGCGTATTGAAACACGATGCGGGACCCGACCCGCTCACGCCAGAATTCAGCTATCTGAAGGGCGACCTGACCAACGCCTACTCGACCAAGGTGAGCGAAGTTAAGCGCTCTTTCGTCTTCCTGAACCTGAACCCGAAACTGAAAGATCCGGCCCACCCCGCCGCCCTGATTGTGTTCGACAAAATCACGTCGAACAACGACAGCTTTACCAAGACGTGGCTGCTGCACAGTCAATCGCAGCCGGAGATCAGCGGCGACACCGTGACGATCAAGCGCGTCGATGCGACGCTTGGCTACAACGGAAAACTCGTCAACCGCACGCTGCTGCCAGCCGGAGCCAACGCCCTCATTACCGCAGTGGGCGGGCCCGGCAAAGAGTACCTGGTCCAAGGCGTCAACTATCCGATAGTCGCCGGCTCCGCCAAAAACACGGAAGAAGCGGGGACATGGCGCGTAGAAATATCGCCGGCCACCAAGGCCGCCACAGATACCTTCCTCAACGTCATGCAGGTGATGGACGCCGCCAATGGCCCCGAACCGTTGGCAACGACCTCGATCGCGTCCGACAAGCTATCCGGCGTACAGATTCAAGACCGGGCGGTGCTGTTCTCCAAGGACAGCAAGGAACTCACCGACTCCGCCACCTTCACCCTGACGGCGTCCAGCCTGCCGGTGCAGGTGCTGGTCACGGACCTGAGCGCCGGCATCTGGACCGTCGCCCAGGCCGGAAGCGCGCCGGTACAATACGAAGTGAAGCAGGACGCCGGGACGCTGTACTTCACCGCGCCATCCGCCGGCGACTATGTGCTGCGGCGCGGGACGGTAAGCCAAGTCCCCTGACCTACCAGTTCGACTCACGCTCCGGCGTGGAGCTGATGCGGTGGATAGCGAGGTCGGCGCCCTGGAATTCGTCCTCGGGGTCCAGGCGCAGGCCCAGCGTGGCTTTCAACACGCCGTAGATGGCGAAGCCGCCCACCAGCGCGATCGCCACGCCCAGCACGGTGCCGCCCAGCTGCGCGGCGAACGATACGCCGCCGATGCCGCCCAGCGCCTTCTGGCCGAAGATGCCCGCCGCGACGCCGCCCCAGGCGCCGCACAGTCCATGCAGCGGCCACACGCCCAGCACGTCGTCGATCTTCCATTTGTTCTGCGCCAGCGTAAACATCCATACAAACACCGCGCCCGCGATCGCGCCGGTGGCCAGTGCGCCCAGCGGGTGCATCAGGTCCGAGCCGGCGCACACCGCCACCAGGCCGGCCAAAGGGCCGTTGTAGGCGAAGCCGGGATCGTTCTTCCCCATCAGCAGCGCGACCAGCGTGCCGCCGACCATCGCCATCAACGAGTTCACCGCCACCAGGCCGTTCATCTTGTCCAGCGCCTGCGCGCTCATGACGTTGAAGCCGAACCAACCCACCGTCAATATCCACGCGCCCAGCGCCAGGAAGGGTATCGACGATGGCGGATGGGCGGCGATGGCGCCGTTCTTCATGTAGCGTCCACGGCGCGCGCCCAGCAGCAGCACCGCCGGCAAGGCGATCCAGCCGCCGACCGCGTGCACCACCACCGAGCCGGCGAAGTCGTGGAACTCGGCGCCGAAGGCGGACGCCAGCCACTCCTGCACGCCGAAGCGGTGGTTCCAGACGATCCCCTCGAAGAAGGGATAGACAAAACCGACCAGCAGCGCGGTGGCGATCAGCTGCGGATGGAAGCGCGCGCGCTCGGCGATGCCGCCCGAGATGATCGCCGGGATGGCGGCGGCAAACGTCAGCAGGAAGAAGAATTTGACCAGCTCATAGCCGTTCTTGGCGGCCAGCACCTCGGCCGAGGAAAAGAAATTGACGCCATAGGCGATGCTGTAACCGACGAAAAAGTAGGCGATCGTCGATACCGCGAAATCCATCAGGATCTTGACCAGCGCGTTGACCTGGTTTTTCTTGCGCACCGTACCCAGCTCCAGAAACGCGAAGCCGGCATGCATGGCCAAAATCATGATGGCGCCAAGCAATATGAACAATGCATTGGCGCCGTCTTTGTATCCATCCATCAAAATCTCTCCCCAAAATAATGCAAAAATTGACAACGAGCACTGATAAAAGCAATTTTCGTTCCAATTTGGTGCAAATTTTAAGTGGTTGATTTTATGATGTTTTTATTTTGTGCATGAATCTGCACCAAGGCCGTGCGCACCGAAATAAGGCGTCATTTTGGTGCGCACGGGATTAGGGCTCAGATCGGGGCGCCCGGCGGGATAACCGGCATCGCACGCAGTTTGACGCTGCGCGGATCGGCCAGATAGGCGGAAATCAGCGCGGCGGCTTGCTTGCGGCTGTCGGCGATGACGCCCTTGCCCGGATTCTTCTGCAGCCATTGCGCCAGTTCGCGGGCGGATTGGCGCACCTCCGCATCGACTTGCGGATGCAGCTTGCCGCCGTCGAGCAGGTTCAACGTGGCATCGACCACCACCCAGTTGGCCGCCAGCTGCACCGCCTCGCCGCCAGCCACCGAAGCCGGAACCGGCTCGCGCTTCCAGGTTTTCTGCAGCAGCAGCGATAGCACCTCCTGCACGCCCGGCTGCTGCGCGTCGCGCGCGTGCTGCCAGGCGACACGGTTGATGCGCGCCGGATCGAGCAGGAAGCCTGCGGTCTGCGCGGCGCCCGCCTCGGCGATCGAGAAGGCGTCGAACACGCTATCCATACGGGTGGCGAAGTATTCGCGGCTGCGTTCATGCCCCATGGACGGCGGGGTCAGAACGTCCAGTACATTGGCCGGCAGCGCCAGGTATTCGGCGCGCAGGCTGTCCGCCAGGCGGCTCAGGGCTTGGCGCTGCGTCGATGCGTCGACGGCCTTGATACCTGCCTTGGCGATACCCGCTTTGACGTCGCCGCTGCTGGCGTAGTCGAAATCGCCGCCGCCGATCAGGCGGGCCAGCGCCTCGCCTTGATAGCGCTGCAGCAGGTAGACCGGCACCAGCCGCGCTTCGAGCTCGCCGAGCTGGCGCGCGTCGGGCAGCACGTCGACCGAGAAGGTTTGCAGTGCGCGCCGGCGCACGGCGCCCAGCTGGTCCCAGGTCTTGATCGAGTCGGCGCCGAAATCCCACAGCAGTCCATCGGGATGGCTGGAGCCGGGCGCGCGGTCGTCCTGGTCGCTGGAGTACAGCATGCCGGCAGCGTGTGCATCGGCGCGCAGCTTGGCCAGCGCCGCCTGCTCCTGCGCGCCGCTGCCGAAATCGCCGTAGATGTATTTGACGATGTAGTCGTCCCATGGTCCCACGCCGACTCCGTAGGCATCGGCGATATCGACGTCGCCCTTGGCGTCCAGCTTGAGAATGGGATGCGGATAGTCCATCACCGAGCCATTGCCCATGCGGCTGGCGGCGAAGTTGTGGGCGAAGCCCAGCGTGTGTCCGACTTCGTGCGCGGCCAGTTGGCGCAGGCGCGCCAGCGCCATGGCCTCGGCCAGTTTCTGCTTGTCGGCCGGGGCGTTCTTGCCATATGGGGCGAGCAGGCTTTCGGCGATCAGGATGTCCTGCCGCACGCGCTGCGAGCCCAGTGTGACGGCGCCCCGGATGATTTCGCCGGTGCGCGGATCGGCCAGCGCGTTCCCGTAGGACCAGCCGCGCGTGGCGCGGTGTACCCAATGGATCACGTTGTAGCGGATATCCATCGCGTCCACGCCTTCCGGCAGCAACTCGACGCGGTAGGCGTCCTTGAAGCCGGCCTTCTCGAAAGCGCTGGCCCACCACGACGCGCCAGCGATCAGCGCCGAGCGCACCGGCTCAGGCGCGCCGCGGTCGACGTAGTAGACGATGGGCTTCTTGACGGTGCTCACCGCCGCCGCCGGATCGGTTTTCTCAAGCCGGTGCCGAACCTGCCAGTGCACATCGATGCTGCTGGCGAGCGGTGTGGCGAAGTCGTAGTAGCTGGCGTCGAAGCCGCCGGAATATGGATGGTAGCTGCGCGGCTGCCAGCCGCTTGCGGTCGTGGCGGCGGGCAGCCGCACCATGCTGATGCGCTGGCGCAGCGACAGGCTGCCGGCATCCGCCGCGACCTGGCGCACGTAGTCGGCTTGTCCGGGGCCGGCAAAGGTCAGCAGCGACTCCAGTTCGACGTTGTCGGGGAAGGCTTTGGCCTGTTCGGCCAGCACCGCGCTGCGCGCCGGGTCGACCTGATACGCGCCCTGCTTGGCCGCGGCCAGCCGCGCGCCGATACCGTGGCGGTCTGCCAGCAGGAAGGTGGAGAAGTCGACCAGATGCCGCTCGCCTTCGCTGGCGAGGATATCGCCGGACCACAGCACGCCGCTGGCGAACGATTCGGCGACTGCGGCGCGTTCGTCCTTGTCCGCCGAGGCGGCGATGAAGTTGGTGTTCTCCTGCACCAGGAACAGCTTCGCGCCGTGCTTCTCAAAGTGCACCATGCGCATCTCGCCCGGCTGGCCGCGATCGAGGCCGACGTCGTTCGAGCCCAGTGCATAGGGCAAGGAACTCAATAGCAGAAAGGGCTGCTCCAATACCGACACGGACAACAGCACCCTGCCCTTGCCCGTGTCACGCCAGACGTCGATGAATCCCGGCTGCGATTGCAGGCCGCGCGTGACGTCGGCGATTTTTTTCACCGCTGGCGCCGATGCAGCGGCGGTGCTTTCGGCTGCGGTGGCCAGCCCCGGCGCCACGCCCGACATCAGGAGGACGAACAGCAGTGGCCCGGCGGCTGGCGCGGCCCTCACTGCTGGCCTGCCGCTTTGACCGCCTCCACTGCGCCGTCCATCTTCAGCGCGCGGCTCAGAAAGCCCCAGCGATCCGCCACCTCTTCGATCTGCTTGGTGGTCGGCTTGCCGGCGCCGTGGCCCGCCTTGCTGTCGATGCGGATCAGGATGGGCGCGCCACCGGCCTGGTCGGCCTGCGCGGTCGCCGCGAACTTGAAGCTGTGCGCCGGCACCACTCGGTCGTCGTGGTCGGCGGTGGTGATCATGGTCGCGGGGTAGCAGGTGCCCTTCTTCAGGTTGTGCAGCGGCGAATACTTGACCAGCGCCTTGAACTCGTCGGCGTTGTCGGACGAACCGTAGTCCGAGGTCCACGCCCAGCCGATGGTGAATTTGTGGAAGCGCAGCATATCGAGCACGCCCACCTGCGGAATCGCCGCCGCGAACAATTCGGGACGCTGCGTCATCGCCGCGCCCACCAGCAGACCGCCGTTGCTGCCGCCGCCGATGGACAGCTTGGCCGGCGACGTGACCTTGTGCGCGATCAGCCACTCGGCCGCGCCGATGAAGTCGTCGAACACGTTCTGCTTTTGCAGCTTGGTGCCCGCCGCGTGCCACGATTCGCCATACTCGCCGCCGCCGCGCAGGTTGGCCATCACGTAGACGCCGCCCATTTCCAGCCACGCCAGGTTGGCGACCGAGAACGACGGCGTCAGCGAGATATTGAATCCGCCGTAGCCGTACAGGTAAGTCGGATTGCTGCCATCGAGCTTCAAGCCTTTCTTCGACACGATGAACATCGGCACCTTGGTGCCATCACGGCTGGTGAAGAACTCCTGGCGCGTCTCAAACGCGGCGGGGTCGAAGTCCACCTTGGCCTGGCGATAGACGCTGCTCTTGTTGGCTTTCAGGTCGTAGCGGTAGATGGTGGTCGGCGTGGTGAAGCTGGTGTACGAATAGAAGGTCTCCGTATCTCCGCGCTTGCCTCCGAAGCCGCCGGCCGAACCGAGGCCGGGCAGCTCCAGGTCGTGCAGCGGCTTGCCTTTGAGGTCGAACACCTTGACCAGGCTGTGGGCGTCGCTCAGGTAGTCCACCAGCAGTTGGTTGTTAACGATGGACGCGGACACCATGGTGTTCGCGCTTTCGGGCACGATCTGCCGCCAGTTCAGCACACCCGGCTTGCGGGTATCGATGGAGACGATGCGGCCGCGCGGTGCATTGCGCTCGGTGCGGAACCAGAACACCGGGCCGTCGTTGCCGATGAAGTTATACGCCGCGTCGAAGTCCTCCAGCAGCGGCACCACCTTGGCGTCCTTGCGCGACAAGTCCTTGTAGTAGACGCGGTTCTTGTTCTCCGTGCCCTGCGAGGCGGAGATGATCAGGAAGCGGCCATCCTCGGTGACTTCGGCGCCGAAGCCCCAGTCCTTGTGGTCCGGGCGGTCGTAGACCAGCATGTCCTCGCTTTGCGGCGTGCCGATCTTGTGGAAGTACAGCTTCTGGAAGTAGTTCACGTCGGCCAGCTTGGTCGCTTCCTTCGGCTCGTCGTAGCGGCTGTAGAAGAAGCCGGAGCCGTCGTGCAGCCACGCGGTGTTGGAGAATTTGACCCACTGGATGCGGTCTTCGATATCCTTGCCGCTGTCGATATCGCGCACCTTGATCTCGTTCCAGTCGGAGCCGGATGCGGCGGTGCTGTAGGCCAGGTATCGGCCGTTGGGACTCACCGCCAGGCCGGCCAGTGCAACGGTGCCATCGGCGGCCAGCGAGTTCGGGTCGAGCAGCATGCGCGGCACATCGGCCAGCGTCTTCATCGTGTACAGCACCGACTGATTCTGCAGGCCGTCGTTACGGCTGTAGAAATAGCGGCCGCCTTCCTTGAACGGCACGCTGAAACGCTCGAAGTTCCACAGCTTGGTCAGGCGGCTCTTGATGGCGTCGCGGCCGGGGATCTGCGACAGGTAGCCTTGCGTGAGCTTGTTCTGGGCTTCGACCCAGGCGTGCGTTTCGTCGCTGTTGGCGTCTTCCAGCCAGCGGTACGGATCGGCCACTTTGACGCCGTGATAGTCGTCGGTCTGGTCGACCGTGCGGGTGACGGGATAGTTCATGCCAGGGCCGGAAACGGCGCAGGTTTGGGCGGAGGCGCTGTGTGCCAGCAGAACGGCGGCCGCCAGGGCGGCGCATTTCAAGTGCTTCATGCGAAGGTCCGTATGATCGAAGAATATTCGGAAGCGGCTGACCGGAAAACGGCGCCGCCAAGGCTCAATGGCACCCGTCGCTGCAACGGGTGCCGTGGTAAATCATAGCTTGCTTTGTGACAAATAAGCAATGATAGGAAAGCGTTATCGGCGTGGTTTATTCGGCGCGCAGGATGGCGTCCGTACTGACCACGCGGACGTCGTGCATCTCGTTCAGGTAGGCCTCCAGGTAGCCTTTGTGCGACGCGCCGACGATGACCAGGGTGCGGCTGCCCGGCCGCAGCGACATCGCATCGCGGATGTTGGAGGCCATGCGCAGATTGCGCGTCTCCCAGTAGGCGACGTAGCCGCGCCCGAAATGCTGGGGCGATGGCTCTTCCAGCGCGGCGCCGAAGTCGGCACGGAATACCTGCTCGGCGGCGCCAGCGGCATTGTGCGCGCGGTACATCGCCAGCACGCCGGACGGTGTGCCCAACCCGTCGTGCAGCGCCTCGTCCTGGCGCCTGCGCGCCGCGACGACGGGGTTGTCCCATGCTTTCATGATCGCTTCGCCGTAGGCCTTTTCATCGTCGACGGGTGAATCGGACGTATGGTCATCCATCGGGTACACGCGCTCATGCCCGCAGCGCGCGGCAAGCGGCGCGGCGATTTGATAGTATTCATTGCGCTTCTGCTGCAAACCGTTGAGGATCTCCACCAGTTTGTCATTCAGTCCATCGCCGGCGTGCCGCTCTTCCGCCGGGAGGCGCAGCCATTGCACCATTGCGGACGCGGGTTCTCCCGCCGCCAGGAACAGCGATGCCAGCTTGCGCCGCTGCCCTGCCGTAGGCGCCGCCGGCCACGCGGCCAGCGTGCGATCCACTTGCGCGGTCGCGGTGGGCACGTCAAGGCCGGTGGCGCTGGCTGCCGGCGCGGTGTCCCAACAGTAGGACTTGATGGTGTCGTCATAGCGCTCGCGGTAGTTGCGCAGGTAGGCGCACTGCGGCCCGGACAAGGCTTCGATGGCGATGGCCTTGGGCTGCCAGCTCGCGAGGCGGTCCATCAGCAAACTCAGATTAGCGGGATCGAAGGACTTCGGCAGTTGCGACAGGTGTGCGGTGCCCAGCACCAGCAGCTCGTTCTGCGGCCCTCGTTGCAGCTTGAACGCGCCAGGCTTGAACTCCTGGCCAGGCGATTCGGCGGCGATAACACTGCCGCAAAACGCGGCGGCAACAAGAATACCTGCGGACAGACGCTGCATGGGACCTCCTGGGATAGATGGAATCGCGCTAGCTTAAGGAGGCTGCGGCTTGAGCGCGCAGATTATGCGACGTACCGCAGATTCCGCCGACCGAAATGCAAATTCGCAGGATGGGGTGCGCGGGGAGGATCAGTTGCCGATATCGATTTCGTTGTAGTCTGGCGCCGCGACGGCCATCGGCGGCTGCCACTTCTCCAGCCAGGCGATCAGCTGCTCGCCGGGGATGGGGCGGCTCATGAAGTAGCCCTGCCCCTGGTCGCAGCCCAGTTCCGCCAGCAGCCGCCACACGGCTTCGCTCTCGATACCCTCGGCCACCACGCGCAGACCCATGTTGTGCCCAAGGTCGATGGTCGAGCGGACGATCTTGGTGTCGCCGATGTCGTTCTCCATGTTCAGCACGAAGGACTTGTCGATCTTCAGTTCATTCACCGGCAGGCGCTTGAGGTAGGCCAGCGAGGAGTAGCCTGTGCCGAAATCGTCGATCGACAAATCGACGCCCATGGCGCTCAGGCGCTCCAGCGTGTGCTGGGCGCGTACCGGATCGTCCATGATGGCGCTCTCAGTGATCTCCAGGCAGAACGAGCTTGGAGCAAGCTTGTGGCGCGCCAGCGTGTCGGCAAACTTGGCCGGCAAGTCCTGGTCCAGCAAATCGCGTGTGGACAGGTTGACCGACACCTTGAGCGGATGGCCCTTGGCCGCCAGCTCCTGGCACAGCTCCGCCGACTTCTCCATCACCCAGCGCGTCAGCACGCGGATAAAGCCGGTCTGCTCGGCGAAGGGAATGAACTCGTCGGGGAACACGTTGCCGCGCTCCGGATGCGCCCAGCGCACCAGCGCTTCCATGCCAACCACCTTGCCGGTATCGAGCATGATCTTCGGCTGCACGTGCAGGCGGAACTCGTTGCGCTCGATGGCGTTGCGCAGTTCCGTCAACAGCGACAGGCTCTTTTCGCTGGACTTGTCCATCGCCGGATCGTAGACCACGGCGCCGTCGTTGCGCTGCTTGGCCGCGTACATCGCCACTTCGGCCATGCTGAGCAAGGCCTCGCCGTCGTTGCCGTGTTGCGGGTAGCCGGCAATGCCCAGGCCCGCGCCGATGTCCACCGTCTGGTCTTCCAGCGACAGCGGCGTCTCCAGCGCGGTCAGGATTTCGCCCGCCATGCGCCGCGCGGATTCGAGGTCGGAAGCAGGCAGCAGCACGGCGAATTCGTCGCCGCCCAGCCGCGCCACCTGCGCCGACGACTGGTGCCGGTTCGCCAGCAGCAGTTGCAAACGGCCGGCCACCTGGCGCAGCAAGGCGTCGCCGAAGCTGTGGCCCATCACGTCGTTGACGTGCTTGAAGCGGTCCAGGTCCATCATCAGCACGAACACGGTTTCGTCGCGCCGGGCCGCATCGGACAGCGCGTCGTTCAGCAGCAGCACGAACTGCGCGCGGTTCGGCAGGTTGGTCAGCGTGTCCCAGTACGCCAGGCGGCGGATTTCCTGTTCGCGCTTGGCGATCCCTTCGCGCATGGCGTCGAAGGCATGCGCCAGCGCGCCGATTTCGTCTTCGCGGCTGGTGTCGATCTGGCCTTTGTAATCGCCCTGCTCCAGACGCCTGGCGGTGACGGCCAGTTCGCTGATCGGCTGCGCGATGCGCTTGGCGGTGAACACGATGGCCAGCGCCGAGATGACGATGCCGCCCAGCGTCAGCGCGATCAGCCAGCGTTCCAGCCGGCTGTATTCGGCGGTCGCTTCGTCGATCGAACGGGCCAGCAGCACGTTGGCGGTCTGCCCGCCGTCCTGGCCGATCGCCAGCAGGCGCGCGCTGTATTTGCCGGCGTTGAGCGCCAGGTCGAACGGGCCGGCCGGATTGGGCGGCAAGGCCTGCAACTGGTCGATCACCGATTGCGCCACCGCGCCGCTGAAGGTCGAGCCGACGGCCAGCCATTTGCCCTGCGCGTCGCGGGTCAGCACGGTGGTGTCGAGCGCGCTGATCTCGCGCATGTCGGTGGCCAGCTGGCGGTCGATCGGGAAGGTCATCACGATCCAGCCAATGGTGGTCGGCGCCAGGATGGGCATGACCACGATCTGGTAAGGCCGGTGCTCGACGATGGCGATGCCGTTGGCGCCGCCCGCCGATTCGGCGGTATCGAGCATGCTGGCAACCTGCTTCTCCAGCGCGGCCGCCTGCTCAAGATTGGTGGCGACGCTAATCTTGCGCTCGGCGCTGATCAGCATCGACAACGAGGCGTGGATACGCTTGCCGCTGTTGTCCAGCGCCGACAGGATCGTGCTGCGGTCGTTCTCGTCGTTGTTGCCGATGGTGGCGACGAAGGCGGTGTCGCGCGCCAGCAGGCGGGCGCCGAAGCGCAGATTCTGTGCGTTCTGGTCGAGCAGGCGGCGGAACACTTTGGCGCCGTTACCCAACTCGCTGCTGATGGACAGCCGCGCGTTGTTGTCGATGCCGCGCTGGATCACCAGCAGGCCGATCACCTGCACGGCCACGATCAGCACCAGGAACAGTGTGACGATCCGGCTCTCCAGGCTGCGGAAGCGCATGCGCATGCTCGGGCTATCCCTTAAAGAGTGGTCGACGAGGCGTCGTCGGCCACCGTCGGTTTCATCGGCAGCTTGAAGGCGGCGCTGGCCGGCGCGTCGCCCGCCTTCACCGTCACCAGCTGCTCCGGCGTGGCGCCGCCCACCGTGTTGTAGTGCCAGGCCCGGACCACATACCTGCCGCCGGCCGGCAGCTCGACGTGGGCGGCGCCGGCGGCGTCGGTCTTGGCGAAGTACGGCGTGTCGACCACTTTGACATAGGCCAGCATCTTGTCGTGGATATTGCAGCCCAGGACCACGGTGCCCGCCTTGTCGAAGACCTGCGGCGTGGCCGACTGGCCGGAATACAGCTTCTGGTCGAACTTGTGGGCCGGCGAGAACGAATAGATGTGATGCCGGACCTTGTCGTTATTCGGGAAGAAGATCTTGGCGCCGGTCTGGACCACGGTGACCAGCGGCAGAAACTTCAAGCCCTTCTGCTCGATCTCCGCCGTGCCCGGCGCGCGGCCGCCAGCCGGGCCACTCTCCGGCTCGACATAGACCACGGTGTCGGCCAGCGCCTTGCCGCCGGCGTCCTGCACCAGCACGGTGACGCCGGTGGCGCCCGCGCTGGCCGCGCTCAGCAATAACAGGGGGAATACGGTCTGGCGTAAAACTTCTCGGAGCATGGCTGGCCTGGTCTCGGTTTAACGGTTCAGCTCAGATTGTAGCGCTTGGGAAAAAATCTACGGAGCGGTTTTTCTCAAATTGTCGTAAATTATTTCCATAGGTCATCATGTGGTCACAAAAGCGGCTTAGGATCACGCAGTTAAACCGACTTTGGCCAGCCTTCCCGTGAAAACCGTACTCAGCTCCAACATCAGCTATCTTCAGCCCAAGGCCGAGGATGAGGAGGCGGTGCTGCGCGCCCATCTGTTCGATATCCTGACGCGCCGCCAGCTCAGCGCGCTTTTCCAGCCTATCGTGCACATGCAAAGCGGCGAGATCATCGCCTACGAGGGCTTGATACGGGGACCTTCCGACAGCCCGCTGCATGCGCCGATGAACCTGTTCAAGGTGGCGCGCGCCAACGGCCTCACGGTCGAGGTCGAACACCTGTGCCGGCGCGTGGTGCTGGAGCGCTTCGCCGAGCTCGACCTGCCGGGCAAGCTGTTCCTCAACGTCAGCCCGGAATGTCTGCTGCAGCGCGACGCACGCCACGGCGAGACGCTGGAGTACATCCACCAAATCGGCATCAACCCGGATCGGGTCATCATCGAGCTGACCGAAAACCAGCCCACCTACGACTACGAGCTGATGCGCGAAGCGGTGCTCCACTACCGCAACATGGGCTTCCAGATCGCCATCGACGACCTGGGCGAAGGCTTCTCCAGCCTGCGCCTGTGGTCGGAGCTGCGGCCCGAGTATGTCAAGATCGACATGCATTTTATTCAAGGCATCAACCACGATCCGGTCAAGCTGCAGTTCGTCCGTTCGATCCAGGAGATCGCCGACAAGTCCGACACGCTGGTCATCGCCGAGGGCATCGAGACCCAGGCCGAGCTGCTGGTGCTGCGCGATGTCGGCGTCGCCTTCGGCCAGGGCTACCACCTTGGCCGGCCGCACGCCCAGCCGGCGCGCGCGGCGCCGGCCGAGGTGGTCAAGGCGCTGGCGCGCAACGGCGTCGCGGTCTATCCGCAGCGCGGCGGCGAGAAGAACGGCGCCAGCATCTCCAAGCTGCTGCACCAGGTGGACGCGGTGCCGTCGAGCATGAGCAACAACGAGGTCTACGAAATCTTCGTGCGCCATCCCAAGCTGCTGATCATCCCGGTGGTGGACGACGGCCTGCCGCTGGGCCTGATCAGCCGCTTCGACATGATCGACCACTTCGCCCGTCCCTACCAGCGCGAGCTGTACGGCAAGAAGTCCTGCAAGCAGTTCATGGACAGCAACGCGCTGATCGCCGACAAGGACACCAGCCTGCAAGACCTGAGCTTCCGCATGGCGCAGGCCGACGCCCATCAGCTGTTCAACGGTTTCATCATCACCGACCAGGGCCGCTACCTGGGCATGGGCACGGGACACGACCTGATGCGCGAGATCACACAGATGCAGATCACGGCGGCGCGCTATGCCAATCCGCTGACGCAGCTGCCGGGCAACGTGCCGATCAACGAGCACATCGACCGGCTGCTGGAGAGCGGCGCGCGCTTCTGGGTCTGCTACTTCGACCTCGACCATTTCAAGCCGTTCAACGATGTGTACGGCTACCGGCGGGGCGACGACGTGATCCAGCTGACCGGCAAGCTGCTCGGCGAGCGCACCGACGCCGACCGCGACTTCGTCGGCCACATCGGCGGCGACGACTTCATGGTGCTGTTCCAGAGCGAGGATTGGGAGGCGCGCTGCAACGTCATCCTGCAGGAATTCGAGCGGCACGTGCAGGATTTCTACAGCACCGAAGACCGCGAGCGCGGCGGCTATCTCAGCGAGGACCGCCAGGGCAAGAAAGTGTTTTATTCGCTGATGAGCTTATCGATAGGCGCGATCCGCGTCGATCCGCACAAGTACTACACGCATCACCAGATCGCCACCGCCGCCGCGGAATCGAAGAAGCAGGCCAAGAAGATCCATGGCAACAGCCTGTTCATGGATCGCCGCCGGCAAGAGGGCTGAAGCGTCATACCGGCCGCGCTGGCGTGGCGTGCGCCGCCCGCCAGCGGCGAGCCAGCTCGGAGGCAGCTTCCATCGCCTGCGGCGTCAGGTCCAGTTCGGATTTCTTGCGGTTGCTGGCAGCAGCCAGTTCGCTGGCCTCGGCCGCCAATGTCAGCCACATGCAGGATTTTTCATCGTCGCGCGCCACGCCGCGCCCGCTGCCATACATGCCGCCCAGGTTGAACTGCGCCAGCGCATGGCCCTGTTCCGCCGCCTTGCCGTACCAGCTGACGGCCAGCTCCTCGTCGCGCGCCACGCCCAGGCCGTTGGCGTACATCACGCCCAGGTTGTTCTGCGCGCTGGCATCGCCCTGCTCGGCCGCGCAGCGATACCACGCCACCGCCCGCGCCTCGTCCTTGGCCACGCCGTGGCCGTTGGCGTACATCACGCCAACGTTGAACTGGGCGCTGGGCGCGCCCTGCTCGGCCGCCATGCGGTACCACTCCAGCGCCCGCTGCTCGTCGCGCGGCACGCCGCGTCCGCGCGCGTACATGCCGCCCAGGTTGTACTGAGCCAGCACGTGGCCGGACTCGGCCGCCCGGCGATACCATGTGAAGGCCAGCTCGTCGTCGCGCTCCACGCCCTTGCCGTTGGCCAGCATGATGCCGAGGTTGAATTGCGCGTCCGCGTCTTCCTGCTCGGCGGCGCGCAGCAGCCAGGCGTAGGCGCGCAACTGGTCGGCCGCCACGCCCTGCCCCTCGGCATAGGCCACGCCCACCAGCCTTTGGGCCACGGCGCATTCCTGCGCCGCCGCCTGGCGGAACCACGCCAGCGCCTGCACATCGTTGCGCGCCACGCCGTGGCCGTGCTTGTACATCAGACCGAGATTGAGCTGGGCGCAGGCATCGTTCTGCAGCGCCGCCTTGCGAAACCAGGCCAGCGCCAGCGGATAGTTGCGCCGCACGCCCATGCCATGGACGTAGGCCTCGCCAAGCAGGGTTTGCGCGCTGGCCACGCCCTGCTCGGAAGCGCGGTAGAACCACGACAAGGCGGTCTCGTCGTTGCGCGCCACGCCGCGCCCTTTTTTGTACATCTGTCCCAGATTTTGTTGGGCCGATACCTCGCCCTGCAGCGCGGCTGCGCGGAACCAGCGCACGGCTTCCTTGTCGTTGTTGGCGACACCGCGGCCGTTGTAGTACATCACGCCCAGGTGGTTCTGCGCGAACGCCAACCCCTGCTGGGCCGCCTTGAGCATCCAGTAGAAGGCGCGCACTTCGTCGCGCGCCACGTCCTGCCCTTTTTTATAGACCAGTGCCAGATTGAACTGGGCGTAGGGATTGCCGCGTTCAGCCGCCTCCCGGTACCATAAAAAGGTGTCGTAACCTGCCCTTGCCGAGCTTTGATTCTTCATGGTACACCTCTGGCCAACACCACAACAATGTTGGTTAAAGTGTAAAACGCGGTCCCGGCCAGAGTTTGACCGCGCTCAAACGGACCATGATGAAATGTTATCGCTTTTAGCGATGCGCGACCCGGCGCGCACCGCTGGGCTTGGGACCGCATGCATACACGGCGATCGCCAATGCCGTCAGACACCAAACGATCAGGGCGCCCGATGGCAGGTCGTACAGCGTGGACAACACCAGCCCGCTGGCATAACCCGCCGCACCGATCAGATAGGCCAGCACCAGCCGTTTCTTGCCGACATAGTGGCGCACCGCCAGGCCGGGTACGATCAGGCTGGTGAACACCAGGTACACGCCCACCAGTTGCACCGACGCCGTCACGGCCAGTGCGAAGATCAGGTAGAAGCCCAGGCGGCTCAGGCGTTCGCGCAGGAAGTACAACAGTCCGCAGATCACCACCGTGCCCACCGCCGGCAGCAACAGCTGGTCATAGCGCACCCACAGGATCTGCCCGGCGAGCAGATCCTGCAAATGCTCGCCGCCGTGCGGGTTGTGCGCCACCAGCAGCAGGCCCGCCGTCGCGGCCAGGATGAACATCACGCCGATCTGCGCTTCCTGCACTTCCGGCCAGCGCTTTTCGGTCCAGGTCAGCAGCAGCGCGCCGCACACGGCGGCGGCCGCGGCGGCGGCCTGCACCGCCCAGCTCTGCGGATCGAGCTCGGCGGCGCCGGCGATGATCACGCCCAGCGCGGCGATTTGCGCGATCGCCAGATCGATAAACACGATGCCGCGCTTGAGCACCTGCGCGCCCAGCGGCACGTGGGTCAGCAGCACCAACAGGCCGGCCAGCAGCGCCGGCACGATGATCATCAGATCGAGCGATTCAGCGTTCATTTATTGGCGTCCATCAGGCGTTGTACAGTCGAATCGAACAGGCCGAACAAGTCCTTGCTCTTGTCGTCGCCACCCACGGAGAACGGCAGCACCACCGCCGGTATCTTCGCGTGCTCGGATAGCCACTGCGATGCGCGGCCGTC
This sequence comes from Duganella sp. GW821-FHT01E12, assembly GCF_059422325.1. Classification (NCBI taxonomy): domain Bacteria; kingdom Pseudomonadati; phylum Pseudomonadota; class Betaproteobacteria; order Burkholderiales; family Oxalobacteraceae; genus Duganella; species Duganella sp. GW821-FHT01E12. The sequence continues at coordinate 315,355 of NZ_JBWKWR010000007.1, read as the reverse complement.
CTGGTAGGCGGCGCGTATTACCATTTTGGCCGGCGCGCGCTGCAACTGCGACAGCAGCTCGGACAGATGGGCCGCGCTCGGCTCCACGCCCGGCTTGGGTTCCAGCGTGCCGACCTGATGCATGCCGAGCCAGCCCATCAGATACTCCATGTTCTTGTGGTGCTCGACCACGGCCACGCCCTTCAACGGCGCCGCCTGCTTCTCCCACTTGATCATGGCCGCATCCCAGCGCGCCGAGAAGTCCTTCTGCCGCGCCTGGTAGTAGGCGGCGTTGGCCGGGTCCAGCTCGGCCAGGCGTTTGGCCAGCGCCACGGCGACCAGCGCGATGTTGTGCGGGTTCTGCTGGATGTGCGGATTGCCGGCGGCATGCACGTCGCCCTCGCTGCGGTCGACCTTGTTCGGCACGTCCAGGCGCGGCACGTAGGCGCCCGCCTCGAAGTTGCCCGGCTGGCCGGCGGCGATCTTGCTGTTGCCCGATTGCTGGACCAGCACCGGCAGCCAGCCCACTTCCAGCTCCAGCCCGGTGCACACCAGCAGGTTGGCGTTGCGGGTGCGCGCGATCAGGCTGGGACGCGCTTCGATGCGGTGCGGGTCCTGCAGCGCGTTGGTGGCGCTGGAGACTTTCACCTTGTCGCCGCCGAGCTCGTTGGTCAGCGCCTCCCATTCCGGCTCGCAGGCCAGCACGTTGACGGCCGCGTGGGCCGAGGTGGCCGCCACGCAAGCGGCGGCGATCAGCAGATGTTTGAGTGTGCGTTTCATGCCTGCTCCTTAGAACGAGTGGGCCGCGTGCGTGCCCAGGCTCATGATGTATTGAAGGAAAATCTGATTGTCGGTCGCGCCGGGACGGGACTGGTCGCGCGCCAGCTGCAGGCGCAGGCGCGAGAACTCGGACGGGCTGTAGTCCACCATGAAGCTGCTGCGCGATGGGTTGTAGGCTTGCAGTATCGGCAGGTTGGCCCAGGCCAGCGCGCCGCTGTCGATCAGGCCGATGCGCGGCGAACCGGACGACAGCCGGTCGTAGCGCAGGCCCGCGCGCCAGGTCGGCATGAACTGGTAGACCCCTTGCAGGTACCAGCCCGACTGCACGCTGCGATAGCTGCCGCTGGCCGCCGCGTCGGTGTCGACCGCGTAGTTCAGCGTGCCGGTTTCCTTGCGGCGGAAGTACTCGCCCTGCAGCTTGAAGTTGGTGTTGGTCGGGTTGCCGTTCGGCGCCCATTTGTAGATCGCGTCGGCGATCCAGGTGTTGGACTTGCCGCTGAAGTTATTGCTCAGGCCCTCGTCCTCGTAGGCGCGCTTTTCCGCGGCGGTGTGCAGGTAGGACAAGCCGGCACGATAGCTGGACGATGCGCCGATATCGTCGCCGATGTGGGCGAATACGCTGACGGCGCCCGCGCCATTCTTGTTGCGGTCGTTGCCGGGGAAGGCCGCGCCGCTGCCCGCTTCCACGCCGAGCTCCACGAACTGGTCGAGCGGCGCCAGCCACTTGGCCTGCACGCCGTCCGGCTTGTACTGGCCGCCCAGGAAGGCTTGATACGCCAGCGGCGCATCGACGAAGTCCCAGGTGTGGGCATGCTGGCCATTCAGATATCCAATGGAAGACAGGAAGCGGCCGGCCTTGACGTTCAGCCCGTTCGCCATCGCGCGCGTCTGGATGAACGCTTCTTCCACGCTGACCTCGTTCTCGCCGCTCAACGAGAAGGTCAGCTGGCCGGCGAACTGCGGATCGATATTGGCCGCCATGGTCAGCTCGGATTCGCCCAGGCTGAAGCCGCGCTTGCCGGGGCCGACCTCGCCGCCGCTCGGCGCGAAGCCTTGCAGGCGGTACTGGGTCGGGTCCTGCTTCAGGTTCTGCAGGGTGCCGCCCAGGATCATCGAGATGTTCGGGTTGAACAGGTTGCTTGCCGGGTTAGCGCCGCCGACAGACGCCGCGGCGCCTGGCGCGGCGGGCGGCTCGACGTAGGCGGCCACGGCAGGTGCGGTGACGGCCGGTGCCGCCGCGGCGGCCGGCGCAGCCGCGCCAATCGTGGCGAGCTGCGCCTTGGCGGCGGCGGTATCCGACTGCGCCTGCTGCAGGCGCTGTTCCATGGCCTGCAAGCGGGCCTCGTAAGCGGCCTTCATCTCGCGGATCTCCGCGCGGATTTCTGCCAGTTCCTTCTGTTCCTTCTTATCTGCGGCATAGGCCTGCGGGGCCGCCACGGCGGCGCTCAATGCGGCCGCGAGTACGCTGTGTTTCAACATGTGATTTCCTGTGGATAGCTACGATAGAGCGCGCCCCTGCTCAAGCGGCAGCGGCGCGGATCAAGTGTGTGCGATCAGGACAGGAAGGGCGGCGCTCGCGATCGGAAGCCGCAGACGGTGCGCTGACAATCGAGCGGCACCGGCGCGTGAATGACGGCCACCGAGGTATTGGCAGCCAGCGGGAAGGAGTAGAAATGAGTATCGGCGGCGGAGGCGATCTGCGCAAACGCCAGGCATTGCGCGCAATTGTGATCGAGCCCCAGCTTGGTGATGCTGCTGGCATCTTCGTCCTGCTGCGCGGCGGCCTGCACCACGCCGGTCGCGGCCGAAGCGTGCGACAGCGCGTGCGAGTACCCCATCTGCTGGGAGAACACCAGCAGAAGCGACAGCAGCACATAGAAGAAGTTGCGGCGTATATTCACAAAATACCAACTATCGATACATCAGTGCCGGTATTGTAATGCGAGCCACGGATTTTTAGCGTACTTTTTGTTTTTCGAGGAAGGCGTGCACTTTGGCGGCCGCCAATTTGTTGATCGCCACCAGCAGCGAGGTATCGACGCCGCCTATGCCATAGGTCGATCCGATGTGCTTGCCGATATGGATCAGCACCTCGGCCGCCACCTCCGCATCGGACTCGGCCCGGTGAGCCGCGCTCTTGAAGCGGATGCCCAGCTGGTCCGACAGGTTGCCCAGCTTGTAGCTCGGCAGCTGGGGGAACACGCGGCGCGACAGCTTCAGCGAACACACCAGCGCCTGATAGCCGGGCGTCAGGCCCAGCCGGGCAGCCTCGGCGCGCAGGAATTTATCGTCGAAGCTGGCGTTGTGGGCCGACAGCGCATCGCCGCCGATAAAATCCAGCAGCTCCGGCACCACCCGCGACACCGGCGGCGCGCCGTCGACCATGGCCTGTGTGATGCCGGTCAGGCCGGTGATGAAGGACGGTATGCGCACATTGCAGTTAATTAGCGACACATAGCGGTCGACCACCCTGCCGCCGACGATGCGCAACGCCGCCACCTCGGTGATGCGGTCGCCCATGTCGGGCGACAGGCCGGTGGTCTCGAAGTCGAGCATGACGATGGGTTGGTCGAGCATGGCGTTCCTTTTAGTTAGCCGAACTTGCGCACGGCATCCAGCGCCAGGCCGGCGCCGATACTGCCGAATAGGTCGCCTTCGACCTTGCGGGCCGACGGCACCAGCGCGCCGATGCGCTCGCGCAGCATGCGCACGCCGCTGGAACCGCCGGTGAAGAACACCGTGTCCACATCGGCCGGCGCCACGCCGGCGTCGCGCAGCAGGCCCAGCACCGTGCTCTCGACCGAGCCGACCAGGTGGCCGATGGCGTCGTCGAACTGCGCGCGGTCCAGCTCCAGCGTCACGGCCGGCGACAAGCGGTCCAGCTCCAGCGTAACCTTCGGCGCGTCGGACAGCGCGATCTTGCCCTCTTCCGACTTCATCGCCAGCCAATGGCCGGCGCGCTGGTCGATCAGCTTCTGCAGGCGGCCCAGCTTTTCTTGCTCGGCCGAATCGCGCAGCAGGTCGGACAGCTGGGTCCACATCTTCTTGGTGTAGGCCTGGTTGATGGTGTGCCAGGTGGCCAGGTTGAAGTAGTAGCTGGACGGCACCTCGCTGTTGTTGCGCAGGCGGCTGCCGTAGCCCAGCAGCGGCATCACGGACGACAGGCTCAGGTATTTATCGAAGTCGGTGCCGCCGATGTGCACGCCGCCGTTGGCCAGGATGTCGTCGCGCCGCTCGGTCTTCTTCGCGCGCTCGGGCGACAGGCGCACCAGCGAAAAGTCCGAGGTACCGCCGCCGATGTCGGCGATCAGCACCAGTTCCTCGCGCGTGATCTGCGACTCGTAGTCGAAGGCCGCGGCGATCGGCTCGAACTGGAAGGCGATATCCTTGAAGCCGACGGAACGGGCCACCTCGGCCAGCGTATCCTCGGCCAGCTGGTCGTTTTCCTTGCTGTCATCGATGAAATGCACGGGACGGCCGAACACGGCCGACGTGAACTGGCGCCCGGCCGACAGCTCGGCGCGGCGCTTCACCTCGCCGATGAACTGCGACAGCAGCGCGCGGAACGGCAACGCGCGGCCGCCCACCTCGGTCTGGCCGTCGATCAGGCTGGTGCCCAGCAAACTTTTCATGGAGCGCATCAGGCGCCCCTCGTAGCCGGCCAGATATTCGGCCAGCGCTGCACGTCCGAAGGTAACCTCTTCGTCCTCGGCGTTGAAGAAAACCACCGACGGCAAGGTGGTCTTGCCCTCTTCCAGTTCCAACATCACCGGGTGGCCGGGACGCACCCAGCCCACCGTGGAATTTGACGTGCCAAAATCGACGCCGCAAGCATTGGCCATGTCGACCCTTCACGTGAATAAAGGGGCGTTATCTTAGCAGAAAACCCCGGCCGACAGGGAAAATTGCAGCGGGGCCACACCCGACCCGATATTTCTTAAAAGAAAAACGATTATAGTTGCCAATGAGTAAGATTTTGATTATGCTGAATTAACTAACATACATGCAAGCCGCAGCCTGCAGGCCAGAGACAATGACCAAATCCAAGCCGACTATCCAAGTCTGCGCGACTGAACACAAAGCCAGCATTGCCCGTGAAGCCCGCCGCGTCACCTCGTATGACGTGGCCATCGTGGCCGGGGTGTCGCAATCGGCGGTGTCGCGCTGCTTCAAGCCCGGCGCCAGCGTGTCCAAGTCCACCCACGCGCGGGTGATGAAAGCCGCCGCACTGCTGGACTACATTCCCAACGCCGCCGCCCGCAGCCTGATCACGCGCCGCTCCAACATGGTCGCGGTGCTGATCACCAACAAGTCCAATCTGTACTACCCCGAACTGCTGGCCGAACTGAGCCAGCAACTGAGCGCGCTGGGCAAGCGCGTGCTGCTGTTCCCGCTGGCGCGCGAGGCCGATGTCGACCGCGTGCTCAACGACGTCTGGCAATTCCAGGTCGACGGCGCGATCGTGGCCGCCCGCGTGTCCGACGAGCACGTGGCCGAGTTCGAACGGCGCGGCATGCCGCTGGTGCTGTTCAACCGCACGCTGCGCAACCAGTCGGTCAACACCGTCACCTGCGACCACCTGGAAGCGGGCCGCATGCTGGTCTCGCGGCTGGCGGCTGCCGGCCACCGCCGCTTCGGCATCATCGGCGGCACCACCGACACCACCGTGGCCGGCGAACGACGGCGCGGCGCCTGCGAACGGCTGGCCGAGCTGGGCCTGCCCCCGCCGGTGATCGTGCCGGGCGAATACGACTACAACAGCGGCGCCACCGGCCTCAAGGCGCTGATCGAGGAAATGGGCGGCGTGCCGGACGCCATCATCTGCGGCAGCGACGTGATGGCGATCGGCTGCCTCGACTGCGCGCGCCATGAACTGGGCATCGACGTGCCGGGCCAGATGTCGGTGGCCGGCTTCGACGCGGTCGAGCCGTCCAACTGGCTGAGCTACAACCTGACCACGCTGCGCCAGCCCATCCCCAAGATGGCCGCCGCCGCCGCCAACCTGCTGTGCGCCGTCATCGACAGCCGCGAAACGCTGGTCGAACGGCGCGTGTTCAGCGCCCAGTTCATCGAGGGCGCCACCGCGCGCCTGCACGTAAAGCCGGCCGCGCCCGCGCCGGCCACGCAGTCCGCCGCCGGCAACCGCACGCCGGTCGCTATAATGTGACGGATGAATGATGCCAACCCTCCCCGCTTCACCCCGCAAGGCCTGATCCCCACACCCGAGCAGACCGCCATCCAGCTGGCGCAGCACAAGGTGGTGCTGGTGGACGCCAACGCCGGCGCCGCCAAGACCACCACGCTGGCGCTGCGCATCGGCGAGGCGCTGGCGCGCAAGCTGGCGCCGGAACAAATCCTGGCGCTGACCTTCACGCCCGAAGCGCGCGACGTCATGCGCCAGCGCTTGCTCGACGTGGGCGTGCCGCACGCGCTGGCCAGCCGCGTCGCCGTGCTGACCTTCGAGGACTTCGCCGCGTTCCAACTCGACAGCATCGACGGCGACGGCCTGCGGCAATGCGCCGAGGCGCGCCAGCTGAAGGACTACGCGCTGGCCGCGATCGACCGCGTGGCCGAGCGCTACGCCGGCCGCCTGGACGGCCTGGACCTGCAAACCCACAGCATCGCGCTGGCCCAGTTCCTCGACGTGCAGCTGCAGCTGAAGGCGACGATGGCGCTGGCCGCCGACGTCGAATACATGGGCAACGAGGACATCGCCGAGTCGATGGGCGTGCCGCTGACCGACTACCTGACCACGGTGGAATACGAAACCCTGCGCCTGGACGGCGGCGCCGGCGCGGTGTTCCGCGGCCCGTTCGACGCCACCTACGACCTGGCCTGCAACCTGCAGGCGGGCGCGCGCCTGGCCGAGCACTTCCCCGACTACCGGCTGGTGCTGTGCGACGAGCTGCACGACCTGAACGAGGCGGCCTTCCAGATCCTCGACGCGCTGATCGCCAAGCCGCAGTGCTTTTTCGTCGGCGCCGGCGACAAGGACCAGGTGATCCACGCCAAGCTTGGGGCCAGCGAGGAATACCTGAACCGCCGCTTCGGCCAGAACTACCCCAAGCTGGTGCGCTTCCCGCTGACCTACACCTACCGCCACGGCCCGCACCTGGCCTACGCGATGGCGGAGTTCAAGCAGAAGCCAGTCGAATCGAGCCTGCCGCTGCACACCGAGATCCGCCACGCCCACTACGACAACGCCGCCGCCTGCGCGCAGCAGGCCGTGGCCGCGATCCGGCAATGGAAGGCCGACGGCCACGCGCTCGACGGCTGCGCCATCCTGATACGCGACCGCCATCAGTCGATGGCCATCGAGAACGCGCTGATCGAAGCCGACATCGACTACCGCACGCCCGCCATGGCCGGCTACCTGCAGCGCGACGAGATCCTGTTCCTGCGCGGCCTGCTGGCGATCGCGCTCAAGGATTTCAGCGCCGTCAAATCGGAGCAGGTACGCACCGCCATCGTCGACGCCATGGTGGCCTTCAGCGAGATGCGCTTCTCGGCGCGGCGCATGGACAACTTCAAGGCGCAGATCATCAAGGACCCGGCGCTGCTGGGAGAACTGTTCCACATCGACGACGAACAGCGCGACGGCGACGAGCCGAGCTACCGCGACGTCGCCAGCCTGGCCACCAAGCAGGCCGTCATCGCGACCATCGCCTGGCTGACGGAGGTCGATCCGGCCACGCCGGCGGCGGCCGTGCTGACCGAGATATGCGAGCGCGTCAAGCTGGTGGCGACCGCGCGCCGCATCTTCGTGCGGCCCTACGAAGCGGGCGTGGTCAACAAATCGGTGGCCGGCCTGCTCGACGCGGCGGCCGCCTCCGGCCACACGCTGGCCGAGTTCTGGGCTACGCTCAACGCGCGCGAAGCCTTCGTGCGCCGCAAGCGCGACCGCAAGGCGGTGCTGATCGAATGCGTGGCCAACGCCAAGGGCAAGGAGTTCGAGCACGTGATCCTGCCCTTCCTGCAGGCCGACGAATTCCCACATCCGACCCAGCCCAAGGCCGAAGAGGAAAACCTGTTCTACGTCGGCGCCACCCGCGCCCGCGCGCGCCTGACGCTGCTCTCGCCGGCCGACGCCGCGCTGCGCAGCGGCTTCATCGCGCAGATGCGCCTGGCGAAATCGACCGCCGCGGCGGAAGCAGCCATCGCCCGCAATCAGGCCGCGCCGGCCGCCCCTGCGGCCGCGCGCCAGTACCTGACCGCCGCCTACCAGCAGAAGGACCAGGTCAAGGCATTGGGCGCCCAATTCGACATCACGCGCCGCGCCTGGTACGTGGAAGCGGGCAAGGATTTGGCGCCTTTCTCGCCTTGGATAAAAAAATAATGCAGCAAGTCAATCTTTCTGAGGGAAACCCTTATATAATGTCGGTCGCGGCTGGTGTCCAAGCCTCACACCCCATGCAAGTCCAAAACAATTGAACTATTTCGGGAGTATTTCCATGAAAGCACAACAAAAAATCCTGCTGGCATCCTGCGCACTGGCTGTTCTGAGCGCTTGCAGCACCCCTGCACCAGTCGTCGCTCCAGCACCGGCTCCAGAGCCAGTCAAAGCTGCGCCGGCCGCACCAGCACCAGCTCCAGTGGCCGCGCCAGTCGCCGTGTCGCTGCCAGCGTACCTGGACCCGAACAGCTCGATCTACAAGAACCGCAGCGTGTTCTTCGACTTCGACAAGTACAACGTCAAGCCTGAGTTCAACGCCCTGGTCGCGGACCACGGCAAGTTCCTGTCGTCGAACCCGAACGTGTCGATCAAAGTCGAAGGCAACACCGACGAACGCGGCGGCGCCGAGTACAACCTGGCCCTGGGCCAGCGCCGCGCGCAAGCCGTGATCACCGCCCTGAAAGTGCAAGGCGTGAAAGACGGCCAGATGGAAGCCATCAGCTACGGTAAAGAAAAAGCCTCCGGCAGCGACGACGCCACCCGCGCCCAGAACCGCCGCGCAGACATCGTCTACCCAAGCAAGTAATACGCTACATCCTTCGGCAACATCAGGTAGTATCGAACGCCCGGCCCAACAGCCGGGCGTTTTTGTTTTGGGGCTCTCCCGAAAGAGAGCTGTGCAAGAGCAAGGTGTTCGTTATGCTGCGATTTTCCATTCACCCTCAAAACCGCTGAAGGAAGTTTCATGAAAAACCTCACCACCGCTGCCGGCGCGCCGGTCGTCGACAACCAGAACACCCAGACCGCCGGCCCGCGTGGCCCGGTGCTGCTGCAGGATGTCTGGCATCTTGAGAAGCTGGCCCACTTCGCGCGCGAGGTGATCCCCGAGCGCCGCATGCACGCCAAGGGCTCCGGCGCCTTCGGCACCTTCACCGTCACCCACGACATCAGCAAGTACACGCGCGCTGCGCTGTTCTCCGAGGTCGGCAAGAAGACCGACATCTTCATGCGCTTCTCCACCGTGGCCGGCGAGCGCGGCGCCGCCGACGCGGAACGCGACATCCGCGGCTTCGCCGTCAAGTTCTACACCGAGCAAGGCAACTGGGACGTGGTGGGCAACAACACGCCGGTGTTCTTCTTCCGCGACCCGCTCAAGTTCCCGGACCTGAACCACGCCGTCAAGCGCGACCCCAAGACCAATCTGCGCAGCGCCGAAAACAACTGGGACTTCTGGACCCTGCTGCCGGAGGCGCTGCACCAGATCACCATCGTCATGAGCGACCGCGGCATCCCCAAGGGCTACCGCAACATGCACGGTTTCGGCAGCCACACCTTCAGCTTCATCAGCCCGAAGAATGAACGCTTCTGGGTCAAGTTCCACTTCGTCTGCCAGCAGGGGATCCGGAACTTCAGCGACGCCGAGGCGGCCGACGTGGTGGGCCGCGACCGCGAAAGCTCGCAGCGCGACCTGTTCGACGCCATCGAGAACAAGGACTTCCCGCGCTGGAAGCTGGCGGTGCAGATCATGCCGGAAGCCGAAGCGTCCAAGGTGCCGTACAACCCGTTCGACCTGACCAAGATCTGGCCGCACAAGGACTATCCGCTGATCGACGTCGGCGTGCTGGAACTGAACCGCAACCCGGAGAACTACTTCGCGGATGTCGAGCAGTCGGCCTTCTCGCCGGCCAACGTGGTCCCCGGCATCAGCTTCTCGCCGGACAAGATGCTGCAATCGCGCCTGTTCTCGTACGGCGACGCGGCCCGCTACCGCCTGGGCGTGAACCATCACGCGATCCCGGTCAATGCGCCCAAGTGCCCGTTCCACAGCTATCACCGCGACGGCGCCATGCGCACCGACGGCAACCACGGCGCCAGCACCTCGTATGAGCCGAACAGCCATGGCGAATGGCAGCAGCAGCCGCAGTTCGCCGAACCGCCGCTGTCGCTGGAAGGCGCGGCCGGGCACTGGGATCATCGGGTCGATACGGACTACTATTCGCAGCCGGGCAATCTGTTCCGCCTCCTGACGGCCGAGAAGAAGCAGCTGCTGTTCGAGAACACGGCGCGCGCCATCCACGGCGTATCGAAGGCCGTGCAGCAGCGGCACATCCACCACTGCACCCAGGCCGATCCTGCCTACGGCGCTGGCGTGGCGGCGGCGATCGCCGCATTGGAAAGCACACAATCAATCTTGTAAAAACAGTAAACATCGGTAAAATGGGGCACCTTGTCGCCCCGTTTTCCGATGCCTTCCCTTCTTCTTCGCCTTGTCCTCAGTACCCTGCTGCTTTGCCACTGCGCCGCCCGCGCGCAGACAGTCGCCTGGCTGTGGGACGAGGCTCTGCTGCCTTCGTGGTCCACCACCGAGGCGGCGGTCCTGCAACGCCACGTCCTGCTGACCGGCGACGCCGTGCGCACGCGTCCGCGCATGCGCCAGCCCGCGATGCCCGCCGCCACGCGGGTGACGCCGGTGCTGCACGTCGAAGTCAGCACCGTCAATCCGCCGCAGGATATTGAGGCCAGCCGCGCGATCATCGTGCAGGCGGTGCTCGACGCGGCCGCCGCCAGCACCTCCGGCTGGGTGCAGCTGGACATGGAAGCCAAGCCGTCGCAGCGCGAGTTCTATCGTTCGCTGGTGCGGCAGCTGCGCGGCGCGCTGCCGCCGCAGATCAAGTTGAGCGTGACCGCGCTGGCGTGGTGGTGCCGTTCGCCGGCCTGGCTGGACGGACTGGCCGCCGACGAAGTGGTGCCGATGTTCTTTCGCATGGGCAGGGACAGCGCCACCATGCGCGACATCGTAGAACAATCGCCCGCCACGCTGCACGCCAGCTGCCGCGCGGGCAGTGCGGGCTTCTCACCGCAAGAACCCTTCGCGCCGCAGGTGGCGGCGCGCTATCGTAAAACCTACTGGTTCGACCGCTACGCGTGGAAGCGCGACGGTGCGGACCTGCCGCCGCTTTCAAGGAGCACACCATGATCAAATCTCTTCGTCCACTCGTCATCGCTTCGGCGCTGCTGGCCTGCGCCCACGCCGCCGCCAGCGGTGGCGGCGCTTGGGATTCCTACGTCAGCCGCAGCGGGCCGGATATCGCGCTGGGCCGCTATCAATCCGGGGAACTGGGCGTGCTGCTGCCAAGTTATGACCGGATGTACCTGTACACCGCCTGGCGCACCGTGCAGCTGGGCGCCGACGGTTTGAAGACCGTGCCCAATCCGCAGGGCGGCCTGCTGCGCGCCATCGGCAGCCATAACGGCGGTTGGGTCGATGCGTCCGAGGGCAAGAAGGTCTATGGCGCCTGGCAGGCCGCCGTCGGCGCGGCCTTGAAGCAGGCGCCCGCCGCGCCCAAGAGCGACGACAGCATGGCCAACGGCTATCTGAATTGTCCGCTCGGCGGCTACACCTTCGCCACCGCCACGCTGAACGATCTGGCGCGGCGTCCCGATGCGACGCCGGCGCGACTCAACACATGGGTGGCGACGCAGCGGCAGGTCTTCAAATTCTGCGGCGACGATGCGGACGCGCCGCGCAACCGCTTCGACGAAACCAAACGCGCGATTCCGTCGCCGGCCGAACTGCCGGCGACGGAAGCGCCGTACTGGCGCCAGATGCAGCAATATCAGCTGGCTTCCGCCGCTTTCTACGGTGAGAACTACGCCTTGAGCAGCAGCCTGTTCGCCAGGATCGGCGCCACCGACAAGCATCCGCTGCGCCAGTGGGGCGAGTATCTGAGCCTGCGCTCGCAGGCGCGCGCCGCCACGTTTGTGCCCGGCCCGAACGCCGAGCAGGCGATCTGGCAGGAGCGCCTCGACGCCAAACGCGAAGGTCCCGCCGCGGCGGCGGCACGGCTGGCGGCGGCGCAGAAGAAGCTGGCGACGATACAGGCCAGCGCCGATCATATCCTCGCCAACCCGGAGCTGGCATCGCTGCATGAAGCCACCCGCGCCATCGTGCGCAGCATGCAGGTGCGGCTGACGCCAACGCTGCGCTTCGCGGAGCTGAGCAAGCTGCTGGACGATCCGCGCGCCAATCCTTATCAGGACGATCACCTGGGCGACTGGCGCGTGCTGGCCAACGAGCTGCTGCAAGCGCCGGTTGCCGACCAGCCCGACGCCCGCCCCGCCCTGCGCGCCAGCGCGGGCTTCATCGACTGGCTGCAGACCGTCCAGCAATGCCAGGAGTACCAGGCCAAGCGCAGCTGCGCGGTGGAGCGTGCGCACGCCATCGACCTGTGGAACCGCTACGCCAAGGAAGGCAACAAGGCGCAGGCGCGTGTGTGGCTGCTGGCCACCGTCATGCTGTCCGAGAAGCTGACGCCGGAACTGGAGAAGGCCGCGCAGCAGGTGGCGTCCGGCACGCCCGAGTACCTGACCATGCGCCACGCGCTGGCCCGCCACTACCGCTTGAACAACCAGGCCGACAAGGCGCGCGCGGTTGGCGATGCGGTGCTGAGCAGCCCCGCGCTGGCGGCCAGCAATTCGAGCAGCACGCGCAACCAGTTCCTGCAGGAGCGCTTCGCGGTGGCGTCGTCACCGGCGGATGCGGCCAACTATCTGCTGCGCGCCGCCAGCCGCGATCTCGATCCCGACACCGGCGAACTAGCCAAGTCCGGCGAGGAAGGCGGCGCCGACAAGGTCCGCGTGGACATCGCGGCAGATGGCACGCGATGGCTGAACAGCGGCCTGTCCGTGGCCGACCTGTCGGCGCTGGCCGCGAACAGCAAGCTGTCCAAGCCTTTGCGCACGCAGATCGCCGTCGCCGCGTGGATGCGCTCCGACCTGCTGGGACAGGACGAAGCCGCGTTGAGCGCGGCCCAGCAGATCGAGCAGAACGCACCGGCGCTGGCGCCCGTCATGCAGAAGTACCGCAAGCTGGCGGGCACGCCGGAGCACCGCTACTGGATGCTGCTGAACGCCTTGAAGTACGGCCTGTCGCCGATGTACAGCAGCGCCACCGCCGACATCGCGCTGCGCGCGCCGGACGACACGCTGGCCGACCTGTGGTGCAAGCTGCCGTCGAAGGCTGGCGCCAACTACGGCGAAAATACCGAAGCCGAACACACGCTGCCGATGCCGGACCTGGGCAACGGCGCCGCGCGCGACAAGGAACTGGCGCAGCTGGCCAGCCTGAAGACGGCCACCGGCTACATCGGCGATTACGTCATGCAGCGCGCCGCCACCGTGCCGGCTGACCCGGAGCTGCCGTGGCTGCTGTACGTGACGGTGCAATCGACGCGCGGCGGCTGCCTGGACGCCGATGCCAAGACGCTGTCGAAAAGCGCCTTCACGCTGCTGCACAAGCGCTACAAGAACAACGAATGGACGCGCAAGACACCGTATTTCTATTGAGTGGCGTCAAACGCGGGAACAGGCATAGGATTAGCCTGACGACTCCGGAGGTGCGACATGCATACCCTGCTCCAATCCCGCAATCACCCGAGCTATGACGACGATCTGGCGCTGTGGATAGACGCACAAATCCAACTGCTGCTGGATCACAGGTTCTCCGAGCTGGACGTGGACAACCTGGTCGCGGAGCTCGACGGCATGAAAAAGAGAGAAACCAGAACGCTGAAAAATCGGCTGCGGGTGTTGATCATGCACCTGCTCAAATGCCAGTTCCAGCCAGAACACCCGCACAATAAGTGGCGCGCCACGCTTATCGAGCAACGCACCCGTTTGGCGCAATTGCTGGATGACAGCCCGAGCCTGCGCCCTGCGTTGCCGGAATATGTAAGCGAGAGCTACGCGGTTGCCGTCAAAATGGCGGCCGCCGAAACCGGACTACCGGTCGGTGCCTTCCCGGCCGACAATCCATATTCCGTCAAACAGATACTCGATCAAAACTTCATGCCCTAGCGGCGACAAATGATGTAAAAACGCAACAGAATCTGTTTTTTTGGCATCTAAACCGGGTTTCTGATCGCCTTGGGTGAAATGGCGCACATTCAAACGCGGGCGAGCCGGGCAAAATAGGGCTGCATACTACTTAACCCTTGCCAGTCTCGCCGCCACCATGACTACTCTGATAACCGCCACCTACGCCCTGCACAGACAGAAAATCGCCGTGGAAAGAACGCTGTGTGCGCGTTCTGCGGAAGAATCCCTGCTGGCGGCCCGCTGGGCCGGCGCCTGGCACAAGTTGGTCCAGCGCAAACTGGACCAGGCCGAAGCCATGGCCGCCGCACCATTCCTGGACTACACCGGCTTCAGCATGCAACCCGCGCCGCGGGTGCTGCACTAAACTCCCCCGTCAGAACGTGGCGCGCAGCTGCACGTAAGCCGTGCGCGGCGCGCCCACCATGCGCCCGGCGTTGCCGTCGACGTTGCGGGTGTAATAACGATGGTCGGCGATGTTGTTGACGCCGGCCATCACCTCATAGCCCGGCTTGCCCGGCATCTTCCAGGTCAATTGCGCATTCCACAGGCGGAAGCCCGGCACGGTGCCGTTGCTGCCGTTCGCCGCCTCCGCCACCGTGTTGGCGGTATCCGAATACTGCTTGCTTTGGTGCGTGGTCGACAGATTGGCCGTCCACGCGCCGACGCGATAGCGCGCGCCCAGCGTGTCCGTGTTGCGCGAGTAGAACGGCACATCCAGCCCCGACGACACGCCCGAATCCTGGATCGCCCTGGTGTAGGTGTAGTTCGCGTACACGTTCAGGCCGGCCAGCGCGCCGGCGTCGTCGAAGCTGTAGTCGGCCGCCGTTTCGATGCCGTCGTGATTGGTGGCGCCGATGTTGCGGAACACGGCCGGCGTGGTGCCGGGCACTTGCAGGATCTGGTTATCGAACTTCAGCTTGAAGGCGGTGACTTCGGCGCTGGCCGCGCCGGTCTTCCAGCGCGCGCCCAGTTCGGCCGTCTTCGCCAGTTCCGGCTTGAGCGGATTGGCCGGGGTCTGTGAATTGAGCTGGGTGTTCTGCACCGGGCCGAACGAGGTCGTGTAGTTGGCGAACACGGTCAGCGAACGGGTCAGCAGATAGGCCACGTTCAGCGACGGCAGCGCCTTGTTGTTGTCGCTCTCGAACACCGATTTCGCGCTGAGGTCGTTGCGCTCGGATTTGATGTGCTCGTAGCGCAGGCCCGGCGTGATGCGCCACGCGCCCACGGCGATGCGGTCGTCGATGTAGACCGCGTGCGCGTCGGTGCTGTTGACGAAGGTGGAGGTCGCGCCTCTGGCGCCGGTCGACACGGTCTGGACGTAGTTGTTGTCGTCGCCGCGCTCGCGCAGGAAGCGGTAGCCGACGGTGACGTCGTGCGTCAGGCCGCCGGTGGCGAAGCGTTGCGTGTAGCGCGGCTCCAGGCCCAGCACCTCGTAGTTGCGCGGCTGCCAGGTCAGCTGGGTCTTGGCCGCGTTGATCAGCGAACTTTGACGGAAGCTGTCGCTGTAATAGGCCTTGACCTCGAATTCCTGCGTGGCCGACAAGGTGTTCAGGTAGCCGACGTCCGCGCTGCGGCGGTCGCCGCTCCAGAAATCGGTGGGCCGGGTGTTCTGGAATGGATCGGCGTTGTACTGCGCCACCGTCAGCCCGCCCGGCGTGCGCGAGTTGACCTCGTAGTAGGACAGCTTGGCGTTCAACTCGCTGTGCGGCGTGAGCTGATAGCGGAACTTCAGCGCCAGATCGTTGACCTTTTCTGTGCTGCCGTCGCGCCACTCGCTGCCGGCCATGCCCGAGTACAGCACCGCCACGCCCAGGCCGTTGTCCTGCTGGCTGCCGACGAAGGCGCTGTACTGGCGGTTCTGGCCGCCCTGGCCGAAGTCGTTGTAGCGGAACGTGGCGTCGCCGCTGACGCCCGGCACGTCCGGAATCGAGCGGCTGCGGAAGTTGATGATGCCGCCAACGTTCTGCGGGCCGTAGCGCACCGCGCCGCCGCCGCGCACCACGTCGATCGATTCAATGTTGTTGAGGCTGACCGGCGCGAACGACAGTTGCGGCTGGCCGTAAGGCGCGACCGCCAGCGGTACCCCGTCCAGCAGCACGGTCGAGCGCGGCGAGTAGCGGCCGGACAGGCCGCGCACGCCGATGTTGAGCGAGATCGCGCTGCCGGCCGAGCCGGAATTGTCGGTGGCCTGCACGCCTGGAATGCGGCGCATCACGTCGCCGATGTCGGCGGCGCCGGTGTTGTCGATGTCTTCCTTCTTCATCACGGTGCGGGCGCCGGCGAAGTTCTTGACGCTGTTCTGCAAACCCGAACCCAGCCAGCTGCCCGAAACCTGGATCGATTCGATCGGCCCGGCGGCCTCCTGCGCATGGGTGGGGAGCGCCAGCAAGGCGACGGCAACGGCAATAAGGGAACGTTTGTAGGGAATGGCAGTCAGCGGCATGATGTGAGTGAGTGTGCGTTTCAACAATCTAAATGATAACACTTCTCATTCTCAAATGTAAGTACGCGGATTTGAGGATTTGCTATAATTTCTCCATGTTCAATTTCGCGCGCCGTCGAACGCTGCATATCTGGATCGCCCTGCTGGCTGTCCTGTTCAGTGCGCTCGCTCCGTCGATCTCCAGGGCGATGAGCCCGGCCTCGCCGTTCGGCTATGCCGAGATCTGCTCCACCGACACCATCAAGAAATCCCCCGCCCCGGCCGCCGATCACGCGATGGAGCATTGCCCGTATTGCGCCACGCACGGCGGCACCTACGCGCTGCTGCCGCAAGCCGTGGCCAGCTTCGCCGTCATCGGCGGCCATGACTACTACCCGCCGCTGTTCTACAGCGCACCGAGTCCGCTGCACAGCTGGACCGCCGCCAAGCCGCGCGGACCACCCACCCGTTCCTGATCGCCAGCCGTAACCGCCGCCGCCCGCCGCTCCGCGCCGCGCAGGCGGTCATCATCCCCACATCAGGAACATCATGAAAACGACCATATCGCCAATGGCGCTGGCGCTGCTTGCCGCCTTCTCCACCCTCGCCTGCGCCGAGGAGGCGCCCATGCACATGCTGGGCACCGTGACCATCACCGGCAACCGCCCGACGTCGCTGCCGGCGCAGATCCCGACCACCATCGAAGGCATCACGCACCACGAAATCGAACAGTCCATCAACGCCACCGACGCCGAAGACGCGTTGAAATACCTGCCCAGCCTTCTGGTGCGCAAGCGCTACATCGGCGACTACAACCACGCCGTGCTGTCCACCCGCGCCTCGGGCACCGGCAACAGCGCCCGCTCGATGGTGTACGCCGACGGCATTTTGCTGTCCAACTATCTCGGCAACGGCGCCTCGTTCGCGCCGCGCTGGGGCATGGTCAGCCCCGAGCAGGTCGAGCGTGTCGACGTGCTGTACGGCCCCTTCTCCGCAGCCTACGGCGGCAACTCGGTCGGCGCGGTGGTCGACTACATGACCCGCATGCCGGCCAAGTTCGAGGCCCACGCCAAGCTGGCGCTGACACACCAGCCGTTCAAGCTGTATAACACCAACGACAGCTACCAGGGCAAGCAAGCCAGCATCTCGCTGGGCGACCGCCAAGGCGGCTGGTCGTGGTACGTGGACGTCGGCCACACCGACAGCGACGGCCAGCCGCTGACCTTCCCCACCAAGGCGCCCGGCGCCGGCAAGCCAAGCAGCGCGGGCATTCCCGTCACCGGCGCGGTCGCGGGCCTGGACCGCAGCAACAGCCCCTGGCTCATCCTCGGCACGGCCACGCAATACCACACCGTGCAGGACCAGTTCAAGGCCAAGCTGGCCTACGATATTTCGCCGACGGTGCGCGCCTCCTACACCTTCGGCGTGTGGCGCAACGATTCGAAAGGCCGTCCGCAAACCTATCTGCGCGACGCCGCCGGCAACCCGGTCTACAGCGGCACCGTCAACATCGAAGGCCGCAGCTACACGCTGGCGCCGACTGACTTCAACCAGTCGAACGAAGATATTCAGCACATCATGCACGGCCTGACCGTCAAGTCCAACACCAAGGGCGTGTTCGACTGGGAGATCGCCGCCAGCCTGTACGACTACGACAAGGACGTGCTGCGCGCCCCGACCACCGCCGCGCTGCCGGCGGCGTTGACCGGCGGCGCGGGACGCATCGTCAATCAGGGCGGCACTGGCTGGAACACCTTGTCCGGCAAGGGTGTATGGCGCCCGAACGTGGAACACGTGGCGGAATTCGGCTACCAGCGGCAGGCCTACAAGCTATCCAGCATCGAGAACGAAACCGCCAGCAACTGGATCGACGGCGCGCCGGGCAAACTCAATGCGGCCTTCACCGGCAAGACCGAAATCAATAGCTTGTACGCGCAGGACTGCTGGCGCTTTGCGTCGTTGTGGAAGACGGTGCTGGGCGTGCGCGTCGAACGCTGGACCGCACACGATGGCGCCACCTCCAACCGCGCCGCGACCGCAGCGCATCCGGAGCGCAGCGAGAACTTCGTGTCGCCGAAAGCCGCGCTGGCATACCAGGCCAGCGACGACTGGGTGTTGAAAGCATCGCTGGGCCGCGCCGTGCGTATGCCAACGGTGTCCGAGCTTTACCAAGGCGGCATCAACGCCGCCGGCGATTTGATCAACAACGATCCGAACCTCAAGCCCGAAAAATCGTGGACCACCGAACTGACGGCGGAACGCAAGCTCGCCACCGGCCTGCTGCGCCTGACCGCGTTCGGCGAACGCACCAAGGACGCGCTGTACTCGCAGACCAATACGCTGGCCGGCTCGGTGGTCAGCACCGTGCAGAACGTGGACCGCATCAACACCAAGGGCCTGGAAGTGGCCTACACGGCGGACGACGTCTGGGTGCGCGGCCTGACCTTGAATTCCAGCGCAACGTGGACCGATTCGAAGATAGACCGCAACGACAAATTCCCCGCCAGCGTGGGCAAGTGGCAGCCGCGCATCCCCGAGTGGCGCGCCACCGGCGTGGCCACCTACGCGGTGAACGACCAGCTGGCGCTGACGCTGGCCGCGCGCTACAGCGGCAGCCAGTATTCGACGCTCGATAACACGGACCCCAACGGCTTCGCCTACATGGGCGCCAGCAAATACTTCACTACCGATATGCGCGTTCACTACCGCATCAACCGGCAGTGGAGCGCGGCGGTTGGCATCGATAACCTCAACAACTACAAGTACTGGAACTTCCACCCCTATCCGCAACGGACCTATGTGGCGGAACTGAAGTTCGATCTCTAAGCCAGTCCCTCGCAGGCGCGGCCGGCTTCCGGTTGCGCCTGCGCTGACACTTTAAAGATTCATGTGATATACTTCTTTACGTCGAAACCACACATGGACAGAAAAATGCTCAGCACCGAACAGAAAGCCATCATCAGCGCCACCGTACCCATACTCGAACAAGGCGGCGAAACCCTGACCCGTCATTTCTACATGACGCTGTTCCGCGACTTCCCGCAGGTGAAGCCTATCTTCAACCAGGCCAACCAGGCCGACGGCAACCAGCAGCGGGCCCTCGCCAACGCGGTGCTGATGTACGCGAAGAATATCGACCGGCTGGAACAACTGGGGCCGCTGGTATCGACCATCATCAACAAGCACGTGTCGCTGCAGATCCAGCGCGAACACTATCCGATGGTGGGCGCCTCGCTGCTGAAGGCGATCCGAGAAGTGCTGGGCGCCGACGTCGCCACCGATGCGGTGATCGACGCATGGGGCGCAGCCTACGGACAGCTGGCCGATATCCTGGCCGGCGCCGAGCAAAGCATCTACGACAAGAACGCGGCGGCGGAAGGTGGCTGGAGCGGCACGCGCGAGTTCAAGGTTGTCTCGAAGACGGCGGAAAGCGACGAAGTCACTTCCTTCGTCCTGCAGCCGGCCGATGGCGGCAAGGTCGTGGCGCATGCGCCCGGCCAGTACATTGGCCTGGTGGTGGACGTGAACGGCGAAGAGCAACGCCGCCAGTATTCGCTGTCCGCGGCGGCCAACGGCAGCACCTACCGCATCAGCGTCAAGCGCGAGCCGGGCGGCGCGGTGTCCAACCACCTGCACGATCATGTCGGCGTTGGCGACCGCCTGCAACTGGTGCCGCCTGCCGGCGAGTTCACGCTGGCCGACAGCGACAAGCCGCTGGTGCTGATCAGCGGCGGCGTAGGCATCACGCCAACGCTGGCGATGCTGACGGAAGCGCTGGCCACCGGCCGCCGCGTCCACTTCATCCACGCGGCGCGCCACGCCAAGGTGCACGCCTTCCGCGACCAGGTCGACGCGCTGGCGGCGCAGCACCCGCAACTACAGCGTTTCTACTGCTACGAAGCGGCCAACGACAGCGGCCCGCAGCCGCACGCCACCGGCTACATCGACCAGCAGCGCTTAAAGGCATGGCTGCCGGAGACGCGCGACGTGGAAGCCTACTTCCTCGGCCCGACGCCGTTCATGAAGGCGATCAAGTCGCACCTGCTGGAGCTGGGCGTGCCGCAATCGCAGACCTACTACGAATTTTTCGGCCCCGCCGAAGCACTGGCTTGATCGTCTGAGCGCACCGGCCGCGTTATACTGCGGCGATGAACGAGAATAATTCCTTCCCGATGTGGCGCCGCGCCGCATCGCTCATCGCCTGCACTTTTTTCCTGGCCGCCTGCGCGCCGCTGACCGCGACCAGTACGCCGCCGACGTCGATATCAAGCTTGCGCTTTATCGGCGAACAGCGGCTGCCCTGGCGCCAGCAATTCCAGAACACCATGGTCGGCGGCCTGTCCGGCATCGACTACGATGCGGCCAGCGACGAATGGGTAATCATCAGCGACGACCGCTCCGCCAACAACCCTGCCCGCTACTACCGCGCGCGCCTGTCTTACGACGTACACGCATTCCAATCCGTCCAACTGACAGGCGTATCGTTCCTGCTGCAGCCGGACGGCAGCACCTATCCCTCCAAGGAAGAATACAAGGTTCGCGGCGGCGTCGTGCCGGACCTTGAGACCATCCGCGTCGATCCGCAGGACGGCAGCATCTGGTACGCCAGCGAGGGCGACGTCGGCCTGGGCCTCGATCCCTTCGTGCGCCATGCGACGCCGGACGGCCGCTATCTCTCGACGCTGCCGCTGCCGGCCCTGTTCAGCGTCGCGGCGGACCACAAGACCGGGCCGCGCAACAACCTGAGTTTCGAAGGACTGAGCTTCGCGCCGGACGGCCGCACGCTGTGGGTATCGATGGAGGGCCCGATGTACCAGGACGGCGACGCGCCGACGCCCGAACAGGGCGCGATCAACCGCATCACGCATTTCGCCCGCGACGGCAAGGTCCTGGGACAGTTCGCCTACCCGCTCAGCGCCATTCCCGCCACGCCGGGCAAGGGCAAGTTCGCCGACAACGGCATCTCCGAAATCGTCGCGCTGAGCGATACGCGCCTGCTGGCGATGGAGCGCTCCGGCGTGCAAAGCGCGGATGGAAAATACAAGGACTACGTGCGCCTGTTCGAAGTCGACACCGACGGCGCGTCCGACATCCAGCATCTGCCGGCGCTGCAAGGCGCGAGCTATCAACCGGTGCGCAAGCGGCTGGTGCTGGACGTGAACCAGCTCAAGCTGCCCATCGTGGACAACCTGGAAGGCATGTCCTTCGGTCCCGCGCTGGCCAACGGCCACGCCAGCCTGGTGCTGATCTCCGACGATAACTTCGGCAAGAACCAGGTCATGCAGCTGCTGCTGTTCGAAGTCATTCCATGATCAGCGCCCGCAACTGCGGCTCCGGCACCGGGCGACTGTACAGGTAGCCCTGATAGCGGCTGCAGCCCAGTTCCTCCAGCAGCGCGCGCTGCGCTGCGGTTTCGACGCCTTCCGCGATCACGTCCAGCTGCAGGCTGCGCGCCATCGCGATGATGGTCCGCACGATCACCTGGTCGCTGCTGTCGCTGGCCAGGTCGCGGACAAAGGACTGGTCTATCTTCAGCTGGTTCAACGGCAAACGCTTCAGGTACTGCAGCGACGAATAGCCGGTGCCGAAATCGTCCAGCGCGAAGCGCACGCCTACCGCCTTGAGCGCGTGCATGCAGGAGATGGTTTCCTCGATCTTCTCCAGCAGCACGCCCTCGGTCAGCTCCAGCTTCAGCAAGCGCGGATCGACGCCATGGCGCTCCACCGCGGCGCGCACCACGTCGCCGAAGTCCGGCTGATGGAATTGCTGCGCGCTGACGTTGATCGCCAGGATAAGCTGCGCCATTTCGGGAACCGACTGCCAGTCCTTGAGCTGCGCGCACGCCGCGTTCAGCACCCAATGGCCGATCGCCAGTATCAAGCCGGTTTCCTCGGCCAGCGGAATGAAGCTCGCCGGCGGTACGTATGCGCCGTCCGAACGGCGCCAGCGCAGCAGTGCCTCGGCGCCGCGCGCCTTGCCGTGCGCATCCACCTGCACCTGGTAGTGCAGCGCGAACTGGTGGCGTTCCATCGCGTGCCGCAGATCGTTTTCCATCTTCGCCCGCTCGCTGATGCGGTCCTGCATCTGCCGGTCGAAGAAGCGCATGCCGTTGCGGCCAGCCTGCTTGGCCTGGTACATGGCGATATCGGCCTGCATCAGCAAATCGTCCGGTTGCGGCGGCTGGCCGTTGTGGAACAGGGTCGCGCCGATGCTCGGCGTGCTGCGGCAGTTGTGGTTCCCCAGTTCGTAGGGGCGGTTCAACGCGGCCAGTATCTTGGCGCCCAGCGATTCGATTTCGCCGGCCGCCTCCACCGCGCCGCTGCTCAGCCCTTCCACCAGCACCACGAACTCGTCGCCGCCCAGGCGCGCCACGGTGTCGCCTTTGCGCAGGCTCGATTGCAGGCGCTCGGCCACCTGCAACAGCAGCTGGTCGCCGACATTGTGGCCCAGCGTGTCGTTCAAGGTCTTGAAGTTGTCCAGATCGATGAACATCAACGCGCAATAGCGGTCGTGGTGATTGCTGGCCGATAGCACCTGATGCAAGCGGTCCAGCAGCAGCCGACGGTTGGGCAATTGCGTCAGCGGATCGTAGAAGGCCAGGCTGCGGATTTCATCGTTGGCCGCCTTGCTCAAGGTGATGTCGGTCAGCGCCGCGACGTAGTTGGTGATGGCGCCGTCCTCGTCGTACACGGCGGTGATGCTCAGGTGCTCGGGATAGACCTCGCCATTCTTCCGGCGGTTCCATATCTCGCCTTCCCATTTTCCCTCGCGGACGATGGCTTCCCACATCGACTTATAGAAGCCGGGCACGTGGCGGCCGGAGCTCAGCAGGCTGGGCGTCTGCCCCAGCACCTCCTCCGCGCTGTAGCCCGTGATGCGCACAAAGGCCTGGTTGACCCGCACGATGCGGCCGCGCGCGTCGGTCACCATCATGCCCTGAGCCGCTTCGAATACTGTGGCGGCGAGGCGCAACGCCACATCGCTATGGGGAGCGGCGATCTGCGCTGGTGCGCGCGCGCTCAAGGTAAGAGTCATGTAGTGCCTTTGGTACGAGCCATCAAGTTAGCGAAGGTTACTGATCCTAATCAAGAAATTAATTGATCTGGATCAAGGAAACGCCAGTTACACATCTCTACCATGAACTCATCGTACAAAAAGTAGAAGTAGGAAACCATGAGCACCTCCATCGAGCGCAACAATTGCAGCGAGTGCGAACACCGCATGATGTGCGTCGGCGCCGCAGCTGGCAACCGCGACGCCAGCCAGCGCATCCGCATCGAGCGCCACGCCAGCCTGTACCAGGCGGGCGACCCGGTCAGCGACCATATCTTCAACATCCGTTCGGGCAGTTTCAAGGTCTTGCGGGCCGCCACCAAGGGGCCGGAACAGATCATCGGCTTCGCGCTGGCGCCGGATTTCCTCGGCCTGGACGCGCTGGACCGCCGCGCGCACGCCAACACCGTGATCGCGCTGGAGGACAGCGAGGTGTGCAGCATCAACTGGAACCGCCACGCCTTCGAGGGCCGCCGCCGCCCGGTGATGCGCGCCAGCCTGCATGCCCTGCTGAGCCGTGAGATCCGCCGCGAACAACGCGCCGCCCTCATGCTGCGCAACACCCACGCCGAGCAGCGCATGGCCGACCTGCTGCTGTCGCTGTCGCAGCGGCGCGCCGAATACGGCCACATGCCGGAGCAGTTCCGCCTGCCGATGTCGCGCTGCGATATCGCCAGCTACCTGGGCGTGACCGCCGAATGCGTCAGCCGCCTGCTGCTGCTGTTCAAGAAGCGCGCCCTGTTCGAACTGCGCCGGCGCGATATCAAGCTGCTGGACATGGACGCGCTGCACCATCTGGCGCTCGGCCAGGCAGCTTCGCCAGCGCTGGTGACGTCATGACAGCGCTGGAGCTGACCCAGTGGGCGCTCGGCAGCCAGCAGCAACTGGGGCGCGGCGAACAATTGTTCCGCCAGGGGGAGGAAGTGGGCGGCGCGCTGCACTTCGTCCGCAGCGGCCACTTGAAGCTGTACCAGACCTGCGACGACGGCATGCAGCGCATCATCGAGTTCGCGCGGCCGGGGGACTGGCTGGGCGTCGACACCATAGGCGAGCAATACCGGCACGCATCGGCGGTCGCGCTCACCGAGTGCCAGGTCGATGTGGTGGAGTATCGCCATCTGGCCGAGCTGATGGACGAGGAACCCTATAGCTGCGACCTGTTCAGCGCGATGCTCAGCCGCGAGATCGACCGCCAGCAACTGGCCGCCGCCATCCTGCGCAGCGCCGGCGCCTGCCAGCGTATCGTGATGTTCCTGCTGCAGCGCGCCGGGCCTGCGCCGCAGGCGCCGTCGCAGGAAATGCACTCGCCGCTGCCGATGTCGCGCCAGGACATCAGCGACTACCTGGGCCTGACGCCGGCCACGGTCAGCCGCACGCTCAGCGCGCTCAAACGCAACGGCTGGATATCGCTGGGACAGCGCGGTTTTGTGGTGCAGTCGCGGCAAGCGCTGGAGCAGCTGGCGGCGGGCGAGCCGCTGGCCATCGCCTCGCATGCGGAGTGACCGGCGTATTACTTCGCCTTGATCCAGCCGCCCCGCTTGCTGAACACGAAGCCGCGGCTGATCAGTTCCTGCTCCGTCAAGGCGCGCAGCACCGTCATCTTCTTGCCGTTCGGCGCGGTCACTTCCACGTAGCCGAAGCCGCCGCGCTCGATGGCGCCGGCGATGATCTCGCCTTCCGGCGTGGTGGGGTGTTTGAACTCCTCCCGTATGCCGGCGTTCAGCCTCTCCTTGACCTCGCCGGGAGATAGCGAGCTGTCCTTCTGCACCTTGCGCAGCACCTTGTCGTGCACCGCGCGGAACTCTTCGATTTCGTCCAGCCGCCGGTCGAAGAATGCCAGGTGTTCGTTGCCGCCGGCTTTGCCGCCGCCGGAACCGGGCTTCAGCGACACCACTTTCGGCTCCCGCGCCAGGCGCGCCGCGTCGCGCGGATCGCGGCGCACGCCCTTGGTGCGCTGGTTCGTCAGCGAATCCTTGATCTCGCGGTTCTCCAGCGAGGTGGCGGCCTTCATGCGCTCGTCGAACGGAACCGGTTTGCCCTGCAGGTCGAACTTTCCGCCCACCGGTTTGATCTCGTCGATATCGAAGCCGATGTCCTGCGCCAGCGGATCGCCAGCCGGCGCGGTCGAGCCGGAGGTCTTGCCGGGGCGGCGCTTCACCATGCTGGAGGGATCGCCGCCTTCCTGCCTGACCCAGTCCTTGAACGCTTCAAATTCCTTGTCCGCCGCCTTCCGGTTCGGCACGTTCTGGCTGGCGATGGCGTCGAGCTGTTTCTTCAGCGCGGCCGTGCGCTTGGCCGCCAGCTTGGGCTTGGACTTGCGCAGCGCCTGGATCGCCTTCATCTCGGCCTTCATCGGCTCGCTGCCGCCGATGATGTCGCCGTAGATGTGCTCCAACAGCGGGCATGGCTCGGGGCTGCACAGCTCGATTTCGCCGCCTTCGCGCACGCGCAGGTGATGGCCGTCCACCGGTTCGTCGGCCATGATCCTGCCACGGCCGTCGGCGGGGCCGGGTTTGGGTCGGACGGCGGGATCCGCGTCGGCATGTGGCGTATCGGCCGGCTTGGAGGCGGCTGGCGGCGGTTCCCGATGCGGCGCGGCGGCTGGCGGCCCATCCGCATGCGGCGTGGCGGCGGGCGGCGCATCCACATGCGGCTTGGGCGCCGGCGGCGCGTCCACATGCGCGGCTGCCTTGCTTGCCCCGGCATCGGCCGGCGGCGTGGTTTTGCCGGCATGTACGTCGACTGCGTGCGGCGCCGGCTTGGGCGGGGCCGCGTGCGGCGGCGCGGGCGGCGCAGGCGCATGGGACAGCGCACCTTCGGTCTTGGCGACGGCGGTGGCGGCCAGATGGGCACTCTCCTTCTCCGCCACGCCAAACAGCTTGCGCAGGAACTTCGACAGCCGGTCCATGACCTTGCCAAACGGTTTGAGCAGCGGTTCCAGCACCGGCAGGATGGGCTTGGACAGAAAGGCCAACACCGCAGCCACCGCCTCCTCAACCGCGCGAATGCCGGCGCCGGCAGCCTGGACAAACTTGCCCACGCCTTCCAGCGTCTTGCCGAGCAAAGTCCCGGCCTTGGCGATGGTGCCCATGCCTCTGCCGATGGACGTGATCAGATTGCCGATGCCTTCCGAGAACACCAGCAGCACGATCTGCACCACCGCGAAGCCCAGCGCGTACCCAGCCTTGTTGCCGACCCGCCCCCACGGCCCTGAAAGCAAAGCCTCGCCCGCCTGCTCCAGTTTCTGATTGGCCCACTGCGCCGGCTGCTTCCAGATGCTGAATTTGGGCTCTTCTTTTTTCTCCTTCTTTTCCCAAGGTTCCTCCAGCGACTTGGCGATGGCCTTGCCGCCGCTCAAGCCGGCGGAGGTGGCCATCTCTTCCATCTTGGTCATCATCGGGCCTTGCGACGCGGCGAATTCCAGCAGCGACTTGAGGGTGGCCAGCGGGTGGCTCTTCATATCGTGCACCACGGCCCGCAGCGGCGCGGCCAGTTCGGCCAGCGATTGCAGGATCGCATCCAGCTCCCCCTGCTGGCCGCTCTTGCCGAGCAGCGCACTCTCCGCCAGCCTGGCGGCAAAATCCCGGCCCTGCTCCAACATCACGAACAGCGAGAACAGGTCGGTAATCGGACTGACCACTCCCTGGATCACGCCCTGGACATAGCCGCTCAACAAGGCCGGCACATCGCTCAGCGAAAATTCCGACAGATGCTTCCCCAGGCGCTGCCCGGTGCCGCCGTCGGTCCACTGGGTGCGGAAGCCTTCGATGGCGCCGCCGATGCCGGCCCCCACCAACTTCAAGGAGGTGGAGTTCAGGCCCAGTGCGGACATGGCGCCTTCAATGGCCTTCTGCTTGAGAAATTCGCCGACCGATCCATCGGACATGCGCTGCACGGACGGCGCGGCGCTGCCCCGCACCTCGAACGGCACGCCGCCGCCGATCGATTGGGCGGCACGGTCAGCCTCCTGCTCCAGCGCCGCCGGGTGCGCGCCAGCGCCACCGCCCGATTGCTGCACCACGTGTGCCAGTTCGTGCGCCAGCAGATCGCGGCCGCTGCCACCGTGCAAGGAACCGACGCCGTCGCCGAGCACGATATGGTCGCCCACCGTGTAGGCATGCGCCTGCACCGCCCGCGCCGACTCGGCAGCCGCCTCGCCGCTGTGGATGCGGACGTGGGAAAAATCGCGCCCGAAGCCGCGCTCCATGCTCGCGCGGCTGGCGGGGTCGAGCGCGCGGCCGGGCGAGGACAGCACCCGCCCGACCGCTGGCGGCATGCCCGCGCCGGACGGCGGGCCGTTCGGCTTGCGCTGCAACGGCGGCTGCGAACCCTCGCAGCGCGCGCAACTGGTACCGGCTGCTTCGCACGAGCATTTACGCTGCAGCACGCCACGGCCCGAAGCCGGAGCGGCGCCCTTGGCCGCGGGTGAAACCGACGCTCGCATCATGGCCCTCTCCTTGAAGGTGGAGAGGCCATTTTGGACCGGTTTTAGCCGGCAAAATCTCTCTAAAATCCACGCCCCGCCGAGCGGAATCAAGCTCCGTTCACACGGCGGACTTGGGACGCCGTCTGCGCATAGTGATGCTTTCGCGGTTCAGTCCCCAGTTGTCGGTTTCCACTTCGTCGATGATGACGAAGGTGGTGGCCGGGTCCTTGCCCAGCACGCGGCTGAGCAGATCGGTGACGCCTTCGATCAGCTCCAGCTTCTGGGCCGCCGATACGCCTTCGTTGGTCACGCGGATATTCACGTAGGGCATGGCGCGCCTCCTTACCAGGTGCCGGCGGTGGCGCCGCCGTCGACCGGCAGCACGGCGCCGCTGGTGAAGCCCGATTCGGTCAGGTACAGCACCGCCTCCACCACGTCCCGCACGCCGCCCATCTCACCGCTCGGCGACAACGCCTTCAGGAAGGCACGGGTGCCCTCGTCCTTGCCGTGCATCGGCGTATCGATAACGCCGGGAGCCACCGCGTTGACCTTGACGTTGGACGCGGCCAACTCCAGCGCCAGGCCGCGCGTGGCGCTGTTCAAGCCGCCCTTGATGAGGATGGGCAGCAGCGCCGGCACCTTGGCGGTGGGCTGCAGCGCCAGGCTGGCGGTGATGGTGACGATATGGCCGGAACGGTTGGCGCTCATGTGCCGCGCCGCTTCCTGCGTTGGATAGAAGAATCCCATCAGGTTGGTGTCGACGATGGTCCGCACATCCTCCTGCGTGTAGTCGGCGACGCCTTTGGCGATGAAGATGCCGGCGTTGTTGATCAGCACATCCACCTTGCCGAAGGCGGCGACTGCGCGGGCAAACAATTCGGCGGCGGTGGCGGGATCGGCGATATCGCCAGCTACCGGCAGGAAGTTCGCCGGATTGCCCCATTGCGCGGCCGCCGTTTGCAGCCGGTCCAGCGTGCGGGCGTTGCCGACCACATTGTAGCCGCGTTTAAGGTAAGCCTCGGCGATGGCGAAGCCGATGCCGCTCGATGCGCCGGTGACGATTACTGTTTTCATGGTGGTGCTCCTTCTGGGTTCAGGTTGTGGCGTTCAGCGACGCCATGCAGACCACTATACTTATGACTTCGGCGTTGATAAATGCGTCGCCATGCAAGATAATTGATACACCATGTAATCAATGAGACCCATATGAAGCGCTATTTCGACGACGTCCTGCTGGGCAGCATCGAGCTGTTTTGCTTTGCGGCGGAATTGGGCAGCTTTACCGCTGCCGCCACGGCGGCCGGCGTGACGCCGGCTGCGGTCAGCCGCTCCATCGCCAGGCTGGAGGAGAGGCTGGGCGTGCGCCTGTTCGTGCGCACCACGCGCCAGATCCGCTTGACGGACGGCGGCCGCATCTACTTCGAACAATGCCGGCAGGCGCTGTCGCAACTGACGGACGCGGAACGTCAGGTCACGGGCTCCCAGGCCAAGCCGGCCGGCGCGCTGCGCATCAGCGCACCGACGCCGTACGCGCATTACCGCCTGCTGCCGTTGCTGGGCGAATTCCGCAGGAAGTACCCGGACGTCACGCTGGACATCCACGTCAGCAACCGCAACATCGACTTCGCCGACGAGGGCTACGACCTGGCGATACGCGGGCGCGCGCCGGCCGACTCCAACCTCATCGCGCGCAAACTGGAGGATGCGGAACTGGTGCTGGTCGCCTCGCCGGCCTACCTGAAACGCCACGGCAAGCCGCGCAAGCTGGAAGACCTGCACCAGCACGAGTGCATCCAGTTCGAGCTGCCCAGCACCGGCAAGCGGATTCCATGGACGTTCATGCAGGACGGGGCGGCGATCGACATGCCCACCAGCGGCGGCTTGTGCTGCCTGGAGGACGTGCTGGGCATCGCCACGCTGGCGCGCGCGGGGGCGGGACTGGTGCAGACCTACCGCTACATCGTCGAGCAGGACCTGGAGCGCGGCGACCTGGTCGAACTGCTGCCGCAGCACGGGGGCACGTCGCGGCCCTTCATCCTGCTGTATCCACACGCGCGCCACCTGTCGCTGCGGGTGCGCACCTTTGTCGACTTCCTGGTGGAGAAGGTCAAGCGCCTTTAGCCCAGGCTCTCCGCAAATGCGCTGCGGGCCGGGTGATGCAGCACGTCCCTGCGCCAGACCAGCAGCGTTTCGACGTGGGCGGTTTCCGGCGGCAGTTCGTGCTGGCGTATGGTCCTGGCCAGCTTGCGCTGGTTGAGCACCTCCCTGGGCATCAGCGCCACGCCCATGCCGGCGGCCACGCAGCCGAGGATGGCCTCGAAGGTGCCGAATTCCGACACGCGCGCCGGCGCCACGCCGCCCTCCGCGCACCACGCCTCCAGACGGCGCCTGTAGGTACAGCCGGTGCGGAACACCAGCAGGTTGCGCCGCGCCAGATCCTGCGGCGACGTCACCGGCGCATGGCCGTGGCAGGTGATCAGCACCAGTTCCTCTTCGAATACAGCCTGCTGCGCCAGTTCGGCGTGCGACACCGGGCCGGCCACCAGCGCCACGTCCAGCCGGTGCTTCAACACGCCGTCCAGCAGCTGGTCGGTGGGCGCGGTGTCCAGGATCAGGTCCACCTGCGGATGCCTGCGGTTGAAGGCGGCCAGCACCTGCGGCAGGCGCGCGGCGGCCGTGGTCTCCATCGAGCCGATGCGCAGCTGGCCGGAAGGCCGCTGGTCTGGCTGCACGGCGGCCTGCGCTTCGTCGGCCAGCTGCAGCAGGCGGTCGGCGTAGGCCAGCAGCCGGGTGCCCTCGACCGTGATCTGCAGCTTGCGGCCGGAGCGATGGAACAACGGCACGCCCAGCGACTCCTCCAGCTGCGTCAAGCGCGCCGACACGTTGGACTGCACGCGGTTCAGCCGGGAGGCGGCCAGCGTCACGCTGCCCTCCTCGGCTACCGCCTTGAAAATCCGCAGCGCTGACAGTTCCATGATCGATTCTTAAAATGAGATAGATGGCTTCATTATTATTCATTTTTTTAAATAGTCAAACCATCCTATAGTGCAGGCATGAAAACCGACCGCACACCCCCGCTGGCCATCCTGCTCGCATGCAGCTTTGCCTTCATCATCGTCCAGCTGGACGTCACCATCGTCAACGTCGCGCTGCCGCAGATCGGCCGCGAGCTGGGCGCGGACGTGGCGGCGCTGCAATGGGTGGTGGACGCCTACACGCTGGGCTTTGCCGTGTTCCTGCTTTCCGCCGGCGCGCTGGGCGACAAGTTCGGCTCGCGCCGCACCTTCCTGACCGGCTTCGCGCTGTTCACGGCGGCCTCGCTGGCGTGCGCGCTGGCGCCCACCGCCGCCGCCCTCAATCTGGCGCGGGCGCTGCAGGGAGTCGGCGCGGCGCTGCTGGTGCCCAGTTCACTCGCCATCCTCAACGCCACCTACGCCGACGACAAGGCCATGCTGGCCAAAGCCATCGCCTGCTGGACCGCCGCCGGCGGCGTGTCGATCGCGGCCGGGCCGGTGCTGGGCGGGCTGCTGCTGTCGCTGGCGGGGTGGCGCAGCGTCTTCTGGGTCAATGTCCCGATCTGCGTGGCAGGCTTCTGGCTGACCAGGCGCGTGGTGCCGGCCATGGCCGGGCGCGACCCGCATCGCGCGCTGGACCTGGCCGGACAGCTGCTGGCGGTCGTGGCGCTGACCGGCTTTATCGGCGCCGTGATCGAGTTCGAGTCGCTGGGCTGGTCGCACTGGATGGTGCGGGCCGGGCTGGCCGCCGCCGTGGTGGCCGGGGCGCTGTTCATCCGCGTCGAGGCCCGCAGCCGCTCGCCCATGCTGCCCCTGGCCTTGTTCCGCGGCGCGCCCTTCTCCGGCGCGGTGCTGTTCGGCGTGCTGATGAATTTTTCATACTACGGCGTGATCTTTGTGCTCAGCTTCTACCTGCAAAAGGTGCGCGGCTTCAGCGTGCTGCATGCGGGGCTGGTGTTCCTGCCGTTGACGGCCACCTTCATCCTGTCCAATGTCGCCAGCGGCTGGACGGCGTCGCGCACCGGGCTGCGCACGCCGATGGTGCTGGGCGCCCTGATAGGCGCCAGCGGCTATGCGCTGCTGGGTTGGTGGGGCATCTCCAGCGACGCCACCTTCCCGCAAATGCTGCCCGGACTGGCGCTGATCCCGGCCGGCATGGGCCTGGCGGTGCCGGCGATGACCACCTCCATCCTGTCCGGCGTGGCGCGCCACCAGGCCGGCACCGCGTCGGCGGTGCTGAACACGGCGCGCCAGGTCGGCGGCGCCCTGGGGGTGGCGATATTCGGCGCGCTGGTGGCGGGCGGCGTCGACGCGCATATCCTCGGCGGCATCCGGCTGGCGATGGCGATATCGAGCGCCCTGCTGATGCTGGCGGCGGTACTTGCGCTGACTTGCATCCTGCCGCGCGCCACGGCGCAGGCAAACGGGCGCACCGGAGTGCCCACGCGCTGAAGTATCTGTCATACTGGCGTTTTTTAGCTGGCATGAATAGATGGACCCGAGAAGAGAACATGTACGCCGATTGCTACAAGTGGACGCCCACATCAGCGACATGGATGGCCGAAACTACGTCATCGCCCAGATCATCGACATCTCGCGCATGGGCGTCGCCTTCCTCAGCGACCACCCGCTGCCGATAGACAGCAGTTATGTGATGACTTTCAGCTTCCCCGGCAGCCCAGTCCAGAACAAGGTCACGCTGACCGTGCTGCACAGCTCCCTGATCGGCACGCACGGCCGCTACCGCAATGGCGCGCGCTTCCTGACCATCCCCGACGAAGCGGCCGACCTGATCGTCGATTACGTCACCAGCGCGCCCACCCTCCCCTGATTCCCCTCATCGCTACCAGCCGATATCCCTGAGCAGCGGGAACGTCAAATCGCGCGGCGGCGCCACGTCGTGCGTCAGGTCGCCGTTGATGGACGGTTCCATCAGCTGGTTCGGGAACGCACTGACGTCGTAATGCGACACCGACGATCCGGGCTGGTTGGGATCGGGCGCGTACATCAGCACGCGTCCGGCCGCGTCGGCACCGGCGCGTATCGCCAGGTTCACGCCGAGATTGGCGAACACACCGGAGTGCGTGCGCGAGCGCGTCGCCAGCGCGGACTTGAGCCGGTTGCCGTCATCCAGCGTGATGCGCACGGCCGGGATCACGATGCCGGGGTCGGTGCCGCCCAGGCCGGGCGGCGGCGCGCCGGCCACGTTGTCGACGATGATGACGGCAACGGCGCCGGCATCCTGCGCGTGCCGGACCTTGAGCACGAAGGTGCAGGCGCCACGGTCGATCAACGCGATCCTGCCGCTGACGGCCAGCGCGTTGGCCGGCGATAGCGGATCGCAGGCCAGGCCGCGGTCGGGCGGCGTGTCGATCACCGGCATCACCTCGCCCGTGATGCCGGGACTGGCCAGCGGCGGCCCGAAGCTGGCCGTGCCCACCTGGATGACGCCGGCGATGGCGGCCGGCGCCAGCATCGTCAATACCGGCGTGCCTTGCTGCAGCGCCGTCTGCGCGGCCTGGTTGACGATGGCGCCGTTCCACACCAGCTTGCCGGACTTGAGGGCCGAGGCGGCGCGCTCGGCGTCGCTCATATCCTTCCACAGCTTGCCGGTGCCGGCGTCCAGCAGGAAGTAGTCCCAGATGCTGGGGATGCCGCCCAGTTGTTCGCCGGTGCCCGTATCGGTATAGGTCTGGAAGCCGAAGCCGTGGGCGAATTCATGCTCCAGCACGGTAACCAGGTCGACCAGGCTGCCGTGATTGTCGTCCAGCCCGAGATAGAAAGGCACGCCGGTGAAACAGCCCGGCTGTCCCAGGTTGACGTTGAAGCGGGCGCGGATGTCCGGCGATGCGGGGTCGGCGTCCACGCCGAGGTATTTATTGGTCTCCGCCTTGCTGAACCAGGCGTGGGCGACCGGCGCGCCGGCGAAGTCCGAGAACACCTCCAGCGCACCGGCCGAGCCGAGCACCGCGCCGCCGTCGTTACACGGCAGCGCCTCCCAGGTGGCGAGGATGCTGATCGGCACCGCGCTGGTCAAGGTGGCGCCCCATTTGCTGGCGGCGGCCTGGAAGGCGTTCAGGCGCTGGGCGCCCAGCGTGGTGCCGGCGTTGCCGCCGACCGGGGCCGTGGGGGTGGCGTCGTTGAAGCCGACGCCGGCGGCATCGCCGTTGACGATGGTGATGGTCGCGGCCGCCCAGGCCGTCGAGGAGCACAGCAGCGCCGCTGCCGCGATGAGGGCCGTCACGGTGCGCTTCATTTTTGTTCTCCTTTGGCATTGAGCTCTTTGGGCGCGGCCGAGTATGGGGTTTGCGTACCGTCCAGCACCATGCCGACGCCGCCGTGCGGCGGGTGGATCATCCTGGGCGGGGCGGCGCGCGCCTTCGGCGCCGCCCCGCTGGCGCGGATGGCCGCGTCCAGCGCGGCGGCCTGTTCCGGTGTGGGATCGGCCAGCTTGCCGGTCACGGGGTCCTTGTAGGCCTTGAGCCCGCCGGTGTCCCGCCCTGCCGCCGGCTGCGGCGCGGCCGCTTGCGTGGCCAGCTGCACATGGGGGAAGCTCATCACTCCGTCGTCCGGCAGCGCCTGCACCGTTGTTGCCGCCAGCGCCAGGCCGGACAGCGCCAGCCAGCTGGCCGGCTTACGCTTGCGGGACACGCCGGCCAGCGCGCTCAGGCCAATCACGATCAGCGCGATGGTGCCGGGCGCGGGTACCGGGGCCGGGTTGACGCTGACGCTGTCGATGCCGATGTAGTCGCCGTTGAGGCTGGTGTCGTCCACCACGTAACGGAAGGCAAACCGTCCGCTGGCCGGCGCCGTCAGGCCGCCGAGCATGAGCGAGTGGTCGAGCCAGCCGGTGTCCGCGGCCGAGTCGAACGAGGTCAGCAGATTGAACCCGCCGAGGCCGGTGCTGGCGCCGTTGGTGCTGAGATAGACCTCGACCGTGTCGAGAAAGCCTTCGCCGAGCAGGCGCAGAGAGAAGTTCAGCGACTCGCCGTTGGACAGGGCCAGTTCCGGCGTCAGCATCCAGTTGCTGATGGCGCCGCCGAACGCCGCGTTGTTGAGGTTGGCCGCGATATACGAATCGCCAGGTCCGGCCGCCGCCGCGAACACGGTGGGGACGCCCTGGAACCAAGAGGTGCTGCCGGGCGGTGAGCTGTTGTTCACGAACACCCAGCCGTTGGCGGTCAAGGCGGCGACGTCGTTGAAGCCCTCGTTCAACAACGGCGCTGCCGATGCGGCGACGGTACAACCAGCGGCAACTGCAAGCAGCCCCGCCCAGCGTTTAATCAAGTCCATATCTATCCCCACGAAGAGAAGGTCGAATCGGGTAAGCTCATTGGCACGGCTCAACTTGCCTTGTTTAGACCGATGCGCGACTCGGCGGTTCCCGCGCCGGCGAAAAAAAATCCGGCACGTGGGCCGGATGGTGGGGATGCCAGCCGCTCAGATGGTCGCGGCGTAGTGGCGTGTTTGGTAGGGAAGCAATTCTTCGACGAACGGCATCAGATCGGCGGAGGCGCCCCATTCGATTGCGCGAACGTCTTTGCATTGGCTGTCCGTGACCGGAGGTGAGGCTGGCCTGTACGGCTCCAAGGATGCGAGCAAATCCAATTTACGTTGCTTGGACCTGATGTTAAACCTCGACAGCCGGTCCAGCAGATATCCAATATCCGCACGGAACGCTTCCGGCACCTTACCCATATCGGGAATCAACGAGGTATACCAAACCGTCACAGCGACCCTAAGCAACAGCTCGGTATCCATCCGCGCCAACCCATCGCTGCACAAGGCAGCCAGCGCCCCGTCAAACTCTTCGCGATTCAGCATCATGACGTCACCTCGTCGACCATTTCTTCTTAATATAGTCGATATGGCTACCCAAGTCAGGGCCAACATAATAGCTAATCGCCTCTCTCGCCAATTGTTCAAATCGCTCTATGGAAGCGCCGGGTTGTTGCAGCAAGAGGAAAATGTCATCTATATCCAGAGGAGCGAGGCGGCCAAGTTTCGTTATTGCCAGATCTTCGGGGCAAGGTATCCAAACCGACAAGGGCGAGTCCGGCGCGAATCCACTGTCCAGTCTTATAGCTTGTTCCCGATAGTCCTCATGCAACGGGCACAGAGTAGTGTTGAATCTACGGTCATAGACCAGCTGTGACGATCCATGCTCGGGGTCGTCATACTCCAAAAAAGGCAGCTCCCGAAGCGCAAGATCCAGATCGCCTCTGTGTAAAAGCTGATAGTTAAATTCCACATCCACATCACTCGTAATCGCCAAACAGTCGAAGTATCGCCGTGCGCAGAGGTGTCTGCTTCATGTCACGCTCGCTGAAGTTCAAGCACATTTTTTTACGTTCAGCGCCGGGCGCTCTGATATAAGTCAGGTGCGAGGTACAGCAGGTCGCGCGTTGGCGCGGCGGATCGTCAGCCGACCGTGGTGTCGATCACCATGCCGGCCTTCAGCGTCAACGTCACCGGCGTCTTCTCGGCGATTTCGGCCATGCGGGATTTTTGCTCGGCATCCAATGCCCCGCTGAAGGACAGCGTGCGCTTGACCATCATCGCGCCGTTCTCGTCGCGGGTCAGCTGCAGCGCGACGTCGACCGCGTCCAGCGGCCACTGCTTGCGGTCGGCGTACATGCGCAGTGTGATCGCGGTGCATGCGCCCAGGCCGGCCAGCACGAAGTCGTAAGGCGCCGGCCCCGCGTCGCGGCCGCCGTTGCGCTCCGGCTCGTCGCCGACCAGCGCGTGGCCGCCGACTTCTATGGTGGTTCGGTAACTGTCCTTGCCGATGTGGGCGGTGCCGCGTGCCATGTGATTCTCCTGTGTGAGGCGCTATTTTAGCCGCTCCCCCCGGGGCCCAAGTAAAGTATTGTAAATGGCAATTATTACCGCTTGAGTTGCAACTAAAATAGCTACCCTTTAACGACGAACTCGACGGCGCCATTGCACGGGCCCGATTCACCATGCACAAGATCTTCCTGACCGCCTGCCTCGCCGCCCCGCTGACCGCCCTCGCCCAGTCCCAGGCCACGCCCGCCAAGGCGGACGCCAAGGCGGCCACCTCGGCCAAGCCCAAGGAAGCGGCGCCGGTGGTGCCGTCGGTCACCGTGGCCGGCGA
Source organism: Duganella sp. GW821-FHT01E12 (assembly GCF_059422325.1). NCBI lineage: Bacteria > Pseudomonadati > Pseudomonadota > Betaproteobacteria > Burkholderiales > Oxalobacteraceae > Duganella > Duganella sp. GW821-FHT01E12. The sequence goes on along the minus strand of NZ_JBWKWR010000007.1, from coordinate 278,293 downwards.
GCGGCCGACCAACCGCATCGACCGCCAGGTGTACGACGTCAAGTCCGACATCAGCAGCACCAACGGCACCGCCGCCGATGCGCTCAACAACGTGCCGTCGGTGGCGGTGGACCCGGACGGCACGGTCACGCTGCGCGGCAGCAGCAATGTGCAGATCCTGGTCGACGGCAAGCCGTCCGCCATGCTGCAGGGCGACAACCGCGGCGCCACGCTGCAGGCGATGAACGCCGACGACATCGAATCGGTCGAGGTCATCAACAACCCCGGCGCGCAGTTCGGCAACGAGGCCGGCGGCGGCCCCATCCTCAACCTGGTGATGCGCCGCAACCGCAAGCCGGGCGGCTTCGCCAACGTCAACGCCAACGGCGGCTACGCCGGCCGCTACAACAGCGCCGCGTCGGGCAGCTACAACGAGGGGCCGTGGGGTTTCCAGGGCGGCGTCAACGTGCGCCACGACGGCCGCAACTCCACCGCCGTCGTCAGCCGCGACCGGCTCGATCCGGCCAGCGGCGCCTTCGTCCACAGCAGCCAGAACTCGTCGGGCGCCGGCCTGAACGACATGGGCGGCGTCAACGGCACCGTCAGCTACAACCTGGACCAGAACGACACCCTGACCGCCAGCGCGAACTACATGGGGCGCGGCAACGACCAGCGCGGCATCGACCGCTACGTCAACGGCGCCACCGCCGGCTTCCCGGCCACCGACTACGTGCGCACCACCGCGCGCGACGGCGAGGCCAAGAACTACAGCTGGGGCGGGCGCTACGACCACAAGGGCGCGCTGCCCAACGAGACGCTCAAGATCGACCTGCGCGTGTCGGCCTCCGAGAACGACAGCAACAGCGCCTACGCCAACGACTACGCGGCCGGCGGCCTGCCGAACACGCGCGCCAACCAGCGCAACGACAGCAGCACCCACATCGTCGACTTTACCGGCGACTACGAACGGCCGCTGGCCGGCGGCAGCCTCAAGGCGGGCTACAAGGTGGCCACCAACAAGAACAACTTCGACACGCTGTACACCGACATCAATCCGCTGACCTCGGCCGCCGTGGTCAATCCTGCGCGCAGCAACCGCTTCGACCTGGAGGAGACCGTGGTGGCGCTGTACGGCTCCTACCAGCTCAAGCTCAACGAGCGCTGGGGCGCGCTGGCCGGCCTGCGCACCGAGCACACCGACCTGGACATCCACCAGATCACCAGCGGCGTCGAGGCCAGGAACAGCTACACCAACCTGATCCCGAGCTTGTTCGCCACCTACAAGGCGACCGAGACGGCCAACATGCGCTTCGCCTACGCGCGCCGCCTACGCCGGCCGAACGCCAACGACCTCAACCCGTACGTGGTGTACCGCGACGAGTTCAACGTCTCGTCCGGCAATCCGATGCTCAAGCCGACCAAGACCGACTCCTTCGAAGTGGGCTACGAGACCAAGTTCGGCGCGCTGGAGACCAATCTGCGCGGCTACTACCGCAAGGACACCGACGCCATCGTTGACTACCGCACCTTCATCGGCAACAACGTGCTGCTGACCACGCGCCAGAACGGCGAAGGCAGCCATGCGAGCGGGCTGGAGTTCACGGTCAGCGGCAAGCTGACGCCGTCGCTGACGCTCAACTCCAGCGGCAACCTGGCGCGCAGCGAGCAGACCACGCAGGACGACAGCGGCGCGCTGGTCACGCGCACGGCCAACTCGCTGAGCGGCCGCGTGCGTCTGAACTACGCCTACAGCGCCGCCACGCAAGTGCAGATGGCCCTGCAAATGCAGGGCAAGACACTGTCGGGCCAGGGCTACCGTTCGCCGAACAACACCCTCAACCTGAGCGTGCGCCAGGCGGTGACGCCGCGTTTGAGCCTGGTCGGCACGGTCACCGACCTGTTCAGCACCAACAAGATGGAGACCGTCATCAACAGCGCCACGCTGCGCGAGACCAGCACGCGGCGCTTCGACGGCCGGGTGTTCTACCTGGGCCTGTCGTACCGCCTGGGCGGCCCGGCGAGCGCCGCCGACACACGCAACGAACCGCGCTTCGGCCCGCCGCAAGGCCCCGGCCCGGGCGGCCCCGGCCGCGGCCCATCCGAAGGCTGAGCCCGCCAAATAAAATTGGGGTCAAGTCTGACATTCGGACACGGCCTCTTCCGTAGCGGCCTGCTACGGAAGAGGCCGTGTCCGAATGTCAGACTTGACCCCAAGTTGTTTATTTGACTACTGCGAGTTTTTCGCGCTTGGCGTTGCGGAAGGTGAAGATGGTGAGCACGCCGTCCTGCACGTCGCCGCGCTCGTCGAAGGTGATGTTGCCGGTGACGCCCTTGTGGGTGATCCTGGCTAGCACAGGCAGGTACTTGGCCGGGTCCGGCGAACCGGCCTTCTGCATCGCCTCCACCATCGTCATCAGCGCGTCGTAGGTGTAGGGCGAGTAGGTCTGCACGTCGATGCCGAACTTCTTCCGGTATGCCACCCGGAAATCGGCCATGCCCTTTTCCTGCGACGGCTCGACCCCGCCCGCCTCGGCGCAGATCACCTGGCCATCGCTCATGCCGTCGCCCGCCAGCCGCGGCACCGAATCCGAACACATGCCGTCGCCCCCCATGAACTTGACCGGCATCGCCAGCTGCTTCATCTGCCGCAACATCGGCCCGGCCACCGCGTCCATGCCGCCGAAGAACACCATGTCCGGCTTGGTCGCCTTGATGGCGGTGAGGATGGCGCTGAAGTCGGTGGCCTTGTCGTTGGTGAACTGGGTCGACACCACGCTGGTCCCGCTAGCGCCGCCACCACGCTTGATGTTCTTGACGAATTCGTCGACCAGCCCCTTGCCGTAGGCCGTGCGGTCGTCGATGACAGCGATGCGCCTGGCCTTGACGCTCTGCATCGCATAGCGCGCCAGCGCGGCGCCCAGCTGCTCGTCGTTGGCGATGTTGCGGAAGGCGGTGTTGAAGTGCTGGCGCGTGTACTGCGGATTGCTGGCCGACGGCGAGATCTGCGGTATCCCGGCGTCGTGATAGATGCGCGAGGCCGGGATCGTCGTGCCCGACGTCTCGTGGCCGATCACGCCGTTGACCCTGGCGTCCACCAGCTTTTGCGCCACCACCGTGCCCTGCTTCGGATCGGCGGCGTCGTCCTCGGCCTGCAGCACGATCTTGTATTTCTTCCCGCCGATCACCACGCCCTTGGCGTTGAGCTCGTCCACGGCCATGCGCGCGCCGTTTTCGTTGTCCTTGCCCAGATGGGCGATCGGTCCCGACGTGGCCGCCACGTGGCCGATCCGGATCACGTCCTGCGCCTGGGCGGCGCCGGCCGCCGCGAGACCCAGCGCGAGCGCCCGGGCCAGTCTGTTCATTGTCAGCTGCATAAGATTACCGAAGTGCCCTCGTTGGTTAATTCACCGAGGATACCATCCGGCAAAAAACGACGCCATCCGTGCGTACTGACTTCTCTATCTGAAGTAGAATGGCAAAACAGAACATTTGCCATAGAGACATTAGTATGGAACTTTCACAACGAATCGCCCGCTCCAAGCCGCTGGCAACCACCGCCATGCACGGCCGCGTCGACGCGCTGAAGGCGCGCGGCGAGGACGTCATCGACTTCTCCATCGCGATCTCCCATTTCCAGGCGCCCGAGCCGGTGCTGCGGGCCGCGCGCGACGCCCTGCTGCAACCGGCGCTGCCCTACACCACGGTCGGCGGCGACGCCGGCATCCGCGCCCGCCTGGCCGCCAAGGTGGTGCGCGAGAACGGCATCGCCGCCGGGCCCGACGAGATCCTCGTCACCAACGGCGCCAAGCAGGCCCTGTACCAGGCGCTGTACGTGATGGCCGATCCGGGCGACGCCGTCATCATCTTCAAGCCGCACTGGCCGGCCTACGTCGCCACCTGCAAGCTGCTGCAGCTGGTGCCGGTGCTGGTCGACCTGCCCGACACCGTCAGCGCCGAATTCCTGGCCGGCCTGCCGCCGGCCAAAATCCTGATCATCAACAATCCGCACAATCCCACCGGCGGCGTGCTGGGCGGCGACGAACTCGAACGCATCGCCGCCTGGCTCAAGCGCACCGGCACCCGCGCCATCGTCGACGAGAGCTACGAAAAGCTGATCTTCGACGGCGCCCACATCAGCCTGGCCGCGCGCCCGGACTGGCGGGACATCGGCATCGTCACCCTGTATTCGGCCTCGCAGAGCTACGCGATGATGGGCTGGCGCGCCGGCTTCGCGGTGGCGCCGGCCAGGCTCGTCACCGCCATGGAGACGCTGCAAGGCCCGATCACCGCCGCCGCGCCGATGCTGATCCAGCTGGCGCTGGCCGCGGCCTTCGAATCGGGCGAACCGGCCGACATGCTGGCCGAATACCGCCAGCGCCGCGACCTGGTGCTGGACCTGCTGCACGGCCTGCCATGGCTGACCATGCACTGCCCGGCCTCCGGCCCCTACCTGTGGGGCGACATCTCGGCCCTGACCATGGACAGCAACCAGTTCGCCGAACAGCTGCTGAGCGAAGAGTCGGTGGCGCTGATGCCGGGCGAAGCCTTGGGTGCGCCGGGATTTATCCGCATCGGCTATATTTCGGACGACATCGCCACGCTGAGGCGCGGTGTGCAAGCGATCATCCGCTTTGGCAACGCACGCTATCGGAGCCGGTAAACACCGAGCATGGCCTTTCTTCTCTTTCAGCTTAACAGTCTGCGCAGCCGCCTGATCCTGCTGGTGGCGCTGGCGATCGCCCCGATCGCGGTGATGACCCTCGTCAGCGGCGTGCGCGAACGCGAGCACGCGGTCGAAGTGGCGGAAGACAACCTGCAGCGCCTGACCAACCTGGCCGCCGCCAACGAGGCGCAGTCCATCGAAGGCGCGCGCCAGATCCTGCGCGACCTGGCCAGCATCCCCGACCTGAACGGCGACCAGGCCCATTGCAGCCGCCTGCTGGCCAACATCCAGTACCAGAATCCGGACTACGCCAACCTCGGGCTGATACAGCTGAACGGCGACGTCACCTGCAGCGCGGTGCCGTCGGACGGGCCGGTCAACCTGGCCGACCGCGCGCACTTCCGCCGCGCCGTGCACCTGCGCCGCTTCGTGGCCGGCGGCTACGTGTTCGGCCGCGTGATCCGCAAGCACACCGTCAACCTCACCTACCCGCTGCTGGGCGAACACGACCAGGTCAAGGCGGTGGTGTTCGCCGCGCTGGACCTGACCAAGCTCGATCGCTTCGTGGCCGACATCAAGCTGCCGCCAGGATCGCTGCTGCTGACCACCGATTCCGAAGGCAGGATCATTTCGCGCAAGCCCAATCCCGAGCAGTGGTACGGCCAGATGGTCTGGCCCGAGATGCGCACCGCCATGTCCGGCGAGCCGGGCAAGCCGGTGCTGCTGACCGGCCCGGACGGCGTCGAGCGCCTGCACCGCTTTGCCCGCGTCGGCAACAACGGCCTGTCCGACTACACCGTCACCATCGGCATTCCGGCCGCCGACATCACGGCCTCCGCCCGCCACGATCAGATGCTCGACATGGTGGCGCTGGCCATCACCGTGCTGTTGGCGCTGCTGGCGGCGTGGTTCGTCGGCGACGTGCTGGTGCTGCGCCGGGTCAAGCGCCTGGCCACCACCGCCAACAACATCGCCTCCGGCTCGCTGGGCGCGCGCAGCGGCATCGTCTACGGCAACGAGGAGATCTCGGAACTGGCGCGCGCGCTGGACGCGATGGCCGAGGCCCTGCAGGCCAAGGAACAGCAGCACCTGAACGCGGAAAGCCAGCTGCGCCTGGCCGACCAGCGCAAGGACGAATTCCTGGCGATGCTGGCCCACGAGCTGCGCAACCCGCTGGCGCCGATCAGCGCCGGCGCGCAGCTGCTGCAAAGCGGCCACGCCACCGAGGCGGCCGTCGCCCGCACCGCCGGCATCATCGTGCGCCAGGTGCACCACATGACGCGCCTGGTCGACGACCTGCTCGACGTCTCGCGCGTCACGCGCGGGCTGGTGACGCTCACGCGCATGCCGCTGAACGTGGCCGATGTCGTCGCCGACGCCGTCGAACAGGCGGAGCCGCTGTTCCAGGCCAAGCAGCAGCACTTCGAACTGTCGCTGCCCGAGACGCCGCAGCGGATCGACGGCGACCACAAACGGCTGGTGCAGGTGCTGGTCAACGTGCTCAATAACGCCGCCAAGTACACGCCGGTGGGCGGCAAGGTCAAACTGGCGGTGCGCGCCGAACCGGGCCTGGTGCGGCTGGTGGTCAGCGATTCAGGCATCGGCATGGCGCCCGAGCTGCGCGCCCGCGTGTTCGAACTGTTCGCCCAGGCCGACCGCAATCCGGATCGCTCGCAAGGCGGGCTGGGTCTGGGACTGGCGCTGGTCAAATCGCTGGTGGAGCTGCATGGCGGCAGCGTGGCCGCCGACAGCGCAGGCGAAATGCAAGGCAGCACCTTCACCATCACCCTGCCCGGCGGGCCGGGGCAGCATGCGCCGGCGGCGGCCAAGCCACCGGCCAAGGGCGGCGGCGCCAGGCTGCGCGTGCTGGTGGTGGACGACAACGTCGACGCGGCGCAAACGCTGCAGCTGCTGCTCGACGCATCGGGGCACGAAGTGCTGGTCGCGCACACCGCGCTGGAAGCACTGGAGATCGCCCAGCGCCTGGCGCCGGAACTGTGCCTGCTCGATATCGGCCTGCCCGACATCAGCGGCAACGAACTGGCGCGCGGCCTGCGCGCGCTGCCGCAGACGGCCAAGTCCACGCTGGTGGCGGTGACCGGCTACGGCCGCCGCGAGGACCGCGACCTGGCCAGCGAAGCGGGCTTCGACCATTACTTCGTCAAGCCGGTCGATGTCGAGGCCCTGCTGCATTTGATCGCCGGACTGGCCTCGGCTATTCCCAAGCCTTAGCGATCCGTTCCAGCTCGCCGCTTTTCTCCAGCGTGTGCAAGGCGGCGCGCAGGCGCTCGACCAGCGCGGGGTCGGCCTGCCTGGACAGCATGAAGTACAAGGGACTGCTGGCCATCACCGTCGGCATTATCCTGACCTTGGCCACCACGCCTACGCGCTCCAGCAACGCCTGCAAACCCGGCGTCCGGTGAAAGTAGAAGCGGCCCCGGTGCGCCAGCAGTTTTTGCAGATTGAGTTTCGGGTCGCCGGCGCCGGCATCGATCTGGGCGACGCCTGCCTGCTCCAGCACCCCCACGGCGGCAAAGCCGCGATTGGCCAGCACCACGTTGTCCGGTTCCAGCTTGCGCAGGTCTTCCCAGCTGCCGACCACCGCCGGATCGTCGATGCGCGCCACCAGGTAGTAGCGGATGGTGAACAACGCCGGCCCGACGAACAGGTATTTCCTGTCCCGCTCCGGCGAATGCGACAGGCCGCAGGATGCATCTTGCATGCCACGGTCGAGGGAGGAGTAAATTCGAGGCAAAGGCTGCCAACTCTGGTCGCCGGTGAATTTCAAACCGGGATCGAGTCGTTCGATGGCGCGCATGATGTCGATGCAGATGCCGACCACGCGGCCGCTTCCCGCTCCGGCGCTCTGGAACTTAGGCTCGGTGCCCTGCTGCGCCGCCGTGCGTATCTCCGTGGCGGCGATACCGTCCCCCGCTGTCGACAGCAAGGACAGCATCGCACTGAGTACATAAACCCCGGTCGGTATGCGTAACACAATAGGCCCGCTGGCAGGCGGCGGTGGCTGCGATCGGCCCATTGTAGCGCGGCGTTGCAGGATCGTCACTCATTGGCGGCGGCCCGGTTCAGAAGTCGATGGTTTTCAGCCGCCGCGTTTTGCCGTAGTGCTCATCGAAGCCACGCACCTCGATGCGCACCTTGCCGCTGGCGCGCACCTGCACCAGCGCCCACGCATACGCCCTGTCCTGCGGATTGCGGCTGTCTCCCGGCTTGGCGCTGAACGGCGAGCCGCCCGAGCCGACCATCACCTGCCACGCCTTGCCGCCGCCGGCGCGCGCCGGCTGCTGCGCGTTGAAGATGTGCTGGTGGCCGCAGAAGTAGGCGCCGCCGTATTCCTCCATCACCTGCCAGAACGCCTTGGCATTGTCGGGATAGATGTCCATGCCGTCCGCTTCCACGCCGTCCTTGAAGTAATAGGTGTAGGCCGGCTTGTGGCCGAACACGAAGAAGCGCTTCGCTCCGCGCGCCCTGGCCTGGCGGAAGTCCTCGGCCAGCCAATGGGCCGGGCCGTGGCCGTCGTTGCCCACCGGGTCGGTGTCGATGACGGCGAAGTGGCTGCCGCCCGCGTCGAAGGAAAACGTGAGCTGCGATTGGCTGGTGCGGTTGCCATCCGGCCCGCCCGCCGCAGGTGCGTTGGCGGCGTCGAAGGCGGTGGCCTCGACGCCGGTGACGGCTTTCCAGCGGGCCGTGTCCAGTATCAGGTCGCCCATGCTTTCGCGCCACAGCTCCTCGTTTTCAAGGCGCGCCGTCTTCGTGACCTTGCCCTCGGCGTCCTTGTCCTTGAACTGCATTTCGTGGTTGCCGGTCACCGGCACCACGTAGGTGCCGCTTTCCATCAGGCCCGCCGTCATGCCGCGCCAGTAGGCGTACTGGCGCGCGATCACGGCCTTGTCGGCGGTGTAACCCATGATCATGTCGCCGTTGAAGAACAAGGCCTTCGGCCGCGCCGCCTGGATCTCGCCCAGGATGCGCGACAGCGCCCGCGTGTTCTGCAGGTAGACCTTGTCCTGCGCCGTCGCGGCGCTGACTGGATCGGCGCGCGAGTCGCCCACGGTGGCGAACGACATCACCACAGGATCGGGCTTGGCGGCCAGCGCGGCGCCCTGGTTCAGCACCAGCGCCGCGCAGCACAGCATTGTGGATATGCGCATGCGAGCCGCCTTAGAAGTCGGCATTGAGCGAGACCGTCCAGCTGCGCTCCGGCACGAAGGTGTACTGGTCGAACGCCGCGCCCTTGCTGCTGGCCGAAATCGACGTCACGTCCTGCTTGTTGAAGACATTGTTGACGCCGACCTGCAGCTTGAGCATCTTGACCCCGCCGGCGTTCACGCGCCAGCGGTAGCCGGCCGTGAAATCGGTCACGGTGTAGGCGCCGATCTGGTAGGCGGCCGGTTCGCCGTCCTTGGCGTACTGGCTGCCGTTGGTCTTGGCGATCAGCGAGCCATACAGGCCGTGGTCCTTGTACAGCAGGCCCAGTGCGGCGGTCGATTTGGGCGCCTTGGCGATTTGCAGGCCGGTGTCCTTGGCCTCGGCCTTGTTGACCGAGCCGTTGGCATGCAGCGAGAAGCCGCTGCCGACATACAAGGTCGCCGCGCCCTCGATGCCCTTGTAGACCACGCCGCCCTGGTTGTAGTAGACCAGGTCATTGCCGGTGCCGGTCGAGGCGATCTTGTTGTTAAAGTCGATGTAGTAGACGTCCGCGTCGAAGGTCAGGCGGCCCGATTGATGCACGGTGCCCAGTTGGTAGTTGGTGGAGGTCTGCGGCTTGGGCGTGCTCAGGTTCGGATTGTTCACGTAGAACATCGACAGGTCCGGCACCAGGAAGCCGCGCGCCACCTGGGCGTAGGCCGACCACTCCTTGTTGACGGCGTAGTTCGCGGTCAGGAACGGCAAGGTGGTGTCGTAGGTCTGGTCGGCCTTGGTCGCGATGCGCGTACCCTGGTTGACCACCGCGTCCAGCGAGCGCTTGAAGTTGACGTACTTGATCCCCGGCGTCACCGTCCACTGCGGCGCCACCGCCCATTCGAATTCAACGAAGGGTTGATACTGCTTCCACGACGAATTCTGGTTGTATGAAACGTCCTTCGGCGCGCTCGCCTCCTTCGGATTGGGCAGGTTCAGCGTCCAATCCAGGTCGAAGGTGTGGCGCTCGGTGTCCGAGTTCTCCAGCCAGACGCCGGTGCGCAGCAGGCCCGCGTCCAGTCGCTTGGTCAGCTTGAAGATGTCGCCGTTGACGCGGTAGGAATTGAGCTTGTTGTAGCCGGGGACGTTCTTGTTGCCGGCCGCGCCGGACTTGGTGCCGTTGGCCGTGGCGCCGCTGGCGTCCTGGCCGGAGAAGGTGTTGTTGTCGTAGGCGTAGGTGTAGAGCGTGTTGTCGATGCCCCAGCCGCCGTCCAGGTTCGATTGCAGGCGGACGTACTCGAAGTCCGTGCGCTTGTCGTTGTAGTTGTAACCGAAGTAGTTCTGGCTGGTCTTGTCGTTGTTGAGCGAGTAGTTCTTGCCGTACAGCGCGACCTGGGCCAGCGTGACGCCCGCCTTGTCCGGCACGTAGCTGTGGATCTTGTTATAGGTCGAGAACAGCGTCAGCATGGTGTCCTTGCCGAGCGGCTTCTGGAGCTTGAACTGGTAGTTGTCTTCCTTGACGCTGCTGTAGGTCTGGTAACCGTCGCTGGTCAGGCGCGAGGCGTTGAACATCATGCGCGCGTCGCCGAACCGCTCCAGCTGGCCGGAGTCGATCTCCGCACCGAGGATCTTGGTGTTCCAGGAACCGTAGGTGGCATAAGGCGAAAAGCGGAATTCGGTCGACAGCTCCTTCGAAAACAGATTGATCGAACCACCGAAGGTGGCCTGTCCCAGGTTGCTGGCGTTGCCCGGGCCGCGCTCGATCACCATGCCGCCGATGATACGGGCCGGGAAGTAGGACGTCGAATGGTGGGTCGGATTGTTGGTATCGCCGAACGGGATGCCGTCGTAGGTGATGTTGTACTCGCCGTCCTGGAAGCCACGCAGCGTGACCTTCGACTCGCCCAGCCCAGGGCCGTTCGACGACAACCCGGAGCCGACGCTGGGCGCGATGCGCGCGACGGCGTTGAAGTCCGCCAGCGGCGTCACAGCCTGCTCGATGAAGGTGGCGGTGATGATGGACTGCGGCTGGGTGGCCTGCAGCGACGCCTGCACCGGCGCGCGGTTGGCCGCATGCGAACCGGTGATCACCACGCGGCTCTTGATCGCCTCCGAATCCAGCGCGGTGTTCGATACCGGCACGTCGTCGCTGGTGGGCGCCGCGGTTTGCGCGTGCGCGCCGCCGGACATCAAGGTCAGCGCGGCCAGAACATGGGCCGACATGGTCGACAAGATCAAGTGCTGCTTCGGATTCTTCATTTGGCTTTCCAGTTTGCGGAGGTGTAAAAACCGGAAAGTCTAAGAACCTTTTGTGACAACAGTATGAATCGCATTGATAACTCCGCACGGCGGCGCGACCTAGCAGAGCATTCATTAACGCTGAATTAAAGCCTCCAACATGAATAAAATTAATACATATTTACTATCCTGTAGGAAAAATATACCACACCCGCCCTCGATCGATTGGCATAAAACCAAGGCATCGGCGATAATGCGAATTGTTGTCATTCCCATTTACCTAAAAACGCATGCGTACACATTATTCCCGCGCCCTCCTTCTTCCAGCGGCACTGCTGCTGGCCAGCCTGGCGGCGTGCAGCGGCGGCGGCGGCTCCTCCGCCGCCCCGTCTCCGCCACCAACGCCGCCCGTGGTTGACGCAGGCCTCAGCCAGGCCGCCAAACTGGGCGAACTGATTTTCAAAGACCAATCGCTGTCCGCCTCCGGCAAGCAGTCGTGCGCGACCTGCCACAGCCCGGACCACGCCCACGGCCCGACCAACAACCTGTCCGCGCAGCTGGGCGGCGCCAACGGCGACGTGCAGGGCTTCCGCGCCGCGCCGTCGCTGCGCTACCTGAACCAGAACCCGGCCTTCTTCTTCGCCAAGGACGGCACGCCGACCGGCGGCATCGACCGCGACGGCCGCGCGCAAAGCCTGGCGGAACAGGCCGAGCGCCCCTTCCTGGCGCCGCACGAAATGGCCAACGCCAGCAAGCAGGATGTGGTCGACAAGCTGAAGAAAGCCCCGTACGTCGAGCAGTTCCGCGCGCAGTTCGGCGCCGCCATCCTCGACAACGCCGAGCAGGCCTTCAGCCGCATGACCTTCGCGCTGCAACAATACCAGCTGGAGGACACGGAGTTCCATCCCTTCGACTCCAAGTACGACCAGTTCCTGGCCGGTAAAGTGAAGCTGTCCGCCCAGGAGCTGCGCGGCCTGGCGCTGTTCAACGATCCAGGCAAAGGTAATTGCATCGGCTGCCACACCAGCGCGCGCGGGGCCGATGGCGCATCGCCGCTGTTCACCGACTTCACCTTCGATAACCTCGGCGTGCCGCGCAATAAGAAGCTGGCGGCGACCGCCGATCCGGCCTACTTCGACCTGGGCCTGTGCGGCCCCGACCGCACCGACCTGGCCACGCGCACCGACTTGTGCGGCGCCTTCAAGGTGCCGACGCTGCGCAACGTGGCCACGCGCCAGACCTTCTTCCACAACGGCGCCTTCGACAACCTGAAGGACGTGGTGGCGTTCTACGTGCGGCGCGACACCAATCCGGAAGAGTGGTATCCGACCGGCGCCGACGGCGTGGTGCAGAAGTTTAACGACCTGCCGCCGCAGTTCCGCAAGAACGTCAACACCACCGAAGTGCCCTACAACCGCCAGCCCGGCATGGCGCCGGCGCTGTCGCCCAGCGAGATCGACGATGTCGTGACCTTCCTCGGCACGCTGACCGACGGCTACAAATCCAACCCTTAATCGTAGAGAACCGACATGAACAAACACCTGATCGCCACCGCCCTCGCCACCGCCTTCCTCGCCGCGCCTCTCGCCGCCACCGCAGGCGAGGCCGAACTGATGGCCCGCATCGAAAAAATGGCCGCCGAGCTGGAACAGCTGAAGGCCGAACTGAAAGCCAGCGTTAAGAAAACCGAAGCAGTCGAACAACGCCAGCAAGCCATCGCCGCTGCCGCGCCAGCGCCGGTGGCCGCGCCGGTCGGTGCCACGGCGCCGGCAACGGAGACCGCCGTTGCAGCCTCCGCGCCATCCACCATCTTCGGCGCCTACGGCGAAATCAACTACAACCGTCCGACCAAGAACGCCAGCGGCGCGCAGGCCGACGTGCGCCGCGCCGTGATCGGCATCGAGCACCGCTTCGACCAGAAGACCAAGATGGTCGCCGAATTCGAATGGGAGCACGCCGTGGTCTCCGCCGACGACAAGGGCGAGAGCGAAGTCGAACAGCTGTACGTCGAGCGCGAGTTCGGCAACGGCTTGCGCAGCAAGGTCGGTTTGTACCTGATCCCCATGGGCCTGCTGAACACCAACCACGAACCGACCGCCTACTACGGCGTCGAGCGCAACTTCGTCGAGACGGCGATCATCCCGTCGACCTGGCGCGAAGTGGGCGTGAGCCTGTCCGGCGACACCGCCGGCGGCCTGACCTGGGACACCGGCATCACCACCGGCTTCGACCTGGGCAAATGGAACGCCGCCGGCACCGATGGCCGCGAATCGCCTCTGGGCTCCATCCACCAGGAAGGCCAGCAGGCCAAGTCGCGCGACCTGAGCGTGCACGCGGCGCTGAACTGGCGCGGCGTGCCCGGCCTGCTGGTGGGCGGCTCGGTCTTCACCGGCAAGGCCGGCCACAAGGCCGACGGCTTCACCGCCAACGACGCGCGCATCACGATGGTCGACCTGCACACCCGCTACACGCCGGGCCGCTGGGACCTGTCGGCGCTGTACGCGCGCGGCCAGATCAGCAACACCGAGGCGCTCAACGAAACGCTGGTCGGCAATCCGACGCCGGTGCCAAAGAGCTTCGCCGGCTGGTACACCCAGGCCGCGTACCGCCTGATGGAAGTGGGCGACTACACGCTCAGCCCCTTCGTGCGCTACGAGCAGTTCAACACCGCCAAGAGCTACGCCGCCGTGCCGCAGGGCTTGGGCGTGGCCGCCTCGCCCGACGAAAAAGTCACCACCGTCGGCGCCAACCTGAAGGTGGGCGAAGGCGTGGTGCTCAAGGCGGACTACCAGAAGTTCAAGGAGGACAAGTCGCGCGACCGCCTGAACCTGGGCATGGGCTTCTCGTACTGATATGCGCTACCGGCACTGGATCCCCCTGGCGGCATGCGCCGCCGGCGCGCCGGCCTTCGCGGCGCAGTACCTGAACGCGGAACAGGCGCAGAAGCTGATGTTCCCGGAGGCGACCGCGTTCCGCCAGCAGGACGTGGCGCTGTCGCTGCCGCAGATGCAGCAGGTCGAGAAGCTGGCGGGCCTCACCGCGCGTTCGGTCAACTGGCGCGTGGTCGGCGCCTACAGCGGCGACCAGCTGCTGGGCTACATGGTGCTCGACGACGTGATCGGCAAGTTCGAGCTGATCTCGTACGCGGTCGGCCTCAATCCCGACGCCACGGTGCGCCAGATCGAGATCCTCACCTACCGCGAAAGCCACGGCGGCGAAATCCGCCTGCCGGCCTGGCGCCACCAGTTCGTCGGCAAGTCGGCACGCTCGGGCGGGCTGGCGGTGGGCGACGGCATCGCCAACATCAGCGGCGCCACCCTCTCCTGCACCCACCTGACCGACGGCGTGCGGCGCATCGCCGCCGTCGCCCAGGTGGCGCTGAAAAAATGATGCGCCGCGCCCAGCCCTGGCTGGGCACCCTGGTCGACATCACGGCGGACGGCGATCCGCAGGCGGAGTCGCAGGCGATCACGCTGGCCTTCGCCGAGGTCGCGCTGGTGCATCGCCTGATGAGTTTTCACGACGCCGCCAGCGACATCTCGCGCCTGAACCGCGCGGCGCCGGGCGAGCTGCTGGAACTGCATCCGCACACATGGCAGGTGCTGGCGCTGGCGGCGCGCATGACGGAGCTGTCGCAAGGCCTGTTCAACATCGCCTGCGCGCCGCGCCTGGTGGACTGGCAATGCCTGCCGCGCCCCGACGGCGCGGACTGCCCGCCATATCAGCCGGCGTTGACGGTGTTTCACTGCGAGCAGCAAGCGCTGGTGCGCAAGCTGGCGCCGGGATGGGTGGACCTGGGCGGCATCGCCAAGGGCTATGCGGTCGATCTCGCGGTCGAGGCCTTGCGGCGCGCCGGCGTGGACAGCGGCTGCGTCAACGCCGGCGGCGACCTGCGCGCGTTCGGCCAGCGTGACTGGCCGGTCGCCGTGCGCGATCCGCAGGCGCCGCAGCGCACCGCCATGCAAGTGGCATTGCGCGACGAAGCGCTGGCGACGTCGGCGTCCTATTTTTCGGCGCGCCGCCACGACGGCCGGCAAGTGAGCGCGCTGGTGGACGGCCGCAGCGGCGAGCCGCTGGTGACGCCCACCAGCGTGTCGGTGCGGGCGCCGCGCTGCGCCGCCGCCGACGCGCTGACCAAGGTGGTGCTGGCCAGCGGCGACGCCCGGCATCCGGCGCTGGCCGGTTTTCAGGCGGCAGCGTTTATAATCTAGCCGATGCATACTCACCGATCCCGCCCCCACGTCAACCTGCGCGTCGAGCGCTGGCACCGCCGCTGTATCTACGCCAGCTTCGCCGCGCTTCTGCTGAGCGGCGCCGCGTGGCTGCTGGCGCGCTACTTCTTCCGCACGGTCGGACAATTCGGCGAGAGCGTCAATCCGCTGGAGCCATGGTCGATGAAGCTGCATGGCGCAGCGGCGATGGCGATGCTGTTCTTCCTCGGCAGCCTGATGAACGCGCACATCCGCCGCGCGCTCAAGGCCGGGCGCAATCTGCAAACCGGATGGGGCATGATAGGCGCGATGGCGCTGCTGACCGCCAGCGGCTTCGGCCTGTACTATCTGGCGGGCGAGAGCGACCGTCCCGCGTGGTCGGCGATCCATTGGGCCATCGGCCTGGCCGCCGCCCTGCTGTTCGTGCTGCACGTGGTGCTCGGCCGCCGCGCCGCGCACCGGCCCTGATTCCGGCAGGCCGCTAGCCGGCCTTGGCCGCCTCGTCGAGATCGAGGCCGCTCATCTGCAACGCGATCGCCAGCGCCGTGTCGGCCGTGGCCAGATGGGCATGGAACCACGGCAGCACCAACCCGACGGCCGTGCGGCAACTCTTCAGGTCGTTCAAATCCAGTTGGCTCAGCTTGCTCAACACGCGCGCATGCTGCTCGCGGTGGCTGTGCAGCGCGAGATACTCGATCGCCTCCATCAGCGTTTCCTCGTGGCGGAAATCGGCCTCCAGGCAGTCCACCAATTGTTCCAGTCCGGCTGCGAAGTCTTCGTCCCTGCTGTGCATCAGCGTCTTGATCTGCTCCGCCAGCGCCTCGTGCGCCTCGTCGAACAACGGTATGCCCAGCGCCATGTCCGGGCTCCAGCCTTCTTCTTCCATGATTACCCTCTTTGTGGTTCGGGCCGGCGCACGCTGCGCGGCCAAGCATGACTATGGGCGGATGGCGCGGCCAAATCCATGATGCAGATCAAATAAATCCCGCTCGCTCACTGGGTTGCGGTGCGCTCCTCGATGCTGGCGCGCTCGGCCAGCCACAGGCGGAACTGGTCGGCGGGCAGGGGGCGGCCGTACAGATAGCCCTGGTAGCGGTGGCAGCCCAGCTGCTCCAGCAAGGCGGCCTGCTCGGTGGTCTCCACCCCCTCGGCGATGACGTCCAGGCCCAGGCTGAGGGAAATGGCGATGATGGTCAGCACGATGGCCTGGTCGCTGCTGTCGCTGGCCAGGTCGCGCACGAAGGAACGGTCGATCTTCAACTGGCTCAACGGCAGGCGCTTCAGGTATTGCAGCGAGGAGTAGCCGGTGCCGAAATCGTCCAGCGAGAAGCGCACGCCGATGTGGCGCAGCTGCTGCATGATGTTGATGGTGTCCTCGATATTCTCCAGCAGCATGCCCTCGGTCAGCTCCAGCTTCAGGAAGGCCGGGGCGACGCCGTGGCGCCGCAAGGTCTCGCACACCTGGTCGCAGAAGTCGCGCTGATGGAACTGCGCGGCGCTGACGTTGACCGCCATCACCAGATGCTCCATGCCCGGCTCGCCCTGCCAGACGCGCAACTGGGCGCAGGCCGTTTCCATCACCCACTGGCCGATCGGCACGATCAGCCCGGTCTCCTCCGCCACCGGGATGAAGCTGTCCGGCGCCATGTAGCTGTCGTCCGCCAGGCGCCAGCGGATCAGCGCCTCGGCGCCGATGGCCTCGCCCGTCTTGTCGACCTGCACCTGGTAGTACAGCTCGAACTGCTGCTCGCGGATCGCGTGGCGCAGCGCTTCCTCCAGCCGCGCCCGGCTGCTGATGCTGTCCTGCATTTTCTGGTCGAAGAAGCGCATGCCGTTGCGGCCGGACTGCTTGGCCTGGTACATGGCGATGTCGGCCTGCATCAGCAGCTCCTCCGGCTGGGCCGGCCAGCCGTCGTGGAACAGCGTCACGCCCATGCTCGGCGTGCTGTGGCACTGGTGCGCGCCCAGCGTGTAGGGCCGGTTCAGTTCGGCCAGTATCTTCGCCCCCACCGCCTCGGCGTGGGCCACCGCGCCCGGCTCGTCGCGGCCCAGGCCCTCCAGCAGCGCGACAAACTCGTCGCCGCCCAGGCGCGCCACCGTGTCGCCCTGCCGCAGGCAGGCCTGCAGGCGCGTGCCCACCTGCTGCAGCAGCAGGTCGCCGATGTTGTGGCCCAGCGTGTCGTTGAGCGTCTTGAAGTTGTCGAGGTCGATGAACATCAGGGCGCCGTAGCGGTCGTGCAGCTTGCTCGCGTCCAGCACCTGCCGCAGCCGCTCCAGCAGCATGCGGCGGTTGGGCAGGCGGGTCAGCGGATCGTAGAACGCCAGGCTGCGGATGGCGTCGCTGGCGGCCTTGCTCAGAGTGATGTCGCTCAGCGCCGCGACGTAGTTGCTGATGTGGCCGTCGGCGTCGCGCACCGCCGCGATGCTCAGGTGCTCGGGATACACCTCGCCGCTCTTGCGGCGGTTCCAGATCTCGCCCGACCAGCTGCCGCTGTCGGCGATCGCCTGCCACATGTTGCGGTAAAAGTCGGCATCGTGCCGGCCCGAGCTGAGCATGCGCGGCGTGCGCCCCACCGCCTCGCCCATCGTGTAACCGGTGATGCGGGTGAACGCCTGGTTGACCTTGAGGATGACGCCGCGGCTGTCGGTGACCATCAGGCCCTCGGACGATTCGAAGGCGATGGCGGCGATGCGCAGATGGGTGTCGGCCAGGTGGCGCTCGGTGATCTCCTCGTGCACCACCAGCGCGCCCTGCCAGTTATGCGCCATCGGCGACACCGTCATGCAGAACCAGCGCTGCTGGGACGGCGTATGGCAGGGATACTCCATCTGGAACTGACGGCTGCGCCCGGCCAGCACCTCGCGCACGCCGGCCTCGGCCTTGGCGCCGCCGTCGGCCTCCAGGCCCTCGGCGTCGCGGCAGGCGGCCAGGTAGTCGCTGCCGATGTCCGGCGACAGCTTGGGCTGCCCCGGCAGCGGCCGCACCTGCCTGGCATGGCGCCAGGCGGCGTTGATGGCCAGGATGGCGCCGTCCTTGCCCAGCACGGCGATCTGCTCGTGCAGCGCGTCGAACACGGCGCAGGCGGCGTTCAGGCAGCCGCCGTCCGGACCCGGCGCCGCCGGCCGCAACGCGCTCGACAGCTTCCCTTCCGGCGGCAGGCTGGAAAAATCGCAACGCGCGTCCTCCGCGCGGGGCGTGGCTCGTGGTCTCTGGTGGTGGGTCATGACTACGCCTCGGCTCAATCTTGTTTCTGCAAGAATACTAATTCAAATCAACAAAAGATTTGATTCAAATCAATTTTCCACGACTGCATCCGTGGCCGCGTCCACGGCAAGATTGACGGATGGCAATAATAAATTTCGGCCCCGGAGCGTCTTTATCATCTATCATGCGTCCATGATTTTTTATTGCCATTTTCCTACATGAATCCGGTCAGCCCCTTACCCGCCATCGCCGCCATCGTACTGGCGTGGATCACCACCTATGTGCTCGCAAAACACTACGCCGTCGCCGCCGAGCCGGAGCGCATCTCCACCATCGACGGCCTGCGCGGCTATCTGGCGTTTTTCGTGTTCCTGCACCACTCGGTGATCTGGTATTTCTACCTGCATACGGGGCAGTGGAAGTTGCCGCCGTCGAATCTCTACACCCACCTGGGCCAGAGCGGCGTCGCCTTCTTTTTCATGATCACCGGCTTCCTGTTCTTCGCCAAGCTGCTGGGCGGCAGGGACAAGCCCATAGATTGGGGCAAGCTCTACGTTTCCCGCGTGCTGCGCCTCACCCCGCTCTACCTGGTGGCGATCGGGCTGGTGCTGCTGATCGTCGCCGTGCTCACCAAGGGCGTGCTGGCGGAAAGCTATGGCAAGCTGCTGCGCGAAGTGTTCACCTGGTTGAGCTTCACGATCCTGGGCAATCCCAACATCAACGGCGTCGAATCGACCTTCATCATCATTTCCGGCGTGACCTGGTCGCTGCCGTACGAATGGCTGTTCTATTTCTCGCTGCCTTTGCTGGCCTTGCTGGTCAGGGCGCGCGTCTCGGCGTTTTACCTGCTGCTGTCGGTGCTGGCCATCGTCGGCTTCTGCCTGGCCTTCGACAAGATGAACAGCCTGATCATCTTCCCGATCGGCATGGCCAGCGCGGTGCTGGCCCGCTTCGACGGCGTGCGCCGGTTTGCCCGGACCAGGACGGCTTCGCTGATCGCCATCGGCGCCACCTTCGTCGCGGTCAATTTTTTCAACTCCGCGCACGGCATCGTGCCGCTGGGCCTGTTGTCGATCACGTTCGCGCTGATCGCCTGCGGCAACAGCCTGTTCGGCCTGCTCACCAACGCCACCTCGCGCGCGCTGGGCGAGACCGCCTACAGCATTTATCTGCTGCATGGCCTGATCCTGTTTGTCACGTTCAACTTCGTCATCGGCCTGCCGGCGGCCAAGGCCATGTCGGCGTCGATGCACTGGCTGACTATCCTCATCGCGACCCCGGTCGTGGTGGTGGTCAGCCACATCACGTTCCGCTTGATCGAAGCGCCCGCGATGCAGCAGACGGGGCGGGTTACGGCCTGGCTGCGGCGCATGACCGCGCGCACGGCCACCGCCCCAAAGCCGTCAAATTGATTGGAATGGCGCCATTTCTGACTGGATCGGTGCGGTACGGGCGACGCCGGCCCTCTATAATTTCACCATCCAACTTTGAGAAAATGGCCCAACCATGAAACTGACCAGCAACAGCTTCTCCGACCAGCAGCCGATTCCCGGCGAGTTCGCCTTCGCGGTGATCGCCCCCGGCAGCCACATCGCCCTGTCCGGCAATCGCAATCCGCACCTGGCGTGGGACGGGGCGCCGGCCGCCACCCAGTCCTTCGCGCTGATCTGCCACGACCCGGACGTGCCCAGCCGCGGTGACGACGTGAACCAGGAAGGCCGCGAAGTGCCGGCCGGCCTGCCGCGCGTCGACTTCTTCCACTGGCTGCTGCTGGACATTCCGGCCGCCACCCGCGAGATAGCCGCCGGCAGCCACGGCGACGGCGTCACGCCGCACGGCAAGGCGGGACCGGCGGCGCCCGGCGGCATGCGCCATGGCGTCAACGACTACACCAACTGGTTCGCCGGCGACGCTCAGATGAGCGGCAACTACTACGGCTACGACGGTCCCTGCCCGCCGTGGAACGACACGCTGCTGCACCACTACGTCTTCACGCTGTATGCGCTCGACATCCCGTCGCTGCCGCAGGACATGGCGCTGGACGGCCAAAGCGTGCGCAACGCCATCGCCGGCCACGTGCTGGCCGAAGCGAGCCTGACCGGCACCTACACGCTCAATCCCAAGCTGCTGTGAAACGGGACGGCGGCCAGTGGACGCTGCCTTCCGGCATGCCGGTCGCGCGCCGCGGCCTGTGCATGCTGGCGCAACCGAGCCTGCGGGAACCGCAACGCGCGCGTGGTTTTCGTTTCATGGAGGCGACCGTCCTGCTGGTCAAGTCGGGCAGCCTGAGCCTGGACAACGGCGAAACTCCGCTGCTGTTGGAGGGGACATCCACGCTGCTGGCCGTGGCCAAGAACGCCTGCGCGGATCTGCGGAAACTGCCGGGCGGGCCGGAGCAGCGCTTTGCTTCGCAGTTGCTCGCCATCGGGCCGGAAGCGATACAGGAATTCTACAAGCGCTACGAACCGGACGAAGCCGCCACACCGGCGCTGGCCTATTGCAGCCCGGTGCCGCTGGATGACGACCTGGCCGGAACCTTGGACCACTGCGTCCGCGCCATCGGCGACCAAGCCGTCAGCGAACGCGCGATGATGCACCGGCTGGTCGGCCTGCTGCTGGCGCTGGCCGATCGCGGCATCCGCTTTGCGCGGCCCGGCAGCCAGAACGTCGCCGACCTGCTGACCAGCCTGTTGAGCGCAGCACCCGCCCGGCCCTGGACCGCCGCCCTGGCGGGCCGCGAACTGGCGATGAGCGAGGCGACGCTGCGGCGGCGCCTGGCCGCCCAGAACCTGCGCTTCGACGCGCTGCTGCTGGAGGTGCGCATGCATCACGCAATGGCGCTGCTGCAGACAACGGGCTGGAGCATACCGCTGGTCGCCGAGGCCTGCGGCTATCAGGCGCATGCGCGCTTCTCGTCGCGCTTCAGGGAGCGCTACGGTTGCCCGCCCTCCCACGTGCGCTGAAGCGGCGCGTGCTTACTGGCCTTCGGGCGGCTCCCACAGCTCGACCTTGTTGCCGTCCAAATCCAGCACCCAGCCAAACTTGCCGTACTCCGATTCGTCGACCTTGTCCTCGACGCGGCAGCCCTCTTCGCGCAGCGCGGCGAGCAGGCCGTGCAGGTCGGCCACGCGGTAGTTGATCATGAAGCTCGCCGTGCTCGGCGCAAAATAATCCGTGTCGGCCTTGAACGCGTTCCACGCCGTGGTGCCCTTGCCGCCCGGATTGTCCGGGCCGGACCAGTCGAAGGCGGCGCCGCCCCACGGCCCGATATCGAGGCCAAGGTGGACCCGGTACCACTCGGCCAGGGCCTTCGGGTCCGGCGATTTGAAGAACACACCGCCTATGCCGGTGACACGTTTCATTTAGGACTCCTCAAGGTAGGCAAACGGCGCGTCGTGCGCCGTTATTGCCTCATCGATAATACCTTCATGTCGGCGCCCGATCAAGATTATTGGACCGATCCTTCGAGGCGGCTGCGCATCGCCGTCGTCAGCAGCACACGCCGCGAGGTGTCGACCATCATCACCTCGTCCAGCCCCAGGCGGCGCGACATCGCCTCCCAGCCGGCGGGCCCGGTGATGAACAGCGGCTTGGAGTTGCCGTCCGAACGCAGGCCGACGTCGCTGCCGCCCGAGGCGATGATGGTGACCGAGGCCACCAGGTCGATCGGATAGCCGGTGCGCGGATCGATGATGTGCGGACGGCGCTTGCCGTCCTTCATGAAGTAGCGTTCGTAATCGCCGCTGGTGCCGATCGCCTCGTTGTCGTGCAGCGTCACCAGGGCCAGCGTGCCTTTGCCGCGCGGATCGCGGATGCCCACCTGCCACGGACGCGCGCCCGGCTGGCCGAGCGCCAGCACATTGCCGCCGATGTTGACCAGCGCCGCCTCGACATGCTCGGCGCGCAGGATCGCGGCGGCGCGGTCGAGCGCATAACCCTTGGCATAGCCGCCCAGGTCGATCATCACCGCCGGATTGACGCTGGAAATCGTCGTGCCGTCGAAGCGCAGATCGGCCAGGCTGGGCCGCGCATCGACCCAGCGCCGCACCTCCTCGGCCGTCGGCGCGTGGGCGCAGATGTCGCTGCTCTGGAAGCCCCACAGCCGTATCAAATGCCCGATGGCCGGATTGAACAGCTGGTCCGAACTGGCCGACAGCCTGGCAGCCGATTTGAGCAGGCCGACCATTTCCTCATCGCCCTTAAACGGCTCGCCACGCTCTATGCTCGCGTTCAGGCCGGTGAGCATGCTCGGCTCCCACGCGTGCAGCTTGCGGTGGAGCCGGTCGAACTCAGCCAGCACCTTGCCCGCCGCCGCGTCGGCGTGCTGCTTGGAGCCGCCATAGATCGTCACCTCGACCGTGGTGCCGAACACATGGCCCTGGGTTACATAACGCTGTTCCTGCCGCGCACAGCCCGCGGCAAGCCACAGCACGGCCGCCAGCACGGCGGCGCGCCTGACAAAATTCCACAACATGCTAGCCTCCGCTGGCGGGGCGCCGCAGACGGCGCCCCACCGGTTTAGTTACTCTTCGCGATCATGTAATCGACCACAGCCTTGACCTCGTCATCCTTCAAGGCCGGATTGCCGCCGCGTGGCGGCATCATCTTGAAGCCGTTGATGGCGTTGGTGTACAGCGCCGGCTTGCCCTTGGCGACGCGCGGCGTCCACGCGGCCTTGTCGCCGAACTTGGGAGCGCCGAGCACGGCTGCGCCGTGGCAAGCCATGCAGGTCGCCTTGTAGATCTTTTCGCCCTTGGCGCTGTCGGCCGGCGCGCTGGCGGCCGTGGCGGCGGCAGTGGCGCCGCCGATCAGCAGCGCTGCGAAGATATGGATTGCTTTCATCATTAAACCTCTTTGTTGCGGGTGGTTGAACCAGCGCGGCATGCCGCGCTGACGTAAATCCCGGCCGACACCGGCCGGATTCGGGTGGCCGTCATTGCGCCATGTCTGCATGCGGGGCGGCGGCGTGCGACGAGCCCAGCATCGACACGCGGAGGTCGGCGAAGCGCAGCACCTGGCCGCCGTCGCGCTTGGCGAACGAGGCCGCGTCGGTCTGCCGCGCGAACGGCACGATGGTCGGCCCCATCGAGCCACGGGCGCGGCTGCCGACCACGTACATCGCGTCGCGCGCGGCGATCCAGTGGCCTTGCGGGTGCTGCCAGTCGGCCGCGCCCATGTCCTGCACGTACTGCGCGTTGGCGCTGCGATGCTGCTCCGGCGCCAGCATCGCGCCCAGCAGCTCCATCACGTCGCAGAAATAATCGGTCTTGCCATCGGCATAGCGGATCTGGCCCTTGGCGCCGGCGTAGTCCTGCAACAACATGCCATCCAGCGCGCAGGCGGTGTCGGCGCCCGGTTCCTGCGCCTGCGGCAAGGGGGCGATCTGGCCGCATCCTGCAAGCGCGGCGGCGACCAGCCAGAGGCGCCAGCGCGGGCGACGGGTAAGCTTCATCGAAATCTCCTGTAAGCAAAATAAAACGGCATGACGATCCAGCCCAGCATCACCGCCAGCAACACCGCCGGCTGGGTCCAGGCGGGCGGCATGACGGTGGCCAGGCCGTACATACCCTGCGCCTGGTCCGAGCTGAAGACGTTCAGCAGCCGGAACACATCGGCCGGGTTGAGCATCAGCAGCGCAGCGAAGGCCCCGCTGCTCAAGCCGCCCTGGCTCAACACCAGCGCGCCCATCAGCAGCAAGTCGAACACCAGCACAAAGAAGAACCACAGGGCCAGCGCGGCGCCGCTGGCGCGCACGCGGTCGCTGGCGATGACCGAGACCAGCACGGCGATGCTCAGGAAGGCCATCCCCATCAGCACCGCGCTGGCGACGAACAGCGCGTAGCGTTCGCCCTCGGCCACGGTCAGCCCGGACGACAGCGGCAGCAGGCCGACGCCGAAACCGAGCGCGGTGGCCGTGGTCAGCGCCGCGGCCAGGCCGAGGTATTTGCCGCACAGGACTTCGAGCCGGCTGATCGGCATCGACAGCAGCAGCTCCAGCGCCCCGCGCTCGCGCTCGCCGACGATGGCGTCGTAGCCCAGCAGCAGCGCGATCAGCGGCACCAGGTAGATGACCAGGCTGGCCAGGCTGGCAATGGTCGCCTCGACGCCGTGGAAGCCCACCTGCCCCTGCTGGACCGCGCCGAAATACGCGATCGCCAGCGCGAACACGGCGAACACCACCGCCACCGCCAGCACCCAGCGGTTACGCAAACGGTCGCGCCACTCCTTGGCGGCGATGATGCCCACCTGGCGCCATTCAATGGGAGCTGGCATATGCGCCTCCATAACCGAGGAACACTTGTTCCAGCGTGGGCTCGTGCAGCGCGATGTCGCGCGCGTGCGGCAGCAGCGCGGCCAGCACCGCCAGCTTGTCGGCGGCGGCGCAGCGCACCTCGAAGCGCGTGCCCTCCTGCTCCAGCGTCGGCGCGCCGGACGGGTCGCCCGGCACCGTGGCCAGCGCGGCCAGCGCCGCCGTCTGGGCCGCTTCCGGCACGGTCGCCACCACGCCCAGGCGCAGCGCCATGCCGTTGCGCAGCTGCGCCAGCGTGCCCTGCGCGGCGATGCGGCCGCCGTGCATGATCACCAGCCGGTCCACCCGGTCCTGGATCTCGGCCAGGATGTGCGAGGTGATGACGATGGTCGCGCCGCGCGCCCGCACCGCACGCAGGATGGCGTAGAAGTCGGCGATGCCTTGCGGGTCGAGGCCGTTGGTCGGCTCGTCGAGGAAGATCAGGTCCGGGTCGCCCAGCAGCGCTTGCGCCAGGCCCAGCCGTTGCCGCATGCCCTTGGAATAGCCATGCACCGGACGGTCGGCTGCGGCCGACAGGCCGACCTGCTCCAGCAACGCCGGGCAGGCGCCGCGCGCCACCCGCTTCAGGTCGGCGAACAGGTGCAGCACTTCCCTGCCGCTGAGGTTGTCGTAGGTGACGAAATTCTCCGGCAGGTAGCCGATCCGCCGCCGCGCCTGGCGGAACGCCGGCGCGCCGGTGGGCTGGCCGAGCACATGCAGCGTGCCGCTGCTGGGCGCGATCAGCCCGAGCATCAGCTTGAACAGCGTGCTCTTGCCGGCGCCGTTGTGGCCGATGAGGCCGAACATTTCGCCGCGCGCGATGTCGAGCGTGACGTCATGCAGCGCGGTCACCGCGCCGAAGCGCTGGCCGACGCCGGCCAGCGACACGGCGGGGCCAGATTCAATGTGGGTAGATGTCATGCCATTTTTTCCAATCGTGGGAGGCGGGCCGCATGCGCGGATGCTGGTCGACCACGCTCGGCGCCCGCAGCAGCGGGAACTGGCGCGCGACGAAGCGCAGCGTCTGCAGCGCGGGACTGGCGCTGAGCAGTTTCATCAGCGGGTACTGCCAGCTGAGGCGGTCGACCACGTCGTTGGCCTCGTACGGCAGGTCGCCGATGCCGTCGGCGTTCTGGTCCCAGCCGCCGTAGTTGCTCCAGTAGTTGCCGCCGCTGCGGCCCCACTGCACATCCTGCGCGGCCACGAAGCGCACCTGCTCCTCGTTGCCGATGAAGTCGTTGTCGTCGACCTTGTTGTTGGACGAGCCGGCCGACAGGTGCACGCCGGTGCGGTTGTTGATCACCAGGTTGCGGCGCACGATGTTGTACTCGGCGTCGTAGATGAAGAAGCCGCGGTCGTTGCCGGCCACCACGTTGTCCTCGATCACCGAGTCCTGGATGGTGCGCAGCATGATGCCGTGGTCGGCGTTGCCCCAGGCGACGTTGTGGCGCACGATCAGGTCGCGCACCTCCATCAGCGCCAGGCCGGCGCGGTTCTGGTAGACCTCGTTGCCTTCCCAGGTGCTGTGGTTGGTGTTCATGTAGTGCGTGCCGTAGCGCACGTGGTGGATGCGGTTGCCGCGAAACAGCGCGTCGCGCGAGACGTCCACGTAGATGCCGTCGCGCGTGTAGCTGATCTGGTTGCCGATGACCTGCGCGCCGCGCGTGTCGTACACCTGGATGCCGTTGCCGCGCGCGGCCGATTGCAGGTCGCTGCGGCCGGTGACCACATTGCGCAGCAGTTGCGCGTCGTCCGAGCGTTCCAGCCAGATGCCGAACAGGTCGGCGACCAGCTCGCAGTCGGCGACGGTCAGGCGGTGGCTGCCCGGCAGTACGTAGATGCCAGCGTTCTGCGCCGTCAGGTCGATGCCGCTGTCGCGCACCACCAGCCCGGCCAGCGTGACGCCGGGCGCGCTGACGCGGATCACGTCGCCGCTGCCGGCGCCGCTGATGACGGGACGGCCGACGCCCTGCAGCGTCAGCGGCTTGTCGATGCGCAGGTGTTCGACGTAGCGGCCCGCTTCCACTCGCACCGTGTCGCCGGAACGGGCCTGGGCGATGGCCGCCGCGATCGACTCGCCGGCGCGCACCCGCAGCACGGCCGCGTCCGCGCCCACGCACAGCGCCAGGCCGGCCGCCAGCATCAGCCCGAGCAACGGCCGCCTTCGCCCGGTGTTCACGGCTGCTCCTTGCCGGAGGCCGAGACATCGCGCAAGGTGCCGCGCAAGCTTTCGAGCGAGACGAAATAGCCGTCCGCGCCGATGCGAGTCAGCGCCTGGCCCTTGGCCGTGCGCTGCTTGCGTTCCTTGACCAGCGGCGGACAGGCGTGGTCGTCGTAGTACATGACCATGCAGTCCAGGCACAGCATGCACTCGGTCTGGTCGATGCGGCCCTTGGCGTCGATCGCGTGCGAGCCGCAGCCGGCGGCGCAGGCGTGGCAGGTCTCGCATTCGGATTTGCGCTTCAGGCCGAACATCCTGAAGCGGCCTGGCAGCGCAAGCCCTGCGCCCAGCGGGCACAGGTACTTGCAATACGGCCGCTCGCTGAACATCGACAGGCCGACGATGCCGCCGATGAAGATCCAGAACGGCCAGCTGCGGTTCCACACGCCGACCAGGAAGGTAGTCTTGAACGGTTCGATCTCGGCCAGGCGCTCGGCCGTCTCCATCGACCACAGCGACACCGCCAGCAGGCCGAAGAAGATCATATACTTGACCCACTTGAGGCGGTCATGCAGGCGCTTGGGCAGCAGCCCCTGCCAACGCTTGAGCCCGATCACACTGCCCAGCTTGAGCGCCAGGTGCTGCAGCGAGCCGAACGGGCACAGCCAGCCGCAGAACAGGCCGCGTCCCCACACCAGCACGGTGATGATCATGAACCACCAGAACAGGAAGATGAACGGATCGGACAGGAACAGCTCCCACTTCCACTGGTGCAGCAGCGAATGCACCCAGGTCATCACCTGCGTCACGCTGGGCTGCGCCTTCAGGTAGAAGCCGACGAAGCCGACGCTGAACATCCACAGCACCAGGCGCGGCCGGCTGATCCACGGCTTGTGGCGGCGGGTGGAGGCGCGCACCAGGCGGTCGCGTATCGCGTACAGCACGGCGGTGACGGCGAGCAACGCCACGAACAGCGCGAGCTGCGGCACGCGGCCCAGCCAGATCGCCTGCCACGCGGGACGCGCCACCACCACCTCGGGATGGCCGCCTTCGAGGTAGCGCGCCGGCAGCCAGTACTGCTGGTCGAAGCGCGCGAAGGTCTTGACGCCGGCGGCGTCGCGCTTGTTGGCCAGCACGCCCAGCGTCCACGGCCAGGCCGGGTTGAAGCCCGGTGAGCGCACGATGAAGATCGCCGATTCCGTGAACGCCGGCACGTCGGCCGGCTGCAGGTGGTACAGGTTCAGGTAGTCGGTGTCGCGGAAGGTGAAGGTCTGCGCCTCCTGGCGCACCTGGATGCGGTCGTAGATGCCGCCGCGCACGAAGCCCGAGCCCTTGAACGAGGTCTGGCCCTCGCCGATGATGAAGATGGCGTGCTCGTCCGGCCCCAGCGTTTGCATCAGGCGCTTGTAGGCGCCCTCGCCCAGCAGGCTGTTGCCGATGCTGGGGGTGTTCAGGTAGCCGAAATACAGGTCCAGGTAGGGGCCGGCCGCAGGGTCGACGCCCACGTCGGCAGCCGGTATCAGCAAGTGCGAGATGGCGCCCTCGTCGGCCAGCTTGCGCCAGTTCAGGCGCTCGTCGATCGGCGTGAAGTGCGCCGGCGGCCGCGCCGCCGTGGTGAAGATGCCGACCTGGCGGCCGATCTCGTAGGCGCTGCGCGAGATCACCTGGTTTTCGGCGATCGCCGTGACGGTGGCGCCGCTGATGGCGTCCAGGCCGGCGCTGCCGTCGCCGCCACGGCCGATCTCCAGCTTGGCGTCGCCGTGCCGGCCCACGTATTGATGGATGAAATCGAGCAGAGCGGATTCGGGGATGCCGGCCAGCAGGATGGGCTCGGAATGCTTGAGCACGCGCACGCCGGTGATGATGCCGTGCACGTCCATGCCTATCAGCGTGACCACGGGCTTGCCGGAATAGGCGGGAATATCGACCACGTCGGTCGACAGGAAGACATAGCCGATCAGCTGCTCAGCGCTGCCGGGCTTGGTGCGGAAGGCTTGCACATATTGCGGCGATCCCATGCGTTGCGAGTAGCGGGTCGCCTCGGGCATGACGTCGCCGCAGGCGACATGGGCGCACAGGTCGGGGCCATGCATCAGGCCTGGCGACAATTCGGCGTCGTAGACGGCCGCGCCGGCGGGCGCGCCGCACAACAAGGCGGCGAACAGGGCCAGCAGGATGCGACTAAGGGAGGTCGTGGAAATCATAGTCTCAGGAGGCCGCGCCGCGCGCAACGGCGC
>NZ_JBWKWR010000007.1:0-249163 GCF_059422325.1 Duganella sp. GW821-FHT01E12 | reverse complement strand
CCTCCCCCCCCCCCCCCCCCCCCCCCCCCCCCCCCCCCCCCCCCCCCCCCCCCGCCAACACTCACCGCCGTCAGGCTTCTACCAGGAAGCGGCTGCGCATTTCCAGGTGCAGCGCGTGGCAGAAGTGGGTGCAGTACAGCCAGAAGGCGCCGGCGTGGTCGGCCTTGAACGTCACCGACTTCGTCTCTTGCGGATTGACGATGAAGTTGATGTTATAGGTCGGCAGCGCGCAGCCGTGCGTCAAGTCTTCCACTTTGTCGTGGTTGGTCAGCGTCAGCGTGACTTCGTCGCCCTTCTTCACTTTGATGATGGGCATGCTGTACGCCGGCGCCTGCGACATCAGGCGCACATGGACCTTGTTGCCGTGGCGTTCGATGCCGGCGTTCTCGGGCTTGACCGCGTTCGGGAAGTCGTCCATGTTGTAGATCTGGCGCGTCTTGACCAGGTCGCGGCGGACGATGATGCCGTCGTGCGGTTCCGAGTACGCCGTGTGATCGGCCACCAGGCGCATCTTGCCGCCGCTGATGTCGATCAGCTGTTCCGTTTCGGGATGCAGCGGGCCGACCGGCAGGAAGCGGTCCTTGGAGAACTTGTTGCCCGAGTTGAGGTATTTGCCGTCCGCTTCCTTGGTCTCGCCCATCGACGAGTAGTTGTGGCCGGGCTGGTAGTGCACGTCCATCTTCTCGATGATGACCTTGGCCGTCTTGTCGCCCTTGAACTGCGCGATGGCGGCGTCGACGTTCCACTTGACGCACTGGCTGTCGAGGAACAGCGAGGTGTAGGCGTTGCCCTTGCCGTCGAACGCGGTGTGGAGCGGGCCCAGGCCGATTTCCGGCTCGGCCACGACGGCGTCGCGTGGTTCCTTGAGCTCGCCGTTGAACCAGCCCATTACGCGCTTGAGTTCGATCACGGTGGCGGTCGGCGACAGCTTGCCCGAGCAGACGAAGTACTTGCCGTCCGGGCTGGCGTTGACGCCGTGCGGGTTCTTGCCGACCGGGACGTAGCAGGTGACGGCGGTCTTCGGATCGCTGTTGGCGGCTTTGCGGCCATCGACGACCGGCACTTTCGAGCCGCCGATGGTGGTGAACTTGCCGGCCTTGACCAACGCTTCGATGCGTTCGATGTTGAAGAACACGCAGGCGTCGCGCTCGGCCGCCATCATGCCGTTCAGGTCGGCGGCGTTCTCGGTGTTGTACTGGTTGGAGGCGGCCAGCTTGCCGTCGTAGCTGGTGGCGACCAGGTCGTTGTTGCCGTCGATACGGCACTGCCACTTCAGTTCCATGGTCTCGGCGTTGACGCAGCTGAACAGCGTGCCCCACTTGGTGGGATCGTCGAGGTCGCGGCCGTCGTTGGGCAGCGGGATGTGGAACTCGCCGCCGCAGAACACGCGCGTGGTGTAGTTGATCTTGGTGTCGACCGGGTCGCACTTGTCGGTGAACAGGCCGTGGAAGCCCATCACGTTCGGCAGTTCGACGATCTTGTCGCACTCCATCGTGTCCATGCGGATGCGCGCCAGGCGCGAGTGGATCTTGTCGTTGACGAACAGCCAGCGCCCGTCGTAGGTGCCGTCCTTGTAGCTGCCGTGGACGTGGTGGGTGTCGCCGGTGGTGTACTTGAGCGAGCCGTCGGCCTTGGTGCCCATGATCGCTTTCGATTCATTGGTCACACCCCAGCCCACCATGCAGTCGGTGTTGAAAACCGGGATGCGCTTGAGCGTGCGGCCCGAAGGCAGGCCCAGCACGCGCGCCTCGCCGCCGTGGCCGGCGCTGATGAAGGCGTAGTACTCGTCCAGCTGGCCGGGCGCGATCTCCTTGCCGGCGCCTTCCTTGTGCGGCGCGGCTTCGCCACCCTTGGCGGCCTCTTCCTTGCATGCGACCAGACCCAGCGCGACGCCGGCCAGGCCCAGTGCCGCGCTCTTGCTCAGGAAGCCCCTGCGGCCACTCTGCTCGGCACCGTTATCGACGCCGTTATCCTTGCTATCCATCAGTTCTCCAATCTATGCAGTTGTCATTGATCAACAGGGCATATTGTCGGGGTAACGCTGTGGATTAAAGAATGATGTGGATCATGGGAATTCGTACTGGACCGGCGTTGCGCCCGTCTTACGACGGCACAAGACACCGGCGCCCACGCCATCCTTAATTTCGCATTCTTTTGATGTATGTCATGAAACGCAGGTGACGCGATAGCCACCACCACGTAGATTGGAGTGACGGTTTACCAGTTTCATTTCCCCTGGCGGAGAGATTCCCATGCAACGCACAGCGCTCGTTACCGGTGGCACCCGAGGTCTGGGCAAGGCCATTTCCATCGCGTTACAAGCGGCAGGCCACCGGGTTGCCGCTGTTTACCGCAGCAACGAGGAAGCGGCACGCGCCTTTTCCGAAGCGACATCCATTCCTGTATTCCGATGGGATGTCAGCGATTTTGAAGCGTGCCGGCGCGGCATTGACGCGGTCGAGCAGCAAATCGGATCGATCGAGATCCTGGTCAACAATGCCGGCATCACCAGCGACGCCGTCCTGCACCGCATGACACCCGAGCAGTGGTGGCAAGTCATCAATACCAACCTCGGCTCCATGTTCAACATGTGCCGCCACGTAACGGAAGGCATGCGCGCCCGCGGCTTTGGCCGCATCGTCAACATCAGTTCGGTCAACGGAGAGCGCGGCCAGCTTGGCCAGGCCAACTACGCGGCCGCCAAGGCAGGCATACTGGGCTTCACCAAGGCGCTCGCACTTGAGGGCGCGCGCAAGAACATCACGGTCAACGCGGTTGCGCCCGGCTACTGCGATACCGACATGGTAGCGGCGGTCGCGCCCGATGTGCTGCAACAAATCATTGGCGGCATCCCGGTCGGGAGGCTCGGCACGCCTGCGGACGTGGCGCGGCTGGTCGCCTTCCTTGCCGACGACGCCAGCAGCTTCATCACCGGTGCCACGTTTGACGTCAACGGCGGGCAGTATATGAGCTAGCGGCCATGCCGCTCCCAAGCGCGCCCGGCCGGGCGCGAGCTTAACCGCGCTCTCTCGATTGCAGGCGGCCTCAAATGATCAAGCTCACGGTGAACGGTATTCCTGTCGAGGTCAACGACGGTGCGAGCTATCTCGACGCCGCAACCCTGGCCGGCGTTCACATTCCCACGCTTTGCTATCATCCCCGCCTCCCCTCGCATGCGGTGTGCCGCATGTGCCTGGTCCATGTCGAAGGTTCGCCCGACGCACAACCCGCATGCATCACCAAGGCCAGGGACGGCGATCAGATCGACACCGGCGGCACCGACCTGCAGCGCTTCCGCGCCATCGATGCGCAATGGCTGCTGGCGCGCCATCCAAACGACTGCATGCGCTGCGAAGTGAACGGGTCGTGCCAATTGCAAAACCTGATCAGCGAACAGCAATGGCTGGATCGCTGGGAAAAAATTCCCATCGGCTCCCCGGACCATCCGGAACACGCGCTGACCGATCACACCTCCCCGAGTATCTGGAGAGACCTGGCAAAATGCGTCGAATGCGGCCTGTGCGTGGAGGCCTGCGGCGAAAATGGACAAGCGCAATTTGTGATCGGATTCGCCGAACGCGGGTCCGGCCGCCTGCCGGTCACGGTATTCGATCGCTCGCTGGCGAACACCCGCTGCATCTCCTGCGGCCAATGTACGCAGGCCTGTCCGGTCGGCGCTCTCATCGAAAAGCCGCACTGGCACGAAGTACTGCGGGTACTGGGCGAGCACAGGCGCGTCTCTGCGGTCCAGGTCGCGCCGGCAACCCGCGTCGCCATCAGCGAAGAGTTCGGCATGGAGCCCGGCACCGTCAGCACCGGCAAAATGATCAATGCACTGCGCCGACTTGGCTTTGACTACGTGTTTGACAGCAATTTCGGCGCCGATCTGACGATCATGGAAGAAGCCACGGAGTTTTTGGCGCGGCTGAGCATGCGAAAGGAGAAGCCGGACGAGCTGCCGTTGTTCACCTCCTGTTGCCCTGGATGGGTGAACTGGCTTGAAATCAACCGGCCCGATCTTCTGCCGCACCTGAGCACGGCCAAGTCGCCACAACAAATGCATGGCGCGCTCACCAAGCGCAGCGCGTTCACGCTTACGCTGGGCCCGGAATTTGCCGCAGGCCGGGCGGAACCTTATGTGGTCAGCGTCATGCCCTGCACCGCCAAGAAGGACGAGGCGGTGCGGCCCGGCATGTCCGGCGACATCGACCATGTCGTGACCACGCGCGAACTGGCCAGAATGATCAAGTCGCGCGGCATTGCCTTCCATGCCTTGCCGGACGATGGCCAGTTCGATCACCCTTTGGGCGCCAGCACCGGCGCCGCGCAGATCTTTGCCGCGTCGGGCGGCGTGATGGAAGCGATGGCGCGCACCGCCGCCCACTTGCTCGGCGCGGAAGACTCGCTGCCGCTGGAATGGCAACCGCTCCGAGGCGTCAGCGCAGGCGTGAAGACGGCGGAAATTCCGGGCATCGGCAGGGTCGCCGTCTGCAACGGCATCGCCGCCGCGCAGCGCATGCTGGCAGCGGACACGTGGCGTGAGCAGTTCGTCGCCATCGAAGTCATGGCCTGCGTCGGCGGTTGCCTGGGCGGTGGCGGCGAACCAAAATCGCTGGACCCGCTGATCCTGGAGAAGCGCATGCAGGCGATCTACCGGATCGACAGCCACGCGCTGCACCGCCGCTCCTATGAAAATCGGGAGATACAGGCGCTGTATATGACTGAATTGCAGGAACCGAATTCCCCGCAGGCGCACGCCTTGCTGCACACCAGTTACGCCGCGCGCAATTCCAAGCGCCTGCTGTTGATGCGTTTTCTCGATTGTGTCGACCGACGCGATGGCGGCCAGGCCGCAAGCCTGTGTCATCCCGATGCCTCATGGTCGACCGCGTCGTCTTTCGGCGACGTCCAGGGAGCGGGCAATATCAAGGCGTTCATCGATACGCAATTGCCGTCACGCGGATATGGCCGGGACTATGCAAGGCACCGGATGGCATCCGCCGCGGATAGCGAAGATCTCACCGTCATCACGCCCACCGGCGAGACATGCGGGTTCAGCATGGAGGTGGTCCTCGTACCTCACGGTAGCGAGTCAACGATGGTGATCAGGAACCTGGTGCGCGTCCTCCATTGATCTATCTCCGTCCAACCCTGTCGATGCGCCAGAAAGTGATACACATAGCTCCGCCGCCGCGGCGCCCATCCTGGCCTC
The DNA here is from genome assembly GCF_059422325.1 of Duganella sp. GW821-FHT01E12. Taxonomy (NCBI): domain Bacteria; kingdom Pseudomonadati; phylum Pseudomonadota; class Betaproteobacteria; order Burkholderiales; family Oxalobacteraceae; genus Duganella; species Duganella sp. GW821-FHT01E12. The sequence goes on along the minus strand of NZ_JBWKWR010000007.1, from coordinate 243,951 downwards.
ACGGCTGGCGCTACAAACCAACTCGCTGACCATGTCGAGCACCCCGCCAAGGTCTACCATCACAAACCCAAGCGTGACATCACCGAGCGCCTACGCCGCGGCATCAGGCGCCGCAGCGCCATCGAACCGGCGATTGGGTACATGAAGAATGATGGAATACTACGGAGAACCTGGCTCAAAGGCGTAGACGGCGATTATGAGTCTTGCAGCAAGCCGCTTCACCTGATTAAATCGCATAGCTTTAACCTTTCAACGGCTGTTTATGGAGATATCTATGCGCCACCTCGTTTCGTTGCTCGCCCTTTCCGCCATCAGCGCGCCCCTCTTCGCGGCAACGCCTGCAGAGACCGTGGCAGAATTCCACGCAGCCCTTGCAGCGGGCAAGCCAGAACAAGTCAGCGCATTACTGGCGCCGGGGATTCAGATCTACGAATCCGGCTATGTCGAACGATCCCGGGACGAATATACCGGCCATCACCTTAAGGGAGATATCGAATTTGCCGCGACGACGAACAACAAAGTCCTTAAACAAAGTGTGCGCGTCGAAGGCAATTTGGCGGTCGTGATGCAGGAGACGGAAACCACTGGCAAATACAAAGGGAACAATGTCCATCACTTGGGCACCGAGACCGCCATTCTCGAAAAGCAGCTTGACAAATGGGTGATCGTTCACATCCACTGGTCGTCACGCAAATCGAAGTAAATGAACTGGGTAGCATTCTCAGCTACCCTGAACATCAGTTGCGGTAGAGCGGGTTAGGCGCGACGTACACCCGCACGCCGTGCACATCCACATCCTCAGGTGCGATTTCGGCGAGATCAAAGCTGTCGCTCGGGCGCAGGGTCTCAAACAGCCAGGTGAACGTCTTGTTCCCGACCTGGAAGGTCACGGCATCGCCCTGCTCCACGTTGACGCTCTTGGTCACGGCGGTGATCGCCACGGTACGCGTCGCCGCTGCGGCCTGAACAGCGCTGCCAAACGCTACACTCGCCTGGTGCGAACCTTCGTGTGCCGACACGGCCAGTGGAATGATTGCGGCGACGGCGAGAATGGCTGCGATTTTGCTTTTAATTGATTGCATGATTAAGTCCTCTTCTTGGGTTAAAGGTTGCTGCACTTGTAAAGTCGATGAAGCTATTTTACGAAGGCAACCCGCACACCCGAATGACCCAAACATTACATTTACATGACAGCCGCCGACCCTGGCCAGCTGCACTGCGTGCTAGCGTGGCCGCTCGTCTGGAAACAAGAGCGAGAACCGGGTCAGCCCGGCGGGCTCACTCTCAACGCCGGCGCTGCCGCCGTGCAAGGTCATAATGGATTTGACGATGGCAAGGCCCAGGCCTGCGGACAACGATTTGGTCGACCTGGACCTGTCGGAGCGATAGAACCTGTCGAATAACCGTGGCAAGTGTTCGGCATCGATGCCCTGCCCCGGATTTGTCACCAGTATCCGCGTCCCGCCGGCATCCTGAACGGCCGCCAGGGAGACCACCGCGCCGCGCGGCGTATAGCGTACCGCGTTCGCCACCAGATTGCTGACGGCCCGCCTGAACAGGTGGGCATCGGCGAGCACCTGCCCCGCCGCGGCGATATCGAATGAGATACCCGCCTCCGAGGCTGGCCCCTCGAAATAATCGGCAATTCGCGCGAGTTCAGTGGCGACATCCAGACGCTCGGTCGTCAGGGCAATCTGGTCGTGATCGGCGCGGGCCAGGAACAGCATGCTCTCCACCATCCTCGCCAGCCGCCCGAATTCCTCGTAGTTCGACGACAGCAATATCTGGTACTCCTCCGGCTCCCTCGGCTGGGAGAACGCCACTTCGGTTTGCACCATCAAGTTGTTCAACGGCGTGCGCAAATCATGCGCAAGGTCATCGGCGAATTGGGAAAGGTTGTCGAAGCTGCTTTGCAATCTGTCGAGCACCTCGTTGAACGAATCAGCCAGGACGCGAAGCTCGGCCGGCGCCGACTCGACGTTCAATCGCATGGCCAGGTTATGCGCTGTTACCTGACGGGCCTGCATCGCCATCGCCCTCACTCTGTACAGGCCCTGGCGAACCAGCAAGAACCCCAGCAGCGCGGTCAATGCCGCCCCCGCAAACGCGGCGGCCAGAACCTTGACGCGATAAGCCGCCATGACAGCCACCCGTTCATCGGCAGTCCGGGCAAGCGTGACCCGCACCGTGTCCCCGCTGTGGCCGACAAAGCCCAGGACCGAGAGCACGCGCAGGCGCTCCCCCTTGGCGTTCGCAGCCGAGGTGGCGTCGGCAGTCGAGAGCTGCGCATCGGGAGCGAGCTGGCCCCGAGCCTGGACGACCGATCGCTCTTCAGTGTTCTGTATCAGCGCCCGACCGTCTTTCGTTTGCACCACCAGCATCAAGCCCCGGCGCCGGTCGACCGCATCCAGAAACCGATGCGGGTCCGTGCGGATGGAATCCAGGGTCGGCGTTTCTTCCAGCAGATGTCTGATTTGCAGAGCCCGGTCAACGAGGTCCGCGTCGTCGCGTTCCTGCAGCTGCGTGGCCAGCGCCTGGTAGAGATAGAACCCAACTGCGGAAAACACCAGCACAGCCACACACGCGAACAGGGCGCCAAGTTGCCCGGTCAGTGAGCGAGCTTGACTCACCCCCGGTCTTCCAGAACGTAGCCCATGCTTCGAATCGTGTGTATCAGCTTTGCTTGAAACGGATCATCGATTTTCGCCCGCAGCCTTCGTACAGCAACATCAACAACATTGGTGTCGCTGTCAAAGTTCATATCCCAGACTTGGGACGCAATAAGCGGCCGCGACAGTACCTGCCCAACCCGCTTTGACATCAGGTGCAGCAGGGCGAACTCCTTCGCGGTCAAATCGATCCGGTTTCCCGCGCGGGTCACCCGACGTTTGGGGACATCAATTTCCAGGTCCGCAATGCGAACCACCTCGGCTTCCTTGATCGGGCCGCGGCGCAGCAAGGTTCGGATGCGAATGAGAAGCTCGGCGAACGCGAAGGGCTTGACCAGGTAATCATCGGCACCGAGTTCGAGTCCCTTGATCCGGTCGTCAAGCGCATCCCTCGCGGTCAGGAACAGCACCGGCGTTTCCTTCGTCTTCCGAAGCGCAGTGACAATTTGCCAGCCGTCCAGACCTGGCAGCATAACGTCGAGCACCACCAGGTCGTAGTCAGCGGTGGTGGCGGCATGCAGCCCGTCCGGCCCGGTCTTCGCCCAGTCAACCACGAAGCCGGATTCCGTCAGCCCTTTCTGGATGTATTCCCCAGCCTTCTGCTCGTCTTCCACCACCAGCAATCTCATGTCATCCTTCCACAGCAATCAAGGTCCAGGCGGCAATATATCACCGGACAGGGCACGCCAGTCTACATTGGAAAAATGACGCGAACCTAACGCCAAGATTACATTCTCGTCAGAATTTGTCGTCGCATCTCAGCACTAATTTCAGCCGCATGGTCGTTGTGCTCGGCAAAACAGCCAGGATTCAGATCCTTGGATATTTGAAAAGATTTGATCTATATCAAGCTTTTTATGCGATTCTACCGCCTAGTATGGTGTTTCTATCGCCAACCGGGAGAACAAGAGCATGAACAAGCCAGAGGCAACAGATGCGGGTTCGGCATTGAACCGGGCCGCGGCAGCCGGGGTACTCTACACCTGCCCGATGCATCCGGAAATCAGGCTGGACCATCCCGGCAGCTGCCCGAAATGCGGGATGACGCTGGAGCCGCTGATGCCGGAGCTTGGCGACGACGAAAACCCTGAACTGAAGGACTTCTCCAGACGTTTCTGGTGGACGCTGCCATTGACGGTGATTGTGACCACGCTGGCGATGTTCGGGCACCAACTCGGATTGTTGCCGGTCGCGACCCAGACCATGGTCGAGTTTGTTCTCGCGACGCTGATCGTCCTGTGGGCCGGCGGGCCATTTTTCGTGCGGGGCGCCAAGTCGATCCTCAACCGCACCCCGAATATGTGGACCTTGATCGGATTGGGCACGGGGGCGGCCTATGTGTATAGCGTGGCGGCGACCTTCGCACCGCAATGGTTTCCAGACTCGTTCATGTCCATGGGACGCATCGGGGTGTACTACGAGGCGGCCGCCGTCATCATCTCGCTGACGCTGCTGGGTCAGATGCTGGAGTTGAAGGCCCGCTCGCAAACCTCGGCCGCCATCAAATCGCTGCTGGGCCTGGCGCCAAAGACGGCACGCCGCATCAACGCCGACGGCACCGAGGAAGACGTGCCCATCACCCATGTGCATGTCGGCGACTCGCTGCGCGTCCGGCCGGGAGAAAAAGTGCCGGTGGACGGCGTGGTGCTGGAGGGAAGCAGCGCGGTCGACGAATCCATGTTGACCGGCGAACCAATACCCGTCACCAAACGGGCCGGAGACAAGGTGATCGGCGCCACGCTCAATGCCAGCGGCGCGATGGTGATGCGCTCGGAGCGGGTCGGATCGCAAACCATGCTGGCGCAGATCGTGCAGATGGTGGCCGCCGCGCAGCGCTCCAAGGCACCGATGCAGCGCATGGCCGACGTCGTCGCCGGCTATTTCGTGATCGGCGTGGTGACGATCGCTATCCTGACCTTCGTCCTATGGGGCCTGCTGGGCCCGCAGCCCAGCTGGGTCTTCGGCTTGATCAACGCGGTCGCGGTGCTGATCATCGCCTGTCCGTGCGCCCTGGGACTGGCCACGCCCATGTCGATCATGGTGGCCACGGGCAAGGCGGCGACCCACGGCGTGTTGTTCCGCGATGCGGCGGCGATCGAAAAGCTGCGCGAGGTCGATACCCTCATCGTCGACAAGACCGGCACCCTGACCGAAGGCAAACCAGCGTTCGAACGCGCCATCGCGGCTGCCGGATTTTCGGAGGAAGAAGTGTTGCGGCTGGCGGCCAGTATCGATCAGGGCAGCGAGCATCCGCTGGCCGACGCCATCGTGCGCGCCGCGCGCGGGCGCAACCTGACTCTCGACAAGCCGGATACGTTTGAGTCGGCAAGCGGCATCGGCGTGCGCGGCACGGTGGGCGGCAAGCCTGTGGCGCTGGGCAATACCGCCCTGATGGATCAGCTTGGAATCGACGTGCAAGCGCTGCGCTCCGGCGCCGAGGCGCTGCGCGCCGAGGGCGCGAGCGTGATGCACCTGGCCGTCGACGGCGCGTTCGCGGGCTTGCTGGCCGTTTCCGATCCGATCAAGGCCAGCACCCACGAAGCGCTCGACACGCTGACGGCCGCCGGCATACGGGTGGTGATGGCCACCGGCGACGGCGTCACGACCGCCAGGTCGGTGGCGCGCAGGCTGGGCATAGCCGAGGTGTATGGCGAGGTCAAGCCCGCCGACAAACTCGCGCTGGTCGTGAAGCTGCAGAGCGAGGGCCGGGTCGTGGCCATGGCCGGCGACGGCATCAATGACGCGCCGGCGCTGGCGAAAGCCGATGTCGGCGTCGCGATGGGCACGGGCACCGACGTGGCGATGAACAGCGCCCAGGTAACACTGGTCAAGGGCGATCTGCGCGGCATCGCGACCGCGCGCCAGATCTCCGTTTCGACGGTGCACAACATGAAACAGAATCTGATGTTTGCCCTCGTCTACAACGCGCTGGGCATCCCCATTGCCGCCGGCGTGCTCTATCCGCTGACCGGATGGCTGCTATCGCCTCTGATCGCGGCGCTGGCCATGAGCTTGAGTTCAGCATCCGTCATCGGCAACGCACTGCGACTCAAATGAAGTCCGCCACATTGCAACGGAACCAAAAAAACCGCCGCCGGGCCTTGTCGGGCGCGGCGGCGGTGGATGTCGATACCCGTTGCCACGGGTATCTCCTCGTCAGAACGAGTACTGTGCCAACAAGGTGTAGCGCGGGCCGCTCATGAAGACCTGGCGGGTGAAATCACCCGCATGCTGCTCCATGATCTGGCGCGTGTACGAGTTGGTCAGGTTGGTCGCTTCCAGTCCGACACGCAACTTGCTCGTGAAGTCATAGAAGACCGAAGCGTCCAGCTGGCCGTACGCCGCCTGGTACAGCGGCAGGCCATAGGCCTGATCGTTGTTGGTGGTCGGGATCAGATACTTGCCCGCACCAGCGTCCGGATTCGTGTTCAAGCCGTTATTGCCACGGCTGCCCCACTGGTTCACACCCAGCAGATAACGCGAGCGCCAGTTGTAGGCCAGGCGCAGCGAGAGGCCGTGCTGTTCATACATGAGCGCGAGGTTAACCGTGTGACGCGACAGGCCCGGCAACGCGGTCTTGCCGAAAGGACGCGCATCGGTATCGCAGCCGTTGACGCTCAGGTTGAAGTTGGACGATGCGTCGCTACCCGAGCACCATGTTTCGGCCACAGGATCTTTCAGCGTACGCTCGCTTTGCACGTAGGTCCAGCTTGCCTGGCTGCCGAGACCGCGCAGCCAATCCGGCACGAAATCGTAATACTGCTGGTGGGCGATCTCGAAACCGCGGGCAAAGCCCTTGGCGCCGTTGACCGGACCGGTGACCACGAAGCTCTGCGGCTTGCCGGCGACATCCTTCGCCGCGTAAGTGTAGTTCTGCGTGATGATGATGTCCTTGAGATCCTTGTTAAACGCCGAGAACGTCAGCGAACCGGCCTTGGCGAAGTACCACTCGGCGGTCAGGTCGATGTTGGTCGATGTGATCGGCTTGAGCATCGGGTTGCCGTCGCTGGTGCCGGTCAGGCTGGTACCGTCGAAGCGCACGGCGGTCGTGTTGCCGGATGCGTCCCGGGTGACCGTCTGCAGGTGCTCGGCGCTCAGCGTCGTCTGTACCTGGAGCTGGTTGAAGTCCGGACGCGACATCGACCTGGCCGCCGCGAAGCGGAATTGCAGTTCGCTGCTGGCCTTCATGCGCAGGTTCAGGCTCGGCAGCCAGTTGCCGTACGAATTGCTGAACGACTGCGCTTGCGCGAACCCGGCGATGTTGATCAGCTTGTCCTGGCCGCTCACGTTGACACCGGTGCCGACGGCGGGCGTGGACGGCGGCGCGAACGCGACGTAACCGCTGCCGCTGCCTTGCGTCCTCACGTAGCGGATGCCGACGTTGCCGTCGATCGGATACTTGAGGTCATCCCAGCCGAAGCGCAGCTGCGTGTAGGCGGCACGGGTCTTCTCGGTCTGCAGGTTGGTGGCGGCCGGGTCGTTGAACGTGGCCGCCTTCCACGGATCGCAGGTCGAGCCTTTTTCGGCGCACAATACGTCGTGGTAGGCGTGGATCTTGCTCCATTGGTCGGGGAAGCCACGCACCGTCGCCGCGTCCGCGAACAGCATCGGCGGCAGGCTGTATTTGCCGCCGAAGAAGTTGTCGATCGTCTGCAGCGACGCGCCGCCGGCGAAGCGCGGATCGCTCAGGCGGGCAACGCCGTTGATCTGCCAGCCCTCCATCCACGGGAAGGTGATCGCCTGCCAGTTGTAGAACTTCTGGGCCTTGTTGTTCTCGCCTTCACGGTCGGCCATGCGCACGCCGAAGCGGATGTCGCGCAGCACCGGGTCGTCGAACGAGTACTTGACGTCGGATTTCCACGCTTTCTGGGTCGCCGTGGCGTGGTCCAGCGCCTCCTGGGTATAGGCCCAGTAGTAGTTTTTCGGATCGGCCATGTAGGCCGCCGGACCCAGGCCGATCTGCGGCACCTTGCCCGTCATATCCATGCTCTGGTTCGGCAGAATGAAGCCGGTCGACACGTCGGCGTCGAAACCCTCGGTGGTCGAACGCACATGCTGGAAGTCGTTGGTCCAGCTCAGGGACGGCGAGACGCGCCACTGGACGTTCAGGGCGAGGTCGCGCGTGCCGGATTCACGCGTGTTGATGCGCTGCGAGCTGTTGAACGGCGAACCGCCATAGGTCGGGTTCGAGATCGTGCCGCTCTGGAACGCGCCCTTGCTGTCGAAGACCGAGTTGGCGCTGGCCACCTGCTGGTACCACTTGTCCTCGGCAGAGGCCACCACGTGCTCGTCCAGGTCTTCCTTGTAGCGGGTCTTGAAGTAGGTCAGCGCGGCGGTCAGGTCTTTGTTCGGCCGCCACTGGAGGGCGGCGTAGTCGCCGCGGCGCGTGCGTTCGAAGTCCTGCGTGCGATAGCCGACGCCCAGCGGTATCCATTGCGTCTTGGAGCGGTCGTACAGGGCCGGGTCGGTGGAGTTCACGTGCGGGAAGTAGGGATCGACACCCACGCCGTCCGAGCGGCTGGGGCTCTTCGCATGGGCGAAGTCGATCAGGGCGCCGATCTCGCCGAGCCCCGTGTTCCAGCGGTTCGACAGCAGCAGCGTGCCGGTCGGCGATGGCGCGCCCTTGCGCAGGGTGGAATAAGATTCCGACACGCCCGCCGTCCCCTTGAAACCCTTATAGTCGAACGGCATCGCGGTGCGCAGATTGACCAGGCCGGCGACCGCGCCTTCGATCTGTTCCGCGGACGGATTCTTGTAGACATCGACGCCGGCCATCAGCTCCGGCGCGACGTCGGAGAAACCAAGCGAGCGGCCGCCGCCGGCCGAGAACGCGTCGCGGCCGTTGACCTCCGAACGCACATACGTCAGGCCGCGCACCGACACACCCGAGCCCTCGACCGATTGGCGGTTCGGGTCGCCCGCCATGTTGCGGTCGATGGTGACGCCGGCGATACGCTGCAGCACCTCGGTGACCGAACGGTCCGGCAGCTTGCCAATGTCTTCGGCGACGATCGAATCGACCACCTCGTCCGCATCCTGCTTGAGTTTTTGCGCCGATTGCAGCGCGGCGCGCTGGCCGCTCACCACCACGACGCTGGTGCTCTTCGCCGGCTCGGCGCCGGTGCTATTGGCGGTCTGGGCCCATGCCGGGCTGGCGTGCAGCACGACGACCTGTGCGACCGCCGCGGCGATTGCAGTTTTTTGGAACTTACTCAATTTGTCTCCCCTTACAGGTGATTTTTATATTTAACAACTCATAACGCTCCCGCACGGCTTCCTGACGCCGACACGGGGTCTTGCTATCGGTGCCCTCCATAAAGTTGTGTGATCAGATAACGCATGTCAGGCGGCCGCCCGGGATGAAGCGCCGGCCGCCGCCTGGCGCGCGACATAGGCGCCATGATCCGGCATCCCCGCCACGGCCCGCGCAATCAGCTCGCGCAGTTCGGCGAAGTGGCCATGCACCACGCGGAGGTCGACACGGCCAGCGAGCGGATCGCAGCGCTCCGGCACCACGCCCAGGCCCATCATCATGGCCACGAACGAGGGCTCGGCGAAGCCGCCGCGATCGATGATCGCCACGCGTCCGGTCTCGCGGAACAGCTCGATCTGGTGACGCAGCGAGTCCGGGATCGCCATGTTGGCGCAGTAGCGCCAGAATTCCGAATCGTCGCGCTTGGTCAACTTGTAGTGCAGGATGATGAAGTCGCGCACCGATTCGTAACGGATGCCCATGGTGCGGTTGAATTCGTCGGCCAGCGCCGGGCGGCAATCGCGCTCCGGGAACAGTTCGAGCAGCTTGCCCACCGCCGTTTCGATCAGACTGATGCTGGTCGATTCCAGCGGCTCGACGAAGCCGGCCGACAAGCCGATCGCGACCACGTTCTTGACCCAGGACTTGCGCCGCCGTCCGGTGACGAAGCGCAGCTGGCGCGGCTCGTCCAGCGCGGCGCCGTCGAGGCCGTCGAGCAGCACGCGGCGCGCCCGCTCGTCGCTGGTGAAACCGCTGCTGTACACGTGGCCATTGCCAGTGCGGTGCTGCAGCGGGATACGCCAGAGCCAGCCGGCCTCCTTCGCGGTGGAGCGGGTGTAGGGCGTCAGCTGCGCGGCCGAGGCGCAGGGCACGGCCAGCGCGCTGTTGCAGGGCAGATAGGCGCTCCAGTCCTCGTAGCCCGCCTCCAGCGCGCCCTCGATCAGCAGACCGCGGAAGCCCGAGCAGTCGATGAACAGGTCGCCCTCGACGCGGCGGCCGTCGCCCAGCTTGACGGCGGTGACGAAGCCGCTTTCCGGATGCCGCTCGACATCGACGATCATGCCTTCGATGCGCCGGACGCCGCGCGCCACGGCGTAGTCGCGCAAATAAGCGGCGTACAGGCTGGCGTCGAAATGGAAGCCGTAGGAATAGGCGTCGGTCACGCCGGGCGCTTCCTCGTTCGGCGGGGTGAACTTGCCGTGGCGCGCCATGACCGCGGGCATCGACCAGTTCTCCAGCGCCGGCATGTGGTTGAACGCCTGCGCCAGGCGCAGCCAGTGCTGGTGGGCGCCGTAGCCGGCCAGCGGCGGGCCGAAATCGCCGAAGCCGTGAAAGAAACGATTGCCGACGTGGCCCCAGTCCTGGAATTCGATACCCAGCTTGAAGCTGGCCTGGGACTTGCTGACAAAGTCGGCGCCATCCAGGCCCAGCGCCTCGTTGTAGGCGCGGATCGTAGGCAGCGTCGCCTCGCCGACCCCGATGGTGCCGATCTCGGGCGATTCGACCAGCGTCACCTCGCAGGGCTGAGTTGGGTGGCGCGCCAGGCGCTGGGCCAGCGGGGCCGCCGTCATCCAGCCGGCGGTGCCGCCGCCCACGATGACGATCCGGCGGATCGCGTCGCCATGCAGGTCGTTGCCGCTCATTTTGTGACAACGTTTTCACGTTGACGCGAACCAAGGGCGCCTGGTGCATATACGCTGCAGGGCAGGACAAGTCGGGCCACGGCCATGGCGATGGCGGTTTGCTGTTGTGCTCTCAAGTGTGTCTCCGTCGTTTTTTTATGTGCCCGAAACCATGAAACGGGTATCGGATGTCAAGCGCTAACATCAATTCATTCGTCGAACGGTATGACAACGTTTTCACATTGGCGCGAACCAAGGGCGCGTGGTGCATATGCGCTGCAGGCCAGGACAAGTCGGGCCACGGCCATGGCGATGGCGGTTTGCTGTTGTTCTCTCAATTGTGTCTCCGTCGGTTTTTTATGTACCCGCAACCATGAAACTGGTATCAGATGTCAAACGCTAACATTATTTCATTCGTCGAACAAATAAATGTTGTATTAGTATCTGTTTACACGAATTCGCTAAACAAGCAGAAACAAAACAAACACTCGGCGGACAGGCCGATTGGCAATATTTTAATCGGCGCGGTTCGAGGAGCATGAGCCAATGTGGATGGTGTTGGCCTGGCTGTTTCAGTCTGGCGCGCTGAACCTCGGCGGCATGGCCCTGATGGCGTCCGCGATGGCTCCGCGCAGCGGCTTGGCGTTCAGCTGACTGTCGAAAGGAGCTGGCCGCATCTGCAGGCCGTCGATCCGCGGCGCCTCCTTCCACCCTTGCAGCCAATTCATATGATCGGCCATGCCCCACATCACGAAATCGTGGCAGTTCGGGTAGCTGAAGGTCACATCCAGATAGTCCTTGGCCAGCGCCGCGACGCCCGCATCGCGCGCAGCGATGTCCGCCGGCAGCTTGCGGTCGTTGACGTCGAATTCGGTGATCAGCAAATCGAGTCCCATGCCGCTGACCTCATCGAGGAATTTGCGCCACTCCTGCAGATGCTTGCTGCCCGGCCCCATCTCATCCCATGAACCGATATGGCTCTGCAGCCCCAGCGCCTGCACCGGCGTGCCACGCGCCTTCAGCGCCTGCAGCAGTTTCAGCACGCCGGCGCGATGCCTGGCACTGCCATCGTCGGGCCGCATGTAGTCGTTATAGACCAGCCGCGCCTGCGGCGCATACTCACGCGCCAGCCGGAACGCCAGGTCGATCTCCTCGACGGCCCCCAGGCGCTCGGTCAGGACGTTCGGCCGCAGCCCGCCGTCGGCCGGATCGATGGCCTCGTTTACCACGTCCCAGCTATAGACCTGCGAACCGAAGTGCTTGCAGACGGTGCCGATGTGCTCGCGTATCAGCCGCTCTGCCCCCAGCGCGGGCCGCGCGCCGAAGTCATATTGATTGATCCAGGCGGGCTGCCACCTGGCCGCTTGCCAGAGCAGGTTATGGCCGCGTATCAGCATGCCCTGCTCCGTGGCCCAGGCGAACATCCGGTCAGCCGGTTTGTAGTTGGTGTGCCCCTGGCGCGGTTCCAGCGCCGGCCATTTGCATTCGTTCTCGGCGACGATGACATTGCATTCGCGCGCCATCAGCGCCCGGTAGGCGGGATCATCGAAGCCCGCTGCGCCGATCGCATTGCCGACATTGAGGCCTTTGCGCTTGCCGAGCGCCTTCAAGGTTTCCGGTTGATCGGCTCCAAACACGCTGGTCAGCGGCATCAGGCCTGCGCCGGCCAGCATGGCCAAAGTATTTCTACGAGAAATCGTCATCGACATGCTCCGTGGTGAAAATGTTTGCCGACACTCATGGCATGGTCAGAATGTTACGCCAAGATTGAGCCACCGGAGGCAGCGTTACCGGTATGCACCGGGCCGCGGACAAGGGCAAGGCCTGTGGCCTGTGATCCACTTGTGGTAAAGTCCGCAAGGCATGACAACCATGCAACACGAGGTTAGCAAAAGGCCGATGACAAACATCAAGGTGAAATCCCCCAGCGGGTTCACGGTCGGGGGCGCCGACGACCGTGTCGCGCGTGATGAACGGCGACACCCGTGTCTGCGAAGTCACCCGCAAGCGCGTTGGCGCGGCAGTGGCGGCGCTGAAAGCAGGCTATTGATCGCGGGCACCCGGCTGCCGATGTCGCTGAACGGCTTGGTGTCAGTATCCACAGCATCTATGCATGGACAAAGCGGTATGGAGTGCCCGAAGTCGAACGCAAAGCGAGACGATCAGTCAATCCGACGCGTAGGCGCTGACGACAGTCGCCTGGGAATACGCCCGAACAATCTATTGGATACCACACACGTTGCCGAAGAATACAAACAGGAAAATTATCCGTACTATCCATGCCAGCAAGAAAAAAGGCCCGCGTCGGATTGACGCAGGCCTTTAATTTTCTAGATAAATTCTGGTGGGAAGTGCAAGTTTCGAACTTGCGACCCCTGCAGTGTGAATGCTCAAATACGAGGCTGCGGGAGCTTTCCGAGGACAGTCTTCATAGGTAGCGCCAGTGATTGATGGCTCCCATCAACTCCCTAAAAATCCCGCCGTACTCCGTACTGACTCCGTACTCAGTCACCAAATTCTCGTTGGCAATGCCTTGCGAGGCTGCATGGGTCAGGACGAATGTCCTGCGTCGGCTGCGCTAACCCATCTCGGGAAAATGATCTGACAACAAATACATGCATTCAATATGTTGCTTTAAGTCGCGCCTTAATGTAATATTTTACTTACATGTTTAAGCGCTTCGAGCGTTTTCCAAATCCACCAACAATTCCTGCCGTTCCGATAGCTGAAAGGAAATAGATGAATGTTCTTCTTACCACGAGCCTGCTGACCACCCTGTGGTCCGGTCTAGTCCTCGGCATCTCCTTCGTGGCCCAACCTGCCAAGTTCGCCACACCTCAACTACCACGGCCGATCGCGCTTGCCACCGGCCGACAAATGTTCCGCGCCATGCATCTTGCCGAAAGCGTGCTTGCCATCAGCGCGCTGCTGTTGAGCGTCGCCGGTGCCGCACCGCGCCTTTGGCCGGTGTTCGGCGCAGCACTGATGTTGCTGACCCAAATGATCGTCCTGATGCCCCCCTTGTCGGCCAGGGTCGACCTGCGTCTAGCCGGTAAGACGCCCCCCGCAAGCATCTGGCACGCCCTGTTTGGCGCCAGCGAGGTCGCCAAGCTGATTCTGCTGGCCATTGCTTCGCTTTGCCCACTGCTCCCAGTCATTCATCCACTTACCTACGGCTAATCATGGATACCGTCGCCATTCTTCTGTCTTCATTTATCCTGTCCATCACGGGCCTGCTTGTCTTCATCTGGTCGCTGCGCAAACGCATGTTCGACACCAACCCGGCCGCCGCCAACGTCATTTTCTCGGCAGGCGAAATCGGTTGCGGCGAAGACCCTTCCGCAACGGCGGCCCAGCGCGCAGTCCTGCAACGAGCCGCCGCCCCGCTCGACACAGTGCAACAGGAGCAATTACAAAACGAACTGGCGCAGCGGGTCGAAGCCGATCGCTCCACCGCCTTCGTCGCCTTCGTCTTCCTTTCCTGCGCCGTCGTGTGGCTGATCGTCGCCTCCTTGGCAGGCTTGACCAGCTCCATCAAACTGCATGAACCGGACTGGTTGGTGACTCAGGCCTGGCTCACGTTCGGCCGACTGCGTACCATCCACCTGAACGCGGTCGCCTACGGTTGGGCGCCGATGTCGGCATTTGGCATCGCCATCTGGATGTTGCCGCGCCTGCTCAAGACGCCGCTGATCGGCGGCCGCTACGCCATCCTGGGCGCCATGCTCTGGAACGCTGGTCTGATAGCCGGTCTCGGCGCCATCGGCGCCGGCATCAACGACGGCATGGAATGGCTGGAGATACCCTGGCAGATTGACATCCTGATCGTCGCCGGCGGTGCCTTGATCGGCCTGCCCCTGGTCTACACGCTGCAAGCGCGCAAAGTCAGCCACCTGTACGTGTCGGTCTGGTATATGGGCGCGGCACTATTCTGGTTCCCTATCCTATTCTTTATCGGTAACCTGCCCATGCTGCATTTCGGCGTCCAACAAGCGACGATGAATTGGTGGTTTGGCCACAATGTGCTGGGCCTGTTCTACACGCCCATGGCGCTGGCCTCCGTCTACTACTTTCTGCCGAAAATCATCGGCAGGCCGGTACAGTCATACAACCTTTCGTTGTTGGGATTCTGGACCCTGGCCTTCTTTTACGGCCAGGTCGGCGGCCACCACCTGATCGGCGGCCCGGTCCCTGGCTGGCTGATCACCCTGTCCATCGTCCAGAGCGTCATGATGATCGTGCCGGTAATTTCGTTCTCGATCAACCAGCACCTGACGATGCGCGGCTACTTTGCCAGACTGATCTACTCGCCGACGCTGCGCTTCATCGTGCTCGGCGGGATGATGTACACGCTGAGCTCGGTGCAAGGCTCACTCGAAGCCCTGCGCAGCATCAACACGGTGACCCACTTCACCCACTTCACTGTGGCACATGCCCACCTGGGCCTGTACGGCTTCTTCACCATGGTGATGTTCGGTTCGATCTACTTTGTAATGCCGCGCGTGATGTCCTGGGAGTGGCCATATCCGCGCCTGATCGCGGTCCATTTTTGGCTGGTCGTACTCGGCTTCTCGATCTACTTTATTGGCCTGTCCATCGGCGGCTGGCTGCAAGGCATGGCAATGCTTGATGCCGCCAAGCCCTTCATGGAGTCGGTGCGCGTCACCATCCCCTACCTGAAGAGTCGTTCAGTCGGCGGCGCCATCATGACGCTGGGCCATCTGGTCTTCGCCGTCCACTTCGCCGCCATCGCCCTGCGCCACGGGCCAGCCCGCACCGGCGCGGCCTTGCTGTACCGCCGCGCCGCCCCCAACACCCCGGCAGGAGCCTGACCATGCATGACGAATTGAAATTACTCAGCGGCGCAATGGTAACCCTGGCGCTGGCCACCTCCGCGCTGGTGGTGGTCCCCTTCATGCAACTGAGCACGGTGGAAGCGCCGGCCGCGCTCAAGCCCTACACGGCGGCGCAGCTGCGCGGCCGTGAGGTCTATATCAAAAATGGCTGCATCTACTGCCACTCGCAGCAACCGCGCGACAAGGCGCAGGCGCCCGACAACCTGCGCGGCTGGGGCCGCGCGCCAGTGGCTGCCGACTACTACTATGACAAGCCCCACCTGCTGGGCACGATGCGCACCGGGCCGGACTTGTTCAATATCGGCGCGCGCCAACCTAGCGCCGACTGGCACCTGGGCCACTTGTTCCAGCCGCGCGCTTACACGCCCGGCTCCATCATGCCGTCCTACCCCTTCCTGTTCAACGTTAAGGAAACGGCCGAACCCGGCGACCGCGTCGTGACGCTCCCGCCCGGTTACACGCCGCCAGGCAAGGTCGTCGTGGCCACCGAGGAGGTGCAGGACCTGGTGCGCTACCTGCAAGCCATGGACCACACCTACCCGGTGCTGGACCAGGCCGATCTGCCGAAGAAATAAGGGGAAATGACCATGATCGAACAACCGAAGCACGACGTGCGCGCACGCGAAAACCCGGACCCCCACGAACGTGGCCGCCCGGTGCCGCGCCTGGTTCTCGGCATCGTCGCATTGGGATTGCTGTGGGCGGTCGGCTACATCGTCACCAACCAGCGCAATGACGCGCCCGAGCTGGGCGACCAGCGCACGCTGTCCACCTTGGCCGGCAAACCCGCAGCTGCGGCCGGCGCAGCGGACGGCGCGCAAATTTATAGCGCCAATTGCGTGGCCTGCCACCAAGCCACCGGCGCGGGTTTGCCCAGCGTCTTCCCGCCGCTGGCCGGTTCGGAATGGGTGCTCGCTGCCGACAAGGTGCCGGTCAACATTCTGCTGCACGGGGTCACCGGCAAGCTGACCGTTAAGGGCAGCACCTTCAACGGCGCCATGCCTGCCTTCAAGGGCAAGTTGAATGACGCCGAGATCGCCGCAGTGTTGAGTTATGTGCGCAGCAGCTTCGGCAACGCCGCCGGAAAAATCGCCGGCGACAGCGTCAAGGTCGAGCGCGAAGCAGGCAAAGACCGTACCGATCCATGGAATGGCGATGAAGACCTCAACCAGCTTAAACAATAAGGCACCCTGGCCGACGCTGGCGGCGACATGTCTGGTCTGCATACTGGGCGCAGCCGCGCTGGGCCACGCGACCATGGGCTACCAGCTGATATCGACCGAAGACGGCCGGCGCCTGGACATTTTACGCACGCCACGCCGACTACCTTCGGCCGCCATCCATCATCCGTCTGCCACGACATTGGAGCACATGCTCGATAGCGACGGCAGGGTCGCCATCGTCACGTTTATGTACGCCAGTTGCAACGCGGTGTGCTCGGTGCTGGGAACGGAGTTTCAGCAAATGCAAGCACAGATCCTTGCGCGCGGAGTCGAGCGGCAGGTGCGCCTTGTCAGCATCAGCTTTGACCCGCGCGACGATGCAGCGACGCTCGCCGCCTATGGGCAACGCCTGCATGCCGATCCAAGCGTATGGCAATTCGCCAGCATCGACCGGACGAGCGAACGGACGGCGCTGCTGGACGCATTCGGCATCGTCGTGCTGCCGGCGCCGCTGGGCGAGTTCCAGCACAACGCCGCCTTCCACCTGATCGACCGCCATGGCAGACTTGCGCGGATCGACGATTACGATCATCCCGAACTGGCACTGGAACATGCGCTGCAAATGGCACGGCAGCCGGCGCCGGACCGACATCTGGCGAGCCGATAATGCCAAACCGCTTACATTGCCTGGGCTTGGGACTGCAACGCATCGTCGCAGGCATGGCGTGCCTGGCGCTGGCCGTCCTGCTGCGCCATTGGCTGGAGGCGCAGATGCTGCGCCACATGCTGCTGCAACTGCCGCTGATCACCGCCGCCGGCTACCTGCTGGCGGGACCTACGCCGTGGATGCGACACGCAGCAAAGTTCGACGAGCATGGCATCTGCGGACTGACCGCGCTGCTCTTCGTCAGCGCCTACTGGATGATACCGCGCGCACTGGAGTTGAGCCTCGGCGACGCATCGGTGCAGATGGCAAAATTCACATCGCTATTGCTCCTAGGCGCGCTGCTTCCCGGTTCGTTCCGGCGCGCCGGCATCATCGTCCAGCTTTTCTTCCTTGGGAATTTCTGCTGGATGATGGCCATCGTCGGCATCCAATATCAAAACCTGCCGCAGCGCCTGTGCAATGCCTATCTGCTGGACGATCAATCGATCACCGGCGCTGCGCTGGTCACCGCGGCCATCGCGATCGCCCTCGTTTGGTGCCTGCGCCAGGCGCCCACACTTTTTTCCACTTCACAGAAAACACATATCCATGTCCCACCTGGAACTGACTCCCGCCTCGATCTCGACCCTGGTTCACGCCTTCTATGACGACATTCGCTCCGATCCCGACCTTTCGCCTGTTTTTAATGCCGCCATCGGCGAACACTGGGCGCCCCATCTGGATCGCATGGTCGACTTCTGGTCGACCATCATGCTGGGCAGCCGCAGCTTTCAGGGTAACGTGTTTGGTAAGCATATGCTGTTGCAGGGAATAACCGTGGAGCACTTCCAGCGCTGGCTGGAACTGTTCGAGCGCAACGCCGTACGCCTGTTCGCCCCCGATGTCGCAGCCGAATTCCTGGTGGTGGCTCGGCGCATCGCCGGCAGCCTCCAATACGGCTTCTTCGGTAAAGTTCTGGTGCAGTAAAAACGATAAAGGCCGGCGAAAACAATCACCGGCCTCTTCTTTGATAGGCAGCCCGGGGGCTGGCGCCAACGTCGGCGCTTAGCCTCCGCAACTGCCGCAGCAAGACCTGGCTTGCGGCTGCATCATCACCAACCGGCTGGCATAGCCCGCCTTGGACAGCGCGGCAAGCAGCTGCGCTGTCGTCACGCCGTGTTCGTCATACACGACACTACAGGTATCGTTCACCTCGCCAATCAGCACATCGCTAACGCCCGGCATCGCGTTCAGGGCAGCTTCGGCATCGGCATCGTAACCAGCCTTGCTATGGTCTTCCAAATTAAAAGAGGCAAGTCGCATAAGGGTTCCTATGTAAGAGGGATGAAATTAAAGAAAACAGGGAAAAGGCAAAAACCTGGTGGCGTTGGCCGCCTGAAAATGCGCCCGCCAGACATGCAATGCCGACGGCAAGGCCGCTGCAGGCTGCGGTGCACAAACAAAATCGCCCTGCGCCAGCTCGGCGCCAGACTCCAGCAGGCGATACCAATCGAGCACGGTATCGACCCCGGTCCGCCATGTCCGGGGCGGCTCCCATTCCAGTACTTCGGCGAACTTGCCGTGCATCGCCTGCGTGCGCAACACGGCCCCCGACAGATGCAATGAAACACCTACGGACAGCCCGCTCACGCGCCAGCCAGCCGCGGCTTCCCATGCGGCAGCCATCCACTGCGCCACCAAGCTATCCAGCATTCCATATTGATCGGCTTCGCATAAGAAATCAGTGGGTGCGAGCAGGCCAAGTCGTGGATGGGCCCAGCGCACGGTGGTCTCCAAGCCATGCAACGCGCCTGTCTGCACCGTCACGACCGGTTGAAAAAATGGGATGAACTGGCGTCCGGCCAGCCCCGTCCGCAATTGAGCCGCCGAGACGGCAGTCGATCGGCACAACGTTCGCCGGTGGCGATCGTCCTCGGAGGGCAACAGCGTGGAAGAGTGGGTGCGCATCGTGTGTGGTACCGCACGTGTCTCGCGCGGCTTAAGATTCAAATTACATACATCTTAATTGAGGCATCGCGCAAAATCAAGTATTATGAATACAGCTTTAACGTAAACAAGCGCCGCCGGCGCTCCCGTCACCCCACTACCCGTTTGGAGATTCCATGAAAACCATCCCTGACAACGCCATCTGCTACAAGAGCACCGCGGTCTTCACACAAGACACCATTCCTGCCGCCCTGCTGCGCAGCCACACCACCGCCGAGCATGTATGGGGCCGCATCACCGTTCTGGAGGGGAGCTTGCTGTACCGGATCACCGATCCGGCGGTCGAGCCAGAAGAATGGCTGCTCGACGTTCATTGCCATGGCGTCGTTGAACCCAAGATCCAGCACGAAGTCGCGCTGCTGGGCCCCGTACGTTTTCAGGTCGATTTCCACCGCATACCGGCAGCGCCAACCGGAACGTAAGTTAAGAGCGCCGAACCGCAGCGCGCGTCCGGTGAAACTTAACCGGCGTCAGCGCGGGTTGCGGCGCAGGCGCCAGTAGCGATTCCAGCGTTTGTGCATCGAGCACCTTCAGATAGGCGAAGGTCGCCTCCGCCAGCGCATGCTGCAGCCGGCAATCGCCGCTCAGGGGGCAATGGTTGTTGACGCGGTCAAAGCATTCAGCCATATGGAAGTCGGTCTCCGAGGCGCGCACCACACTGCCCAGATTAATTTCGGACGGCGCCAGCTTCAGACGCAAGCCACCGTTCCTGCCGCGTACTGTTTCAACCATACCGCTCAGGCCAAGTTGATAGACCACCTTCATCAGGTGATTCTTGGATATCGCATGCGCGTCGGCGATGTCCTGGATCGTCACCAGCCGGTCACGGTGACTCCCCAGATAGAGCAGGGTGCGCAAGGTGTAGTCGGTAAAAGAAGTGAGTCGCATGGTGCTGTCCGTAGCCGCTGGGATTAAAGGTGTAGATTATATGGTGCTTATTTACTGAGCATACAGTAAATTTCAAACGGCAGCACCTTACCCTATCGGTACCGCCTTTTTTTCATCTCCCACCATTTCGGCCTTGCACAGTTTGCTAAACATGTATATGATCTACCTCATAAATTATCCAGAAATGGCAAACAGGCGTCGCGCCTTTTTTTACGCCATTAAAGATGTATTTAAAATCCCTGTTAAATGGGTTTCAGTGTCACCTCATCCAAGGAGCCTCCATGCAGCTACACCTTCCCACCCTGCGCAAGCTGGCCGCAATGGCCGGCCTGCTGGCCATTGCGGCCTTGCCGACCAGCGATGCGTTCGCCGCCTTGCGCAAGTACGACATGAACATCGAGGACACCCGCATCACGCTGGTGGAAAAACAGCAATATCACACCTTCGCATTCTCCGGTCAGGTCCCGGGCCCTTTGTTCTACGTCGACGAGGGCGACCAGATCGAGGTCAATGTCAATAACGTCACCGCCCTGCCCCACTCCATCCATTGGCACGGCATGCTGCAAAAGGGTACCTGGAAGATGGACGGTATCGCCGGCACCACCCAGGAGGCGATCAAACCGGGCGAAAGCTTCACCTACAAATTCACCGCCGAGCCATCCGGCACCATGTGGTACCACTGCCACGTCAACGTCAACGAGCACGTGGTCCTGCGCGGCATGTGGGGTCCCTTCATTGTGCGGCCCAAAAAGCCGACCGCGCTGGAGAAAACGGTGACCAAGGAATTCATCATGATGTTATCGGACTGGGATTCCAAGTGGGCCAACAAGCCTGGCTTCGGCGGCGTTCCAGGCGACACCTACGACTACTTCACCATCAACGGCAAATCATTCCCGGATAACCAACCATTGCGCGTCAACAAAGGCGATGTAGTGCGCATGCGCCTGATCGGCGCCGGCGATCTGGTGCACAGCATCCACTTGCACGGCCACGTCATGACGGTGGCCTTCAAGGATGGCTTCCCGCTGCCCGCGCCTTACAAGGCCGACACCTTGGCCGTCGCGCCGGGCGAACGCTACGACGTCATCTTCACCGCCGACAATCCCGGCCGCTGGATGCTGCACGACCACGTCGACTCCCACACCATGAACGGCGAACGGCCGATGGGCGGGATCATGAGCGTCCTCGAATACAACGAGATCAAGGGCGACGACTCCTTCTACGAATGGAAAAACAAAAAATTCGAACCCAATTTCTACTACGAGGAATCGCTCAAGAAGGGTCCCGGCATTTACACCAACGACGGCTTCAAAGGCCAGGCTGTCCAATAAACCAAGGAGCTGAAGATGCGACTCAATCTTTTAATCGGCGCGCTGGCCAGCCTGTCCACTCTCGGACTGGCGCCGGGCGGCGTCCACGCGGCCGATCTGCTCAGCCAGCAGTGCGTGGCCTGCCACGCCATTGCCAAGCCCGACCACGCCACGCTGGACCGCCTGTGGGAACGCAAGGCGCCCGACCTGTACTACGCCGGTTCAAAATTCAACCGTCCCTGGCTGGTCAACTGGCTGCAGAACCCGACCACGCTGCGCGCAGGCGGCGTGATGTACGCCAAGTCGGTCAAGGCGGCCGCTGACAAATCGGCCGATGTGATCGACCCGGCGCTGGTGCCGGCCCACCTCAAGCTGTCCGCCGCCGATGCGACCACCGCGGCCGACCTGCTGATGACGCTCAAAGGCGACGGGCTGGTCACGCCGGGTGCATACAAGAACGAAGCTGCCGGCTCGATGGCGGCGATGCTGTTCTCCAAGCTACGCGGCTGCACCTCCTGCCACACGGCCAAGCCGGGCGGCGCGCCGACCTCTGGACCGGAGCTGCACACGGCTGGCGAACGCCTGCAGCCGGACTTCGTGGTGGCCTACATCAACAACCCGCAGAAATTCGATGACCACACCTGGATGCCTAGCCTCAGCCTGACTGATGCCGACGTGCAGAAGCTGACCGGTTATATCAGCACCTTGAAATCAACGGAGAAAAAATAATGCGCCTGCTGACTAGAAACCGACTGTATGCGCTGGTGGCCGTCGGCATCGCCCTGTGCGCGTTCGACGCGGCGCGGGCCGACGAGGCGCCCCACGCGGTCAAGCTCTACAACACCTACTGCGTGCAGTGCCACGGCATCAACCGCGATGGCAATGGCATCAACAGCGCGGCGATGGCGGTCAAGCCGCGCGACCACACCGACACCAAGGCCATGGGCGACACCCCCGACGAAACCCTGTTCAAGGCGATCAAGGGGGGCGGCCTGGCCGTCAGCAAATCCGTACTAATGCCTAAATGGGAAGGAGTGTTAAACGACGATGACATCAAGGAACTGGTCACCTACCTTCGCGTCGTCAGCAAGACCAGCGCGAAATAGAGACTGGAACCGCAACAGCAAGCACCAAGCACCAAGCACCAAGCAGTCAATTCGACCAACGTTCAATCAACTAGAGAGTAAGCTATGAAACAACTGAGCATAAGCATCGCCGTGGCACTGGCGCTGATGAGCGGCGCGGCCGTGGAAGCCAAGACCGTCAAAATCAACATGACCGCCAAGGAAGTCGAAACCCCGATCGACAACAAGGGCACCATGTATCGTTCCTGGACCTATGAAGGCATGGTGCCGGGTCCGGTGGTGCACGTCGAGGAAGGCGACATCGTCGAGTTCACCCTCACCAACGACAAGTCCAGCAAAAATTCGCACTCGATGGACTTCCACGCCGCGCGCGTCGACGTCGTCAAGGACTTCGAACAGGTCAAACCGGGCGAAAAAGGCAGCTACACCTTCCGCGCCGACTACCCGGGCATCTTCTACTACCACTGCGGCGCCGACCCGATGATCCAGCATATCGCGCGCGGCATGTACGGCGCCATCATCGTCGATCCGAAGGATAAAACTGCGATGCCGAAGGCCGACCGGGAATATGTGCTGATCCAGTCGGAGCTGTACGCCAACCCGGACAACCAGGCCGACATGATGGCCAATAAATGGACCAACGTGATGTTCAACGGCGGCATCTTCAAGTACGACCCGGTCCACGATCCAGCGGCGACCCGCATGCTGCAAGCAAAACCTGGTGAGCGCGTGCGCATCTACTTCATCAACGCCGGCGTGAACGAATTCGCCTCCTTCCACGCCATCGCCGGCATCTGGGACCGCGTCTACCCGAGCGGCAATCCAAAGAACGCGCTGCACGGCCTGCAGAGCTATGTGGTCGGCCCTGGCGACGCTTCGTCGTTCGACATCATCTCGCCGGTGGAAGGCGCCAACGCGCTGGTCACCCACTCGATGCGCCAGGCATTGACGGGCGCGATCGCGATCCTGCAATACACCAACGACGCCGATCCTAAGATGGGCCGCGGCGACAACATCCTGGTGCGCTAAGCAGGCACCGATGGCGGGCTTCGGTCCGCCATCCCCCCACACATCAGAAAAAGAGAAATTCATGGGTACGCAAAGCAGACGATTCCTGGCCGGGCTGGGCCTGACCGTGGCAGCCGCCGCGCTGGCCGGCTACGCCGGCAGCCGCTACCTGGCCAGCCGCGGCGACCACGCCCGGTCCACCCCCGCAGCTCCTTCCGACACGACGCAAGCCCACTACACCTGCGCCATGCATCCGCAGATCCTGCTGGACCATCCGGGTAACTGCCCCATCTGCAATATGCGTCTGGAGCGCAGCGGCGGGGCCGACATGACCGGCCAGATGGACATGATCCAGGTCGACCAGGCCACGCAACAGAAA
The DNA here is from genome assembly GCF_059422325.1 of Duganella sp. GW821-FHT01E12. Classification (NCBI taxonomy): domain Bacteria; kingdom Pseudomonadati; phylum Pseudomonadota; class Betaproteobacteria; order Burkholderiales; family Oxalobacteraceae; genus Duganella; species Duganella sp. GW821-FHT01E12. The sequence goes on along the minus strand of NZ_JBWKWR010000007.1, from coordinate 220,065 downwards.
ATGGGCCTGCAGCTGGCCACCGCCAGCGTGACCGATATGACGCACGCCATCCACGCCTTCGCCACCATCGCCGCCGACGACAGCACCACCGTCTCGGTCAACCCGAAAGTGGAAGGCTGGCTGCGCCGCCTGTACGTGCAGGGCGTGGGCCAGACCGTGCGGCGCGGCCAGCCGCTGTACGATATCTACTCCCCTGAACTGCAACAGCGCCAACGCGAGTACATCGACCTGCTCACCCGCAAGGATGGCCTGCTGGGCGATAGCATGGCGATCGTCAGCTCCAATGCGGCGATGATCGGCAGCCTGTCCAAGGAAAAATTCCGCGCGCGCGAACGCTTGATCGCCGCCGACATGGGCGCCGATCTGGTCGATCAGCTGGAACGCAGCCGCCGCGTGCAGGACGTGGTGCAGGTGCGCGCCGCCCATGACGGCGTGGTGACCACGCTCGCCATGCATGAAGGAAACTACGTCAATCCCATGCAGCAGATCCTGTCCTACGCCGACAACCGCAGCGTCTGGGCCGAGATCGCGCTGTTTCCAGACCAGCTGGAATGGATCCACAACGGCGACGCCATCGTGTTCCGCTCAGCATTGGACAAATCGGTCCAGCAGCGGGCCCGCGTCGACACCGCCACGCTGCAGATCGACCCGCAAACCCGGACCGCCAAACTACGCGTGGCGCTCACCAATCCGCAGGGCGCCTTCCGTCCCGGCGCCTTCGCCGACGTCGACATCGCGGCCGGAAGACAACCGCGCCTGAGCGTGCCGCGCGACGCCGTGATCCGCACCGGCCACGGAGATTTCGTCGTGCTGGCGGCCGAACACGCACACTTCCGCCGCGCCCGCGTCAGCACCGGCGTCGAGAATCAGGAGTTGGTGGCCATCTTGTCCGGCATCCAGGCCGGCGACCGGGTTGCGATCAATGGCCAGTTCCTGCTGGACGGCGCGGCGTCGATGCAGGCGATGCAAGCGCGGCTGGACAACATGGCGCCGTCCCCCATGGCCGCGGAGGCCCAGCATCAGCACCCACACGGCCGGGAGATGACGCCATGATCGCCCGCATCATCGCCTGGTCCATCCGTCACCGCCTGGCGGTGCTGGCGGCATGCATGCTGTTGCTGCTCGGCGGCGTTGAATCGCTTACGCGCTTGTCGCTCGACGCCCTGCCCGACCTGTCCGACGTCCAGGTGATCGTCAAGACCGACCTGCCAGGCCAGGCGCCGCAAGTGGTGGAGGACCAGCTGACCTATCCGCTGGCGGCCGCCCTGCTGGCGGTTCCCGGTACCAAGGCCGTGCGCGGCTTCTCCATGTTCGGCGAATCCTACGTCTATGTGATCTTCAAGGACGGCACGGATCTGTATTGGGCCCGTACACGCATCCTGGAAAGCCTGAGCCAGGCCAGCGGCCGCCTGCCGCCCGGCGCAGCGCCCACGCTCGGCCCGGATGCCTCCGGCGTCGGCTGGGTGTTCGAGTACGCGCTGGTCGACAAGAGCGGCAAGACCCCGCCCGATCGTTTGCGCGCGCTGCAAGACTTTTACCTCAAGCTGGAATTGCAAAGCGTGCCGGGCGTCGCCGAAGTGGCCACCCTGGGCGGCATGGCCCGCCAGTTCCAGGTCGAAGCCGACCCGGCCCGCCTGGCCGCGCATGGCGTGGGCATGGAGCAGCTGGCGCAAGCCATCAAGGACGCCAACCAGTCCAGCGGCGGCGCGCCGATCGAAATGGCCCGCGCCGAGTACCTGCTGCGCTCGAATGGCTACCTGAAGCAGCCGTCCGACTTCGACGACATCCCCATCGCCAGCGAGGCCGGCGTGCTGCGTCTCAAGCAGCTGGCGCGCGTCGCTACCGGCCCGCAGCCGCGCCGCGGCCTGGCCGACCTGGATGGCAAGGGCGAAGTCACCGGCGGCATCGTCGTCATGCGCCACGGCGAAAACGCGATGGCCACCATTTCCGCCGTCAAGCAGCGCCTGGAACAACTGAAAAAAGGCCTGCCGCCCGGCGTCGACATCGTCACGACCTACGACCGCTCCGGCCTGATCGAGCGCGCCGTCCATACGCTGCGCGACAAGCTGCTGGAAGAGTCGATCGCCGTCGCCATCATCTGCGGCCTGTTCCTGTTCCGCCTGCGCTCGGCATTGGTGGCCATCGTCACCCTGCCGCTGGGCATACTGGCGGCGCTGTGGATCATGCGCCTGCAGGGCGTGTCGGCCAATATCATGTCGCTGGGGGGCATCGCCATCGCCGTCGGCGCGATGGTCGATGCCGCCATCGTCATGATCGAGAACATGCATCGCCATCTGGAGCAGCAGCCCGCGCGCCCGCGCGGCGCCGACATCTGGCCACTGGTGCAGAAGAGCGCCACCGAAGTTGGACCGGCGCTGTTCTTCTCGTTGCTGATCATCACCGTTTCCTTCCTGCCGGTGTTGACACTCAGCGGCCAGGAAGCGCGCCTGTTCGCGCCGCTGGCCTACACCAAGACCTACGCGATGGCCGCCGCCGCAATGCTGGCCATCACGCTCACGCCGGTGCTGATGGGGTACGCGATCAACGGCCGCCTGCCGCCCGAATCGGCCAACCCGCTTAACCGCGTGCTCAAGCGGCTGTACCGCCCTTTGCTGGAAGGCGCGCTGGCGCGGCCCAAAACCACGGTGCTGCTGGCGTTGGCGCTGCTGGCCAGCACCGCCATTCCGCTGCAGCGCATCGGCAGTGAATTCATGCCGCCGCTCGACGAGGGCGACCTGCTGTACATGCCGACCACCCTGCCCGCCATCTCGGTGGCCGAGGCGGCCGACCTGTTGCAGCGCACCGACCGCCTGATCGCGGCGATGCCGGAAGTGGCGCGGGTATTCGGTAAGGCCGGCCGGGCCGACAGCGCGACCGATCCGGCGCCCTTGTCCATGCTGGAGACCAGCATCATGCTCAAGCCACGCGCCGAATGGCCGGCGGGCGCCAGCCGCAACAACGCCGAACTGATACAGAAACTGGACCAGACCGTGCATCTGGCCGGCCTGACCAATTCCTGGGGATTTCCGATCAAGACCCGCATCGACATGCTGTCGACCGGCATACGCAGCGCGCTCGGCGTCAAGTTGAGCGGTCCCGACCTGGCCACGCTGGAACGCCAGGCCCGCCAGGTGGAAACCCTGCTGCGCCGGCTGCCAGGCACCCGTTCGGTGTTCGCCGAACGCAGCCAGTCCGGCCGCTACATCGATATCGATGTCCAGCGCGAGGCCGCCGCACGCTACGGCCTGTCGGTCGCCGACATCCAGCGCGCCGTGCAAAACGCCCTTGGCGGCGAAAGCATCGGCACGGTCATCGACGGCCGCGAGCGGTATCCGATCACGCTGCGCTATCCACGCGGCGAGCGCGAAGGCCTGGGCGGACTGGAAGAGATTCGCCTGAAGGGCAGCGGCGGCGCCATCGTGCCGCTGCGCGAAGTGGCTCACCTGAGCGTGGCCGACGGTCCGACCGAGATCAAGAGCGAAAACGCGCGCCCGGTGGCCTACGTCTATGTCGACCTGAAAGACGCCGATGCCGGCGGCTACCTCGAACAGGCCCAGCGGCTGCTGGACCGGGAGCTGGTGCTCGAACCGGGCTACACCCTGAGCTGGCAAGGCCAGTACATGAACTTCAAGGAAGGCAAGGCGCGCCTGTGGAGCGCCATCGGCATGACGCTGATGCTGGTGTCCGGTCTGCTATTCCTGCACTTCCGCAACCTCGCCAAGGTGGCGCTGGTGCTGGCCTGCCTGCCGTTCTCGCTGATCGGCGGCCTGTGGCTGACCTATCTGCTGGGTTACCAGATTTCGGTGGCGGTCGTCATCGGCTTGATCGCGCTGGCCGGCGTGGCGACCGAATTCGGCATCGTCATGCTGCTTTACCTCGACCAGGCGATGGAGGAACACCCCGACGCGCTGGGCGCCATCCTGGCCGGCGCCTTGCTGCGCCTGCGCCCCAAGGCGATGACGGTGGCCGTGATCCTTGGCGGCCTGCTGCCGGTGATGGTCTCCGACGATGCCGGCGCCGACGTCATGAAGCGCATCGCCGCGCCCCTGATCGGCGGCATGATCAGCGCGCCGATTTTTTCGCTGATCGTAATTCCCGCCGTCTACTGGCTGATGCGCCGCCCCAGCGTCGCCGCACCGGACGCAAGGATGGCAGCATGAGCGCGCTGCTCAACCTACTGCGCTCCATGCGCTTCGCGATCGCCATCCTGACCGTGGTGGCGGTGGCTGCCACCACCGGCTCTGTGCTGGAACAAAACCAGCCGGCCGTCACCTACGTCAGTCGCTACGGCGAATTCTGGGCCGCCTTCTTCGACCGCTGTGGCCTGACCGATGTCTATCACGCGCCGTGGTTCTTCCTGATGCTCGCCTTCATGGCCTGCTCAACCACACTTTGCCTATGGCAGAACACCCCCGCGATGCTGCGCGACCTGCGCAGCTTCCGCGAGCAAAAGAGCCTGGCCAGCCTGCGCCAGCTCCCGCACAGCGTGGAGCTGGACTTGCCGGCGGGTGGCATGCCGGCCGCGCCGCTGGCCGCCTACCTGCGCGCGCAAGGCTTCCGTTTCAAGCAAGCGGCAAGCACCAACGGCTACCTGCTGGCTTCCCGCAGCGGCGGCGCACGCCGGCTCGGCTACCTGCTGGTGCACGGCGCGATGGTACTCATTTGCGCCGGGGGCCTGGTGGACGGCAACGTCGGCCTGCGCCTGCGCTTGTGGAGCGGCGCGCTGCGACTGGAAACCCGCGACCTGGAACCGGCTCAGGTGCCGGCTGCCAGCCGCCTGCCGGCGGACGCCGGCTCCTTCCGCGCCAGCATGAACGTCACCGAGGGCGACAGTTCCAATACTGCCTTGCTGCAACTGGGCGACGGCTATTTGCAGCAGCAACTGCCATTCGCGGTCCACCTGAAGCGCTTCCGCATCGAGCACTATGCCAACGGCCAGCCCAAGGACTTCGCCAGCGACATCGACATCGTCGACGGCGCCCGCCGCCTACCGGTGACCTTGCAAGTGAATCATCCCTACACCTATCGCGGCGTCACGCTGTTCCAGTCGGGATTTGCCGACGGCGGCAGCAAGGTCCGGCTCAACATGCTGCCGCTCGACGGCGCCGCCGGACAGCCCGTGAGCGGCACCGTGGGCCGCGGCAGCCCCCTGCTGCTCAATGGCGAGCCGTACACGCTCGAATTCAGCGAGCTGCGCGCCATCAACGTCTTTTGCAACGACCGTGCACCTGAGCGCCGTTGGAGCTCGCAAGGTTTGCCGGGTGAACGCGTGCATGACGTCGGCCCGTCGCTGTCGTTCCGCCTGCGCGACAAGCTGGGCCAATCCGACGAGTGGCATGTCTACCAGCGTCCCGCAATGATCGACGGCGCCAGCTACTTCCTGCTCGGTCATCGTGGCCAGCAAGACGCCGCGCTGCGCTACCTCCGCTTGCCGGCCGACGCCAACGCCAGCCTGGGCAGCTATCGCCAACTGCTGCAGGCCATGGGCGATCCGGCCCGCCGCGCCAGCGCCGCCAAGGCGGTGGCAGCCGGCGTGCAGGATCGGCATCTGGCCGCGGCACTGGAAACGGCCGCCCAGCGCTTGTTGCAAGGCTTCTCCGTCCAGGGCTATCGCGCGCTGGCCGGACTGGTCCCCGCTGACGGCGACCAGAACCAGCAGATGCGCGTCGGCCGCCTGTACCTCGAACTGTTGGAGCGCGCCGCGCAACAGTTGATACGCCCCGCCGATCCGCGCCTGGTGCATGACATCCTGCAGGCCCACAATGAGGCACTGGAGCTGCAGCTGCCCGCGCTGTTCCAGTTCGAGCGCTACGAACAGGTCAATGCCAGCGGCTTGCAAGTCACCCACGCCCCCGGCGCCATGATGGTCTATCTGGGTTCAGCCCTGTTGGCGCTGGGCGTGATGGCCATGTACTTCGTGCAGGAGCGTCGGCTCTGGCTGCACGCCGATCCACACCAGCTGCTGCTGGCGTTCAGCGCGAACCGCCACAGTCCGGCCCTCCAGAATGAATTTGAACGTCACCGCGACGCCATCGGCCGCCTGATCCTGGCCGCCGCCGCCCCATCCACCGCAACCGCAAAGTGAGTCCCATGTCCACCTACCCACACTGCCCACCAACGCTGCCGCCGTCGCCAACCCGCAGCACCGGCCTGATCCGCGACTGCCTGTACCTGTCGCTACTGGCCGGCGCCTGCTGCTACGTCTTGCTGCGGCACGCCGCATCGCTCGACAGCTTCGACATCGGCATCCTGCTCTTCAGCGCCGCCGGCCTGGCCGGCATGGCCCTGCTCTGGCGCGCACTGCAAGCGCTTACGCTCGCCAGCGCGGCACTGACCCTGGTCGCGTTGGCGCTCTACAGCCACCAATTGAGCAATGCCGACCGCAGTTTCGCGCTCAAGTACTTCCTGTCCAGCCAATGCGCAATCATGTGGATGGGATTGGGCTTCTGGAGCGCGACCGTCATGTACGGGATGGGCTGGTGGCGGCGTTCCGCCTACTGGCTGAACCAGGGTGCGCGCACCGCATGGCTGGGCTGCCTGTTCGGCCTGACCGGACTCCTGGTGCGCTGGTACGAATCCTATTTGCTGGGCAGCGACATCGGCCACATCCCCGTCTCCAATCTCTACGAGGTGTTTGTATTGTTCAGCCTGATGACGACCCTGCTCTACCTGCATCTTGAGCGCCAGTTCGGCAGCCGCCAACTGGGCGTATTCGCCATGTTGCCAGTCGCCGCCGCCGTGCTGTTCATGTTCAGATACGGCATGGGCGCACATGAAATCCAGCCGCTGATACCGGCGCTGCGGTCCTACTGGATGAAACTTCACGTCCCGGCCAACTTCATCGGCTACGGTGCCTTTTCCATCGCGGCGGTGTTTGGCGCGGCCTGGCTGTTGGCCGGCCATCCCACCTTCGCCAGCCGCCTGCCCTCGCGCGCCTGGCTCGACGAATTGTCGTACAAGGCCATCGCGCTGGGCTTCGTGTTCTTCACCATCGCCACCATCCTCGGCGCGCTGTGGGCCGCCGAGGCATGGGGCGGCTACTGGTCCTGGGACCCCAAGGAAACCTGGGCGCTGATCGTCTGGCTCAATTATGCGGCGTGGCTGCATACCCGCCTGGTCAAGAACGTCCGTGGCACGCTGCTGGCCTGGTGGTCACTAGTCGGCTTCGGCGTGACGCTGTTCGCCTTCCTGGGCGTGAACATGTTCTTGTCCGGCCTGCACTCCTACGGCAGCCTGTGAGGAGCCCATCGTGAATACCAGTTTAGCAGTCTGGATCAACCTGATACTGGCCGGCGCGCTGGCCAACCTACCGTTTGCCCGCGCGCTTGGCCGCCGTCTGTATGCGCCGCCGGCGCCCCTTCCCGCGCATTGGCTCGACACCTTTGCATGGCTGCTGTGCTACGGCATGTGGATGGGCATTGCCACGCTGTTGCAGACCAGCAGTGGCAGTGCGCCGCCGATGGGATGGGAAATTCGGGTCGTCACCCTGGCGCTGTTCGCTGTGCTGGCGTTTCCCGGCCTGGCCTGGCGCTATCTGCTGCCGCACAAACCGCAGGCGCGTAATAACACACATGGACAATAACAACATGGAGATAGCATGACTCAACTTGGCAAGAGCTGCTGGATAGGACGGCGATCGCTCCGGCTACTGATGGCGGCGCTGCTGGCACTCGGCGGATTCGCCGGCGCCGGCGCGCAAGGCGTGGCAGCACCGGTGTCGAATCGCGTCAACATCAATCTGGGCGAAACGCCTTGGCGCTATATCAAGGACGTCGATCCGCAAAACGCGATGGCGCCGGCCTTCGACGACAGCCGCTGGGCTGCAGTCGGCGTGCCGCAATCGCCCAGCGACCAGGATACTTTCCTCAATCTGGAAGCGGGTGGCAACGAAGGCCAGTTAACGGGCAATCTGAACTGGTACCGCAAGCATTTCAAGCTCGCGCCGGACTACGCGAACCGCAAGATCTTCGTCGAGTTCGAGGGCGCCCACGTTGGCGCCCAAGTCTACATCAACGGCAAATTCGTTCCCGGTAATAGCACGGTTAACCCCAACGCGACCCACGTGATCGGTTTTGTACCTTTCGTGGTCGACATCACCGACAGCGTTAAGTTCGACGGCAGCGACAACGTGCTGGCGGTGAAGGTAGCGCGCAACGACAAATTCTTCAAGTCGCCAGGTTTTTCCGGCGCCTTCCGCTTCGGCCAATCCGACGCCGGCTTGTTCCGGCCGGTGCGCATGCACATCACCGACCGGGTGCACATTCCGCAAAACGTCTACTCAGTGCTCAACACCTGGGGTACCCATGTGGCCACACTCAGCGCCGACGCCGCATCGGCGACCATTAAAGTGCGCACCAATGTGCTCAACGAGTATGCGGGCGACCAGCAGGTCACGCTGACCACGCAGATCGTCGATGCCGCCGGCAATGTCGTGGCGACCGCGCAGGAAAGTCGCGTTGCGCCGGCCAATGTACTGCCCGACCTGCATCCGATCGCCTTTGACCAGACGTTGACGGTCGCCTATCCTACGCTCTGGTATCCCAACAACAGCGTCTACGGCAAACCCTACTTGTACCACGTGCTGCACAGCGTGAGCATCGCCGGCAACGTGGTCGATGCCGTCAGCACGCCGCTGGGCATACGCACCATCTCGTGGGACCAGAATTTCCCGATCATCAACGGCCATCCTCATTATCTGTGGGGGGCGTCAGGCCGCTATGACTATCCCGCGCTCGGCTCGGCCATGCCTGCCGAACAGAAATGGCGTGACCTGCGCCTGCTGGCCAACGCTGGCGGCAGCTTGTACCGTCCCGGCCACTCCAGCGAAGGGCCTGAATTCCTCAATGCCGCCGACGCCTACGGCGTGATGGTGATCCAACCGTCGGGCGATGGCGAGAACAGCTTCGCCATCCTGTGCGACGCCGCCATCACCACCAACTGCACCAGCGCCGACAACGCGCTGCTCAAGCAGGAGTTGCACCGCGACGTGATCGTCAACGGCCGCAACAACCCCTCGGTGCTGGCTTGGGAGGCCGACAACGGCGCCACCGACACGGCTTTTGCCCAAAGTCTGAAAGCCCTGTCGCACGTCTGGGATCCCATCCAGCCGCGAGCCCAGTCCGACCGCACACCCAATCCAGCCAACGGCGACATCCTCGGATGCAGCCAGCAGGGTTGCGACATCCTGACCAAACGGGCCTTTCCCGACGTGCCGGCCTGGGGTTCGGAATACTGGGGCATGGGCGCCGCGCGCGCCGCTTACGACGTTGAGCTGGCCTTCGCCGCGCCGTACCTGAAGGACTGGAGCAACAGCGTGCGCGCCAAGTCCTTCGGCATTGCACACTGGTATCTGGCCGATACCCCGGGCGAGATCGAAACCCAGGTCGACGGCATGGCAGCGACCATGGTGCGCGGTAACGCCGCCTCCATGATGGACGGCAACCGGGAGCCCAGACTGCTGTACTACATCTACCAGGCCGCTTGGACGCCGTTCGACGTCAAGCCGGTGGTCAAGCTGGGCCACCACTGGAACCGCGCCGGTATGGTGCGCGTCAACGCCTTCAGCAACTGCCCGCTGGTCAGACTGCTGATCAACGGCCAACAACAGGGAGCCGACGTGGCACCCAATGCGCAGGACGCAGATCCCAGCGCCGACACCAGTCAGGCCACCACTCTGCTGCCGGCACAAGCGCACTGGGACGTGAACTGGCAGCCCGGCACCCTGACCGCCGATTGCCTCGACAATTTTGGCCACGTGGTCGCCAGCGACCAGCTGGTCACCGCTGGTCCCGCTGACCACCTGCTGCTGACGGTCGAGCCGGAACTGGTGAAGCCGGACGGTAATGCCTTTGTCCTGAGCGCCAACGGCAGCGACGCCGCCTTCGTCACTGCCACGGTAGTCGACGCCAACAACAATCGCGTGTTCGATGCCAAGCCGGTGCTGACCTTCAGCGTCAGCGGTCCTGGCACTTATCGCGGCGGCGCCGACCATGCGGTCAGCGCCGGCCAGCCTGCGGGCTTCCACGCTCCCGGCGATCCCAACTTGTCGGCCGAAGGCGGCATCGCCAAGGTCGCCGTCAAGACCCAGTTTGTGCCGGGCACGGTGACGGTCAGTGCGCATGCGGACCACCTGGGCGACGGCAGCGTCACCTTCGACGTGCAGCCATTAGCTAGCCCCGCGTACTACGACGGTGCGACACTGCAGGTCGCCGCGCCAGCGCCAAGCGAGCTGCAACTGGTGGCCCAGCCTATCGGCCAGTTGGTCGCGGTCGGACAGACCGCCCACTTCACCGTGCTGGTCTCAGGCACCGGTCCGCTGCGTTTCCAGTGGTTGAAAAACCAGCAGCCTATCGCCGGCGCCAACAGCTATGACTACACCACGCCCGTCTCTCAATTGGGCGACAATGGCGCGAGCTACAGCGTCCAGGTCAGCAATCAGGTCGCCGGCGTGACCTCCGACGGCGCCACGCTGACGGTGATGGCGCCCAGCGCTCCTTCCATTGTCACGCAACCCGCCGCGCAAAGCATCGCCAGCGGCCAGAGCGCCCAGTTCGCGGTCACGGCGGCGGGCTCCCCGGTGTTGAGCTATCAGTGGTTACGCAACGGTGTCACCATCCCCGGCGCCACCGACAGCGTCACCGCGACGCCAGCGATGCAGGCGGCCGACAGCGGTGTCGTCTACAGCGTCGTGGTGAGCAACGGCGTCGGCAGCGTCACCTCGACCGGTGCGGTGTTGACGGTGGGCGCGCCGATAGCGCCATCGATCATCAACGCACCGCGCAGCCAAAAGGTCTCGTCCGGCCAGGGTCTGAGCTTCAGTGTGCTGGCCAGTGGCTCCGCCCCGCTGCATTACCAGTGGCGGCGCGGCGCAGTGGCGGTCGGAAGCGACGACGCCAGCTATGTCATCGCCGCCGCACAGGCCAAGGATGCCGGCGACTACACCGTCATCGTCAGCAATGCCGCAGGCAGCGTGTCCAGCCTGGTTGCAACGCTCGACGTCAGCGGCGGCAGCGGCGTCAATTTCGCCGTCGGCGCCAGCGCGACATCGAGCAGCCGGCAGAACGACGCCAGTGCCGCGAACTATGCGATCGATGGTGACACATCCACCCGCTGGGCCTCGGCGCCGGGCGTTGATCCGTCCTGGATCGCGCTGGACCTGGGCGCGGTGCGCACCTTTAATCAAGTGACGCTGGTGTGGGAGAACGCCTATGGCTCCGCCTATCAGATCCAGACGTCCGACGACAACGCCAGCTGGAGCACGGTATATACGCAGGGTGTGGGTCACGGCGGCACCGAGACGCTGCATTTCCCTAGCGTCAGCGCACGCTACGTGCGTATGCTGGGTACCGCTCGCGCCACCGCCTATGGCTATTCGCTGTTCGAATTTGAAGTCCACGATGTGCCGCAATGCGGAGCCGGCGAGCGCTATGCGCTGCAAGGAGCGCTGTCTGGAGAGTACAGCTCCACGGTACCCGGCATTCCGTCCGGTCCCTTCGTGCCGACCGTGAAGGATAATCTTAGCCAGCTGGAATGGCAGCAGTACGTCACCACCTTCCAGCAACAAGGCGCGCAATTCACCCAACCTGTCGCCGCCCAATACTGCGCCTCGGTGGGCATGCGCCTGCCCACCCGCGCCGAAGCCATGACCATCGCCGGCGCCAACTATGCAGCCTGCGGCTTTCCCACACCCTGGGGCAGCTGGACCACGACGCCGGTGCCGAACGACCCAAGCAGCGCCTACTTCGCCTTCTCGAACGGCAACACGGTCGCCGGCATTATCGTCAACACGCCGGGGTGGGCCCTGTGCGTCCGCGGCGCCACCATCGCACCACCGGTGATCTCACTCCAGCCTGCTGACCAGAGCGCGCAGCAGGGCGACAGAGCCCAGTGGCGCGTCATGGTTGACGGCAACGGCCCGTTCAGCTACCAGTGGTACAAAAACGGCGCACCGGCCGGTGTCACCGCGAGCCCGCTGCTGATCACCCCACCACTCGGCGCCGACGACAACGGCGCCCGATACAGCGTGGTGATCAGCAACGGCGGCGGCAGCGTCACCAGCGCCGGCGCGACGCTGACCGTGACCGCACCGGTCAATAACAGCGGAGGCGACACCAATACGCCACCTCCGCAGCCATCGGGCCCCAGCGCCAACCTCGCCCTGGGCAGACACGTCAGCGCCAGCGGTTCGCAAGGCGACAGCGATTCGGCGGCTGCGGCGACGGATGGCAACGCAGGATCGCGCTGGTCTTCGGCATTCGCCGACCCGTCGTGGATCGCCGTCGATCTCGGCGCGGTCCAGACCATCGACCGCGTGGTACTGCGCTGGGAAGCGGCATACGGCGTGGCGTACCAGATCCAGGTGTCCGGCGACCAAAAGAGCTGGACTCCGGTATACACCCAAACCAGTGGTGTCGGCGGTGTGGAGGACATCCGATTCGCCGCCGTCAACGCCCGCTATGTGCGCATGTATGGCACCCGCCGTTCCAGCCAATACGGTTATTCGCTGTTCGAGTTCGAGGTGTACAACACCACCGCCACGCCGCAGTATGTGATATCGGCCAGCAGCGGCGCAAACGGAGCGCTGACGCCAGGCGGCGATACTGCGATTTACCAAGGTGGCAGCCAGGTTTACACCGTCGCCCCCGCACCCGGCTTCGCCGTCACCGGACTGACGGTCGATGGCAAGAGCCTGGGCATCCAAAGCACTTACACCTTCGACAACCTGCAAGCGCCGCACCGCATCAGCGCCACCTTCGGGCCACAAGCCGCCAGCATCAACCTGGCGCTGGGCCGCCCCACCGACTCCAGCGCGTTGGAAGATGATGGCCATCCCGCCTCCGCCGCCGTAGACGGTAAGGCCGATACGCGTTGGTCGTCAGCGCATGCCGACCCATCTTGGATGTCGATCGATCTGGGCTCGCCCCAGACTTTCAATCGTGTCGTCCTGCGTTGGGAAAACGCCTACGGTGCCGCCTATCAGATCCAGGTATCCGACGATATGCTTAACTGGAGTACGGTCTACACCCAGACCGCAGGTGTCGGCGGCATCGAGGACTTCGGCTTTGCACCAACGACGGCACGCTACATCCGGCTGTACGGCACCCAGCGCTCATCCCAATATGGCTACTCGCTGTATGAGTTCGAGCTATACAACAAGCCGGTTCCGCCGGCGATGATCTCACCGCCGGTCGACCAGCGCGTCAATGCCGGCCAGGACGCGACATTCATGATCGCTGCCAGCGGCACCGCACCACTGCACTACCAATGGCTGAAAAACGGCTTGCCGCTGGCGGTGACGGAGGCTCCGGCCTACACTATCGCCAGCACGACAGCGGCCGACGACGGCGTCGTGATCTCGGTGGTCGTTAGCAACGGTGCCGGCAGTGTCAGCAGCCAGGCGGCCAGGCTGACCGTCATCACGGCGCCAGTTGCGCCAGGCGGACAGGCCGGCGCAGGCACAGCGGGGGCAGGTGCCAGCGTCAACCTCGCATTCGGCAAGCGCGTAACCAGCAGCGGCGTGCAAGACCAAGGCTTCCATGACGCCGATGCGGTGGACGGCAACACCGGAACGCGCTGGTCGTCAGCCTTCATCGACCCGTCATGGATCGCCGTCGACCTAGGCGCTTCGCTCAGCTTCGACCGCGTGGTGCTGCGTTGGGAGGCGGCCTACGGCGCCGCATACCAGATCCAGGCATCGACCGACGGCCAGAACTGGGCCACGCTCTACTCCCAGGACAACGGCGCCGGCGGCACCGAAGATATCGCGCTGCCGATGACGACGGCGCGCTTTGTCCGCATGTACGGCACCAGGCGTTCGTCACAATACGGTTACTCCCTGTTGGAGTTCGAAATATATAACAGCACCGCGACGCCGCACTACACCATTGCGGCCAGCACCGGCGACCACGGCGCCGTCAGCCCCACCGGCAGCCAAGTGGCGCAAGGCGCCGGCCAGACATTCACCTTCACCCCGGCCACCGGCTATGCGGTCGCCTCGCTGCTTGTCGACGGCAAGGCCATCGCGCCGCGCGACCGCTACACTTTCGACAACGTAATCGCAGCGCATGCTATCGCAGCGACATTCGCGCCGGTCGCATCGACCACTAACCTGGCTCTGGGCCGCCCGGCCACCGCGAGCGGTGTGGAAAACGGCGACACTACCGCCGCCAACGCGGTCGACGGCAGGTCCGATACGCGTTGGGCTTCGACCTTCACGGATCCCTCCTGGCTGGCGGTGGACCTCGGTTCCGAGCTGGCATTCAATCGCATCTCGCTGCAATGGGAGGGGGCGTATGCCACGGAGTACCAAATCCAGACTTCGCACGACAATCAGACCTGGGCAACGGCATATTCGCAAGTGGCGGGAACCGGCGGACTCGAGACGTGTACCTTCGCGCAGGTGACCGCGCGCTACGTCCGCCTGTATGGTAGCCGGCGCTCGTCGCAGTATGGCTACTCGCTGTACGAGTTCGGCGTCTACAACGACGGCGACAGCGCTGCCACTCCGCCGCCGGTGGCTATCCTCACGCAGCCGTCCACCCAAACCGTGCTGCTGGATCAAAGCGCGGCGTTCACCATCGGTACCGCTGGCGCGGGCCCATATCACTACCAGTGGCGCAAGAATGGGGTCGACATCGGCGGCGCCACCCTAGCCGGCTACAACACGCCCCCAGTTACCACAAGCGACGACGGCGCGCAGTACGACGTCAAGGTGAGCGACGCCAGCGGTGCAAGTGCGACATCGAATGCGGCGGCCTTGATCGTCCGCCCCGCTCCGGCGTATACCGCGCGTCCCGGCGTGATCGGCGTCGATTTGCAGAACAATACCAAGGGCGCATTCCGCGACGACCAAGTGTATGTGGCCGTGATCGCGCGCGATCCGGCCACCGGCCAGTTCTCATGGCTGAAACCCGACGGCACCATCGTCGCCGCCTCGGCCGCCGACAATGAGGCCGGCGGCCACCTCAGCAAAAATGGCCAGAACTACAGCAACTACTTCTTCACGCTTGCCCAGAGCAAGCAGTTGACGCTGCCGAAGATGGATTCCGGCCGCGTGTTCGTCTCGCTGGGCGGGCCGATGTATATCAAGATCCTCAACGACGCCAACGGCAATGTGGGCTTCGCGGGACCGAATGTGCTCAATCCTACCGATCCTAACATCGACGTCAATTTCGACTGGTATGAGTTCAGCTACAACAATGCCGGCCTGTGGATCAACACGACCCAGGTCGACCAGTTCAGTTTCCCGCTGCTGTTGGACCTTTACGGCTCCGGCAACAGCGTGCATGCGCAGACCGGCATCAACCAGGACCGCGCAGCCCTCTTCAGCGCCTTCCTGGCCGAGACGCCGGCCGCCTTCCATCCGCCGCCCGGCGCCATTCGCATCCCGGCGCCGACCAACGGCAGTTTCGGCACAGGCCAGGCCAACGCCCACTATTTCGACGCCTATATCGATCAAGCGTGGAGTTATTACGGCGGCCATACCTTGTCGATGGACGTCGGTGCGCGCCGGTTCCAGGGCGGGGTGCGCGGCAACCAGCTGGTGCTGACCGAGCTAAACCTGAACAACGGCGCCTACGTGGGCGGCGACTACCTGGTCAGCAAGCCCAGCACGCAGGATGTGTTGAACGGCGCGGGAGCGCTAGCCAACGGCAACGGCACCGAACTGGCCATCGAAGCACAGGTCTGCGCGGCGTTCAACCGTCACGTCATGGAAGATGCGAGCCAGTGGAACACGCCGCCAGCTTGGTACGGCGGCGCGCCGGCCAATGCCTACGCGAAGTTCTGGCATGACCACGGCGTACGCGGATTGGCCTACGGCTTCCCATATGACGATGTGGCCAATCAAAGCTCGACCATCATGGCGGTGCAACCGGAGCACCTGATATTTGGCATCGGTTGGTAAGTTTCCGTCCTTCAGTCCAAGCCCGACCCCAGCGTCGGGCTTTTTTCATCTCCTCCGAAAACCCACTTAAAGAAGTAAATAAAATGCTTGTTAAAATACGGCTCGAAAACTATAATTAATGCATGGGTAATTTACTGAATAAGCAGGGGTTGATGTTCTGGATCGCGAGTCTTGCGCTCCTGTTCAACCTGGGCACCCCCACCCTGCTGCATGCGGTGCATGCCCAAGCCACGCCTGACGCAGCGCAGGATATTTGCCGCGCTCCCGGCAGCGTGGCTCCGCTCAAGCGCATACCCTCGGCGCCGGGCGGCGTCATGCAGATCGACGACTGCCAGCAATGTCCCGGACCGACGCCGCTGCCGCCGCTGCCATCGCTGAGGGCGCTGTCGACGCCAGTGCACGCCGGTCTGTCACGCACACGCCCGCTGCCGGGCCGCACGATAGTTTCCAGTCCACTTAGCCTCAAATCCAGCCCACGCGGGCCGCCGATCGCGGCCTGATACACCGTCCCATGTCGCAGAGCGTCCAGTTGGCCCCACCGGGGCCAGGGAAAAACTCGCCCCAAAAAAACATTGCAAAAAAAATGCTGAAGGATTTTCCATGTCGTCATCCACACACAACGTATCGTCCCGCCGCGTCGGCGGCATTCTCCTGCTAAGCGCCATGGCCCTGCAGGTGCAGCAGGCATGGGCTGAAGACGCGCCGGCGGCGCCCGCACAACTGGCTATGGTGACGATCAACGGCGGCCGCCCTACTTCGCTGCCGACCCAGATACCGACCACCATCGAAGGCATCACCGCCGCGCAACTCGAACAAACCATCAATGCCACCGATGCCGAGGATGCGCTCAAATACTTTCCCAGCCTGAACGTCCGCAAACGTTACATCGGCGACTACGACCATGCGGTGCTCGCCAGCCGCGCCTCGGGAACCGGCAACAGCGCCCGATCCTTGGTCTATGCGGACGGCATCTTGCTATCCAACCTACTCGGCAACGGCGCTGTCTATACCCCACGCTGGGGCCTGGTGACCCCGGATGAAATCGAACGCGTCGACGTGCTGTATGGTCCGTTCTCGGCGGCCTATCCTGGCAACTCGGTGGGCGCGGTGGTCGATTATCTGACCCGCATGCCAACTGCACTAGAGGTCCACGCCCGTGTTGCGGCCTTCGGCCAAGACTTCCGCCAGTACGCCACCGACCGCGACTTCCGCGGCCACAACGGCAGTGTCTCGGTCGGCGACCGCAGCGGCAAGCTGGCCTGGTGGCTCAGCTTGAGCCGGCTCGAAAACGACGGCCAGCCGATCGCCTTCGCCACCCGCCTGCTCACCGACGGCGTGGCCGGCGGCAAGGGCGGTACGCCGGTCAGCGGCGCCATCGCCGACCGCAATCCATCCAACCGCGACTGGCTGGTACTGGGCGCGACCAACCAGATCCACACTGTACAAGACCATGCCAAGGTCAAACTCAGCTACGATCTGACGCCGACGCTGCGCGCCAACTACACCTTGGGCTGGTGGAACAACGAGGCGGATCGCCACGCCGAGTCCTATCTGCGCGACGGCGCGGGCAACACCATCAGCAGCGGCCAGGTCAACATCGATGGCCGCCGGTACACCCTCACGCCGTCGGACTTCGCGCCGTCGAAGGGAGCGCTGGATCACTGGATGCAAGGGATGTCGCTGAAGAGCCACAGTAAAGGGGAATGGGACTGGGAACTGGCCGCCAGCGCCTACGACTACCACCGCGACCTGGTGCGTACGCCGACCGTGCTGACCGACGGCGCCCCCGGCGCCAAGGCCGGCACACTGACCGACATGAGCGGCAGCGGCTGGAACACACTGGCCGCCAAAGGCATCTGGCGCCCCAATCCCGACGGCAGCCACGTGGTCGATTTTGGTGTGCAACGGGACGCCTTCCGCCTGCGCACGCTGGTGTCGTCCAGCACCGACTGGAGCGGTGGCGGCGCCGCTGGTTTCCTGTCGCGCTACGACGGCGATACGCGCCTGGAGAGCGTGTATGCGCAGGACACCTGGCGCTTCGCAGACCAGTGGAAAACCACACTGGGTGGGCGACTGGAGCAATGGCATGCCTTCGACGGCGACATCGCCAATGCACAATCGGCCAAGCGCTTCGGCGAACGCCGCGACACCGCCTTCTCGCCGAAGCTGGCGCTGGCCCATGCACTGACCCAGGACTGGAACGTGCAGGCTTCGCTAGGCCGCGCAGTGCGATTCCCGACGGTCGCCGAGTTGTACCAGGGCGCCATCGTCGACGACACGCTGGTCAACAACGATCCCAATCTGAAAGCGGAAAAGTCCTGGACCGGCGAATTGACTGCCGAGCACCGGCTCGACAGCGGTTCGCTGCGCGCCACCTTGTTCCATGAACGCACCCGCGACGCCCTGTATTCGCAGAAAGACGTGACCGTCATTCCGAACGTGACCAACATCCAGAACATCGACCTGATACGCACCAGCGGACTGGAACTGGCGACGCAAGCCACCGACCTCCTGTGGCGTGGCTTCGACCTGAGCGGCAGCATTACCGCCACCCATTCGCGCATCATCGACAACACGCGCTTCCCTGCCAGCATCGGCAAGGAACAGCCACGCGTGCCGAGCCAACGCGCCACCCTGCTGGCGAGCTATCACCCTAACGACAACTGGTCCGCCACGTTGGGCGCGCGCTACAGCGGCAAGCAATACGGCACGCTCGACAACAGCGATCCAAACGGCTCCAGCTATACCGGCGTCAGTAGCTATTGCGTGACCGACGTGCGGCTGCGCTACCGGCTGGATCGGCAGTGGAGCGCGTCGGTCGGCATCGATAACCTGGGCAACAAACGCTACTGGGCCTACCACCCCTACACCCAGCGCACCCTGATCGCAGAACTGCAATTCGACCTGCGTTGATCCAACCAAACGGGAGTACCTTATGACACCGACCAAGAGCTTCACCCAATGGCTGCAAGGCCTGGGCCTGTCCACGCTGCTGCTGTGCGCAGTGACCGAGGCCCACGATCCGACAGCGCACACGACGCAGCACAAGGCATCGGACCTCGGCAGCGCCGTGGCGATGGACGCCCAGGGCCGCCTTTGGCTGGCCAGCAAGGCGACCACCGCCGACGGAGAACAGTTGGTGCTGCAATCCTCGGACGACCAGGGGCGCCACTGGACAACACCGCAGACGGTCAGCCACGAAACCGTGGTCGCCAGCGGCGATGAACGACCCCGTATCGCCTTTGGTGCACAAGGCCAGATCTACTTGAGCTACAGCCATCCGCTGGCCGCGCCGCACACCTCCGAATTGCGCTTCCTGCGCTCCGACGACGGCGGCCTCCACTTCAGCGGCGCCATCACGGTGCACCAGAACCACGACGTCATCACCCACGGCTTTGCGTCGATGGCGGTCGATCACGCTGGTCGTGTCTTCATCGCCTGGATCGATAAGCGCGACCAGCAGGCGGCACGGGCAAACGGCACCACCTACGCCGGTGCGGCGTTGTACTACGCCGTCTCGCAAGACGGCGGGCGCAGCTTCAAGGGCGACTACAAGATCACCGACCATGCCTGCGAATGCTGCCGCAGCGCGATCGCCACCGACGGCGCCGGCCAGCCGTTGCTGCTGTGGCGTCACGTCTTCGCGCCCAACATCCGCGATCATGCACTGACCATGCTGACACCGGACGGCAAACCGGCTGCGCCGCAGCGCGCCAGCTTCGACAATTGGACGCTCGACGCCTGCCCGCACCAAGGGCCGGCGCTGGCAATCGGGGAGGACGGCCGACGCCACCAGACCTGGTTCAGCGGCAACGCCGACGGCGGCGGCTTGTTCTACGCCAGCCAGAATTCCGACGGTGCACTGGGCACGCCAGAGAGGCTGGGCAGCGAGCAAGCCGCACATGCGGACGTCGCGGTGGCGGGTCGTCACATCGCCCTCGCGTGGACCCAGTTCAACGGTAGCGCCACTGAGCTGCTGAGCCGGAACTCCTACGACGGCGGTGCGACCTGGACCGAGCGCACGCTGTCGAGCACCACGAGCGACGCCGACCAGCCGCATCTGGCCAGTGGCCCGCGCGGTATCGTGCTGGTATGGCGCAGCCAGGAAAGCCGCATACAAACCTTTACGCTGGAGCCTACCTAAATGATCAGGCCTTTACTGTTGACGTTAGCGATCCTGGTTGCCGGCACGGCCAGCGCCAGTCCCCCGCCATTGTCATTCGAGAGCGACGGCATGACGCACATCCTGAACAGCGAGGCGGGCAAGCCCTTTGTGCTGATCATCTGGTCGCTCGATTGCAGCTATTGCCAGGCCAGCATCGCCAATCTGGCCGCGGCACAGCAACAGGACGATGGCCTGGAAGTCGTCACACTATCGACCGACGCCCTGTCACAGCCGGGCAATGCGGAAGCGATACGCGCGCGACTCGCACAACTAGGTATTCGCGGCGGCAGTTGGGCGTATGGCGACGCACCGGCCGCGCAACTGCGCTATGTGATTGATCCGAAATGGCGCGGTGAAACGCCGCGCAGCTACTGGTACAACCGTCACGGCGAGCGCATCGCTGTGCACTCCGGCCTGATTTCCACCGCCACCGCTCCCGCTGCGGAAGCGCTGCCCTGAGCGGCGCCCAAGCCGCACTGCTTCTTGAATAAATTGATATCAACCCACCATCATAGAAAGACAACCATGAATCAAACGACACCCTCCACACTAGAAATCGGTATGCTGATCTACCCAGGCATGACTGCACTCGACATGGTCGCTCCCCAATTGGTCTTTTCCAATTTGCCAGGCGCGCGGGTACATCTGGTCTGGAAGACGCTCGAGCCGGTATTGTCCGACAGCGGCATGACCATCCTGCCCACCTGCACGCTCGATCAGTGCCCTGCCAAGCTGGATGTCCTATTCGTCGGCGGCAGCAAGGCCGCCACCTGGCCCCTGCTGGAAGACAGGGAGATCACGACCTTCCTGACCGATCGCGGAACGCGCGCCACATGGATCACAAGTGTCTGTACTGGCTCACTATTGCTGGCCGCAGCGGGCCTGTTGCAGGGCTACCAGGCGACGTCGCATTGGGCCGTGCGCCCTCTGCTGGCGCAATTGGGGGCAACGCCGGTGGACGCGCGCGTGGTGCGGGACCGCAACCGCATCACCGGTGGCGGCGTGACGGCGGGGATGGACTTTGGCCTAACGCTGGCGGCACTACTCTGCGGCGAGCCATTCGCCAGAACGCTGCAACTGTTGGTGGAATATGACCCACAGCCGCCCTTCCCCGGTGGTCATCCTGATACCGCCGTGCCTGAAGTGCTGCAACTGGCGACCTCGCTATATGCCGAAGAGGTGGCAAAAGCCAGTGTGACCATCACCTCGCTGGCTCAGCACAAGGGCTAGCGCGCCAAGCCATTGGGCGATGAGATTCATCGCCCGTTTGAGTTGATCCGTTCGTGCGATGTCTGAATCGCCCCGGAAATTTAAGAGGCCGTTTGGTGTGAGTCCGGCGACCTCGCCTGCTCGGAAAGTTGTCGGCAGCGGTTTGCCTCAGCTTCGTCCGGCGGTATATAGCCGAACGGTTCGAGTAAGCGATGATGATTGAACCAGGTCATCCATTCCTGCGTCGCCAGTTCAACGGCCTCGCGCGTCCTCCAGGGACCGCTGGGATGTATGAGCTCCGCCTTGTGCAGGCCATTGAAGACCTCCCTCGTTAGAGGGTTACCGCCAGCTCCCGAAAAGCCCCAACGGGCTCCGTACTAACTCCGTACTCAGCCTCCAAATTTTCGTTGGCAAGGCCTTGATAAGCTACATGAGTCAAGACGAGCTGTATGGCGTGCCAACCAAACGACTCAACGAACAGGTCAAGCGCAACCAGGAGCGATTTCCGCCAACTTCGTGTTCCAGCTCACCACCGCCGAAAAAAGAGGTAGTTGCAAATCGCGGCCACTTCGCCAACCTAAAATTCTCGAAGACGCTGCCGCATGCCTTCACCGAGCACGGCGCCAAAATAATCCGGCGAGTACGCGCAGACGATAGTCGATTGAAAATGCGACCGAACAATCTACTGGATAACGCATACATTGCAGAAGAATACAAACAGGAAAAATTATCCGTACTTTCTCGCACTTTTCATGCCAACAAGAAAAAAGGCCCGCGTCAGATTGACGCAAGCCTTTGATTTTCTTGATAAATTCTGGTGGGAAGTGCAAGTTTCGAACTTGCGACCCCTGCAGTGTGAATGCAGTGCTCTACCCCTGAGCTAACCTCCCGAAGCGGGGCGAATTATCGCATACAACCTACCAGAAGGGGAAGGCCAAACACGAAAATTCTATTGATCTTTTATCCGGCGGCCGGCGGCGTGCTGATCGCGGTCCAGATGCACTGGCCTTTGACGGCCTTGTCCAGCCCCGCCAGCGTGGCCGCGTGGGCCGCCAGTTCGTCCTCCGACGCCGGCAGGAAGATGATGTCGGCCAGCGGCACCGGCTCCAGCAGCTCGGCGCCGGCCACCACTTCCTCTTCCGCATCCATGCCCAGGCTGTTCTGTCCGCGCGTCATCGACAGGTAGACGTCGGCCAGCAGCTCGGCATCGAGCAGCGCGCCGTGCAGCTTGCGGTGCGAGTTCGACACGCCATAGCGGTCGCACAGCGCGTCCAGCGAGTTGCGCTTGCCCGGGTGGAGTTCCTTGGCATGCACCAGCGTGTCGATCACGCCGCCGATGTGGCTGGAAAAATCGGGCAGGTTCAGCAGCTTGAATTCGTGATTCAGGAAACCCAGGTCGAACGGGGCGTTGTGGATGATGACTTCCGCGCCCTGGATGTAGGCGCGCAGCTCTTCGACGATCTGATGGAATTTCGGCTTATCGCTCAGGAACTCGGTGGTCAGGCCGTGGACGTTCAGCGCGCCCTCTTCCGAGTCCCGTTCCGGGTTGATGTAGACGTGGAAGTTATTCCCCGTCAGCATGCGGTTGTTCAGCTCCACGCAACCGATCTCGATGATGCGGTTGCCCAGCTTGGGGTTGATGCCGGTGGTTTCGGTATCGAGTACGATTTGGCGCATAGTGTTCTGTGGTGGCTACATCCGAACGCAGGAGTATAACAGGCCGCTCATCGGCCGCGTGCCAGTTCCACGCCGCGGTTGGCCAGCAGGTCGGCCCGCTCGTTGCCCGGATGGCCGTTGTGGCCGCGCACCCAGCGCCATTCGACGGTGTGCATGGCCTGGGCGGCGTCGAGCGCGCGCCACAGATCCTCGTTCTTGACCGGCTCCCTGGCGGCGGTCTTCCAGCCGCGCGCCTTCCAGCCGTGTATCCATTCGCTGATGCCTTTTTGTACATACTGGCTGTCGGTGTGCAGCGTGACCATGCACGGCCGCTTGAGCGCGTTGAGCGCCTCGATCACCGCCTGCAGTTCCATGCGGTTGTTGGTGGTGTCGCGGGCGCCGCCGCAAATTTCCTTTTCGGCGCCTTCGGCCACCAGGAACGCGCCCCAGCCGCCGAGGCCTGGGTTACCCTTGCATGCGCCGTCCGTAAAAATCTCTACCTTATCCATCCTGCTGTTCCCGCCTTTTATTTGTTGCCGGGACGACCGCGGGGGCCGACGCCGTTTTTTTGGTCCAAGCTGGACCGATCAAATGCATGCCTTTCACGCGCTTGATCGCCTGCACGATGTAGACGCCGCCAAAATACGGCCACCAGCGCGGCCCGGCATTATCCATGAATGCGTAGCGATGCAGCCACTTTTCTGTGCGGCAGGCCGGCGCGTAGCAGCCGAAGTGGCTCTGGCTGGAGCCCATATTCAATAATTTTAACCAGTCTTTCATGCGCGGCATAGAGATCAGCTCCTCCGTGCGCGGCAGGAAGGAGGTGCCGCCCACGCGCCGCAGCACATGGCGCGCGCCCCACAGGCTGGCCGGGTTGAAGCCGCAGATGATGACCTGCCCTTCCGGTATCAGCACCCGCTCGACCTCGCGCAGCACCTGGTGCGGATCGGTGGAGAACTCCAGCACGTGCGGCAGCACCACCAGGTCGATCGACTGCGAAGCGAACGGTAGCTCGGTGTAGTCCAGCGTCAGCGACACCGGGCGCTGCGACGGCGCGGCCACGGCGCGCACCTTGCGGTCGGCCAGCAGCTTGTACGGCATGCGGTTGGCGGCCAGTGCATCGATTTGCGGCATGCCTATCTGCACGGCGTTGAATCCAAAGATATCAGCTGTTAAATTATCGAGACAGGTTTGTTCCCACTCACGCAAGTACACACCGGCGGGCGTTTGCAGCCAGCCTTCCAGCGCTATAATGGATTTCTCAGATCCTGCCTTGTCCATGCCTAGCCTTTTTGCGATCCAATGACCAATTCATCTATTCAAGCACTCAGTGTTCTGACGGTTCCTGCGTTCCACGACAACTATCTGTGGCTGATCCATGACGGCATCCACGCTGTCGCAGTCGACCCCGGCGACGCCAAGCCGATACTGGCGGCCCTCCATGCAAACGGACTCAAGCTCACCGCCATTCTACTCACCCATCACCACGCTGACCATATTGGGGGCGTTCCTGAATTATTACAGCATTATCAGGTTCCCGTTTTTGGTCCGCGCAACGAGAGCATCGCCGCGATCACTTTGCCGGTCGGCGAAGGCAAGGTGATCGACGTGCCCGGCCTGGCGCTGCGGCTGTCGGTGCTGGACGTGCCCGGCCACACCATGGGCCACATCGCCTATGTGCGCGAGCCCGCCGACGGCGAGCCGACCTGGCTGTTCTGCGGCGACACGCTGTTTGCCGGCGGCTGCGGGCGCCTGTTCGAAGGCACGCCCGCGCAGATGATCAGCTCTCTCGGCAAACTGGCGGCGCTCCCGGATGATACCAAGGTCTACTGCGCCCACGAATATACGCTATCGAACCTGCGCTTCGCGCGCGTGGTGGAGCCGGACAACCTGGCCCTGCAGGAACGGGTGAAGGTGGAGACCGACAAGCGCGAGCACAACATGCCGACGGTGCCGAGCACGATAGGCGCGGAAAAGGCAACCAATCCCTTCCTGCGCTACCGCGAGCCGGCCATCGCCGAACAACTGGTGCGCGCCGGACGGCTGGACCGCATCGATACGCCGCTGGCCACCTTCACCGCGCTGCGCTTGTGGAAAAATGACTTCTAATGAAAAACGGCCCTTGCGGGCCGTTGTTTTTTCTTAGATCTCTTCGTACAGCGGCAGCGTCAGGAACTCCGCGAATTCGGTCGAGGTCGACATCTCCTCGAATATCTGGCCGGCGCGCACATAGGTCGGGCCGTCGCCGCCCGGCGCATCGCGCTGCACTTTGACCAATTCTTCCTTGATCATCGCGCGCACCATGTCGGCGGTGACCTTGCGGCCATCTTCCAGCACGCCCTTGTCCGAACGGATCCACTGCCACACTTGCGAACGGCTGATCTCCGCCGTGGCCGCGTCTTCCATCAGGTTGTGGATAGGCACGCAGCCGTTGCCGGCCAGCCAGCTGCCCAGGTAGTGGATGCCGACGTTGATGTTGTAGCGCAGGCCGGCCTCGGTGATCGGCGCTTCCGGCTTGAAGTCCAGCAGCTGCGCGGCGGTCACGCCGATGTCGGGACGCTGCTTGTCGATCTGGTTGGGCTTGTCGCCCAGGACCTTGGTGAACTCGGTCATCGCCAGTTCCACCAGGCCCGGGTGAGCGACCCAGCCGCCGTCGTAGCCGTCGGTGGCGTCGCGCGCCTTGTCGTTGCGCACGCCTCCCATGGCCACTTCGTTCTTCTCCGGATCGTTCTTGATCGGAATCAGCGCGGCCATGCCGCCGATCGCCGGCGCGTTGCGCTTGTGGCAGGTCTTCAACAGCAGCAAGGCGTAGGCGCGCATGAACGGCGCGGTCATGGTCACCTTGGCGCGGTCGGCCAGGCAGAAATCCTTGTCCAGCTTGAACTTCTTAATGCACGAGAAGATGTAGTCCCAACGGCCGGCGTTCAGGCCCGAGCTGTGTTCGCGCAGTTCGTACAGGATCTCGTCCATCTCGAAGGCGGCCAGGATGGTCTCGATCAGCACGGTGGCCTTGATCGTTCCTTGTGGCAGGCCCAGTTCGTTTTGCGTCATCACGAAGATGTCGTTCCACAGGCGCGCTTCCAGGTGCGATTCCATCTTCGGCAGGTAGAAGTACGGGCCGGCGCCGCGCGCCAGCTGCTCCTTGGCGTTGTGGAACATGAACAGCGCGAAGTCGAAGATGCCGCCGGAGATGCGCTTGCCGTCGACCAGCACGTGCTTCTCGTCCAGGTGCCAGCCGCGCGGACGCACCACCAGCGTGGCGATCTTGTCGTTGAGCTTGTAGGACTTGCCGTTCTGCTCCAGCGAGATGGTGCGGCGCACGGCGTCGAACATATTGATCTGGCCGGTGATCTGGTTGTCCCAGTTCGGCGTGTTCGAATCTTCGAAGTCGGTCATGTAGCTGTCGGCGCCCGAGTTGAAGGCGTTGATGACCATCTTGCGCTCGACCGGGCCGGTGATTTCAACGCGGCGGCATTCCAGCGCCTTCGGAATCGGCGCGATCTTCCAGTCGCCGGCGCGGATGTGCGCGGTCTCGGGCAGGAAGTCGGGACGCTCGCCGGCGTCCAGGCGCTTGGCGCGCTCGACGCGCACGGCCAGCAATTGTTGACGGCGCGCTTCGAACTCGCGGGTCAGCTTCACCACCAGCGACAGTGCCTCGGTGGTCAGGATGTTTTCGTAGCCAGGCTTGATCTCGCCCGTGATTTCCATGCCTGCCGGCAGATTGATGGTGGACTGCGTCATGAGGTCTCTCCGATAGAAAAAATATAAGCAACCAAACTAATTATAAGCACTGGCCTACTTGTTGCACGCCCAAAGTTTTAGTGTGCGGACTCAGTTACGCCTTGATATGTTTTACAGTATATTCACTAATAAGTTATGCAAACGAGACTAAAAATCACATCATCTATGCGTTTTTATCACAAGTGACGGGATAGCCGATACATGGGTCAATTCAGACAGATCTCCACCTTCGTCGAGGTGGTTTCCAAGGGCAGCCTGTCGGCCGCCGCGCGCGCCGAGGGCATCGCGCCGGCCATGATAGGCCGCCGCCTGGACGCGCTGGAGAGCCGCCTGGGTGTCAAACTTTTGCAACGCACCACGCGCAAACTGGCGCTGACCAACGAGGGCGCGGCCTTCCTGGAGGATTGCCAGCGCATCCTGGCCGAGCTGGAGGAAGCCGAAACCGCCGTGGCCGAACGCAGCGCGCACGCCACGGGCCACCTGATGATCTCGGCCCCGGCCGGCTTCGGACGCCAGCACGTGGCGCCGCTGATCCCGTCCTTCCTGGCCGAGCACCGCGACGTCAGCGTCACGCTGAACATGAGCGACCGCGTGGTCGACATCGTCGGCGAGGGTATCGACGTGGCGATCCGCATCGCCAGCCTGTCCGATTCCAGCCTGGTCAGCGTCAAGCTGGCCGACAACGAGCGCGTGGTGGTGGCCGCGCCCTCCTACCTCAAGCGCCATGGCGAGCCGAAGACGCTGGCCGACCTGGCCAAGCACAACTGCCTGGCGATCAGCAGCGAAGGCAGCCAGCGCGGCTGGACCTTCCGCGACAACGGCAAGAACGTGGTGGTCAAAGTGAGCGGCAACATGGGCAGCAACGACGGCCAGGTGCTGCACGACTGGGCGCTGGCCGGCAAAGGCCTGGCCTGGCGGTCGATGTGGGAAGTGGGGAATGAAATCGAAGCGGGCAAGCTGCAGACGGTGCTTAACGAACACGCCGCGCCGGGCAACGATATCTACGCGGTGTTCGCGCAGCGCCGCCACCTGCCGCTGCGGATACGCGCCTTCGTGGACTTCCTGCGGCACACGTACGCGCAGCCGGACTACTGGCGCAAATCCTGGAAATGATGCCGATTTAACAGCCCGCATGAAAACGCGGGCGAAAAAAAATCCTCGGATACCGAGGATTTCTTATTTCGTTTGATTCAGCGTATTACAGTGGCTGAATGTTCGAAGCTTGCTTGCCCTTAGGACCAGCGGTCACTTCAAAAGAAACGCGTTGGTTCTCTTGCAGCGACTTGAAGCCTGCGGACTGAATCGCCGAGAAGTGAGCGAACAGATCTTCGCCGCCTTCGTCCGGGGTGATAAAGCCGAAGCCCTTCGAATCATTGAACCATTTTACGATACCAGTTGCCATTACAATTCCTATTTCAGTTAAGTTGGGCTTGCGCCCGTGATATCGTTTGAGGCAAGAAAGAAATGACAGACAAACTGCACTACTCTTGAATCTAAACGATCCCGCATTATACCCATTTACGAGAGAAAAGCACGTTTTCGCGAAAATAAATGCAAAGCCACTTTTTTTTGGTAGAAACCCAGCAAAAAGGCCATCTTTCCATCGCTCAACTACCCGTCCCTCAGGGTGTATTTGTCACTATAGACAACTTAATCCTACGTCATTTGATATGGATCAAGCGCACGCTTACTCGTATGTTGCTGATTGCGCATCCCGCGCTGCCCATTTCAGCAACTGTTCGACTTCCGGGATGACGGCAAGCCAGCCGGTGTGCTCGGTCATGACACCGCGCACCATGTGCTCGATGCGCCGCGCCTGCTGCCCCAGCATGCCGTAGCCGAAGGTGCCGGCCGACCCGGCCACGCCATGCAGCAGTTCGTGCAGCCGCCGCAGCTCGGCTTCCGGCGGCGGGTCGCCCCCGGCAGCACGGCAAGCGTCCAACGCCTCGGTGATCTGCGCCATCGTCACCGGCACGGTGACGGCAAACCGCTCGCTCAACGCCGCCAGACGGGCGCGGAATTCGTGATCGGCAGGCGTCGCCATGATGATTACTTGGTGCCGAAGATGCGGTCGCCGGCATCGCCCAGGCCGGGCACGATGTAGGCGTGGTCGTTCAGGTGCGAATCGAGCGACGCGCAGTAGATCTTCACGCCCGGATGCGATTTCTGGAACACTTCGATGCCTTCCGGCGCGGCCACCAGGGCCAGGAAGATGATCTGGTCGTCGGTCACGCCGCGCTTTTTCAGCACATCGACCGCGTGCACGGCCGAATTGCCGGTCGCCACCATCGGGTCGCACAGGATGAAGGTGCGTTCGACGGTGTCCGGCAGGCGCACCAGGTATTCCACCGGCTGGTGGGTTTCCGGATCGCGGAACACGCCGATGTGGCCGACGCGGGCCGACGGCACCAGGTCCAGCAGGCCGTCGCTCATGCCGATGCCGGCGCGCAGGATGGGGACGATGGCCAGCTTGCGGCCGGCGATGACCGGCGCCTCGATGGTCATCAGCGGGGTTTCGACGGTGCGGGTGGTCAGCGGCAGGTCGCGCGTGATCTCATAGCCCATCAGCAGCGTGATTTCCTTGAGCAGGTCGCGGAAGGTACGGGTCGACGTATCCTTGGCGCGCATGTGGCTCAGCTTGTGTTGTATCAGCGGGTGGTCGGTGATGAACAGGTTGGGAAAGCGCGGATCTTGTTTCATTGTTTTGCTCTTTTTAGTCGGTGTGTGCTTTTTATTATACTAGCCCTCCGTGCCCAGAAACATGGCAACCGCCTCCGCCGCGATCTGGTCCAGGTCCGATCCCTGGCCCGGTTTGTACCACAGCACACTGTAATTGATCGCGCCCATCAGCAGCAGGCGGGCCACCGCGCTGTCACTGCGCAGCAGGCCGGCGGCCGACAGTTCATTCACCACGTCCTGCCACAATTGATCGTAGCGGTCGCGCAGCACCTGCACGCGCTCGCGCAGTTCCGGCGTCAGACGGCGCCAGTCGTACAGCAGCACCGGGATGAAGTCGTGGCCTTCGCCCAGCACGATTTCCAGGTGCGCGCGCACCAGCGCCTGGAACTTGGCGCGCGGCGGCAGATCGCCCGCCGCGATGGCCTCGGCGGCCGGCAGCCCCGCCACCAGGCCCTCCTCCATCACCGCAGCGAGGATCTCCTGCTTGCTCTTGAAGTGATAGAAGGGACTGCCGGAGCGCATGCCGACGGCGTCGGCGATGTCGCGCGTGGTGGTGCCGTCGAAGCCCCGCTCGCGGAACAGGCGGGCGGCCACGCGCACCAGATCGGCGCGGCGGTTGTCGACAGGGGCGGTATTCGTCATAACTATTTATCCAGTTTATTCAATTAACGCGCGCGCCAGGATCGCCGTGCAATCGACGCCCGCAGGCAGGCGTCCGAACGCGCCACCGGGTTCGCGCGCCAGCCGTGACGCGACGAACGCCGACGACACGTAAGCCGGCGCATGCCGCAACAGCAGGCCGGCCTGCACCGCCAGCACCACCCGCTCGGCCAGCACGCGGGCGCCGAACTCGTCGGACTGCGGCTGGCTCAGGTCAGCCAGCAGCGCCTGCGTGTAGCGGACATAATCGGCATCGGACTCGCCGGCCAGGGCCAGCTCGGACGCCAGCGCCTCGCGCGCGGCTGGAGTTTTGCCGAAGGCGCGCAACAAGTCAAGGCACATCACGTTGCCGGAGCCTTCCCATATCGAGTTGACGGGCAGTTCGCGGTACAGCCGCGCCAGCGGGCCGTCCTCCACGTAGCCGCTGCCGCCGATCACTTCCATCGCCTCCGCGCCGAAGGCCGGGCCGCGCTTGCAGATCCAGTACTTGCCGGCCGGCGTCAGGATGCGCGCCAGCAGCGCCTGCGCCGGATCATCGCCCTGGTCGAAGCAGCGCGCCAGCCGCATGCCGAAGGCCGTAGCCGCTTCCGATTCCAGCGCCAGGTCGGCCAGCACGTTCTGCATCAGCGGCTGTTCGGACAGCGGTCGGCCGAACGCCGTGCGCCTGCGCGCGTGGTGCAGCGCATGCGTGAGCGCGGCGCGCATGGTGCCGGCGCTACCCAACACGCAATCGAGGCGGGTGTGGCTGCCCATCTCCAAAATGGTCGGGATGCCGCGCCCCGGCTTGCCGATCAACCAGCCATAGGCGCCGGTGAATTCAACCTCCGACGAAGCATTCGAGCGGTTGCCCAATTTGTCCTTGAGGCGCTGCACGCGGATCTGGTTGCGGGCACCGTCCGGCAGATAGCGCGGCAGGAAGAAGCACGACAGCCCGGCGCTGCCCGCATCGTCGGTCTGCGCCAGGATCAGGTGCGCATCGCTTTGCGGCGCCGAGAAGAACCATTTGTGGCCGACGATGCGATAGACATCCTCGCCCTCCTCGCCGAACATCGCGCGCGCTTCGGCCGGCGGCACCGGTTCGGCGCGGGTGGTATTGGAGCGCACGTCGGAGCCGCCCTGCTTCTCCGTCATGCCCATGCCGATGATGGCGCCGCGCTTCTGCTCCACCGGCAGCGAGCGTGGATCGTATTCGGTCGACAGGATCTTCGGCAGCCACTTGGCGGCGAGCTTCGGCGCCTGCTTCAGCGCTGGCACGGACGCATACGTCATCGTCACCGGACACTGCGAGCCGTTCTCCACCTGGCCGAACAGCATGTAGCGCGCAGCCCGCGCGACCTGCGCGCCGGGGCCGCCCAGCCAGGGCGTCGCGTGCGCGCCGTTCCCGATCAGCAGCGCCATCAGGCCATGCCAGGCGGGATGGAACTCCACCTCGTCCACGCGCTTGCCGGCGCGGTCGAAGTTGTGCAGCTTGGGCGTGTGCTGGTTGGCCAGCCGCGCCAGATCGAGCACCTCGGCCCGGCCCAGCTGCGCGCCAAGCGCGTGCAGCGATTCCGCCGCCGCCGCGCCGCCTTCGCGCAGCAGCGCCTCCTGCAAGGCCGGATCGGCCGCGTACAGATTGATGTTCTCAAACGGCGCAACCGTGTTGCGCACTTCATGCGTATCGAATGGATTCATTGCTTCTCCTTTTTCGGCAGGATGCCCATTTGCTTGGCGATGATGCCCAACATGACTTCGTCGGCGCCGCCGGCGATGGAGGTCAGGCGCCCGTCGCGGAACATGCGCGCCACGCGGTTCTCCCAGCTGTAGCCCATGCCGCCCCAGAACTGCATGCAGGCGTCAGGCACCAGCCGCAGCAGGCGTCCCGCCTTGAGCTTGCACATCGACGCCAGCTCGGTCACATCCTGGCCGCCGACATACAGCTGGCCGGCGCGATAGGTCAGCGCGCGCAGGCTCTCCACTTCCGTCTTCAACTCCGCCAGCTTGAAGTGGACGTGCTGATTATCCAGCAGCCGGCCGCCGAACATCGCCCGCTCACGCGCCCAGTCCACCGTCAAGTCTATACAATTGGCCAGGGTTTGCACCGCGTTTGCCGCAGCCCACAAGCGTTCCTCCTGAAACTGCAGCATCTGGTACACGAAGCCCTGCCCCTCCTCGCCGATGGCGTGGCGCTGCGGCACGCGCACCTCGTCGAAGTAAATCAGGCCGGTGTCGGAGGCGTTCATGCCGATCTTGCGGATCTTCCTGCCGACCGAGACGCCCGGCGTATCCATCGGCACCATCACCAGCGTCTTGTTCTTGTGGGCCGGGCCGTCCGATGTGTTGACCAGCACGCACATCCAGTCAGCCTGCAGGCTGTTGGTGATCCACATCTTGCTGCCGTTGATGACGTAATCGCCGCCGTCCTTGCGCGCGCTGGTGCGGATGGCCGCCACGTCCGAGCCGGCGTGCGCCTCCGAGACGCCGACGCAGCCCACCATCTCGCCGCTGATGGCCGGCGCCAGGAACTCGCGGCGCAGGGCGTCCGAGCCGAAACGCGCCAGGGCCGGCGTGCACATGTCGGTCTGCACGCCGATCGCCATCGGAATCGCGCCGCAGTCGACGTGGCCCAGCGTCTCGGCCATCGCCATCGAATACGAATAGTCGAGGCCCAGGCCGCCGTATTCCACCGGCTTGGTCAGCCCCAGCAAACCGAGCTCACCCATTTTCCGGAACAGGGCGTGCGCGGGAAATATGCCGGCCTCCTCCCACTCATCGACATGCGGATTGATTTCGCTCTCGATGAAGCGCCTCAGTGTGCGCTGTAATTCCTGATGTTCGTGGCTGTCAAACATGGCCTGTCCCCTGTTGTTGTCCGGCCAGACTAGCGCAAATACCTTCACGAAGCAAGCAGTTGCTTTGTTGTCGTTTGCGCTCTATGATGGCCGTTCAGACAAGGAGATTCCATGACCGAAGCCTATGTGTACGAGGCCATCCGCACCCCGCGCGGCAAAGGCAAGAAGGACGGCAGTTTGCACACCGTCAAACCAATCTCGCTGCTGTCCGGGCTGATGCGCGAACTGCAGACGCGCCACAAGCTCGACACCGCGCTGATCGACGATGTCGTGCTCGGCTGCGTCACGCCGGTCGGCGACCAGGGCGCGGACATCGCCAAGATCGCCGCGCTGGCCGCCGGCTGGGACTGGAAAGTGGCCGGCGTCCAGCTGAACCGCTTCTGCGCCTCGGGGCTGGAGGCCGTCAACCTGGCGGCGCAAAAAGTGCGCTCCGGCTGGGAAGACCTGGTGGTGGCCGGTGGCGTCGAGTCGATGTCGCGCGTGCCTATGGGCTCGGACGGCGGCGCCTGGGCGCTGGACCCGGAGACCAGCCTGCACACCGACTTCCTGCCGCAAGGCATAGGCGCCGACCTGATCGCCATGCTGGACGGCTACACCCGCGAACAGGTCGACGCCTACGCCATGCGCTCGCAGCAAAAGGCCGCCGCCGCGCGCGCCGCCGGCCGTTTCCGCTCGGTGGTGCCGGTGCTCGACCAGAACGGCGTGCTGATCCTGGCCGAGGACGAATTCATCAAGCCCAACACCACGATCGAAACCCTGGGCGGCCTGAAGCCCTCGTTCGAGGCGGCCGGCCGGATGGGCTTCGACAGCGTGGCCCTGCGCAAATATCCGCAGCTGGACCGGGTCGAGCACATCCACACGGCCGGCAACTCCTCCGGCATCGTCGACGGCGCCGCGCTCGCGCTGATCGGCAGCAAGGCCGCCGGCAACCGGCTGGGCCTGAAGCCGCGCGCCCGCGTGCTGGCCACCGCCGTCACCGGCACCGATCCGACCATCATGCTGACCGGCCCGGCGCCCGCCGCCCGCAAGGCGCTGATGAAGGCCGGCCTGGACATCGCCGACATCGACCTGTTCGAAGTGAACGAAGCCTTCGCCTCCGTGGTGATGCGCTTCATGACCGAGATGGGCGTGCCGGAAGAAAAGGTCAACGTCAACGGCGGCGCCATCGCGCTCGGCCACCCGCTGGGCGCGACCGGCTGCATGCTGCTCGGCACCCTGCTGGACGAACTGGAAGCCCGCGACCTCAAGCGCGGCCTGATAACCCTGTGCGTGGGCGGCGGCATGGGCATCGCCACCATCATCGAACGCGTGTGAACGGAATGAGCATGATCACTACCCATCAAACCGGCGGCGCCGTCACCGTCATGGTGGCCGCGCGCGCCATCAACCCGCTGAGCCGGCTGTTCCAGCGCGAGCTGGGCGCCCTGCTCGACAAGCTGGAAACGGGGCGCGCCGGCCTGCACGGCGTCATCATCGGCTTCGACGCCGAGGCCGCCGACTCGGACCACGAACTGGAGCACCTGATGGCGCTGACAACGGCCCAGGCCGGCGACTGCATGCACATGCTGGCCGCCTACAACCGCCTGCTGCGCCGCCTGGAATGCCTGGGCATTCCGGTCATCGCCACCTTGGCCGGCGCGGTCGGCGGCCACGCGCTGGGCCTGGCGCTGGCCTGCCACCGGCGCGTCAGCCTGGACGACGCGACCTTCAGCCTGCCGCAGGTGCAGCTGGGCGTGGCGCCGGCCGGCGGCGAGATCGTCCGCACCGTGCGCCTGGCAGGCCTGCAGGGCGCCATGCCGCTGCTGCTGGACGGCGCGACGCTGACGGCCGACCAGGCCCTGCACGCCGGCCTGCTGCACGCCGTGGCCTACAGCGAAGAACAAATGGCAGAACTGGTGCGCACCACCATGGCCGCCGACGCGCCGGCCGTGCAGCCGTGGGACGTCAAGGGCTATCGCCTGCCGGGCGGCGC
This sequence comes from Duganella sp. GW821-FHT01E12, assembly GCF_059422325.1. Lineage (NCBI taxonomy): Bacteria > Pseudomonadati > Pseudomonadota > Betaproteobacteria > Burkholderiales > Oxalobacteraceae > Duganella > Duganella sp. GW821-FHT01E12. The sequence goes on along the minus strand of NZ_JBWKWR010000007.1, from coordinate 185,248 downwards.
GCTCACCTCCGCGCCCGTGCAGACGCTGCTGCAGGTGACGCCGGCCATCCTGCGCGAACGCACCGGCGGCCACCTGCCGGCGCCGGAGGCCATCCTGTGCGCCATGGTCGAGGGCCTGCAAGTCGATTTCGACAGCGCGCTGCTGATCGAAAGCCGCTATTTCTGCCAGACGGCGATCAGTTCCGTGGCCCACAACTTAATGCACTTAAATCAAATTCGCGCCGACCTGGGGTCGCTGGCGGCGCTGGAACTGGCTGCCGCACTGCGTCTATGCTACGCCGGAGAAATCCGCGCCCTGCGCGCCGGCTCCGTGCCGGAAGCGCTGCTGCGCAACGCCGCGCGCGCGGCCGGCCTGCCGCCGCTGCCCGACACCGCCGCCAGTCAGGCCGCCAGCGACAGCGAAGCGCCGGCGCTCCAGCTGGCCGACATCCGCGACCGCCTGCTGCACGCGCTGTCGGCCGCCGCGCGCCGGCACGTGGAAAGCGGCGCTGTCGGCAGCGCCGAAGCCGATCTGATTTCCGTGCAGCTGTTCGGTTTTCCCGCCCACACCGGCGGCGCCATGTATTTTGCCCAACACGCCTGAACCCGCCGGCACGGCTGTCCAAAACAGCCGTGCTTTCCCTATGTAAACTTCAATTTATTGGTCCAACTCAAGAGAAAACTGTAAAAGTCGCTTCGATGTTGTCATTTTTCATGTAAATCCACTCTCATCAGTGATACATTGCGTTCTGGTTTTGCAAGTTTCGCGCAGCCACGTTACATGCATAAAATGAAAGATTAGATCCTCGCGATGTTTTCCAGTATCCCAGCCCCATCCCCGCGTCATGAATTGGATAACCTCATGGAAGAGGCGGGCGATGTTGTTTTCCGCCTCAATCAGCTGGGGCAGATACTGTTTGCCAGCAAGCGCGCGGTAGCCCTGATCTCCAGCCACGCGCCGCTGGCCGGCGACACGCTGCCCAGGCTGGTGTCGCTGGACGACCAGGCGCCGCTGACCGCCGTGCTGGCCGAAGTGGGCGGCAGCAACGTGTCGCGCCAGCTGGAAGTGCGCATCAAGACGCCGGACGCCGAGATCTGGCACGAACTGAGGATTTCCTGCTACGCCAACCAGCACGGCCTGAACGAAATGCTGGTGGTCGGCCGCGACATGACGGTGCAGCGCGCTACCGAAGAGCGCCTGCGCCACATGGCCACCCACGACGCCCTGACCGAACTGCCGAACCGCCTGCTGCTGTCCGATCGCATGCGCATGGTGATCGCCAACGCGCGCCGCTCCGGCCAGGGCTTCTCGGTCGCCACCATCGGCCTGGATGGATTCAAGAAAGTCAACGACGGCCTCGGCCATCCGATCGGCGACGCCGTGCTGCGCACCGCCGCCGCCCGCCTGCGCAAGACGCTGCGCGACAGCGACACCCTGGCCCGCGTCGGCGGCGACGAGTTTGTCGCCGTGCTGCCCGGCACCGCCACCGAGGCCCAGATCAAGCTGGTCACCGGCCGCCTGATCGCCACCCTGCAGTCGCCGTTTGAAATCGACAACCACACGATCTACGTCGGCGCCTCGGTCGGCGTGGCGGTCTATCCGCAGCACGCCGAGGACGAGGTGCGGCTGGTCGCGCTGGCCGACGCCGCCATGTCGCGCGCCAAGGAGACCGGCAAGGCCCGCTGCGTGGTCTACAGCCAGTCCCAGTCCGGCCCGCCGGAGCACGACATCTCGCTGGAAGCGGCGATGTTCCAGGCGGTGCGCGAGGGCGAGTTCCTGCTCTACTACCAGCCCATCGTCGACGCCCGCACGCGCGAGATCCAGGGCTTCGAGACACTGATGCGCTGGAAGCATCCGACCCTGGGCATGGTGCCGCCGGCCCGCTTCATCCCGATCGCCGAGACCAACGGACTGATCAACTTGCTGGGCGCCTGGGCCCTGAAGGCGGCCTGCGTGCAGCTGAAACAGTTCGAGGAAGTGGCAAAGCGCAGCCTGTACATCTCTGTTAATATCAGCCCGCGGCAATTCCGCAATGATAAATTTCTGGACGTGCTGGACGATGCGATCGCCTTCTCCGGCCTACTTGGTGAGCAATTGGTTTTAGAAATCACAGAAGGCACATTGATGATAGACCCGGTGCATGCCGAGTCCATCCTGTCCAAAATGGCGGAGCGCAAGGCCCGCATCGCCATCGACGATTTCGGCACGGGGTATTCCTCGCTGGCCTACCTGAAGCGCTTCCCCATCTCCGTGCTGAAGATCGACCGCACCTTCATCCGCGACCTGCCCGGTTCGCAGAAGGACGGCGCCATCTGCAACGCCGTGCTCGACCTGGCCAAGCACCTGGACCTGTCCGTGGTGGCCGAGGGCGTCGAGACCGAAGGCCAGATGGAATACCTGGAACAGCGCGGCTGCCAGTACATCCAGGGCTACCTGACCGGCAAGCCGATGGCGGCCAACGTGGCGCTGGCCGCGCTCAAGGAAAGCATCCACGTCAAGGTGGTGCCGCCCGAACTGCGCCAGGTGGCGCAATGACGGCGCGCTTCACCGCCAGCACCCCGCTGGGCGACGCCACGCTGGCCGCACTGTGGGACTGCACGCGCCGGCGCGGCGACATGCCGGGCTTCGCCAAGGCCATCACCGCCATCCTGGGCGCGATGCGCGGCGAGGACGAGCAGGAATTCAATATGACCCGCACCGTGCTGTCCGATCCGGTGCTCACGCAAAAAGTGCTGCGGCTGGCCAACAGCGGCATGTACTCGGCCTTCGGCCAGCATGTGAACACAGTGTCGAAGGCGGTGCTGGTGCTGGGCACGGAGGCCATCGGCCACCTGGCGCTGGGCCTGAAGCTGATCGAGGAACTGGCGGCCGGCTCGCCCGACGCCACCGTCGCCCACATCGAAATGGAAAAAGCCGTGCTGGCCGGAATCGTGGCGCAGCAGATCGCCTACACGGCCGAAAGCCGCCACGGCGAGGAGGCCGTGGTGTGCTCGATGCTGCACACGCTGGGCCGCATGATGATGACCTTCTACATGCCGGAGCGCTGGCACGAGCTGCAGCTCGCCGCCGACCACGCCGGCCGCGGCATCGATGATATGGCGCCCGAGATGCTGGGGCTGACGATGGAGGAAATCGGCCATGCCGCCGCCCTGCACTGGGGCCTGCCGGGCACGCTGGTCAACGGCATGCGCAAGGTGGAACCGCCGGCGCCGGGCGCCGAAGTGAGCTCCTCGGACTGGATCGCCGGCCTGTCGACGATGTCGGCGCTGTGCGCGGAATCGCTGTGGCATGACGACGCGGCCGGCGCCGTCGTGGTCAAGGAATTGACGCAGGCGTATTCCGCCATGCTGGGGGTGGAGCCGGACAACCTGATGCACGCCATCGAGCAGGCCAAGGTGGTGGCGGCCAACGACCTGACCATCGCGCCGCTGTCGCGCCCCGCCGAGCGCCGCGCCAAGGCGCTGGCCAAGACGCGCCAGCGCGCCGCCGGCAACAAGATCCTGCTCAGCGGCCTGGCCGACATGCGCGACATGCTGGAGACGGCCAACCCCGGCCAGATGGTGCAGATCGCGCTGGAAACGGTGTACAAGGGACTGGACTTCTCGCGCGCGGTGGCCTTTGTGCGCAACCGCAAGGAAAACCACTACGCGGCCAAGATCAGCTTTGGCGAAGGCACCAAGGAACTGCTGCCGGCGCTGACCTTCGACGACGCCTACGAGCCCAATGTGTTCCACGCCGCGCTCAACAGCGACCGCGTGATCTTCATCGAGAACGCCCGCGACGCCAAGTTCGCCGCCAAGCTGCCGCTGTGGTGGAAGAGTTCCCTGCCGGAGGCGCGCAGCTTCGTGATCCTGCCGCTGTCGGCCAACGGCCAGCCGGCCGGCTTCCTGTACGGCGACTGGGACGATTCCTTCCCGCCCATCCAGCTGAGCCAGACCGAGTTCGGCCTGCTCAACGACATGCGGGCGCTGGTGGTGCGGGCGGTCGAACGCCGCCACAAGCTGGAAGCGGTCGGCTCCCGCAGCTAATAGGTGTCGCGCTGCTGCCAGCGGTAGGACAGCACTGCCGCCAGCATCGAGCACGACACCAGCGCCGCCGCCACGTAGTACACCGACTGCGGCCCCGCCCTCTCCCACCACTGCGCCAGGAACAACCCGCCCAGCGAGCCGCCGATGCCGTACGAGATGCTCATGTACAGCGCCTGCCCGCGCGCCTGCAGCGGCCCGGAGAACCAGCGCTGCAAGGTCATCACGGACGACGAATGATGCAGCGCGAAGGTGGCCGCGTGCATCACCTGCGCCACGATCAGCAGCCACAGCACGTGCGGGCCGAAGCCTATCATCAGGAAGCGCACCAGCGCCACAGCCAGCGTCACCAGCATCATGTTGCGCGCGCCCCAGCGCTGGAACAGCGGCGCCTGGAAGTAGAACAGCAGCACCTCGGCCGTCACGCCCAGCGACCACATGGCGCCGATCACGGTCTTGCTGTAGCCGTTGCGCTCCAGGTAAAGCGAATAAAAGGTGTACAGCGAGGTGTGGGCCGCCACCATCAGCGCGGTCGAGGCGAAGAAGGCGATCACCTCGCGCCGGCGCAGCAGCGACAGCAACGGCGGCGGCGCCACCTTGTGCACGCGGCGCGGCACGTCCTGCAGGCGGAAGGCGGCGGCTATGGTCAGCACCAGCAGCACCGCGGCCACCCACGGCAGCGCGGCGATGCCGTAGTGCTCCAGCGCGTACGCGGCCAGCGTGACCGAGGCGATGAAGCCGATCGAACCCCACATGCGGATGCGGCCGTAGTAGGTCAGGTCGCCGCGCATCTCGGACAGCATCAGCGCCTCGCAGATCGGCGCCTGGCCGCTGGTGAACAGGTTCAGCACGATCATCGCCAGCATGAAGTGGACGAAGGTGCTGCCGAAGAAGAAGCCGCTGAAGCCCGCCAGCGCGGCGAAGCCGGCCATGCGCAGCACGAACACGCGGCGGTCGTAGTGGTCGGCCACGTAGCCCCAGACGTTGGGGCCGACGATGCGCAGCACTTGGATCATCGACATCAGCACGCCGATCTGCGCCACCGTCATGCCCTTGTCGGCGAAGAACAGCGTGGCGTAGGTGGACCAGGTTCCCGCGTGCGCGTAGTAGCAGAACAGGAATAAGGCGAAGCTGAAGGCTTGTACCGGCACCGCTTAGCGCGAGACTGGCGACACTGGCGGCGCGATGTTCGGCGTGTCGACGCGGACGTCGCCGCACTGCGCGCGGTGCATCAGCGCGTGGTCCATCAGCACCAGCGCCAGCATCGCCTCGGCGATCGGCGTGGCGCGGATGCCGACGCACGGGTCGTGGCGGCCGAAGGTTTCCACCATCACCGGCTTGCCGTCCTTGTCGATCGACTGGCGCGGCGTGCGGATCGACGAGGTCGGCTTGATGGCGATCGACACCGTGATATCCTGGCCGGTCGAGATGCCGCCCAGCACGCCGCCGGCATTGTTGCCGATGAAGCCTTCGGGCGTGAGCGAATCGCCGTGCACCGAACCCTTCTGCTCCACCGACTTGAAGCCGGCGCCGATCTCCACGCCCTTGACGGCGTTGATGCCCATCATCGCGTAGGCGATGTCGGCGTCGAGCTTGTCGTAGATGGGCTGGCCCAGGCCGACCGGGATGTTGCGGGCGATCACGTCGATGCGCGCGCCGATCGAATCGCCGGCCTTGCGCAGCTCGTCCATCGCCTCCTCCATGCGGGCGATCAGGGCGGCGTCGCCGCTGGCGGCGAAGAACGGGTTGTCGTGCACGTGCGACCAGTCCTGGAACGGCACGGCGATGTCGCCGAGCTGGCTCATGCAGCCCTTGAACTCGGTGCCGTACTGCTGATTCAGCCATTTCTTGGCGATGGCGGCCGCGCCCACCACCGGCGCCGTCAGGCGCGCCGACGAGCGGCCGCCGCCGCGCGGATCGCGGACGCCGTATTTGTGCCAATAGGTGTAATCTGCATGGCCTGGACGGAAACTCTCGGCAATATTGCCGTAATCCTTGCTGCGCTGGTCTTCGTTGCGGATCAGCAGCGCGATCGGCGTGCCGGTGGTCACGCCCTGGTAGACCCCGGACAGGATTTCCACCGTGTCAGGTTCCTTGCGCTGCGTCACATGGCGCGACGTGCCCGGCTTGCGGCGGTCCAGCTCCGGCTGGATGTCCGCTTCCGACAAAGGCAAACCTGGTGGGCAGCCATCGATCACACAACCAATCGCGGGACCGTGCGACTCACCAAAGGTAGTTACTGAAAACAATTTGCCAAATGTATTGCCGGACATAGGAAGAGAATCTTTGGAAAAAGGTGGAAAGTACCCAATTCTACCAGCCGGCGGCGATTGCCGCCCGGCCGGCGCAATAATTTCCCAATAGCAAGTTTCTATTGGTAAAATATCATTCTTTCGATGAAAGCTGGGCAATCTTGCACACCAGTATGCAACGTTCTGTGTAAACCGCGGGAAATCCGCGTTCGTTTTAACAATTCGCTATATACTTGACCACAAGAACACCGAGAAATCCTGGAGATGTTACACATGCCCCCACCGATCACACCCCTTGAGCAATCCAAGGACGATCACGACGATCTGGTATTCTTAGAAGAGCATCCGGCGACGCTCGCAGTACCCGGCGCCCGCAACGTATGGCGGGTCATGATCATCGACGACGACGAAGATGTCCACTCGACCACCACCTTCGCGCTGGGCAACCTCGACATGCAGCAGCGCCCGCTCGAATTCGTGCATGCGTATTCGGCCGGCCAGGCGCGCGAACTGCTGAAACACGAATCGGAAATCGCCGTCATCCTGCTGGACGTGGTGATGGAGCAGGACGACGCCGGCCTGCACCTGGTGCGCTACATCCGCGAGACGCTGAACCTGGCCGACGTGCGCATCATCCTGCGCACCGGCCAGCCCGGCTACGCGCCCGAGATCGACGCCATCCGCGATTTCGACATCAACGACTACAAGACCAAGTCCGAGCTGACCCGCATCAAGCTGTTCACCACCGTGACGGCGGCGATCCGCTCCTACGAGCAGATCCGCAAGATCAACGACAGCCGGCGCGGCCTGAACCAGATCGTCCACGCCAGCACCCAGCTGATGTCGCTGCACGGCGTGCAGAACTTCGCCTCCGGCGTGCTGGCCCAGATCGCCGACCTGCTCGGCCAGGACGGCAACGGCCTGCTGTGCGTGCAGGAGTGCCCGGAAGACGGCTGCCACCAGTTGATGGTGATGGCCACCATCGGCAGCTACCGCCACCTGGACAACGCCACGCTGTGCGACCAGCAGCACAAGCCCATCTACGACGCCATGGAGCTGACGCTGGGCCAGCGCCGCAACATCTACGGCCCGGATTTCATCACGCTGTACTTCGCCGGCAAGGCCAGCCGCGATTTCGTCGCCTACCTGGACGTGCGCAGCGCGCCGACCGAGATCGACGAGCGCCTGCTGGAAGTGTTCTGCTCCAACGTGGCGGTCGGCCTCGACAACGTCGAACTGGTCACGCACCTGCACAACGCGGCCTTCTACGACCAGCTGTCCAAGCTGCCCAACCGCACCCGCCTGGTCGAGATCCTCGACGCCACGCTGGCCGGCCCCGCGCGCGACGACGCCACCCTGTCGCTGGTTGACCTGGATCACTTCGCCGAGACCAACGACGCGCTGGGCCACCAGTTCGGCGACATGCTGCTGGTGGCGGTCGCCGGCCGCCTGCAAACCCAGCTGGGCGACCAGCTGACCGTGGCGCGCATCGGCGGCGACATCTTCTGCGTGCTGGGCGATTCGTCGCAGGTCAACCCGGCCAACATCCTGGCGCTGTTCAGCAACCCGTTCAGCATCGACGGCCAGGACGTGCAGCTGTCGGCCACGCTGGGCCTGGTGCGCCTGGGCGAGCACGAAGGCAGCGGCGCCGACGCCCTCAAGGACGCCGACATCGCCCTCAAGCGCGCCAAGTCGCAGCAGCGCGCCGGCCATTTCTACTTCTCGCGCTCGATGGGCGTGGAGATCCGCGAGCGGGTGCGCATGATGCACGCGCTGCGCACCGCCTTCGGCCAGAACCAGCTGTTCGTGGTGTACCAGCCGCAGATCGACCTGGCCACGCGCCGGCCGATGGGCGCCGAGGCGCTGCTGCGCTGGCAGACGCCGGACGGCAAGTTCATCTCGCCGGATCGCTTCATCCCCATCGCCGAGTATTCGGGCCTGATCATCGACCTGGGCGAATGGGTGATGCGCACCGCCTGCCGCGAGCTGGTGGACCTGCGCAAGGCCGGCCACGACAACTTCATGATGTCGATTAACGTCTCGCAGGTGCAGTTCCGCCATCCGCACTTCCTGGAGATGCTGCGCAAGGCGCTGGAGGACACGGGCGCGCCGCCGGAGTTCGTCGAGCTGGAAATCACCGAGTCGATGGCGATGGAAGAGCCGGACATGCTGATCAAGATGCTGGGCCAGATCAAGCAGACCGGCGTGAGCATCGCGATCGACGACTTCGGCACCGGCTTCTCGTCGCTGTCCTACCTGCAGCGGCTGCAGATCGACCGCCTGAAGATAGACCGCGCCTTCGTCACCGAGATCACCGGCTCCGCGCGCGGCAGCAGCATCGCCGAGATGGTGATCCAGCTGGGCCGCAACCTGGGCCTGGCCGTGATCGCGGAAGGCGTGGAGGACGAGCGCCAGGCGCAGATCCTGCAGGCGCTGGGCTGTCCGCTGGCGCAGGGCTTCCTGTTCGCGCGGCCGATGACGGCGACAGCGCTCAACGGTTGGCTCAGCAACGACACGCTGGAAGGCGCGGCATAAACAAAAACCGCCATGTGCGGTTGCGACGCTCAAGATCGTCGCAATGCCACATGGCGGTTTTTGTTTTTGGCGCCGGGCGCCGGGCTTAATCGGACTGGTCCGCCGTCTCCGCCGGCCAGTCGCGGATGTAAGCCTTCAGCATCTTGTTCTCGAAGCTCTGCGCTTCCAGCACCGCGCGCGCCACGTCGTAGAACGAAATCACGCCCAGGATGGTTTTGGCGTTCATCACCGGCAGGTAGCGCGCGTGCTTCTCCAGCATGATGCGGCGCACCTCATTGACCTCGGTATCCGGCGTGACGGTGATCGGATGGTCGTCCATATGCTTGCGCACCGTGCCCGTGCCCACCGTGCCGGCGTTTTCGTGCAGGGCGCGCAGCACCTCGCGGAAGGTCAGCATGCCGGCCAACTCGCCGAATTCCATGACCACCAGCGAACCGATGTCTTTTTCCGCCATGGTGTTGGCGGCGTCCGCCAAAGGCTGATCAGGCGAGATCGTGTAAAGAATGCTGCCTTTAACCTGAAGAATTTCGGAGACTTTCATTTTGGGCCGTCCTGTCCGCTGATATAGGCTATGTGAATGGGGGTTCTGATTATTGTAGCCTTATAGCGAATGTAGCGTATGCCCGGCAAAAAATCCAGCGCTCTGGATAAGCAATTCTCAACATTTTTACAGTGCTGTTGCCCAGCCGCGATTCAGGGTAGGATGCCCAGCATTCCTACAACTCCAACGAGACCTTATGAGCGGACCCAGATATCCCGGCTTTGACACCCTCGCGCTGCACGCCGGCGCGGCCCCCGACCCGGCCACCGGCGCGCGCGCCACGCCGGTCTATTTCACCTCATCCTTCGCGTTCAAGGACTCCGACCAGGCCGCCTCGCTGTTCAACATGGAGCGCGCCGGCCATGTGTACTCGCGCATCTCCAACCCCACCAACGCGGTGCTGGAGGAACGCATCGCCGCGCTGGAAGGCGGCGTGGCCGGCATCGCAACCGCCAGCGGCCAGGCCGCGATGCATCTGGGCCTGGCCACCATCGCCGGCGCCGGCTCGCACATCGTCGCCTCGCGCGCGCTGTACGGCGGCTCGCACAACATGCTGGCCTATACGCTCAAGCGCTTCGGCATCGAGACCACCTTCGTCGACCCGCGCGACCTCGACGCCTGGCGCGCCGCGATCCGCCCGAACACCAAGGTGCTGTTCGCCGAGACGCTGGGCAATCCGGGCCTGGACGTGCTCGATATCGAATCCGTAGCCGCCATCGCGCACGCGCAGCACCTGCCGCTGATGATGGACTCCACCTTCACTACGCCCTACCTGCTCAAGCCCTTCGAGCATGGCGCCGACCTGGTGTTCCACTCGGCGACCAAGTTCCTGTGCGGGCACGGCACGGCCATCGGCGGCCTGCTGGTGGACGGCGGCACCTTCGACTGGCAAGCCGCCTACGACAAGACCGGCCGCTTCGCCGAGCTGTGCGAACCGTATGACGGCTTCCACGGCATGGTGTTCACGGAGGAGTCGACGGTGGCGGCGTTCGCGCTGCGCGCGCGGCGCGAAGGCCTGCGCGACTTCGGCGCCGTCATGAGTCCCCACAACGCCTTCGCCGTGCTGCAAGGCGTGGAAACGCTGGCGCTGCGCATGGACCGGCACGTGGCCAACACCCGCAAGGTGGTCGAGTTCCTGCTGTCGAATCCCGCGGTGGAATCGGTGTCCTATCCGGAGCTGCCGTCGCACCCGGACTACGAACTGGCCAAGCGCCTGCTGCCCAAGGGCTGCGGCGCCGTGTTCTCGTTCAACCTGAAGGGCGACCGCGCCGCCGGCCGCCGCTTCGTCGACAGCCTGAAGGTGTTCTCGCACCTGGCCAACGTCGGCGACGCCAAATCGCTGGCGATCCATCCCGCCTCCACCACGCACTTCCGCGTGCCGGCCGATCAGCTGGCGGCGTCCGGCATCACCGAGGGAACGATGCGGCTGTCGGTTGGCCTGGAGGACGTGGACGACTTGATCGAAGACCTGGCGCGCGGCCTGAAGCTGTCGCAGAAAGGAGCATGAGATGCTGCTGACCGTACAAGGCGTGGACGCCTACTGCTACACCGGCGGCAAGCCGTTCGACGCCGCCCTGCCGACCGTAGTCTTCATCCACGGCGCGCAGAACGACCATTCCGTGTGGGTGCTGCAGACCCGCTATTTCGCCCACCACGGCTACAACGTGCTGGCGGTGGACCTGCCGGGCCACGGCCGCAGCAAGGGCGCGGCCAAGGCCAGCGTGCCGGAACTGGCGGACTGGCTGCTGCAAGTGCTGGACGCCGCCGGCGTGCGGAAGGCCGCGCTGTTCGGCCACAGCATGGGTTCCTTGATCGCGCTGGAAGCGTCGCACAAGGCGCCGGAACGCGTCACGCACCTGGGCATGATAGGTTCGACCTACCCGATGAAGGTGTCGGACGCGCTGCTGGAGACCTCGCGCAGCGACGAGCAAAGCGCCATCGACATGGTCAACATCTGGTCGCACTCGTCGATCGCGCAGAAGCCGTCCTGCCCCGGACCTGGCTTCAATACGATGGGCGGCGCACGCCGGCTGATGCAGCGCATCTCGCAGATCAACCCCGAACACGTGTTCCACACCGACTTCTCGGCCTGTAACGCCTACGCCAACGGCGAAGCGGCGGCGCAGGCGGTGCGCTGCCCCACCCTGTTCCTGTTCGGCGCGCGCGACATGATGACGCCGCCCAAATCGACCAAGCTGCTGACCTCCACCATCAGTCACGGCAAGGTGGTGACGGTGGACAGCGGCCACTCGCTGATGGCCGAGCAGCCGGACGCGGTGCTGGACGCCCTGTTCAGTTTTGCGGGAACTTGAAGCGGATGATGCGGTTCGCGCCTTGCAGCACGATGCCGCGATAGCGGCGGCGGTAGATCACGATGCCCGTGGTGGTGGCCAGCACCGCCACGATCAGCATCACCAGATCGGTGTCGCCGTGCGTGACCACCGCGCGCTGGGCCGAATGCATGGTCGACGCCTCAAACTTCTTGCCGACGTATTTGGCGCCGATCACCAGCTCCTCGGCGTTGATGCTGTTGACCAGGTACAGTCCGAACCCGCCCGGATGCACCGTCATCTTGCCGTCGCGGTAAACGAAGGAACGGCGCTCGTCGCCGATGCGGATGCTGCCGACCACGTGGCCGGCGGCGTTGACGGCGGTGGCGAAGCTGTTGCCGTAGCCAATCATCGCGCCCAGGTCGACCATCTGCTTGCCATCGTGGACAAAGGCGTGCCAGCGCCGATCCGGCATCTCCGACGAACCGACCACCACGCCGGAATCGTTGACGGCGGTGGCGCCGCTGGAGCGTCCGCCCAGCGTGCCCAGATCCTTCATGCCGACGCCGGGCCGGTAGATGAAGGCGCGCCGATAACCGTCCGGCAGCGCCGCCGTGCCGACAATCACGCCGTCGGTGTTGACGCCGGCCGCGTAGCTGATGTTGCCGCCCAGCGTGCCCAGGTCGACCAGCGGGCCGTCGCCGGTGGGGCCGGTGGTAAAGGCGTGGAAGTAGCCGTCGCTGGTATCGGCAAAGCCGACCGCCTGGCCCGAGCGGCTGATGCCCATGCCGTAGCTGCTGCCGCCGCCCAGCGTGCCGAGATCGCGCATCGACAGGCCAGCGCGGTAGACGAAGGCGCGCCAGTGGCCGTCGCTGTCCTGGGCCGAGCCGACCACGTCGCCGCCGATGTTGATGCCCTTGGTGAAGCTGTCGCTGCCGCCCAGGGTGCCGAGCTCGATCAGCCGCTTATTCCAGAGCACGGCGCGCTGGCGGCCGCTCTCCTCCTCGATGATGCCGGCCACCTGGCCCGCCGGGTTGATGTCGACCGCGATGCTGGCCTCGTTGCCGCGTTCGCCCAGGCCGGGCGGGTGCAGCTGCTGCGCAGACGACGCCACACCGGCAAATCCCAACAAGACCACCGCAATCGGCATTCTCAGCATGACGTCCCCTGGTTGTTTTTTATGAATGCCGATTCTATAACGACCTTCCGACCAACGGCAACTGTAACCATCGCCCGACTGATACAGCATGAGTCAGTCCCCACGGTCCTGTGCCTTGTCCGCTGCGCGCCGCGCTCCTAGACTGGCGCCACCTCCACGCTATGAGCCGCCTGCCATGACCGAACTGCTGCCCCTGATGACCTACTGCCTTGTGATGTCGGCCACGCCGGGACCGAACAACGTCATGCTCGCCACCACCGGCGCCAATTTCGGCGGCCGCGGCGCGCTGCCCGCCATCCTGGGAATACAGACGGGCATGTTCGTGCAAACCATGCTGATGTGCCTGGGGCTGGGCAGCGTCTTCGTGGCCTACCCGCTGGCGCAGCAAGTGCTGCGAATTGCCGGCTCGGTCTATCTGGTGTTCCTGGCCTGGAAACTCAGCGGCGCTTCGATGAGCGGCGCGCAGGCGCCCAAGGCCGTGACGTTTACCCAGGCGACGATATTTCAAGCGCTTAACCCCAAGAGCTGGGTGAAGGCCGTCACCGTGGCCTCGGTCTTCATGCCTGGCGGGTCGAATACGCTCGGCAATGCGCTGCTGGTGGCGGCGATCGGCACGCTGGTGGGCATGCCTTGCAACGCCATGTGGGCCTTGTTTGGCATGGCGATACGCCGCTTCCTGCTCGATCCGCAAAAGCAGCGGGTGTTCAATTGGACCATGGCCGCCATCCTGCTCGTACTGGCCGCGCTGTTTTTACGCTAGACTCTCGCCATGTTCCCCATCGACCGCTCCTCTCCCATCGCCCTGTCCAAACAGATAGAGGCGCAGCTGCGCCACATGGTCGAGAGCCGCGCCCTGCCCGGCGGCGCCAAGCTGCTGTCGATACGCCAGCTGGCCACGCAGTTGGAAGTGAGTACGAATACCGTCGTGGTGGCGTATGACCGGCTGGTCGCGGCGGGCGTCATCGATTCGCACGGCACGGCAGGCTTCTTTGTCAGTTCGCCGAAAGACGCCACCAGCGTGGTGCCCGACGAAGTCGCGCTGGAAGCGGGCGAGGAGCAGGAGCCGGTCTGGCTGGCGCAACAAGCCAACGATCAGCGCGCGGGCATTCTGCTGGCCAGCAGCGGCGCATTGCCGCCGACCTGGCTGCAGGACGCCGTCCCCGCCAGCGCCGTACAACGGGCCCTGGCGCGCAGCGCGGCAGGCATGGCTTCGCGCTGCCCGCCACAAGGCCTGCCGGAACTGCGCGAACACATCGCGCTGCAGTTGCGCGGCATCGGCGCCGCTTTCGACGCCGGCCACATTCTGACGACCTTTGGCGCCACCCACGCGATCGACCTGATTTGCCGCAGCTTTCTGCAACCCGGCGACACCGTGCTGGTCGAAGATCCCGGCTATTTCCTGATGTTCGGCAGGCTGCGCCAGGACGGCATCCGCCTGGTGCCGATCAAACGCCGCCCCGACGGCCTCGATCTGGACGAACTGGAAGCGGCCTGCCGCGAGCACCGTCCGCGCCTGCTGTTCGTGCAGACTGCCCTGCACAACCCCACCGGCTGGAGCAGCAGCGCCGCCAATCTGCACAAGGTCCTGATGCTGGCGCAGCAGCATGGCTTCCTGATCGCCGAGGACGACGTGCACGGCCAGTTCCAGCAAGGCCACGCCACGCGCCTGGCCGCGCTGGCCGGCCTGGATGGGGTGATCTACTACTCCAGCTTTTGCAAGTCGCTCAGTCCCGCCTTGCGGATGGGCTATCTGGCGGCCGCCCCCGCCCTGCTCAAGGTGCTGATGCGGACCAAGATCCATTCCATCATGACGCTGCCGGCCTTGAACGAATACGTGCTGCTGGAAGTGCTCCGGGCCGGCAATCTGCGCAAGCACCTGGAGCGCATGCAGCGCAAGATCATGGCGGCCCGCAACGCCAGCACGCGGCAGTTGAGCGAGGCCGGCGTGCTGTTCGAGCAGCCCGGCGACGCCGGCATTTTCTTGTGGGGCACGATGCCAGAAGGGCTGGACGTCGACCTGCTGGTGCAGGACGCCTACCGCAACAACATCCTGCTGATGCGCGGCGCGGCCTTCTCGGCCAACGACATACCCGACCAGCATATCCGCTTCAACGTCGCCTTCAGCCAGCATCCGCGCCTGAGCAGCTACCTGCAGGAGCGCATGCAGGCAGTGGCCGGGGCGCGTTCAAGCCTGGCGCGTGCCAGCGGCGCGGCGAAGCCAGTGGGCTCCTGACGCCAGAGCGGGTCAGGGCGCACGCCGTTTCTGCCCTTCCAGCCAAGCGGCCGGCAGCTTGGCCAGCAGCGGGTCATCGGCCAGCAGATTGCGCCAGCGCTTGCCGCCGTCGCCCGAATACACGAGCAGGTATGGACTCGGCCCGTCGCGTTCCGGCAGCACGGCCGCCAGCCAGAGCTCGCGGTCATTGGCGACGTAACTGCTGACCAGCGACGACAAGCCAGCCGGCAGATGCACCTTGCGCCAGCGGCGGCCATCGCTTGAACGCATCAGCGTCTGCTCGATCGAACCGGTGATCCACCAGCCGCCCCGGCCGGAATGCGCCAGCTCGACCAGTAAATCCGGATTGCCCAGCCGCCGCTCCAGCGCCACCCGGCAGCGGGCGACCTCGATACGCTCCACCAGATAGCCGGCCACCGTGCCATCCTTGCCGAAGCGCGTCGCCAGCGCCAGCAGCGTATCGCCCGCGCTGGAAAGGACCAGATCCGCATCCTTCAGCGCAGCGAGCGCGCCGCGCTTTTCATCGAGACCAAGCTGGCGCGGCGACAGGCGGCACTCCTTGCCGCCGCGCCGGAAGCGATAACGCTCATCCAGCGCCGCCACTTCAACGCCATGCGGCAGTGCCAGCACCGCATCCGCGTGCGCCACCACGCGGCCGGTCGCACTGTCGATCACGGTGCCGCCGGCGTAGATGCGCCCAGCCTCGTCAAGCGACAACGCCGGCCAGGGCTTACCGCCCGGCAGAATCGCCACGGTGACGGCAGGCTGCGCATGGATCACAATCTGATGCTGGTCCTCGCTAACCCTAGTCGCACCGAGCAGGTAGTCGAAGGCGGTGACGTCGGCCTGCGCGGAATGCGCCAAACTTAAAGCAGCCGCCAATATGCCCAGAAATCTCATCATCGCGCGTTCTGTGTCGACACCACCAGCACCGACAGGGCCAGATTGGCGTTGTTCACCGTTCCGGAAACGCTGGCCGTCAAGCCTGGGTTGGCCAATCCGCACGCCAGCGTGACGGCGGGATGCAGGCGCTGCCAGTTGGCCTGCGGCTGAGCGACCGTCAGCTGCACCTCGCTCATCAGCATGAAGGACAGCGGAATCTCGTAGCGTTCAACCATCACCCGGGCAGAATCGGCGGCCTGCTGCAGCACGCGCCGGCGTACCGCGTCGGGATTGCCGCAGTGTTGCAGCACCGCCTGGCCGAACGCTTCCGAATCGATCTCCGTCAGCGCGAAGTGCGGCAAGGCCCGGTATCGCACCTCGATCGCCGCCGACGCGTGCGGCGCCACGGCGGCGGTCCATGAGTAAGCCGCATAGCCCTGCCATTGATCGAAGCGCAGTCCTTGCACCGTGGGCAGCCTGGCCAGCTTCCTGGCGTCGGCCTGAAGGTCGGGCAACGGCGCCAGGCCGGCGCGGGACAATTCCCGGGTGATGTCGCGCCCCATGAAGTAGCCGCGCCGATAAACGGCCGGCTTCATCGCACGGCCGTTGAAACTGGCGCCGACATCGGAAAACGATTTATCCAGATGCTCCTCGCCCTCGCCGAGCACACCGAAATGCGGCGTGCTGGCGTACCAGCCGATTTGCGAGGCGCGCGCCTCGCCGTTCCTCAGCGTGGTACGGATGGCGACTTCCCGGCCATCGAGTTTGACGGCGATCTGCTCAACGACGGCCTTGCCGGCTTCCAGCCCCAGCGTCAGCGGCACCGCGTTTTCACCCTCATACGCCGCGGCGTTCGCGCCCACGAGCAGCGCGGCAAAAAGGAAAGCGGCTTTCATGCGCGCGGTTCTCCCGGCGCTCAACGGCAGTCGATCGGCCCGAAGTGCTCGGCCAGGGTCTTGCCCAGGCCCGCTTCGACGGCCGATTCCACCTCGCGCGCCAGGGCGGCGGCCTCGCGGGCGGCCTTCAGGTCGCGCTCATCGTCGCTGTCGCTCACCACGCCGGCGTTGATCGGCATGCCGGCGAAGACGAACAGGCGATAGACCTCGGCCAGCGTCAGCTTCTCCACATTGGCCAGGATGACCCAGTGATCGCTGCCCTCGCTGACCCGCTTGCCCCACTGGACCCGCTGCGGCGCCTCGACCTTCACGCGCCCCACCCAGCCTTCGGCCATCATCTTTTCCAGCAGGGTGTCCATCTCGTCGAAGCCCAGCCGGGTGCGCGTGCGGATCGCGCCAGAGCTGACCAATGCCGTGTCGCCGCATTTGCACGCCACATGCAGCACCCGCAGGATCGCCATCGCGTCGACGAATTCGCCGCCCGGCTGCGCCTCATGCCACCAACGCTCGTACTTCACCACCGGCAGCGCGGCCACCAGCAGCGCGCCGAACAGCGTAATCAGCCACGATACATAGACCCACAGCAGGAACAACGGCAGCGCCGCCAGCGCGCCGTAGATCTTCGAATACGTCGGGAACTGCGTGATGAAAACCGCGAAGCCACGCTTGGCCACCTCGAACGCCAGGCCGGCCACCAGGCCGCCCCAGGCCGCGTCGTACCAATCGACGTCGCGGTTCGGCACCGCCACGTACAGCAGCGTGAAAGTGGCCGTGGTCAGGGCCAGCGACAGCACCGTATAGATCAAGGCGCCGATCACCGGCACATCGCCTATCAAGTCGCTGGTGGCCATGAACACCCGCCCCGACAGGGTCAGCGACACGCCGATCAGCAAGGGGCCGAGCGTGATGATGGCCCAGTAGACCAGGATGCGCTTGGTCCAGCGCCGCTCGGCGCGCACGCGCCAGATGCGGTTGAAAACGCGCTCGATCAAGTTCATCATCGCGATCGAGGTGAAAATCAGCGCCACCGCGCCCACCGCCGACAGCCGCGTGGCCTTGGAGGCGAACATGGTCAGGTAGTTGAGGATGGTGCTGGAAATCGACTTCGGCATCACGCTCTGCACGAAGTAAGCCTCCAGCGACGAGCGGAAGGTGTTAAACATCGGGAAGGTGGTGAAGATCGCCAGCGCGATCGTCAACACCGGCACCAGCGCGAACACGGTGGTGAAAGTGAGGCTGCCGGCCACCTGCGGCAGGCTTTCCTCGCGCAGGCGGCGGTGGGCGAACAAAAACAGGTCCCGCACTTCAGGCCAGGACAGCGAGCGCACTGTCTCTATCCCGCTACGGCAGTTGCGGGAGACATACTGTAAAACCGGATGAATAAATTTTTCGTACATGAGCGATAATCGAAATACAAGAGTGGCGACGATGCCACCCGCTAAAGCGCCCTATAATACCGCCGATGAACCAAGCCAATCTGATTATTCTTGTATTGTTTTACTCACGTCACGGCGCAACGCGCAAACTGGCTGAGTTGATCGCCCAGGGCGTGGAGAGCGTGCCGGGCTGCGACGCGCGCCTGCGCACGGTTCCAGCCGTGTCGACCGTGGCCGAGGCCACCGAGCCGGACGTGCCGGCCGCAGGCGCCCCTTACGTCGAGCTGGACGACCTGGCCGAATGCGCGGGCCTGGCGGTGGGCTCGCCCACCCGCTTCGGCAACATGGCGTCGGCGATGAAGTATTTTTGGGACGGGACGGCGGCCCAGTGGCTGTCCGGCGCGCTGGCGGGCAAGCCGGCCTGCGTGTTCACGTCCACCGGCAGCCTGCACGGCGGCCAGGAATCGACACTGCTGTCGATGATGATACCGCTGTTCCACCACGGCCTGATGGTGCTCGGCCTGCCGTACACCCATCCCGAACTGATGACCACCTCCAGCGGCGGCACGCCGTATGGCGCCAGCCACTGGTCGGGACTTGACGGCAAGAAGACCATCACCGAAGATGAAAAACGCCTGGCCATCGCGCTGGGCCGGCGCCTGGCCGAAACGGCCGTCAAACTGCGCGCCGTCGCTTGACCGGGGGCGCATGATGGAAAACACAATGCAGAAGTATTTTCACTGGGGCGCCATCGGCAGCCTGATAACGCTGATCGTCTGGTGCGTGCTGTGGGAGATGGTGCTGGCGCCGCTCAAGCCGGGCGGTTCCTGGCTGGTACTGAAGGCGGTGCCGCTGCTGCTGCCGCTGTACGGCGTGTGGAAGCGCGACATCTACACCTTGCAGTGGACCTCGATGATGATACTGCTTTACTTCACCGAGGGCGTGGTGCGCGGCTGGAGCGACAAGGGCACCATGTCCGCCTGGATGGCCTGGGGCGAGGCGTTGATCGTCTGCGTCTATTTTGTTTGCGCCGTGATGTATCTGCGTCCGTATAAAAAAGCGGCGAAGAAGCTGGCCAAGGAACTGCTGGACAAGGTGAAGGTCAACACCGTCAAATGATCGATTTCCTCACGCATTGCCGCTCGGTCGTGGGCGACGACTTTGTACTCGACTCAAGCGCCGACATGGCGCCCTTCCTCACCGACTGGCGCGGACGCTTCACCGGCAAGGCCCTGGCCGTGCTGCGGCCCGCATCGGTGGACCAGGTGGCGGCGCTGGTGCGCGCCTGCGCGCAGTGGCGCGTGGCGCTGGTTCCGCAGGGCGGCAATACGGGGCTGGTGCTCGGCAGCGTGCCGGATGCCGGCGGCGGCGCGGTCGTGCTGTCGCTGGCGCGACTGAACCAGATTCGCCAGGTCGATCCCGTCAACCGCACCATGACCGTGGACGCGGGCTGCATCCTCCAGCAGGCGCAGGAAGCCGCCGCCGCTGCGGACTGCCTGTTCCCGCTGTCGCTGGCGGCGGAGGGCAGCTGCACCATAGGCGGCAACCTGTCCACCAACGCCGGCGGCACGGCGGTTCTCCGCTACGGCAATACGCGCGAATTGTGCCTTGGGCTGGAAGTGGTCACGCCGCAGGGCGAGGTATGGAGCGGCTTGCGCGGCCTGCGCAAGGACAATACCGGCTACGACCTGCGCGACCTGTTCATCGGCGCGGAAGGCACGCTGGGCGTGATCACCGGCGCGGTGCTCAAGCTTTATCCGCAGCCCAAGGCCAGCATCACCGCGCTGGCGGCGCTGCCCTCGCCCGCCCACGCGCTGCAGCTGCTGACTTTAATGCAGGACCATTGCGGCTCCAGCCTGACCGGCTTCGAACTGATGTCCCGCTACTGCCTGGAGCTGGTGGCGCAGCAGTTCCCGTCGCTGCCCAAGCCGTTCGCGGCGCCGCATCCGCAGTATGTGCTGCTGGAGCTATCGAGCAGCGAATCGGAGCAGCACGCGGTCGGCCTGCTGGAGCAAGCCATCGGCGCGGCGCTGGAGCGCGACGTCATCGGCGATGCGGTGGTGGCCACTTCGGTGGCGCAATCGGCCGGGCTTTGGCAGCTGCGCGAACACATCCCGCTGGCCCAGGCCAGGGCCGGCAAGAACATCAAGCACGACATCTCGCTGCCGGTGTCCAGCATCGCGGACTTCATCGCCGCCACCGGCCCCTTGCTGGACGCGGCCTTCCCCGGCTGCCAGCTGGTGTGCTTCGGCCACCTGGGCGACGGCAATCTGCACTACAACGTGGCGCCGCCGGACGGCATCTCCAACGAGGACTTCCTGCTCAACCAGGACAAGGTCAATCGCGTGGTGCATGACAGCGTGGTCGGCTTCGGCGGGTCGATCTCGGCGGAACACGGCATCGGCGCGCTCAAACGCGACGAGCTGGCACACTACAAATCGGCGGTGGAACTGAACATGATGCGCGCCATCAAAGCCGCGCTGGACCCGCTGGGGATCATGAATCCCGGGAAGATCCTGTGAGCGGTGGTGCGATGGGCCGCTTGTCGCGCTGGCTGCTGTTGGGCGAATGGCGCGCGCATCCGCTGCGGGCGCTGGTGGCCATCGCCGCGATCGCGGTCGGCATCTCGCTCGGTTTCGCCATCCATCTGATCAACGCCGCCGCGTTCAACGAATTCTCGTCCGCCATCAAGGGCTTGTCCGGCGTGGCCGACGTGCAGGTGCGCGGCACCGAGCAGTTCTTCGACGAAGGCATCTACCCGGTGCTGGCGCAGCGCGCCGGCGTGGCTGTCGCGTCGCCGGTGCTGGAGTTCGAGGCATCGGTGCCCGGCGAACCCACCGCGCTGAAGATACTCGGCATCGACGCCTTCCGCGCCGCCTTCATCTCCTCCGACCTGGTTGGCGCGCCAGCCGGCGACAGTGCAACGGACATGCTAGCCGACGATGCGCTGTTCCTGTCGCCCGCCGCGCAGCAATGGCTCAAGCCCGCCGACGGTGCGCCGTTGACGCTGCAGGTCGGCGTCGGCGAACTGAAACTGCGCGTGGCCGGCTCGCTGCAACGCGCCCGCGCCGGTCAGCGCATCGGCGTGATGGACCTGGGCGCGGCGCAGTGGCGCTTCGAAAAGCTCGGCCAGCTGTCCCGCATCGACCTCAAACTGCGCGATGGCGTCAACCGTGACGCCTTCAAGGCCGAGCTGGAACGGCAGCTGGAACACGACTATCCCGGCCGCTTCCGCGTCAGCCAGCCCAACGACGAAGACCAGAACAGCCGCAACGAAGGCATGAGCCGCGCCTACCGCGTCAACCTGACCGTGCTGGCCCTGGTCGCGCTGTTCACCGGCGCCTTCCTGGTATTTTCCACCCAGGCGCTGTCGGTGATACGCCGCCGCAGCCAGTTCGCGCTGCTGCGGGTGCTGGGCATGGACCGCACGCATCTGCTGCGCCAGATCCTGATCGAAGGCCTGAGCCTGGGCGTGGCCGGATCGGCCATCGGCATCGCCGCCGGCTACGGCATGGCCGCCGCCGCACTGCATTTCATGGGCGCCGACCTGGGCGCCGGCTTCTTCTCCGGCGTGCGGCCGCAGGTGCAGTTCACGCCCGTCGCCGCGGCGGTCTATTTTGCGCTCGGCGTCACCGTGGCCTTGCTGGGCTGCGCCGCGCCGGCGCTGGACGCGGCGCGCGCCAAACCGGCCGTCGCGCTCAAGTCGGGCACCGAGGAGGCGGCGATGTCGCGCCTGTCCAAGGCGTGGCCGGCGCTGGCCTGCATCGCGCTGGCCGCCTTGCTGTCGCAGGCGCCGCCGGTGTTCGAGCTGCCGCTGTTCGGCTACCTGTCGATCGCCCTGCTGCTGGTCGGCGCCATCGCGCTGATGCCGCGCCTGGCCGCCATCGTGTTCCGCCTGGCGCACCGGCGCTGGAGCGCAGCCACCGCCGGCAAGCCCGGCGCCTCGCCCGTGATCACGCTGACGCTGTCGCGCCTTGCCAACGCCTCCAGCCAGGCCGGCATCGCGCTGGGCGGCGTGCTGTCGAGTTTCAGCCTGATGGTGGCGATGGCGATCATGGTGGCCAGCTTCCGCGTATCGCTGGACGACTGGCTGCAGCACATCCTGCCGGCCGACATCTACATCAGCACCACCAGCGCCGGCACCACGGCAGGGCTGCGGCCGCAGGAGCAGGCCGCCATCGCCGCCCTGCCCGGCGTGGCCAGCGCCGATTTCCTGCGCACGCGCGGCATCTCGCTGGCAGCGGCCCGTCCACCGGTGGCGCTGATGGCACGCAACGTGGACCCCGCCGATCCGGGCAGATCGCTGGCCATCGTCGGCGAGACGCAGGTGCCCGGCCCCGGCGCTCCGCCGCCAGTATGGATATCGGAAGCGATGGTCGATTTGTACGGCATGCGCGTCGGCCAGCGCATCGAGTTGCCGCTCAACGGCAAGCTGCACGCCTTCCAGGTGGCCGGCGTCTGGCGAGACTACGCCCGTCCCACCGGCACGATCCAGATGCGCCTGAGCGACTACCGCGCCATCACCGGCGACATGGACGCCAGCAACGCCGCGCTGAGGCTCAAGCCCGGCGCCAAGGCCGCCGACACCGACCAGGCATTAAAACGCCTGCCCTTCGCCGCCGCGCTGACGACCACCGCGCCGTCCGAGATCCGCGCGATGAGCATGAAAATATTCGACCGCAGCTTCGCCATCACCTATCTGCTGGAGGCGATCGCCATCGTGATTGGCCTGTTCGGCGTCGCCGCCACGTTCTCGGCGCAGACGCTGGCGCGCGCCAAGGAATTCGGCATGCTGCGCCACGTCGGCGTGACGCGCCGGCAGATCCTGTCCATCCTGGCCATCGAGGGCGGCGCCTTGACGGGCCTGGGCATCGTCACCGGCTTCGCACTGGGCTGGGTCATCAGCCTGATACTGGTTTTTGTCGTCAATCCGCAGTCCTTCCATTGGACCATGCAGCTGCATTTGCCGTGGCCTCTGCTGGCAACCGTGGCGGGCCTGCTGCTGGCCGCCGCTGCGCTGACGGCACTGCTGGCCGGGCGCCAGTCGTTGTCGGGCGGGCCGATACGCGCAGTCAGGGAGGACTGGTAATGAATCTGATCCAACGCGGCGCGACCGCGCTGGCGCTGCTGGCCGGGCTGTGCTTCCTCGCGCCGGCCAGCGCGGCGCAACCGGTGTACAAGGCAGTCGCACCGCTGGCGCCCGGCGCCGCGCTGAACTTCCCGGCGGACTTCGGCGCCCATCCCGACTACAGGACCGAATGGTGGTACGTCACCGGCTGGCTCGCCACGCCGGACGGCAAGCCGCTGGGCTTCCAGGTCACGTTCTTCCGCAGCGGCACGCCACACGACCGCGCCAATCCCAGCAAGTTCGCGCCCAAGCAGCTGATCGTCGGCCATGCCGCCATCTCCGATCCGGCCAACGGCAAGCTGCTGCACGACGAGCGCAGCGCGCGCGAGGGCTTCGGCCTGTCCTACGCCAAGGTCGGCGACACCGACGTCAAGCTCGAAGACTGGCGCATGACGCGCGCCGCCGACGGCAGCTACCAGGTCCACCTGGACGCGGCCAGCTTCAAGCTGGACCTGAAACTGGCGCCGTCGCAGCCCGTGCTGCCGCAGGGCGACCGGGGCTACTCGCGCAAGGGCGAGCTGCTTACCGACAGCAGCTACTACTACAGCGAACCGCAGCTGACCACCACCGGCACCGTCACCCGCGCCGGCAAGGCGGTCGCCGTCACGGGCGCCAGCTGGCTCGATCACGAGTGGTCCACCCAGTATGTCGCCGCCGATGCCGCGGGCTGGGACTGGATAGGCGCCAATCTGGCCGACGGCGGCGCGCTGATGGCTTTCCAGATGCGCAGCAAGACAGGTGCTAAACTATGGGCGCACGCGACATGGCGCGATGCATCCGGTAAGATCACGCAGTTCGCGCAGGACCAGGTCAGCTTTACCCCGCAACGGCGGTGGCGTTCGCCCCGCACCAATGCCGAGTATCCCGTCGCGCCCCAGCTCACCACCGGCAGCACCGTGTGGCAGGTAGTCCCTTTGCAGGACGACCAGGAGCTCGATTCGCGGCGCTCGACCGGCGCCGTGTACTGGGAGGGCGCGGTAACGCTGGAGCGCGACGGCAAGCAGGCTGGCCGCGCCTACCTGGAGATGACCGGCTACGTCAAGCCGATCAAGTTTTAGCAGCACCGAACAATTTAGCGACACCCGAATCGTCAACAAAGAATACTTACAAACCGCAGCCACACGATGACCAACAGCACCACCGCCAGCACCCCGTCCGCAGCCGCCTCCAACACAGCCAGGGAAGCCAAGAAAGGCAGTCTAGCCACCCTGCGCGGCCTGACGCCCTTCCTGCTGCCGTACAAGCGCCAGTTCCTCATGGCCGGCATCGCGCTGGTGGTGGCCGCGTGCTCCACGCTGGCCATCCCCGCCGCCTTCAAGCAGATGATCGACCTGGGTTTCGGCGGCTCCGGCGCCAAGAGCATCAAGCACGTCGACCTGGTGTTCCTGGCGCTGTTCGGCGTGGCCACCGTGCTGGCGCTGGCCACGGCGGCGCGCTTCTACACGGTCTCCTGGCTGGGCGAGCGCGTCACCGCCGACATCCGCAGCGCCGTCTACAACCACGTCGTCACCCAGAGCCCCGAGTTTTTCGAGACCACGCAAACCGGCGAAGTCCTGTCGCGCATCACCACCGACACCACGCTGATCCAGGCGGTGGTGGGCACCAGCATCTCGATGGCGCTGCGTAACGTGCTGCTGTTCATCGGCGGCCTGGTGATGCTGTTCGTGACCAGCGCCAAGCTGTCGGCCATCATCATCGGCCTGCTGATCCTGACGGTGCTGCCGATCGTGATGTTCGGCCGCCGCGTGCGCAAGCTCTCGCGCGATTCGCAGGACCGCATCGCCGACGCCTCCGCCATGGCCGGCGAAATCCTCAACGCCATGCCGACCGTGCAGGCCTTCACCCACGAGAAGATCGAATCGCAGCGCTTCGGCGCCTCGGTCGAAGGCGCGTTCGGCACCGCCATGCGCCGCATCCGCGCCCGCGCGCTGCTGACCATGATCGCCATCGTGCTGGTGTTCGGCACCATCGTGTTCGTGCTGTGGCTGGGCGCGCACGCCGTGCTGGAAGGCTCGATGACCGGCGGCGACCTCGGACAATTCATCCTGTACGCGTCCATCGTGGCCGGCGCCATCGGCGCCCTGTCCGAAGTGATGGGAGAGGCGCAGCGCGCCGCCGGCGCCACCGAGCGCCTGCTGGAACTGATGTCGGTCAAGTCGGCCATCCAGTCGCCGTCGCAACCATTGGCGCTGCCGCCGCGCGCCGCCAACGGCGCGGCACTGAGCCTGCACGACGTCTCGTTCTCCTATCCTTCGCGTCCCGACACGGCGGCGCTGGGGCATCTGTCGCTGGACATCAAGCCCGGTGAGACGGTGGCCGTGGTCGGCCCTTCCGGCGCCGGCAAGACCACGCTGTTCCAGCTGTTCCTGCGCTTCTACGATCCGCAGAGCGGCAGCATCAAGCTCGATGGCGTGGATATCACCAGGCTCGATCTGCACACGCTGCGCGGCGCCATCGGCATCGTGCCGCAGGATACGGTGATCTTCTCGGCCGACGCGATGGAGAACATCCGCTACGGCCGCGCCGGCGCCACCGACGAGGAAGTGATCCAGGCCGCCAAGCTGGCCGCCGCCCATGAATTCATCGAACGCCTGCCGCAGGGTTATCAATCCTTCCTGGGCGAGCGCGGCGTGCGCCTGTCCGGCGGCCAGCGCCAGCGCATCGCGATCGCGCGCGCGCTGCTGAAAAACCCGCCGCTGCTGCTGCTCGACGAAGCCACCAGCGCGCTGGACGCGGAATCCGAGCGCCTGGTGCAAACGGCGCTGGAGGCGGCGATGGTGGGCCGCACCACCGTCATCATCGCGCACCGCCTGGCGACGGTGCAGCGCGCCGACCGCATCATCGTGATGGAGGACGGCCGCATCGTCGAAACCGGGACCCACGCTTCGCTGGTGGCGCTGGGCGGCATTTACGCCAACCTGGCGGCGCTGCAGTTCCACAACGTCCACATCGAACATCACGCGGACTGACCGCGCGCAGCGCCGTTCCGCACCGCAGGGTGCGGACCATCACCGCATCAAGGCGAGACGCCAGGCAGCGACGACAACGGCAGGATGCGCGACTTGGTCTGCTGGCTGACAGTGGAGTTAGGGTCGCAAAATTTAAAAATTAAATGATTGGCAATTGCCAACTACACAATCATATCAGCGTGATAACATGCGCACTACACAGATCGAGAATTAATCAATTTATAAGCACTGCCCCCGCAGCAGGCCTTAGCATGCGCGATCCAATGTCAAGGGAACACCATGCTCTATCAGCTCCTCAATAACATCCGGCATGTCGCCCGGGACTACGCAGTGGTGACGGGCGCCTTCATCGCGCTCTCGCTGTGGTGGCGTTTGCGGCCCGGTCGCAGACAGCGCCTGCAGGCGAAGCCGATCGGCCTGCCGCAAATCCGGCGCGAAGTGCTCACTTCCGCGGTCAGCATCGTCGTCCTCGGCAGCGTCATGCCGATCGCTTTCGCACTGGGCCTCGGCCGCCACACCAACTTCTACCAGAGCGTGCATGCCTACGGGCGCGGATGGGGCTTCATCGCCTTGATGGTGTTGCTGATGATGGTGATCCAGGACACCTGGTTCTACTGGACGCATCGATTGATGCACCATCGCCGCCTGTTCCGCTGGGCGCACCGCACCCACCACCGCTCCACCAACACCGGTCCCCTGTCCACCTACTCGATCAGCCCACTGGAAGCGGTGATCGACAGCGGCGCCAGCATCGTGATCCTGCTGGTGTTGCCGGTCACGTTCTGGTCGCTGGTCATTTTCACCTGGATTAACACGGCCTTCGCGGTGTACACCCACCTGGGCTACGAACTGTTCCCACGCGCGCTGTCGAAGCACTGGCTGGGCCGCTGGATCAACACCTCCACCGCACACAACACCCACCATGCGCGGGGACGCTACAACTACAGCTGGTACTTCCTGTTCTGGGACCGGATGATGGGCACCCTGTCGCCGGACTACGACGAACATTATCGCAAAGCCGGTTTTTTGGCCCCGGCGGCAAAAAGCCGGTAACATTCTCCCTTTCAGGAGAACGCCTTGACCGACGCCGAACTGCGCCTCAGTTGTACCACCCACCTGCCCGGACACCGCCAGCCCTCGCCCGCCCAGCTGTTCGCGGCGATGTCCGCATGGTGCGAGGCCAACGGCGTGGCGCACGACACCTACGGCACTGGCGCGCTAATACAGGACTTCGAACAGAAGGTCGCCACGCTGCTGGGCTTTGAGGCGGCGCTGTTCTGCATCACCGGCACCATGGCGCAGGCCACCGCGCTGCGCATCGCCTGCTCGGAGCGCGGCAGCCGGCTGGTGGCGCTGCATCCGACCTCGCACATCCTGCGCCACGAACGCGGCAACCACCAGCTGTTCGACCATTTTCAGGCCCTGCAGATCGGCGACCCGCACCGCCCGTGGACGCTGGACGAACTCAAAGGCATTCCGGACAAGTTGGGCGCGGCCACGCTGGAGCTGCCGATGCGCGAGATCGGCGGCCAGTGCCCGAGCTGGGAGGAGCTGGAAGCCATCAAAGCCTACTGCCGCGAGCAATCCATCCACCTGCACCTGGACGGCGCGCGCCTGCTGGAAACGGCCGCCGCATACGACCGCCCGGCCGCCGACATCGCGGCCGGCTTCGACACCGTCTATCTGTCGATGTACAAAGGCATAGGCGGCATGGGCGGCGCCATGCTGCTCGGTAGCGCGGCCTTTGTCGCCAAAGCCCAGGAGTGGTTCCGCCGCCAGGGCGGCAACGTCTACCAGCGCACGCCGTACGTGGTGGCCGCCGCCATGCAGTTCGACGCCCGGCTGGCGGCGATGCCGGACTACTTCCGGCGCACGGAGTGGCTGTACGAAGTGCTGCGCGACTACCCGCTGCTGACGCCCAACCCCGCCCGTCCGCAGGCCAGCATGCTGCATCTGCACCTGCCGGTCAGCCGCGAGCGCGCCAACGAGATCCGCAACCACATCGCCGAGCAGCATGGCGTGTGGCTATTCAACGCGGCCAGCCACGCCGCGCTGCCCGGCCGCAGCTCGGTGGAACTGTACATCGGCGACAACCTGCTCAACCTGCCGGACCAGCGCGTGCGCGAGATCCTGGCCCTGTGGTCGGACGCGCTGACCAACTAAATTTCTGCACAAGCCGGTGCAACCGGCTACACTGCGCCCTCTTTTCGTTTTACGGCATAACACCATGACCTTCCAAGCCCTCGGCCTGATCGACCCCATACAGCGCACGCTGGAGACGCTGGGCTACAAGCAGCCCACGCCCGTCCAGAAGCAAGCCATACCCGCCGTGCTGGCGGGCCGCGACCTGATGGCAGCGGCGCAAACCGGCACCGGCAAGACGGCGGGCTTCGCCCTCCCCATCCTGCAACGCCTGACCATGGACGGCGTGACCGCGCCGAAAGCGGTGCGCTGCCTGGTGCTGGTGCCGACCCGCGAACTGGCCGAACAAGTCTACGAGAGCTTCCGCAGCTACGGCGGCAACCTGCCGCTGAAATCGGCCGTGGCCTATGGCGGCGTGCCGATCGAGCCGCAGATCACCAAGCTGCGCAAGGGCCTGGACGTGCTGGTGGCCACGCCGGGCCGCCTGATCGACCTGCACGACCAGGGCGCGATCAGCTTCGCCATGCTGCAAACGCTGGTGCTGGACGAGGCGGATCGCATGCTGGACCTGGGCTTCGAGCGCGACCTGGACATCCTGCTGGCGGCCCTGCCCAAGCAGCGCCAGACCTTGCTGTTCTCGGCCACGTTCTCCGACGAGATCCGCAAACTGGCCGGCGGCATGCTGAAAGACCCGGTGTCGATCCAGGTCAGCGCCAGCAACACGGCCACCAAGACCGTCAAGCAGTGGCTGATCCCGACCGACAAGCGGCGCAAGCCCGAGCTGCTGCTGCACCTGCTGAAGAAGCTGCGCTGGGGCCAGGTGCTGGTGTTCGTCAAGACCCGCAAGGGCGTCGAGACGCTGGTCAAGACGCTGCAGGAACAAGGCATTTCGGCCGATTCCATCCACGGCGACAAAACCCAGCCGGCCCGCCTGCGCGCGCTGGCACGCTTCAAGAACGCCGAAGTCCAGCTGCTGGTGGCCACCGACGTCGCCGCGCGCGGGCTGGATATCGAGGCGCTGCCGCAGGTGGTCAACTTCGACCTGCCGACCGTGGCCGAGGACTACATCCACCGCATCGGCCGCACCGGCCGCGCCGGCATGGAGGGCGAAGCCGTCTCGCTGGTCTGCGCCGACGAAGTCGATATGCTCAAGGCCATCGAAACGTTGACCCGCCAGGTCATCCACCGCATCGAGGAACCGGGTTTCGAAGCCGACCACCGCGTGCCGGAGACCGGTCCTAAAGGCGCGGCTGCCGCCGCCGCCAAGAAAGCGGCTGCCGAAGCGCCGGCCAGGAAGAAGCGGCCGTTCACCGGCCCTGCGGGCGGCAAGGCGGCCGGCGCCAACGCGACAGCCGGCGGCAAGGCCGCTGTCACGGCCCGTCCCGCAGGCGGCGACGCCTCTTTGGGCACCTGGACTCCGCCTGCGCCATCGGGCAAGCCGGCCGGCGGCACGCGCTCCGGCGGCGCGAAACCAGGTGGCGGCCGAACTTACGGGGGCGGCGGCAAGCCAGCAGCGCCCAAGGGCGCAGTCGTGGTCACCGGCGGGCGTGGCGCCAAGTCGCTGGCGCGGGCCGCAGGCAAGGCCACCGCAAAGCCGGGCGGCCGCAAGCCTGGCCCGCGCTGAGCGCCTGGGCGGCCATGCGCGCCGCCTGATAAAATAGCCGTCTTTCCGGGCCGTCGCGGCCCGCGCACCACGTTGGAGAATTGAATGCAGCAATACCAGGAACTGATCCAGACCGTGCTCGATACGGGCAGCTGGCAAGACAACCGTACCGGCATCCGCACCCTGAGCGTGCCGGGAGCGATGATGCGCTTCGATCTGCTGAACGGCGGCTTCCCAGCAGTGACGACCAAAAAACTGGCATTCAAATCCGTGGTCGGCGAATTGTGCGCCTTCCTGCGCGCCTCCCGCAGCGCGGCCGACTTCCGCGCGCTGGGCTGCAAGGTCTGGGACCAGAACGCCAACGAGAACAAGCAATGGCTGGAAAATCCCTATCGGCTCGGCGAGGACGACCTGGGGCCGGTCTACGGCGTGCAGTGGCGCCAATGGCCGGGCTTCAAGCTGATCGCCGTCGACCAGCCGGCGCAGATCGCCGACGCGCAGAAGAACGGCTTCCGCCTGATCTCGCAGATCGAGGACGAGGGCGTGACCAAAGTCCTGCTGCACAAGTCTATCGACCAGCTGCGCGAGTGCCTGGACACCATCGTCAACAATCCGGGCAGCCGCCGCATCCTGTTCCATGGCTGGAATCCGGCCGTGCTGGATGCGGTAGCCCTGCCGGCCTGCCATTTGCTGTACCAGTTCATTCCGAATCCAAGCACGCGCGAGCTGTCGATGTGCCTCTACGTCCGCTCCAACGACCTGGGTCTGGGCACGCCGTTCAACCTGGCCGAAGGCGCGGCGCTGATGCACCTGGTCGGCCGCCTGACCGGCTACACGCCGCGCTGGTTCACCTACTTCATCGGCGACGCCCACATCTACGAGAACCACATGGACATGGTCAAGGAGCAGCTGACCCGCACGCCCTTCCCTGCGCCGCAGTTCCGCATCTCCGACCGCGTGCCGGACTTCGCCAAGACCGGCAAGTACGAGCCGGAGTGGCTGGAAAATGTCGAGCCGTCGGACTTCTCGCTGGAAGGCTACCAGCACCACGCGCCGATCACGGCGCCCATGGCGGTATGACACGGCTGGACTTCATCCCCGGCACACTATGTGACGAAAGGATGTGGTCCCGCTTGACGCCGTTGCTGGGTGGCGGCTTCGAGTTCAATCACATCCCGCTGCACCACGCGGGGACGCGCCAGGAGATGCACGATGTGATTGCGGCGCACAGCGCGCCGTCGGCGCATCTGGTGGCGTTCTCGCTGGGCGCCTACCTCGCCATCGAATACGCGCTGCTGCATCCGGAGCGCGTGCGATCGCTGGTGCTGATCGCGAACTCAGCGCGCGGCCTGAGCGAGACCGAGAAGCAAACCCGTCGCCGCATCATCCCGATGTTGAAGAGCAGCGCCTACACCGGCATGACGCGCATGCGTTTGCGCGAGCTGCTGCATGAAACACACCTAGGCGACCAATCCATCATCGACGTAATCCAGCAGATGGCGCTGGACCTGGGCAAGGAAGTGCTGCTGGCGCAGTTCACCGCCTCAATGGAGCGCCCGGACCTGATGGAACGGCTGGCGGAAATCAAATGCCCGGTGCTGATCGTCGGCGCCGCCGGCGACCAGCTGGTCGATCCGGCCGACCTACGCGAGATGCAGCGCCACCTGCCCGACGCGCGCCTGACCATCCACGATGGCACCGGCCACATGATCCCGCTGGAGGCCCCGCAGGCGCTGGCCGCCGACATGCTGGCCTTCCAACCGCTCAAGCCTTGACGATGATGGTGCCGGCCATTTCCTCGTGCCCGCTGCCGCAGAAGTTATCGCACAAGAAGCCGAACTGGCCGGCCTCCTGCGGCTTGAGCCTCACCTGCACCGGCTTGCCCATCACCAGATCGGCGCGGATCTTGAAGTCCGGCAGGCTGAAACCGTGCGGAAAATCCAGCGCCGTCAGTTCCAGCACCACCGCCTCGCCCTTCTTCAATTCGATCACGTTCGGCGAGTAGCGGAATTTGCGCGCCTCGATCTTGATCACGCGCTCCCTGGCCTTGGCCTGCACGGCGCCAAGGGCCACCAGCGCCAACGGGGCGCACATCAGCAATCTACGTTTGGTCAGCATAATGGTTCATCCTTTCATTGCGGGGAATTCGGTGATTTGATAGGCCACAGGCTTGGCCTCCGCCTCCACCTCGCGGAAGCCCAGGCCCTTGCCGGGCGCCGCCGGGTCCCAAGGCAACGGCGTGCGCTTGTCCTGCGAACCGGGCGCCGGCAGTGGGAAGATCAGCGACTTGGCCGCGTGGTGTGCGATATGGCCGCTCATGTGATGGTTTTCCTGGTGGATGTGGCCATAGAACACGGTGACGTTCGAATACGGCATCAGCAGCGCCATCGCCTGCTCACCATCGCGCGTGGCCCAGTCCCATTTCGGCGCCAGGTCGAACAATGGCCGGTGCGTCAGCACGACGATGCGCGCGTCCTTCGCCTGCTTGTCCAGATCCGCCTTCAGCCACGCCAGCTGCGCCTCGCCGATGCGCGCGCCGGGATCGGACACGTTGTCAATGGCGATGAAGTGCACGCCCTTGTGGTCGAAGGTGTAATGCGTGGGGCCGAAGAACTCCTGGAAGGCCGCGCCGTTGTCGAGCGAGGCGTCGTGCTCACCCGCCAGGAAATGCACGTCCTTGACCTTCAAGCCGGCCACGATCTGCTTGAACTCCGCCATGCGGCGACGGCGCTCGGCCGCGTCGTCGGTGGTGTGGGTCAGGTCGCCGGTGAAGACGATGAAGTCCGGCTGCACCGCCAGCGCGTTGACGCTGTCCACCGCCTGCCGCAGCGTGTTGTGCGCCTCCGGATTGGCCGGCCCCTTGTAGCCCCAGTGCGAATCGGACAGCTGGACGAAGTAGAAGTCCTCGTAGCCGGCGGCCGCCATCGCCCTGCCGTACAAGCCGGACATGAAGACGGCGCCGCCGCCCACTGCGCCCAGCCTTAGAAATCCTCTGCGATCGATCATGATGAACTCCGTGGTGTAGTTGAAAAGCCAGCGCCGCGCCATGGCATAATCGGCGGGCGCCGGTCGTACCGGCTAAAACCCGGAGCCAGGCCCGGATATTCCCGATATTTTTTTTATTTCTGAACCGGGAATAAATCCGCACCGGACGGAGTCTTCATCCACTGGACCACAGCAATGGATAAGTATTTGGGCGACGACGACAAAACCGCGCAGTTCGAGGCGATGGCCATGCCGCATCTGGACGCGGCCTACAACCTGGCCCGCTGGCTGACCCGCAACGAGCATGACGCCGACGATCTGGTGCAGAGCGCCTATCTGCGCGCCTTCCGCTTTGCCGACGGCTTTCGCGGCGGCGACGTGCGCGCGTGGCTGCTGACCATCGTGCGCCACACCTACTACAGCGCGCTGCGCGACGGCCAGGCGCAGCGCGGCGACATCAGCTTCGACGAGGCGCTGCATGGCGACGACGAATCCGTCGATCCGGCCGCCATCGCCGCCAGCCGCGACACGGGCCGCACCGTCAACGCGGCGCTGGCCCGGCTGCCGCAGGCGTTTCGCGAGGTGCTGGTGTTGAAGGAGATGGACGATCTGTCGTACAAGCAGATCGCGCAAGTGACCGAAACGCCGATCGGCACGGTGATGTCGCGGCTGGCCCGCGCGCGCAAGCTGCTGCTGGCCTATCTGAAGCACGGAGAGCAGGATGGAATCTAAGCACAGCCAGGAAAAGCTGTCGGCGTACCTGGATGCCGAACTCGATGCGGCCGGCAGCGCGCAGGTGGAGGCGCATTTGTCCGCTTGCGGCGAGTGCGCGCAGGCGCTGGCGCAGATGGAGGCGCTGCGCGGCAGGGTCGCGGCCGAGGCGCAGCGTCATGCCGCGCCCGAGTATCTGAAGCACCGCATCCACGCCGCGCTGCGTGCTGAAGTTGCGCGCACTCCGGCACGCCGTGCAGCACCGCGCGCGTGGCCGTGGGCGTGGATCAACCTTGGCCTGGCGGGCGCCATGACGGCCGCTTTTGCCGTCACGCTCACGTTGTACCTGGGCCAGCCCGGCGCCGACGACCGCATCGAGCAGGAACTGGTGGCCAGCCATTTCCGCTCGCTGATGCCCGACCACCTGGCCGATGTGGCCTCGACCGACCAGCACACCGTCAAGCCCTGGTTCGCCGGCAAGCTCGATTATTCGCCGCCCGTGTACGACCTGGCCACGCAGGGCTACGCCTTGATCGGCGGGCGGCTGGACTATCTCCAGCAGCGGCCCGTGGCGGCGCTGGCCTACCGCCACCGGCTGCACATCGTCAACCTGTACATCTGGCCGGACGCCGGCGGCCATGCCGGCGCGCCGCAAGCGGGCATGCGGCAAGGCTTCCATCTGCTGCGCTGGTCGCAGGACGGCATGCGGTATTCGGCCGTGTCGGACATCAACCCGCAGGACCTGGCGCAGTTCGCCGCGCTGGTGCGCCAGAAAGTGGCACAGGCCGACGCGCAGTAGAGGACGCGGTTTTCCGGCGCGGCATGGTATTGTGGCTTGTTTATTCGACCACATTGAAACATGAACAAAAATATGATCGGCCCCATCGCCGCGCTGGCGTTGGCTCAGGGCCTGTTGGCAGGCTGCCGCGACCACGCCGTGC
This sequence comes from Duganella sp. GW821-FHT01E12, assembly GCF_059422325.1. Lineage (NCBI taxonomy): Bacteria > Pseudomonadati > Pseudomonadota > Betaproteobacteria > Burkholderiales > Oxalobacteraceae > Duganella > Duganella sp. GW821-FHT01E12. Next base: position 150,620 of record NZ_JBWKWR010000007.1, on the reverse strand, counting down.
CGGCGGCGCCCACGCCGCGTGTGGCGGCCGCCTCCCATGAGGCCGTCGGATCGCACGCGCCACAGCCGGAAGGTGCTTCCGACGGCGAGGAAGTTGACATCGCCCAATCCCTGAAGGGCAAGGATTTCACGCTGGAGGTGCTCGTCAACGGCAACGATGCTTTCCGCAATCTGGACATCAGCATGGCTGACGGCGGGTCGGTGCACCTGCTGCGTTCGATGGAGGGCCAGATTTCCGACCTCGCCAGCACGACCTTCGCGCCGGGCGACAGCTTTGAACTCAGGGAGATGATCCCTGGCGACGCGCGCCAGCAAATCGTCTGCAAGGGCAGCCAGTTACTCAGCCGGGGCGCCGGCAGCCTGGGCACGTTCACCCTGTATCGCATCGAAGGCGAGCACCTGCAGGAACTGGTCAACCTCGTCACCGAGCGCGAAGTCGAGGACGGCAATGGCCTGACGCCGCAAAAGCTGCATGCCAGCGTCGAGGAAACCACACGCGACGGCCAGCCGGCCATCGTCTACCGGGTCAGGGTCGAGCAGCAGCCGGAGCACACCATCGTCTTCCGCTGGAACGGCAAGCTGTTCGAAGACGCCAGCGGCGAATACGCCAGGATCGCCTCCGCATACCTTCCCTGACGATGAAACGCCTCGCCCTTGCCGCCATCGCGGCCTATCAACGCTGGCTTTCGCCACTGAAGGGCTATAGCTGCGCCTTCCGCGTGCACACCGGGCGGGACAGCTGCTCCCAGTACGGCAAGCGCGCCATCGCCCGCCATGGCGTGATGGCCGGTCTGCTGCTGCTAAAGCGGCGCATGGAGGATTGCGGCGACCTGCACCACCACCACATCCAGCGGCCGGTGCTGAGCGCGCGCCACCGCCTGCAGGCCGGCTTTTGCAGCTGGGGCGAAGTCTTTGAATTCAGCTGCGATTTCTGCGCCGGCTGGGCGGACGATGCGCGCTGCTGCGCCTGGCGCTACAGCACGCGGCCGACGGAATACGACGACAACTACCCCGGCAACTCGCCGCGCCGCGCGCGCCGCAAGAAATCGGCCACGCCGAAAAAGCGCAAATTGAACGATAATGTCGGCTCTGCACCTTCTGCACCGGATAGCATCGAAAAATGAGCACACTGACCATCATCGTCGCCATGGACGCCCAGCGCGGCATCGGCATCAACAACACCCTGCCGTGGAAGCTGCCGGAAGACCTCGCGCATTTCAAGCGCCTGACCACCGGCCACACCATCATCATGGGCCGCAAGACCTTCGACTCGATCGGGCGTCCGCTGCCCAACCGCCGCAACATTGTCATCACCCGCAATCCGGAATGGCGGCATGAGGGCGTGGAAGCGGTGGGCTCGGTCGAGGCGGCGCTGGCCCTGCTGGACGGCGCGCCCGGCTTCGTCATCGGCGGCGCCAAGATCTACAAGCAGTCGATGCAACTGGCCGACCAGTTGATCATCACCGAGATCGCCCGCACCTTTCAGTGCGACGCCTTCTTCCCCGCGCTGGAAGCCGGCGTCTGGGAAGAAACCGCGCGCGAACGACACGCTTCGCCCACGGCCGATTTGCAGTACGCTTTTGTTACACTGCGCCGCAAGGCCGCAGTTTAATCCTCAACCCCTTCAAGGAATCTACAGAACATGTCAGGCGACGGTTTTCACGTACATGGACCGCACGATCACGCGGTCGAACACGCAGCCCACGGCAGCGATGGCTTTTCGAACAATATTGCCGTCATGACGGCGATCCTGGCCACGGTGGGCGCCACTTTCGGCTACCTGGGCGGCGCCACGCAGAACGACGCGGCCCTGTTCAAGAACAACGCGGCCATCGACAAGACCCAGGCCGCCAACAGCTGGAACTACTACCAGGCCAAGTCCAGCAAGCAGAACCTGGCCGAGCTGGCCATGTCGCTGCCGGGCATCGATCCGAAGAAGTACGAGGCCGACATGGCCCGCTACAAGTCGGAAAAGGAAGACATCAAGAAGGACGCCGAAAAGTGGGAGGAATCCTCTAAAGAGTGGAACCACAAGTCGGACGAGGCCATGCACGAGCACCACCAGTGGGCGCTGGCCACCACCGCCGAGCAGATCGCCATCTCGCTGGCCGCCATCACCCTGCTGACCCGCAAGAAGTGGATGATGGGCCTGGCCTACGGCGTGGCCGGGGTCGGCATCGCGCTGGGCGCGTTCGCCTGGTTCCACGTCGATCCGGTCGGCCAGATGCTGGCCAAGCTGGGCGGCGGCGCGGTCGGACACTGAGGGCTTGCCCGCGGTGTAATACCGTCGTCATAGTATTGCGGCAATCTTGTCTGGATTTTTGCAATATTTTTTTCCCGCAGCGGCCCCATTTCTGCGAGAATCCCGTTCTTATTTTTTTTCTGCGGCTGCCCGCCAGGCGGTCGCGCCCTAGTCCGCCCCTCCACACCAGTCAGGGGCGGCTTGCTTTTTTGGAGACATGCATGAAATTTCGTTTCCCCATCGTCATCATCGACGAGGATTTCCGTTCCGAGAACACGTCCGGCCTGGGCATTCGCGCCCTGGCCGATGCGATGGAAAAAGAAGGCATGGAAGTGGTGGGCGTGACCAGCTACGGCGACCTGTCCCAGTTCGCCCAGCAGCAATCGCGCGCGTCGGCCTTCGTGCTGTCGATCGACGATGAGGAGTTCGGCGCCGGCTCGGTCGAGGAGACCGACACCGCGCTCAAGTCGCTGCGCGCCTTCGTCGAGGAAATCCGCTACAAGAACGCCGACATCCCGATCTACCTGTACGGCGAAACCCGCACCTCGCGCCACATCCCCAACGACATCCTGCGCGAGCTGCACGGCTTCATCCACATGTTCGAGGACACGCCCGAGTTCGTGGCGCGCCACATCATCCGCGAAGCCAAGTCCTACCTGGACGGCCTGTCGCCGCCATTCTTCCGCGCGCTGGTCCACTACGCCAACGACGGTTCCTACTCGTGGCACTGCCCCGGCCACTCGGGCGGCGTGGCCTTCCTGAAGTCGCCGATCGGCCAGATGTTCCACCAGTTCTTCGGCGAGAACATGCTGCGCGCCGACGTCTGCAATGCCGTCGAAGAGCTGGGCCAGCTGCTGGACCACACCGGCCCGGTGGCCGCGTCCGAGCGCAACGCCGCCCGCATCTTCAACGCCGACCACTGCTACTTCGTCACCAACGGCACCTCGACCTCGAACAAGATGGTCTGGCACTCGACCGTGGCGCCGGGCGACATCGTCGTGGTCGACCGCAACTGCCACAAGTCCATCCTGCACTCGATCATCATGTGCGGCGCGATCCCGGTGTTCCTGATGCCGACCCGCAACCACCTCGGCATCATCGGCCCGATCCCGCTGGAAGAGTTCACGATGGAGAGCATCCAGCGCAAGATCGAAGCCAACCCGTTCGCGCGCGAAGCCGTGAACAAGAAGCCGCGCATCCTGACCATCACCCAGTCGACCTACGACGGCGTGGTCTACAACGTGGAAACGCTGCGCGAGATGCTCGACGGCCAGATCGACACGCTGCACTTCGACGAAGCCTGGCTGCCGCACGCCACCTTCCACGACTTCTACAAGAACATGCACGCGATCGGCAAGGACCGTCCGCGCGCCAAGGAGTCGATGATCTTCTCGACCCAGTCCACCCACAAGCTGCTGGCCGGCCTGTCGCAGGCCTCGCAGGTGCTGGTGCGCGAATCGGAGTCGGTCAAGCTGGACCGCGACGCCTTCAACGAGGCCTACCTGATGCACACCTCGACCTCGCCGCAGTATTCGATCATCGCCTCGTGCGACGTGGCCGCGGCCATGATGGAGGCGCCGGGCGGCACCGCGCTGGTGGAGGAATCCATCCTCGAAGCGCTGGACTTCCGCCGGGCGATGAAGAAGATCGACCAGGAATGGGGCAAGGACTGGTGGTTCCAGGTGTGGGGCCCGCAGGAGTTCGCCGAAGAAGGCATCGGTTCGCGCGAAGACTGGGTCATCCGCGCCGAGGACGACTGGCACGGCTTCGGCAAGCTGGCGCCGGGCTTCAACATGCTGGACCCGATCAAGGCCACCATCGTCAACCCTGGCCTGTCGCTGGACGGCCAGTTCGCCGAGACCGGCATCCCGGCGTCCATCGTCACCAAGTACCTGGCCGAGCACGGCGTGATCATCGAGAAGTGCGGCCTGTACTCGTTCTTCATCATGTTCACCATCGGCATCACCAAGGGCCGCTGGAACACGCTGCTGACCGCGCTGCAGCAGTTCAAGGACGACTACGACAAGAACCAGCCGATGTGGCGCATCCTGCCGGAATTCGCGGCCGCCAACCCGACCTACGAGAAAATGGGCCTGCGCGACCTTTGCCAGCAGATCCACGATTTCTACAAGGCCTACGACGTGGCGCGCCTGACCACCGAGATGTACCTGTCGGACATGATCCCGGCCATGAAGCCGTCGGATGCTTTCGCCAAGATGGCGCACCGCGAGATCGAGCGCGTCGCCATCGACGAGCTGGAAGGCCGCATCACGTCCATCCTGCTGACGCCTTACCCGCCGGGCATTCCGCTGCTGATCCCGGGCGAGCGCTTCAACAAGACCATCGTCGACTACCTGCGCTTCGCACGCGACTTCAACGAGCGCTTCCCCGGCTTCGAGACCGATGTGCACGGCCTGGTCAAGCGCGAAGTGGACGGCAAGCGCGGCTACTTCGTCGATTGCGTCAAGCAATAACCCTCAGCGCAAGGCAACAGCCCGCCGGCACCGAACGCGCTTTCGAGCGTTCGGGCCGGCGGTTTTTTTTAATTGCTGCGTTGCGCAAAATAGACATTTCCGCAGAACATAGATACTGACGTTTCAATAAGTTCTGCCAATTTTGCGGCTACACCTTTCAACACCGCCCAATTTTTCGATGTTGCTGCGCGGAATTGAAATCAATTTTCTTTTGAAAGTCGGGCTCTTCTACAATCGCCGTTTTTGGAATTCCAAAAGGCAAGCGCATGAAGTTCACGACTTTGAAACTGGCATCCGGCCTGGCCCTGTCCCTCGCGATGGCGGCCTGCGGCGGAGGCTCCTCCGGCAACAGCACCACCGCAGACCGATCCGCCGCCAGCACGCTCACCAGCGCCGGCGGCTCCCGCCCCACCACAGGCCCATCCGATCCATTGACGCCGGCCACGCCGGACGCCACCGCGCCCAGCACACCCACCAGCCCGACCGCCCCGGCGCTGACGCAGGCGGCCGCCTCGCATTTCCTGGCCCAGGCGACGTTCGGCCCGACCGCCGGCAGCATCGCCGCACTGACCGCCACCACCAAGGCTGACTGGATCAACGGCCAGTTCCGCAAAACCCAGACCTTGCACCGCAGCTTCGTCCAGAGCATGGCTGCGCAACTGCCCACCGGCACGCTGTCGCAAAACCAGGTGTATGAATCGTTCTGGCGCCAGGCCGCCGTGGGCGACGACCAGTTGCGCCAACGGGTGACCTTCGCGCTGTCGCAGATCTTCGTCATCTCCATGGCCGACCTGAGCATCGTGATGCACCCGGCCGGCGTCGCCAGCTTCTACGACACGCTGGGCCAGTACGCTTTCGGCAATTACCGCGACTTGCTGCAAGCGGTGACGCTGCATCCGATGATGGGCGTCTACCTGAGCCACTTGCGCAACCAGAAGGAAAGCGGCAACCGCGTGCCGGACGAGAACTTCGCGCGCGAAATCATGCAGCTGATGAGCATCGGCCTGTACCAGCTGAACCAGGACGGCAGCCTGAAACTGCAAGGCGGCCGTCCGGTCGAAACCTACACCCACGACGACGTGGCCGGCCTGGCCAAGGTCTTCACCGGCTGGAGCTGGGCCGGGCCGGACCAGTCGCCCAACCGCTTCAACGGCAATCTCGCCGATCCGAGCCGCGACTGGACGCCGATGCAGAATTACGCGGCCTACCATTCGACCTCGGCCAAGAGCTTCCTCGGCACCACCATCGGTGGCGGCGGCAGCGGCCAGGCGGACTTGAAGACCGCGCTCGACACGCTGTTCCAGCACCCCAATGTCGGCCCCTTCATCGGCCGCCAGCTGATCCAGCGCCTGGTCAGCAGCAACCCCAGCCCGGCCTACGTGGGCCGCGTCGCGGCGGCGTTTGCCAACAACGGCAGCGGCGTGCGCGGCGACATGCAGGCCGTGGTGCGCGCCGTGCTGCTCGACCCGGAAGCGGCCGACAACGGCAACGCCAAGAAGCTGCGCGAACCGGTGCTGCGCCTGGCCAACTGGATGCGCGCCTTCAACGCCAAGTCGACGTCCGGCCGCTTCCAGATCCACATCACCGACGACCCGCTGTACGCGCTGGGGCAGTCGCCGCTGCACGCGCCGTCGGTGTTCAACTTCTTCCGTCCTTCCTACACGCCGCCTAACAGCAGCCTGTCGGCCGCCGGCTTGGTGGCGCCGGAAATGCAGATCACCGGCGAACCTTCCGTCACCGGCTACCTGAACGTCATGCAGTACATCATTCCCCAGGGCGCCGGCGCGGCCCGCGACGTGCAGCCCGACTACAGCGCCGAAGTGGCGCTGGCCGCGCAACCGCCGCTGCTGGTGGACCGCGTCAACCTGCTGCTGCTCAACGGCGGCATGTCGGGCACCCTGCGCAACCAGATCATCACCGCGGTGAACGCCATCCACATCCCGGTGCCGACCGCGACCAACGCGGCGTGGGTCAACGACGCCCGCCGCAACCGTGTCTACATGGCCATCTTCCTGGCGATGGCATCGCCCGAATACCTGGCGCAACGATAAGGACTCCCCATGCATTTCGAATCACCCTCCCGCCGCCGCTTCGTCGGCAAGATGCTGGCCCTGGCCGGCGGCAGCGCCGTACCCTTCACACTGAACCTGGCCGCCATGGGCACCGCCGCGGCCGAAGGCGCCAGCGATTACAAGGCCCTGGTGTGCCTGTTCCTCAACGGCGGCAACGACCACTTCAACACCGTGCTGGCCACCGACAGCACGTCGTGGAGCGAGTACCGGCGCATCCGCACCACCCAGGAGGCCGGCTCGATCGCCCTGCCCGCCGTGGGCGCGGCCGGCGGCGTGCTGCCCATCGTGCCCAACAATCCGCAGGCGGGCCGCAGCTACGCGCTGCACCCGGCCATGCGGCCGCTGAAGGACTTGTTCGACGCCGGACGGGTCGCCGTGCTGGCCAACGTCGGCACGCTGCTGCAGCCGCTCACGCTGGCGCAATACAAGGCGGGCGGCATCGCGCTGCCGCCACGGCTGTTCTCGCATAACGACCAGCAGGCCATGTGGCAATCGTCGCAAATCGAACAGAACGGCGTGGCCGGCTGGGGCGGACGGCTGGGCGACCTGATGGCCAGCGCCAACAGCAACGCCACCTTCACCTGCATCTCCAACGCCGGCAACTCGCTGTTCCTGAGCGGACGCCAGACCCGCCCGTACCAGCTCAGCGGCCAGTACGCGGTGCCGATCACGGCGCTCGACGGCGCGCTGTTCGGCGCCTCGGCGGCGGCCAATCCGCTGCGCCAGATCATCGCCGGCGAGCAGAGCGACCCGTTCCGCAAGGAGCACGCGGCGGTCACGACCCGCGCGATCAACGCCCAGGCCGCGCTCAGCAGCGCGATGCTGGCGCCGGGCGCGGGCGGCGTGCCGGACCCGCAGCACTACATCAACCCCAATACCGGCGCGGCCGCCGTCAATCCGCTGGCGGTGCAGCTGCAAACGGTGGCGCGCGCCATCAGCGGCCGCAACGCGCTGGGGGTCAAGCGCCAGGTGTTCTACGTCAGCCTGAGCGGCTTCGACAGCCACGACCTGCAGGCGCACAACCAGGCCGACCTGCTGGCCAAGGTCGCGCACGCGATGGCGTATTTCGACACCGCGCTGGCCAACCTGGGCGGCAACGACATGCGCAAGCAGGTCACGCTGTTCACCGCCTCGGATTTCGGCCGCACCTTCACCAGCAACGGCGACGGCACCGACCATGGCTGGGGCTCCCACCACTTCATCATGGGCGGCGCGGTCAAGGGCAAGAACCTGTATGGCAGCATGCCGGTCACCGGCCTGGGCCACGATCTCGACGTCGGCTCCGGCTCGCTGCTGCCGACCACCTCGGTCGACCAGTACGGCGCCACGCTGGCCACCTGGTTCGGCCTGTCGGCCACGCAGCTTCCCGATGTGTTCCCGAATATCGGCAACTTCAGTATCCGTAACCTTGGCTTTATGGGATGATGCCGGATCTGCAACAAGCACATCCGCATGGTCCATGGACAAGCAACTGGTCTTCATCTGTTTTCTGACGTTTGTGATACACCTGATCGGCACCCTCGCCTACTCGGTGAGGATAGCCGGGGTGCGCACCCGGCGCATCGCCGTGTCGCTGGCCCTGTTCAGCATTCTGGTGCTGGTGTCGCGCACCTCGAATTCGTTTCTCGGCCCCTTCCTCGCCAAGCGGATCGAGCTGAGCCTGTCCCTGCCGCTGGCCGCCGCGCACGTGCTGTCCGACCTGCGCTGGCTGCTGCTGTCGGCGGCGCTGGCGACGGTGGCCGGCGCGCTGCTGATCCCCACCTTCCAGCGCGTGTTCTGCCGCGCGGTCGAACACTTCCAGGTGCACCGCTCGGTGCCCAAGCTGCTGCTGCACGGCTTCTTCAAGGGCGGGCTGTCCTACGTCCGCGACGTGGCCGCCGTGCCGTCCGGCGGCAATGTGCGCGGCCTGCGCGACAGCGGCAGCGTGTCGATGTCGGTGACCCTGCTGAACGTGGGCGCGGTGGCGCTGTGGACCGTCGGCGTGTTCGCCTCGCTGTACGCGGGCGTGCTCGATCCCGAGGTGCGGGTGACGTCCAGCACGCTGTCGTCGATCATCAACGGCGGCGCCACGGTGATGATGGCGGTGTTCATCGATCCCCACATGTCGGGCATGACCGACGACGTCATCGAAGGGCGCGTCAGCGATACGCAGTTCCGCCGCGCCGTGGTGTGGCTGGTCGGCAGCCGCCTGGCCGGCACGCTGCTGGCGCAGCTGCTGCTGGTGCCCTCGGCCGCCCTGATCGTCTGGGTGGCCAAGGTGCTGTGATCAGGCCGCCACGCCCACCGTCAGCGTCACGACATAGCCGTCGGTGGCGTTGCCGGTGACGGCGCCCATCTGCAGGGAGTAGCCGTCGCTGAAGACGTTGTCGGTGGCATAGCTGATCTGCGCCAGGTTGCGCACGCTGGCGCTGTAGCCGCTGGTGGCGTAGACCTCGTTGAGCGTCACCATCGGGAAGGTGAACTGCGAGGTCTTGATGCGGTTGGCCGCGCTGGTGCTCTTGGCCAGCGTCGGGTAGACCTCGAAGTGCACATGCGGCATGCGGCCCGAATAGCAACCGGGGAAGATGGTCTGGAAAGTGACGCTGCCGCCGCTGTCGCTGGCCTGCACGCCGCGCAGGTAGTTCTGGTCCGTGACGCCGCTCGAATACAGCGAGTAATTGCCGTCGCGGTCGCAGTGCCACAGGTAGACCGCGTAGCCGGACAGGGCCGCGCAACTGCCGTTGGCGTTGACGATCTGCAGTTTGATGGTCAACGGCACGCCGGCCGCCACGCTGGTCGGGCCGTTGAAGCTGCTGCGGATGTCGCTGCGCACCACGCCCGACTGCGTCAGCACATTGACCACGCCGCTGTTGTTGCTGTTGGTGCCGTCGCCCGGATACGGGCCGCCGGTTTCCTCGGGGATCGCCGCGCATGTGCCACTGACGGGCGTGGTGGTGGTCGCCGTGGTGGTGGTCGCGCTCGTGCTGCTGCTGTCGCTGGAGGAAGAGCCGCCTCCTCCGCAACCGAGCACCGGCAAGGCCGAGGCGCCGGCCAGCAGCCAGCGCAGGGTCTGGCGGCGATCGGTGCCCAGATTCAGCATGGCGTCCAGGTCGGCCGCCAGGCTGTGTTCGTGGGTGTCGTCGTGGGATAGCATCCGGTCTCCTTGTTTAAACCGTCGTGTTGACCAGATTGCCGCTGGTGCCGCTGCCGCCGACCTTGGTCGACAAGGCTTGCAGGAAGGCAGCCAGCTTGGTGTTGGCGTCGGCGCTGCCGGTGCCGTCGCTGCTGGAACTGCCGCCGCCCAGCTTGTCGAGCAGATTGGCGAAGCTGCTTTCCAGCTGGCTGACTGCGTCGCTGCCGTCGGCGCTGGTGCTGCCGGTGCTGCTGCCCGACGTGCTGTCGCTGCTGCCGGAAGTCAGCTTGGAGAGCAGGCTTTGCAGGTCCGCCTCCAGCTTGCCGGGGCCGCCACCACCTGGACCACCGCCCTGCTGCGCCTCGCCGTAGGGCGGCGCCTCGTTGCTGCTGGCGGCGTTCTGCGCATGCAGCGCGCCCATCAGGCTTTGCAGGAAGCTGCCCAGCGCCTCGGCCACGCCGCCGGTGCTGTCGGTGCTGTCGGTGCTGTCGGTGGTATCGGCGGCGGTGGCCGATGTGGAAGTGCTGCTGCCGCTGGCGTCGCTGCTGCCGGTGATGCCGATGGCTTGCAGCGCGTCGGCGATGGCCGAGGCGAAGCCGCCGCCCTCGGGCGGGCGTGACGGCGGTGCGCCGCGCGTGGCCTCGGTGCTGCTGGCGTTGGTGCTACTCAAACGGCTCAGAAAGCTGAGCTGGCTGGTATTGCTGGAACTCAGAGCGCTAATCGACATACGTTTCTCCGTTCGGTGGGTCAAGGCAATTCAGGGACGCGGCGCGCGGCGGGCTTCGCCTTCGGCCTGTTTCTTGCGCTGCTCCGGGGTCAACACCGCCAGCAGCTTCTGTTCGGTGCGCACGTGCTGCAAGGCGATGTTGGCCATCGCCGTCGCCGCCTCTTTGGCCAGCGCGGCGGCCTTGGCATCGTCGTACTGATCGGCGCCGCCCAGCGCGCGCAGCGCTTCGTGGGCCTTGGCGGCGGCCTTGCCCTGCTCGCGCAGATACGGCTGTTCCGCATGCAGGATGGCGAAGACCTTGTCTTCCTGCGCCTCGCTCAATTCGATGCCGCGCGCGAACGGCGGACGGCCGCCCATGCCGGGGCCGCCGAAGGGAGGCATGCCACCGTGGAAGCCGGCGCCGGGGCCGCGACCGCCGGGCCCATGCTCCGGACCATCGTGGTCCGGACCTGCTTGGCCTTCATGCCTCATCATCGGCGGATGGCCGGCATCGCCATCCAGATCGTCGGCGCGGGCCGCGCCGCCGCTGGCGAACATCGGCAGCGCCAGGCTGGCAACCAGCAAGATTTTGTATACGCTGTTTTTCGGGGTTTTCATGCGGAGTTTCCTTGGTTGCTAGGGAGCAGCCATTCTCCGGCCGCCCCATGTAAAGCGCCGTAAGCCCACGGTAAATCGATGTAAAGATGGCCGTTTTGACACCTGATTGGGTACGGGCAATGCGTTGTAAAACCGGGTAAAAGGCCGCCGGGCGCGCGCGCGGGGCTGTTATGATCGGTCCATTGACATAGAAAGAAGCACGCGGCATGAAGAGCAAAGTACTGCTGATAGACGACGATATCGAACTGGTGGGCATGTTCAAGGAATACCTGGAACAGGAAGGTTTCGACGTCAAGATGGTGCACGACGGCGAAGCCGGCACCGCCGAAGCCTTCACCGGCCAGTATGCGATCGCCATCCTGGACGTGATGATGCCGCGCATGAACGGGCTGGAAACGCTGCGCCGCATCCGCACCAACAGCCAGCTGCCGATCCTGATGCTGACCGGGCGCGGCGACGACACCGACCGCATCGTCGGCCTGGAGCTGGGCGCGGACGACTACGTGGCCAAGCCCTGCACCCCGCGTGAGCTGACCGCCCGCATCCGCGCCATCCTGCGCCGCTCGCAGAGCGCGCCGCTCGACAACGGCGCCGCCGCCGCGCTCACCGTCGGCCAGCTGACCATGTGGCCGGAACAGCGGCGCGCCGCCTGGGCCGGCGCCAAGCTGGAACTGACCAGCACCGAATTCAACCTGCTCGAAGTATTGGCCCGCAACGCCGGCCGTCCGGTCAGCAAGAACGCCTTGTCGGAACAGGGCCTGGGCCGGCCGCTGGCGCGCTTCGACCGCAACATCGACGTCCACCTGAGCAGCCTGCGGCACAAGCTCGGCACCATCGCCGACGGCCGCTCCTGCCTGCAAACCGTGTACCGCCTGGGCTATCAGCTGATCAAGGAGTAGCCCGTGGGCCGACTGTTCTGGAAGTTTTTCGTCTGCATCCTGTTGGCGCAGCTGACCGCCATCGTCGGCATCGGCGGCGCCGTCTGGCTCAAGAACCACAACCAGGAAGCCAACCAGCCCAAAGACCTGGACACCAGCCCGCCGGCCGAGATGGCCATCAACTCGGCCGCCGCCACGCTGGAATATGGCGGCGTCAAGGCGCTGCGCCGCCTGCTGGAGAATATGGAACGGCACCGGGTGTTCGCGGTCGACGAGCAAGGCCATGAGCTGCTGGGGCGCGACGTCAGCCCGGCCATGCTGCGCGAGTCGCACGCCCTGCTCAAGCAGGAAGGCAAGCGCCGCGTGGTGCGCCAGGTGGGCGATCCGGAAGGCAAACGATTTATACTGTTTCTACCGTCGCGCGGCTTGGATCTCGACCGTCCGCTGATGGCCGGCCTGGGCGGCGCGCAGATGGCGCTGCAGGGCGGCGCGCCGCCGATGCCGCGCGGCCAGGGTCCAGGCCCGAACCCGGAACCGGGCCAAGCCCCCGGCCCCGATCCCCGCTTCGACCCCAGCCGCGCCGGCGCCCCGCCGGGTGCCCCGCCGAACAACGGCCGCGGTTATGGCCCCGGCGGCCCCGGCGACATGCGCGGCCCGCGCTTCCAGCCGCTGACGCTGTGGGTGCCGATCGCCGCCGCCACGCTGGCCAGCCTGCTGTTCGCGATGCTGCTGGCGTGGTACTTCTCGCGCCCGATCCGCGCGCTGCGGCAAGCCTTCGACGCGGCCGCCGGCGGCGACCTGGCGCCGCGCTTCGGCGCCGCCGGCAAGGGCAAGCGCAACTCCGAACTGAACGACCTCGGCCGCGACTTCGACCGCATGACGGCCCGCCTGCGCAGCCTGATCGACGGCCAGACCAGGCTGCTGCACGACGTCTCGCACGAGCTGCGCTCGCCGCTGGCGCGCCTGCAGGCGGCGATCGGCCTGGCGCACCAGCAGCCGGAAAAGCTGGCGGCGTCGCTGGAGCGCATCGAACGGGAAAGCGTGCGCATGGATAAGCTGGTGGGAGAACTGCTGACGCTGGCGCGCCTGGAAGCGGGCGCCATCAAGGCCAGCCAGGAGGAAATCAGCATGGCGGAACTGCTGGAACAGATCGCCGACGACGCCAACTACGAAGCGTCCAGCCAGCGGCGCAGCGTGGTGCAGGAAGGCGAGGCGGACGTGATGGTGACCGGCCAGGCCGACCTGCTGGGCCGCGCCATCGAAAACGTGGTGCGCAACGCCATCAAGCACAGCCCCGAGGGCGGCGTGGTGCAGCTGCAAACCCGCACCCTGCCCGACGCCCGCCAGCTGTGCATCCGCGTGCTCGACCGCGGGCCGGGCGTGGCGGCGGCCGACCTGGAAACCATCTTCCAGCCCTTCTTCCGCTCCAGCAGCGCCAGCACCGAAGGCCACGGCCTGGGCCTGGCCATCGCCCAGCATGTGATCGAAGCGCACGGCGGAAATATCAAAGCCGCCAACCGGGCGGATGGCGGCTTGTGTGTCGAGATACTGCTGCCGATCAAGCGTTAGGTTTTACGCCTTCGGCAGGGTCACGCCGTGCTGGCCCTGGTACTTGCCGTTGCGGTCTTTGTAGGACACGTCGCACACTTCGTCGCTCTCGAAGAACAGCACCTGCGCGCAACCCTCGCCGGCGTAGATCTTGGCCGGCAGCGGCGTGGTGTTGGAGAACTCCAGCGTCACATACCCTTCCCATTCCGGCTCGAACGGCGTCACGTTGACGATGATGCCGCAACGGGCATAGGTCGACTTGCCCAGGCACACCGTCAGCACGCTGCGCGGGATGCGGAAGTATTCCATGGTGCGGGCCAGCGCGAAGGAATTGGGCGGGATGATGCAGACGTCGCTCTTGACGTCGACGAAGGAATTCGAGTCGAAGTTCTTCGGATCGACGATGGTGCTGTTGATATTGGTAAATACTTTGAACTCGTCGGCGCAACGGATGTCGTATCCATACGACGACGTTCCGTAAGAAATCACCTTGCGGCCCTCTTCCTGGCGTACCTGGTCCGGGAAGAACGGCTCGATCATCCCATGTTGCTCCGCCATACGGCGTATCCATTTGTCGCTTTTAATCGTCATCGCAAGGCATTCCTAAAGTTCAGGGGGGCGGCGCACTGCACCGAATGCCCGAGATTTTACGCGAACATGCAGGTTTTACGAACCCCTTTAAGCTGCCGATAGCTGTTGCATATGTTTCTTGACTGTTAGTGATCTAGAAAACTAATTTGCATAATGACAAAAAAACCGTATGCTTGACTTGCAGTCGAATACTTGTATCCACAAAAAACTTCCTGTAAATAAACTCATATGGGTATCCAAATGAAAAAGTTCCTAATAACAGCAGTAATTGCGATGGGGATCGCAGCAGGAGCACAAGCGCAAATCATCAATTCAGGCACGCCTATCCCAAATTCCAACGTTCTGATTAATTTGAACAATTCGGGGTTGGACTGGGTCTATGCAGGGCCTATCGGCCCAGACGAATGGGGACCTGGCAACATCCAGCCAGCCACCTATCGCGCCGCGGAAGGCTGGCGGGTGGCAACGGCCGCCGAGTGGCTCAACCATCCGCTGTGGACCGACTTCATCACCCCCGGCAATCCCGGCGGCATCGTCAGTCCCATCGCAGGCTACACCGACCACAACTCTTACATCTTCGCGTCCGAGTACTGGGGCAACTTCTTCCACGTCGATCAGAATGACTATGCCGCCGGCAGGGTCACCGACGGCCTTAACGGCCAGATCGGCGGCGTGCCGGAAACCATCTATGTGCGCAACACGCTGGTGGTGCCGGAACCTGGAACATGGGCCATGCTGGTGGCAGGCCTGGGCCTGGTCGGCGTGATCGCAAGGCGCCGCAAGGCATGAGTCAAGCAGCGCCTCTACGCATAAGCCCGCCCAGCGCGGGCTTTTTCATTTAACAGGCTGGCGATCATCTCACGGGTGGCGTCGGCGGCCAGCGCCGGCGACTCCATCGGGAACAGGTGGCCACCCGGCACGATGCGGAAATGCTTGCCCACCAAGGCCTGCGTATGGCCGAGGCCGGACTGGCTGGTCTCCCACGAGTCGGTGCCGCCGATAAAGCCGATCGGCGCCGGGAAGCGGCCGCGCACCAGCTTGGGCAGATGGTGCGGCAGGCTGGCGTAGATGCTGGTTTCCACCTCGCGGGTAAAGCGCAGCTGCACGCCTTCGGGATGCGGTTTCAGGCCGCTCGCCATGTAATCGGCCAGCACGCCCGGCGCCCATGCGGCGAACAAGTCCTTGCTGGCGAAATGCTGGTAGGCCGCCTCGGCGTCCGGCCACACGTTGCGGCGGCGGATGGAAAACTTCGCCGGCGGCACGCGGTTGGCGTTGCCGCTCATTTTGATCAGGCGCCAGAATTGCGCGCGCCAGCCGGCCACCACCGGCGCGTCCAGCATCACCACGCAGCGCACCAGGTCCGGGCGGGCATGCGCCACCATCAGGCTGAGCATGCCGCCCAGCGAGTGGCCGACCAGGATCACCGGCTCGTCGTAGCGCGTGGTCAGTTCGTTGATGTATTCGTCGACCAGGTCCGGCCAGCCGTCGCTGACCGGGTAGCGCGGGCTGTGGCCGTGCATGTCCAGCGCCTGAATGTCGAAATCGTCGGCCAGCAGTTCGAAGTACTGGCGGTACACGCCCGCCGGGTAGCTATTGGCATGGGCAAAATGCAGCTTGGGCTTGCTCACAAGCGGTCTCCGTATGATAGTTTTCGGACCATTGTAATGGCACTTACCCCGGCCGGCTTGGGGGAAAGGCTCTAATTTAGCGGCCGTACCAGTAGCGCCCGTGGGCCTGCCGGTAGGCGGCGATGTCGATGCGATCGCCGAAATCGAGCGTCAGTGCGCCGGTCTGGTCGGTGCGCAGGCGTTCGATGTGCAGCTGGCCGTAGCGGTCGTAGACTTCCGGCTTGGGATGGTGGTAGCGGTTGCGATAGCCCACCTGGAACACGGCGGCCTGCGGATGGACCGCCAGCAGGAAGGCCGGCGTGGACGAGGTGCCGCTGCCGTGGTGCGGCGCCAGCAGCACGTCGGCGCGCAAGCCGGCGCGGTCGCGTTGCAGCAGCGCGGCCTCCTGCGCGGCTTCGATGTCGGCGGCCAGCAGCATGGCCTTGCCGCCGGCGGTGATCTTCAACGTGCAGCCGCGCGCGTTGGGCTTGAGCGCCGCATCGGCGTAACTGGCTGGCAGCGGATGCAGCATCTCGAAATGCACGCCGTCCCAATTCCAGCGCTGTCCCGCAGCGCAGCGCAGGTGCTGGCGCGCGGCCCTGGCAATCGGATGCTGGACCGGCAGCGAGGACAGCACCCAGTCCACCCGCACGCCGTCCAGCACCGTCAGCGCGCCGCCGGAGTGGTCGATGTCGCTGTGGGTGACGATCATGCCGTCCAATGCGGCGATGCCGCGCGCCTTCAGATATGGGAGGATGACGCGGTTGCCGGCGTTGGAGGTGGGCGCGTAGGCCGGGCCGGTGTCGTACAGCAGGCGATGCCCGCTGGTCTCGATCAGCAGCGCCATGCCCTGCCCCACATCGAAGGCGGTGACTGTCATCCGGCCCGGCGGCGGATGCGTTGGTTCGGCGGCCAACAGCGGTATCCAGGTCGCCAGGCCTAGCCAGCGCACCGGCCAGCCGCGCGGCGCCAGCAGCCAGATGGTGCCGCACATGGCCCAGCAGAACAACCACAAGGGCGGCGTCGGCGCGCTCCAGACGGCGTAATGCAGGCCGCTGAACCATTGCAGGCAGACCGCCAGCCATTCCACCAGCAGATGCGCAAGGCCCAGCACCGGCACCGCCAGCAACGTGGGCAGCATGCTGCCGACCAGCGCGAGCGGCGTGACCACAAGGCTGATCAACGGAATCGCCACCGCGTTGGCCAGCGGGCTGACCACCGACACCTGCGAGAACAGCAGCATCGTCAGCGGCACCAGGCCGAAGGTGACGGCATACTGCGTGTGGGCGCCGACGTACAGCGCCTGCAGGAGCCGCTCGCGGCGCGAAGGTCCTTCCGCATCGCCCGACGCATGGCCGGCATCATGCGCGGCGCGCGGCGGACGTGCAGGCCTGCGCGCAATGCGCCCAACGGTGGCATACAAAATCGTGGCGACCGCGCCGAAGGACAGCCAGAAGCCCGGCCACAACACCGCCCACGGATCGATCAGCACCACCACGCCGAGGGCGCTGCACAGCACCTGGGTCACGCTGGCGATGCGGTTCGACCACAGCGCGGCGGCGACCACCATCAGCATGTATAAGGTGCGCTGCGCAGGGACGCCGAATCCGGCCAGCAGCACGTACAGCAGCGCCACCGCCGCACCAACCAGCGCCGCCACTTTCTGCGCAGGCAGCAGCAAGGGCAGCTGCGCGCGGGTGAAGAAGGAGTGCCGCCACAGATTGAAAGCCGCCAGCGCGAACAGCCCCGCCACCATCGTGATGTGCAATCCGGAGATGGAAATAAGATGGCCGATGCCGGTGCGGTTGAAGACGTTCCAGTCGGATTGGTCGATGCCGCGCTGGTCGCCGACCACCAGCGCCACGATCACGCCGGCGTAAGGCTTGTCCGGCAGCGCAGCCAGTATGCGTGCCCGCAGCAACGCGCGCGAGTGCTCGATCACGTTGCCGATGCTGAAGACAAAACTGTCCAGGCGCCGGTTGTCCTTCGCCGGCCGCACATAGCCGGTCGCGCGCAGGCCTTGTTCCAGCAGCCACGCTTCGTAATCGAAGCCATATGGATTGGCATTGCCGTGCGGCCGTTGCAGACGCACCGTCAGTTGCCAACGCTCGCCCGGCTGCACGTCGCCGACCTCGTTCACCTGATCGCGAAAGCCGGCATACCAGGCCAGCGAGATATGCGGCGGCACCGCGTGCTGCGCCCCGTTCAGCACGTGCTCCACCGCGAAGTTGAACCGTACGCCTTGATCGAAGCGGTACGGCAGATTGTCGATAGTGCCGATCAGCGTGAAGTCGCGGCCTTCATCGGCGGCGGCAAGCTGCGGCGCCAGCACGCGCTGGGCCATCCATGCGGCCCAGAAGAATCCGACCACACATCCCGCCAGCAGCGCGGCGGCGCAACGCAACGCCGTGGCGGCGGGCGCGCCGGGAAGGCAAACGCGCTGCCGCAACCAGCCGCGCCACAACGCCAGCCAGGCTGCGAGCGCCAGCGCAGCCGCCACGCCAGCCCAAGCCGGCGGCAGCGTTGCCTGCGTCTGCAGCAAGGCCGCCCCTGCGGCGAAACCTGTCATCACCGCCCTCATCGCGGCCGCTCCTCAAGTATCGCAACAGTCCGATACTACGCAGAAGCGCCGCCCACGCATGGGCAACCGCCGCGGATGTTGATGCAGATCAGCCGGTGCGGTAACTCGACAGCTGGTTCTCCATCAGTTGGAAGTACAGGCCGCCGCGCCGCTGGATCAGCTCCGCGTGCGCGCCCTGCTGCACGATGGCGCCCCGCTCCAGCACCAGCACGCGGTCGGCCTTGACGATGGTCGAATAGCGATGCGCGATGACGACGGTGGTGCGGCCCTCCATCAGCTTGTCCAGCGCCTGCTGCACTTGCAGTTCGCTGGCCGAATCGAGCGCGCTGGTGGCTTCGTCGAGGATCAATATCTTCGGGTCGCGCAGCAAGGCGCGGGCGATGGCGATACGCTGTTTCTGCCCGCCTGACAGCTGCACGCCGCGCTCGCCCACCACCGTGTCGTAACCATGCGGGAAGCCGGCGATAAAATCATGCGCGTTGGCCAGCCGGGCAGCATCGGCCACTTCGCCGCGTGTCACCTGCCGGTCTGGCACCGCAAAGGCGATGTTCTCGAAGATGCTGCCCGAGAACAGCGACGGCTCCTGCTCGACGATGGCGATGTGCGCGCGCACGCCGGCAAGGTCCAGACGTTCCGCCGGCACGCCGTCGAAGGCGATGCAGCCGCTGTGCGGCCGGTAGAAACCCAGCACCAGACTGGCGATGGTGGACTTGCCCGCGCCCGATGCGCCCACCAGCGCCACGTTCTCGCCCGCCGCAATCGCAAAGCTCACGCCGTCGAGGGCCAGTTTTTCCGGCCGCTCCGGATAGACAAAACTGACGTCGCGGAACGCCAGCTCGCCGCGCAGCGTGACGTCGCCGGCGGACGCCGCAGCCGGCTGCGCTTCGCTCTCGATGATCTCGAACACCCGTTCCGTGGCGCCGATGGTGCGCATCCAGTCGCTCCAGAAATCGCTGACCGCGCCGGACGAACTGGTGACCATGCCGGCATAGATCACAAAGCTGGTCAGCTCCCCGACCGACAGGCTGCCCTGCCCTATCAAGCGCGCGCCCAGCCACAGGGTCGCCAGCAGCGCCAGGTACATGACGAACGACGACACGCCGCGGAACGACGCCAGCAAGCGCGTGTTGGCGATGGCCGCCGTCAGCGCGTGCGCGGTGGCGTCGGCGTATTTGGCGCCGGCGGCGCGCTGCTGGTTGAAGGCATGCACCAGCCGGATGTTGGTGAAGTATTCGTGCGCCACGCCGCCGCATTCGGCCTGCCGTTGCTGGATGTCGCGCGAGCGCTGGCGCACATGCTTGCCCAGCCAGTCGCCCATGTACAGCGTCAGTGGCACGTAGACCAGCAGGATCAGGCTTAAGACGGGAGAGATCAGCAGCAGCATGACGACGCAGCCGGCCAGCACGCACAGCGAGCGCAGTGATATGGCCAGGCCCATGGTCAGCGTGTCGTGCAGGATTTCGACGTCGGCCGACAGGCGGCTGGTCAGCTCTCCGACGTTGTGTTTGTCGTAGAAGCCCACCGGCTGCCGTATCAGCGCGCCATACAGAAGGCGGCGGATGCGCGCGACGATCATATGCCCGGTCGATTCGAACAGGTAGTAGCGCATCGTGGTCGCCACCGCCTGCAGCGCCAGCACCGCCGTCACCGTCGCGGCAAAGGGGGAGAACCAGGCGCCGTCGCTCTTCAAGCCGATATGGTCGATGAAGTACGACAGCGCCCTCGGATAGCTCAATTCCACCAACACCGTCAACGCCATGAACAACAAGCCCAGGGCCAGGCGCGGCGCGAAGGTGCGCAGCAGCGCAAGCCGTTGCAGGTGCGGATTGCTCATGCAACGCGGTTCAGTGTGTGCGGCATGCGGCCTCCCGCAACAGCTGGCCGGCCAGCGTTTCCAGCAGATTGAATTCGGGGATCAGCTGTTCGATGAAGAGGAACTGCCCGGCGGGATTATTTTCGAGGAAGACGTAGTCGTTTTCCGGCGTGACGATCAGGTCCAGCGCGCTGAAGTTCAAGCCGTAGCTGGCCACCAGCTCCAGGCAGCGCTGTTCGATATGCGCCGGCAGCAGGGTCGGTTCGTAGCGGATCGGCGCCGACATGTCGCGGCAGTCGACCGCCGTGCGGCTGTCGTCCTGGCTGTGGATCTTGGCGGCGAACACGCGGCGGCCGATGACGGTCACGCGCAGCTCGTACTGCTTGGCGACGTAGCCCTGGAACTGGCAAGGCAGTTCGGCCACCGCGTCGATGGCTTCCATCATGTCGTCGTCGACCACGGTGGTGGTCAGGCCTTCGGCGACGCAATCGCCGGCGTCCACGTCTTCCGCCCCCAGCGACGGCGTCGACATGGCCTTGAAGATCATCTGGCCCGGCAGCCGGCTGCGGAACTGCCGCACCTGCGCGGCCGAATTGGTGACCAGCGTCTCGGGGATGCGAAAGCCCAGGCGCTGCGCGCGCTGCAATTGTTCGCCCTTCCACATGGCGCCGCGCATGGTCAGCGGGTGGCCTATCCAGTAGCAGTCCAGACCATACAACAGGCCGAACAAGGCTTGCTCGCTTTCGAGCCGCGCGTAGGCCAACTCCTGCGCACCCAGATCGTCGCTGCGGTAGGCGAAGTCGCCCGGCTTGCGGGCCCATACCGCGCCGATCTCGCCGATGTCGATGCACTCGCCCGACGGCAGGTGGCGGATCTCGCCGTGGCAGCCGTGCTGCTGGAAGGATTGAATCAGTTCGTAATCGCGGGGGAAGGTGTCGAGGTCCAGCCTGAAGAAGGCGCCGCCCTGGGCGGTCAGGATGGGGGTCAGCAAATCCGCATGCAGGTCGCCGCTGTGGGTGACGATCAGGATTTTCTTGCTCATGGAATGGGCTGGCTGCCGGCCGGTGCCGCGCCGCCGGACGGCAAGCGTCCGAGGCGCGGGACGGTCAGACGCTTAGCACCAGATGCCGGAGTCCGGACGGCCGGCGCGTGGACCGCGGGCGTCAGGGCCCGAGCAACCTGCCAGCGCCACGCCATCGCGCGCTTTCCACTGCGGCGCGGCTTTCACGGCGCCGGCTTTTTTCTCTGCCAGTTTGAATGCAAACAGCTTTGCCTCATTTTGCTTTTTCATTTTCAGAACCTTTTCAGATAGTTAAAGTTCAAACGAAGACCACTGGTAGTGGTGCAATAAAGGTATCATTGCCGTTTATTCATGTCAATAAGGCATAGTTATAACTGTGCTACTTCGCCGACACATCGGTGGCCTTGACCGCCACGCGTTCGGTGATGTTCTTGGCGGCGATGGTTTCGGCCAGGAAGGAGGTCGACTTGACCAGCAGGTCGCGCGCCACTTCCTCCAGCGGCGAGCCGCTGATGCTGGCGTGGCTGCCACCCAGTCCGACGCCGCCGCCCCAGCCCAGGGCCGACATGCCGAAGCCGTTCTTCTCGTTGTTGGCCTGGAAGGTCTTGGAGGCGACGATCTTGGCGCGCTTGACGTCCACCACGCGGATGTCCATGTTCATGTGCACCTTGGATTTCTTGAAGTCGACCGAACCGGCCAGCAGGCCCAGCGGGCCTTTGAGGAAGCCCAGGCCGCCCAGGCCGGTGGAGCTTTGCTCGAAGCCCAGCGAGGTGATCGAGCCGGTGATCATGTAGTCGGCCGCTTCGGCCTCGACCTTCTTGCCGATCAGCGCCAGTTCCTTGTTGATTTCTTCCATTTCGGCGCGTTCCTGCACATCGAAGCAACCGGTCTGGGTCAGCGCGGTGGCCAGCATTTCGGTCATGCCGGTGCCGACGCCGGTGTAGCTCGGCTGGGCCACATTGCCCTGGCGCTCCCACCAGCGGTACTGGCGCGGGTCCTGCTGGCCGGAGCCGGACGAGCAATCGGCCGATTTGCACTTGAACTCGGTGAAGACGACCTTGGCGGCCGGGCTGGCGCACTTGGGCACGTCGATCTCGCGCTCCGACACCTGGCTGGTCTCGGCGAAACCGGCGACGGGGATGGACACAAGCGCTGCGAGGCAAGTACTACGAACAATGTTTTTCATTACAGGACTTTCGACGGATTACGCAAATAATAAGGTTTGAAATTATGCACTATTGACGGGGCGTCAAATCTATCGAAATCTAACCGCGCACGGCCTGCGCTCAGGCAGGCATGCGCGGCAGCACGGCGCGCGCGTTGGCGCTGGTGGCGGCTGCCACTTCTTGCGGTGTCAGGCCGCGCAGTTCGGCCAGCACGGCGCCGATGCGGGGAATTTGATCGGGAGTGTTGCGGCCGGGATGTACCCAGCTTGGGGCGATATCCGGCGCGTCCGTTTCCAGCACGATGGAGTCCAGCGGCAGCTCGGCAGCCAACCGGCGGATTTGCAGCGCGCGCGTAAAAGTCATGGCGCCGCCGAAGCCCAGCTTGAAACCAAGCTCGATGTAGCCCTGCGCCTGCTGGAAGCTGCCGTTGAACGCATGCGCGATGCCGCCCGCGGGCCGGATCTGGCGCACATGCTTGAGCACCACGTCCTGCGAACGGCGCACGTGCATCAGCACCGGCAGCTCAAAATCGCGGGCGATCTTGAGCTGTTCGCGGAAGAAGAATATCTGCTTCTCGCGCATCGCCGGCTCGGTCAGCATGGGGATGAAGAAGTCCAGGCCGATCTCGCCCAGCGCCACGAAACGCTGGTCGGCCATCGCGGCGGCGACCTGCTCGCGCAGCACGCGCAGGTCGTCTTCTTCGGCGTGCGGCACGTAGATCGGATGGATGCCCAGCGCGTAGCAGCCGTTGTCCACGCTGGCGGCCAACTGCGCCACCACCGGGAAGTTGGCCGTCTCCACCGCCGGGATCACGATCATCGACACGCCCTGCTCCCGCGCCAGCGCCGCCTGCGCGGCGGACTCGCCGCCGAATTCGTGCGCGTCGAGGTGGCAGTGGGTGTCTATCCACATGGCGTCAGTCCTGGTACGGCTGCAGGCCTTCGTCGGTCAGGCGCAGCACGCGGTCGCAGCGGCGCGCCAGCTCGATATCATGGGTGACGATGATGAAGGCCGTGCCCAGGGTGCGCGACAGTTCCAGCATCAAGTCGAAGATGGTCTGCGCGGTGGCGTGATCGAGATTGCCGGTCGGTTCGTCGGCCAGCACGCAGGCGGGCTGTGTGACCAGCGCCCGCGCCAGCGCCACGCGCTGCCGCTCGCCGCCGGACAATTCGCCCGGCACGTGCGTGACGCGCTTGGCCAGATTGACGCGCGAGAGTATCTGCTGCGCCACGCCGGTGGCCTCGGCGCGCTTGACGCGGCGTATCATCAGCGGCATCGCCACGTTATCGAGCGCGCTGAATTCCGGCAGCAGGTGGTGGAACTGGTAGACGAAGCCCAGCGACGCGTTGCGCAGGTCGCCGCGCGCGGTCTCGCTCAGGCTCGCGAAGTCCTTGCCCAGCAGGGTGACAGTGCCCTTGGTCGGCGTATCGAGGCCGCCCAGCAGGTGCAGCAGCGTCGATTTGCCAGAGCCGGAGGCGCCGACGATGGCCACGCGCTCGCCGCGCCGCACGTCGATGTCGATACCGTTCAGCACCTGCACCGAGTAGGCGCCTTGCGTAAACGTTTTGCCCAGGTTGCGGCAGGACAGGACCACAGGTTCGAGATTACTCATAGCGCAGCGCCTCCGCAGGTTTCACGCGGGCGGCCCACCAGCTGGGGTAAAGCGTCGCCACAAAGGCCAGCACCACGGCCACGCCGCCGATCTTGAACACGTCCGGCCAACGCAGGTCGGACGGCACGGTGCTGATGTAGTAAATATCCTTCGACAAGAACTGCACTCCCAATAAATGTTCGATAAACGGCACGATGACGTCGATGTTGAGCGCCACCAGCACGCCCAGGCCCACGCCGATGGCGGTGCCGAGGATGCCCACCAGCGCGCCCTGGATCATGAAGATCTTCATGATCGAACGCGGCGAGGCGCCCAGCGTGCGCAAGATGGCGATGTCGGCCTGCTTGTCGGTCACGGTCATCACCAGCGTTGACACCAGGTTGAATGCGGCCACCGCGATGATCAAGGTCAGGATGATGAACATCATGCGCTTCTCGGTCTGCACGGCGGCGAACCAGTTGGCGTTGAGCTTGGACCAGTCGCGCATGATCAGGTCACCGGACATGCTGTTCTTCAGATCCTGCGCCACTTGCGGCGCGCGGTGCATGTCCGACAGGCGCAGGCGCAAACCGGCCGGCGCGTCCATGCGCAGCAGTTTTTCGGCGTCGGTCAGGTGGACGAAGGCCAGCGCCGAGTCGAACTCGTTGTGGCCCGCCTCGAAGATGCCGACCACGGTGAACGAGCGCAAACGCGGCAGCACGCCGGCCGGCGTCGGCTGGCCCTGGGCCAGCGCCAGCGTCACCTTCTCGCCCAGGTTGACGCGCAGCGCGCGCGCCAGCTCGATGCCCAGCACGATGTTGTAGCTGCCCGGCTGCAGCGCGTTGAAGCTGCCACGCCTGGTCTGCTTGGCGACGTCGGAAACGTTGGGCTCCTGCTCCGGCAGCACGCCGCGGATGATGGCCGGGCGCAGCACGTCGTCGCGTACCAGCATGCCCTGCGTCTCGGCGAACGGCGCCGCACCGATCACTTCAGGGTTCTTGCGCGCCTCGGCGGCGGCGGCGTGCCAGTCCGGCATCGAACCGCGGGCGTCGAATATCTCGATGTGAGCCAGCACCGACAGCATGCGATCCGTCACTTCCTTCTGGAAGCCGTTCATCACCGACAGCACGACGATCAGCGCGGCCACGCCCAGGCCGATGCCGGCCATGGAGATGAGCGAGATAAAGGAGATAAAACTATTGCGCCCGCTGCGCTTGCCGGCCCGCGTGTAACGCAGGCCAACCAGCCACTCAAAGGGCAGATTCTGGATAATGCTCATGGGCTCCGTAGGGAATCAAAACTTGGTGAGCCCGCAGTTTGCCATATAAATAGCATGTCATGGGCGAATCGCCCCGCTACGGCCCCATAAAAAGGCCGCGCCGGCCGCCGGCGGCGACGCCGGCAAGCCAGGTAAATATCCCGCCGCCGCCCGCTATGCCCTACAATCTCGGCATGAACGAAATCACCCTTGCCCTGCCCTACGCCTTGCCCCCGCCGGAGATGGCGCCGGACCTGATGCGCGCCCTGAACACCCCTGCCCTGGCGGCGCTGTTGTCTCTCAATAAACAATATCGATACCAGGCTTATGACGCCAAGGCCAGGCTGCTGCCGCACGAAGCCTGGCTGGCGCACGCGCTGGGCCTGGCCTCCGCGCCGGACCAGCCGGACACCGGCGCGCCGCTGGCCACGGCCGTCATGCACGGCTGCGGCTTGCAGGCGGAGGCCGCGCAAGGGCATTGGTTCATCGTGCAGCCGACGCACATCCAGCTGTCGCGCACACACCTGCTGCTGTCCGACCCGCGCGGCATGCACCTGAGCGAAGCGGAATCGCGCACGCTCTACGAGTTGGCCCGCCCCTGCTTCGAAGAACAAGGCAAGACCCTGCTGTACGCGGCGCCCGGCCTGTGGTTTGCGCGGGCCGACGACTGGTCCAAGCTGGACACCGCGTCGCCCGACGCCGCGACCACGCAGAACCTGAGCGACTGGATGCCCGAGGGCGAACACGCGCGGGCCTACCGCAAGCTGCAAAACGAAATCCAGATGCAGTGGCACGAGCTGCCGGTCAACGAAGCGCGCCAGGCGCGCGGCCTGCAGCCGGTGAATTCGTTCTGGCTGTGGGGCGGCGCCGGCCCGCTGCAAGCCGCGCCGCGCGCGCTGGCGATCGACGGCAGCCCGGACTGGATGCAGGCGCTGGCCGCGCCCGCGCTGCGCCAGCCATCCGCCGCGCAGTTGATCGCGCAGCCGGGGGCTGTGATGCTGGCCGAGCTGATACCGTCGGCGCAGAGCGGCGACTGGTCCGACTGGATCGAGCGCATGCAGCGCATCGAACAGGAATGGCTGGCGCCAATGCTGGCGGCCTTGCGCGATGGCCGCGTGAGCGGCGTGACACTGCTGCTCAGCCACCGCAACGGCTGGACCAGCGTGGACACCGGCAAACTCTCGTTGCGCAAATTCTGGCGCAAGCAAAACCTGAACCTCTTACTGAAGCAAGCCTGACATGACCCGTATCGCCATCCGCCCCTGCCCGTTCCGCGAATCCGAAATGCTGCGCCAGGGCGGCATCCATCCCGTGCTGGCGCGCCTGTACGCGTCGCGCGGCCTGACCGACGTCAAGGAGCTGTCGAGCGAGCTGGCGTCCATGATCCCGCCATCGGGCTTGCTGCACATCGGCGCCGCCGCCGTGTTCCTGGCCGACTCCATCGCCGCCGGCAAGCGCATGGTGATCGTGGCCGACTACGACTGCGACGGCGCCACCGCCTGCGCGGTCGCGCTGCGCGGCCTGCGCGCCATGGGCGCCAACATCGACTTCATCGTGCCTAACCGCTTCGAATACGGCTACGGCCTGACGCCGGAGATCGTCGAACTGACGGCGCGCGAGAAGCAGCCGGACATCATCATCACCGTCGACAACGGCATCGCCAGCATCGATGGCGTGGCGGAGGCCAACCGGCGCGGCATCGAAGTCGTCGTCACCGACCACCACCTGCCGGCCGACACCCTGCCCGCCGCGCGCGTGATCGTCAATCCGAACCAGCCGGAATGCGGCTTCCCGAGCAAGCATATCGCCGGCGTCGGCGTGGTGTTCTACGTGCTGCTGGCGCTGCGCGCGGAGCTGCGCAAGCGCGGCGTGTTCGACGCCCAGACCCAGCCCAAGCTCGACAACCTGCTCGACCTGGTCGCGCTGGGCACCGTGGCCGACGTGGTGCGGCTCGATCCGAACAACCGCATCCTGGTGGCGCAAGGCCTCAAGCGCATGCGCGCGGGCCGCATGCACGCCGGCGTGGCGGCGCTGTTCCGCGTGGCCGGCCGCGAGCCGCGCAACGCCAATCCCTTCGACCTGGGTTTCGCGCTGGGCCCGCGCCTGAACGCGGCCGGACGGCTGGAGGACATGTCGCTGGGGATCGAATGCCTGATCACCGACGACGAGGGCCGCGCATGGCAGCTGGCGCAGCAGCTCAATGAAATCAACCTGAAACGGCGCGAGATCGAAGCCGAGATGCAGGACGCCGCCTTGCTGCACCTGGACGCGTTCGAGCCGGCCAACAGCAGCACCATCTGCGTGTTCGACGAATCGTGGCACCAGGGCGTGATCGGCATCGTCGCCTCGCGCCTGAAGGAGAAGTTCTTCCGGCCGACCATCACCTTCGCGCCCGGCGCGGACGGCTGGATCAAGGGTTCCGGCCGATCGATTCCCGGCTTCCACCTGCGCGACGCGCTGGACCTGGTGTACAAGAAGGCGCCGTCGCTGATCGACAAATTCGGCGGCCACGCGATGGCGGCCGGCCTGACGCTGCGCGCCGACGCCTTCGACGCCTTCGCCGCGGCCTTCGAGGAAGTGGGCCGCGCGTGGCTGAGCAAGCAGCAGCTGGAACGCGTGATCGAAACCGACGGCCCGCTGGAGGACGCCTACTACACCACCGCCTTCATCGACCTGATGGACGGCCAGGTGTGGGGCCAGGGCTTCGCGCCGCCGGTGTTCTGCGACGAGTTCCGCGTGGTGAGCCAGCGCATTCTGAAGGAGCGCCACCTCAAGCTGCTGCTGGAGAAGAACGGCGCCCGCTACGACGCCATCTGGTTCGGCCACGTCGACTCGCTGGGCGAGCGCGCCAAGGTCGCCTTCCGGCTCGACGCCAACGAATACAACGGCGTCACCAAAGTGCAGCTGATGGTGGAGCACGCAGAGCCGGTGTAGGCGAACGCGCGAACGTTCCAAATGGATAAGATGTTATTCTTGACATCTGTCGGTCGGGTTTCGGCTAACTATCCAATTGGGAGCTCGCGCATGAAAAAGAATTTTCGGTCGCTGCTAATGGCCATGCTGGTCTCGACAAACCTGGGGGCCGCGCAGGCCGCGCCTAGCCCTGAAATCCAAACCGGCGACATCGACCGCTTCTGGCAAGCGTATGATGCCGTGCACTCGACCGAGGACCGGCAAGCCAAGCTGGCGCAGTTCCAGCATCTGTATCTCGACCCGGCCACGCCCGGCCTGCGCGCGCTGATGGCCGCGCGGCGCTACACGCTCGCCGAGTACGTGGACGCCATCGACCTGTATCCCCGGTTCTGGAACTCGATCCGTCCGCTGACGGCGCGCGCAAAAGAAGCCGCCGGCCCCTTGGAAAAGGATCTGACCACCTTTCAGCGCCTGTATCCGGAATTGAAGCCCGCCAGCGTCACCTACGCGATAGGCATCCTTCGCACCGGCGGCACGACGATGGACGGGATGGTGTTGATCGGCGCCGAGATCGCACTTACGGACGAAACCGTCGATGTATCCGAGTTGCGCGAACCGCTGCGCACACGACTCGGCACTTACTTCAAGACGCGTCCATTTGCCAACAACGGGCAAAACAACGTCCACGAATACGTGCATACCCAGCAGCGTGAATCCGCCGACACGCTTGCCGCGCGGGTTGTGTATGAAGGCGTGGCCGAAGTCGTCGCCGAACTGGTGACCGGAAAGCGCCCGCCGTTGCAGCTCTACGTGTACGGCCCCGCGCACCGCGATGAGGTGCGCAAGCGCTTCGAAGCAGACATGGGCAAGGCCGATTGGAACGACTGGCTCTACAACAGCAGCAAAAACGTCTTCGGCGTATCCGACATGGGCTATTTCGTCGGCTATGAAATCGCGAAGAGCTTCTACGACCGCGCATCGGACAAGCGGGCTGCGATCCGTACGATGATTGAACTGGAATACGGCAGCACGACAGCAGTGCAGGATTTCATCGCCAGGTCGGGCTATCTGGCAACGCGATAGTATTCCTGGCCAGCCGTCCGTCGTGCAAAAATCGGCGCATCGAAGTCGCGCGGCGTAAGACCTTGGGTATTACAAAACGGTCCAAGTTCGACAGCCGGGATCAAACCCGCATCGACTCGCGGTAGTCTGCTAACGTGCGCTTTTTAAAGGGACATTTATGAGACTTCTGCTTGCGGTACTGGCGCTTTCACTCCCAATACTCGCTTCGGCGGAAAGAGCCGACAGATTCCAGAAAACCGTCATCTCCTATGACGGCGAGATGCATTACGACACCGTAAAAGGCATCAGCAAATTCAGCGACCATGTCGAGACATCGAAAGGCAGCCTGCTGATTTCGTCGGATTACCTGACGGCGGCGCAGTCGCCCGAGGGGGACTACCTCTACACCGTCAGTTCGTTGAAAGACAATGTCGCCAAATTCAAGCAGAAACAGGATGCGTCGAATGACAAATGGGTCAACGGCGAGGGCAAGACAATTGCGTACCGAGAGAAAGACGACCTTCTCACGGTCGATGGCAACGCAAAAGTCAAAATCATCGAAAACGGCAGCGTTACCAGCGAAGCGACAGGCGCCGTCATCACCTATGACGCCCGAACCGAGCAGATTTTCGTGAAGAGCATGAGCACCGCCGCTGATCCCGCTAAAAAAACGCGCTCCATGCTAGTGCTGATGCCCAAAGCCGATCCGCTAAAAAATTAGGCCGGACCACCAGTGGGGTCAAGTCTGACATTCGGACACGGCCTCTGCCGTAGCGCCTCCTACGGCAGAGGCCGTGTCCGAATGTCAGACTTGACCCCAAAGTTTCATAATTAGCAACACATAGCGACCCTGTTGATTCCCGATTGCTATCCATCCGAAAAAGGAGTATAACTACTCCAACAACGGAGGATTTATGAATCTTACCTACGCTTACCCCCGCAGCCGCTTCGAGCCAACCGTGCTGGTCGACCTGAACGCCAAGGCCGAACGCGAGCGCCTGTCCAAGGCCGCCCTCAAGGGCTTTTTCAAACTGGCCGCCGCCTGGAAACTGCGCGACGACGACGCCCGCGAACTGTTGGGCGGCATTTCCAGCAGCGCCTACTACGAGTGGAAAAAACACCCGGAACGCACGCTGGAGGTGGACTGCATCACCCGCATCTCCTACCTGCTGGGCATCTACAAGGCGCTGCACATCCTCTACGGCGACAAGCTCGCCGACGAGTGGATGGGCCTTGCCAACACCAACCTGATTTTCGGCGGCCGCACGCCGCTGGCCTATGTCGCCGCCGGCGGACTGCCCGCCATGCAGATCGTGCGCCAGTTGCTGGACGCGCGCCGCGGAGGACTGTAAGTGCCGGTCAGCCTGATTCCACCCTTAACCACGCTGCGCCAGTTCGACACTTGCCGTTTGCTGCCCTCGCGTTTCGCCGACATGGAAGACTCGGTCCTCGCGCCACTCGCCGACAACGAGAAGGATCTGCACGACCTGTTTGAACTGGATAACGCCACCAACGCGCGTCTGCAGGCGCAGAACGGCAACGCCACCGGCATCACGATGGATGAACTGGTGTTCGGCGTGCCGAACTTCCGCATCGTCAACGCCGCCTTTACCTACGCCCGTCCTGAAGGCAGCCGTTTCAACGGCGGCACTCGCGGCGCATGGTACTGCGCCTTCAATGTCGAAACCGCGCTGGCCGAAGTGAGCTTCCACAAGGCCGTCGAATACGCGGAGATCAACCGCTTCGACGACAGCGTGCAGTACCAGACCATGCTGGCCGATTTCACCGCCCCGTTCCACGACCTGCGCGGCCAGCTGCGCTATCTCGGCTGCCTGGCGCCGGACAGCTACATCGAATCGCAGCTGCTGGCGGAGCGCCTGCTGGAAGGCGGCTCGCTGGGCATCATCTACCCGAGCGTGCGGCTGGACGGCGGCATCAACCTGGCCTGCTTCCGCCCTGCGCTGGTGGGCAATGTTCGCAAAGGCGCGGTCTATCGGTTAACATGGCGGGGTAGCCCTGTACCGATCATCGAACTTATCTGAATCATGCAAACCAAACCTGAAAACGACACCGACCTGCGACTCAAAGTGAACCGCGAGACCGCGCGCCTGCCATGGGCCGAACTGCTCAAGCATTTCGCCGCCGGCAATGTGGTGTGGATCGCCAATTCGCTGGACCTGGTCGACGTGGCCGTGCGCATCTCGCACGACGACAAGACCAACATCGCCCAGTGGATGAACGCCGGCCTGCTCGCCAAAGTCAGCGACGAGCAGGCTGCGGGCTGGCTGGAGTCCAACGCCGAACTATGGGCGGTGGTCGTCAGCCCCTTCATCCTCGTCCAGCAGGAAAAGGCTGTTCCAGCCAGCGTGCATTAAAACTGGAAGCTGCCCGCGTCGAGCGTGACCGATCCGCCGCATGCCGGCGTGGTCGCCTCGCGATTGCCGCTGGCGGTGGACTGGTTGCTCTCCCAAACGGTGCTCACGCCGTACTTCATGAACTTGTACTGGATCGCCGTTGACGGCGGCAACTGGAAGGTGCGCGACCACGGCACATTCGCGCCACTGCCTTCGATGTTCAGCTGATCGCTTGCGCCCTGCACCCAGTTGCCCAACTCCGCGCGGTTGCCCACCACATACACGTTCTGCCCCACCACCGTATTCGCATTCGCCACGCGGAAGGTCACCGGCACCGTGGTGCACGTTGCACCGCCGCCCACCTTCTGATTGACGTGCAGCGCCACCGCAGGCACGGTCGCGCCGCCGTTGGCCGGGATGCTCACGCTGATCATGCCGTTGCTGCCGACGGTGACGCTGTCGCCAGTGCAGGCCGTGCCGGCGGCGTTCAACTGGCCATGCACGACGTTGCAGTAAGTCCCCGCAGGCAGCAGCGTTTGCAGCGATGCGTTCCAGGCTGCGTACTCGTTGTTGATCGCGACGAAGCCCTTGGCGCCGCGTCCAAACGCGATCTGGTTGGCGGTGCCGTTGGTGAAGTAGTCCACGCCCTGCCCCGACGTCGCCGCGCGGAAGGCGACCATGTTCGAGATATCGCTCCAGCGGTGGATGAAGTCCCACTGTTGGTTGATCAGCGGATTGCCGTTGGCGTCGAACGGGCTGGCGCTCGGCGGGGCCTGGTCGTAATTGGAGAAGCGGAAGCCCGAGTGCAGCTGCGCCGAACCGTAAGGCCAGGCCAGCATGAAGATGTTCGCCAGGTCGTAGCGCTTGGTGCCTTGCGTGTCGTTGGTGGTGCCGGAGACGTAATTGCTGGCCACCAGCGAGCTGCCGTTGCGCTCAGTATCCCAGTTATTGACGAAGACAGTCGCCTTCTCGCTCGGCACGAAGCCCCAGGTGCCACCCCAGTTGCCGGGCGTGCCCATGATGGCGCGTACCTGCGACAGGCTGGCGCCGTTCTCGTTGCGGAACATGGCTTTGAGCGCGAAGGTGTACTGGAATTCGTTCAGCGTGCCGACGCTGTAGTAGTCCGAGCGCACCACGTTACTGTCCGGGATCACCTCCTGCGTGATCCACAGCGCCTCGCCAGCCTTGGTGGTGTGCGTGACGCCGCCCATGATCGCCTGCAGATCGCTCGGCTGCATATGCTTGGCGGCGTCGAAGCGCACGCCGTCCACGCCCATGTTGATCAACTTCGTCAGGTAGGTCTGGACCTGGCCCTGCACGTAGGCGCCGTCGGTCTTCAAGTCCGGCAGGCCGCTCAGGCGGCAGAACATCACGTTGTAGCGATTACCCGGCGAGCCGTAGTCGCCGCCGGCGATGTCGCAGGCTGGATGGAAATCGCTGGAGCTGAAGTACGGATAGGCCAGGGTCGCGGAGTTCCAGGTTGTGCCGTCGGTGGCGGTGCCGGAACCGGCGGCCAGGTGGTTGACCACCACGTCCGCATACACGCGCACCTTGGCGGTGTGGCAGGTGTTGATCATGCTCTGGAACTCGGCCTCGGTGCCCATATTGCTCTTCAACGTGGCGAAGTTCACGGGCTGGTACACGTCCCACCACGCACCAAGGCTGGCCGAGGCCTGCGGCGGCGATACCTGCACCGCGCCAAAGCCCTGCGGTCCAAGCCAGTTGGTGCACTCCTTGGCGATGTCGTTCCACTTCCAGCGGAACATCTGCACCGAGGTGTCGGCGGGGTTGAATGCGGCATGCGCGGGCGCGAGGGCGCAAGCGCCCAGCAGGCCGGCGGCCAGTAAGGTTTTCTTCATTTTTCGTCTCCGTGTCGTTTTATTTGTATTTTGGGAAATACTGCACCCCAAACAAAATGTAGCAGAACTACAGTAAACAACAAGCGAAACACGATACGATTTTTGACAATCGCCCACAGGAATCGCTTCCATAATCTCTTTTTACGACACAGATGTAATGCGATTACCTCTGCAATACTGAGGTATCATGGGACGAAAAAACGACACTACGAAATTCATAGCCACTTCATGTCCATCACC
Organism: Duganella sp. GW821-FHT01E12; assembly: GCF_059422325.1. Taxonomy (NCBI): domain Bacteria; kingdom Pseudomonadati; phylum Pseudomonadota; class Betaproteobacteria; order Burkholderiales; family Oxalobacteraceae; genus Duganella; species Duganella sp. GW821-FHT01E12. The sequence continues at coordinate 116,915 of NZ_JBWKWR010000007.1, read as the reverse complement.
CAGCCCGCCGAAAGCGCCAACGACATCGCCACCCATCTCGCCGAAGCCATCGCGGCGCGCAAGCTGCCGCCGGGGACCAAGCTGCGGGAGGAAGCGTTGTGCCGCCTGTATTCAGTCAGCCGCACCAAGATCCGCGCGGCGCTGCTGATACTGTCGAAGGACAAGCTGATTAACATGGTCCCCGACAAGGGCGCCATGGTCAGCCAGCCCAGCGAGCAGGAGTCGCGCGAGATCTTCGCCACGCGCCGCATCATCGAGGCCGCGCTGGCGCGCGAATTCACCGCCAAGGCCAAGCCGGCCGATTACCGGATGCTGGAGAAGCATTTGAAGGAGGAGCGCAGCACGCTGTCGCAAGTGCCGTCGAAGATGCGCCAGCAGCTGCTGGGAGATTTCCACGTGCTGCTGGCGGACGTGGTGGGCAATCAGGTGTTGAAGGAGATCGTGCGCGAGCTGGTGGGCCGCAGCTCGCTGATCACCATGCTGTATCAATCGGAGCGCGACGCCGCCTGCTCTTCCGACGAACACGCGGCCTTCCTGGCGGCGGCCCGCTCGGGCGACGCGGACAAGGCGGCGCAGCTGATGCTGCACCACCTGAGCCACGTGGAAGCGGCGCTCAACTTCGACGTCAACGCCAGCCCGGCCAAGCGTGACCTGGTCTCCGCGCTGCTGATGTAGCCAGCCGTCAGCGCGCGGCCTGCGCCAGTTGATGCGCCAGCACGTTGTGGCGTTCGATCACCACCGGCAGGTCGATGGTGCACAACACGCCGTCGCGCACCACCACCTTGCCGTTGATGATGCTGTGCGAGACATTCTGCGGCGTGCAGAACACCAGCGCCGCCACCGGATCGTGCAGCGCGCCGGCGAAGCCTATCGTATCGAGCTTGAACATCACGATGTCCGCCGCCATGCCCGGCTTGAGCGCGCCGATGTCGTCGCGGTTCAGCACCTTGGCGCCGCCCAGCGTGGCCATCTCCAGCGCCTGGCGCGCCGTCATCGCATCCGGCCCGAAGCCCACGCGCTGCAGCAGCATCGCCTGCCGCACCTCGCCCATCATGTGGCCTGAATCATTGGAGGCGCAGCCGTCCACGCCCAGGCCCACCGGAACGCCGCTGTCGAGCATCTTGCGGATCCGCGCGATGCCGGATGCCAGCCGCATATTCGAACATGGGCAGTGCGCAATCCCGGTGCCGGTGCGGCCGAACATGTAGATGCCGTCGTCGTCCAGTTGCACGCAGTGCGCGTGCCAGACGTCGCGCCCCACCCAGCCGCAATCCTCTGCGTATTCGGCCGGCGTCATGTTGAATTTTTCGCGGCTGTAGGCGATGTCGTTCGCGTTCTCGGCCAGGTGTGTGTGCAGCGAGACGCCGAAGTTGCGGGCCAGCGCCGCCGCTTCCCTCATCAAATCCCGCGATACCGAAAACGGCGAACATGGCGCCACCACGATGCGCTGCATCGCGTAGCGGCCGGCGTCGTGATAGGTTTCGATCAGGCGTTGCGTATCCTTGAGGATCGCGCCCTCCTCTTCCACCACACAGTCTGGCGGCAAGCCGCCCTTGGATTGGCCCACGCTCATCGAACCGCGCGCGGCATGGAAGCGCATGCCGATCTTGCCGGCCGCCTCGATGCTGTCATCGAGCTTGCAACCGTTGGGATAGATGTACAGGTGGTCGCTGCTGGTGGTGCAGCCGGACAGGATCAGCTCCGACATCGCCGCCAGCGTCGACACGTCGACCATCTCCGGCGTCAGGTTGGCCCAGATCGGATACAGATTGGTCAGCCAGTTAAACAGCTCGCCGTTCTGCGCGGCGGGGATCACGCGCGTCAGGCTTTGATACATGTGGTGGTGGGTGTTGATCAGGCCAGGCATCACCACATGGTTGGCCGCGTCGATGATCTCATCGGCCTGCTGCGGCAGATCGGCGCTGGAGCCGACTTGTTCGATCACGTTGTCGCGGATGTAGACGGCGCCGCCGGCGATTTCACGCCGCTCGTCATCCATCGTCACCAGCACGCGCGCATTTTTGATCAGTAGGGTTTTAGTCATATTTTCTATGATGGTTAAACACTGCGGAAACAATGCGCGGGCACTGCGGAAACAGTAGGGTTGATATCAGGCGTATTTTAAGCCGCTTCACGCTCGGAGGTCAGGAAAGCCTGCGGGACATCCTCTTCCTCATCGTCGTCGTTCAATTCCAGCGGACGCTCGGGCAGTACCAGGTTCAGGGCCACGGCCACCAGCGCGCCGACGGTGATGCCGGAGCCGAAGACTTCCTTGACGAAGGCTGGCAGCTTGGACAACAACTCAGGCCGCACCGTCACCGCTAGGCCGCAGCCGATGGCCACCGCCATGATGATGCCATTGCGCTTGGTGTGCTCCACATGGCTCAGCAACTGCACCCCGGCCGAGATGATCATCGCGAACATCATCAGGCCTGCGCCGCCCAGCACCGGCTGCGGTATCGTCACGACCACCGCGCCGAGGATCGGGAACAGCCCCGCCAGGAACAGCATCACGCCGGTCAGCGCGACCACGTGGCGGCTGGCCACGCCGGTCAGCGACACCACGCCGACGTTCTGCGCAAAAGTCGACACCGGAGGGCTGGACATCAGCGCGGCGAAGGCCGAACCCACGCCGTCGCACAGGATGCCGCGCGCCAGCGTCTTGCCGCGCATCTTGGTGTCGGTGGCGGCGCCCAGCGCCATGAAGGTGCCGGTGGTTTCCACCATCGTGACCAGGTAGGCGATCGCCATCGCGACCACGCCGGCCACCGGGAAGGTCATGCCGTAATGGAGCGGCTGCGGTAGCGCGAACACCTGTGCGTTCCGCACCTGCGAGAAGTCGATCATGCCCAGCGATACACACAGCAGGTAGCCGATGAACATGCCGATCACCACCGCCGCTGCGGATACAATCCCCTTGCCGAATTGGACCAGCATGATAACGGTAACCAGCACGAAGGCAGCGATGCCGAGATTGAGCGGCGAACCGTAGACAGCACCCGGCGCATGGCCGCCCGCCGCCCAGTCCACCGCCACCGGCACCAGCGACAAGCCGATCATCGTCACCACCACGCCGGTGACCGCATGCGGGAACAGCTTGCGGATCTTCGGCATGAAGCAGCTGCCGACGATCATCACCACCGAAGCCGCCAGCGACGAGCCAAGTATCGCCGGCACGCCGTGTTCCAGTCCGATGCTGATGGCCGCGCCGACGAAGGCGAAACTGGTGCCCATCACGCAAGGAAGCCTTATGCCGATTGGGCCTATGCCTTTGCACTGCACCATGGTGACGATGCCCGAGCCGAGCAAGGCGGCGTTGATCAAGGTGATGATCTGGTCGGCCGGCAGCTTGAGCGCCGCGCCCACCACCAGCGGCACGGCGATGATGCCGCCCAGCGCAGCGAGCATGTGCTGCGCCGCCAGCAATACGGTTGTGAATAGGGGTGGCCGGTCCTCGACCTGAAATAACAAGTGATTCATAAACGCGTCTCCGTCTGTCTTTTTTTATGGGCGTTACTTTGCAACTACAACCCGCACGGGCTGCCCTTAACCGTGCGTAGAAAGGATGCTTAGCAACGCAACAGCTCGTGACCGGCGCGTTTATTGACGACGATATTGCGCCTCGCCGGATACATTGTCAACGAATTTTGTATACAATTTTTTATCGAAGCGCGGCGTCGCCACGCAGCGTGGCGATGGCCAGGTCGAGGAAGGCGCGCAGCTTGCGGGACGAGTGGCGGCCTTCGTGATGCACCACGCTGACAGGCACCGGTGCGGGTTCGTAGCGCCCCAGAACGGCGACCAGGCGGCCGTCGGCAAGATACGGCGCGGCCATGTAGGACAGCACGCGGGTGATACCGAAGCCGGACAGCGCGGCGCGCAAGGCGGCGTCGTTGCTGGTGCTGCTCAAGCGGGGATGGATCTTTACCGTCTGCGCCTTGCCGTCGCATTCGAAGCGCCAGTCGTTGGTGGCCGTGACGGCGGTCGCCGCGATGAGGTCATGGCCGGACAGCTCCTGCGGCGTGGACGGCGTGCCGCGCAGGGCCAGGTATTGCGGCGACGCGCACAGCACCTGCCTCACCTGCCCCACGCCGATCGCCTGATAGCTGGAATCGGGCAGCACGCCGATGCGGATCGCCGCGTCCACGCCTTCGTCCATCATGTTGACCACGCGGTCGAGGAAGCGGCATTCGACATCGGTTTCCGGATAACGCCGCAGGTATTCGGTGACGATGGGCGTGACGTACATCGCGCCGAACATCACCGAGGCCGTGATCACCAGGCGCCCGCGCGGAGCACCGTGCGCGCCGGCGGCGGAGGTTTCGGTGTCCGCCACGTCGGCAAGGATGCGGCGGCAGTCCGCCGCGTAACGCGCGCCGGTTTCGGTCAGCCGCACCACGCGCGTGGTGCGCAGCAGCAGGCGCACGCCCATGCCCTCCTCCAGTTCCGTCACCGCGCGCGTGACCACCGGCGGGGATATCTTCAATTTGCGGGCGGCGGCGGCAAACCCGCCTTCGTCGACGACGGCCACGAAGATCGCCATGGCGGAGAGCTTGTCCATATTATTCCCAATTCAGAAATAGTGCATTGCATCTTTAATGGATTCTCATTATCGCGCTTATCGATGAAACTGCAAGTGTTCGCTGAACAAACAACCCACAACCCAAAGGAGCAACACCATGAGCCGTATCGCCACCATCGAAAACGCCACCGCCAACGCCGAACAAAAAGCCCTGCTGGACGCCATCCAGGGCCAGCTCGGCATGGTGCCCAACTTCCTGAAAGTGTTCGCCAATTCGCCGGTCGCGCTGCGCGCCTTCCTCGGCCTGCACGGGGTGGCCAACGGCGGCTCCCTGGACGCCCTGACCCGCGAACGCATCGCCCTGGCGGTGGCGCAGCAGAACAGCTGCGAATACTGCGTGTCCGCGCACACCGCCATCGGCCGCAAGACTGGCCTGAGCGGCGAAGAGATGAACGCCAACCGCAACGGCACCAGCGCCGATGCGCAAGCAGCGGTCGCGGTGAAGTTCGCGCAAAGCCTGATGGAGAAAAATGGCGAAATCAGCGCCGTCGAACTGGCGGAGATCCGCAACGCCGGCTACAGCGAATCGGACATCGTGGAGATCATCACCCACGTCGGCATGAACTTCCTGACCAACATCCTGGGCAAAGCCAGCCGCGTGGAGATCGACTTCCCGAAAGTCGAACTGAAGATAGCCGCCTGATACCCATCTAGCCGAGGAGCCCATCATGGGACGTGCATATTCCGACATCACCTTCACGCCTGCGGTGCGCGAGGTTCAGGAGAACATGGGAAGCCGCGCCAGATATGGGTTCCTCGACCGGATGGAGGACCAGCAGGACAGCCTGGGAAGACGTGAAATCGCCTTCATCGAAGAGCGGGATCATTTTTTCCAGGCCACCGTCAACCAGGACGGATGGCCGTACGTGCAGCATCGCGGCGGGCCGGCGGGCTTCCTGCGCGCGCTCGACGCAAAGACGCTGGCCTTCGCGGACTTTCGCGGCAACCTGCAATATCTCAGCGTGGGCAATCTTAAAACGGACGACCGCATCTCGATGATATTGATCGATTATGCGGAGCAGGTAAGGCTGAAGATCATTGGCCGCGCGCGCACCGTTGAAGCGGCGGACGACCCGGCGTTGATGGAGAGGCTGCGCATGCCCGGCTACGCCGGCCGCATCGAACGGGCCTTCATCATCACCGTGGAAGGCTACGACTGGAACTGCCCGCAGCACATCACGCCGCGATATACCGAGCAGGAAATTGGCGCCATGGTCGCGCCGCTGCATGCACAGATCAGGCGCCTGCAGGAGCAACTGGCGGCGCTCTCCGATCCGTCTGCTCCTTAGGTGCCGGTGCCGCTATCAGCAGACGTCCACCCACTGCCCTTGCGTGACGGTCGCCAGCAGCGCGGGCGTGATCCTCACCATGCTGTTGGTGGAGCCGGCGGCCGGCAGCACCTCATCGAATTTGCTGAGCGAATGATCGAGATAGACCGGCAGCGCCTGCGCAAGACCGAACGGACAAACGCCACCAACCGGATGGCCGGTAGCTTCCGCCACTTCGTCCGGCGGCAGCATCTTCCCTTTGCCGAAGGCTTCCCTGAATTTGCGGTTGTCGATGCGCGCCACGCCGCTGGCCACCAACAGGATGACGCGGCCTTCGGCGACGCGGAAAGCCAGCGTCTTGGCGATGCGGCCCGGCTCCACGCCGTGCGCCTCGGCCGCCAGCGCCACCGTGGCGGTGCTGACGTCCAGTTCTACAATGGGAAGATCAAGGTCTCGGGCGAGGAAGAATTCACGAACGGATTGCAGGCTCATAGAAGTACGCTGGACAGTTTTTATCAGCCAGCAGTGTAGCAGCAGGTCAGGTCGGGGTGTCGACTTCGTCCCAGTCGCGGTCTTCGAAATGCACCAGCCAGTTCAGCGCGTGATGACGTTCCTGTAGCACGCCGTCGTTCAGCGCTGCGGGGGCGGCGGTCTTCTTCAAGATCGCCTGGCGTGTGGCCCAGTGCTGGCGGTAGTGCAGGTCCAGCGCATCCAGTATCTCCGCCGCCGGACGCATGGCCAATTGCTTACGCAAGCCCTCGGTGCCGCGCTCGATGACGGTGCGCGAGATGGCGGCGACGTCGCAGATCGCGTCGGCGAATGGCAGCGCCTCTTGCAAACCAAGCGCCCATTGCAGCACGAGGATGGCTTCGTAACGCCACAGGAACTGCGTGGTCTGCTGCTCCGTGGGCGCTTCCTGCGCGAGGAAGGCGCGCTCCGCGTCGGTCAGGCCGGCGAAGGCGGGTGGGAAGCGTTTTTTCAGATCGTCGACGGCGATGGCGTGGCCGCCCGCAAGCGACTCCGCGCGAATCGCGACCACGAACAGCGCCTGCATCCTGCGCAGCACATCCTCCGGCGTGCGCAGGCGCAGCTCAGGCTCGGAGACCAAGGGCGGCAGCGTGGCCGGCACTGCGATCTTGCGGGCGGCAAGCAGCTCGTCGGAACGCGCCTTGCGCTGCCAGGCTTGCGGCGGATACGGAACCACTGCCTGCGGATCGCCATCGTCGCCGGCCGTTGGCAGCAGCACGCGCCCTTGCGGATCGCGCACGCTGCCGTCGGCCATGAAGACGATGGCGTTTGCCGCCTGCGCCCAGGCGGCGAAGCTGTCCATCGCGCCTTCCTCGACGGACAGGCTGACATGCTGGCGCACACGCTGCACATGACGGATCACGTGATACCGCACCTGCTTCATCTGGCCCGCTCCGGCCTGGGCCAGATAGTTCATGAAGCCATTGAGGTGGGGCTGCAGTTCGGGATCGGACAGGTCGCGCCTGGCGTTGAGCACATGCGGGAAGCCGGGCTTGGGAACCTCGGCGACCGTGCAGTAGGCGTTGATCAGGATGTGGTGGCTGGTGTCTTTGGAGGAGAACAGTTGCTTGATTCGGTTTAGCATGATTTGCTGGACAGTTTGACTGCCCAGCAGTGTAGCAGAGGCTAAGCCCGGGCCTTACATGGCGGCCGACGCGAATTCATATTCGATCAGCGACTCGTCGTCCCAGCTGGTGTCGGCCAAGGGCGGCGAGAATACGCTTTTCTTCTTGGGGAGGAACGGCAGCGTTTGACGGCGGTCTCCAGAGACCAGCGTCACGCCGGTCGCGTTCAGCGGCGCCTGATAGGTCAGCTGGACGCTCTTGATATGGCAAAAACCGCCCGCCAGCGCGAGTCCGTTACGGATCAGGAAAGACAAGTCGTCCTTGTTAACGGCCCAGGCGATTTCGCATTCCATGCGCAAGTCGCCGAGGCGGCGCGCGTTGGCCGGCACGCCGGGCGTGTGGATATCGCCGCGCCAGCGCACCATGCTTTTCTTTTTGTTCGTGACCAGATCGGCCTTGTCGTCGATCGCGGCCTGGATGCGAGGCAGGACGAACGTACCATCCTCCGCGACAGGAACGTTTTCCGACGTGTTGTCGCCGGCGATGCGCAGCGTGATGCCATCCACCGGCCCGCCCGCGGCCGATACCAGCTTGAATTTCATCGGAGCGGCGGGCGCGTACTTGCGGTGCTCCTCGAATGCGTCCACGCCTTTCAGCATGACCTTGTAGGATTTCAGTTCGGGGTTCTTCACGCCGCCCACTTCCACCACTTGCGGCGCCTCGGCATCGGCCGCCGGGGCTTCCTGCGCGCTGGCGCCGGCGCAGGCCAGCAGCAGGCTTAAACAAAGCAGTTTGCGTTTCATGTGTCCTTTTATCGCATGTCGAGCGCGCGGCTCCGACGGGGTGGAGGGAATGCGCGATCCAACGCGGCCATATCCTGCGGCGAGAGTTTGATATCGGCGGCGGCGCGGTTGGCGCGCACGTGAACCGGATCAGTGGCTTTGGGGATGGCGATCACGCCTTCCTGGTGCAGCACCCAGGCCAGCGCGATCTGCGCCGGCGTCACGCCGTGGGCATGGGCGACGGCATGCAGGCCGGGATTGTCCAGCAGCGCGGCCTGTTCGCGGCCGTGCGATTCCAGCGGCGAGTAAGCCATCAGCGGTATGCCCTGCTGGCGGCACCACGGCAGCAGATCGAATTCGATGCCGCGCTTGCACAGGTTATACAGCACCTGGTCGGTGGCAATGGCGCCGAGGCCGACGGCGTCCTGCATGCTTTCGAGATCGAAGTTGCTGACGCCGTAGTCCTTGATTTTTCCGGCCTTCTTGAGCGCTTCGAAACCGTCGACGGTTTCGGCCAGCGCGAAGTGGCCCTGCCAGTGCAGCAGGTAGAGATCGAGACAATCGACCTTCAGCCGGCGCAAGCTACGCTCGCACGCGGCCTGCGTGCCTTCGAAGCTGGCATTGTGCGGATAGACTTTGCTGACCAGGTAGACCTCGTCGCGGCGGCCGGCGATCGCCTCGCCCACCACCTCCTCCGCGCCGCCCTCGCCGTACATTTCGGCGGTGTCGATCAAGGTCATGCCGAGGTCCAGGCCCAGTTGCAAGGCGCGGACTTCATCGCGCTTGCGCGCGGATTCCTCGCCCATGTTCCACGTGCCCTGGCCCAGCGCAGGTACGGTCGATCCCGAAGGGAAGTTCACAGTCTTCATCGCGGCGCCCGCCGTTAAAAAAATGTATGGTATCCCCAACCGTGCTTTTTAGGCAAATACACGGGATTATTTGAATTCGAAGCGAACGTCCTTGATGATTTGAACCTTCCCCCAGCGGAAGTTGCAAACACGGGCGACCTCGATCTGGTCCTTGCTTTCGGGGACGCAGCCGCCGACGATACTGACCGGGTTGCCGCCTTGGCGTGACAAGGGGAATTCGATGGTCAGGCCGTCGAGCAGTTTATGCTCCAGTTGCACCGACTCGGCGTAGTCATCGACCAAAGCGGCGATCAAGACCTTGTCCGCCTTCAGCGTGTACAGGTCATGCTGAAACGCGGCGCCGGGAAGCAAGCACATTTCGAAAACAGTCTTTTCAGCGGTCTGCGTCTGGCACTGGGCAGGCTCGCTGGCGTGGGCGGTTTGGATCATGCAGGCGGCAATTGCCGCGGCGAGGTATTTGTTTTCTTTCATTTCTTAAGTCTTCTGATTTCTATGGTTTATAAGTACTCAACTGGGAAAAATCAGGGCAGCGCCTCAATCTTCACGGACTCGACCATGTGGCGCAAGGTCACCTTCGTTTGCTCATGCGCCTTGGGGTTCTGCAAAGACTTCTGGCTGGCGCCGAGTTGGATACTCATGGAGTAACCAGTGTCTCCGATTGGCAGCAACCAGCTCTGGAACCAGCCACCAAGACAACTTGGCGGCGGCGGTGGCAACGTAGCCTCGTCATCCTCCAACAGCCACCAGTCGTTGCCGCCGATATGCTGCGTCGACCAATGACCTTGAGGATTGTACGTGCTCCATTGCGAGCGCAACGTGGCAACATCCTGCTTATACATTCTTAGTATTAACGTGTGCCCGCTTCATTTGATCACCATATGTCCGTTTGACGTTACAGCACCTGTTCGACGAGCGCCCCGAGATGCATGTCGCCCTGGCTCAGCAGCAAGGCGTCGGCGCCGCTGTCGCTGATCTCTTGCGCGCCCAGGTTCAGGCTGGCGCGCGCGGCGATGACGCCGGTGCCGCTGTTGGGGATCTGGGCGGCGCCGATGTTGACCGTGTCGCCATAAACGCGGCCCGTGTCGAGCGCCTGGCCTGGGTGTCCAGTTGCAGCGCGTGGGCGGCCGAGATCGGATCGGATCTAAACGTTTGAAGCAAAGGAAATGTTCACGGCTGATAATCCTCGAATTCCCAAGCGGCGAACCTAGCAATCTGGCGCGCAATGGTTAACCAATCATCGCCCTTGCAGCTTTCGACTCGGCGATCAATCTCAGCTTTAATCTCATCAAGATCATATTCAAATACAAACAGCATGTGGCTCCCCCAAATAGTCCTCTGCCGGCTGCGTTCACTTTTCAGCCATTCTGCCGTGCAAACAAACAGTCGAAAATCATCCGCCCCATCCCTATCTGTGATGCCTACCCTGAATTCAATCCACAAGCCGAAACATTCTGGGTCATCGGGCAAGTATGTATCCAGATCGATGGTTGTACTATCAAGCCATATTGATTTAACAATTGCTTTCATGGAGTCACATTCAAATGACCATTGCTGCTCCCGCCCGACTTGCAAAATCAGTCGCAAGATCAACATTGTCGTATTTAAATAATCCCGTAGCCTTCAGGTCGCCGATTTCCTTTGAATAATTTTTCCCTCGAAACTCTTGCCCCAATGCCGCAGCGTTAGCGGGATTCTCTTCGAATAACTGTATTGAACAGTACGTTAAGAAACATGCTACATCCGCAAGCCGTTGTTGCTCACCAGGGGATTTACCTTCTTGCAACTGCCTAAGTTTTTCTGCCTCATCCGTACCGGTCAGCTTATCCAGCCAGGAGCTGTGCAGCTGTCGGTTGTTAAAGTCGGCATCCTATGAACTTTCGGGTATTGGGCTTGGCATTCAGCCTTCCTTAGACCACAAAACTTCTTTCATTTGCTCATGCTTAACATTTAAGTCTTTCATCCATGGAAACATGGACCGGTATTGATCCATGTCCCCGTTAAAGCGATCACGAAATGTTGGAATTAACCCACTGTGGAAGCGAGTGTTAAATTACAACAGGCCAGCCTCACGCAGATCGCCACCATTCGCGAACGTAAGTTCATTGGCGCTGACTCTAGACCCATCCGAATAGCTTGAAAAACCACATTGACGACATTCAAACGCGATTTTACCGCTTTGAAAATGTTTGTACACATTCATCCCCCAACTCTCGCACCTTGGACATTGTTTATCTATCTCCATAACAACGAGAGCCTCCAGCGTATCGCGAAGATACCTCGCGATATTTTTCACATCCTTTACGTCGTACTTTTTTATGATTTTCTTAAAATGCAAAAATTCGACACCATACATCTTTGACGTATCAACCGGACATTGCTGGTCTTTCAATTTCAAATATCGATCAAACCAATACGTGGAGAATGGCCCACCTGAAAAAATTTCCGGATAACTTCTTACCCAACTTAATATCGCATTTAAAATTTCACGTGGCGATGAATTGTCAGGCATGCGATTAATATGACCTTGAAATTCGGCCCATTGATTCGGCGCCAGCTTCTTCATCATTTACGTCCTTTCACTGGGAATGCAGTAATAAGATTGCCTGCACGATCCGTAAAAACCTTTAAACTTGACGTTGGGCTCCCGCCTTCTTTAAGTGTAGTAGTACCAATCACCCGGCCAACATCTACCGTTCTCACAAGAAGGTGTGAACGAGCTCCATTTCGCTCCATTTATAATCTTGTTCGGAAAATTCCACGCGCCGTCAACTTCGGACTGAATTCTCGCCGCATCCCAGTCCTTTGGAAACATCGAGTTCGTCGAATTATTACTAGTTTTTGTGAGCCACTGCCCCGGATTCTGTGGACCTGGAACCTGAATGGTCGCGTTATAAACATCAGTTGCATCAGGAACTGACTCCGTTCCAGGTACGATTTGAACATCTCCGTTTAGCAGGCTATGCCCTCCTGTTGGCTTGCCCGCCTTCGTGTAATCAGCACCAATGGCATGGGCAATGTCAACTGGTGATTTTGCAAGAGAACTTGCAGTCTCGCCTCCCGCCTTTAACCCTATAAATTTTCAAACTCGCTCAGCTTCCCCCCCGGCAAATTACTAACCAACACCCAAACTATAGAACCGTTGGCATCCACGCCAAAAGTGGCGTCGTCAGCCAAAATCGTTTTTGTGATCACAACCGAATCAGAAAGCGTGATCAGTAAACGGCTTGCATCGACAAATACATGTAGTGCACCTGGTTCATCCTTAATTCTATCAACTGGCCATTCTGTGGTATCCACTAACGGATAGCCATCCGAACTCATTGCATTGGAAATATTCAATTCAGGAAAATCTCTACTCACCTCCCCAGGAAGAAGCAAAGAAACACCAATAATCTGACCTGCCACGGGGTCAATTTCCACTTCGAGAAGTGTCGATTTCAAATCACCAGTTCGCCAATAAAATTTCGGCCCATTCGATTGAGTTTGATGCCAAAATTTGAACGGCAGGTAGTCACCAAATTCAATTTCAGTTTTTCCACAATTTTGGAAACCAGTTACTTTTAACATGTTATTTACCCTTGTAGAGCGCGTGATAAAGCGCTGGGAATTGATCAGCTGATTTTGGCGGCGCAAAAATCAATTCCCAACCATTAACGTTCGTAACCTGCCGATATGTCACTCCATTTTTCACTGCCGTGTTGACAGCGGATCCGAGGCTTTCGAGTTGCACTTGACTCGCCAGCCGAACAGCCTCTGGCGTAGAGTTTATTGCCTTAGCCGCAGCATACTCAGCGACGTGTTTGGTAGCATTTCCGTCTACCCAAATTTTCCCACCATTTTCCAGCGTAAGCTCAAAATTCTGCGGTATTTCGGAACCGGGATGCATAGGACCAACTGGTTGAATAGCGTCCCAAATAGTTCCCGTTTTATTTGCCCCATCCGGTGTCTTTGCCCCCCCAGCAGCGTCGACCGTTCCTGCCACTTTATCTGGTTTCCCCGCCCTTTCAGCGTCGCCTTGCCCATCCGACAATAACACATTGCTCGGCACATAACCCGGTGTGCCAGGCGTCATGATCGGACGCGTCACGCCACAAACCAAGAGCGGCGGCGGGCCACATAGTACCATCGGCGGTGTCATTGCTCCCGTACTTCCGGCCGTTACCCCTCTGGGCCAATTCGTGTCATCTGGAAGGTCAGGCGGAATCTGTATATTCCCACCAGGACCGTGCGTCAAGATTTGGTAGCCCAAATTAACGGCGGCGCGTCCCGCTGCTAGCACCTCTTGGGAAATACGGTCTCTCGCCCGACTTGCAAAATCAGTCACAAGATCAACATTGTCGTATTTAAATAATCCCGTTGCCTTCAGGTCGCCGAGTTCCTTTGAATAATTTTGCCCTCTAAACTCTTGCGCCAATGCCGCAGCGTTAGCGGGATTCTCTTCGGATAACTGTATTGAACAGTGCGTTAAGAAACATGCTGCATCCGCAAGCCGTTGTTGCTCGTCAGGGGATTTACCTTCTTGCAACTGCTTCAGTTTTTCCGCCTCATCCGTACCGGTCAGCTTATTCAGCCAAGAGCTGTGCAGCTGTCGGTTGTTGGTATCCGTCGCCAGCGCCGCAGCCCCGCCTTCCGTGCCACCCAAAGCGGTACCTATTCCCAGCGCGGTTGTTTCCGCCAGGCCTTGCGCAAACATCTTCGCCGTCTCCGGGCTCATGCCTTGATCAACCAATGCGGCCGCTGTCTTAACCTGTAGTTCTTTGAGCAGCTTCGCCTGATCCGCTACTAACCCCGCACCGACGGCGCCGCCCAATCCACCGGATAAAGCTCCACCAATAGCATGGAGCGCAACGCGGTAGCTACCACCGTCAGCCCATTTGGCGATTTCTTCCTGGCTCGCACCCTGTTCTTCCAGCTTCTTGATCTGTTTGTCAGCGAAGTCGGCAATCGCCTTCGGTGCCTGCTTGCTGAACTCTTGCGTGATGGCGATCTGGGCGTCGACGTCCTTCTGCAATTGCTGGGCATCCCAGCCCTTGGTCAAGGCGCCGGCCTTGGCTGCCGCCGACTCCGTCGTCACATCGTTATCCAGGCCGGCCACGACCGTCGAAGCGTCCTTGCCGGTCGCCAGTTGTTTGGCCTGGTCGGTGATCGCGATCAGGCCGCCGCTGATGCCGCTTGCGGTCGTACTGCCCTGATCGCCGCTGGCCGAGCTGAAGCCCGCGCTGGCGCCGGGCTTGCCGTCAGCGGCTGCGGCTTTCTTCTGTTCGTCGGTCCACTTGTCGGTCTTCTCTTTGGGCGGGCTCTGATCTCCCATCTTCCCGCTGACCGAACCGGACAATGCAAAGCCGCCCGCGTCATAGTGATCCTTGTTCTGCAAATCGCTCGACGTCAGGCTGCCGGTGATCAGCACATTGCTGCCCTGGTCGATGGCCTTCTGGCTGCTGCTCAGCAGTCCGCCCTTCAGATCGGTGTTGCCATTCACCGCCACCTGGAAGCCGCCGTCGCCGGCCTTGATGCCGCTTTGCTCCAGCACCGACAGGAAGTCGCCGTCCACATGCGACTTGCCGATGCTGCCGCTCACGGTGCTGGCGCCGTAGCACGCCGGCGGGATGCACAGGCTGGCGCTCAGGCCGGCGCTGCTTTGCTTGCTGTTGTACTTGCTGCTGTCCTGCAGACTCTCGACGTTCAGATTGCCGCCGATGTCGGCCACCACCGTCGGCGCCGCGATCACGCCGCCCTTGAGCGTGGTGTCGCCGCCGCTGTGCACGCCGACCTGGCTGCCTGCCGTGACATGGCTGTTGGTATAGCCGATGTCGTCGCCGTCGGCTTTGCCGCGCGCCTGGCTGACGGCAAGGTCGATCGTGAAGCCGTTCGACGTGCCGCCGATGCCGAAGCCGATGCCGATACTGGCGCTGCTGGAGCTGTTGGTGCTGTGCTGGCTGGCTGTGCTCTGCGCCGCCAGCAGGTTCACCTGGTTGTCCGCCGACAGGCTGACGTCCTGGCCGCCCTTGATGTCGCTGCCGATCGCCGTCAGGTTGCTGTTCTTGCCGGCACCGGACGCGGTGATGGTCACGTCGCCACCCGCCGTGATGGTCGAGCCCACCGCCGTGTCGCTGGTGTGCACCACCGTGCTGTCGCTCTTCTGGCTGCCCAGGCTGATGCTGACCTGTATCCCGGACTTCATGACGCCCTTGCTGTAGGCGTCGTAAGCGTTGTTCAGGCTGCCCGCCGCGTTCATCGCCGCCAACGCCTGCATGCGGCTGTCGCTGGTGTTCTTGGCCGCGCTGACCATGCTGTTCGCGCTCTTCAACGCATCCACCAGTGGCACGCTGACGCTGCCGCCGATAGCGGTCTTGCTGTAGCTTGTATGGTCGCTGCTGTCGCTGCTGTTCATGGCGGCGTTGATCAGCACGTCCTTGGCGCTGATGTCGATGTCGCCCTTCGGCGCCTTCACCTCGCTGGCCGTCTGCGTGTACCGCTCGCCCGCCGTCAGGCTGACGTCGCCCCCCAGGCTGGCGATCTGGCTGCCCACCTGCGTCACGCTGGCGTTGGTGCCGTCGGTGGCGCTCTTGACCGTGCCGATGGCCGGCTGGAACGTCGTGCCGATCGAGCCGGATTTCTTGCTGCTGCTTGACGACGCGCCTTCGCTCGTGTTCTCGGCGCTGACGATGCTCAGGTTGCGGCCGGCGTCGATGGCGATGTCCTTGTCGGCCACCACCGTGCTGCCGCTGATGACCGTGTCGCGCCCGCTGCTGGCGCTGACGCTGCCGCCGCTAAGCACGCTGCCCACCTGCGTCACCGTGGTGCCGTTGGCGGCCTTGGCGTCCTCGCTCTTGGTGTAGAGCGCGCGCGGGTCCACCGAGAAGCTGCTGCGCATGTGCTCGGCGCTGTGCTGCTCGCTGTCGCTTTGCTGCGCGCTGGCCACCAGCAGGTCGCGGCCCGCGTTCAGCGTCAACGCACCGGTGGCGCTCAGGTCGCTACCTCGGATGACGATGTCCTTGCCCGACTGCACCGTGACGGCGTCGCCGCTGACGCTGCTGCCCACCACCTTGCTGACGTTGCTGTAGTCGGCCGTGGTGTCGCTGCTCTTCTTGAATAAGCTGCTCGACTCGTTGTGGTGCGCCAGGTCGCTCAGATGGATTTCCTGCACCTGCGTGATGCTGACATCGCCGCTGGCGGTCAGCTGCACCTTGCCGCCGCCGGCCAGATTGCTGCCGGCGATCGCCAGCGTACCCGCGCCGCTGTCGCCGGCCTTGACGCTCAGGTTGCCGCCGGCCGTCACCGAGGCGCCGACCACATTCTGGTCCTGGCGGACTTCCTTGTCGTACAGCTTGCTGCGCGGGTCGTTCTGCTTGCTGATGTTGACTTCGTCGACGACGGCCGTGATGCTCACGTCGCGTCCCGCCACCAGGGTGCCGTTGCCGGTGGCGCCGATCGCCACCTGCGTGCCGCTGAGCTTGATGTCTTGGCCGGCCGTCAGCTTCAGGTCGCCGGTGCTGGCGACCTGGCCGGTCTTGTAGGTGGTGCTGCTGTCTTTTTCCGTGTAGCCGGCCACCTGCGAGGCGTAGGTGCTGCCGGTCTGCAGCGCGTTGAAATTGACGTCGCGCGCAGCGCCGATGCCGACGCTGGCGCCGGCGATGCTGCCGCCGGTGTCGGTCACGTCGCGTCCGGCCTTGATAGTCAGCGCGTCGGCGGCCGCGATGCCGGCCTGGTTGGACAGCGTGGTGTAGCTGCCGCTGGTGTTGACGCTGGCGTATTCCTGCTTGATCGTCAGCGACTGATTGATCACGTCGCGTCCGGCCTGCAGGTCCATCGCGCCGCCCTTGATGGCGCCGCCCTGGTTGACGATGTCCTGCCCGGCCACCAGCACCGTGCGGCCGTTGGCGCCGTCGATCAGGCCGCCACGGTTGACGATGCTGTCGGTGGTGCGGATGTCGACGCCGTCGCCGGTCACCAGCGCGCCGTTGGCCTTGACCGCGCCGGCGCCCGCGTGCGCCAGGTAGACCTTGGGCACCAGCACGTTCTCCACCGTGCCGTCCGGCAGGCTGACGGTTTCCGTCTCCATCCAGACGATGTCGCTGGTCAGGTGGCTGATCTGGTCGGCGCTTAGCGCGATGCCGGGACGCAGGCCGTATTGCTGCGCGACGCTGATGCCACTGTTCAGCAGTTCCTTGTAGCGGCTGTCGTCGCTCTGGCCGCCCGACGGCGCGCGGCCGGTCAGTTCGATCAGCTGGTCGCGCACCAGGCGCTGTTCGTAGAAGCCGTCGCCGAGACGCTTTTGCGTCACGGCCGGGTCGGTGTCTAGCGCTTTGAGCAGGTAGTCGCTGCTGATCCAGTCGCCGTGGTTGGCGAACTGCGGACGGGTTTCGAACACATAGCTGCCGTTGGCGTTCGGATTCAGCAGCGACAGACCGTTCGGCGCCACCTTGACCACGGCGCCGCTGTCGGCGGCGTTCTGCGCCAGGCTGGCGCCATGGCCGGTGCTGACGTCACCCAAAGCCTTGCCGCCGGCGCCGCTGCCATGGGCTGCGGCGCTGGTCGTGGCCGTGCTGGTCTTGCCGCTGGCGTTGACGCTGTCGGCCTCGCGGGAGCCGTTATGGATGCCGCTGCCGTAGGTGTCCAGGCGCGTGCGTGCCTGGTTGCCGATGCCGCTGCCGGCCGCCTGCCCGGCTTCCGCTGCTTGATTGGCCAGTCCGCTGTCGCCGGCTTGGCCGCCCAGCGCCGCATTGTTGCCGGCGCCGCTGCCGCCGGCCTGCGTGGCGCGCCCCGCCTGGTTGCCGATGCCGCTGCCGCCGGCCATGCCGGCGCCGCTGGCGTTGTTACCGATGCCGCTGCCGCCGGCCACGCCTGGGCCGCCGGCGTTGTTGCCGATGCCGCTGCCGCCGGCCGCGCCGGCGCCGCTGGCGTTGTTGCCGATGCCGCTGCCGCCGACGTGCCCGCCGGCGCTGCCGCCGCTGGCGCCGTTGCCGGTGGCGTGGCTGGCGGCGCTGGCGCTGTTGTTGCCGGTCGCCAGCACGGTGACGTTGTCGCGGATATTGCCGACCGTGCCGGCCGTGATGTCGACGTTGCTGAAGCTGCGCCCGGTGATCGAGACGCCTTTGCCGCCCGAGATCACGCCGGCGGCGGAGCCGATGATTTCGCTCTGCGAGGGCATGGTGTAGGCCGTGACATCGCCGTCGTAGGTTTTCCAGGTGCCGTCGAAGGTATGGTTGCGGTACAACGTCGCGCCCTGGTTGCTGATGGCCGCGCCGCCGTCGATGGCGAGCGCGCCGGTGGCCATGATTTGACCATACTGGTTGGTCAGCGCCTGACCGACGGTCAGGTGCATATTGCCGCCGGAAAGGATCTGCGCCACGGCGCCGGAGCCAGGCGCGATCTGGTCTTCCTCCGCCGTGTGATGCGCCAAACGGGATTGTTCCAGCTTGCCGGCCTCGGACACCAGCGCGCGCGCCGTCGACCGGTTGATGATGGTGGTTGGATCGTCGTAGCCGGGTTGCGTGACGAATCGCACACAGTTGGCCGCACAGCTGCCATACAGGCTCGAATACGCCGGCGGAGCGCTGGTCCAGTTGGTGACATGTTCCAGATAGAAGCCGTCGGGCGTGCCGGTCGGGCCGCCCTGGTCCGGGTTGGCCTGGTCGTTCTGGCTGTACTTGTAATACAGCACCCTTGTGCCATCCGTCATCGTGATGCGCTGGCGCGCCCCTTGCGCGTTGTAGGCGCCGGTCGACGCCCAGAAGAAGGCCGAATCGTTGGCGTGCGTGCGGATCACCGCGCGGCCGTAGGAGTTGCCGTCCGGCGCGAACAGGATCTGATTTTCCAGAATGTCGTCGGGGTTGACGTAGTACAGCTCGTGCGGATAGTAGTTCGCCGCGTTGGTATCGTAGTTGTTATGGTTGTCGCCGTTGTGGTCCCAGCTCGGCAGATACATCTGCTTGGTCTCGTCGACAGTCTGCACCTTGACCAGCGTGACGTTCTCGCGGATGTTGTTGACGCTGGCCGCGTTCAGCGACAGGTCGCCGGCCGCCTCGATGGTCGACGACATGTTGTTGACCAGCCCGGTCGCGCCGCCGCCCGGCGCGGCGGCGATGGCCAGGCTGCCGCCGCTGTAGATGCTGGCGCCGCCCGTATTGTTGAGCGTGCCCGCCACGCCCAGCGTCATCGCGCCGGTCGAGCCGAGCAAGGTGCTGGCGCCCGTGTTGTTCAGGTTCTGCGCCGTCAGCGTCAGCTGGCCGCCGACGATGGCGTTGCTGTTGTCGAGCGTGCCGCCGCTTTTGAGGTCCACCGTGGCCGTGCCGTTGATCTGGCCGGCGTTGCTCAGATTGCCCGCCGCGTTGACCGCCACGCCCTGCCCCTGCATCACGGCGCCGGCGTTGTTGCTGACGTTGTTCCCGCTCAGCGTGAGCTTGCCGGCCGCCTCGAACGTCGCGGTGTTGACGATATTGCCCGTCACCGTCAGGCTCAGGTCGCGGTTCGAATGGAACTGTTGGGTCCCGCTGCCCTGGGTGTAATCGCCGTCCATGCTCAGCGCCAGGTCGCGTCCGCCTTGCAGTTCGCCGCTGCCCTGCATCACATGGGTGCTCACGCTCAGGTCGCGGCCGGTGGTGATGTGGCCGCCTTCGTTGCTCAGCTGCTGCGACGTCAGGCTCAGATCGCCGCTGGAACCGGCGCCGGTGCCCAGACGGCCGCCGTTGTTGTTGATCTGGTTGGCGACGATCAGCGCGTTGCCGCCCGAGACGATCAGGCCGCTGTTGTTCAGGTTGGCGCCGGCCTGGTTGAAGGTCAGCGTGCCGGCGCTGTTGATTGTGCCCTGGTTGTCCAGCAACTGGGTCACCTGCAAGCTCATGTCCTTGCCGGAGGCGAGCATGCCGGTGGCGCCATTCTGCAGCGTCGTGGCAGTGAGCAACAGATTGCCGCCGCCGGCGATCACGCCGGCGTTGCTCACGCCGCCCAGGCTGGTGATGCTGGTGTCGCCGCTGCCGGCGTTGACGATGCGGCCGTTGCCGTTGTCGATGGACAGCGCCTTCAGCGTCAGCGCCGAAGCGGCGCCGGCCGCCTCGATGGCGCCGCCGTCGTTGGTCAGCGCACCGCCGGCGTTGACCTGCATGTCCTTGCCGGACTGGATGGTGCCCTGCACGTTGTCCAGCGCGCCGGCGATGGCCAGCACGGCCTTGCCGTCGGCCAGGATTTTCCCCTTCTCGTTGCTCAGGCTGGCGGCGGTCAAGGCCAGGTCGGCGCCGCTGCTCTTGGCGGTGGCGATCTGGCCGTTGTTGTTGTTGACTGCCTTGGCAACGATGGTCATCGCGCCGCCCGCGACCAGCTGGCCGTCATTGTTCAGGTTGGCGCCGGCCTGCTGGAAGGTCAGCGTGCCGGTGCTGGTGATGGCCGCGTGGTTGTCCACTTGCCGGCTCACCGCCAGCAGCAGGTTCCCGGCCGAACCGATGGCGCCGCCGGTGTTGTTCTTCAGCGTCTGCGCCGTCAGGCTCAGGTTGCCGTTGGCGGCGATCAGGCCGCTGTTGACGAGGTCGGTCGCGATCAGCAGCGTCGTGTCGCCGCTGCCGACGTTGACGATGCGTCCGCCGCTGCTGTCGACCGTGGCCGCCGTCAGCTCCAGCGTGCTGGCGCCGCCTTCGGCCTCGATCGTGCCGCCCGCGTTGCCCAGCGCGCCGGTGGCGCCCAGCTTCAGGTTCTTGCCCGCCTGGAGCGTGCCGGCGTTGTTGTCCAGGCCGGAAGCGCTGCTCAGCGTCGTATTGCCGCTGGCAAGGATCTTGCCGCCGTGGTTGCTGATGCTCTGGCTGGTGACGCTGATGTCGGCGCCGGAGGCGCTGGTGGTGCCGATCTGTCCGCCGTCGTTGCTGAAGCTGGCCGCGTCGAAGGTGGCGGTGCCGCCCGCGATCATCTGGCCGCTGTTGCTGAAGCTGGCGCCGGTTTGCACGAAGTCCAGGGAGCCGGCGCTGCTGACCGTGCCCTGGTTCTGCATTTGCGCGGTGACCGCGAGCTCCAGGTTGCCGCCGGCGGCCAGCGTACCGCCCGCCTTGTTTTGCACGCTCTGGGCGGCCAGCAGAAGGTTGCCGTTCCCGGCGATCATGCCGCTGCTGACCAGCGTGCTCTGGCTGGCGATCCGCGTATCGCCGCTGCCTACATTGACGATGCGGCCCGAGGTGTTGTCGATGGACTGGCCCTGCACCGTCAAGGTGCCGCCGGCGGACAGCGCTTCGATCACGCCGCCGGCGTTGCCCAGCGCGCCGCCGGCCGTCAATTGCATGTCGCGGCCGGCCTGCAGCGTGCCGCCTGCGTTGTCCAGCGCGCCATACACGTTGACGCCTGCATTGCCGCTGGCCAGCACGCTGCCGCCCCGGTTGCTCATGCTTTGGCTGCTCAGGTCGATGCCGGCGCCGGAGTCGCTCAGCGTGGCAATCTGGCCGCCATCGTTGTTCAGGCTGCCCGCCGCCATGCCGATCACGCCAGCGGCCACCAGCGTGCCGCTGTTGTTGACCTGCGCCGTCGTCTGCGTGGAAGTCAGGGCGCCGCCGCTGCGGACGGCGCTGCGGTTGTCCAACAGCTGCGACAGCGACAGCGTCATCTGCGCTCCCGACGAGATCGCGCCGGTGTTTTGCAGGGTTTGCGCGCCCAGGTCCAGCGTGCCGTTGCCGGCGATGGTGCCGCTGCTGCTGATGCCGCCCTGCGCGTTCACGCTGGTCGCCGCCGAGCCGACGTTGACGATGCGGCCGCTGCCGTTGGCGATCTCGCCGGCCTGCACCCGCATGGCGCTGCCCGCCGCCAGCGCCTCGATCACGCCAGCGTTGTTGCTCAGGGTGCCGCCGGCGCTCAGGCGCAAGTCCTGGCCGGCTTGCAGCGTGCCTTGCGCATTGTCCAGCGCGCCGGCAACGTCGAGCACGGCGTCGCCGCTGGCTTGTACGCGGCCGCCACGGTTGCTCAGACTCTGGCTGGCAATCGCGATGCCGGAACCGGAGTTCGGCAGCGTCGCGATCAGGCCGCCGTCGTTGTTCAAGCTGCCCGCCGCGATGCTGGCCTGGCCGGCCGCTGCGATCTGCCCGCTGTTGTTGACCACCGCCGTCGTCTGGCTGAAAGTCAGGCTGCCGCCGCTGTTGATGTTGCCCTGGTTGTCCAGTTGCTGCGTCACACCCAGGCCCATGCGCTGGCCGGACGACACGGTGCCGCCGGTCTGGTTGCGCAAGCTGCCGGCAGTCAAGTCGAGGCTGCCGTTGCCGGCGATCAGGCCGCTGTTGGTGATGAGCCCGGTGGCGCCCACCGTGGCCGCGCCCGTGCCGACGTTGACCAGCCGTCCCGCGCTGTTGTCGATCGCGCCCGCCCGCACCACCAGGCTGCTGGCGGCGGTCACCGCCTCGATGGTCCCGCCGGCGTTGTTGAGCGCGCCGCCCGCCGTCAATTGCAGGTCGCGCTGCGCCTGGATGGTGCCGTGCGCATTGTTCGCCGCGCCCGCGACCGCCAGGGTCGCGCTGCCGCTGGCGACCACGCTGCCGCTCTGGTTGCTCAGGCTCTGGCTGTCGATGGCGATGCCCGCGCCACTGTCTTTCAGCGTGGCGATCTGGCCGCCGTCGTTGTTCAGCGCGCCGGCCGCGATATGCATCTGGCCGGCCGCGACCATCTGGCTACTGTTGTTGACCACGGCGGTGGTCTTGCTGAACTCCAGCGTGCCGCCGCTGCTGATCGCGCCCTGGTTGTCCAATTGCTGCGTGACGGCCAGGTCCATCGCCGCGCCGGACGACACCGTTCCGCCCGTCTGATTCCGCAGGCTGCCGGCCGCCAGGTCGAGCTTGCCGTTGCCGGCGATCAGGCCGCTGCTGCTGATGCCGCCCTGCGCGCCCACGCTGGTCGCCGCCGAGCCGACGTTGACGATGCGGCCGCTGCCGTTGGCGATCTCGCCGGCCTGCACCCGCATGGCGCTGCCCGCCGCCAGCGCCTCGATCACGCCGGCGTTGTTGCTCAGGGTGCCGCCGGCGCTCAGGCGCAGGTCCTGGCCGGCTTGCAGCGTGCCTTGCGCATTGTCCAGCGCGCCGGCAACGTCGAGCACGGCGTCGCCGCTGGCTTGCACGCGGCCACTACGGTTGCTCAGGCTCTGGCTGGCGATGGCGATGCCGGAACCGGAGTTCGGCAGCGTCGCGATCAGGCCGCCGTCGTTGTTCAAGCTACCCGCCGCGATGCTGGCCTGGCCGGCCGCTGCGATCTGCCCGCTGTTGTTGACCACCGCCGTCGTCTGGCTGAAAGTCAGGCTGCCGCCGCTGTTGATGTTGCCCTGGTTGTCCAGTTGCTGCGTCACACCCAGGCCCATGCGCTGGCCGGACGACACGGTGCCGCCGGTCTGGTTACGCAAGCTGCCGGCAGTCAGGTCGAGGCTGCCGTTGCCGGCGATCAGGCCGCTGTTGGTGACGAGCCCGGTGGCGCCCACCGTGGCCGCGCCCGTGCCAACGTTGACCAGCCGGCCCGCGCTGTTGTCGATCGCGCCCGCCTGCACCGCCAGGCTGCTGGCGGCGGTCACCGCCTCGATGGTCCCGCCGGCGTTGTTGAGCGCACCGCCCGCCGTCAATTGCAGGTCGCGCTGCGCCTGGATGGTGCCGTGCGCATTGTTCGCCGCGCCCGCGACCGCCAGGGTCGCGCTGCCGCTGGCGACCACGCTGCCGGCCTGGTTGCTCAGGCTCTGGCTGTCGATCGCGATGCCCGCACCGCTGTCCTTCAGCGTGGCGATCTGGCCGCCGTCATTGTTCAGCGTGCCCGCCGCGACGTGCACCTGGCCGGCCGCGACCATCTGGCTGCTGTTGTTGACCACGGCGGTGGTCTTGCTGAATTCCAGCGTGCCGCCGCTGCTGATCGCGCCCTGGTTGTCCAATTGCTGCGTGACGGCCAGGTCCATCGCCGCGCCGGACGACACCGTTCCGCCCGTCTGATTCTGGAGGCTGCCGGCCGCCAGGTCGAGCTGGCCGTTGCCGGCGATCAGGCCGCTGTTGACGATGGCGTCCTGCGCCGACACCGACGCCGCCGCAGTGCCGACGTTGACGATGCGTCCCGCACTGTTGTCGATGGAACCGGCCCGCACGCGCAAGGCGCTGCCGGCGCCGATCGCCTCGATCACGCCGCTGTTATTGTTCAGCGCGGAGCCGGCGGCAAACTGCAAGTCCTGCCGGGCCTGGATGCTGCCGTGCGCATTGTCCACCGTGTAGGCCACGCCGACGGCGACGCTGCGGTCGGACTGGATCACGCCGGATCGGTTGCTCAGGCTCTGCGCGTCGAGCGCGAGGTCGGCGCCGGAACCGCGCACGGTGGCCAGCTGGCCGCCGTCGTTGTTGAAGGTGCCCGCCTTGATGCTCACCGCGCCGCCGCTGACGATGGTGCCGCCGTTGCGCACCGCCGCCGTGACCTGCGTAAAGTCGAGCTTGCCGCCGCTGCTGATGGCGCCCAGGTTGTCCAGTTGGCGGCTCACGCCCAGCGCCAGGTCCTTGCCGGCCGAGATAGTCGCGGCCGCGCTGTTCTGCAAGGTCGCGGCCGTGACGGACAGGCCGCCGTTGCCGGCGATCAGGCCGCCGTTGAGCAGCGTGCCCTGCGCGCCGACGCTGCTGGCGCCGGTGCCGACGTTGACGATGCGTCCGTCGGTGTTGTCGATGGAACCGGCCTGCACGTTCAGGGCGCTGGCGGCGCCCGTGGCCTCGATCACGCCCTTGGTGTTGGTCAGCGCCGCGCCGACCCGCGCTTGCATATCCTTGCCGGCCTGGATCACGCCTTGCGTATTGTCCAGCGCGCCGGTGACCGCCAGCGCGGTATTGCGGTCCCCCACGATGGTGCCGCCCTGGTTGCTGACGCTGTTGGCCACGATGCTCACGTCCGTCTGCGACTGCTTGACGGTCGAAATCAGCCCGCGATCGTTATTCAGGACGCCAGCCATCAGATCGATGCCGCCGCCGGCGACGATCTGGCCATCGTTCTTGACCAAGGCGGTGGCCAGGCCGAAGTTCAGGCCACCGTAGCTGCTGACCAGGCCGTGATTGTCCAGCAGGTCGCGCACCGACAAGCCCAGGCCGGCCCCGGCCGTGATGCTGCCGGCGCTGGCGTTGACGACCGATACCGCGCCCACGGCCAGCTGGTCGCGCGCGCCGATGCGCCCGCCGTTCCAGATGTAGCTCGCGCTGCTCACGCCCGCGCTGCCCGCGCTGACGATGTTGCCCGCCGTGTTGTCGATGCTGCTGGCCTGCACCGTCAACGTGCCGCCGGCGCCCAGCGCCTCGACCGTGCCGCTGCTGTTGTCGAGTCCGCCGCTTGCGCTCAGCGCCAGGTCCTGCCCGCCCTGGATCACGCCGTAGCGGTTGTCCACCGCGCCGGTCACGTCGATGCCGGCGTTGCCGGCGGCCAGGATGTGGCCCCCATAGTTGCGCAACTGCCGGCTTTCGATCCGCAGATCCGCGCCGCCGGCCGGGGTGGTCGAAATCTGGCCGCCGTCGTTGAACAGCGCGCCCGCCTTGATCAGCATGGCGCCGTCGGCGACGATGCTGCCGGTGTTGGCCACGACCGCCGTGGTCTTGCTGAAGTCCAGCGCGGCGGCGCTGCGGATGGCGCCGTCGTTCTGCAACAGCTGCTCCACCGCCAGCGTCATCCGCTTGCCGGACGTGAGGGCCCCGGCGGCGTTGCTGTGCACAGTAGCGCCCGCCACGTCGACCGCGCCGTTACCCGCGATCAGGCCGCTGTTCTGGATGTCGCCCTCGGCCGCGATGGCGGTGTCGCCCGAGCCGACGTTGGCGATGCGCCCGCCAGCGTTGACGATGGCGGCCGCGTTCACCCGCATGGCGCTGCCGGCGCCCAGGGCTTCGATCACGCCGGCGCTGTTGTCCAGCGCGCCCTTGGCGGCAATGCCCAGGTCCCGGCCAGCCTGCACCAGGCCGCTGGCATTGTTGAGTGCGCCGTCGAGTTGCAGGTCGACCGCGCCGCTAGCGGCGACGCTGCCGCCGTGGTTGTCCAGCGTCGCGCCATGCAGGGTAATGCCGCCGCCGGCGGCGGTGGTGGCCAGCTGGCCGGCGTTGACCACATTGCGCGCCTGCACGCCGATGTCGCCCACCGCATAGACCTGGCCGGTGTTGCGCATGTCGGCGCTGGCGCTGCCCAGGTCCATGGCGGCGCCGCTGCTGATCAGGCTGGAGTTGTCGAGTTGTTCCGTCACGGCCAGCTTGAACGCGCCGGCGCTCGACAGCGTGCCGCTGTTGGTGACGCTCGCCGCCGCCATCGCCAGGTTGCCGTTGCCCGCGATCAGCCCGCTGCTGACGATCGCGCCCGTGGCGGCGACGCTGCTGTCGCCGCTGCCGGCGTTGACGATGCGCCCGCCCTGGTTCTGGATCGCGCCGCTATCGACGCTGAGCTTGCTGCCTGCGCTCACCGCTTCGATAACGCCGTCCTGGTTGAGCAATGTTTGCAGCGCGCTGACGCTGGCGTCGCGCTGGGCGTGGATCAGGCCCTTGCTGTTGTCCAGGCCGCCCTGAGCGGCGCTGATGCCGACATCCCGATCGGCCAGCAGGCTGCCGCCACGGTTGCTGATATCGGCCGCGCTGAGCGTCAGGCTGGCGCCGGAGGCGGCCGCCGTGCCGATCTGGCCGCCGTCGTTGCCGGCGTGGCGCACGGCGATGTGGATGTCGCCGCCGGCCGCGATCTGGCCGCCGTTGTCGAGCGTGGCGCCGGCTTCGTTGAAACCGAGCGCACCGCCGCTGGCGATGCCGCCCTGGTTGTCCAGCTGCTGGCGCACCGCCAGCGTCAAGGCGCCGCTGGACTGGATGCTGCCGCCGGCCTGGTTCTGCAGCGTCAGCGCGCTCACGGTCATGCCGCCGTTGGCGCCGATGACACCGCTGTTCAGCAGGCCGCCGGCCGCGACCACTTCGCTGGCGCCGCTGCCGGCGTTGGCGATGCGGCCTTTGCTGTTGTCGATCCCGGCGGCCTGCACCTGCATGGCGCCGCTGGCGCCGATGGACTCCACCATGCCGGATTCATTGTCCAGCTTGCCGCTGGCCTTGAGCGCCAGGCTGGTGGCGGCCTGGATCTGGCCGCCGTGGTTGTCCACTGCGCCGGCGGCGTTGATCGATACGCGTCCGCCGGCGACCAGCTTGCCGTCGCGGTTGACGATGGCGCCGCTGTCCAGCGCCAGGTCGGCGCCGGCCGACAGCAGGCCGTTGCCGTTGTCCAGCCCTTGCGCCTGGATGTCGAGGCCGGCGCCGGCCACCAGCTTGCCGTCGTGATTGTCGAAACCGGTGCCGTGGATGCTGGCGCCGCGCTGCACGTTGAGCTGCCCGCCACGATTGCTGAACGCGCCGCCGCTGACCGCCAGCGACGACAGGTTGATCTGGCCGCCGGTATTGTCCAGCGCCGTCGTCGCCAGCGCAATGCCGCCGCCGGACAGGATCTGGCCGCCATCGTTGTTCAACGCCCCTGCGGCATGGACGAACCCTGGCGCGATCGGCGCCGGCGGCGTGACGCCGTTGTTGGCGCCGTTGCCGGAGCCGCTGTTGCTGGCGCTGCCATTGTCGCTGCCGCTGCCGGTGCCGGCGTTCGAGCCATTGCCGTTGCCGCCACTGCCCGTGCCACCAGTCCCAGTGCCCGCGTTGCCGGCTCCACCGTCCGCGCCGTTGCCAGTACTCGCGCCGCTGCCATCCGAGCCGGTCGAAGGCGCAGCCCCCACCTGCCCGCCGTTGGCGTTGTGCAGACCGGCGACCGCCACATCCAGCGCGACCGCCGCCGTTTGCAACAGCTTGCCGGACTGGTTGTTGATGCCGCCGCCGGCACTGCTCAGCGCAAGGCTTTGCGCCTGGATGACGCCGTGACTGTTGTCGACATCTCCCGTCAACGCCAGCACGGCGCGGCTCGTGCTGCTGATCAGATTGGTGTTGCTCAGGCTGGCTGCGGTGAGCTGCAGGCCGGCCGCACCGCTTATGGTGCCGCTGTTCGACACCGCCGCCGGCGTGCTCAAGGTCAGCGCGCCGCCGGCCGAGATTCCACCGCTGTTGACCATGCCATCGCGCGCCGTCGCCGACAAGGCCAGGCTGGCGCCCAGGCTGCCGGTATTTTCCAGCCGGCCCTCGGTGGTGACGACCAGCTCGCCCGCCGCCGCGCCCAGGGCGCCGGCGTTGCGCACGCCGACGCCGGCCTCGGTGCCGACCAGTGTGATCTTGTTGGCATACATGCCGCCCAGCTGAGAAGCGTCGATGCCGTAACGGGGCGCCTCGCCGCCGCCAGCAACCGTGGCCACCGTGCCGCCGGCCGCCGCGCCGTCGACGGCCAGCGTCACGTCGTTGACGCCGGTGGTCACCTCCAGCTGCTGCGCCCACAGGCCGGCGTTCAACTGCACCGAGCGCGCGATCAGGGCCGTGTAGTCGGTCTGCCGCGCATCCAGGCCGGCGCCGCCGATGCTGATCATGCCGCCCCGCACGGCGTAGCCGCGCAGCGCGCCGTCGGTCTCGTCCAGCAAGGGCTTGCCGGTGGTCAGCGTGGCGCGGCTGACGTTGATGAAGCCGGCGCCATCGACCACGATGCCGGCCGGATTGGCGATCACCGTTTCCGCGCGCGCGCCGGCCACCTCGATATAGCCGCGCAGCTGGCTCGGGTCGTTGGAATTGACTTCGTTCAGGATCACGCGCGCGGTGCCGTGCGCCATCCACGGATTGGCGTCGATCCAGCCGCCCAGCTGGCTTTGCACGGCGGTGCGCGAGTTGTTCAGCACCGCGCCGGTCTTGGGCACGTCGAAGCGGCTGTAGACATTGCGCGACACCCCGGCCGCGCTCGGCGTCTGTATATTGACCTGCAACACACCGTTGGCCGCGTTGAGCACCGTGGCCTGCTGGCGGCCGGACGCGTTGGGATCGGCAACGATCTGCGCCGACGCCAGGCCGGCCAGCAAGGCCGTGCCGCCGAACGCGCCGAGCAGCGCCCGGGCCAGGCTGCGCAAGCGCGTCGCCATGCCGCCCTGCCAGCCGCCCGCCGCCGCCGCGCCCGCCGGCCCCGCCTGCCCCGCGCCCTTGCCCTGGCTGCGTGCCGTTTCCTGCACGGCCATGCAGAGGCCACGGGCTTTGTTGAAGACGATACGGTAGCAGAGCTTGTTCATTGCGGGTCCTTCCGCCGGCGGGGTTGGGGCCGGCTAAGAAAATTAATACTGATAATTGAGGTTGAAGCCGCCGGCGTTGGGGGCGGTGCGGAAATGCTCGGGCTTGCGGATCGGCCGCCCGATGAAGAGATCGATCTGGGCGCCGCCGAACTGGCCGCGCCAGCCCACCGCGCCGCCAGCCAGGCTGGTGCCGGCCAGCGCGGCGGCGTGCGGCCCCGCGACCTGGCCATAGTCCACGCCCAGGTACAGCTGCGTGCGGTCGCCGATTGACCAGCTGAGGTCGTTACGCAGCAGCCAGCCGCGCTCGGCCGACAGGCTGGCCTCGCCGTCGAAGCCGCGCACCGTGTAGCGGCCGCCGATGGCGAAGCGGTCCTGCGGGATCAGCGTCGAGCGGTTCCATTGCGCGCGCCAGTTGGCCTGGTATTGCAGCTTGACCGAGCGCAGCGCGAACGGCAGCGTCAGCGTGGCGTCGGCGCTGATGACCGTGGGCCGCGCGGTGCCGTCGTCGAACTCCTCCTCCGGCGCCGGCAGGGTGCCGAACAGATGGGTGCCGCGCTTGTAGAGCAGGTTGGCGTCCAGCGTGGCGTCGCCGATGAACTCCTTGTGCGACAGGCCCAGCTCGTGGCCGCCCATCTGGCGGCGCTGCACCTGCACTTCGGTGTCGTCGATGAAGTTGTTGCTGCGGCGGCGGTACAGGCGCACCGAGGCCGTGGTCTTGCGCGCGGCGTCGCGGTACAGCACGCGCGCGGCCTTGAGCTCGACGTTGCCGCTGGTGCCGCTGTAGACATAGGTCTGGTTGGCGCCGGCGATGCCCTGGTAGTAGCGGTAGCGGCTGGCGTTGAGCGAGAACAGCCAGTACCCGGCCGGCATCGAATAGTGCAGCGCGTAGTTGCGGGTGCCGTGGTCGCGGCCCGAGCCGACACCGGCCAGGTCGCGGGTGACGCTGACATAGGCCAGCTCCTGCCAGCCCAGCAGATTGTCCAGCGACACCGTGGCGCCGCCCTGGTATTGGCCGGTGGACTTGCTGCCGCTGTCGTCGGCGGACAGGCTCAGGCGCACCGGCAGCGCCTGGCGCCATTTGATCAGCAGGTCGCTCTCGCCGGGCTGCTCGCCGGGCACGATTTCGATATCGGCTTCGGCGGTCGGCACGCGCTTGAAGTTTTCCAGCGCCTGCTCGATGTCGCGCAGGTTGAGCAGATCGCCGGGCCGGGCCGGCAATGCGGTGCGCCACGAGGCGCGGTCGTTGCTGGCGCCGGCGGCCGGTTCGGCAAAGCGGATCGCCCGGATGCGCCCCGGCACCAGCACCAGTTGCAGTTCGCCGCCGCGCAAGTCCTGCGGCGCGGCCAGCACGCGGGCGGTGACGTAGCCGGCCGCGATCAGCGCGTTCTGCACCTTGCCGATGACCGTGTTGACGCCGGCGCTGCCCAGGCACCGGCCGGCGGCGTCGGCCGCCGCGTCCAGCGCCCAGGCGAACCGGGCCGCCTGGTCGCCCTGCAGGGAGATGTGGCGGATCGGGAAGCACGGGGCTTCGTTAGCCGGATAGCCGGCAGCGGCAGGGACCGGCTCGCGCGGCAGCCGCACGGCCGGCCGCTGCTCCTCGGCCTGCTCGTTCTGTGCCCGCTCCTTTTGCTGCTGACGCTGGATTTGCTGCGCCGCGATTTCGGCCTGGCTCTGGCCGTGCGCCGCCTGATGGACCAGGCTGTACAGCAGCACCACGCCGCACAGCCGATTGCTTACCTGTTGCATTTATTGCCTTGCAGAAACTCAATAGTTGCAAATTATATCTATCGAGTTTCCGTATGGCAATTTATTTATTTAAGAAAATATAACTTTTACCTTGATAGTAAGTTAATGCCCCTGCCCGCCACCAAGGTAGGCCGCGATCACTTTGGGGTCGGTTTTCAGGCTTTCCGCCGGGCCGTGGACCGAGATCGTGCCGTTTTCCAGCACGTAGCCGTAGTCCGCCACGTTCAGCGCGGCGGCGGCGAACTGCTCCACCAGCAGCATCGTCACGCCCTCGGACTTCAGCCGCTGGATGATGCGGAACACTTCCTCGACCAGGATGGGCGCCAGGCCCATCGACGGCTCATCGAGCAGGATCACCTCCGGGTTGAGCATGACGGCGCGCGCCATCGCCAGCATCTGCTGCTCGCCGCCGGACAGCGTGCCGGCCAGCTGGTGCTGGCGCTCCTTCAGGCGCGGGAACAGCTCCAGCGACTTTTCCAGATCGCGCTTGATGTCGCCCCTGGGCCGGGCGCGCGTGAAGCGCGGGAAGGCGCCCAGCAGCAGGTTGTCGGTGACCGTCATCGACGCGAACACGCGCCGCCCTTCCGGCGAATGCGCCAGACCGGCGCGCGCGATCTTGTGCGAGTCGGCGCCGGTGATGTCCTTGCCGTCCAGCGTGACCTTGCCGTCCTTCGGCTTGAGCATGCCGGAGATGGCGCGCATGGTGGTGGTCTTGCCGGCGCCGTTGGAGCCGATCAGCGTGACCAGCTTGCCCTTCGGGACCTCCAGCGAGATGCCGTGCAGGACTTCGACTTTGCCGTACGAGGCGTGCAGATTGGTGATCGATAGCATGTGCTGTCCTCTTTAATGCGCCGCTGGCGCTTTGGTGCCGCCGTGTTCTTCGCCGCTGCCGCCCAGGTAGGCCTCGATCACCTTGGGGTCGCTCTGCACCGCAGCCGGTTTGCCTTCGGCGATCTTCTGGCCGAAGTCCAGCACCGTCACCGTGTCGGACAAGGCCATCACCACGTCCATATGGTGCTCGATCAGGATGATGGTGATGCCGTGGTCGCGGATCTTGCGGATGATCGCCATCAGCTCCTTGATGTCGGGCGCGGTCAGGCCGGCTGCCGGTTCGTCCAGCAGCAGCAGGCGCGGACTGAGGCCCAGCGCGCGGCCTATCTCCAGCAGGCGCTGTTTGCCGTACGGGAGATTGCGCGCCTCCTCGTTGGCCATCGCTGTCAGGCCGACGAATTCCAGGATGCTGGCGGCGCGTTCGCGCGCGGCGCGCTCCTCGCGCTTGTAGCGCGGCGTTTGCAGCATCACGTCGAGCACATTCGATTCGAAGGTGTTGTGCAGGCCGACCAGCACGTTCTCGGTCGCCGTCATTTCGCCGAACAGCTGCACGTTCTGGAAGGTGCGCGCCACGCCGCCCAGCGCGATCTCGGACGGCGTGCGGCCGGAGATCACCGCGCCGGAGAACGACACCTTGCCGGCGGTGGGCTTGTAGATCCCGGTGAGCACGTTCATCATCGTGCTCTTGCCGGAGCCGTTAGGGCCGATCAGGCCATGCACCGATCCCTGCACCACGTTCAGGTCCACCTGGTTGAGCGCCTTCAGGCCGCCGAACTGCATCAGGATGCGGTCGACGCTGAGCAGCGTCTCGCCGGCCGCGCCGCCCTTGGCGCGCGCGAACGGTTCGGCGCCGCTGGCCTGCACCGCCTGCGCGTGCACGGCGCCCCGCCCCATCAGGCTTTGCAGGAAGCCGACGATGCCGTCCTGCAGATAGTAGACCACGAACAGCGTCATCAAACCGAAGATGGTCAGGCGCCAGTCGACGATGTTTTCTAGCTTGTAGGAATACGCGGCCATGCCGATGGTGGCGACCAGCGGCACCATCACGCCGCGCACGGTGGCGCGCCGCTTGTACAGCATCAGCGCGGAGCCGATCACACCCAATACGGCGGCGGCCACCGCGATCTTGCGGAACAGTTCAATGTCGGCCAGCAGGCTGGGAAGCATCACCACGATCATCGCGCCGATCAGCGAACCGGAACGGGTCTTGCGGCCGCCCATGATCACCGCCAGCAGGAACAGGATGGTCAGCTCGAAGTTGTAGGTGTTCGGCGAGATGTACTCCTCCGAATACGCATACAGGCTGCCGGCCAGGCCCGCGAAGCCGGCGCTGATGATGAAGGCATACACCTTGTAGCGGTACACCGATACGCCCATGCAGTCGGAGGCGATCGGGCTGTCGCGCAGCGCCTCGAAGGCGCGGCCCAGGTTGGACTTCAGGATGCGGTGGACCACGATCAGCGACACCACCATCAGCGCCGCCACCATGTAGTAGTAGCTTACCTCGCTGAGCTTCTGTCCGATGATGGTGGGCTTGGCGATCTTGATGCCCATCGGGCCTTCGGTGAGGAAGGTCATCTCGTTGATCAGGATCTGGATGATGGTGCCGAAGGCCAGCGTGACCATCGCCAGATATGGGCCGGTGACGCGCAGGGCCGGCAGCGCGAGAATGGCGCCGAACACCGCGGCGCCGGCCACGCTGGCCGGGATCGCGATCCAGAACGGCGCGCCCAGCTTGAACACCATCACGCCGGTGGCGTAGGAGCCGATACCGAACAGGCCCGCGTGGCCCAGCGACACCTGCCCCGTGTAGCCGACCACGATGTCCAACCCGAACAGCAGGATGGCGTAGATCAGGATCGTCTCGAACAAATGGATGTAGTACGGATTGGGGATCAGCACCGGATACAGCACCAGCGCCGCCAATCCCACGATGCTCGCCGCGAGGAGTTTCTTGTTCATGGATCAGACCTTTTTGATGGCGGCTTTGCCGAACAGGCCGGACGGCTTGATCGCCAGTACCAGCAGGAGCAGCAGCAGTCCCGGTACTTCCTTGTAGCCGGTCGAAACGTAGTAGCCGGTGGTGGTCTCGGCGATGCCCAGTATCAGGCCGCCGACGATGGCGCCGACGCCGGAGGTCAGCCCGCCGATGATCGCCACCGCGAACGCCTTCAGGCCGAGCGAGGCGCCCATGGTGGCGCCGGTGAGCGTCAACGGCGCCACCAGCACGCCGGCAAACGCCGCCGTCGCCGACGACAGCGCGTACGAGAAGGTGATCACCATGCGCGTGTTGATGCCCATCAGGCCCGCCGCGTCGCGGTCGTTGGCGGTTGCCACCACGGCCTTGCCGTAGATCGACTTGCGGTTGAAGATCTCCACCGCCGCCATGATCGCCAGCGCGCCGACGATCACCGCCACCTGCATCGGCTGCACGTTCGCGCCCAGCACCTGGAACGGCGTGGAGCTCAGCGGCGACGGAAAGGTCAGGTCGTCCTTGCCCCATATGTTCTCGGCCACGTTCTTGAAGATGATGGCCAGCGCGATGGTCGACATGATCCAGCCGAACTCCGACTTGATCTTGATCGCCGGTCGCACACCTATCCATTCGACGAACATGCCTTGCAGCGCGCCGAACACGATCACCAGGGGGATCATCAGCAGGTAGTTCATGTAAGGCCCGCCGTGGATGGTGCCGACCAGGCTAAGCCCGACCAGTGCGCCCAGCATCAGCGACTCCCCCTGGCCGAAGTTGAGCGTGCCGGACGTGGCGAAGGTGAGCTGATAGCCGAACGCGATGACGGCGTAGATCATGCCGAGCGCGATGCCGCTGAATGCCAGTTGCAGGAAGATTTCCATGATAACCACCACTTTAGGACGACAAGAAAAAGGCCAGGCTTGAATCCTCAAGACTGGCCAGTACGAAGACCTGCGAGCTTACTTGGCCAGCACTACTTTGCCATCTTTGACTTCGCCGAAGACGGTGATGTCGGCGGTGATCGCTTCGTGATTGTCTTTGCTGAACGGCTTGTTGTAGGTGGTGACCACGCCGTCGATCTTCTCGCTCAGGTTTTCCAGCGCGGCTTTGACTTTAGGCCCGTCGGTGGAACCGGCCTGCTTGATGGCCGCCGCCAGCAGGTAGATCGAATCGTAGCCCTGCGCCGCCGACACCGGCGACGGCATGCGGTCGCCAGGCGGATGGTAGGCCTTGACGTAGGCGTCGATGAAGGCCTTGCGCTTGGGCGTGGTCGGGTCCTGGATGAAGGTCTGCGGCATGCGGGTGCCGTTGCCGTTCTTGCCGGCGTTGTCGATGAAGTTAGCCATCGACAGCGTCCAGCTGCCGATCAGCGGCACCTTCCAGCCCAGTTTTTCCATGCCGTTGGCGATCTGCGCCAGCTCCGGGCCGATACCGTAGGTCAGCACCACTTCGGCGCCGGCCTGCTTGGCCTTGAGCAGCTGGGCCGTCATGTCGACGTCCTTCAGATTGTATTTTTCGATGGCGACGGCGCTCATCTTCTTGAGGGCCAGCGCCTTCTCCAGGTCTTCGCGGCCAAGCTGGCCGTAGTTGGTGGAGTCGGCCAGGATGGCGACCTTCTTGAATTTGCGATGGTCCACCGCTTCCTGCACGATCATGTGCGACTGGATCGTATCGTTGGCGGAGTTGCGGAAGATGTAGTTTTCAGGCTGGTCGGCGAACTGGCGGGTGACGATGGAGCCGGTGGCGACGTTGTTCATGACCGGGATCTTGGCTTCCTGGTAGAAGCGCTGCGAAGCCAGGGCCACGCCGGTGTTGATGTAGCCGACGGTGGCGGTGACCTTTTCCTTGTTGATCAATTCCTGGGCGATCTGCACGCCGCGCTCGTTCTTGGCTTCGTCGTCGCGTTCGACCAGCTGGATCTGGCGGCCCAGCAGGCCGCCCTTGGCGTTGATCTCCGCCACGGCCAGCTTGACGCCGTCGCGCATCGATACGCCCATCGGCGCGGAACCGCCGGTGAAAGGACCGGCCACGCCAATCTTGATGGGTTCAGCCGCCATCGAGGAAGCCGAGAAACCGAGTGCCATGCCTGCAACGAGCATTTTCAACTTGAAATTCATCTGTGATCTCCTGTTTACAACGTTCTTATAGTGGTCGCTTACGTGGGAAATTCGGCCGGATGGGCTCCCCATCGATGGAGCATTGTAGGTTAGTAGATCGGCAGCAGCAACAGATAGATGTGCGGCATCGCAGCAAGCCGAAAACGGGCCGCCGCGTGTAAGCAAGCAGTAAGGAAGGCGTGCGCCGGGAGGCGAAAATTACATGCCGGAGGTGCGCTGCGCCAGGGCGCGATTGGCGAAGCGCATCTGGGTCTCGGACAACGCCTCGTTGCGGTCGAAGCCCATGGAACCGTCGCGCAGGCCGATGGCCATGGCCATCACCGCTTCAGGATACTCCAGATCGGCGGCTTTTTCTATCAGGTGGCGCGCGGCCTGCTCGTCGCGTTTGACGCCGTCGCCGCTCAGGTACAGGTTCGCCAGCGCCAACATCGCGGCAGGCATCTGGCGGTCGGCGGCAAATTTCAGCCAGCGGGCCGCGGCCTTGGCGTCGCGCGCGACCGCCATGCCGTTCCGGTACATCATGCCCAGATAGCAGGCGGCCAGCGGATCGCCGGCCTTGGCGGCGGTGCTGAAGATCGAAAACGCTTTCGGCAAGTTGACGGCCACGCCGGAGCCGCCGCGCAGGTACAGACGCGCCTCGTCCACCGGCCCGGCCGCCGCGCAGCTTGCGATACCGGTCGCCGCCAGCAGCAAGCCCGCCAGCACTTTACGTCCCTGCTTCATGCGTCCTCCGTTCATATGGACAAATCGATGGCATACAGGGCCAGGCCCTTGCCGCCGCCATCGTCCGTTTTAAGCTGGGTGACGGCCTTCAGGCCCGCCTCCCTCGCCAGTTCCACCATGTTGGGGGCGGAGTGAAACACCACAGCGCCCTTGGTCGCCACCGGCGCGAAACGCCAGCTGCGCGTTGCGCCGTTGCGGGCGCGGGTCACGTTCTTCTGCTGCTGGATGTAGGCGATCAGCACATCGCGGCTGGCATCCGGCGATGCGAGGATGGTCCGGCTGCCGTCCAGGCCAGGGAAAGCGCCGCCGCCGCTGGCCCGGTAGTTATTGGTCGCGACCAGGAATTCCTGCGACGGCGACAGCGCCGCCCCCTTGTAGCGCAGGGCCGTGATGCGCTGGCCAGCCGGCTTGGTCACGTCGACCTGGTAGCTGATGTCGGCGTCGCTCAACATGTCAAAGTTGAAGCCTGGGACGGCGGTGTTGACCAGCTCCTGCTGCGCGCCGCTGGCCGGGTCGATGCGGTTGAAGCGTTCCGCTGCCTTTTCCAGCCAGGCTTTCAGGCCGGCGCCGTCCACCTTCACCACATGCAGCGCGTTTGGGTACAGGTACAGGTCGGCCACGTTGTTCAGCGCCAGGCCGCCCGGCTTGACGTCGGTATAGTCGCCCGCGCCGGCGGCGCCGGCCTTGAACGGCGACGCCATCGACAGCACCGGCAGCGCCGCAAACTGCGGCAGGTTGGCCTTGACGTAGCTCTGCACGTAGGCGGTCTGCGCCTGGTTCACCACCTCGATGGCGCTGACGTCGCCGACGTCGGCGAAATAGGTCGTCATGCGGAAGTCGCTGCTGCCGACCGGCGTTTTCACGTAACGGATGGTCGCCTCGTGCTCGGCCGCCACCATCGGTGCGATGGCGGGATCGGCGGCGACGTAGCTGCCGTCAGGGTTCCGCGTCGAGCGCACTTCGACCGTGGTGCGGCTTTTGTCCACCACCCAGGCCTTGCCGTCGTACTTCAGGCGCAGGCCGATCACGCCCAGGTGCTTGCCCCACAGGTTGGCCATCACGGCGGGCACGCCGTAGACGGTGCCCTTGGTCTTGTCGACGTTCGGCAGGCCGAATTCCGGCACCTTGCTGGCGGCGTCCGGGAACGGCTGGTGCGAGTGGCCGATCATCATCGCGTCCACGCCCGGCACCTGCGCCAGGTAGTAGTTGGCGTTCTCCATTTCCGGTGCATACTGCGCGCCATCGAGGCCACCGTGCGAGATGGCCACCACCAGGTCCGCGCCCTGGGCGCGTATCCGCGGGATGTACTTCAGCGCCGTCTCCCGCACGCCCTCGGCGTAGACTTTACCTTCCAGCCAGTGCTTATCCCACGACATGACCACCGTCGGCGCGAAGCCGATGATGCCCACCTTGATCGTCGCCGTCACCGGCTTGCCATCGGGGCCGGTGGCGCTGATCTGGCGCGTGAGAATGCGGTATGGCTCGAACAGCGGCTGCCTGGTCTTGCTGCTGTAGATATTCGCCAGCACGATCGGGAAGTTTGGCCCGGCGCAGCGCGGCGCGTTGGCCGGCACGCCGTCCACGTCGAAATGGCTGGCGGTGACCTGGTTCAGGTACGCCAGCCCGTAATTGAACTCGTGATTGCCGATGCCGCCGCCGTCCACGCCCAGCGCATTCATGGCCTTGTAGATGGCC
The DNA here is from genome assembly GCF_059422325.1 of Duganella sp. GW821-FHT01E12. Lineage (NCBI taxonomy): Bacteria > Pseudomonadati > Pseudomonadota > Betaproteobacteria > Burkholderiales > Oxalobacteraceae > Duganella > Duganella sp. GW821-FHT01E12. The sequence goes on along the minus strand of NZ_JBWKWR010000007.1, from coordinate 78,631 downwards.
AGGGTCTCGCCGCACGGCACCGGCGCGACCAGCGCCTGATAGTCGGCCAAGGCCGTGCCCTGGATGGCATCGCCGTTATCGAGCAGCAGATTATTGGGGAATTCGGCGCGCGCCTGCTTGATCAGCGTCGCGGTGCGCTCCAGGCCCATCGACGCATCGGCCTTCAGCTTGTAGTAATCATAACCGAGCACGGTCGCGTGCAGGTCGGTGGTTTCCAGCAGCGCCAACGTGGCCTGCGCGCCTGCGGGCGTCGTCACGCCGTGCGGCAAGCCGGCACAGCCGAGCAGCAAAATGGGCAACGCGATGGTGAGGCGGCAAACTGCTGGGCGCATGAGGAAACTGTCTAAAGTTGCAACTTTTTGGCAACGAACCGGTGCGCAACATCATACGCAGAGGAATTCCTTGCATCAAGCTACTTCAGGGAGAGCCGCCATATTTCGTGCGGTTCGTGGTGAAAATGTCAGTATTTTGCATCAGCCGGCAGCCGCCGGGCGCTCCCCGCACCGCGCCAGGCACGCCACAGGCTAATTAGCTGCGAGGGAGCGGCCCGGCTAGGGTATAATCGAAGGTTTGATTTCAGCCTTAGAAAAGAAGAAAACATGGAAGCCGAACGCATCAACGCCCTCTCCGCCCTGCTCGCCGATCTGACCTCGCGCGAAGCCGAACTTCGGAGGTATCTTTGACTTCGATAAAAAGTCAGAGAAGCTCGAACAAGTAAACGAAGAACTGGAAGACCCGACGGTCTGGAACGACCCGAAAAAGGCCCAGGATCTCGGCAAGGAAAAGAAATCGCTCGAAGCCATCGTCTTCGCGCTGACCAAGGCCGACACCGACCTTAAAGACATGGGCGACCTGTTCGCCATGGCCAAGGAAGAAGGCGACGACGACACGCTGGAAGCGCTGATCGTCGATGCCGAAGAAGTCCGCAAGGTCATCGAAGGCATGGAGTTCCGCCGGATGTTCAACAATCCGATGGACCCGAACAACTGCTTCATCGACATCCAGGCCGGCGCCGGCGGCACCGAGGCCCAGGATTGGGCGTCGATGCTGCTGCGCCAGTACCTGCGCTACGCCGAACGCAAAGGCTTCAAGGTCGAGGTCATGGAACAATCCGACGGCGAGGTGGCCGGCATCAAGACCGCCACCATCAAGGTCGAAGGCGACTACGCCTACGGCTACCTGCGCACCGAGACCGGCGTGCACCGCCTGGTGCGCAAGTCGCCGTTCGACTCGGCCAACGGCCGCCACACCTCGTTCACGTCGCTGTTCGTGTACCCGGAAGTGGATGACTCGATCGACATCGAGATCAACCCCGCCGACCTGCGCATCGACACCTACCGCGCGTCCGGCGCCGGTGGTCAGCACATCAACAAAACCGACTCCGCGGTGCGTCTGACGCACGGCCCTTCCGGCATCGTGGTCCAGTGCCAGAACGACCGCTCGCAGCACCGCAACAAGGCCGAGGCGATGGAAATGCTGAAGGCGAAGCTGTACGAGCTGGAACTGCGCAAGCGCATGAGCGAGCAGCAGAAACTGGAAGACTCCAAGACCGACGTCGGCTGGGGCCACCAGATCCGCTCCTATGTGCTGGACCAGTCCCGCATCAAGGACTTGCGCACCAACTTCGAGACCGGCAACACCAAGGGCGTGCTGGACGGCGACCTGGACGACTTCATCTCGGCATCGCTGAAGCAAGGCGTCTAATGACCTCGAATTCGCAGCGCGCGTTCATCTTCGACATGGACGGCACCATCGTCGACAATATGGCCTTCCACACCAAATCGTGGCTGGCCTTCTTCGCCCGTCGCGGCCACGACCTCGACGCCGATGAATTCTTCCGCGCCACGGCCGGCCGCCAGGGCCATGAGATCATGAGCACCTACCTGGGCAAGCCGATGTCCAAGGAAGAAAGCGCAGCGCTCGACTTCGAGAAGGAATCGCTGTACCGCGAGCTGTACGCGCCGCACCTGGCGGCGGTCGACGGCTTCGAGGCCTTCATCGCCCGCGCCAAAAGCGCGGGCGTCAAGCTGGCCGTGGCCACCGCCGCGCCGACCGAGAACATCGACTTCACGCTCGATGGCCTGGACCTGCGCAGACAGTTCGACGCCATCGCCGGCGCCGCCGACGTCGCGCGCGGCAAGCCGGAGCCGGACGTGTTCCTGCTGGCGGCCCAGCGCAGCGGCGCCCTGCCCGTCCACAGCATCGTGTTCGAAGACGCGCCGCTGGGCGTGGAAGCGGCGCGGCGCGCCGGCATGCGCGCGGTGGTGCTGACCACCACCTTGCCGGCCGAGGCCTTCGCCGAATTCGACAACGTCATCGCCGTCGTGCGCGACTTCAGCGAGCTCGATGTCGAAGCGCTCTTCGCCGCCGCCATTAACTAATCATCACCTCAACAAAAGAACAGACCATGACTACGGATCTTCAAGAACAAGCAGCAGCGCCCGACGAAAACAAGATCATCGCCGAGCGCCGCGCCAAGCTGGCCGCCATCCGCGAACAAGGCGTCGCATTCCCTAACGACTTCAAGCCACAGCATAAAGCCGCCGACCTGCACGCGCAGTACGGCGAGAAGTCGCGCGAAGAGCTGGAAGCCAATCCCGTGACCGTGGTGCTGGCCGGCCGCATGATGCTCAAGCGCGAAGCCGGCAAGAAGGCCGCCTTCGCCACGCTGCAGGATTCGTCCGGCCCTAAAGCCGACGGCCGCATCCAGATCTACGCCACGCTGGACCTGACCGGCGAAGCCGCGATGGCCGCGCTGCACCACTACGACCTGGGCGACATCCTGGGCGTGACCGGCACGCTGTTCAAGACCAAGACCGATGAACTGACCATCAAGGTATCGGAACTGCGCCTGATCACCAAGTCGCTGCGCCCGTTGCCGGACAAGTTCCACGGCCTGGCCGACCAGGAGACCAAGTACCGCCAGCGCTACGTCGATCTGATCATGAACGAAGAAACGCGCCGCACTTTCAAGGCGCGCACCGCCGCGATTTCGTCGATGCGCCGCTTCATGGAGAAGAACGAGTTCATGGAAGTGGAAACGCCGATGCTGCACGCCATTCCCGGCGGCGCGGCGGCCAAGCCATTCATCACCCACCACAACGCGCTGGACATGCAGATGTTCCTGCGTATCGCGCCTGAGCTGTACCTGAAGCGCCTGGTGGTCGGCGGCTTTGATCGCGTGTTCGAGATCAATCGCAACTTCCGCAACGAGGGTGTGTCGGTTCGCCACAATCCTGAATTCACGATGATGGAGTTCTACGCGGCCTACACCGATTATCACTGGCTGATGGACTTCACCGAAGCGATCATCCGCCAGGCAGCGATCGACGCGCACGGTACCGCGACGCTGACCTACGGCGGCCGCGAACTGGATCTGGCCAAGCCGTTCCACCGCCTGACCATCGTCGAGGCGATCAACAAGTACGCGCCTGGCTACACGCCTGAGCAGTTGACCGACGTTGAGTTCATCAAGACTGAACTGCTGAAGTTCGGCGTCAAGCCGTTCGCCACCGCCGGCCTGGGCGCGCTGCAACTGGCGCTGTTCGAAGAAACCGCCGAAGCGCAGCTGTGGGAACCGACCTATATCATCGACTATCCGGTCGAAGTGTCGCCGCTGGCCCGTGCTTCGGATACGCGTGAAGGCATCACCGAGCGCTTCGAACTGTTCATGGTCGGCCGCGAGATCGCCAACGGCTTCTCCGAGTTGAACGATGCGGAAGACCAGTCGGCCCGCTTCCTGTCGCAGGTTGCGGCCAAGGACGCAGGCGATGAAGAGGCGATGTTCTACGACGCCGACTACATCCGCGCGCTGGAATACGGCATGCCGCCGGCCGGCGGTTGCGGCATCGGCATCGACCGCCTGATGATGATCATCACCGACTCGCCGAACATCCGCGACGTGCTGCTGTTCCCGCACTTGCGCCGCGAAGAGTAAGCAAGCAAAAAGGCCGCTCAACCGAGCGGCCTTTTTTAATTTGCGATCATTTATCGCTGTGAGTTGGATTGCGCCTGCGCCGCCGCAGTACCAGCACGCATATCAGCATCACTGGCAAACCAATCAGCGTGATAACGCTTAGCGCACGCCGGTCCAGCGACAGCAAAGCGATCGCACTGTCCCTGCCATAGCGAGCAAGGGCAAACAAGATCGCAGCCGCAATCACAAAGGAAAGCGCTGCCGCTGCTATGCGTTTAATTGTCATGCTGTCCTCCGAGCTTGCTGCGATAGGCTATCACGGGGCGTAGATAACCACGGTTCCGGCCATAAAATCATGCGGCGCACGGCGGCGTTTATTGGTAAGCATAATAATCGACTCACCCCACGTCCAAATGTTCGACAAAATCGTAACGAGGCTGTACCAGGCAGGCGCCAGTTGTTCGATTTTTTTGATTCGCTCCACAAATCCGAGCGAGTAAAAATCGGCGTCCGAAATCTTCATGGTTCCGATCACCACCGCCGCCGCAATAGCAACGCCCAGCACGAACGACACGGAATATCGCAGCGCCGCTTGCCGGTAATCGACAGGCCGGCCATCGACGCCGATAATTTGCAGGCCAAGCAGCACCTTGCCGGGCGTGCCGCCGTATCTTTTCACCAGATAGATATTGAACCAGATCCCGATGGACAGCGTCACGACAGGCTCTATCAGCGCAAACGATTTATATTGTTGTCCGATCCAAGATGCCAGCCCGATAAAGGGCAACATACAAAACAAATCGATAAATTGTGCCGAAAACCTCTTGCGGAATCCGGCGTACTGCATTGGTTGATTCAAGTAGTTCATTTGATCGCGCCGGCGAAAAACCGGGCGCATAGTTATTGAGGTCGCGTAGTGTAGCGAATCGAAGCCTATAGAAATGCGCGGATTCTCACATTGGAGCGCCCCGTCTATCGTGCCAGTAGTTGGACACCCTGAATTTTCCAACTCCCGCCTTCCCTGATCAGAGCAATGGAGAACTTTCGACGGCTTTCACTGGCCTCCCCTAGCTGTAGGACCACACGCGCCTTGCCGCCGTCAACTGAAGCCCTTTCAACGATTACACTCCGCTCCCAGTCATCGAGATAGTCCTGCGCCTTGATGAAGTAATCCTCATCCATTCCTTCGTCGCTTTTCATCCGCTTGTCAATTTCGCGAACAAGAGAGCGGGAGACATACTTCAATATCTCCTTTCGGTCGTCAGAAAGCGGCTCGCGGCCGATGGCCAGCGAATGCAAGTACCACTCATAAAATGCGGATACCGTCTGCTCGGCGGCCAGCGGCGCGACCGCCGCCATCGCCTGGTTCCAACAAATGATTAACGCCACGAACACCGAAAACGAGACGGCCTGTATCTTCCTGAAATGGCAAAGTGGCGTATTCATGGGTGACGGTAGATCACAAATGCAGGTTTCAATTTCCGATACGACTCGCTGGGGTAAAGTCCATGGCGCTGCTTAAAGTCAGATACCCATTTTTTACTCACGCTGTGAAGTTGGTCAAACTAACGCGCAGATTAACTAATCGAGTGAATATTCCGGGCCATCGCTGCCCTCAAGACACTTGGTCAGCGCGTCGGAGACATCGATGATGCGGTGCCGGTAGAAGAGATGCATGGTCAGACTCAGATGCTTCGGCAGCACACGGCCCGAGGCGCGCGACGGCTGCTTAAATCGGATCAGTCATCGTTGCTTGAATTTGTCCGGCATCCGCGCAGGCTGCGGGCGGACGCCGGCTGGTGTTACTGGATCACGCGATAGCAAGGCGTGTACTGCTTGCCCGCCAGCTTCATGCGGTGCTGCGCCACGAAGGACGCCAGCAACGCGTCCATCGGCCCCATGATCTCCTTGTCGCCGTGGATTTCGAAGTGGCCGAACTTCTCGATGGCGCGTATGCCCTCGTCCTTGACGTTACCCGCCACCACGCCCGAAAACGCCCGGCGCAGATTCGCCGCCAGCAGATGCACTTCCTGGTTCTTGTGCAGACTCAGATTGCGCATGTTCTCGTGCGTGGGCGCGAACGGATGCTGGAACTCCTGGTCGATCTTCAGGCCCCAGTTGAAGTAGTAGGCGTCGCTGCGGGATTTGCGGAACTCGCGCACCTGCTTGATCCCCGCCTGCATCTCACGCGCCACCAGCTCCGGATCGTCGATGATGATCTTGTAGCGCTGCTGCGCCTCCGGCCCCAGCGTATCGTGGATGAACTGATTGATCTGCACGAAGTATTCGCGCGACGTCTCCGGCCCGGTGAACACCAGCGGGAACGGGATGTCGGCGTTATCCGGATGCAGCAGGATGCCCAGTATGTAGAGGATCTCCTCGGCCGTCCCCGCGCCGCCTGGGAACACGACGATGCCATGACCGGAGCGCACGAACGCCTCCAGGCGCTTCTCGATATCGGGCATGATCACCAGCTCGTTGACGATCGGGTTCGGCGACTCGGCGGCGATGATGCCCGGCTCCGAGATGCCCAGGTAGCGCCCTTTGTGCAGGCGCTGCTTGGCGTGGCCGATGGTGGCGCCCTTCATCGGGCCCTTCATCGCGCCCGGGCCGCAGCCGGTGCAAATATCCAGGTCGCGCAAGCCCATTTGATAACCGACTTCCTTCGAGTAGTTGTACTCGGCGCGGTTGATCGAGTGCCCACCCCAGCACACCACCAGGTTGGGGTTGAGCATGGGCTTGAGCACCCCGGCGTTGCGCAGGATGTGGAACACCGAGTCGGTGATGCCTTCGGTGCTGTCCATGTCGAACTTCGGATTGTCGCTCACCTCATTACTGACGAAGACGATATCGCGCAGCACCGCGAACAGGTGCTCGTGGATACCCTTGATCATTTTGCCGTCGACGAAGGCGATCGCCGGGGCGCCCTTGATATCGAGCTTGATGCCGCGCTCGCGCTGCACAATGCTGATGTCAAACGACTTGTATCGTTCCAGCAGTTCCTTTCCATCGTCGATCGTGCTGCCGCAATTGAGCACGGCCAGCGCGCAATTGCGGAAGATGTTATAGAGGCCGCCCTGGCTAGTGTCGAGCAGTTTGTTCACTTCCGCCTTCGAAAGCACTTCCAGCTGGCCTTCGGGCGAAATCAGGGTATCGACAACGTCATGTTCCATGATGCGTAAATCCTTATTCAAATTCGATGCATAACAGGTAAGCCTGCCCTGCCAATATACGACAAACCGGCGCGCTTTGGGGCGGAGATTGCCATAGCAGGATTGTGCATATTTATTAGCACAAAAGACATATCTTTGCAGGCCTGCCATCAAAATGTAGGACAGGAGCGATTTGTAGATTAAAATGGCGCCCAATTTGGCTCCCCATAAGGGAACCTGAGACACTTTTCATCGATTACAAAATTAGGAGAAGCCGCATGAGCGGTGCTACCACCACCAATACGGAAGTCGCTATTCCCGAATTCAAGCAGATCATGGGTCACCCTGCTCCGCTGTGGATGTTGTTCATGACCGAGTTCTGGGAGCGTTTCGCGTTCTACGGCATACGTTGGGCCCTGGTGCTCTACGTCGTGGCGCAGTTCTACAGTGGCGCCCCCACCGGCGAGGCCCCGGCCAACCTGATTTACGGCTCCTATCTGGCGCTGGTCTACGCCGCCGCGCTGTTCGGCGGCTACGTGGCCGATCGCGTGCTTGGCTACCAGCGCTCCATCCTGGTCGGCGCGACCTTCATGGCGGCCGGCCTGTTCATGATCGCCTTCCCCAACCAGACCGTATTCCAGCTTGGCCTGGCGACCGTCATCGTCGGCAACGGCATGTTCAAGCCGAACATCTCGACCATGGTCGGCAAGCTGTACAGCGCCGCCGATCCACGCCGCGATTCCGGCTTCACCATCTTCTACATGGGGATTAACTCCGGCGCGATGGTCGCACCGGTGCTCACCGAGTGGCTCGCTGCGACCATCTTCGGCACCAACGGCATGCCCGCTTACAAAGTGGTGTTCATGTCGGCCGGTGTCGGCATGCTGATTTCCCTGGTGTGGTTCCTCATCGGCCGCCGCAACCTGAAAGGCATCGGCGCTCCTGACGCATCGAACGCCGATCCAAAGCGCGTGCTGTACGTGGTTCTGGGCTCGCTGTGCGTGATCCCTGTGGTCTACTTCCTGCTGGCCGCTGGCGCCAACAACCTGCAGATCGTACTGTCCGCGCTGTTCATCCTGCTGTCGGTGATGCTGCTGATCGAAGGGATCAAGAACGGCAAGGTCGCCCGCGACAAGGTCATCGCCATGCTGCTGATCTTCTTCTTCAACATCATGTTCTGGATGTTCTTCGAACAGGCAGGCAGCTCGTTCACCTTCCTGGCCGATAAGATCATCGACCGCCAGATGTTCAACTGGACCTTCCCTGTGGCCTGGTTCCAAATCTTTAACTCGCTGGCCATCATCGGCTTCGCGCCGATCATCGCCTTCATCTGGGTCGCCATGCGCAACAAGAATCCTTCGATTCCGCGTAAATTCGGCCTGGGCCTGCTGTTCAACGGCTCCGCTTTCGGCCTGCTGATGTTCGCGCTGTCGTCGCTGGTCAGCGCCGACAACCACATCCCGTTCTGGACCCTGGTCATGGTCTACGTGCTGCAGTCGATCGGTGAGCTGTGCCTGTCGCCTATCGGCCTGTCGATGGTGACCAAGCTGGCGCCTACCCGCCTGGTTGGCCTGGGCATGGGCGGCTGGTTCCTGTCCACCGGCATCGGCAACAACCTGTCGGGCATCTTCGCTTCGGCAGTCAGCGGCGAGAGCGGCATGTCGGTGCCGTCGGCGCTGTCCGGCTACACCTTCGGCTTCTGGTCGCTGATGGCCGGCGGCGTGCTGCTGTTCCTGATCGCACCGCTGATCCAGAAGCTGATGCACGGCGTGAAGTAAGCGTCCTGCACTTAAAAAAAAATACCACCAGCACGGAGCACGCTCCGGCTGGTGGTATTTTTTTTACGCCGCTTGCTTATACTGGAACGGATTCGCCGAGAGCCAGGCCTGCAGCTTGTCGCCGGTCTCCTTCGGCAGATGCAGGCCCAGTTTGGAGCGCCGCCACAGGATATCCTGCGCGGTGCGCGCCCATTCGTAGCGGCGCAGGTATTCCACTTCCGCCGCGTACAGTCCCGGCGCGATCTCCTCGCCCATGGCGGCGATATCCTCTTTCTTCCCGAGCAGCGTGTGGACGCGCGTGCCGTAGGCGCGGGCGTAACGCGCCACCAGCAGCGGCGGCAGCCAGCTATAGCGGCCCTGCACGTTGCGCAGCCAGTTGTCGAACTCCAGCACCGAGCGGTTCTGCGGCTCGGCGCCGTACAAGTCTCCGCCCGGCAGGCAGGCGTTGTGGGTCCAGGCGCCGTGGCGGTTGCCCAGCGACCTGGCGATCAGGTCGACCGCCTCCTCCGACAGCTTGCGGAAGGTGGTGATCTTGCCGCCAAAGACGCTCAACATCGGCGGCCCGTCGCTGTCGACTTCCAGCCGGTAGTCGCGGGTGACGGCCTTGGCGTCGGCGCCGTCTTCCACCAGCGGACGCACGCCCGAATAGGTCCACACCACGTCGGCCGGCACGATGGGCTTGACGAAGTACTGGCTGGCCAGTTCGCACAGGTAGGCGATTTCGTCCTCGCTGATCGCGACCTGGTTGGCGTCGCCGCGATAATCGAGGTCGGTGGTGCCGATCAGCGTGAAGTCGCGCTCATAGGGAATGGCGAACACGATGCGGCCGTCCGGGTGCTGGAAGATGTAGGCGTTGTCATGCTCGAAGATGCGCTTGATGATGATATGACTGCCCTTGATCAGCCTTAGATTCCCGCCGCCCTCCTTCGGCAGCGTCGAGTGCAGCAGGCTCGCGGTCCACGGCCCGGCGGCATTGACCACGTAGCGCGCATTGACGCGGATATCGCCGCAGCCGGGCTTGTGCAGCGCAGCCTCCCAGCCGTCCGCCTTGCGCGTCAAGCCGCTGCACAGGGTCCGGGTCAGGATGGTCGCGCCCTTTTCGCAGGCGTCGATGGCGTTCAGCACCACCAAGCGGGCGTCGTCCACCCAGCCATCGGAGTAGATAAAGCCGCGCTGGAACTCGGGCTTGAGCGGCTTGCCCGCCGCATGCGTGCGCAGGTTGATGCCGGCCGACGCGGGCAGCAGCTCGCGCCTGGCCAGCAGGTCGTACAGCATCAGGCCGGCCCGTATCATCAGCGCCGGGCGCTGGCCGGGCGCGTGCGGCATCACGAAGCGCAGCGGCCACATGATGTGCGGCGCGGCGCGCAGCAGCACCTCGCGCTCGATCAGCGCCTTGCGGACCAGGTTGAATTCGTAGTACTCCAGATAGCGCAGGCCGCCGTGTATCAGTTTGGTGGAGGCCGACGAGGTATGCGAAGCCAGGTCGTCTTTTTCGCACAGCACCACCGATAAGCCCCGCCCCGCCGCGTCGCGCGCGATGCCGGCGCCGTTGATGCCGCCTCCTACGATCAGGATGTCGCAATCGAGAGTGTGCTGCGGTTCTGCCATGTCTTCCCCGGTTGTAAAGCGTTTTTGGTCGGATATCTATTACGTTACGACAAAATCACCAATAGTCATAGGGGTGAGTGACCATATTTGCATAAAAAGCCACTTTTCATTTAAGTGTGCCCAAATTTTGTTGGTCTATAATCGCGCCTACCGCTGCTATCGTGAGACCACGCTTTGACTGCTTCCCCCATCAATCTGTCCAAATGGCTGACCCGCCGCAACGCCATCCGCGGCTTTATCGTGGCCGGCGTCGCCGTCCTGATCGCCGGCGGCCTGCTGCTGGCCTACATGCTGCTGTATGTGGCGCCCAACCTGCCGTCACTGGAGGTCATCACCGACTACCGGCCCAAGATCCCGCTGCGCATCTACACCGCCGACAATGCCCTGATCGGCGAATTCGGCGAGGAGCACCGCGACTTCGTGCCGATCAAGGACATCCCGGAGATGATGAAGAAGTCCGTGCTGGCGATCGAGGACAAGCGCTTCTACGACCATAACGGCATCGACTGGCGCCGCGCGCTGGGCGCCGCGCGCGCCAACCTGGGCGGGGCGATGCGCCAGGGCGGCTCCACCATCACCATGCAGGTGGCGCGCAACTTCTTCCTCACCCGCGAAAAATTCTACGGCCGCAAGCTCAATGAAGTCATGCTGGCCTTTAAGATCGAGGCTGCGCTCAGCAAGGAGCAGATCCTCGAACTGTATATGAACCAGATCTACCTCGGTCAGCGCTCGTTCGGTTTTGGCGCGGCCTCGCAGGTCTACTTCGGCAAGCCGCTCAAGGACCTCGACATCGCCGAAATGGCGATGCTGGCCGGCCTGCCGCAGAACCCGGCCCGCCACAATCCGGCCGTCAATCCCAAGCGCGCCAAGCAACGCCAGCACGTGGTGCTCCGGTCCATGCGCGACCTGGACTACATCACCGAAGAGCAGTACCAGAAGGCGCTGCACGAAACACTGCACGTCAGCCATCGCGGCCAGGAGTTCGACACCCACGCCGAATACGTGGCCGAACTGGCACGCCAGGTGGTGTACGCCCAGTTTAAGGAGGACTCGTACACCAAGGGCATCAGCGTCTACACCACCATCCTGAAGGCCGACCAGAACGCGGCCTACGAATCGGTGCGCCGCAATGTGCTGAACTACGACCAGCGCCACGGCTACCGCGGCCCGGAAGCCTTCATCACGCTGCCGGCCGGCGAAGAGGAACGCGACGACGCCATCGAGGAAGCGCTGCAGCGCCGTCCGGGCAGCGACCGCCTGATTCCGGCCGTGGTGCTGGAAGTAGGCGCCAAGTCGGTCAAGGTGCAGAATCCGTTCGGCGAGGAGATCACCATCAGCGGCGACGGCCTGCGCCTGGCCGCCGGCGCGCTGACCGACAAGGCCAAGGACACGGTTCGCCTGCGCCCTGGCGCGGTGATCCGCATCATGCAGGAGAAGAGCGGCTGGAGCATCACGCAGGTGCCGCAGGTGGCGGCGGCGTTTGTGTCCATCGATTCGGTCAGCGGCGGCTATCACGCCATGGTCGGCGGCTTCGACTACAACCTGCAGAAGTTCAACCACGTCACGCAGGCCTGGCGCCAGCCCGGTTCCTCGATCAAGCCATTCGTGTATTCGGCGGCGCTGGAAAAAGGCTTCTCGCCGGCGACCCTGATCAACGACGTGCCATTGGACCTGACCGGCGCCGAAACCGGCAACGAAGCGTGGAGCCCCAAGAACGACGACAACAAATTCGACGGCCCGATCACCATGCGCACCGCGCTGGCCGAGTCGAAGAACGTGGCCTCGGTGCGCATCCTGCGCTCGATCACGGTGCCTTACGCGCACAACTACCTGGGCAAGTTCGGCTTCGACCTGGCCAAGCATCCGAAGAACCTGACCATGGCGCTGGGCACCGGCTCGGTCACGCCGGCGCAGCTGGTGGGCGCGTACTCGGTGTTCGCCAACGGCGGCTACACCGTCGAGCCCTACCTGATCGCGAAGATCGTCGACGGCAGCGGCAAGATCATCTCCGAGGCCAAGCCGCGCACCACGCTGCCGGACGACGCCCGCGTGATCGATCCGCGCAACGCCTTCGTCACCGACAGCATGCTGCGCCAGGTCACGCGCACCGGCACCGGCGCCGCCGTGGCCCGCCTGGGCCGGCCCGACCTGGCCGGCAAGACCGGCACTTCCAGCGACGCCATCGACGGCTGGTTCGCCGGCTACGGCGGCGGCATCGTGGCGGTATCGTGGATGGGTTACGACGATTCGAAATCGTTGGGCGGCAAGGAGTTCGGCTCCAGCGTGGCGCTGCCGATCTGGATCGACTACATGAAGGTGGCGCTGCAAAACCGTCCGGCACAGGACCGCCAGGCGCCGGCCGGACTGACGCAGGTGGACGGCGAGTGGCTGTACGACGAATTCACCGGCGACGCCGCGCGCCACACGCTGGACATGGACGACGTGCCGCCCGGTGCGGAGAACGTGGCGCCGCAGCCGACCGGCACGGCGCCGCCGCAAACCAACTAATTCAGGAGGCCAGGTAGCCGCGCATCAAACGCACGGCGCTATCGGCAAACTGGTCCGGGCTGACATCGGCAGCCCGGTACTTCCAGCGTTTCACATACCAGTCCTGGAACATCGCCATGATGTGCGCGGCCTGCAGCTCAGGGCTGCCTTCCGGACGCTGCGGGATCTGCGCGATCACCCCGGCAAACAAAGCCTGCACGTACAGTTCCGATTCCTTGGCCGTGGTGCGCTGGGCCGCCTGCAGCACGCGCGAATCCATGAACACAAAATAGAACCACGGCTGCAGGATCTCGGACACGTAGATCGAGGCGCGTATCAGCGCCTCCAGCTTGTCGAGCGGATCGGCGACGTCGTCGAACAGGCGCGGCATCTCGTGGGTGGCGTGGCGCACCACGTCCTCGATCATCTCCGCCAGCTGGTCCTTGTTGCTGATGTAGCCGTACAAGCCGCCCATCGACAAGCCGGTTTCCTGGCACAGGTCGCGCAGGTTCATGGCGCGGAAGCCGACCTCGTTGGCCAGCTTGAAGGTGGCCCGGAAGATCCGCTCCAGGTTCTCCAGCGCCGGCTTGCGGCGCTTGACGGTGATGCGTTCAGCGTTGTGGTCGAGCAGGTATGCCCAGATATTGGCGCCGTCCAGCGGCGTCATCGCCTGAAATTGTTGGAAGTCGAATCGCGACGGCAAGGTAGTCTCTTTGTAGGATTTTTGTCATCGATTATAGCGCAGGAAAACAACTGGCATCAGCAGCCGGTCAGATTGGCTCCCCAGGCCTAGCGTGCGGACTGCAACGCCATCGGCTCGGTGCTACATTTTGCTGACCGGGGAAGCACCCGGACCTCAAAATACTACCGGAGACTTCAATGAAAATACGCTTTTGGAAGCACCTCGCTGCCTGCCTGATCGCACTCGCCGCCCTGCCCGCGCCGTCCTGGGCCGCCGGCTACACGCAAACCAAATATCCCATCGTGCTGGTGCACGGCCTGTTCGGCTTCGACAACATCGGCCCGGTCGACTACTTCTACGGCATCGCTTCGGGCCTGCGCAGCGGCGGCGCCAATGTGTACGTGACGTCGGTATCTGCCGCCAACAGCACCGAGGTGCGCGGCGAACAGCTGCTGGTGCAGGTCAAGCAGATCCTGGCGGCGACCGGCGCGTCCAAGGTCAACCTGATCGGCCATAGCCACGGCGGCCCCACCGCGCGCTATGTGGCGTCGGTGCGTCCCGACCTGGTGGCCTCGGTCAGCAGCGTCGGTGGCGTCAACAAGGGTTCCAGGGTGGCCGATGTGCTGATCGGCGCCGTGCCGGATGTGACCTACAGCCTGGCCAACGCGGTGTCTGGCTTTATCAGCTTCCTGTCCGGCAGCCCGACCTTGCCGCAGAACGCGCGCGCGGCGGCCACCTCGCTGAGCACCGCCGGCACGCTGGCCTTCAACAGCAACCATCCCGAAGGCGTGCCGACGTCGGCCTGCGGCGAAGGCGCGTATCAGGTGCGCGGCGTGTACTACTTCTCGTGGAGCGGCGCGCAGCCCTACACCAATCTGCTCGACGTCAGCGATCCTGTGCTGGCCCTGACGGCGATCGCCTTCAACGGCGCCAAGAACGATGGCCTGGTCAGCAGCTGCTCCAGCCATCTGGGCCGCGTGATCCGCGACGACTATGCGATGAACCATCTGGACGAGGTCAATCAACTGGTGGGCATCACCAATCTGTTCGAGACCAGCCCGGTGACCATCTTCCGCCAGCAGGCCAATCGCCTGCAGGGACTGGGCCTGTAAGGAGCGCATGATGAGCACGAACGCGAAACTGCTGCGATTGGGCGCGTTGGCCGCTGTCGTCGGCATCGTGCTGTATCTGGCGCTGCCGCGCAGCGAGCCGCCGGCCAGGCCAGCCGCCGATCCGAACTACTTTGCGTTCGTGCCGTCGATGATCGGCACCCGGCCTGACGGCGACGTTCGACAGAGCGTGGCCGACAAGCTGGCCGTCAACGCGGAACTGGCCTACCTGTTCGACTACTATCTGGCGGGGCTGGGCGAGAAGCCGCTGGAGGCGATCCGCGTGGAGATAGGCCGCGAGCTGGATCGGCGGCTGAATGCCGCGCCGGCGGCCGAGGCCAAACGCCTGCTCGACGCCTACCTGGCCTACAAGCGGGCGCTGGTCGATGTGGAGCGGGTCCTGCCGGCCACGCCGGATCTGGCGCAGGGCGCGCGCCAGCGGCTGGAGGCTATGCAGCGCTTGCGCCGCTCCTACTTCAGCGACGCGGAAGCCGAGGGCCTGTTCAGCGCCAGCGATGCTTACGACCGGGATGCGGTGGCGCGGTTGGAGATCAATGCGGACAAGGGCTTGAGCGATGCGCAGCGCAAGGAGCGCATCGCGGCGCTGGACGCGAAGCTGTCGCCGCAGGAGCGCGAGGAACGCGCTGCACCGGTCAGGGTGTTGAAGCTGGAGGAAGCGGTGGCGAAGGCGCGCGAACAGGGGATGGGCGACAATGAGGTCTACCGGATGCGCGCCGCGGCGCTATCGCCCGAAGCGGCGGCCCGCCTGGCTGACGTGGACCGCGAGGAAGCCGACTGGCACCGGCGCATCGCCAGCTACCAGGCGCAGCGCCAGCAGCTGGCCGGGGCCGGCGATCCCGCGTCACTGCAGAAGCTGCGCGACGCCATCTTCACCGCCGACGAGCAAAAGCGCCTGGGTGCTTACGAGCAGTAAGCCAGGTCTCCTTAATGCACATAGCGGGCGACGAAGTATACCCCCGCTACCAGCAACGATACCAAGCCATAAATTCTCCATGCCTGGCTCGCGAGACTTTTATGCAGCTCGATTGCCTGATTGGCCAGCGCAGCGCGAAACTCCTCACGATCATGAGCCAGTGCGGCTTTAAGCTCTTCGTGCTGATGGGCCAGCGCAGCCTGGAAATCTTCGCGCTGATGGGCCAGCGCGACCTGGAACTCTTCGCGCTGATGTGCCAGCGCGACCTGGAACTCTTCGCGCTGACGGGCCAGAGCGGCCTGGAACTCTTCGTGCTGATGGGCCAGCGCAGCCTGGAACTCTTCGCGCTGATGGGCCAGCGCGGCATGAAGCTCATCACGAAGCTGAGCCAACGCAACATGAAAGTCGTCGCGCTGATTTGCCAATGCAACGCTAAACTCCTCGTGCAGTTTTAACAACTCCACGCGAAACTCTTCACGCTGGTTAGACAGCGCGGAATTGAAATCAATGCGCAGGTTGGTCAACGCGTCATTGAAATCAATGCGCAGGTTGGTCAGCGCGTCATTGAAATCAGTGCGCAGCTTGGACAACCCGTCATTGAATTCAATACGCTGGTCGGACAGCTCAGCAGTCACCTCTTCACGCAACTTGGCAATATCGCCCTTAACCTCCTGCCGCAGGCCATAAAAGGCGGTGTAAATGCGTTCGAAGCCGGCGTGCATCTCCATTCGCAACGCATGTAAATCATCTTTGGTGGCGAAGTTGTTTTGCATGACAGCCACGTCCTTCTCCAGCGCCCCAAGACGCGCCTCGACCCGTTCATCATAGGTGCGGCCCGGGGCACTTTCAACCTTACTTTCTTCAATGTTCGCAGGCATGGCCGTTCCTCGACAGCGGGAAAAGCTCCACACTAACGCCCACGTGGTCCGCTCCGTTTGCGCCAGATCAGCGAAAAAAAAAGCAGCCCGAAGGCTGCTTCACTTTGCTGCTACGCCAGATAGTGGCTTACTTTATTGTTAGAACTCTTGCCGCAATATGCTGCCCAGCCACGGCAACGTCAACCAGATTCTTCAGATGTGTGGCGCCTTCCTCACAGTTATCAGTTAAGCTTGCGGTTTTTATACCGACTTCACCGAACATGGAACCATTGGAAATTCTCGACACCCAGACCGAAGCCCAGTCCACCGGCAAGAAGCTCAACGCCACCGTCGCCATCACGGTCGCGCTGCTGGCCACCTTCATGGGCATCTGCAAGGTCAAGGACGACAACATCAACCAGAGCATGCAGCAGGCACAGGCCAACCGGGTCGACCACTGGGCCTTCTATCAAGCCCGCAACCTGCGCGAAGAAG
The DNA here is from genome assembly GCF_059422325.1 of Duganella sp. GW821-FHT01E12. Lineage (NCBI taxonomy): Bacteria > Pseudomonadati > Pseudomonadota > Betaproteobacteria > Burkholderiales > Oxalobacteraceae > Duganella > Duganella sp. GW821-FHT01E12. The sequence continues at coordinate 61,613 of NZ_JBWKWR010000007.1, read as the reverse complement.
TCGCCAGGTCGACCGTGGTGCAATTGCGCCTGGCGGCGACCGGCAAGCCGGCGGCCGAACAAGCGGCCTACCAGCAAGCGATCCAGGAATACGAGAAAGTGGCGCGGGACCAGGCCACCAAGAAAGCCGACGCCAAGGCCCAGGCCGAACAAGACCAGAAAACCTACGACGCCGCCAACTTCAAGGACGACCAGTTCGACCTGTCCGACGCGCTGCTGGCGATCGCCATCTCGCTGCTGGCCATCACCGCGCTGACCCAGTTGTGGGCACTGTACTTCACGGCGCTGGTGCCGACCGCGTTCGGCGTGCTGATGGGGCTATCGGGCCTGGCCGGCTGGGGCCTGCACCCGGACTCGCTGATCGCGCTGCTGTCCTGACAGGGCCGGCGCCGGCCGCTCAACCGGCGATCACGCGGTTGCGGCCGGCGCGCTTGGCCTCGTACATGGCGGCGTCGCCGGCCGAGATCAGGCGGATCAGGTCATAGCCGTATTCGTCCGACGACACCACGCCCACGCTGGCCGTGTACCGCACCGACAGCGCGTCGATCTCCACCAATTCCAGCTCGATGCGCGCGCGCAGGCGCTCCGCCACCTGAAGCGCGGCCTGACGATCCAGGCCGTCCAGCACCAGCACGAACTCCTCGCCACCGAAGCGCGCCAGCAGATCGTAGGGCCGCAGCTCCAGCTTCAGCATCCGCGCCATATGGCGCAGCACTTCGTCGCCGACCGGATGGCCGTAGGTGTCGTTGATGTTCTTGAAAAAATCGACATCGATCATGATCACGGCCAGGCTGCGGCGCCCGCGCTGCGCCCGCAGCGCCACCCGCTTGCCCTGGTTCTCCAGGCCGGCCCGGTTCAGGGCACCGGTCAGCGCGTCCAGCGTCGACAGGCGGCGCAAGCGCTCGGCGTAGCGCCACATCACCATCAGGATCATGCCGAACACGATGCAGACCTGGGCCAGCGGAATGGCCAGCATGCTGGCGCCCATCACCAGCGAGGCCGGGACATCGGCCGGGTCGCCATGCCGCAGCATGTGCACGCCGCGCATGAACAGCGCCAAGCCCAGCACCGCAAAGCCGCTCACGCAGATGACGATGCCGCGCCAGCCGCCATGGCGCGCAAGCGTGGCCGCGCACAGCCAGTTGAGCAGCGCGAAATAGAAGCCGCTAAAGCACAGCCGTCCGCGCAGGCTCGGCACCACCAGCGTGAAATAAGCGGGGATCAGCAACGCCAGCACGGTGATGGCGGCCACCACGCGCCAGGACAAGGTATCGGAACAATGCACGCGCAAGCCGCGCAGCACCAGGCCGATCCCGAATGCGATCACACCATAGCCGATGATGGTGTTGAGGATGGACGGCAATCCGTCCAGATTGGTCATCGCCAGGCCGACCGATACCACCAGGTTGCCCGCTGCCCACCAGCGCAACTCGGGCGGGCTGCCGGCGTAGCAAGCGGAAGCCACCAGCAACGCCGTCGTCAACAGCGTAATGCAGACCTGAACCAGTAAGAGTGTGTCGAGATTGAGCACGCCGGTTTCCTGACCTGGGGATGCCCCAATGTATCCCAGCGTCACGCCAGTGGCAATCGCGCATGCAAGAAAGAAACAAAAAAAGCCGCCGAAGCAGCTTTTTTGGCGACGCCTGTGCATATCAGGCGTTGCGGCGGCGGCGTGCGACCACGCCCATCAGCGCCAGGCCGCCCAGCAGCATGGCATAGGTTTCCGGTTCCGGCACTGGCGTCGCGACGTAGCCCTTGAACGGCTCGTAGCCGATTTCGACGGCGCTGACCAGGGCCTTGGCCACAACGCTGCCTTCCAGATGGCCGGCGCCCGACAGCACGGCGTTGTTAGCCAATACCGAGCCCCAGACGAAGGTATTGATCTTGACGTCGCTGGCGTCGTTCAGGTTGAACAGCACGTTGGCGCGCAGGTGCTCCAGCAGGCCGTCCTGGCCGCCGCCGAACACCACGTCGCCGCTGCCGGTGACGTTGATGACCACGGTGGCGCCATCCTTCACATTGCTCAGGGACAGATTGCTCAGGTTGCGGGTGTTGACGTTGAACACTTGCAGGCCGGCGCTGTTATTGCCCACCAGCTCGATGCCGCCGTTGGCGAAGTTGACGGTGCCGTTGGCGGCCTGGCTGTTCAGCGTGCTCGACAGGCCGGTCAGCTGGGTCTTGGCCGCGCCGAAGTTGGTGTAGGCCGAGATGTCGGCCTTGTTCAGCGTCAGGTAGTTCGACGACGAGTTGACGCCGCCATACACGCCGTAACCGTTGTAGTTCTTGGTGTACTCGGTGATCGGGCCGATCGAGGCGTTGGTGTTCACATTGGCCAGTGGCGCGGCATAGATGTCGCCGCCGTTCAGTTTGACGTTGCCGCCCACCACCAGGCTGGGCGCGGTCACGCCGTACGGGGTGCGGTAGCCGATCGACGCGCCCGAGGTGATGACGTTGCCGCCGACGGCCATGCGGCCTTCGATATCGGTGAAGTTACTGGCGTTGCCATAAAAATAGGCGCTGTAGGCCGAAGCCGGGCCCAGGTCGAAACTCGGGGCCGCTGCCTGGGCGGCGCACATGGCGCTCGCGCCCAGCACCAACGGCAAAATGCGGTGCATCAGAGTGGAAATGGTCATGGTATGTAATTGGTATGTTCGTTAGGAAACGGAGAAAACCCGCAAGCAAGGGCTAAATTATATCTCAATAACAACAGCAATGAGCTTATTGATAAGAAAAATATTTGACTTATATGACCAAAACAATACCAATAATATGCCGCGCGTGAAGAATGCGAATCGGTTAAAGTGATGCTAATTGCAATCCACCGACTAGACCATGGCCTACCCTATCGAGCACAAACTGGTGATCGGCATCGCCTCCAGCGCGCTGTTTGACCTGACCGAATCGCACAAAATCTACCTGGAAGGCGGCGCCGAGGAGTACCGCAAGTACCAGGAGCAGCACATCGACGTCATCCTGGGCAAGGGCGTGGCCTTCCCCTTCATCCGCCGCTTCCTCAACATCAACAAGCACTACGCGCAGTCGGCGCCGGTGGAGGTGGTGCTGATGTCGCGCAATTCGCCGGAGACCGGGCTGCGGGTGATGAATTCCATCGCCCACTACGGGCTGGACATCTCGCGCGCCTGCTTCGTCACCGGCAAATCGCCGTACAGCTACCTGCCGGCCTTCAATACCTCCCTGTTCCTGAGCGCCAACGAGGAAGACGTCCGCAACGCGCTGGAGGCCAACTATCCGGCCGGCCTGGTGCTGCCCTCGCGCACCGAGGACGACGACGACGAGGAATTGCGGGTGGCCTTCGACTTCGACGGCGTGATCGCCGACGACGAGTCCGAGACCGTCTTCAAGCGCAACAACGACGTCGACGAGTTCCATGCGCACGAGCGCGAGCGGGTCGCCATCCCGCACCAGCCCGGCCCGCTGGCCGACCTGTTCCAGAAGCTGTCGCTGATGCAGCGGCTGGAGGAGCGCGCCCAGCGCCGCGATCCGTCGTACAAGCGCATCCTGCGCATCGCCATCATCACGGCCCGCAGCGCGCCGTCGCACGAGCGGGTGGTCACCACCCTGAAGAGCTGGGGCGTGTCCGCCAACGAGACGTTTTTCCTCGGCGGCATGGAAAAGGCCCGGGTGCTGGGCATCTTCAAGCCGCACATCTTCTTCGACGACCAGCTCAGTCACCTGAAGTCGGCCGGCGGCAATATACCGATGGTCCATGTGCCCTTCGGAATAGCGAACCGGCCGCCCAAGCCGGCGTGAGCGGAGCGCGGCGGGGGGACGGGGCTTCGTCTATAATGTCGGCAGCGGCATCGCCCCTCCGGCGCTGCGTTGACGTCTCCCTAACCGTTGAATGTGTGTTGTGTCCCTGGTCTTAAAAAACTCCCTACCAAAACCCGGCACCCGCTTCGCCCTGCCTGCGCTGCATGGCTCGTCGGACGCCTATGCATTGGCGCTGACCGCGCTTGAACTCAAATCCCAGGGCCAGATGCTGGCCGTGATCGTCGCCAACGCCAGCGACGGCCAGCGCCTGCTCGACGAGATCCCATGGTTCGGCGGCGACCAGCTGCGCTGCCACCTGCTGCCGGACTGGGAAACCCTGCCCTACGACGCCTTCTCGCCGCACCAGGACCTGGTGTCCGAGCGCCTGGCCACGCTGCACGAAATCTCCAGCGGCCAGTGCGACGTGATGCTGGTGCCGGCCACCACCGCGCTGGTGCGCATGGCGCCGCCGTCCTTCCTGGCGGCCTACACCTTCTTCTTCAAGAAAGGCGAGTCGCTCGACGAGGCGCGCCTGAAGTCGCAACTGACCTTGGCCGGCTACACCCACGTGGCGCAGGTGATGTCGCCCGGCGAGTACTCGGTGCGCGGCGGCCTGATCGACCTGTTCCCGATGGGCTCCGCCCTGCCCTACCGGCTCGACCTGTTCGGCGACACCATCGAAACCATCCGCACCTTCGACGCCGACACCCAGCGCTCGCTGTACCCGGTCAACGAGGTGCGGCTGCTGCCCGGCCGCGAGTTCCCGATGGACGAGGCGGCGCGCACCACCTTCCGCAACCGCTGGCGCGAGCAGTTCGAAGGCGACCCTTCGCGCTCGGTGGTGTACAAGGACATCAAGAGCGGCATCGCCTCGGCCGGTATCGAGTACTACCTGCCGCTGTTCTTCGAAGAGACGGCCACGCTGTTCGACTACCTGCCGCAAGGCGCGGCGCTGGCCCTGGTGGGCGACATCGACGCCGCCATCAAGCGCTTCTGGACCGACACCGGCTCGCGCTACCGCTTCCTCAAGTCCGACCGCGACCGCCCGATCCTGGCGCCGGAAGCGCTGTTCCTGTCGGACGAGCAGTTCTTCACGCTGGCCAAGCCCTACGGCCGGCTGGTGGTGTCCAAGGATGCGGGCGAAGGCGCCTCCGAGCTGTCCGCGCCGGTGCCCAACATCGCCGTCAACCGCCACGACGACGACCCGCTGACCAATCTGCGCGCCTACCTGCTGCAGGCGGGCCGCCGCGTGATGATCTGCGCCGAGTCCAACGGCCGCCGCGAAACGCTGCAGCAGTACTTCACCGAATACGACCTGGCGCTGACGCCGGTCGAAGGCTACGAGGGCTTCGCCACCTCCAGCGCGAAGCTGATGCTGGGCGTGGCGCCGCTGCACGCCGGCTTCGAGTTGTCGACGCCGGACGAGAATCTGATTTTCGTCACCGAGACCGAGCTGTATGCGGGTTCCGGCCGCCGCGTCGGCAAGAAGAAGCAGGAAGCCGTCACCCAGGTCGAATCGATGGTGCGCGACCTGTCGGAGCTGAAGATCGGCGATCCGGTGGTGCACATCAACCACGGCATCGGGCGCTACATGGGCCTGACCAGCATGGACCTGGGCGAAGGCGAAACCGAATTCCTGCACCTGGAATACGCCAAGGACACCAAGCTGTATGTGCCGGTGTCGCAGCTGCACGTGATCTCGCGCTACTCCGGCGCCTCGCCGGAAGACGCGCCGCTGCACGCGCTGGGCTCCGGCGCATGGGAAAAAGCCAAGCGCAAGGCCGCCGAACAGGTGCGCGACACCGCCGCCGAACTACTCAACCTGTACGCCCGCCGCGCGCTGCGCCAGGGCCACTCGTTCGAATACTCGGCGCACGACTATGAGCGCTTCGCCGACAGCTTCGGCTTCGACGAAACGCCGGACCAGCAGGAAGCGATCAACAACGTCATCAAGGACATGACCTCTGGTAAGCCGATGGACCGGCTGGTGTGCGGCGACGTCGGCTTCGGCAAGACCGAGGTGGCGCTGCGCGCGGCCTTCATCGCCGTCATGGGCGGCAAGCAGGTGGCGATCCTGGCGCCGACCACGCTGCTGGCCGAGCAGCACGCGCAGACCTTCGCCGACCGCTTCGCCGACTGGCCGGTGCGCATCGCCGAAATGTCGCGCTTCCGCACCGGCAAGGAGATCACACAGGCGATCAAGGGCATGGCCGACGGCACACTGGACATCGTCATCGGCACCCACAAGCTGCTGTCGGACGACGTCAAGTTCACCCGCCTCGGCCTGGTCATCATCGACGAGGAGCACCGTTTCGGCGTGCGCCAGAAGGAAGCCCTGAAATCGCTGCGCGCCGAAGTGGACGTGCTGACGCTGACCGCCACGCCTATCCCGCGCACGCTGGGCATGGCGCTGGAAGGCCTGCGCGACTTCTCGGTGATCGCCACCGCGCCGCAAAAGCGCCTGGCGATCAAGACCTTCGTGCGCAGCGAGGGCGAATCGATCATCCGCGAGGCCTGCCTGCGCGAGCTGAAACGCGGCGGCCAGGTCTACTTCCTGCACAACGAGGTCGAGACCATCCAGAACCGCATGGCGATGCTGACCGAGCTGCTGCCGGAGGCGCGCATCGCCGTGGCCCACGGCCAGATGCACGAGCGCGACCTGGAAAAAGTGATGCGCGACTTCGTGGCGCAGCGCTACAACATCCTGCTGTGCACCACCATCATCGAGACCGGCATCGACGTGCCGACCGCGAACACCATCATCATGCACCGGGCCGACAAGTTCGGCCTGGCGCAGCTGCACCAGCTGCGCGGGCGCGTCGGCCGCTCGCACCACCAGGCGTACGCCTACCTGCTGGTGACGGACGTGCAGGGGCTCACCAAACAGGCGCAGCGCCGCCTGGACGCCATCCAGCAGATGGAAGAACTGGGCAGCGGCTTCTATCTCGCCATGCACGACCTGGAGATCCGCGGCGCCGGCGAAGTCCTGGGCGACAACCAGTCCGGCGAGATGACCGAGATCGGCTTCCAGCTGTATTCGGACATGCTGAACGAAGCGGTGCGCTCGCTCAAGGCCGGCAAGGAGCCGGACCTGGCGGCGCCGCTGGCCACCACCACCGAGATCAACCTGCACGTGCCGGCGCTGCTGCCTGCAGATTTCTGCGGAGATGTGCACGAACGGCTATCTATTTACAAGCGCATGGCCAACTGCAACGTCCAGGACAAGATCGACGACATGCAGGAAGAAATGATCGACCGTTTCGGCAAACTGCCAGACCCGGTCAAGGCCCTGATCGAGACCCACCGTTTGCGCATCGCCGCCAAAACCGTGGGCATCGTCAAGATCGACGCCCATGGCGAGGCGGCCACCCTGCAGTTCATGGCCAAGCCGCCGATCGACCCGATGCGCATCATTGAGCTGATCCAGAAGAACCGCCAGATCAAGCTCAATGGCCAGGACAAACTGAAGATCACCGCCGCCATGCCCGACCTGGCGGCACGTGTCGCCCAGATCAAAGGTGCAATCAAACAGTTGACCGCATGAGCCTTAACACGTAACTTGGGCACTTAGCCCAAAAAACGCTATACGCATTTATGAAGACTGCAAAAAACACTATGAATCTTGTGCTGCAAGGGTTGGACAACTGTAAGGCCAGGCTGGAACGCATCGCGGCGCTGACGGCGCCGAAAAACATCACCTGGATCAATGAGCGCGCACTGCGCTGCGAGGGCATCAGCTTCTCGCCGGCGCTGCGCCAGACCATCGAGGTGGCGGCCCAGGCGGCGCAGCTGGATGCGACCTACTCCATCGGCATGCACAAGATGAGCGAGTTCAAACTGGTCGCCATGGACATGGACTCCACGCTGATCACCATCGAGTGCATCGACGAAATCGCCGACATGCAGGGTCTCAAGCCGCAAGTGTCCGAGATCACCGAGGCGGCCATGCGCGGCGAGCTCGATTTTTCCGAAAGCCTGAAGCGGCGCGTGGCGTTGCTGGAAGGCCTGGAAGCGTCGGCGCTGGAGCGCGTGTATGTGGAACGCCTGCAGTTGTCGCTGGGCGCCGAGACCATGCTCAAGACGGTGCAGCAGGCCGGCCTGAAGACGCTGCTGGTGTCGGGCGGCTTCACCTTCTTCACCTCGCGCCTGAAAGAACGCCTGGGGCTGGACTACACCCACGCCAACGAACTGGAAATCGTCGACGGCCGGCTGACCGGCCGCGTGGTCGGCGGCATCGTCGACGCGGAAGAAAAGAAGCGCACCGTGGAGCGCGTGTGCGCGGAGCTGGGCATCGCACCGTCGCAGGCCATCGTCATGGGCGACGGCGCCAACGACTTGAAGATGATGAGCATCTCCGGCATGTCGGTGGCGTTCCGCGCCAAGCCGGTGGTGCGCGAGCAGGCCAACGTGGCGCTCAACTTCGTCGGCCTGGACGGCATCCTTCCGCTGCTGACCTGATCCCGCCAGGCGCCGGTTCAATCCTTCCGGCGCGCCACCTGCTCGGGCCCCGACAGGCGCACGCCGGCCACGTTGCCGTTGTCGCGCTGGTCGAACTCCACGCGCAGCCCGCCCCAGCGCGTCATGAACGCGCCCTTGCCCGCCGGCTCCAGCTCCACCGCCGGGCCGTTGTCCATCTGGGCGAACAGCTTCTTGCGGTGCTGCGTGACGGTCAGCGTGCGGCCGTCGGCCAGATCATACTGCCCCCTGAACTCTTGCAAGTCAGTCTCGCGCTGCGGTTTCTCGGCAGCGCCGGCGGCGCCGGCCATGCAGCAGCCCAGCATCAAAGCCCACACAAAAGTACGCATGATATGTCCCATCCCGGTCGATATCGCCATCGCTCGTAAAGTGGATGACAATACGATCACTCTAGACAAGAAAACCACCTTTTGCACGGGACATCCGACAGACAGCGGCTGCCGCCCGACGAACGGTTGGAATGCGGGGATGAAGTGCCGGCATAGGCTGCACAAAAGTTATCAAAAATGATAACATCAATGCCCACTCACCGCTCCCCTGACCCATGACCCGCCTCCTGCTCTGCGCCACCCTGCTAACGGCCGCCGCTTCCATCCATGCGGCCGAGTGCCGCTACACTGAATTGGCCGCGCTGGACATCAGCGTGGATCAACGCTTTTCCGACACGCCCTACCTGGACGCACAAATCAACGGCAAGTCCGTGCACATGCTAATCGATACCGGCGCCTTCAAGACCCTGCTGACGCGCGCGGAAGTCGACCGCCAGCAAATCACGCTCACCCGTACCAGCGAGGTTATACACGGCGTAGGAGGTCGCGCGGCGATGTTCTCGGCGCGCCCGAAGGAAGTGGTCATCGGCCCTTCGCGGGTGAGCCAAACTGCCTTCCCGGTGATCGAAGGCTTCGATTTTCCCGGCTACGGCGGCATCATCGGCGCCGACTATTTGCTGCAGGCCGACCTGGAAATCGCGCTGGCCGACAAGAAGCTCAAGTTCTTCCGCGGCGCAGGCTGCGACGACAAGTCGCTGGCCTACTGGGACCCCAACGCTTTGGACGTGCCGTTGGAAATCCCATCCGGCGACAGCCGCGCCCACGTGCCGGTATCGATCAACGGCACCAAGTTAATGGCCCTGATCGAAACTGGCGCTTCGATTTCGCTGATCGACCAGAACACCGCCGAGCGGCTGGGCTTCGACCCCGCCTCCGCCGACGCCGTCAAAGGCGGCAAGCTGCAAGGCGTCAACGGCAAGACCCGGCAATCGTGGATCGCCTCATTCGACAGCTTCGCCATCGGCGAGGAACAGATCGCCCATCCGCGCATCGCCGTCCTCGAACAGCAAAACGGCGACCTCGCCAACAGGGGGCACCAGATGATACTGGGCCGCGACTTCCTGCGCGCCCACCATGTACTGTTATCGCCCCGGCAGCAGCGCTTTTATTTTTCGTATCTGGGCGGGCCGGTATTCGCCGCCTCACAGCCAAAGGAAAAGCCATGAGCCGCCGCGCGACTAGCGCGTCGTAACGGAAGCCTGCCTGCGGCGCCGCTGCCATTCGTCCACCACATCGCCCATGCTGCGCGCGGCGCCGCTGCGTATCCACGCCATCAGGCTGCGGTCGAACGCGAAGCCGTCGCCGCATTGCTCGCGCATGAAGCGGCGCACGTTCTGCGTGCTGCGGTACGACGTATCCACCGGGGTGGCGCGCGAAATAGGCGCACCGTGCCAATCGAAAGCCATGTGCGTCACCCTTCCAGTTTTTTAGTCAACGCATAGCGCGCACCGCCCGGCGGAAAATCGGCCAAGCGGCTGAACACCGAGTAGCCGAGCTTTTCGTAGAACGGCAAGGCCTGGAAGCTGAGCGTTTCGACGAACGCGTTCTGGCAGCCGCGCCGCAAGGCCTCGCGCTCCGCGATCGTCATCAGCTCACTGCCGTATCCCTGTCCGCGCACGCTGTCGTCCAGCCACACCACTTGTATCTGCAACCATCCCAGGTAGGTGGCGCCGAGCAGGCCGCCAACCAGCTTGCCGCCGTCGTCCTTGACGGTGGCCACCAGGTAGTTCGGGGTGTCGCCATTGGCCTGCGCGGCGTTGTACTCGGTCAGACCCTTGACCAGCGCCTGCATGTCGCCGCCATCGGGCGCATCTTCCAGCTTGATGATGTATGTGCCCATGGCCCGCTCACTGCGGCTTGGCTGGACGGATGCCGGTGTACTGCGCCGACGCCAGCTTCCATTTGCCGCCCTCGTTCACCGCGACATAGCCGGCGCGCAGCGCGAAGTTCCGCTTCTCCGCATTGACCATCACGGTGCCGCTCAACTTGACGACAACGGTGCCGGTGTTGCCGAACATCTGGATCGACGGCTCCGTCACCTCCATTGTCGGCGTCTCGCGCTTGTTGGCCGGCAGGTAGAAGCCCAGCACCTTCTCGCGCGGGTCCACCTCGCCGAGCGGCGAAACTTCATAAAAATCACGGGTCACGATGGCGTCGATCTTCGACGGTTCGAAATCGCGCTGCGCCTCGGTGTAGCTCTGCACCAGTTTCAGCAACTGCTGCTGCGGCGCGGCTTCCTGCGCGTGCAACTGTGCCGCGGCCAGGGCGATGGTCGCCAGCAAAATGGATTTGAAGTTCATGCCGCCTCCTTAGCGTGCTTAGTGTGGTGCAGGCGCCGAAGCGTCTGCGTCGTTTTCCGCCGGTGCCGCTTCGGCGATGCGCGGCAGGCGCATGTTGCGGCCACCCTGCATCAGCGTCACCGCCTCCACCTTGCCGGCTGCGTCGCGGATCAACTCCAGCTGCGCGTCGACCTTGCGCAGGAATAGCTTGTCCGCCGACTCGGCGTAGATCGGCAGCGCGGCCTGGCCCTGCAGCTGCGTCGTCATGCCGCCGTTACCGGTGCGCAGCCACAGGCGGCGACCGTCCGGCATCGTGTAGGTGCCGGCGATGGCGGCCATCTGCTCCGCCGACAAGGCGATGTCCTTGCGCTCGGAAGGCAGCACATACGCCGCCCCGCGCGCGGTGGCGGTCAGCCCGGCCGTCAACGCTTCCAGCTGGCTGCCCTGGAAGTTACTGAGCACGATCACGCTGATCTTGTCGCCCATGCGGTAGTGCACCTCGGTGGCGAAGCCCGGAATGCCGCCGCCGTGGCCGACCTCCTTGCCGCCATCCTTCTGCTGTATGCCCAGACCGAAACCATAGCCCGATTGATAGGGCGTCGTCATCGCCTCCAGCGACGCCGGCGACAGCAGCTTGCCCTCATACAGGGCGCGCTGCCAGCGCAGCAGGTCACCGGTGGTCGAGTACAAGGCGCCGGCGCCCTGCGGCACGCTCATATCGATGTAGCTGGCGTTGGTCACGCCGTTCTTGCCGCGCGCGTAACCTGCGGCGCGGTTCGGCAGCACGGTGGCGTTCCAGTCGTAGCCGCTGTCCTTCATGCCGAGCGGGTCGAAGATATTCTTGCGCAGGAAGGCGTCGTAGCTTTCGCCGCTGACCTTCTCGATCAAGGCGCCCAGCAGCACGTAGCCCGTATTGCTGTAGTTGAAGCGGGAGCCGGATTCGAATTCCAGCGGCAGGTTGCGCACCAGCGCCACCACTTCCATCGGCTTCTTGGAAAACGGCTCGATCGATTCGTATTCCTTCACCGCCGTGAAGTTGGGGATGCCGGAAGTGTGATTCAGCAGCTGGAAGATGGTGATCCTGCTCCACGCGGCAGGCAGGTCGCTGAGGTATTTGCTGACCGGATCGGCGACATTGAGCTTGCCGCGCTCCTGCAGCAGCAGCACGCTGGCGGCGGTGAACTGCTTGGTCACGGAGCCCAGGCGGAATTTGGTGCTGGGCGCGTTGGGGATGTTCCATTCCAGGTTGGCGGAGCCGTAGCCCTTGTCCAGCAAGACCCGGTCGCCTTTGGCCACCAGCACCGTGCCGGAAAAATGGTCGTTGGCGACAGCCGTATCGACCAGCGCCTCCAGCCGCTTCAGGTCCTGCGCCTGCGCTGCGCCGCCGGCCAGCATGGCCGCAGCCAACCCCGCGGACAGCATCCACTTGCGATGTTGCGACATATTTTATCTCCCGTTGCGGATCGCTCTCGAATGGCGATCAACCGCCGTATGCTGCCATCAACTTATTTTTTTCGCAATCGCTTTATTTCGCCATCAGTGCGGCGATCAGGCCATCGGAGGCGTCCTCGATATAGTCCAGAACCATGTCGAAACCGCGCCCGCCGCCATAGTAGGGGTCGGGCACCACGTCGGAATCGCTGCGGCTGGCGTGCGCCATGAACAATCCCAGCTTGTGCCGGTGCTGTGGCGGACACGCCACTTCCAGCAGGCGCAGATTGTCGTGATCCATCGCCAGCACGAGATCGAAGGTTTCGAAGTCGCTGGCCGCCACCTTGCGCGAACGCTGCGCCGACAAATCGTAGCCGCGATTGGCCGTGTGCTCCATCGAACGCGCATCCGGCGGTTCGCCGACGTGGTAGCCGTGCGTGCCGGCCGAGTCGATGACGACGCGATCCGCCAGGCCGGCCGCCGCCGCGCGATGGCGGAACACGCCCTCCGCCGTCGGTGAGCGGCAGATATTGCCCATGCAGACAAACAGCACCGAAGTTTTCGCAGCCACGCCGGCTCCTTATATAATCAACACGATTGTATTTTATAGACTTTACTCCGCGGCCAAAGGCGCGCCGGAAAAATAAATGAGCCTCTCCAACGACCAGTCTCCCCGCGCGGAATACGCGCGCCGCATGAACCGCGTGCTGAACTACATCGACGCCCATCTGGACCAGCCGCTGGAACTGGCGCAGCTGGCCGACGTCGCCAACTTCTCGCGCTTCCACTTCCACCGCATCTTCCAGGCGTGGATGGGCGAAACGCTGGGCGACTATGCGCGCAGGCGCAGGCTGGAGAAGGCGGCCTTCCGCCTGAGCTGCACGCCGCCCGAGTCGGTGTTGGAGACGGCGCTGGCGACCGGCTTCGGTTCCGGCGAAGCGTTCGCGCGCGCCTTCAAACTCAGGTTCGGCTGCACGCCGACCGAGTGGCGGCGCGACACGCGCGAACGCCTCGCCTCGCAAGCACTGGGCGGTGCGCGTAACGCGGAGAGCAATCTGGATCAGATGTTAAGCAAGTACGATCAGACGCCGCAAACCGGCATCGGCGACGATGACATCTCCAACAACCAATCAGGAGATTTCAACATGGACGTTAAAGTGATCGACTTGCCGGCCGCGCGCGTGGCCTATCATCGCCACATCGGCCCATACGGCCCGGCCATCGGCGCCTTCTGGAGCAGCGTAGTCGGGCCGTGGGTGCAGTCGCACGGCTTCGGCCAGGCGCTGTGCTACGGCGTCGGTTATGACGACCCGACCGTCACTCCCGCCGACAAATGCCGCTACGACGCCTGCGTGACCGTGCCCGACACCTTCACCGCCGCCGGCTCGGCCGACATCACCACCCTGCCCGGCGGCCGCTATGCCGTCGGCCGCTTCGAGGGCCAGACCGCCGACATCGCCGACGCCTGGACCTGGATGACGCGCAACTGGCTGCCGTCGAGCGGCTTGCAGTGCGACGACCGGCCTTGCTTCGAGATGTTCAGGCCCGACCTGGCGTTCAATCCGCAGACCGGCGCCATGACCTGCGACATCTGCATTCCCGTTCATCCGCTGTAAGGAGCAAGGCATGACGCATGTATGTGGCTGTCGCCTGATCGACATCGACGACGCGGTACAAGGCGCGGTGGTGCCGCTGGCGTTGCTCTATCCCGCCGTCGGCGTCGAGACGGCCGAGCACTTCGGCCCGTACATGCTGGACGTCGCCATCGATGCGCCGCCGGCCACCGGCGCGCATCCGTTGGTGCTCATCTCGCACGGTAACTCCGGCACGCCGTGGGCTTACCGCGAGATGGCCAGGCATCTGGTGCGTTCCGGCTTCGTGGTGGCGCTGCCCGCCCACACGGGCAATACGCGGCACGACAACAGCCTGGCCGGCACCGCCGCCAACCTGGCCAACCGGCCGCGCCACGTCACGCTCGCCATCGACGCGGCGCTGGCCGATCCGGTATTGCGCGCCCATATCGCCGGCGACGGCGTGGCCGTCATCGGCCATTCGATCGGCGGCTACACGGCGCTGGCGGTGGCCGGCGGCCAACCCTGGTCCGGTCCGCGCGAGAGCATGGACGGGAAGCCGCAGCCGGTTCCCGTGCGGGCCGACCCGCGCGTGTGCACGCTGGTGCTGCTCAATCCCGCCACGTTCTGGTTCATTCCCGGATCGCTGCGGGCGGTGCAGGTGCCGATACTGATGCGCACCGGCGAAAAGGACGAGATCACGCCGGCCGAGCATGCGGAAAAAATCATCGCCGGCGTGGCCGACGCCGCGCTGGTCGAGCACCGTGAAATTGCCGGCGCCGGACACTTCGCCTTCATGAGCAAATTCCCGCCCGAGATGACGCGGCCGAACTTCAAGCCCTCGCAAGACCCGCCCGGCTTCGACCGCGCAGCCATCCAGCCGGAACTGTTTGCCGACGTGACCGCGTTCCTTCAGCGGACGTTGGCTGCGCGCCGCGCAATCCGCACTGCGGCTATACTGCACAACATTACTCAACCAAAGGAGTGATCATGTCGCAAGAACTGGTACTGGATAGCCGTCTCGACTCGGCCAAGACCACCGCCTGGTGGCTGTATGTCGTCCACGCGGTGAGCTTCCTGTTTTCGCTCGGACTGTTTTCCGTCATCCCGCTGGCGATCAACTACATGCAGCGGCCCGACACCGCCGGCACCTTCGTCTACAGCCATCACAGCTGGATGATCCGCTCGTTCTGGTGGTACGTCGTATTCGTGGTCGTGGGCGCGCTGCTGTTCGTCACCATCATCGGCATACCGCTGGCCTACCTGGTCTGGTTGGGCGCGTGGCTGTGGAAGGCATATCGCCTGATCAGCGGCTTGCAGCGCTTGAACCGCAACGAGCCCGCCGCCATCAGCGATTGACGCTTACACGATCGCCTTCAGCGCCTCGACCAGCTTCGCGCATTCTTCATCCGTGCCGATGGAGATGCGCAGGAACTGGTCGATACGCGCCTGCTTGAAGTGCCGCACGAGGATCGCCCGCTCGCGCAGCCCGGCCGCCAGTTGCGCCCCGTCGCGCCGCGGATGGCGGGCGAAGATGAAGTTGGCCTGCGAAGGCAGCACCTCGAACCCCAGCGCCTGCATCTGCGCGGTCAGCCACGCGCGGGTGGCGATGATGGCTTGCGACGTCTGCGCCATATGCGCCGCATCGTCCAGCGCCGCCAGCGCGCCGGCCTGCGCCACCTGCCCCAGCGGATAGCAGTTGAAACTGTTCTTCACCCGCTCCAGTCCCGCGATCAGGTCGGGATGGCCGACAGCGTAACCCACCCGCAGCCCGGCCAGCGAGCGCGATTTGGACAGCGTCTGCACCACCAGCAGATTGTCGTGGCGGCCCAGCAGCGCGATGGCGCTTTGGCCGCCGAAGTCGACATACGCCTCGTCGATCACCACCACCTGATCGGGATGCGCGGCCAGCAGCGCCTCGATCCGCTCCAGCGGCAGGCCGATGCCGGTCGGCGCGTTCGGGTTGGCGATGATGATGGCGCCGCACGGCTGCCGGTAGTCCTCGACATCGATCTCATACCGCTCGTTCAGCGGCACCTGCACCGCCTCGATGCCGTACAAGCTGCAATAGGTCGGATAGAAGCTGTAGCTGATGTCCGGGCAAAGCAGCGGCAGCTCGTGCTTGAGCAAGGCGTGGAAGGTATGCGCCAGCACCTCGTCCGAGCTGTTGCCGACGAAGACCTGCTCGCGCGTCAAGCCGAAACGCCGCGCCACAGCATCCTTCACGACCACGTTGGCCGGATCCGAATACTTGCGCAGCTGGTCGCCGACCGCCGCCTGCATCGCCGCTATCGCCTTGGGCGACGGGCCATAAGGATTCTCGTTGGTGTTGAGTTTGACCAGACCGGGCATCTGCACCTGCTCGCCCGGCGTGTACGGCGTCAGGCCGTGGACCACGTCGCTCCAGAAGCGGCTCATTGCAGCGCTCCCAGCGCGCGCTCGATGTCCGCGATCAGATCGTTGACGTCCTCCAGGCCGACATTGAAGCGCACCAGGATGCCCTTGCCCTGCCAGTCCTTGCGCATGTGCTGGATACGGTAAGGCATCACCAGGCTGTTGGCCCCACCCCAGCTATAACCGATCTTGAAGAACTTGAGAGAGTCGATGAAGCGGTCGGTCTGCTCCTCGGTATAACGTTCGTCGAACAGCACCGAGAACAAACCGCCGGCGCCGCTGAAATCGCGCTTCCATATCTCGTGGCCGGGGCAATCGGTGAAGGCCGGATGCAGCACCTTCGTGATCTCCGGGCGCGCCTGCAACCACGCGGCCAACTTGCGCGCCGCCGCGTCGTGCGCGTCGAAGCGCAGGCGCATGGTCGGCAGGCCGCGCGAGACCAGATAGGCGTCGTCCGCGCCGACGCCCATGCCCAGCCGCATATGCGAGAGACTGAGCCGCTCGTGCAGCGCCGGATCGCGCGTGATCACAGCGCCCATCAGCACATCCGAGCCGCCGGACTGGTACTTGGTCAGCGCCTGCATGATGATGTCGACGCCGAGGTCGAAGCCCCGCAGCGCCAGGCCGGCGGACCACGTGTTATCCAACGCGACCACCACGCCACGCTCGTGCGCCGCCTTGCAGATGGCCAGCAGGTCCGGCACTTCCATCGACACCGAACCCGGCGCCTCGGTCCAGATCAGCTTTGTGTTCGGCTGGATCAGCGCGGCGATGCCCTCGCCGATCAGCGGATCGTAGTAGCGCGCGGTGATGCCGAAATCGGCCGACAGCCAGCGCCCCAGTTCACGATTAGGGTTGTAGACGTTATCGGGCAACAGCACATCGTCGCCGGCCTTGAGCAGCGCGAAGTCGACCATCGCGATGGCCGCCAGTCCGCTCGGCGCCAGCAGGCAGTACTTGCCGTCCTCGATCTCGGCCAGGCGCGCTTCCAGCGTGAAGGTGGTCGGCGTGCCGTGCAGGCCGTAGGTATAGGCGTTCTTCTCTTTCCAGTCGCCCGAGCGCATGGCCGCCACGTTCTTGAACAGCACCGTCGAGGCATGGTGGATGGCGCCGGGGAATGCGGCGAAGCCTTCCGGGGCCTGGTAGTCGGTATGTACGAGCGCGGTCTGTGGGGATTTTTTGATGGTCATGGCCTGATTATAAACGCTTTGCCCCGTCAAACCTCGCTTCAAACTATCCGCTTTAATGGCCGTCGCCGCCACGCTGCGCCATCCATTGACGATGCATTCAACACATGCTAATTTGACATGGCTTTGGTGAAAAAATATTTTTTCAACCCGGATCTGGAGTTCAATATGCCTGTGAGGGACCGAATCAATACCTACGAAATGGTTAACGCCCTTAAGACAACCCCTTTGGTTGTTTTGCAAAATCACCCTCTGATGGTCGCGCTGCCGCCAGGCGACGTAACGGAACAATCGCAGATTGCGTTCTCCCTCACAAACGGCAATATATTAATCGGCACCGTCGCACCGAATAACGGCACCACGGTTGTGATCAGGGCCTTGGTCACACCGACCCGCAACTGGAATTCGCCTCATCGATTCACTGCGCTGCAACGCTTCAATCCAATTGCCGAGGACCTTTGGGTTACCGAAAGGCAGACCGGCTGCAGTCTGATTATCCTGGATTGGGGCGGACAGATGTCGATGGGGCACCTGTTACCCCATCCGCAGGCCAACTATAACCGGGTAAATCGATACATCCTCGATCACGCACCGCTCACGGCTTATGCGGAGATACAAAGACAAAGTCTGAAGCCCGAAGTAACGCAGTTGGTTGAGGCCTCCAAGATTGGCGGAGTGAATCCACAACGCTATATCCTGGTTCAATCAAATCACGCCGCAGTCAACCAAAAAAACCTGAATGTGATTGGCATAAGAAGTAACGGGCAAATGAACTTTTACATGCAGACCAATACGGCCGGGGGGCGGACAGTGCAACAGTTGCGGTGGACAGCCTGGCGTCCCTACGTGCCTTATTTCACGTACTGAAGCCCGCCCGCAAAAAAAAACAGACCGCGTTTCCGCAGTCTGCTTATCGTGCCAACGGCAGCTGGCTTATTGGGCCTCGCCCCACAGGTCGTGGGCGTCGGACGTGGTGATCTTCACGTCGACGAACTGGCCGACGGCTAGCTTCTTGTGCGGTTCGTACGGCGGCTTGACGTACACCACGCCGTCGATTTCCGGCGCGTCCGCGCTGGAGCGGCCCACGCCGCCGCTGCGGTTGACTTCATCGATCAGCACGCGCACGGTCTTGCCGACCTTGGCCTTCAGGCGCGCCTTCGAGATCTCTTCCTGCAGCAGCATCACGCGGCCACGGCGCTCTTCGCGCACTTCCTCCGGCACCGGATTGGCCAGTTCGTTGGCGGTCGCGCCTTCCACCGGCGAGTAGGCGAAGCAGCCCAGTCGGTCGATCTGCGCTTCCTTCAGGAAGTCCAGCAGGTATTCGAATTCGGCCTCGGTCTCGCCTGGGAAGCCGGCAATGAAGGTCGAACGGATGGTCAGGTCCGGATTCATCCTGCGCCAGGCCTGGATGCGGTCCAGGTTTTTCTCGCCGCTGGCCGGACGCTTCATGCGCTTGAGCACATCGGGATGCGCGTGCTGCATCGGGATGTCCAGGTAAGGCAGCACGTGCTCGCCCATCATTGGAATGACCTGGTCGACGTGCGGGTATGGATAGACGTAATGCATGCGCACCCAGGCGCCGTACGACTTGGCCAGCTCGCCCAGCGCTTCCATCAGCTGCGTCATGTGGGTCTTGACCGGACGGCCGTTCCAGAAGCCGGTGCGGAATTTGACGTCCACGCCGTAGGCCGAGGTGTCCTGCGAAATCACCAGCAGTTCCTTGACGCCGGACTTGAACAGGTTTTCAGCTTCCAGCAGCAGCTCGCCGATCGGGCGCGACACCAGGTCGCCGCGCATCGACGGGATGATGCAGAACGAGCAGCGGTGGTTGCAGCCTTCGGATATCTTCAGGTAGGCGTAGTGCTTGGGCGTGAGTTTGATGCCCTGCGCCGGAATCAGGTCGAGGAAAGGCTCGTGCGGCTTGGGAAGGTGCAGGTGGACCGAGTCCATCACCTCCGCCAGCGCGTGCGGGCCGGTCACGGCCAGCACCTTCGGGTGCACCTTCATGATGATGTCGTCGCCGGCCGCGTCTTTTTTCGCGCCCAGGCAACCGGTCACGATCACCTTGCCGTTTTCGGCCAGCGCTTCGCCGATGGCGTCCAGCGATTCCTGCACGGCGGCGTCGATGAAGCCGCAGGTGTTGACGATGACCAGATCGGCGCCGTCGTAGGACTTGGCCGTCTCGTAGCCTTCGGCACGCAGTTGGGTCAGGATCTGTTCGGAGTCGACCAGCGCCTTGGGGCAGCCGAGCGATACGAAGCCGACTTTAGGCGCGGGCGCGCCGGCTGCGGGCTTGGGGAGACGGGAGAGTGGTTGCGATTGCATGATAGGTTGCTTTATACGCCATGAAAATTACGAGCAATCGAGCATTATACCCCATTCGCCATAGGGAGATCATGCTAGGATGGAGGCCAACCCAGTGGCCCGCATCGGCGCTGCATTCACCACCCAGTCCAGGAGAATTCGTGGCAACGCTGAAAGACGTCGCAGTGCTCGCCGGTGTAGGCATGTCGACAGCATCGCGCGCCATTTCAGGCGCCGGGCCGGTATCGGCGGAGGCGATGAAAAAAGTCCAGGCCGCGATTGAACAGCTCAACTTCCGCCCCTCCTCCATCGGCCGCTCGTTGTCGGCGCAGTCGCTGGGCATGATCGGGATCTTCACGCCGTCCTTCTTCGGCGCCTACTACGGCACCATCCTCAAACAGACCGACGTCGAACTGCGCGCCATGCGCCGCCACGTGGTGGTGGCCACCGGCTGCGGCGACGGCACGCCGCGCGACGAGGCGCTGGAGGCGGTCAAGTTCCTGATCGGCCGGGATTGCGACGGCATCGTCGTGCTGGGGCACGACCTGTACGACGAGGACCTGGTCGCGCTGCATAAAATGCATCCGAAGATGGCCTTCCTCAACCGCCGCAGCGCGCAGCTGCCGGAGGCTTCGTTCTGTCCCGACCATTTTCACGGCGGCGAACTGGCTGCGCGCACCTTGCTGCAGGCCGGCCACCGCGAACTGGCGGTGATCTCCGGCCCGGCCGCGACATCGGACAACAAGGAGCGGCTGGACGGCTTCTTCGCCGAACTGCGGCGCCACGGCATCGGGCGTTCGACGGTGCGCCTGATCGAATCGGACTTCTCGCGCGAGGGCGGCTTCGGCGCCACGCAGCAGTTGATCAACGAAGGCCGCCAGTTCATGGGCCTGTTCTGCGCCAACGACGAGATGGCGGTCGGCGCCCTGTCCTGCCTCCACCGCGCCGGCGTCAGGGTGCCGGACGAAGTCTCCGTCATCGGCTATGACGACGACTACTCGGCTGAATATACATCGCCGGGACTGACGTCGGTCCACATCCCGATGGAACAGCTGACGCAGAACGCCGTGCGCTGGCTGCTCAACCTGTGCTACGGCACCCAGCACGAAATCGTCCGCGACCTCCCGGTCACGGTGACGATGCGGGGCTCGGTCGCACCGCGCGCCTGAAGCGGCGCGGCGGCCGGGTTCAGAGCCGCTGTTCGCTGGCCCCGTCGAATAGCGACACGCGCTGGGTGCGGATCGAGAAGCTGAGTTCCTGCTCGGTCTCGATCTGCTGCTGGTCCTGCACGATGCCGGCGACCTGGGTGCCGTGGAAGTCCAGCCACAACACGCGATGCGCCCCCATCGCCTCGACCAGCGACACCGATGCGCATACCGCGCTGCCGGCGCCGTCGCAATTGCCGATGTCGATGTCCTCGGGCCGCACGCCCAGCACGCATTCGTGCTTGCCGGCCCGCGGCTGCTTGAACGGATAATCCGTCACATCGACCGACAGGTGTTCGTTGCGGAACAAGGTGCGCCCGCCCGCCTGTTCCAGCCAGCCCTTGAACAGGTTCATGCCCGGCGAACCGAGGAAGGTGGCGACGAACAGATTGGCCGGCTCGTTGTAGATATTGGCCGGCGTGTCGAACTGCTGTACCACGCCGCCCTTCATCACCGCCATGCGCTGCGCCAGCGTCATCGCCTCCACCTGGTCGTGGGTCACGTAGATCATGGTGGCGCCGAGCTGCTTGTGCAGCTGCTTCAACTCGCGCCGCAGTTCGGTGCGCAGCTTGGCGTCCAGGTTGGAGAGCGGCTCGTCGAACAGCATCACGTCGGCCTCGCGCACGATGGCGCGGCCGATCGCCACGCGCTGGCGCTGGCCGCCGGACAGGTTGGCCGGCTTGCGCTTCAACAGCGGGCCCAGTTGCAGCATGTCCGAAGCGCGCGTAACGCGGCGGGCGATTTCCGCTTGCGGCGTGCCGTTGATGCGCAGGCCGAAGGACATATTGGCCTCCACGTTCATGGTCGGATACAGCGCATAGGACTGGAACACCAGCGCGATGCCGCGGTCCTTGGGGTCGGCCCAGGTCATGTCCTTGCCGCCGATTTCGATCTGGCCGGAGGTGGTGTCGATCAGGCCCGCGATAGAATGCAGCAGCGTCGATTTGCCGCAGCCCGATGGCCCGAGCAGCACCACGAACTCGCCGGCCTTCACGTCCAGGTTGAGCGACTCGATCACCTTGTTGCCGCCCAGCTGAATCTGTAAATTGCGAATAGCTACGTTAGACATGTTTAACCCTTCACAGCGCCGGAGGCGATGCCGCGCACGAACCAGCGGCCGGAAATGAAATAGAGAGCCAGCGGCACCAGCGACGTCAGGATGGTCGCGGCCATGTTGACGTTGTACAGGCGCTCGCCGGTGGTGGTGTTGATGATGTTGTTCAGCTGGACCGTCATCGGCAGATGATCGGAACCGGCGAACACCAGGCCAAGCAGGAAGTCGTTCCAGATGCCCGTGACCTGCATGATCACGGCCACCACGATCACCGGCGTCGACATCGGTAGCATCAGCTGCAGGAAGATGCGCCAGAAACCGCCGCCGTCGATGCGGGCGGCCTTGAACAGCTCCATCGGCAAGCCCGCGTAGTAGTTGCGGAACAGGAGCGTCATCACCGGCATGCCGAAGATGGTGTGGATCAGCACAATGCCGGGCAAGGAACTGAACAGGTTCACGGCGGCCAGCACGCGCACCAGCGGATAGACCATCACCTGCACCGGGATGAAGGCGCCCATCATCAGGATGGCGAACAGCAGCCCGGCGCCGCGCGGACGCCAGAACGACAGCGCATAGCCGTTCACCGCGCCGATGGCGATCGACAGCACGGTGCTCGGCACCACGATGGCGACCGAGTTCCAGAAGCCTCCGCGTATGCCGTTGCATTCCAGGCCGGTGCAGGCGGACTGCCATGCTTGCAGCCATGGCTCCAGCGTCGCGTGCATCGGCAGCGCGAACAGTGTGCCGAGGCGGATCTCCTCCATCGGCTTGACCGACGTCACCAGCATCACGTACAGCGGCAGCAGGAAGAACAGCGCGGCCACGATCAAAAAGCCGTAGACGCCGATGCGTGCCGGCGTCCACGCCAGCTTGCGGCGCGGCTTGACGGCGGTGGGTGCGGCTATGGTGCTGTCGTTGGCGGCGCCACCCGGCGCCACGCCTGCTGCTTTGTCCATTACTACCTTATCGAGTTTGACGGCCTGTCCCATCACGCCCCCTTGGCCGCGCGGCGGTTGCGCACATAGTACAGCGGCGCGACGATGGCCAGCACGGTCGCCAGCAGCACGATCGACGCGGCCGACGCGAGGCCGATATTGGCGCGGCCGAACAGGTAGTCCATGATGAACTTGGCCGGCACCTCGCTGGCCGTGCCTGGGCCGCCCTGCGTCATCGCGACGACGGCGTCGAACACCTTCACCACCATCACGAACAGCAGCACGAACGCGGTCGATACCGAAGGCCCGAGCATCGGCAGCACGATGCTGACGTAGACGCGCCAGCGCGGGATGCCGTCGATGCGGGCGGCCTTCCACAATTCCTCGTCCACCCCGCGCAGGCCGGACAGCATCAGCGCCATCACCAGGCCCGAAGCCTGCCACACGGTGGCGATGACGATGGTGTAGATCGCCATGTCCTGGTCGACGATCCAGTCGAACGTGGCGCCGGCGAAGCCCAGCTTGTGCAGCACTTCCTGGATGCCCAGTTCGGGATTGAGTATCCACTGCCAGATCAGGCCCGTCGCCACGAACGACATCGCGTACGGATACAGGAAGATGGTGCGCAGCGCGCCTTCGGCCATCACCTTCTGGTCGATGAACACGGCCAGCAGGAAGCCGATAATCAGGCAGGCGGCGATGAACAGCACCCCGTACACGGCCACGTTCTGCAGCGACAGCAGCCAGCGCTCGTTGTTGAACAGGCGGATGTACTGCGAGGCGCCGACAAAATCGCTGGCCGGGAAGGTGCGCGAGCTGCTGACCGACACGCGGGCCGTCCACAGCATCGTGCCCAGGTAGGCCAGCAGCACCGTCAGCGCCATCGGGATCATGGCGATGTAAGCGGCGAAGGAGACGCTTTGACGCTTCTTGGCCATGGCTTATTGGTCCTTCAGCGCGCGGGCGAAGGCTTTCTGCGCGTCTTCCGGCGACTGGTTCTTGTTCCAGTAGCTGGTCAGCACATCCTGCAGGGCGCCGGTGGTGTCCGGAGTCGCCAGCATTTCGGAGTTGGGCAGCTGGCGGCTCTTGTCCTTGATGATGGCCAGGCCCTGCTTCGCGCAGATGTCCAGCGTGGATTCATCGACGTCGCCACGGATCGGGATCGCGCCCTTGCGCGAGTTAAAGGCCACCTGCGCGGCCGGCGAGGTGACCACCGTGGCCAGCAGCTTCTGCGCCTTGACGGCGTTGGCGTCGCTGGTTTTCGGGAAGACGAAGGCGTCGCCCGCGACGATGTACGGCGCCTTCGGCCCGAAGCCGGGGAAGCAGCCGAAGTCCTTGCCCGCCACCTGCTTGGCCGACGAGAACTCGCCCTTGGCCCAGTCGCCCATGATCTGCACGCCGGCCCTGCCGCTGACGACCATGGCCGTCGCGTCGTTCCAGTTGCGGCCCGGCGAACCCGCATCCACAAAGGCTTTCAGCTTTTTGAAGTCGACCAGCACCTGCTTGAAGGCCGGCGACATCACGGCCTTCTGGTCGCGGTCGCGGTACACCTTCAGATACAGGTCGGCGCCGCCCACCATCGCGAAGATGGCGTCGAAGGTGATCTTCTCCTGCCATACCTGGCCGCCGAAGGCCAGCGGCACCAGGCCTGCAGCCTTCAGCCTGGCCAGCTGCGCCAGGAACTCGTCCCAGGTCTGCGGCTCATTGGCGATGCCGGCTTTTTTATACGCGGCCTTGGAGTAGAAGAACCAGGCCGGCATGTGGATGTCCACCGGCGCGGCGTAGAAGTGGCCGTTGATCTTGATCGCGGCCAGTATCGACGGCGGCATGATCTGGTCCCACTTGCCGGCGGCTGCCACGTCGTCCACGTTGTTCAGCAAACCCTGCTCGACGAAATCGCGGAACTGCTTGGAGGTGTTGAACTGCGCCGCCGTCGGCGCATTGCCGCCGACGATGCGGTTGATGGTGGTGGCGCGCGACTGGTCGGCGCCGGCGATGGCGTTGTCGATCCAAAGTCCGCCGGCCTTGTTGTAGGCGTCCGCGAACTGCTTGACCGCCTGGGATTCGCCGCCCGAGGTCCACCAGTGGATCACGGTCGCCTTCAATGGCGCGGGCGCCTGCGCGCAGGCCGCGCCGCACGCCACCAGCGCGAGCGCGACGGCGCTCCCCAGTGTTGTAGCCTTAATCATTCTGTCTCCTGTGGGCGTCGAGCGCCCATTTTATGCGGATGGCTGCCGGATGTTCAATTATTTGCTGGCCCGCTCGGCGAGGAATCGCGCCACCAATTTGACGCTGCGCTTCAAGGTGCGCTTCCGGGTCGCGTAGCCCACGCGGATGTCATCTCAACGTAAAGTGGAAGCGTTTCCACGGACGTGATCGATAGTACTACCGAAGAAATTCAAGTGTCAAAGAAATTCTGGAATTTTTGTAACTTGGCTACAAAAACGGCACAGCGACCGAGGTGGCTGTGCCGTTTAAACTGCCGCGAACGGCGAAGGATTATTTCTTGTCGGTTGGCGGTACGCCCGGCACGAACGGGAAGGTGCCGAAGATGTTCTTGCTCTGGTTTTGCATCTGTTCCTGCATCTGCACGAACAGGCTCTTGCTTTGATCGATGTAATTGTTCATCATACCCTGCATCATCGGGCCTTGGACGTTCATGAACTGGGTCCACATTTCCGGGCTGAAGGGCTTGCCTTCCAGGCCGCCGACCGCGCTGCCGGTGAACTTGCGCTGGATGTCGGTGAAGGCTTGGACGTTCTTTTCCAGGTACGAGCCCATCATGCCCTGCATGGCGTGGCCGTAGAAGCGGATGATCTGCGCCAGCACGTCGCTGGAGAACATCGGCGCGCCGCTGGCCTCTTCTTCCAGAATGATCTGCAGCAGGATGCTGCGGCTCAGGTCTTCGTTGGTCTTGGCGTCGACCACGGTGAATTCTTCGTTGTCCAGCACCAGCTGCTTGACGTCCGTCAGCGTGATGTAGGAACTGGTCTGCGTGTCGTACAGACGGCGGTTCGGGTATTTTTTGATCAGACGGTCAGCATTTTTTTTCGCACTACTCATCACAAGTCCACTTATTGCGCCGCAGCGCGTACTCTAACAATTCGAAAAAAAAGCGAACTTCGGTCCGCTTTCCCACTAGCCTACT
Source organism: Duganella sp. GW821-FHT01E12 (assembly GCF_059422325.1). Taxonomy (NCBI): domain Bacteria; kingdom Pseudomonadati; phylum Pseudomonadota; class Betaproteobacteria; order Burkholderiales; family Oxalobacteraceae; genus Duganella; species Duganella sp. GW821-FHT01E12. Next base: position 35,530 of record NZ_JBWKWR010000007.1, on the reverse strand, counting down.
ATTTCTATTATAGAGGGGAAAAAGCATATCTTGCACAATCTGATATAACTTTTAGGTTTTATTGCAACGCAACCAAATTTACAGATCGACAACACCATGCTTTTTCCCTGCTGAAATTAATCCGCCCGCACCTTCACGTAGCGGCCCGGCGCCGGTTCGATGGCTTTGTAACGGGAATTGCCGGGCTTGGCTTTCGGCTTGACGGCCTTGCCGCCGTGCTCGGCCAGGAAACGGGCCCATTCCGGCCACCAGCTGCCGGGGTTTTCCGTGGCCCCTGCCATCCAGGCCTCGCCGTCCTGCGGCTTGGCGGCGGCGCGGCCCAGCGGCTTGTCGTTGGTCCAGTAGCTGCGCTTGTTCTTCACCGGCGAGTTGATCACGCCGGCGATGTGGCCGGACGCGCCCAGCACAAAGCGGTTGGCCTTAACCTTGCCCGGATTGAGGATGTTCATCGATCCGAAGGCCGACATCCACGGCACGATGTGGTCCTCGCGCGAGCCGTAGATGAAGGCCGGGGCGTCGATGCTGCCGAGGTCGACCTTCTGCCCCGCCACCGTCAGCTTGCCGGTCTTGAGCTTGTTTTCCAGGTAGGTGTTGCGCAGGTACCAGCAGAACATCGGGCCCGGCAGGTTGGTGCTGTCCGAGTTCCAGTACAGCAGGTCGAACGGCGGCGGCTCGTTGCCCTTGAGGTAGTTGGACTGCACGTAGTTCCACACCAGGTCGTTCGGGCGCAGGCTGGAGAAGGTGCTGGCCAGGTCGCGGCCCGGCATCAGGCCGCCGGCCTTGAGCTGCTGCTCGCGCAGCGAGACCTGGGCCTCGTCGACAAACACGTCCAGCACGCCGGTGTCGCTGAAGTCGAGGAAGGTGGTCAGCAAGGTCAGGCTGGAGGCCGGCTTCTCGCCGCGCGCCGCCAGCACCGCCAGCGCGGTCGACACCAGCGTGCCGCCGACGCAGAAGCCCAGCATGTTCATCTGCTCCTGGCCGCTGATGTCCTGCACCACGTGGATGGCTTCGATCACGCCCTGGTCGACGTAGTCGTCCCAGGTGGTGCCGGCCAGCGACTGGTCGGGATTGCTCCACGAGATCAGGAACACGCTGTTGCCCTGCTCCACCGCATAGCGCACCAGCGAGTTTTCCGGCTGCAGGTCAAGAATGTAGAACTTGTTGATGCAGGGCGGCACCATCAGCAGCGGGCGCTGGTGCACCGTTTCCGTCACCGGCTTGTACTGGATCAGCTGGAACAGCGGGTTCTCGTACACCACCGTGCCCTCGGTCGTGGCCAGGTTGCGGCCCACCTCGAACGCCGATTCGTCCGACAGCGAGATATGGCCCTTGTTCATGTCGGCCAGCATATTGGCCAGGCCCTTGGTCAGGCTTTCGCCCTTGGTCTCGATCAGCTTTTGCTGCGCCTCGGGATTGGTGGCCAGGAAGTTGGCCGGCGACATGGCGTCAATAATCTGCTGCACCGCGAAGCGGATTTTCTGCTTCTGCTGGGCCGAGGTGTCCACCGTGTCGACCATGGCATTCAGGAATTTGGCGTTGAGCAGGTATGATGCCGCATTGAACGACGACATGGGATTGCCCTGCCAGGCGGACGAGGTGAAACGGCGGTCGGCCACATCCGGCGACTTGCCGGACAAAAACTCCTGCCACAAATCGCCAAAATCTTGCAGATACTGGTTTTTCAGCTGCTCCATGGCCTCCGGCTTCACCGAGGCGCCCACATCCTGCATCATGGCGGCCAGCGGATTGGCGTCCGTGGTCGGCGCCATGTTGAACCAGGATTGCCACTGTCCGGGGTCGCTCATCTGCGACATCCAGGCGTTGGCAATGGCTTGAGGATCTGGCAAATTCATGTTTGATTCCCTAAAAATAGTTAAATATCTTTACCTGGGCTGCTGATGCTGATTGTTGCTATTGCTTGGATATACGTGGTCGGACTGATGGCTCTGACCGAGCCTACCGTCGTTGCGGGAATTGTAACGTTTTTGTTCTATTGCGTGCTGCCGTTGAGCACATTGATTTACATCGCCGGCAGCGGCAAGCGCAAAGCCCGCCGCCGCGCCGCCGAACTGGCGGCGCACCAGGCCCGCCAGGCCGAACGAGCAGACTAGGCCGGCGCGGGATCGATTCATTTGATCCAGATCAGCGCCGCCTGCCGGCCGGTGACGCCGTCGCGCCGGTAGGAGTAGAACCGGGCGGAATTGGACACGGTGCAAAACTCGCCGCCATGCACCTGCTTCACGCCGGCGCGGTGCAGCACGTAGCGCGCCAGCCCGTAGATATCGGCCAGATACTTGCCCGGCCTGCCCTCGACGGCGGTGAACGCCGCCTCCACATGACGCACGCCGGACGCGTCCGCCGCGCCGTTCAGGAAAGCCTGCCGCACCTCCGGCCCCACCTCGAACTGGTAGGCGCCGATCGCCGGCCCCATCCACGCCGTCAGCTCGCCGGCGCCGGCCGCGCGCATGGCGTCGACGGTGTTTTCCAGCACGCCGGCGGCCAGCCCGCGCCAGCCCGCATGCGCAGCCGCCACGGTCTTGCCTTCGACGTCGCAGAACAGCACCGGCAGGCAGTCCGCGGTCATGATGACGCACACCTTGCCCGGCGTGGAAGACAGGCTGGCGTCCGCCTCCGGCACCTCCTGGCGCCCGATGCGGGCCACATCGACCACCGCCGTGCCGTGCACCTGCGACAGCCAGGCAGGATCGCCCGGCAGCATGGAACGCAGGATTTCGCGGTTTTGCGCGACATTGTGCGGCTGGTCGCCGACATGGGTGCCCAGGTTCAGACCGCCCTGCCCCATGCCGTCGTCATACGGCGCCGGGCTGACGCCGCCGCGCCGCGTGGTCGACAGCGCGCCCACGTTGGCCGGCAGGCCCGGCCAGTGCGGTATCAACCATTGCGGCAGGCTGGACATCAGATAGCTTCCGGTACTTCGATGCCGGCCCGGGCCAGCAGTTCGGCGAAGTCGTCGGCCAGCGGCACGGTCCACTCGCACTGTTCGCCGGTGGCCGGATGGACCAGGCCCAGGCGGCGCGCCTGCAGGGCCTGGCGCGGGAAGTAGTCGGCCAGGTGCTGCTTGCCGTAGGTGGTGTCGCCCACCAGCGGGAAGCCGATCGACATCATGTGCACGCGGATCTGGTGGGTGCGGCCAGTTTCCAGGCGGCATTGCACCAGCGTGACCGGACGGCCCTCGCCCAGCTTGCCGCCGCCCAGTACCTGGTAGTGGGTGATGGCCGGCTTGGAGCCCATGCCGGTCGAGACCGCCATCTTGATGCGGTCCTTTGGATGGCGGCCCATCGACGAATCGATGGTGCCGCTGATGCGCGGCATGCCCCACACCACGGCGAAATACTCGCGCTTGACGGTGCGCGCGGCCAGCTGGCGCACCAGGTCGGTCTGGGCCGGCAGCGTCTTGCCGACCACCATCAGGCCGCTGGTGTCCTTGTCCAGGCGGTGGACGATGCCGGCGCGCGGGACGCCCGACAGCTGCGGGCAGTGGTGCAGCAGGCCGTTGAGCAGCGTGCCGGACCAGTTGCCGGCGCCCGGATGCACCACCAGGCCGGCCGGTTTGTTGATGACCATCAGGTGCTCATCTTCGTACACGATGTTAAGTTCCATCGGTTCCGGTTTAAAAGCCTCGTCTTCCGGCGCCGGTTGGGGCAGAATGACGATCTTCTCGTCGCCGTAGACGGTGTCCTTGGTGGACTTGGCCGGCTTGCCGTCGACGGTGACGAAGCCGTCGGTGATCCACATTTGCAGGCGGCCGCGTGAAAATTGCGGAACCAGGTGGGAGATCACCTTGTCCAGGCGTTGGCCGCAGACTTCGGGGGTCAGTTCCAGATGGATCGGAGCCAGGCCGTCGTCTTCGCCAAAATCACCGTCTTGCTCGACCAGCAGGTCGGCATCGGCATCGTGTTCGGAGGAAGATTCGGCCAAATTCGGCTTTGGAGTTAATATCACAGCATTCCCATCGGCTATAATCAGCCTATTGTAAAACTTTGGTTAAACAGCTTCTTGCAAAACATATGCAAAAAAAATTGAAAGTAGTCGCAGCAACGTTGGTTCTGCTTAGTTTGTCCGCTTGCGGTTTGTTCTCGGAGAAGATCGACGAGACTAAAGGTTGGAGCGCTACGAAATTATACTCGGAGGCGAGCGAAGAGCTGGAAGGACAGCACTACGAACGCGCAATTCAGTTGTACGAGAAGCTGGAATCGAGCTATCCGTTCGGCACCTACGCCCAGCAGGCGCAGATGCAGATCGCTTATGCCTACTACAAGTCGCAGGACCAGGCCCAGGCGCTGGCGGCCGTGGAGCGCTTCATCAAGCTGCACCCGAACCACGCCAACGTCGACTACATGTACTACCTGCGCGGCCTGATCAACTTCAACGACCAGATCGGCTTCCTGAACTTCATCTACGAGCAGGACCCCACCGAACGCGACCCGAAAGCCACGCGCGAAGCCTATGCAGCCTTCAAACAGCTGGTGGACAAGTTCCCGAACAGCAAGTATACGCCAGATTCGCTGGACCGCATGCGTTATCTGATCAACGCGATGGCCTCGTATGAAGTGCATGTGGCGCGCTACTACTACCGCCGCGGCGCGTATCTGGCAGCGGCCAACCGCGCCATGGGCATCATGAACGACTACCGCGACTCGCCGGCGATCGAAGAAGCGCTGTTCATCATGATCCGCAGCTACGACAAGCTGGGCATGACCGAACTGCGCGACGACACCATGCGCGTGTTCAAGCTGAACTACCCTTCCAGCAAGTTCCTGGACGAAGGCAAGAAAGCCGAACGTCACTGGTGGAAGCTCTGGAACTAAGCCAGCCCCAACGAAAACCGGGACCCAGGTCCCGGTTTTTTTTACGGCAATTTTGGGGTCAAGTCTGACATTCGGACACGGCCTCTGCCGTAGCGGGCCCGCTACGGCAGAGGCCGTGTCCGAATGTCAGACTTGACCCCAATTTTATTCGGTGCGGCGGCGGAAAATCCAGGTTTTATCGTTCGAGTCTTTCTTGTCGTAGGCGTAGCCGTCGATGTCGAATTTCTTGAGCTTCTGCGGGTCGGTGATGCCTTTGACGGCGGCGTAGCGCGCCATCAGGCCGCGCGCGCGTTTGGCGTAAAACGAGATGATCTTGTATTTGCCGTTCTTCCAGTCTTCGAACTGCGGCGTGATCACCGGCACGTCCAGCAGCTTGGGCTTGACCGACTTGAAATACTCTTCGGACGCCAGATTCACCAGCGTCTCGGCGCCCTGCTCGGCTGCGGTCTTGTTCAGCGCCTGGGTGATGGTCTCGCCCCAGAAGGCGTACAGGTCCTTGCCGCGCGGGTTGCTCAGGCGCGTGCCCATCTCCAGCCGGTGCGGGTGGATCAGGTCCAGCGGCCGCAACATGCCATACAGGCCGGACAGGATGCGCACCCGCGATTGCACGTAGTCCAGCTGGCCCGGCTTGAGCGTGCGCGCGTCCAGGCCGCCGTAGACGTCGCCGTTGAAGGCCATCACGGCCTGGCGGCCTTCGGCGGTGTCGCTGCTCCAGCTGGCGTAGCGGGCGACGTTGAGCGCCGACAGGTTGTCGGACAAATCCATCAGCTCGCCGATCTGCACCGGCGAGAATTCGCGCAGGCGGTCGATCAGCTGCGCGGAGTGGTCGAGAAAATCAGGTTGGGAGTGCAACTTGGTGGTCGGAGGGGTCTCAAGATCGAGACTTTTTGCAGGCGAAAGCACTATCAGCATAAGATTCCAGATAAACATTTTTACGAACTAAGCACATGATACCTGTTCCAGAGAAACTCACACCGACCCGCATCGTTATCGACACCAACGTCTGCCTCGACCTGTTCGTGTTCAAGGACCCGCGCTGGGCCGCCCTGCTGGCCGCGCTGGAAAGCGGCGCGGTCGAGGCGATCACCCGCTCGGACTGCCGCGACGAGTACAACATCGTGCTGCACTACAAGCACCTGCCGCTGGACGACGACTCGCGCCCGCGGGCCGCCGCCCGCTTCGACCAGCTGATCAAGGTGGTCGCCCCGCCCGAGTCCGGCGTGCGCCTGCCGGTCTGCACCGACAAGGACGACCAGAAGTTCCTCGAAGTGGCGCGCGACGCCAACGCGGCCATCCTCATCACCAAGGACAAGGCGCTGCTCAAACTGGCCCGCCGCCTGGCCAAGGCCGGCATGTTCAAGGTCATGGTGCCCGAGGCGTGGAGCCTGGAAAGCTGAGGATTTTTTCGCCACACCAAACCTTGCGCGCTGAGCTAGAATAGGCTATCTGTCCACTACACAGCCGCCATGAATAGCCGTAACCACCTGCCGGGCAGCACGCCCACCACGCCCGTCCTGACCAGCCGCCTGCCGGCGGTCGGCACCACCGTGTTCACCCGCATGTCCACGCTGGCCGCGCAGGCCAACGCGGTCAACCTGGGCCAGGGCTTCCCCGATTTCGCCTGCGAGCGCAGCCTGCTGCAAGCCGTCAACGACGCCATGCAGGCCGACTTCAACCAGTATCCGATGATGACCGGCGCGCCGGTGCTGCGCCAGGCCATCGTCGCCAAGATCGCGGCCATCTACGGCCACCAGTACGACGTCGACACCGACATCACCGTGACCGCCGGCGCCACCCAGGCGCTCACCACCGCCATCCTGTGCTGCGTGCATCCAGGCGACGAGGTGATCGTCATCGAGCCCAGCTACGACAGCTACGTGCCGGCGATCACGCTGGCCGGCGGCGTGCCGGTGCTGGTGCAGATGGAGGCCGGCCCGCAAGGCTACACGGTGCCGTGGTCCAAGATCGCGGCGGCGGTCAACGGCAACACGCGGCTGATCGTCATCAACTCCCCCCACAACCCGACCGGCAGCGTGCTGCGCGCGGCCGACCTGCAGGCGCTGGCCGACATCGTGCGCGGCACGGACGTGCTGATCCTGTCGGACGAGGTCTACGAGCACATGGTCTACGACGGCCAGCGCCACGAGTCCGTCTGCCGCCATCCCGAGCTGGCGGCGCGCGCCTTCGTCGTCTCCAGCTTTGGCAAGACTTACCACGTGACCGGCTGGAAGATCGGCTACGTCGCCGCGCCGGCCGCGCTGTCGGCCGAGTTCCGCAAGGTCCACCAGTACAACGTCTTCAGCGTCAACACGCCCATGCAGCACGGCATCGCCAGCTATATGGCCGATCCCAGGCCCTACCTGGAACTGCCGGCGTTCTACCAGCGCAAGCGCGACCTGTTCCGCGGGGGCCTGAAGCAATCGCGCTTCGAACTGCTGCCGGCCGACGGCACCTATTTCCAGTGCGTGCGCTACGACAAAATTTCAACGCAAACGGAAGCGCAGTTTGCGGAGTGGCTGACCACCGAGATCAAGGTGGCGGCGATACCGGTATCGGCGTTTTACCAGCAGGGCAAGGAATCGGGCATCGTGCGGTTCTGCTTTGCCAAGAAAGATGAGACCCTGGCACTCGCGTTGGAGCGACTGGGCAAAGTTTAAATCGGGGACAAGAATCATGGCCGAGAACAACCAGGCGGATGCGCCGCCCGTAGCGGGCGTGTTCGCGGAGCAGGAACCGCCGCCATCGGTGCTGCATCTGCTCAACCAGTCGAACCGCAGGCTGGAGCGCCTGCTGCAAAACCTGCGCAACGAGCACAACGCCGAGAGCGAGCTGCGCGACATCGCGCGCGACGTGATCCAGGCGGTGGACCTCAATCCCGACATCGCGCTGGCCTGCATCTTCCTGTGCCAGATCGCCGGCAGCTACGCGGTGCGCCACTGCATCGAGACGGCGGTGGTGATCGTCGTCATCGCGCACAGCCTCAACAAGACTGCGGCCGACACGCTGACCGTGACGGCGGCCGCGCTGACGATGAACGTCGGCATGCTACGCCATAACGACGCCTTCCAGAACAAGAACACGCCGCTGACCAGCGAGGAAATGGCTATCGTGCGCCGCCACCCGGAGGAAAGCGTGCACATGCTGAAGTACGCCGGCATCCAGGATGACGAATGGATTTCCTGCGTGCTGCTGCACCACGAAAACGATGAAGGCAGCGGCTACCCGGCCGGCGTCGCCAGTCCCGAAGTGACGCAGAACGCCAAGCTGCTGAGTCTGGCGGATCGCTATTGCGCGCAGGTGTCGGCCCGCAATTACCGCCGTTCCATCCTGCCCGACCAGGCCTTGCGCAACCTGATCGACGACAAGGTGGCGCCGGTCGACGCCACGCTGGTGCAGTACTTCCAGCGCGAACTGGGCGACTTTCCGCCGGGGACGCTGGTGCGCTTGCAGAGCGGGGAAATCGGCGTGGTCTGCCGCCGTCCGGGCGGGGCCGGCGGCTTGCAGGTCCACTGCCTGCGCGATCCGGCGGGCGCCGTGCTGTCGCCGGCCCCGTTGCGCAGCACAGGCGAGCAGGACGGCGCGATCGCCGCCGCCCTGAGCGAGGACGAGGCGTCGATCCGCTTCAGCATGAAACAGATCTGGGGCCAGCAGGCCAGCCTGTAGGCCGTCGCAGGCTTAGTGCGGCAGCGATTCGATCTTGCGGTCGATGAAGGCTTGCAGCTCGGGCGACAGGCCATTCGAAACACGCGCGCGCCGGTACGCTTCGCGCGCTTCCGGCAGATGCATGTCGGCCTGCAGCGAGATGCCCAGGCCCATCCACCACACGCCGTTGTGCGGCGCCAGCGTCAACGCTTCGCGATAGTATTGCGCCGCCTCGGTGTGGCGCTGCTGGCGTTGCAGCACGCCCGCCAGGAAGGCCTGGTACTCGGCGCTGCCGCCTGCGTACGGCAGGGTCGTCATCAACGTTTCCAGCGCCGGGCCGCCCTTCTCCAATTGCAGGCGCGCCAGCACCATCGCCAGCCCAGGCTGGCGCGGATCGATGCCTAGCGCCAGGCGCAGCTGGCGAATGGCGTCGTCGTTGCGCTTGTTCTCCAGCAGCAGGCTGATGTTGGTTTGACGCGCGGCTTCGTTGCGCGGATCGATTTCCAAAGCGCGGTCCAGATCGGCCAGCGCGGCGCTCACACGGCCTTCCTGCAAGGCCACCAGGGCGCGGCGGTAGGTGTTCTCCGCCATCTGCTGCGGGCTGATGTCATGCGTGATCGTGCCCACGCCAAGCGAGCTGTCGGCGCTGGCCTGGTGAGCCGGCTTGCGCTCTGCACGCGCCGTGGCGGCAGGCTTGCGCGGCGCCGCTTCGGCCGCCGCCGGTTCCGGCGCCGCAGCGATCTTGGGTGCATCGGCGGCAGCGGGCGCTGCCTGCGCCGCAGCCACGACCGGCGCGGCAGGCGCTTGCGTCGCGGCAGGCGTCGGCACCGCAGCAGGCGTCGGCGTCGCGGCAGGCGTTGGCGCAGCGCGCACGGCCTTGGCCGGCGCGGCGGCCAACACGGCCGGCTGCTGCGCCGGCGCGCGATGGCTTTGCCAATACTGCCAGCCAAACCAGCCGCCGCCCACCACCACCGCCGTCAAGACCAGCGCGCCGCCGACCACCAACGGCCGCCGCTCGCGGGCCTGTCCGCCCACGCCGCGCAACTGCTGCTGGCGCAAGGCGTCATCGCCCGTACCGCCGCGCGCGTCGAGGTCCTGCAACATTTTATTGATCAGACTCATTTCGTCAACGCCCATGTCAGGCCGCAGGCGGCGATCAGCAAACTCACGCCGGCCATCAGCCATTGCCAACGCAAGCCCGCCTTCGACTGCACGGTGTCGGCCGCCGCCATGTCCACATGACGGCGCGTCACCTGCTGCTTGCCTTCGCCGAAGCATAGCATCAACGACTTGTTCGCCATAATGTTGACCAGGCGCGGTATGCCGCCGCTGGCCTTGAACAGCCGTCCGATGGCGCCCCGGCTGAACAGGCGGCTGCCGGTATAGCCCGCCACACGCAACCGATGGGCCAGATAGTATTCCATGTCGTCGCGGCTGAGCGGCCCCAGATGGTAGTGGAAGGTGATGCGCTGCGCCAGCTGGCGGATCGAGTTGGTCTGCAAATGCTGGTTCAGTTCCGGCTGGCCGAACAGCACGATCTGCAACAGCTTGCGCTTCTCGGTTTCCAGATTGGTCAACAGGCGCAAGGCTTCCAGGCTCTCCAGCGGGATCGCCTGCGCCTCGTCCAGGCACATCACCACCTGCTTGCCCTCGCGCGCCAGGTCCATCAGGCGCTGCGTGAGCGACTTCAGCAACTGGTGCTGGTCCACGTCGCGCTGCAGGGGCAGTTCCAGTTCATCGGCCAGCGCCAGCATCAGCGTGCGCGGCTCCAGATAGGGATTGGGGATGTAGGCCGTGACGAACTCCGGCCCCAGTGTCGCCATGAATTTGCGGCACAACAGCGTTTTGCCGGTGCCGACCTCGCCGGTGATCTTGATGAAGCCCTCGCCGCTGCGCGCCGCCACCAGCAAGGTGTTGAGCGCCTGCTGCGAATGCGGACTGGTGAAGAAGAAGCTGGTGTCAGGCGTGATCCCGAAAGGCATCTCACCCAAGCCGAAGTGGGCCCGGTACATTTATTTGCGTCCTCCGGCAGGCGGCGCCAGTTGCTGGACCCGGCGGCTGGCATCCTCCAGGTCCTGCGCATAGCTGGACGCGCCGTCGACGATGGTGGGCTTGATCAACACCACCAGCTCGCGCTTCTGCGTGCTGCGCTCGGTGTTGCGGAACAAGGCGCCGACCACCGGCAGGCTGCCGATGCCGGGCGCCTGGCTGTTGTCGTCGGTGCTGGACTGGCGCATCAGGCCGCCGATGGCGACGATGCGCCCATCCTGGCCGCGCACCATGCTGTCCATTTCCGACGTGCTCGACGCCGCCAGCGGCAGCTGCAGCGATCCGGCGCTGCCCAGGTTGACGATCTTGTTCACGGTCGACACCTGGCTCACCGACGGATGCACGTGCAGCATGATGTTGCCCTCATCGTCGATCTGTGGCGTCACGTCCAGCACCACGCCGGAGAAGAACGGCTGCAAGGTCACGTTGGGGCTGGTGGTGTTGCCGCTGACGTTGGAGTTGGTCGTGGTGCTCACGCCGGTCACATAGAATTCGTCGGTGCCGATCTTGAGCACGGCCTTCTGGTTGTTCATGGTGGCGATGCGCGGGCTGGACAGCACATGCACCGAGCCCTGCGACTCCAGGAAGGAAATCATGGCGGCGAAGTTACTGGTCTGGAAGGCCAGGCCGAACAGCGAGCCGGCGTTGTTGGCCGCATTGGCCAGCGAGAAGCCGGAGCTGGCCGAAATGCCCGCCGTGCCGCCGCTGGTGAGCACGGCCGGCTGGCCGCCGTTGGCCGGCAACGGCGCCAGCCCGGTGCCGGGCGCCAGGAAGCCGCCGGACAGCCGGTTGCTGCCGCCGCCGCCGAACGAGGCGAAGCTGGCCCAGTTGATGCCGCTCTGGAAGCCGCTGTTCAACTGCACTTCGAGGATCTTGGCCTCCAGGATCACCTGGCGTTCGACCGCCAGGCGGGTCGCCTTCAAGTACTGGTCCACATTGCGCAACTGCTCCGGCAAGGCGCGCACCACGATCACGCCCGATTGCGGACTGATCACCACGCTGCGGCCCTCGCCCGCGCCGCCGACCAGGGCCACCAGGGCCTCCTTCAACTCGGTCCAGAAATCGGTGGAGGACGAGGTCTTGACGTTGCTGGAATCCTCCATCGCATACTGCTGGTTGGCCTGTCCCGGCTGCTGCGGCTGGTTGCTCTGGCCGTTGCCGCCGCTGCCCGTGTTGCCGCTCTGGCCGGACACCACCGTGCCCACCGTGTTCACCGACGTCGACGACACCCGCACATTGGACGTGCCCTTGCGCGTGGAGTTCAGGTAGTTGACCTGGAAGATGCGGGTCTGCATGGTCAGCGGACGGATGTAGATGCGCGTGCCCTCGACCTTGTAATCGTAGCCGTACAGTTCGCGCACGGCGTCGAGCGCCTCGAACAGCGTCACATCCTTCAGGTTGGCGGTGACGGTGCCGCTGACGTCCGGATGGATCAGCATGTTGTAGCGCGTGCCGGCCACGATGGAATTGTAGAACTGCTGCACCGGCACCTGGTTGAACGACACGTTGAAGCGCTCCTCCATCACCGCGCGCGCCTTGGGCAGCTCGGCCGCCATGGCCGCGGCGGGCGGCGGCAACAGCGCCGCCTCCACCGCCGCCGGACTGGCGGGCTGCGTGTGGGCCTGGGCGGCGGCGTCGCGCACCTGCTGGTCGATGGTGTTGTAGGTGTCGCGTGGCGCCTGGGTCTGGCAGGCCGCCAGCGCGGCAGCGGCGCCCAGCGCGCCGGCCCAGCGCAGCATGTGGTGTGGTGTGTGTTTCGTCATTTTGTTTTCCCTGTCGGGTCTGCGGCCTCGGCCGGTTTGGGAAACAGGGTCAGAGTTTCCAGATTCTTGCCCCGGCGGAGTACCACCGAATTGTCGTTGATGCGTACCAGCACCGCGTCGCCCACCTTGGCGCCGGCGCGCACGGTGGCGCCGTCGATCACCGCCAGCCTGCGGCCGCCGGGCGCGCGGCCGATCAGGATCGATTGCAGGCGCGGGCCTGCCGGCGCGCTGTCCGGCGCGGCGCCCTCGTCGGCGGGCGTGGCCAGCGCGGCGGGCGGACGGGTCGGGTCGGCCATCTTCTGCGCCAGCGCGGGCAGCGCCAGCAGCAACGGCAGCAGCAAGCTCAAGCGGCGGTTCACAGTGCGATCCATTTCTGATCCAGGCTCAGGGTGTACAAGGTCAGCGTCAGCCGCGCTTGCGGGTATTGGTCGGCGTCGAGCGCGGCGCCGCCCCAGAACAGCTGGGTCGGCATGGCTTCCAGCGCTTCCAGGTAATCGATCATCTCCAGATAGCTGCCCTGCAGCACCAGCTGCACGCCGTGGCGGAACAGCAGCGGCGCCGGCGCGGACGCCGGGGCCGCGGCGGGCGGCGGCTTGGGCGCGGCGGCGGCAACGTTGGCCTGCACGATGGCGGCCGGCGTCGGCTGCGGCGGCGCGGCCGGACGGGCGCGCGGCGGCTCAAGCGCTTCCAGCGCGGCGAAGCTGCCGTCGACCGTGCCCTGCGGCGGCAAGGTCTTCAGCGACACCAGACGCAACTTGCCGTGGCCCTGCACCATCTGCTGCAGCAAGGCGCCCATGCGTTCCGGCGCCACCAGGCCCTTTTGCGCACTGCGCAGCTTGGCGCGCAGCGCGGCGCTATCCTGCTGCAACACGCGCAGACGTTCGCGCACTTCGCGGTCGGGATCGCGGCGTGACGCCGTCTCGAGCTGTATCAGTTCGGAATTGATGCCGGAGACCAGCATGCGCTGCTCCACCATGGCCGCGCGCAGCGTGCGCTCGCGTGTGTAGGCCGGATCGAGCACCAGCATGTACGTCAGGTACACCAGCATCGCCGCCGCCGCGCCCACCACCATCAGCCGTTCGCGCTGGCTCAAGGCCATCAGCCAGGCGTCGAATTTGATCCAGTATGCTTTCATGGCTGCTCCGCCTTGCCGCGCTCGCCGGCCGAGGCCGACTGCAGGCTGAATTCCACGTAACGCGGCGCCGCCGCCACCGGCGCGGCATTAGCCGCCTCGGCTTTCGGCTCGGGCTTGGGTTCGCGCATTTCCAGCTGGCCGAAGGTCTTGCCGCGCAAGACGGCCTCGCTGGCCAGGCCGTTCAGATAACCCGGCAGCAGGCTGGCCTTCAGCGCCCGTCCCTGCAGGCCGATCGCGTCGCCGCTGCCCTGGATGGTGACGCCGGTCAGCCACAGGCCGTCGATGCCGCGCCGCGCGAAGGCGCGGAAGTAGGCCGAATAGCCGCGCGTCGCGCCCGGCTGGCCTTGTTCGAGTATGCCGGCCACCTGCTGCAGGTTGCGCAACTCCACGCCGGCCTGGTCCAGTTCCTGTTGCAGCGCTTCGCTCTTGCGCGGCGCAACGAAGGCGGCCGTGGCGGCGCTCTTGCGCTGCTCGATGTTGGCCAAGTTGGCCTTGACTGTGGCGGCCTCGGCCTCCAGCGCCGCCAGCTGGGACTTGGTCCAGGCCGACATCCCGATCAGCACCAGCACCAGCATGCCGATGCCGGCCGTCAGCACCGGCGTGCCGGCGTAGTTTTTCTTGCGCTGGAAGCCAGCGTTGAACAGGTTGATCTGCTGGCTCATGCGCTCGCCCTATCGCGCAGCGCCGCGCCCAGCGTGCGCAGGAAGCCGGCCTGCTGCGCCGGCTCCTGCAACTCGGGCGCCGCGCTCAGGTCCAGCACCTGGGCCAGGTCCAGCTGCTCCACCGGCAGGTACAGATTGCTGGTCAGATAAGTGCACAGATCGCCCTCGCCCACCGGCGCCAGCAGCAGCTTGGCCACGGTGACAAACGAGAACTGCCGCTCGAAGTGGTCCAGCGAGCGTTGCAGTTCCAGCGTGATGCGGTCGTACAGTTGATGCAGGCGCTCCGTATCCGGGTCGAGCAACTGGTTCAGCGTGATGTCGATGCGGCGCGCCAGGTAGAGCTCACCCTGATAGCTGACGGTCAGCAGGCCGCCGTCGGCGTCGAAGGCCAGCAGCGCCAGGCCGCGTCCCTCCGGCTCCAGCAGCGCCGAGATGTTACGCTGCGCCATTTCGCCGATGTCGATGGCGGTCAGCGCGATCTTGCTGTCGGCGAACAGCTGCTGGTGCGGTCCCAGCACGCTGTTGCGGGCCGCCACCGCGAACGCCTGGCGCGCCTGGGTCGAGCCGTTGGCCGTGGGCACCAGCGCCATGTCGATGGTGGCCTGCTCCAGCGGGAAGTCGATCATGTCCTTGACGCGCCAGCCCAGCGCGGTCTTCATCTCCGCCTCGGGCACATTGGGCGCCTCCACCATCAGCAGCTGATAGCCGCCCGAGCCCAGCAGCGTGGTGCATAAATAGCGGTTGGCATGCAGTTCCTTGCCCAGCCGCGCCAGCGTGGCGCCGGCCTGGTCGGCCCTGCCGGGATAGGACGCGGCCAGCAGCACCTTGGGCAGGCCGTCGGTGCGGCGCTCGATCGCCGCCGCCTGCACGCCGTCTGCCGTCAGGCCGATGGCCAGCCAGCCATTCTTTTTTTCCGCTTTTCCAAATAAACGCATCCGACTGTCTCAAATGATTAAGCACGGGATTCAATAGCCGCCGCACGTCGTTGATTATATTCAAGTTTCATTGAGTCACTTCCCCAATTTGGGGTCATGTCTCCAGTTTGCCTTCTTAATGCCCAGATCCCAAATAAAATGAGGCGGATTCAATACACTTCCCGCAAGAAAATGACCGGACTGCGGTACAAGCCGAAAGTCACGCGCCCCTGGCCGGTCGGCAGCCAGGCCGGCCCGTTGATGACGCTGACGTTGGCGCCGCTCTTGCCGGCGCTGCTGCCCGCCTTCAGGCTGACGGTCGTCACGCCCATGTTCATCGTGTAGGTCGGCTGCGTGTTGGCGGCCGGCGAAGGACACGCCAGCAGGCAGCTGGTATATTGCAAGTTCGACGCCGGCGTCACCTTGGTCACGCTGTCGCTGGCGTTGTTGCGCCAGGCCCGCACGGTGGCGCCGCCGACAGTGGCCTGGCCGTAGTACTGCGCGCCCAGCTGCAGCGACAGCGGCAGATTGGACGCGCCATAAGCGTTGGGCACGAACAGGCGGCCGGCCACCACCGCCACGCCGCCCTCGACCGCGCCGGCGCGCAGCGACGTGACGCCGTCGTTCGGGGAGCCGGTCTCGCTGGCGCGCAGGTACACCATGGTCGGCGGCACCCAGTTGTTGGCGAACGGCGCGGTGGAAACGTAGGCGTTCGGAAAGGTGTAGACCGGATTGGCGTTGGCCACGCCGCCGTTGGTGGCATTGGTGCCGAAATCTTCGACGGCCAGGTTGTTGGCGCTCAGCGCCGATCCCGCTGGCGAGGCCGGCGGATTGGCGGTGGTGACCGTGCCCGGCGCCGACCAGGCCGACAACTGCACCGCGCGCGCCAGGGCGCCCCGGTAGCTGACCGTGGTGGCGCCCTGCAGGTTGGCCGCCGTCACCTTCACCCCGAACGACTGCCCCGAATACGCCATGCCCGCCACCGCGGCAGGACAGCTCATGCCGGCCGGGTCGCATGCCATGGGCGCGGTGGCCACCGTGTCGAAATGGTCAGGCACGAAACGGCCGACGTTGACCGCCGTCGACAGCACGTCGCCGGTGTTGAGATAGCTGCCTTTGATAAAGGCGCCCGTGTCGGGATCAACCGCCCTGATCGCCGGCATGATTTCCAGCACGCCGACATCGGCATAGGAAAACGCGTTGCCGGTGGCGCTGCCGCCGCTGAAGGCGCCCAGGCTGCCGTTGAGTACCAGCTCGGTCTCGGGCGCCGTCGGGTCGGCCAGCATGTCGACCAGCCGGTCGCCGTTCGCATCCTTGGCCGCCTTCACGGCCAGCCGGATCACCACCGGCGTGCTCTCCTTGCCGAAGTTGGGCGCCGGCGCGCCGCCGTACATCAGCGCGCTGACGGTCAACGGGAACGCCGTGCCGGCGGTGAGGAACATGGGGTCGGTGGCCGAGGCCTGGCTGCCGGCACGGTTGCCCACTGGCGCGCTCAGCACCAGCTTCTCCGGGCGTTCGACGAACGGGCCGCTGGTGCCAAAGCGCGCGCTGTTGTCGCTGACGAGGAACTCGATGCGCCCCACGTCGGCGTAATGGAAGTTGTACTGATAAACCGAGCTGGCCTTGCCGCCGGCCATGACCACGTTGTTCAAGCCGGTCCAGGTGGACGAGTTCTGCGCCGGCAGCGCGCCCGAGCGGGCGCACAGCGGCAGCGTGCTGGTGCCGCCGCCGACCATGCTGAAGGTGGCGCGCACGCCGGCGTCCTGCACCGGATCGTAGCAGGACAGCGCGTACTTGAGCTGGATCGTGCTGTCCGAGTTCGACAGCGCGGTCGGCACGCCGGCGGCCACAAAGGTCAGGTACAGCGGAATGTCCTTGTTGGCCAGATACTGCTTGCCGGTGAAGTCGACCGGCTGGCAGCTCTGGCCCGGGTCGTCGAACGGCAAGCCGTTCACGCACTGGCCGTCGGCAGGCTTGCTGTCGTCTTTCGCGACGGTGTACATATAGCTCGGCGTAAAGCCCGCCGCGCCCACCAGCGAACTGACGGTGGAGGTGTCGTTGCCGTCGTAGTAGTCGAACAGCTGGCCGCTGACGGTGGCGCTGTTGGTGACCAGGCCGCTGGCGGCGGCGGCCGTCGTCACCCGCAGCGTGATCGACGGCAGCGTGGCGCCGGCGGCCATGGTGCCGCTGTAGGTGCAGGTGAGCTTCTGCCCCGCCATGCCGCACACCCAACCAGTGCCGCCGGCGCTGACGAAGATCAGCGACGACGGCAGCACATCGACCACGGTGGTCGGGCCGCCTTCGGCCAGCGGGCCGTTGTTGCTGACCTTGATGATGTAGTTGCTGGCCTGCGCGGGCTGCAGCGGGTCTTGCAGCGTCATCGAGATGGCGCGGTCGGCGGCCGGCACGTTGGGCGCGGCGATCACCTCGGCGTTCAGCAGCACCAGGTCCTGGCCGGACTGGTAGTCGCTGCGCGCCGACGTCTGGCCGGCCTTGATGGTCGGCGACGACACGGTGTAGGCGTCAAAGTCGATGCCGTAGGACTTGTCGTCGCCGTCGATATTGGAGGCCGAGTTGAACTGGTTGCCGGACGGGTTCATCGCATCGACCATCTCGACGCCGTTGTAGCGCAGGATCTCGCCGCCGCCCGACAGCGTGGCGTCGCCCTCCCACGTGATGTGGCCGATCTTGCCGGTCAGGCTGCCGATCGGCGTGGGGGTCTTGAAGTTGGCCAGCGTCAGCGTCACGGCCGAATTGCGGATGTACTGGAAACCCTCGTACACATTGAGCACCCGGAACGTTTCGCTGGGGTCCGAGTAGATCACCAGCAGCTGGAAGCCGCCCAGCACGCCCTCGACCGCGCAGTAGGGGCTGCCGCTGTTGACGCTCAGGTCGTCGATCTTGTAGTTGCCGTTGCCCTTGGCCACCACCTGCGCGGTCACGTCCACCGCGCCCGCGAAGAAGTCGTAGCCCACCGTGGGCGAGGTGTAGCGGCGGTTGCTGGGCGCGCTCACCGGATCGCCGTCGAAGCTCACGTCGTAGTCCGGGGTCGAGCCGGAACCGGCCCAGTACAGCTGCGCGCTGAGGATGGTGGCGGTGCGCGGCACATCCTTGAGCTTGAGTTGCAGCTGGCCGTTTTTCAGGTCGCAGGGACCGGAATCGTTGTCCTTGGCGCGCAAGGTGGTCTGGGTGCCGGTGAAGCTGACGTTTCCGGCAAAGCTCTTGAACAGCGTGATCGGCGCATCGGCGCGCGCCGCGCCTGCCGCCAGCCAGCACAGCAGCGCCAGCCAGCGGAGCGCGGAGAACGTGATAGCGGTACGCATCGTCGCCTCCTCAGAAGAACTGCGCCGTGACCGTGCGCTGGACATAGTCGGCGCTGGTGGTGGCGGCATTCGGACACGCGCCGCCGGCCGGCTGGTTGCAGGCGGTGGCGGTGACGGTGATCCGGTTCATGTTGGCGCCCATGCCGGGCGTGGGGTTGACGGCGCACAGCACGGTGACGGTGAAGGTCGACAAGGTCCCGCCCAGCGCGAAGCTGCGGCTGGGCGCGCAGCTGCCGTTGATCTGCTGCTGGTACAGGCCGTATTCGACGCCGGCGCGGGCCGCCTCGTAAGCGCGCGCGCCCAGCAAGTCCAATGCCGAGCTGGTCTGCTGCGAGGCGGTCAGGTTCATCATGGCCACGCCCAGCGCCGACAGCACCACCACCAGGAACAGCGCGGTGACGATGGAGAAGCCGGCGGCGAGGCGGTGGCGGAACGGTCTCATGGCGTGTTATCCAGGTGAACCTGGCGCACCAGGCTGATGCTCTCGCCATTGTTGCGCGCCAGCGTCAAGGACACGGACACCAGTGCCGCGTTGGTATTGGCCAGCACCGTGTAATCGAAGCCGCAGTCCGCGACCAGGTTGGCCAGCCGCGCCGCCGCGCCATACGGCGGCGCGCCCAGGCCGTTCAGGCCGATGATCTGGTTGCTGAAGTTGCGCGTCAGCGTGCCGCCGGCGGCGGACGGCGCGCACACATAGGTCACTGTGCCGGTCACCACCTGGAAGCGGTTGGTCGGCGACTGCATCGACGGCGACTGCGTGGCGAACGGATTGTTGGCCAGCGTGATGCGGCTGCCGTTGACCGCCGCCACGCGCGCGATGTTGCCGAAGGTGCGGGCGTCGGCCGGCGCGCTGCCGATGTTGAACACGGCGATCCAGTCGGACGGCACGATCTGCATGCGTCCCGTGGGCGCGGCGCCGGCCAGGTCGAACGACAGATTGGCCGCCGGGCTGAAATCGAGCGGCAGCAGCGAGGCCGGCGGCGAATCGCCGATGTCGATGTAGCGGCCACCGGTCTTGGTCAGCAGGAACTGCAGGGTGCGGCGGTCGGCGGAGATCAGCACGCTGTTGGGCAGGGCCAGCCGCAGCTCGCGCGTCATGCGGCGCAGGGCCAGGTCGGCGACGTCGGTCATGTCGACGCGCGCGGCCGTGTCGACGTAGTTCTGCACCGGGGTCTTGAGGAACACCGCCACCATGCCGGCCAGGATGCCGGTGACCACCATGACGATGATCACCTCCACCAGCGTGAAGCCGCGTGCGCGCTGCCGGCTCATAGCGACCTCGGCGCGTAGCGGGTGCGGTAGCCGTCCAGCACCACGGGGTCGCCGCCGGTGTAGGTGACGGTGACCGTGATGTGCAGCACGGCGTCCGGCGGGACCGTGGCGCCGGCCGGCCCGAACGCCGCATCCGCGACCACCGCCACGGTGGCTGAATAACCGCCCGGGAAGTTGTTGCCCGCCGCGTCGGTGTTGTAGACGCCCACGTAATCGTTGACGTTGTCGTAAGGACGGGTATCGGTCGGTTCCCTGCCCGGGCCTTCCGGAATCGTACAATCACCCGGCCCCTGTATGTCTGGCTGCTCGGCCTTCGGATCGCTGCCGTCGCAAAACGTGTAGCGTGCCAGCCGGACTTCCTCCATCATGCCCTCGGCGACGGCCAGCGCCTGCTTGCGCCGCATCGGATCGGGACTGGAGCGCGCGCCCATGCCCAGCACCTGCAGAATGCTGACCACGGCGATGCCGACGATGACGATGAACATGATCAGCTCAACCAGGCTCAGGCCCGATTGTGCGCGCGCGGTCGGCTTAAAAGACATAGCCGGTTACCGGAGTCACGGTGACGTTGTGGGCACCGTCGCCGCCGGTGACGGCCAGCGTCAGCGGGGCGAAAGTCGAGTTCAGCCCGCCCAGCGGATCGCTTGCCGCGAAAGGCTGGCCGGTGGGATCGAAATAGAAAGTGGCGGCGGGAATAGCCAGGCCGTTGGGGACGCCTTCGCAAGCCCAGGCTGTGGAACCGCAGCTGGCGAGCGTGACGCTGTTGCCGCTGTTGGAGCCGCCCGCCGGCGCCACGTGCGCGTTGCACGCGGCGTCGTAGCACAGTGCCGTGCTGCTGCCGTTCAGCCGCACAAAGACGTTGCGGCCCTGGGCGATGGCGATCTTCTGGCCGTAGCGCAGCAAGGCTCGCATCTGGTCGGTGTAGGCGACCGCGTCAAAGCCCTGGCGCTGGAAGAAGCGCGGAGCGACGATGCCGGCCAACACACCGACCACCACCAGCACAGTGACAAGTTCAACCAGCGTGAAGCCGCCCGGCCTCGTGGGCCGGGTGTGGCGCGGCAGCGCCAGCCCCATCACGCCCCTCTCCGGCCAGCCATTTCTGATGGATCAGCAGTTGGCGTTGGTGGCTGCGACGGTCACGGTGCCGGATGCCGGCACATAGGTGATCGTGCAAGCGGTGCGGGTGGTATCCGGGCGTAACACGCCGTCCGTGCCAAAGGTCGAGTGGTCGTAGTCGGCCAAGCCCGAAACACCACCGACGGCGGCCAGCATGCCGGCGAAAGTCGGATAGCCAGTACCGTTGACGACCACGTCGGTATCATAGGTGGCGCCGGCGGCAGGCGAGCCGTCTGCCAGCCAGCGTCCGTGGTACATATTGGATGCGCTAATGACGGCCGCCTTCGCCGCCTGCATCTTGGCCAGGCGCGCATCAGCCCCCAGGTTGGCAAACTTGGGCAGCGCGGTCGCGGCCAGGATGCCCAGAATAACGATCACAACAATCAACTCGATCAGCGTGAAACCACCTTGTTGTGGCCGACTACGGAAAACGCGCGCTTGTGGGGTATGCATATAAAAATCTCCAGACCTGGCTACGAAAAGTTCATCAACGCCTTTCTGCGGCAAGTTGCGGCAGCGGCAATTATTCGGGGACTTCGATTAGCGCGACACCAGGACTTTTTCCCGGCTGGCGCTCTGCGTTGGCGTTTTTTGAGGGCAAGCGCAGTAATTCTACCTTGAAACAAATGTTCCCTGAGGCACCATTTAACAAATTTCCTTGCCCGCCCTTCACGAATATCAGTTTTTGTTGAGCTAAATCAAAATACCAATTGCCGGCTTTAACCTTTTTCGCCGCGTCCGGCGTCAACTCGCCGGCGTAGTTGCCCGGTGCCCGCTCCAGCCAGGCCACCGGATTGGCGCCGGCCAAGGCCTCGATCTCCTTCTCCCTGCCCTGCACCTGCAAGGCCATCACCTTGCCCGACAAAGCGCTGCGCATATTGATCAGCAACGCCTGCACCCCAGCCTCGTCGCCGGCGCGGCGGTAATACGCCACCCGTTCCAGCGCCACCATCATCAGCACGCCGAAGATGCAAGCCACCACGGCGAACTCAAACAGCGTGAAGCCCCGCTCCCCCCATCGTTGTGGGCGCACAACACCGCCCAAGCGCACGCGCCCCATCAGTGCGGCAACGCCACTTTGCCCAGATCCCATATCGGCACAAAGATGCCCAGCGCCAGCACCAGCACCAGCACGCCGAGGAAGGTGATCAGGATGGGTTCGATTTGCGCGGCCAGGGTCTTCAGCTCATAGTCCACCTCGCGCTCGTACATCTGGGCGATCTCGTCCATAAGCTCGTCCAGCGAGCCGGACTCCTCGCCCACGGCGATCATCTGCAGCACCACCGGCGTGAACACATTGGCCGCCACCGAGGTGCGCAGGATGCTGTCGCCGCGCTCCACGCCGTCGCGCATCTGCTCGACGCGCGCGCACAGGTAGGCGTTGTCGACCGTCTGCGACACCACCGTCAGCGCCTGCACGATGGGCACGCCGCTGCGGCTGGCCAGCGAGTAGCTGCGGGCAAAGCGCGCCATCGTGGCCTTGTGGACAATCTTGCCGGCGATGGGAAACTTGAGCTTGTAGCGGTCCCACTGCAGCCGGCCGGCGCTGGTGCCGGCCCAGTAGCGGAAGCCGAACACCGCCCCGGCCGCCACCACCAAGAGCTGCGGCCAGTACGTCACGGTGAAGTGCGAGGTGCCGATCAGCAGGCGCGTCATCAGCGGCAGCTGCGCATGGAAGCTCTCGAACACCTTGACGAACTGCGGGATCACGAACACGTTGACGATCACCATCGCGATGATCATGGCGACGATGACGAAGATCGGATAGCGCACCGCGCTCTTGACGCGGGCGCGCATCTCGCGGTCGAACTCCAGGTGGTCGAACAGGCGCAGGAACACCTCCTCCAGCCGCCCGGTCATCTCGCCCACGCGCACCATGGACAGATAAAAATCGTTGAAGACGGCGGGATGGCGCCGCATCGCGGCCGACAGCTCGCGGCCGGCGTCGAGCGACTCGCGCAAGTCCTTGATCACCTTGCCGAACGATTTGCTGATCGCCGATTCCTGCAGCCCCGCCAGCCCGCGCATGATGGGCACGCCGGACTTGAGCAGCGTGTACATCTGGCGGCTGAACAATTGCACATCCATCGACGTCACCTTCTTCTCGAACAGCGTGCTCCACCAGGCCTCGCCGCCGGCGCTGCCGCTGGCAGCCTTGCGGGTCAGCGCGATCTCGACCGGGATGGCGCCGGCGCTGCTCAGATGGTCGGCCACGGCGCCGCTGTCGGCCGCCTCCAGCACGCCCTGCATCAGCTCTCCGCGCGCGCTGCGCGCCTTGTAGGCATAGAACGGCACGTCAATCCTCGATCTGGTTACTGATGCGCATCGCCTCGGCCACCGTGGTGCGTCCCTGGATCACCAACGCCACCGCGTGGCGGCGCAGCGTCTCGCCAGCCATCTGGCTGGCCGCCGTGCGCAGGAAGTGGGACGGATCGGGATCGTTGGCGGCATCGACCACGTCGCGCGTCATCTCCAGCAACTCGTACACGCCGGTACGGCCGCGATAACCCATGCCATTACAATGCGAACACCCCTTGCCGTGGAAGTAGCGCGCCATGTCCACCTTGTCGTGCAACTCCATGCGCAGCCACTCGTGTTCGGTCGGCGTCAGCTCGTACGGCGCGGTGCAGCTTTCGCAGATCACCCGCACCAGACGCTGCGCCAGCACGGCCTGCAGCGAACTGCCGACCATGTAGCGCGGCACGCCCATGTCCATCAGGCGCAGCGGCGTGCTTGCCGCGTCGTTGGTGTGCAGCGTCGATAGTACCAAGTGGCCGGTCATGGCGGCGCGCAAACCGATCTGCGCCGTTTCCTGGTCGCGCATCTCGCCCACCAGCACGATGTCCGGGTCTTGCCGCAGCGCCGAACGCAGCACGCGCGCGAAGCTCAGCTCGATCTTGTCGTTGACCTGCACCTGGTTGATGCCGGGCAGCCGGTATTCGACCGGGTCCTCCACCGTGATCAGCTTTTTCTCCACCGAATTGAGCTCGGCCAGCGCGCAATACAGCGTGGTGGTCTTGCCGCTGCCGGTCGGCCCGGTCACCAGCACCAGGCCGTTGGGGCGCTGGACAATGGCGCGGAACTTCTCCAGCATCGCCTTCGGCATGCCGATCGCGTCCAGGCGCAGCTGGGTGTTGCTCTGGCTGAGCAGGCGCATCACCACCGATTCGCCGTACTGGGTCGGCATGGTCGAGATCCGCACGTCGATGCGCTGGTTCTTCACGCGCACGGCGAAGCGGCCGTCCTGCGGCAGGCGCTTTTCCGAGATGTCGAGGTCGGACATCAGCTTCAGGCGCAGCGCCAGCGACGGCGCGATCTTGATGTCGGCCTCGGTCTGCAGGTGCAGCACGCCGTCGATGCGGAAGCGGATCTGCAGCCGGCCTTCCTGCGGCTCGATGTGGATGTCCGAGGCGCGCACCTGGCTGGCGTCGTCGAACACCGACTGCAGCAGCTTGACGATGGGCGCCTCTTCCAGATTGGCGTTGGCGGCCGCCAGCGCGCCGAAGTCGACCGAGACGTCGCCCAGGTCCTGCTCCAGCTCGCGCGCCAGGTCGGAGATGTCCTCGGTGCGTCGGTAGATGCGGTCGATGGTGCCCAGCACCTCGGTCTCGTTGACCACGGCCAGTTCGATCGGCTGCTTGACGATGCGCGCGATCTCGTCGTAGGCAAACAGGTCGGTCGGATCGGACATGCCCACCAGCAGCGAACCGCGCCGGTCCTCCAGCACCAATGCGCGGAAGCGGCGGGCCTGGGTCTCCGGCAGCAGCCGCACGATCTCGGGATTGACGTTGAAAAACTTCAGGTTCAGATAAGGAATGTTCAACTGCCGCGCCAGCGCGCCGGCGATCTGTTCCTCGGTAACATAGCCATTTTCGATGAACACGCGGCCCAGCTTGCGCCCGCTGCGCTTTTGTTCGGCCAGCGCCAGGCCCAGTTGCTCCTCCGTCAGCAGCTTCTGCTGCACCAGTATTTCCCCTAGCCGCACTTTCTCTGGCCTTGCCATACCCGCTCCCCGGTCTCTGCCGTCAGTCAACTTGCGGCCATTCTAGTGCAGAATCCGGCCCCGCAACACCCGCACATGCGGCGGGCGCGACTGGGTGTCGCTTTCTTCGCACGAATGCGCTACAGTGTCGTTCGTTTTCCAGCCCCACAGAGCCGCCACCTTCCATGACCGCACCTGCCCTGCGCTTCCAGCAAGTCGTCAAACGCTACGGCCAGTCCAGCGTGTTGCAGGGCGTGGACCTGGAGCTGCAGGCGGGCGAGTGCTTCGGCCTGGTCGGCGTCAACGGCGCCGGCAAGACCAGCCTGATCAAGTGCCTGCTGGACTTCTGCGCCCTCGACGGCGGCAGCATCGACATCTACGGCCAGCCGCACAGCCGGCCGGCCAGCCGCGCGCCGCTGGGCTACCTGCCGGAACGCTTCACCCCGCCCTACTACCTGACCGGCGCCGATTTCATCCGCTATCTGCTGACGCTGCAAGGCCTGGCCTACGACCCGGACGCGGTCGGCGCCATGCTGGCGTCGCTGGACCTGGACCCGGCCGCGCTCCAGCGCACGGTGCGCGGCTATTCGAAAGGCATGACGCAGAAGCTGGGGCTGGCCGCCTGCCTGCTGGCGCGCAAGCCGCTGTATGTCCTGGACGAGCCGATGAGCGGCCTCGACCCGAAAGCGCGCGCGCTGCTCAAACAGCAGTTGCGCCAGCTGCACCAGGCCGGCAGCACCGTGTTCTTGACCTCGCACATGCTGGCCGACGTCGACGAGCTGTGCGACCGCATGGCCATCCTGCACGAGGGCAGCGTGCGTTTCGCCGGCTCGCCGGCCGAGTGCCGCAGCCGCTACGGCGCGGCCAATCTGGAGCAAGCCTTCCTGGCTTGCATCGCGTGAGCATGTACCAGTCGCACTTCGGCCTGCGCGAGACGCCGTTCGGCATCACGCCCAATCCGGCCTTTTTCTACGCCGGCAATACCCGCGGCGAAATCCTGCAAGCCTTGCTGTATGCGGTCTGCCACGGCGAAGGCATCGTCAAGGTGACCGGCGAGGTGGGCGCCGGCAAGACCATGTTGTGCCGCATGCTGGAGAGCCAGCTGCCGCCGCACGTGGACGTGATCTACCTGGTCAACCCCAACCTCGGCCCGACGGAGGTGCAGTACGCCATCGCCGCCGAACTGGGCATAGCCGGCCACGGCCTGCGCGTGGACGAGGTCCAGCGCCGCCTGCAGGCCGACCTGATCGCCCGCCACGGCCAGGGCCGCCAGGTGGTGCTGCTGGTCGAGGAGGCCCAGGCCATGCCGCTCGACACGCTGGAGGCGATCCGCCTGCTGACCAACCTGGAGACGGCGCGCAGCAAGCTGCTGCAGATCGTGCTGTTCGGCCAGCCCGAGCTCGACGAGCACCTCGACCTGGCCAGCATGCGCCAGCTGAAGGAGCGCATCACGCACAGCTTCACGGTGCCGGCGCTGGCGCCGTCGCTGATCGGCGAGTTCCTCGAATTCCGCCTGCGCGCGGCCGGCCACGACGGCCCGGCCATCTTCAGCCCGGCCGCAGCCCGGCTGATCGCCGAGCGTTCCGAGGGCATCGTCCGCCGCATCAACATCCTGGCCGACAAGGCCCTGCTGGCCGCCTTCGCGGCCGACGCCACCACCGTCAGCGCCCGCCACGCGCGCCAGGCGATCCGCGAATCGGCCTTCCGCCGGCGCGGCTGGCGCCAGATTTTCCCTTTGCGCGCTGTTGCTGTCGGGGCCTGCGCGGTCCTGCTTATTTGGGCTATTTACGGGGCGATCCTTGCGGTGGCACCGAATTTGTAAGATCATGGTGTCTATATTGCAAATGCACAACATCGTGCATTCCCCCTGGGCCGGAAACAAACAATGAAAAAACTCGCCTCCCCCATCGTCCCTATGGTGTGCAGCGTGTTGCTGAGCGCCTGCGCGACCCATCCCCTGCCCAATTCGCCGACCCACATCATGGAAGCGCCGCGTCCCACCGGCTCCATCCCGGAACCGGTGCAGCAGAGCGCCGCGCTGCCGCCGCCGGCCGCCGCGCCGAAAGTGGAAACCTACAGCGTCACCGTGCACAAGGTGCCGGTGCAGTCGCTGCTGTTCGCGCTGGCGCGCGACGCCGGCCTGAACGTGGACGTCCATCCGGGCATCGAGGGCACGGTCACGCTGAACGCGCTGGACCAGACGCTGCCGCAACTGCTCAACCGCATCCAGCGCCAGGTCGACATGCGTTATGAAATCAACGGCGGCACGCTGACGGTGCTGCCGGACACGCCGGAATGGCGCAACTACAAGGTCGACTACGTCAACATCGCGCGCAGCACCAACAGCAGCGTCAACATCGCCACCCAGATCTCGACCACCGGCGGTGGCGGCGGCAGCGCCTCCAATCCCGTGGTCAGCGCGCCGGCCGCCGGCCAGCCGCAGCAGCCGCAACCGCAGCAGTCGGCGCCGGCCAACAACGGCGCCAACGGCAACGGCAGCAACAACTCGACCACCGTGGTCAACAACCGTTCCGACAACAACTTCTGGTACAGCCTGGAGAAGAACATCCGCGACATGCTGCGCGCCTCCAACCTGGGCGACAACCCGGTCGATCCGCTGGCCTCGGTGAACGGCGGCACGCCGGGCGCGACGGCGCAGAACGCGCAGCCGCAGACGCCGTTCGACGCCGCCGGCTTCGGCGGTGCAAAAGGCAGCGGCAGCGCGCAGCGCGGCACCTCGGTCATCGTCAACGCCGAGGGCGGCCTGATCGCCGTGCGCGCGACCGGCCGCCAGCATGAAAAAATCCGCGAATTCCTCGACATCGTGCTGGGCGCGGCCAAGCGCCAGGTGCTGATCGAGGCGACCATCATCGAAGTGCGCCTGGGCGACCAGTACCAGCAGGGCATCAACTGGCAATCGCTGGCGCGGGGCGGCCTCAAGCTGAACCAGGGCGCGCTCGGCTCGGCCACGCTGCCCACCGCCACCAATCCCGGCGTGTTCGTGCTGAACTACACCAACCCGACCAGCCGCCTGGGCAATATCGCCGCCACCATCGAGCTGCTGGAATCGTTCGGCAAGGTCAAGGTGCTGTCCAGCCCCAAGATCAGCGTGCTCAACAACCAGACCGCGCTGCTCAAGGTGGTCGACAACAACGTCTTCTTCTCGATCAAGGTCACGCCGGCGGTGCTGGGCTCGACCGGCACGCCGATTTCGCAAGCCACCTATGAATCGCACCTGGAGACGGTGCCGGTGGGCTTCGTGATGAGCGTGACGCCGCAGATTTCCGAGTCCGACGAGGTCACGCTCAACGTGCGGCCGACCATCACCCGCATCGTCGGCTACGTCAACGATCCCAACCCGGACCTGGCCAAGGCCAACGTGGTCAGCAAGGTGCCGGTGATCCAGGCGCGCGAGCTGGAGTCGCTGATGAAAGTGTCCAGCGGCCAGATCGCCGTCATGGGCGGGCTGATGCAGGACTCGATCGACAACGCCAAGGACGGCATCCCCGGCCTGAGCAGCGTGCCGCTGATCGGCAACCTGTTCGCCCACCGCAACGAGAACACCACCAAGACCGAGCTGGTGATCTTCATGCGGCCGGTGGTGGTCAAGGACGCCAGCGTCAACGGCGATTACAAGGACTATCGTTATCTGCTGCCGGGCGAAAAACCCGACAGCACTCCCTATGGCGAGGCCACGCCGGCCCCAGCCCCAGCCAAGGCGAACGGATCATGAGTCTTCTGATGCAAGCGCTTAAAAAGGCCGAGCGCGCCAAGCAAAGTTCGGCCGACGACGACGCCACCGACAAGCCGTCGCAGGCGTTCGACGACATCCTGGCGTTGACGCCGGAACCGGCCCCGCCGGCCAAGCCCGGCCTGAGCCAGGACCTGGAGCCGATGTCCGGCCTCAGCCTGGAGCCGATCACGGCCGCGCCGCAGGCCAGCCTGACGCCGCAACCGTCGCCCGATCCGCTGCCGCCGCGCAGCGACCACCAGAGCGCCGGCCTGACGCTGGACCTGAAGCCCGATCCCTCGGCGCCGCCCGCCCCCGCGCAAGCCGCAGCCGCGCCCGCGCCAGCCTACGTTCCGCCGCCGGCCGCCAGCGCCGCGCCGGCAGCCGCCCCGGCCGCCACCCCATCCGCCGCGTCGGCCGCCAAGCCCGCCTCCGCAGCGGGCGGCGGCCAGCGCGCCGAGCCGTCCGCCAAACCCGACACGCTGCGCGGCGCCGCCCGCGCGCGCGCCGCGGCGGCCGCCACCGCGCCGTCCGAATCGGCCGGCCTGGACCGCGAGCGCCTGCGCCTGATCGGCTGGATCGCCTTGCTGGTGCTGGTAGTGGCCGGCATGGGCTATTACTACTGGCAGGCGGTCGTCGCGCCGGGCGCCGGCTCGCGCCTGCCGCCGGTGCCGATGCCGCCGCTGGGCGCCACCGGCGCCACGCCGGTCAAGGTGGCGGTGGCGCCCGGCGCCGCCGACCCGCTGCTGACCGACGCCGCGCCCATCGCGCCGCCCGCCCCGGCCCGCGCCGGCACCGAGGAACTGGAACGCCGCCTGAGCGCCACCGAACAGGCGCTGGCCGCCTCGCAGCAAATGATGCAGGCGCAGCTGGCGCAGCTGAGCGCGCCGCGTCCCGACCAGCTGCCGCCGATCGCCGCGCCGGAGAACACCGACATCCGCGTGGCCCGCGCCAGCCAGCAGCAAGTGGTGGCGCCAGCGCTGGAGAACGGCTACCAGGCCCTCAACAGCGGCGACCTGGCGCAGGCCCAGCAGCAATACGAGGCCGCGCTGCGCGACAACCCGACCAGCCGCGACGCCCTGCTCGGCCTGGCCACCGTGGCCGCGCGCAAGGGCCAGGGCGAACAGGCGGCCGGCTACTACCTGCGCCTGCTCGAACTCGATCCGAACGACGCCACCGCCGTGGCCGGCCTGGTCGGCGTGCGCCAGGGCGACACCGCCCAGAGCGAGGCGCGGCTGCGCGCCATCCTCGGCACCAATCCGGACGCCGGCCCGGTGCTGTTCGCGCTCGGCAACCTGCAATCGCAGCAGGGCCGCTGGTCGGAGGCGCAGCAAGCCTACTTCCGCGCCTACACCGCCACGCCGGACAACGCCGACTACGCCTACAACCTGGCCATCGGCCTGGACCGCCTGAACCAGGGCAAGCTGGCCCTGAAGTACTACCAGCGCGCGCTGGCGCTGGCGCAGGACCACGCCGCCGCGTTCGACCGCAACGCGCTGCGCACCCGCATGCATGAACTGAGCGCGCCCGCGCGTCAACCGTAAGAGATCCATGGCAGAACAAGTCAAACTCCCGCTCGGCAAGCTGCTGATCCAGAAAGGCGTGATCAGCGAAGACCAGCTGCGCATCGCGCTGATCGAGCAAAAACGCAGCAGCGAGCCGCTGGGAAAACTGTTGATCACGCTGGGCTTCGTGACCGAGGCCACGGTGCGCATGGCGCTGTCGGAAAACCTCAACCAGCAGAGCGCCGACCTGACCAGCCTGGTGGTGGACGCGATCGCGCTCAAGCTCATCCCCAAGGACGTGGCCAAGCGCTACAACGTGTTCCCCATCGTCTACGAGCGCGCCACGGACAACCTGATCCTGGCCATGTCCGACACCAGCAACATCGTCGCGCTGGACCAGATCAGCGCCATGCTGGTCAAGGGCATCACCATCAGCCCGCTGCTGGTGAACGATTCCGACATCCAGCGCGCCATCGACCAGTACTACGGCTTCGAGCTGTCCATCGACGGCATCCTGCACGAGATCGAAACGGGCGAGGTCAACTACGCCAGCCTGGGCAGCACCTCGGACGAGTACAGCCAGCCGGTGGTGCGCCTGATCGACGCCATCCTGGCCGACGCCGTGCAGAACAGCGCCTCCGACCTGCACTTCGAGCCGGAGCAATCGTTCCTGCGCATCCGCTACCGCATCGACGGCATCCTGCGCCAGATCCGCAGCCTGCACAAATCGTACTGGCCGGCGATGGCGGTGCGCCTGAAGGTGATGAGCGGCATGAACATCGCCGAGACCCGCGCGCCGCAGGACGGCCGCATCTCGATCAAATTCTCCGGCCGCCAGATCGACTTCCGCGCCTCGGCGCAGGCCACCACCCACGGCGAGAACTTCGTGCTGCGCGTGCTGGACCGCCAGAAGGGCATCGTGCCGCTGGACGGCCTGGGCCTGGAGGAAAACGAGCTCAACCTGCTCAAGCTGATGATCGCCCGTCCCGACGGCGTGATCCTGGTGACCGGCCCGACCGGCTCCGGCAAGACCACCACCTTGTATTCCATCCTCAACCACATCAACACCGAGAGCGTCAACATCATGACGCTGGAGGACCCGGTCGAGTACCCGATGAACATGATACGCCAGACCGCCGTCAACGAGGCCGCCAAGATGGGCTTTGCCGACGGCATCCGCTCGATGATGCGGCAGGACCCGGACATCATCCTGGTCGGCGAGATCCGCGACCGCGAGACCGCCGAGATGGCCTTCGCGGCCGCCATGACCGGCCACCAGGTGTATTCGACGCTGCACACCAACTCGGCGATCGGCTCGATCTCGCGCCTGCTCGACATCGGCGTGGTGGCCGACATCATGGCCGGCAACATCATCGGCATCATCGCCCAGCGCCTGGTGCGCCGGCTGTGCCCGCACTGCCGCGAGGCCTATCCGGCCGAGGAGCTGGAACGCCGCCTGCTCGGCCTGCCCCAGGACGAGGACGCCGCGCCGTTCACGCTGTACCGCGCGGTCGGCTGCGAGCGTTGCGGCCACCAGGGCTACAAGGGCCGGCTGGCGATCATGGAGCTGCTGAAGATGACGCCCCAGCTCGACGAGATGGTGGCGCGGCGCGCCTCCTCGCGCGAACTGAAAAACGCCACCGCCGCGGCCGGCGTGCGCTCGCTGGTGGACGACGGCCTGCGCCGCGTGCGCGAGGGCGTGACCACGCTGGAGGAAGTGTCGCGCGTGGTCGACCTGACGGACAGGCTGAGCTGATGCCCCAATACCTCTACCGCGCCATGGACGCCAGCGGCCAGCTGACGCTGGGGAATATGGACGCCCTCAACGAGCCGGACCTGGAGCTGCGCCTGCACCGCATGGAGCTGGACCTGATCGACTGCCAGGTGTCGCGCCAGAAGCTGGCCTCCATCGGCCGGCGCGACATCACGCGCAAGGACTTGATCAACTTCTGCTTCCAGATGGAGCAGCTGACCGGCGCCGGCGTGCCCATCCTGGACGGCCTGAACGACCTGCGCGACAGCATGGACCATCCGCGCTTCCGCGAGATCATCACCGACCTGATCGAGAACATCGAGGGCGGCCTGCAGCTGTCGGCCGCGCTGGACGCCTACCCGGACGTGTTCGACAAGACCTTCACCAGCCTGATCACGGCCGGCGAGCGCACCGGCAAGATCGCCGAGGTGTTCCTGAACCTGTCGGACAGCCTGAAGTGGCAGGACGAGCTGGCCTCGCAGTCGCGCAAGATCGTCATGAAGCCGCTGTTCGTCGGCGTGGTGATCCTGGGCGTGGTGGCCTTCCTGATGATCTACCTGGTGCCGCAGCTGACCGCCTTCATCAAGAACATGGGCAACGAGCTGCCCTTCCACACCAAGGCGCTGATCTTCGTGTCCGACATCTTCATCAACTACTGGTACGTGCTGCTGGCGCTGCCGGTGGCGCTGTATTTCGGCGGGCGCGCCTGGCTGGCGCGCAGCGAGCAGGCGCGCTACCGCTTCGACGCCTTCAAGCTGCGCATCTGGATGATAGGCCCGGTGCAGCACAAGATCATCCTGGCCCGCTTCGCCACCTTCTTCGCGCTGATGTACGGCGCCGGCATCACCATCCTCGAATGCATCCGGCTGTCCGAGGGCATCGTCGGCAACCGCATGGTGGCGGCCGGGCTGCGCCGCGCGGCCCAGCTTATTTCAGAAGGCCAGAGCGTGACGGCGGCGTTCCAGAACACCGGCATCTTCCCGCCGCTGGTGATCCGCATGCTCAAGGTGGGCGAGGCCACCGGCGCGCTGGACGGCGCGCTGCGCAACGTCAGCTACTTCTACAACCGCGAAGTGAAGGAAATGATCGAGAAGGTGCAGGCGATGATAGAGCCGGCCATGACCGTGGTGCTGGGCCTGCTGCTGGGCTGGATCATGCTGTCCGTGCTGGGGCCGATTTACGACACCATCTCCAAGATCCGACCCTGAGGCCGCCGTGTTGCACAGACATTTACTTTACCTCAGCAGCGAATTCGTGTGGGCCTACCCGTGGCACCAGGGCGTGCTCGGCGAACCGGTGCGCTTCCCCAACGACCGCGCCGG
The DNA here is from genome assembly GCF_059422325.1 of Duganella sp. GW821-FHT01E12. Taxonomy (NCBI): domain Bacteria; kingdom Pseudomonadati; phylum Pseudomonadota; class Betaproteobacteria; order Burkholderiales; family Oxalobacteraceae; genus Duganella; species Duganella sp. GW821-FHT01E12. The sequence goes on along the minus strand of NZ_JBWKWR010000007.1, from coordinate 2,533 downwards.
CGTCGACGCCTTCATGGACCACCTGGACGCCCAGCCCTACGGCCCGGTCTACCTGATGGTCGACCTGATCGAGGAGGACTTCCAGCGCATCACGCTGCCGCACGTGACCGGCCGCTCGGGCCGCCGCCTGCTGGCGCGCCGCCTGCTGCAGCAATACCGCGAGACGCCCTACCGCTACGTGCGGGTGCAGGGCCGCGAGCCGGCCGGGCGCCAGGACGACATCGCCCTGCTCAGCGCGCTGACCAATCCGGCGCTGGTGCAGCCCTGGGTGGAGGCGCTGGAACTGCTGCGCGCGCCGCTGGCCGGCCTGTATTCGACCACGCTGATGAGCTCGGCGCTGGTGCGCAAGCTGGGCCTGGCGGACCAGCGCCTGCTGCTGGTCACGCAGCAATCGGCCGGCCTGCGCCAGAGCTATTTCCTGGACGGCCAGCTGAAATTCTCGCGCCTGACCTTGGCCGTGGACCGCGACGGCGCCCCGGTCGACGTCGCCCGCGAGACCGCCAAGACCCAGCAGTTCCTCACCAGCACCCGCCTGATCGGGCGCGGCGAGGTGCTGCACACGGTGATCGTGGCGCCCGAGGACACGCTGGACCGGCTGGAGCCGCAATGCCAGGACGGCACGGAAACGGCCTACCATTTCTACACGATGGACAACGCGGCGCGCCGCGCCGGCCTGGCGCAGGCGCCCGAACTGGCCGACACCCTGCTGCTCACCCTGCTCGGGCAGGAGCGCCCGGCCAGCCAGTACTCGCTGGGCGAGGCGCGCCGCTACTTCCAGCTGTGGCGCGCGCGGCTGGCCCTGTTCGGCGCCAGCGCGGTGCTGGCGGCCGGCACGCTGGTCTGGCTGGGCGTCAACGTGTGGCGCTATGTCGAGGCCAGCTCGGCCACCAGCGCCATGTACGCCGAGGCCAAGCAGTACGACGCGCGCTACAGCGCCGCGCTGTCGACCATGACGCCGGCCATCGACAAGACCGCCAACATGAAGGCCGCCGTCACCGTGGCCCAGTTGCTGGTGCGCCAGGGCCCGCAGCCGCTGCCGCTGATGTCGCAGCTGAGCACGGCGCTTGACAAGGTGCCGCAGATCCGCCTGGTGCAGCTGGACTGGAAGATCACGCCGCCGGCCACGCCGGCCGAGCCGGTCGCCACCGGCTTCATGGCCAGCACCTCGGGCACGGTGATGGAGCCGATCTCGTCGCTGATGCTGGGCTTGCCGGCCAGGGTGCCGCAGGCGCTGCGGCTGGAGGCGGAAATCATGGTGCCGCCGGATAATTACCGCGAAGTGGTCAACAGCATGAACGCCTTCACCCAGGAACTGGCGCGCCAGCCGCGCATGACGGTGGAGATCGTGCAGCAGCCGGTCGACACCCGCTCCAACGTCAAGCTCAGCGGCAAGGCCGGGGCCGGCGCCACCGGCGGCGTCGAGAGCAAGGCCCGATTCATCCTCAACCTCGTGTGGCAGCCATGAACGCCTCCCCCGCCCCCTTCAGCAAGAAGCCGGCGCGCGCCGCCCGGCCGCTGCCGTACTGGCTGCGCGAGTTCGCGCTGATCCGGCTGGCCGTGGTGATGGCCGCCGGCGCCCTGAGCATCGGCGTGGCCACCGTGTTCGCCAGCGGCTGGTACGTCAACCACGCCGAGGAAGAGCGCGCCCAGGCGCAGCAGACGCGCGACGCGGCGCGCCAGCGCTTCGCCCAGGTGGAGACGGAAAAGCGCGAGATCCGCGCCTACCAGCCGCAGTTCGCGCTGCTGCGCAGCCGGGGCCTGATCGGCGACGAGAACCGCCTCGACTGGGTCGAGCAGATCCGCCAGATCCAGGAGCGCCGCAAGCTGCCGCCGCTGAGCTACGAGATCGAGCCGCAGCAGGCCGTCAAGCTGGACGCGCCGCTGCCGCTGGGCGACTACGCGCTGCGCGGCAGCCGCATGAACCTGCGCATGGAGCTGCTGCACGAGGGCGACCTGTTCAACTTCCTCGACGACCTGCGCCAGCGCGGCTATTATGCGGTGCAGGAATGCACGCTCAAGCGCGTGGGCGCCGTGCAGAACCTGCCGAACACGCCCACGGTCGGCGCCGACTGCAAGCTCAACTGGCTGACGCTGGCGCCGGCCGCCGCGCTCAACGCCGCCGCGCGCAAGAAAGGTTCGTGATGACCCTGCCCACCTTCCTCCGCCGCGCCGCGCCGCTGGCCCTGCTGGCCGCGCTGGCCTGGCCGGCCACGGCCCAGCAGGTGTCGCTGGGCCGACTGTTTGCCACGCCGGACGAACGCAACGCGATGGACCGCCAGCGCGAGGCCGGCCCGGCCGCCGCGCCCGCCCTGAACGGCGCCCCGGCCGCGCAGCCGGCCGCGCAGGCCTACCCGCCGCCGGCGCCGGCCGCCATGCCGGCCGCGATGCCGGTGGCCGCGCCGGAGATGGCGCCGCCCACGCCCAGCATGCCCGGCATCTACGGCATCCCCGATCCGAACGCCGTGCCGCCGAGACCGTCCCCGGCCGCGCTCGCCGCCGCAGCAGCCGCCCAGACCGCGCAGCCGGCCCAACC